>NZ_OZ245846.1:3535000-4837500 GCF_965228935.1 Ulvibacterium sp. | reverse complement strand
ATCGAATTTTCGGTACCGAAGAAAAAATGGGGTATGGGAAAAAGAGCCTACCACCTTCCGGGGACAGTGGGGAATCAGTCATGATAATTTCGGAAGACTGTACTACAATGATAATTCAAGACAGCTCTTGGGAGATTATGTCTTGCCCAATCGCATGGTACGCAATCCCTATTTTACACCCAAATTGGCCGTAGATCAAATGCTTACCAAAGATCAACGTGTTTATCCATTGCATGCCACGACCGTAAATAGGGGATATGCCGAGGGTGTTTTGAACAAGGACAGTGTCCTGGTCAATGCCACTGCCGCTTGTGGACCATTGGTGTATCGAGGAGGAACATTTCCAAAGGAGTATGAACAGAATGTATTCGTTTGTATTCCCGAAGGAAATTTGATCAAACGGAATATTTTGAAATTTACCGGGGATTCCACTATTGCGGGACAGGCCTGGGAAGACCGGGAGTTTTTGGCCTCAACGGATGAAGGTTTTCGACCCGTAAATTTGAATAACGGTCCGGATGGAAGTATGTATATAGTGGATATGCACCGTGGTGTGATAGGACATCACGCTTACCTGAGCCCTTATTTGAAACAGAAAGTAAAAGGGAACCAACTGGATACCTTGACTAATTTTGGCCGTATCCTAAAGGTACAAAATATAACGAGCAAGGTTGAACCCTTTCCGGATTTCGAAACTCTAAAAGCCGAAGAACTGGTACTTCTATTGCAACACCCTAACGGATGGATACGTAACAGGGCCCAACATTATTTGATTTTCAAAAAAGAAAGGGAAGCAATAGAGAGCTTGAAAAATTTGATGTTACGGAAAGAAAACCCTTTGGCCAAAATCCATGCGTTGTATGCTTTGGAAGGATTGGATGCCCTTTCCCTTGATTTTTTGGTCGATGTAGCTAAAAACGGTTCGGCCGATGTTACGATACATGCCGTTGTCTTGATGGAAGCATTTGCATCCAAAGAAAACAGTAGAAATGCCGAGTTACTTTTTGAAGATTTGATCAGTCGCGGGAATAATGGTATTGACCTTTATATAGCTAGTACATTGGGTATATGGATAGGCATGGATGAAGAGCGATTCTTTCCGCAAATGGTCACGTTACTGGATAGATATCCAAAGAAACCTGTTTTTCATGAGGCTATTTTGAGTGGTTTAGCGGAGCATGAATTGTATGTGAAGGAATCTTTGGCCGTGTTACCAGATTTTGATAATTCATCATTTATGTCGCAATTGACACAAAGTATCGAGCAACGGGCGAAAGGAAATACGAATCCTATTTTTACCACAGCCAACTTGGCTCAGGACAATAGAACACATGGAGCCAAGATGTTCTTTGAGATCTGCGCTTCCTGTCATGGTATCAATGGGCAGGGCATACAAGGTCTGGCACCGCCCCTTATGAATTCCGAACACGTTGTGGATGCCGAAAGGTTGGGATTAATAATTCTTCACGGACTGGAAGGACCAATAGAAGTAAACGGGGAGCATTACGATTTTAATCTGGCCATGCCCGGCCTCATCCGGAACGAAGGCATAACGGACAAGGATGTTGCGGACATCATTTCCTATGTTACCAATGCCTTTTCGGACGACCCCAAAGCACTTACTGAAGAAAAAGTAGAGGAACTTCGGAATACAAAATCAAGGAGCGGTTCGGAATATACTATGGAAGAACTGTTGGAATATTCCAAAAAGTAGGGTCTTACTAATTAGGATACGGCACAAAAACCTAATCCCTTAACTTTTCGACAACCGCATCCTGTGGTACTTCAAAAACTTCTTCATTTGAAATTTCCTTTAGAAATTGTATGTCGCTAAAAATGCGCAAGTGGTTCTTGCTTTTCCCCATTGTACCCTCTTTCCATTCAAAATTTTCCATTTTGTGCGGCATCATCAACCCTTGCACTTTTTTATAATCGGAATAGACCTTTGCACTGCTTACCTTGGAATTTTCCTTGTCAAAATAGGAAACGGAATACGTAAGGATTTCCATGAGATAGGTTTCTGGATCGATATAAAGATAATATACATCCTCCGGGGTAAGACCCACTTCCGAACCAAATGTTACTTTTAAGGATTCGAATGTCCTGTCATTTATTGTGGTTTTTCCCGCATAGCTGACGTTTACCCCCGGATCCATCAAAAGAAAGGGTAGCCCAATGAAATAAAAATCCAGATTATAGTAAAAGGCGGCCGATTTCCCCGATACCCCGCTTGCATCAGGGACTGCCCAAGCAACTTTTCCATCAAAACCGACCTTGTATTTTTTTGATTTAAGATAAGCACGCCTGTCCTTTAAATGGGTAAGCTGATAGACTTGCTTGCCATTGTCATCAAGGTTGTATTCCAGTCCCACAAAGGATTTCCAGATATCCATTCCTCCATGGGCTTTGAGACAATTCTCAAGAAGTTCCTTTCCCTGTTTTTCTTTAGGACTTAGAATAACCGCCTCACTTTTCGGGGATTCTTCGGAGATAGTAGTGTCCGCTTTTTTTTCGGTTTTACAGGCAAAAGCAAGAACTAGCACAACACAACTGAACACTGTTTTCATTTCTCTCAAGACATTAATGATTTAGAGGATTAATAATACGTTTTATTCTCGAAACGGTTAAGGTTCGGAATCATAATTTAATTCATGAAGGTACAGAATTTTACTGCTGAGTTCCATTCTATCTATTCCATTGACCTCAAGAAAAACCTCATAATACTTGGGGATATAGCCAAATTTAGATTGGAGTTCCGCTTCCAATCCTTGTAACAATTTAGCTTCGGTAAAATTCTTAAGGCTTTGAGTGGCACCCGTATCCCAGATTCCCGAAAAAAGATAGATGGTATTGCCATTTGGCCCCGGAACTTTGGTCAAGAGGCTATAGTCCGTATGATACGAATCCGCATTCCCCCTTGGTTTGTAAATCAGGGTCTCACCATTTCCATCAGGCTTATATAGGAATGCGTCATTCTCGACATCATAGTCAAAAGCCGAATCCTTATAAAACGACTGGAAGACACCCAGAGTCTTTTGCATGCCAACAACGATAATATCATAGTCCTGAAGTTGTTTTGGATTAAATCTGGACATGGTACGGATAATAAAACTTTTATCGATAGAGTAAAAAACCTCCGAAAGTTTCTTTATCCATTGGGCACTACCTAATATAAGATGAGTGTACGTCAACGCTTCAATTTCTGTATTGACCTTTGTATTATTTGATTTGAAGACTTCAAACTCCTGCAAGGAATTTATGCTGGGATCTCGTATGGTCCGGGTTAACTGCATTATGGTATCCCGTTCATTATAAACAAAGAGATCGCCCATTACCAACATAGTCGGAAGCTCGCTCTCTATTAAATCCCCCCAAAGTCCGTCTTTGTTGATGATAGATTTTTCTCCGTTCAAAGTGCCCTGATAGAGATTCAATGCAAGTGATAGAAGTAAGGCCGTAACTATTGGAATAATCCATTTTTTACGATGGGATGGGGACTGTTTTGAAATGGAATCCTTCTTTTCAATGACTTCAATGGCATAGCTTCCCTTAGGTATGGTCAATTGTTTTTCATCAACATTGCCTTCATTTTGATAGTACGCCTTTAGTTTTTTGCGTAGATTATAAACATATACCCGAATTAAGGTACTTTGCGAGGGATCGAAATCGGTTTTTCCAAAAATTTCAGAGGCGATCGTAGTTTCCTTGGGCACATTTTTATTTAGGGAACAGGCCACCAAGTACCTTAAAAGATTGGCATAGGTACCCGATCTTCCAAAGGATTTACTGGCTATGATTTTTTCAACGATACCGTGAAATTCCTCCTTTACCATGCTTCAAACCTACGTTTTACTAAAGGTATGAATTTATTATTAACAGTTAATAAAACTGTTTTTATACCTGAACTTCGCTTGGCATTATAATTATATTTGATTGATTGACAATTGATTATGATAGCATACAGAAAACTAATACTAGGGTGTTTATCGGTAATAATCCTTTCGGGTTGTGGTTGGAATATTCCGGATCGAATTGAAACGGCTTATGAGGAACTCCCAGACCGGATTGATTTCAATTACCATGTAAAGCCTATACTTTCCGACAAATGTTTTGCTTGCCATGGTCCGGATATGGCCAATCAAAAGGCTGGACTTCGGCTGGATCTTGCTGAAAATGCCTACGAAGCGCTGGAAGGTTCTGGAAAGCATCCAGTGGTTCAAGGCAGACCGGGGAAGAGCGAAATAGTAAGACGTATGCTCTCAGAAGATCCTGAGGTCAAAATGCCGCCCCCCGAGTTTAAGGTAGAGCTTAGCGAAAAGGAAATCGCGACCCTGGTCAAATGGGTAGAACAAGGTGCGCAGTATAAGCCCCATTGGTCCTTCATTGTCCCCAAAAAAGAGGAATTACCAGAAGTTTCCAAAAAGGATTGGGCCAATAATGAAATCGACCTTTTTATCGGTAGCAGGTTGGAAAAGGAAAAACTGGTTCCTTCTGAAAGGGCGACCAAGGAGAGTTTAATACGGAGACTGAACTTTGATCTGATCGGTCTGCCGCCAACCTTACAACAGATACAAGACTTTGTAAACGATACTACCGACCAAGCGTACGAGAAGGTGGTAGACCGACTTTTGGCGTCCCCGGCCTACGGGGAACGAATGGCGGCGGAATGGATGGACGTGGCTCGGTATGCGGATAGCGATGGGTATTTAGATGACAAACATCGGGATTTTAGCCCTTACCGCGATTGGGTCATCAAGGCGTTTAACGAAAATATGTCTTATGAACAGTTTACCACTTGGCAGTTGGCCGGCGATCTCATTGAAAATCCGACCCAAGAAAGTAAACTGGCCACGGCCTTTAATAGATTACATAAAAGAAACTCCGAGGCCGGTATTGTTTTTGAAGAATATCGGGTGGAATATGTGGCCGATCGGACCCTAACCGTAGGGAAAGCATTTTTGGGATTGAGTGTGGAATGTGCCCGGTGCCACGATCACAAATATGACCCGATCAGTCAAAAGGACCATTACGAACTATTTGCCTTTTTTAATAGTACAAATGAGCTGGGTACCGCAGTTTATGGCCCAGGTCAGGTTCCGGGGCCATCACTTTTGTTGACCAATAAGGAGCAGGAGCAGGTATTGGAATATATTGATACCAACATAAATGCTACCAAAAAGGAACTGGCCTCCGTACAGAGCGAAAAGCTGAAGGAAATACAAGCCGCCAATCTCAGAAACAATCTTGAAGATGACTTGCAAAAGGGGCTCAAAAAAGGTCTGGTGGCCCGACTGAATTTCGATAATTTTATTCCAAAGGATGCAAAAACGTTTTATACCCAGAGCGGGAATAGCAATGGGAACATGGCCTTGGTCAAGGAGCCCGAACTTAAAAAAGGGGTAAGTGGAAAGGCGGTATTCTTTAGCGACTACACCGCCATTACCTTACCCGAGAAAGTAGGTTGGTTTGACCAGTCCGATCCCTTCACGGTATCGGTAAATGCTTTTCCGGACAAAGTTTATGAAGAAGCCTCCCTTTTTACCCACTGTGAGGAAACCCGATTGGGACTAAAGGGGTATTCCATGCATTTGGAGAACAATCACCTAAAATTCATTATAGCAAGATCATGGCCTAGCAATGCCATACAGGTAAAGACCAAGAAGCCTATTCCTGAAAAGCAATGGAGCCATGTCACGGTTTCCTACGATGGATTGGCCAAGGCAGATGGCGTACATATCTATGTGAATGGCCAGGAAGCTCCTGTAGAAGTTGAAATCGACAACCTTTATAAATCCATATTATTTCGAAAAAACGTCCATAACTATCCATTTTATGGTTTTACCATGGGCGTTCGCGATAAGTTCAAAACATTTAAGGACGGGGGGATAGACAACCTTAAAATCTATGATAGGGAGTTGTCGGCCTTGGAAGTAATTTATGATGTTGCTCCGGAAGAAGCCCTAAAAATGATGGATGGGGACAGGAACGACAATTTCTTAAAGGATTTCTATTACACCTCAATCGATCAAAAAACGGAACAGGAACGTTTGAGGTTGCAACGGTTACGAAAGGAAAGAATCGAGGAACTGGAACCTATTAGGGAGATTATGGTTCTTGGTGACCTCCCGGAACCTCGCCCCACTTATGTACTCGATCGCGGTATGTACGATGCCCCCACGGAAGAAGTGGTTCCCGACGTTCCCGAAATCATCATGCCTTTTAGTGAAGATTTGCCAAGAAATAGGTTGGGACTTTCCCAATGGTTGTTCGATAAGGATAATCCCTTGACCTCAAGAGTTTTTGTCAATCGATTATGGCAGATGCATTTTGGTCGCGGTCTGGTGGCCACATCCGACGATTTTGGAAATCAAGGAAATCTTCCTTCTCACCCTGAGTTGTTGGATTGGTTGGCCGTAGAGTTCATGGAAACCGGTTGGGATATCAAAGAGATGCATAAACTCATAGTTATGTCGGCTACGTACCAACAAAATTCCGAGATAAGACCGAAGCTACTTGAAATTGATACGGATAATGTATTATTGGCCCGCGGCCCCATTAGGCGTATGACCGCTGAAATGGTCAGGGACAATGCCTTGGCCATAAGTGGACTGCTTTCCCCAAAAGTTGGGGGCCCTAGCGTTTATCCCTATCAGCCAGAGGGCCTATGGGACGAAATCAGTAACAAACCTTGGCGTTATCGGTATAAACAGGAACCCGGGGAGGGGCTCTATCGCAGAAGTCTCTATACCATCTGGAAGCGTACATCGGCCCCACCTTCCATGCAGATTTTTGATGTGGGGGATCGAAGTGTATGTACGGTGAGCAGAAGACAAACAAGCACCCCTTTACAGGCATTGGTGTTGCTGAACGATCCTCAGTTTGTTGAAGCTTCCTATGTATTGGCGGAAAACATTATTGAGCAAACCGGAAATCATACCGAAGAGCAACTGGAACAGGCGTTTCAATTGAGTACGGGAAGGGCTCCCGAAATCTTGGAATTGAACTTGCTGAAAAAGTTTTACGATGATGAATTGGAACGTTTTTCGATAAAAAAAGAAGATGCCTTGGCCTACTTGGGTATGGGTGAAACAAAAATAAGAAGCACCTCTGATCCGATTCAAGTAGCGGCCTTGGCCACAGTTATAAATGGAATTATGAATACTTCGGAAGGGTATACGTTAAGATAAATCATTTGGTTATGAACGAGTTTCAGGAAAAGCAAAAATTTGAGGATACCCGAAGGGGTTTTCTAAAAAAAGCCTCAATGGGTTTTGGTTCTATAGCACTCTCCAGTCTACTGGGCCCGACAAATGTGTTGGCAAATAATGTATTGGGCCCTAAAAACGTTCCTATGCTAAATAATAGCGGCGGAGTATTGAACGGGACCCATTTTCCGGCCAAGGCGAAGCGGATTATCTATTTATTTCAGAGCGGTGGACCTTCCCAAATAGAAACCTTTGACTACAAACCGGGATTGGCCAAATGGCATGGACAGGAAATTCCAGATTCTGTACGGGGTACCCAGCGGAACTCCGGAATGGTCACATCCCAGTCCACGTTTCCCTTGGTACAGTCAATTTATGGCTTTAAGCAATATGGGCAATCCGGTGCTTGGGTCAGCGAACTTTTTCCATACACAGCTAAGGTGGTGGATGATCTTTGCATTATCAAGTCCATGTATACCGAGGCCATTAACCATGAGCCTGCCGTAATGTTCGTTCAGACGGGATCACAGCTGAGTGGTAGGCCCTCCATTGGCTCTTGGTTGAGCTACGGATTGGGAAGTGACAATAAGGACTTGCCCAATTTTGTGGTAATGCTCTCAAAAGGCGGAGGTGCCCAGCCCTTAAGTTCTGCAGCTTGGGGCAATGGTTTTCTTCCGTCCCATCACCAAGGGGTACAGTTCCGATCAGGCAAGGATCCCGTTCTATATTTGAACAACCCTCACGGCGTTCATGACCACGATCGTAGAAGGGCGTTGGATTATATTTCGGAATTGAACAACCATCAATACGATATTTGGAAAGATCCGGAAATTCAATCAAAGATCAACCAGTACGAAATGGCGTATCGCATGCAAAGTTCGGTGCCGGACGCCGTGGATACTTCCAATGAACCGGATCATATTTATGGGCTATATGGTGAGGATGCAAAGATACCCGGTACTTATGCGGCCAATTGTCTTCAAGCGAGGCGCTTGGCCGAAAAGGATGTTAAATTCATCCAATTGTACCATATGGGTTGGGACCAACATGGCGGACTCCCAAGGGGAATCAAAAGACAGGCTTTAAGCACGGACCAGGCCACAGCTGGACTCATTACCGATTTGAAGCAAAGAGGGCTTTTGGAGGACACTTTGGTGATTTGGGGCGGTGAGTTTGGCCGGACCAGTTTTTCACAGGGCAGATTAACAGCGGATAACTATGGCAGGGATCACCATCCGGGCTGTTTTACCATGTGGATGGCCGGTGCCGGGGTAAAACCGGGCATGGTCTACGGGCAGACGGACGAGTTTAGCTACAATGTGGTACAGAACGGGGTACATGTACATGACTTTCAGGCGACCTTGATGCATCTCTTGGGTATAGATCATGAAAGGCTTACCTTTAAACATCAAGGAAGAAGATATCGTTTAACCGATGTGCACGGGCATGTGGTCAAGGATATTTTGGCGTAATAAAGGGATTCGTGGATAGAAGAAAGTTTTTAGGAAAAACGCTAAGTGCTGGCGGTGCTACTTTGGCCGCTTCGTCGGTTCCTTTCTATATTATGCCGGCAAAGGCAAGATTGGGAAAGGTAATACTTGGGCATGGCGATTTCAAATATCGCCTGGAAAAGGAATGGGGAGATTTAAATCCCGAGAAGTATCCTGTGAATAATTGCCATGAAATGGTAATGGACCGCCAAGGAAGGCTTTTTATGCTCACTGACCATCCGAAGAACAATATCTTGGTCTATGATACCTCCGGAAAACTTTTAGATCACTGGACATTGAATTTGCCCGGAGCACATGGTCTTACCCTACATGACGAAGGAGGAGAAGAGTTCCTATACATTACGGATCCAGGGCTAGGTAGAGTTATCAAAAGCTCACTCGATGGTAAAATTACCATGGAATTGGATCATCCTTCAAAGGTTGGTGCCTACGATGAGAAATCGGCTTATAGACCTACAGAAACGGCCATAGGCCCTAATGGCGATATTTATGTGGCGGATGGCTATGGCTCACAGTTTATCCTACACTATGACACAAAAGGCAAATTTATCCGAAAATTCGGAGGCGATAGTTTTTTACAGGAGTCCAAGTTTAAGCAAGCCCATGGCGTGGCATTGGACACGAGGGATTCAAATAATCCTACCTTGATTTGTTCCGCAAGGATAAAGAACTCATTTAAGCGTTTTTCCCTGGATGGGGAATATCTGGAGACATTTTATATGCCCGGTCTGTTTATAAGCCGCCCAGTTTTGGACGGTGAGAATATTTATTCCGGAGTCTGTTTCGGGATGCAAGAAGGCAATTACAATATGCAACTGAACAAGGGATTTGTTACAATTTTGGATAAGGACAACAAGGTAATCTCCAACCCGGGAGGTACCGAGCCTATCTATGAAAATGGCAAATTGCAATTGATGCTCCAGGATCAACCTATCTTTAAGCACTGTCACGACGTATGTGTAGATCGGGATAAAAACCTTTATGTATGCCAATGGAATGCGGGCGGAGTGTATCCCTATAAACTACACAGGGTTTAGGCCCAAAATACAAATTTGAGCTGCAAATAGGTATCAAATATTTATCATGGTGTGGATTAGGGACTAATCAAAGAACAAATCTTTAAACTGTATGTAGACCGATGGATTGGCTATAAAAATGGTCTCCCTTCCATCTGATACTTCATGGATATCTTTCTGTTCTTTTACGGTTTTTGTTATGTAGTCTCCGTAGGCAGTGATATTGTTAAAATTGCTTATTTCCAATTGTCGAATGTTTAAATCCCCTGAGCTTATGTCATTGGCTAAGGGAGAGTTTTGAAATGCTTCCGGTAGTTTAGGAATCACTACCTCGTCGGTCTTATCACTATCAAATAGAATTCTCCAATCATAGATGAAACTCTCATTGCCTTTCATTAAATTAAGTCTTCCCACGGTATGGCCTTGGCCAGTTTTATTAAGTACTACCTTATTGTTTTGAATGACTGGGTTTATAGTCCAACTTGGTATGGTATATTCGTCCTTGGGAAGTCCGATACCTTCAGAATAAAAATGTTCCATCCTGATTTGATGTCTGTATTGATAAAAGGAATTGTTGTAGTTATACTGCATAGGAAAAGCAAAATTCCCTGTTCTCAGGGCCCATAAAGTATGGTAAATATCGTTTTGAACATCTTCTTCATTTTCGTAACCAAAAATGGAAACACTGGTCTGAATATCTGGTCTATGCTGAAAGTTGGTAAATGAAATGGATTTTGTTGCTGAATTAGTATTCTCAAAATCACTTATATCCAACTGAAAATCTTCTGTAAGAGGTCGGTCAAGAAACAAATAGTAATAGTCCGTATGATCTTCAATGGAGTGGTAACCAAGGTATATTTTATTCGAAGTCCTTTCTGGACTTGTGTCCGGTCTCATTTCGGAAAAAAGCCATTCCTGGGTCCTCGAGTAAAGACTGGTTCTGTAATCTGTGCCATCGCCAATGAAGTGCAGATGTTCTGGGAACCCGATAGCTTCAAGGATTTGGTTGTTAATGGTAGTAAATCTTTCAGGAATTTTTAGCTCAATCTCCTTAGGGTTTTCGAGGGTTAAGTTTTGATAGGTGGTTGCAAAGGAACTCGTGATTGAACTTTGATTGAAGGTCATGAAGGTTAACATAAATTCCTTTTCTAAATCAAAATCCTCCGGGGCGTATAAGGTCAGCGTCCTGGTGGTTGGTGAAATAGGTGTTACGGTGGACTCCAACAGATTTCCATCCATATCCGATACGAACGCATAAACGGTTTTGAAAAAAGGACGGAGATACCCTTCGGGAATGGTCAACTTAATCAAAACCGTAGGGATAGTGATAACAATACTCTTTGAAACAGTTGTTTGGTTACCGGCTTTATCGGAAACAGCAATTTTAAGTACTCCATTGAAATCATCAGAACCTTTATCGGCGGATGATAAAAATGAATTGAGGTCAACGACTATTTTATATGGGGACGAAACGTCCTCACCGACCTTTGTGTCATCTATAAAAGCTTCCACTTTCCCAATGCCTCCTTGATCCGTTGCATTAACGTTTATTTCGATTTCCCCCTTCAAGAGCAGGGGTTCTGTGGTACTGGTATCAAAGCCAGTTATTGAAAAGTCTACCTCAGGAGCTATTATGTCCGGTTCCAACTTATCAGTGGGATCGGAATCAGAATCCTTGGAACATCCGAGAAATAAAACGAGTAAGGTACTTAGTAGGGGAACTAATGTTTTTTTCAAAGCCGAAAAACTTATGCATTCATTACTGGTAATGGTGCAAATTACCTGTATTTAACGTCTAAAAAAAGAAGATATTGTTATTTTTTCATTGGGCTATCATCGAACTCGAAATCTCCCACAACATATTGGAGACAGTATGATAAATGGTTTAGCGGTCCTGGTTCTTCCAAAATCTGTACAATGTGCGGGGAGAAGAATGGAACATCTATCCTTTCCAAGGTCTTTTGATCTAGGAAACGTAATTTATAGTGTTGCTAATCACTTTTCTTGCACTCCACAGTGGATTTCTTTTTTATGAATAGTTCCTGTAGTTTTGGATGATGGTGAAAATCACATCCGGTCGACTGATTTAAATTATTCATATCACAATAAGGCTGGAATACCGTAACTTCCTTTGAACATTCCAACAGAGAGGATTGCCAAAACACAAATGGTCAGTATGCCCAAGGGAATAATCAATTTATCTACCTTGGACAGCTTCTTTGCTCTTTCTTTATCCCCGATTAGGCCATTGTTATCCAAGAACATGGCCAAGGCCCAAGCCAATACCGGGTTTGTTACCATCGCAGCGAAAATACAAATCCCAGCAGCTTGTGCACTTGCACTTTCTTTTATCATTTGAACCCCTGCTTCAATTAAAGGTAGGAATACCCCAACGAGCAAGGCGATACATCGCACTGGTGGCCAAACGGCTACATCCATGGGACTTCCTAAGATAGCTACCGCCATTACCATAATGCCCAAAAGAATAGCACCACCGGGAATTGGCCTTTTGGCGATCGCGGCCGGAATCATATAAGTACCCCAAGATGAGGTAATATTGCCGCCACCAACAGCGGTTCCTACCATTTGTCGGATTGAACATAGGGTCATGGTATCGTCTACATCCATCAATACTTTCTCAGAGTTCTTGGGATAATTCATTTCTTGAAAAATACGATGTCCCAAGAAGTCCGGGGACCACATGGCTACCGCTAAGATTGCAAATGGTAGGGAGGCAATGAAGTGCTGGGTATTTGGTAGACCTAGCATCCAGCCTTTTTCCGTGCTTCCCCACCAATGAACTGGGTTTAGGTTGGGCAATCCCATTTCGGTCGTAAATTGAAGATCAAAACCAGCTCCCCCCATTAAGGCTATTGCCAATGCTGTAATTGCGCAAACGGGAATGGCCAGCCAACGTTTGTCAATTCTCGCCAGATAGCTGTATACAACCACTGTGACACCTAAAATAATTAGTCCCAAAAACCCCATGGACCCGGCTTCAACAGTAGTTGATTCAAGTCCCGTGCCCCAAGATTGAACGGTCTTGATTTGACTCAGTGCTCCCATAAATCCCAAAAATATCAACAACCCACCGGCGACTCCTTTGCTGGTCAGGTCCACTAAGCGAGATCCTCCCTTAAAAAGACTGAGTAGAAGCCCAAATACCCCAATTAGGATAGCCAATGCCAATGGATGGGCGCCCGCTAAGGCCATACTGGCAATAAGTGGTATCATGGGACCATGATTACCGGCCAAGTTTGCCCTGGGATTTAAAAAGCCCGAGGCCAAAACAACAAACAAAAGGGCAGGAATTATCATCTCTACCCGTGATACCTCAATGGCAAACTCCTTACCAAGTGTAATATGGTCCCAAGCCTCGGTTAAACCGTTGGCCCAAGCTATCATTACTGACGAATACATAGCAATAATACCCAGGGTGCCCGCTAGAGCCGGCACCAAATCTTCCCATTCAAATCTAAAATCCCTACCTGGAAGATTTAGCCTGTATCTCCTAGGCTTCATTATTTGCAATTCGTGATCTAGGTATTCCGATCGACTAGTGAATTCGGAAGCTCGTTTATGAAGCTCTTTGTAGGTTTTCATAATACATGGTTTACAGGAACCCAACTGGTTTTATAATAAAAATTTTGTCGGCAATTGACGCGGTTACTTGGATGTGGGAAATATGCCATACTTTATATTCATGGGTAATTCTAGGCTACAAGGGCTACGAAATGGTTTTAAATACTATCGGGGTTCAAGGTATTTTGGTGTTTGGAACTCCATTAATTGACCGTTACTTTCTTAAAGTACTTTTCCAATATATGTACAGCTGTTTGTATCTCTTCCTGTGTATTTTCACGAGCATCCTTTAAGGGGTATTCCCAGCCAAGGGCTTCCCATTTATGGACACCAAGTTTATGATAACACAGAAGCTCTATCCTTTCAATAGTATTGTAATCCTTAAAATAATTGCCCAGGGCATGTAACAGTTCGGGAATGTTAGTAAGTTCAGGAATCAATACATATCTAAGCCACATTTTCTTTCCGGACGCTTCCCTATATCTGGCCAGATTAAAGGTGGTTTCCTTGTTTCGCAAACCCGTTATGGCCTCGTAACCTTCTTCGGTCATATGCTTGATGTCCAGCATAACAAGATCGGCATACTTGTCCAACAATTCCTTGGTATAGTTGTTCAGAATCCTGCCATTGGTATCGATATTGGTATGGATGCCCTCGGTCTTTAGCTTTTTAAAGAAAGGCACCAATTCCTTGGATTGTAGCAAGGGTTCCCCTCCCGATACGGTTACCCCTCCTCTGTCACCAAAATAAGGTTTCATTCTTACCGCCATCTCCACCAATTCGTCAATAGGATACTCCTTACCGCCAGAAGTATCAATGGTATCCGGATTATGGCAATACACACATTTTAGTTTACAGCCCTGAAGGAATATAACCAAACGTATTCCTGGACCATCATGTGTGCCAAAGGATTCGATGGAATGTACCCGTAATGAGTTTGCCGTAGTTTTGATAGGAGGATTTATTGTATGGCCAACATCTGGCGAAGAGAATTAAAAATCCTGGTCGCCAGATGTTTTTTGAACCGTAAACATTACATGGTTTCGTGGAAGGAACGTGTTATGACCTCCATTTGCTGTTCCCGGGTCAACCTTATAAAGTTAACGGCATAACCGGAAACACGAACCGTTAACTGTGGATATTCCCCAGGATTTTCCATTGCATCGATCAAGGTTTCCCTATCTAGTACATTAATATTGATATGTTGGGCATTTCGGGAGAAATAACCGTCCAAAATCGTGGTCAGATTTTCAATGCGGTCCTTATCCCTCATCCCTAGGGACTTGGGCACAATGGAGAAGGTATTGGAGATACCGTCCTGGGAATCCTCATATTTGATTTTAGCGACCGAATTCAGGGAAGCAATGGCCCCATGCGAATCACGACCGTGCATGGGGTTGGCCCCTGGCGCAAAAGGAATACCCTTTGCCCTTCCATCAGGGGTTGCCCCGGTTTTCTTGCCGTACGCCACATTTGAAGTAATAGTCAGGACGGACATGGTAGGTTTTGCATTTTTGTAAACCGGCAATTGCTGTAATTCCCGATTAAAATCGGCCACCACGTTTACGGCCAGGTCATCGACCCTATCATCGTCGTTTCCGTACATGGGGAATTCACCTTCGATCTTAAAATCAACAGTTAGCCCCTCCGCATTACGGATAGGTTTTACCTTGGCATATTTGATGGCCGAAAGTGAATCCGCCACAATGGACAGTCCTGCAATACCATAGGCAATATCAATACGGGGATTGGAATCGATTAGGGCCATTTGCGCTTTCTCATAATAATATTTATCGTGCATGTAATGGATGATATTCATGGAATCATTGTACACACGGGCAATTTCCTTTATAGCAATCTTGTAATTGGCCATTACCGCATCAAAGTCAAGATATTCCCCTTCCATTTCCGATATGCCGTTAACGATCTGGGTGCCCGTAATTTCACATCGTCCCCCATTAAGGGCCAGTAAAAGTGTCTTGGCCAAATTGGTACGAGCCCCGAAAAACTGGATCGATTTTCCCAACTCTTGATATGAGACGCAACAGGCAATACCATAATCATCAGATCCCCTACCGCTCCGCATAAGTGTATCGTTTTCAAATTGAATGGATGAGGTATCTATGGCGATTTTTGCACAGTATGCCTTAAAATTCTCAGGCATGTCTTGAGACCACAACACGGTGAGGTTGGGCTCTGGCGAGGGACCCAAGTTATACAAGGTGTTTAGGAAACGGAACGACGTTTTTGTCACTTTGGTCCTTCCATCGGAGAACATTCCTCCTATGGCCTCGGTAACCCATGTTGGATCGCCTGCAAAAATCTCTTCATAGGCAGCCATTCTCAAATGGCGTACCATCCGCAATTTCATAACGAGCTGATCAATGTACTCCTGGGCCTCCATTTCGGTGATATGCCCTTCCTGAAGGTCGTGCTCTATGAAAATATCCAGAAATGTGGAAATGTTACCCAGGGACATGGCCGCTCCATCCTGTTCCTTGACTGCGGCCAAATAGGCCATATAGGCCCATTGTACCGCTTCTTGGGCGTTTTGCGCCGGACGCCTTAGATCCAAATTGTACTTGGCGCCCAGTTTGATGATTTCCCTTAGGGCCCTTATCTGTTCCGAAACCTCCTCCCTTAGGCGAATGACATCATCACTCATTGGACCGGCAATTTGCTCCAGATCGTCCTTTTTACATTGAATAAGGAAGTCTATTCCGTATAGGGGTACACGACGGTAATCACCAATAATCCTACCACGGGCATAATTATCGGGCAACCCCGTCAAAATACCCAATGATCGGTACTTTTTAATTTCCGAATTGTAGGCATCGAAAACTCCATCGTTATGGGTTTTAACATACTTGGTAAACAATTCTGTAAGTTGGTCATTGGGTTGTACTCCATGCTCGGCCAGTGCCTTTTGCACCACTTTAAAACCTCCAAAAGGCTTCATGGTACGTTTTAGCAGTTCATCGGTCTGTAGGCCGACAATAACCTCATTTTCCCTATCGATATATCCTGCATTGAAAGCAGTAACCGTGGAAATTGTCTCGGTATCCAAGGAGCGTACACCATTGTTTTGTCGCTCTTCCTCGACGGCTTTCTTGCAGACTTCCCATAATCTTTGCGTTCTTTTACTAGGGCCTACCAAAAAATCATGTGTCCCGTGATACGGTGTGATATTGTTGGCAACAAAATCCCTGACATTGACTTCTTTGGTCCAGGTTCCTTCCTTAAACTTAACTCCTACCATAGTTTAGTTATTTTTGATAGTATTGCTATTGTATTTAGATAGCATTAATATTGAATTAACATATTTAAAGTGCAAAAATATCAGGTTTGGCTTATTGTAAAAACTGATAATTGTCATTTGCGTTGTTTTTTAACACTTTTTAGACCGTTCTTTTGAATGCGTTGTTGAAGTTGTCACAAATTAAGGGTAGGTTGTGTTTTTTACGGGAAAACTATTTTAGGCTATAACAACTGGGATTACCTTGGTTCAATTTCACTTCGTGTGGGACCAGGGATTTTATCCAAATAGGTACGACCCATAAATCTCTTGGACAGTACCGTTTATTTTACCTTGTTCCTATGGCTATCATTTGTTAATTGAGGAGTTACCTGAAAAGAAAGATTTAAGAATAAAAAGTCTTATTAGATTTTGATGTGCTTGAAGTCCTTGGATATCGGTCTTTTTAAATTGCAAAAAAGCCTTTTCATTAAACGACAAACTACTGTTGAAGTCTAAAGCTTTTTACAATTCACCATAGGCAAGTCTTATATATTAAAACCTATTGAGTAATTGGGCTATCATCACACTCCAAATCTCCTACAACATACTGTAGACCGTCCAAAAAGAACTGTAACAATTCAGGATTTTCCAAACTCTGCGCATTATGGGAGGGAGAAGAATAGAATACCCGTCCCTTACCGTATCTTTTAATCCAGGATACGTAATTGATATTGTTGCTTACTGCTTTTCTTACATCTTCCAATTGATCCACTTCAATATAGAGCAACGGCCTAAAATTGTAGTCGAAATAGGCATTCTTAAAAAAATAAGGTTCGTCTATATGGGTAAGTCCCTTACCCTTGAATGCTCGCACCAAGGGATGGTTTGCATCTACTTCCTTCAGGTGCATTTCCTGTTGCTTGGGATGGTAGTCAAAACTGCCTCCCGTCATTTTGCTGAATTCCAATGAATTGTTCTGTACGGTAATGGCGCCGTGCAGTATCATTAGTCCGCCGCCCTTCTTGACGTAGTTCATCATATTCGCTTCATATTCTGGAGCTTTGTTCTTGATTTCGGTATCGGACAATGAGGTGTTTTGACGGAGCAAATCGGCAAAAAGATCTCTATCCGGACCACTGGGGTTGCAATTGTTAAAAATCACGGCATCATATTCCTTGAGGCTTTTCTTTTCAAATTTTTGAATATCGTAACCTACGTGGATCTCAAAAGCTTTACTTTTTTTGGCAAGAATTTTCAACATTTCAATATTATGCGGAATGGTCCAATGGTAGAACCCAGTGGCTTTGGAGAAGACCAGAATTCTCTTTTTACCCACATTTTTGACCGTTGGTTCGGTCGGGGCAATTTTTTCTATTTGGGCCAACCATTCGTCGTTAGGCTCAAATTCTTGAATGCCCTGTGCTTTGACAATCAAACAAAAAATGGATAATAGAACGGTCGATGTCACTTTTTTCATAATATGCCGATTATTTTTGGGTAGATTCCCGAATGATTAAGGTATGTCTAAGGGTAATTTGATTGGCAGATTGCAAATTTATGGTACCACTTAAATGTCCAATAATGCTTTGCCCGGCCAACACACCCATTTTATAGCCTGGATAGTCTATTGTACTTAGATTGGGGCTAATGACTTCGGATACCGGGTCATTGTTGAACCCCATGACTTTTATATCCTGTGGGACGCGATATCCTTCCTTTTTGAGTTCTTTGATACAGTGAACCGCAAAGGTATCATTGGCCACGAACAATCCGTCAATTTTTGGGTCGGATTCTTTAATATGGGCTATTACTTCCGGTACTCTACTTAAATCCAGGTCTACTTCTACCAAATTATCCTCTCTAAAGGTGATACCATATTTTTCCAAAGCCCTTTTGTAGCCCTTGAACCTTTGGCAATATACATTTCTTTTCAATCCCCCGGCAATGTGCAGGATATTGGTACAACCTTGATTTATTAAATGTTCCGTAGCCTCATAGCCCGCAGCCTCATTATCAATTAAAATCGTCGGACAATTGGGGAGATCAAATACCCTATCAAAAAACAATAAGGGTATCTTTCGATCGATAAATGTCGTAAGATGATCAAAGTTTTCCGTACCATAAGCCAAGGAAATCATTAGGGCATCTACACCACTATCATATAAGGTTTTGGCATTCAATACTTCTTTTTCGGCCGACTCAAGGGATTGACTGATAATCAAGTTATAGCCAACGTCGTTCGCCACTTTTTCTATACCGGCCAGTACCGTGGACATAAAATTGGAATTCAATCTGGGCACTATCACACCAATGGTATTGGATTTTTGTTGGCTTAGGTTCGCGGCGAATTTGTTGGTGCGATATCCCAAGGATTTGGCCGCGGCAATGATTTTGTCCTTTGTTTTTTTACTTATGGATGGATGGTCGTTCAAACTTCTACTCACCGTTGCAGGAGAGACGTTGAGCTTTTTTGCCAAGTCGTAAATCGTAATTTTTTTACCCATAATGGCAACACTTTCTGCAACAATAATACGCAACAAATATGGAACCGAGAAAAAAAGCGGATAAAAACTTTTAACAAATCGGTTTGGAAGGTATTGGAGAACCCATAAAACGTTTGTTGCGTTAAAAAATACATTTGTTTCATAAATTTTTACGCAATCGATTGCATTAATGCGATTTTTGTTTAGATTTGTTTAACAATTCAACATTCTAAACTTAAATGACCGATTTTATGAAACACTTATTTGAAAAAGCGAAAGTTCCAAAAAGGGCATGGATCCTATGCCTCTTTGCCGTGATGTTCACTATATTTTCGTATAGTCAGGACTCTTTTATGGTTACTGGAACAGTGGTTGATGATGCAGGAGTACCCTTGCCCGGTGCGGCCGTGGTGGAAAAAGGTACTACTAATGGTGCCTCTGCGGATTTTGATGGAAACTATTCCATAGAGGTCTCCAATGCCAATGTTACCTTAGTATTTACCTACATTGGTTTTGAAGCCCAGGAAATACCCGTGGAGGGCAACTCCACAATCAATGTTACCATGGTAGCCACGGCCTCAACCCTGGACGAAGTTGTGGTGGTGGGGTATGGAGCCGTAAGAAAGAAAGATTTGACCGGTGCGGTGGCGCAACTGGATGCTACCGAAGTTGCCAATCAATCCGTTAATACGGTCACTGATATCTTGCGCGGTAACGTTGCAGGCCTAAACATAGGATTTTCCGCCACTCCAAAGGGAAATAGTGAAATCCAGATACGGGGAAACAACAGCTTGGCCGCGGGGAGTAGTCCTTTGATCGTAGTCGATGGTATTCTATATACGGGAGATCTTTCGGATATCAACCCGGCCGATATCGATAAGCTAGATGTATTGAAAGATGCCAGTTCCGCTGCCGTTTATGGAGCTCGTGGGGCCAGTGGTGTTATCCTAGTGACCACCAAAAGGGGAACTAGCGATAAGCCTGTAATCAATATCAACACTAGCGTAGGCATAACCCGAGAGGCAAATCCGGTTAGGCCGTATAGCCCCGAGGGCTATGCCAATTGGCGGGTGGACGTCTTTAAAAGTAGCCGAGGCCAGTTCGCTTCTGAAAATCCTGGGGTATTTGACAATCCCAATAACTTACCGGATGGGGTCACTTTGGATCAATGGCTGGGTTATACCGGGGCACAGGGAGATCCGACAGCAGTTTGGTTGACCCGAATAGGGTTTCAAAATGTAGAAGTCAATAACTATTTGGCCGGTAATAGTATCAACTGGTATGATAAGATCATGCAAACCGGTTTTAGAAACGAGCAGAACGTCAGCATTTCCGGGAGTAATGGAGGGCTAAACTACTACTGGTCTATCGGCCGTATGTCCAACGAAGGTATCATAGCGGGTGAAAAATTTGAGACCTTGCGATCCCGTTTAAATTTGGATGCCAAGATTAACGATTGGTTGACCGTGGGGATGAACACCCAATTTGCCAAAAGGGACGAAGGTTTTTTACCGGCCGACCAAAACCAGGTTTTTGCTTCCTCACCTTGGGGTTCCGAGTTCGACGATTCTGGGGAATTCTTGAGAATCAGCCCACAGGACGACCCTGGGGCAGGTGCCCAAAGTGCCTTTTTAAGGCCTACATACGACGATTGGGTAGATTTGGAGCATTCCTTCAACTCGCGGATATATGCCAAGGTGCAATTGCCCTTGGGATTCTCCTATGAACTGGGTTATACCAATCGTTTGGATGTCGAAGAATACTTTGTTCATGCCTCATCGTTAAATCCCAACAATCAGGTAGGGCGCTCGCAGCGTTGGAATCGCAAGCAAACGGAATACCAGTTGGACAATATTATCCGTTGGGACAAGACCTTGGGGAAACATACCTTTGGCCTAACTGCCTTATTCTATGCAGAAAAGTATCAGACCTTTACCACCATTGCCAATTCCAATACCTTTGAGCCCAATGACGCTTTGGGTTTTGGCGCCTTACAGGCAGGGCTTATCCAAGGGGTATTCTCGGATGATGAGGAAACCACGGGCGACGCTATTATGACGCGTCTCAATTATAATTATGATGCCAAGTACAATCTGAGTTTAACCATGCGTAGGGATGGTTATTCAGCCTTTGGAGCTGCCAATCAACGGGGGTTTTTCCCCTCTATTGCCGGGGCATGGACCATTTCCGAAGAAGATTTCTTTAAGTCCGATCTTATCACCTTTTTAAAGCTTAGGGCCTCCTATGGTGAAAATGGAAATCGAGGTTTTGGTAGTGGAAGGCGAATTGATACCAACCCTGACCCGGGTGGTTTTAGGTCTTTTGAGGCTGAACGCGGATTAGGCGCATATGCCCAGTTATCCCAATTGGCGGCTGGCAACTATCTTAATGTTGGCGACTCCGGAGTAATACCGGTAGCTACCCTTGATAATACTACCCTCCAAAATCCTGATCTACGCTGGGAAAGGACTAAGGCGGTCAACTTAGGGTTGGATTTTAGTTTTGCCGGAGGTGTCGTCGAGGGATCGATCGATGCTTATAGAAACATCACCACGGATTTAATCGTTGAACGTGAATTGCCCAATGTTACTGGATTTGAAAATGTGTTCACCAATTTGGGGGAGGTACAGAACCAAGGGCTGGAATTTGTAATATCCACCCAAAATTTTAATAGGGAGAACTTTGCATGGAGTACTAATTTCAACTTTTCCATGAACAGGAACAAAATCAATGCACTTTATGGAGATCTGGACGAGAATGGTAATGAATTGGATGATATTGTGAACAGAAGATTTATTGGCCAGCCTGTGGATATCATTTGGGATTTTGAGGAACTAGGGGTATGGCAATTGGATGAGGCCGATGAGGCCGCCCGTTACGGTGTGGAGCCCGGTGACTTTAAACTCCGGGATGTGGATAACAACGGAATTTTGAACGATGATGACAAGGTTTTCGTGGGGAACCGTGCACCCCAGTACATTTGGGGTATGACAAATAGGTTTACATTTTTCAAGAATATTGATTTCGCCTTTGAATTGTACTCCAATCTAGGTCAAAAGCGGGTTTTCAATGAGGCCAAGAATAGGAATGGTTTTGTGGATCGGGTAAATTCTCCGGTGACACCCTATTGGACTCCGGAAAACCCTTTGAACGACTATGCCCGACTGTTTTCCAATGATGGTAGTGCCGCCTTCAACATTTATCGCAACAGTTCCTTTATTCGATTGAGCAATATTACCTTGGCATATAGACTCCCACAAGCCTTTCTGTCCAGGTTTGGGATAAGCAGTGTCCGCATATATGGCAACGTCCGTAATGTGGCGGTTTGGGCACCGGACTGGGACTTCTATGACCCCCAAGGTACCGATATTAACGGGGCAAGCAGGAATGATGACGGTGAATTGGTAGGTAATGGCCGAGAACCCGTGCCACGATTTTTTACACTGGGTCTTGATATAAGTTTATAACAAAGAGAAAATAGATAGAACTATGAAAAATTTAAGTAAGAAATATGGATATAAGGCAGTGGTGCTGTTTGTTTTGGCTTGCATCCCACTTTCGTGTACCAAGGAATTCTTGACACAGGAACCAAAATCCTTCTTCACCCCGGAGAATGCCCTGAATACTCCTGAAGGACTAAATGCCGTGTTGGCCCAAGCTCTAACCGGTATCAGGGCAGAGTTTTACGGGGATGGAGCACCTATGATTACGGAAAACATTTTTTCCGAGGTGGCCATAGAGGGCACAACGGACAAAGCGGGGCCAGCACAGGATTTGAATGCGCAGATTCTCCCGGATGCCGATCTCAACAATTCCAACACCAACAAGATTGGATGGTTTTGGGAGGAATTTTATGAAGGGATCAAATTCGCCAATACCGTATTAAATCGGCTGGACGATGCCGAATTCGAAAGTGAGGCACAGCGAAACGATATTTTGGGTAGGGCTTTGTTCCATAGGGCCTATCGCTATTATCGCTTGACCCATCAATTTGGGGATGTTCCATTTGTTCTGGAGGAGATATCGGGGCCTCGATTGGATTTTGTATCCACGGAAAGGGATGTTATCCTCAGGAAAATTCAGGAAGATCTTAATATGGCCGTACCCATGGTCAATGAAACTGCCGCCGGCGGAGAGATTACTAGAGGAGCCGTCTTGCATTTATTGACCAAAGTAAATTTGGCACTGGGTGATTTTGATGAGGCAATCGCGTCAGCGTCCCAAGTCATCGATGGAGGCAATTATGATTTAATGCGAAGTAGGTTTGGAGTTGATGAATCCAATGTCGATAAGGATGTTACCTGGGATTTACACCAGGTAGAGAACAAAAGTCTACCGGGCAACACGGAAGGGATTTTGGTGGCCATAGATCGGCTGGAGTTTAGGGATAGAGGTGCTTTCGGTAACGGTACCAGTATTATGCGCCAGGCCGTTCCATTATGGTGGCGGTTTATCAATACCCCGGATGGTCAGGACGGTATGTCAGACGACCCCTTGGCGGACATCCCATTGGTTTTGGAAGTGGGCCGGGGCATCGGTAGAAACCGGGGTACGCGTTATAGCACTATAGATGTTTGGGAGAACGCCAACAATGACCAGAGACATAATCGGAACAACGGGAATTGGATCGATATGGAAGATTTGGTCTATAACGAACCTCAGTTGTTGGCAGATGGCAATTCGTTTTACGGCCAAAATTTACAGCTATACCTACCGGATGGCACACCTTTATGTTCGGATACCATACGTAATTGGTATGGTTTTCCCCAGTATAAACTGTTTGTGGAAGATCCTACGGCCACTAGACCATCAGGAGGACATGGGGATTGGTACATCTATCGTTTGGCTGAAACCTACCTTTTGAGGGCCGAGGCTTATTTTTGGAATAATAACAATGCCATGGCCGCTGCAGATATCAATGCAGTTCGCGAAAGGGCGGAGGCAGATCCTATAGATGCTACTGATGTTAATATCGCTATGATTTTGGACGAACGGGCCAGGGAACTCTATTACGAGGAACCTAGAAATACGGAATTGACCCGGATGGCCTACATTTTTGCAAGAACGGGAAGAACATCATATCTGGGAACTTCCTATAATTTGGATAATTTTTCCCAGTCCAATTTTTGGTTTGACCGTATTATGGATGTAACGGATTTTTACAATATTCCTGGACTTCGAACCATATTTGGGGTTGCGTTTACCATGAGTCCGTATCATGTACTATGGCCCATACCGGCACCAGCGATAAATGCAAA
This sequence comes from Ulvibacterium sp., assembly GCF_965228935.1. Taxonomy (GTDB): domain Bacteria; phylum Bacteroidota; class Bacteroidia; order Flavobacteriales; family Flavobacteriaceae; genus Ulvibacterium. Next base: position 4,813,207 of record NZ_OZ245846.1, on the reverse strand, counting down.
TACGCAGGGGACCATTAACCAAAATGAAGGATATCCGGGAGTGGAGAACAATATTCCTCCGCTGACCAGCATACCTGAATCCGGTGAATGATATAAGTTGAGTGAGTTTGAGTTTGTTAGTTTTTTCTTAAATTCCGTCGCCTAAACCTTTGTCCATGAAACAGATTTTTCTTTTTTGCCTCGTCATCACTTTAGGGTCATGCCAGGAAAAAGAGATATATCGATTTGAGGTGAAGGAGGGCGACGGTATTTTAAATACCGTTCCAGTAGCTCTGGAACTTAGCGATTTCAAAACTATTGCTGACGATGATTACATGATTTTCAGTGATGGGGAGCCAGTTTCTTACCAAAGGGATGAAGAGGGGCAAAAACTCTGGTTTCTTCATCATCCGGATAAAAAGGCTTCCTATAACCTGGAAAAAGTCGAAAAGAAATTGATAAGCGGCCCAAGGCTATCCGCTTCCAAGCATGGTGGAAGTCTTCAATTGTCTTTGGAAGATATTCCGTTGGTACAATACAGGTATGAAATGAAGTATCCTCCCAAAGGTGTTGATTCCCTCTATAAAAAATCCGGATACCTACATCCCATACGAACACCAAAAGGGGATACACTCACACGTATTCAGCCTCCGGATCATTATCATCACTATGGGTTATGGGGGCCATGGACCCATACACAGGTCGATGGGGAACGGGTAGATTTTTGGAATCTGGGCGAGGGTATGGGAACCGTACTTTTCAAGAAATTTAAGGAAACCCGTTCCGGCAATGTTGTTGCCTCCTTTACGGCAGCCCAAGAACATATCGATTTAAAGACGGCCAATGCGCCTCAAGTGGCACTAAACGAGGATTTGAAGGTGCAACTTTGGAATTTGGAACGTCCCGATCGGTATATGTTGGATTATACCACTACTTTTACCTCGCCGCTGGAATCGGGAATGCTTTTTGAGGCCTACCGCTACGGAGGCGGTATCGGCCTGCGATTCAATGAACGCTGGCATAAGGATAACTGTTCCGTGCTCACTTCCGAAGGCAAGGATCGATTGACGGCCGATGGTAGCAATGCCCGCTGGTGTATTGTTAGCGGCGCATCTTCGGACGGACAGGGAACGCATGGTATTCTGTTTCTGAGTCATCCTAAAAACCGGATGTATCCCGAACCTATGCGTATATGGCCTGTTGATGCCAATGGGGGTAGGGGGGATATGTTCTTCGAATTTTGTCCGATTCGGCATGAAGAATGGAAAATTGAACCCGATAAAACATATGAGTTGAATTATAGAATGGTGGTGTTTGACGGTGCACTCAAAGCCGAAGAGGCCGAAGCCTACTGGCAAGCATTTGCAAATCCGCCACAAGTACAACTAATTAAAGAGTAAATAAAACCAAGAATATCGTGAAGCGAAGAAATTTTATGGAAAAAACAGCAATGGGAACAGCCGCAATGGTGGGTTTCCCGAGTATAGTACCCGCACATGTTATGGGCAAGGAAGCCCCTAGCAACAAAATCAATATTGGTCAAATTGGTTGTGGGCGTATCGCACGCTCCCATGATATTCATGATACGATCCGTTTTGACGAGGCTCGGTTCGTCGCCGTTTGTGATGTGGATTCCAAAAGGGCCGCGGATGCCAAAAATTTGGTCGATGGCTTTTATAGGGAAAAGACGGGCAAGGCCAAATATATGGATACCAAAACCTATGGCGACTATCGTGAAATGCTCATTGACAAAGATATTGATGCGGTGGTGATAAGTACCCCGGACCATTGGCATTCACAACCTGCTATGGAAGCGGCTTTGGCCGGGAAGGATATCTATTTGCAAAAACCGACATCCTTGACCTTAAAGGAAGGTCAACAATTGCAGGACGTTATTAGGAAGACAGGTGCAATTCTTCAGGTAGGTACACAACAACGGGCCATGCCCCAGTTTAGGGTAGCTGCCGAACTTGTGAGAAACGGAAGAATAGGAAAAATACATACGGTAAAAATCGGACTGCCCGGAGACCCCTCGGGTCCTGAAGCACCCGAGATGCCAGTACCCTCCAACCTGGACTTTGACATGTGGTTGGGTTCTACGCCCAAGGTACCTTATACTGAAATCGGGGTCCATCCCAAAGAAGGATATAGCCGACCAGGCTGGTTGAGGTTACGAAGTTATGGGGCCGGTATGATCACCGGTTGGGGCCAACACCATTACGATTCGGCCGCCTGGGGAATGGATACGGAGTTGACAGGTCCAATTTCCGTAGAGGCACTGGCTGAATTTCCAAAGTCCGGCCTCTGGAATGTACATGGCGACTTCTTCGTAAAGCACGAATATGATAACGGTATGACCGTCTATACCAGTGGAGGATATACCAATGGAATCCGCTATGAGGGCACGGATGGATGGATTTTCGTCTCTCGTGGCGCCTATCAAGCGTCTGCATCTGATCCCGTGGATAAGGAAAAAAGCGCAAAGGCCCTAAATGCCTCTGATCCCAAAATATTGGAATCCGTCATAGGTGATAACGAAATACATCTTGAAAAGATCGAAGATCAGCACGGCAACTGGTTGGAGTGTATCAAAACGCGAAAGCAACCCATTTCACCTATTGAAAAAGGACATAAGGCCTGTGCCATTTGTTTGATCAGTGACATCGCCATGCAATTCGATAGAAAATTGGAGTGGGACAATAAGACCGAGACCTTCGTCAATGATGACGAGGCCAATGCCATGTTGGCGCGGGAACAACGTAAACCCTATGGAACCGATTATGTAAAGGTTTAGGATCTTTCCTTAAATGGATTCAAAACGGTAACGCAAAGTCCCGGGAAAAATCATAACTTTCCCTAACAAGTAATGAAACCAAAAAGAATGAAGTATAAGATCTTGTTTTTATTGATACTCTGCCTTGCCTGCGCGGAAAAAAAAACCAATGAAAAAATGGATCGGGAAGAAGTAGTGGAAAAAGTAAAGTTGATGACCTTGGATCCGGGTCATTTTCATGCGGCCTTGGTACACAAGACCATGTATCCCCAAGTTGATTCCACTATTTATCTTTTTGCTCCCGAAGGGCCGGAAGTGCAGGACTTTTTAACCAAAATCGAGGCATACAATAGCAGGTACGAGTCACCAACGGATTGGAACACAAAGAATTACCTAGGCCCCGATTATTTGGAAAAGATGCTTGCCGAAAAACCGGGAAATGTAATGATCGTTGCCGGGAAAAATTCGAAAAAAATCGATTACATTTTGGAAGCGGTCAAGGCCGGTCTCAATGTATATGCCGATAAGCCCTTGGTCATTAGTCCCGAGGGATTTGAAAAATTGAAGGAGGCCTTTCAAATTGCCGAAGAAAAGAACCTTCTCATTTATGATATCATGACCGAACGTTTTGAATCGACGACGGTCATGCAGAAACTTTTTTCCACATTGCCTTCCGTGTTCGGCGAATTGATGGAGGGTTCCCTGGAGGAACCGGCCATTAGTAAGGAAAGTGTCCATCATTTTTTCAAATATGTTTCAGGACAACCTTTGGTACGTCCCCCTTGGTTTTTTGATATAAATGAGGAAGGTGAGGGCATAGTAGATGTAACCACACATTTGGTAGACTTGGTACAATGGGAAGCCTTTCCCGGCCAGATCATCGATTCTACGGATATTGAAATGCTTAATGCCAAACGTTGGCCCACTATTTTGACCAAGGACGAATTTCAGAAAGTTACTGGTCTCGATACGTATCCGGACTATTTACAAAAGGATATTAAGGACGAAAAGTTGCATGTATACTGTAATGGGGAAATGCGTTACAAAATAAACGGAAAGCTAGCCAAGGTTTCCGTAATTTGGAATTACCAGGCTCCCGAGGGAACGGGGGACACCCATTATAGTATTATGCGAGGTACCAAAAGTGATTTGATCATTAAACAAGGGCCAGAAGAGGGTTATAAGCCTATGTTGTACGTTCGGCCCAAACAAAAAGAGGGCTTTGAAGCCGGCATTACAGACGCTATCAATACTAAAATAAATACCGAGTTTCCAGGAGTTGCCATGGAAAAGCTTTCAGAGGATGGGTATCGTATTGCTATTCCGGATGAATTCAAAATTGGTCATGAGGCCCATTTCGGTCAAGTAACGGAAAACTATTTAAAGTATTTAGAGGCCGGAAAACTCCCGGAATGGGAGGTGCCCAATATGATTTCAAAATATTATACAACAATCGAAGCTTTAAAAACGGCACGGCAAAAATAAATTGCAAGAACCACTTTCTTTCCTATATTTATACGCGGTAAAGTGGATACCCCCGTACCATAGGACTTCATTACTTAAAATATGCGCAATAGATACCGTTTCACTTTTTTGATCCTCCTATCCATTGCCGTATTCGCTCTTTTTCAAGTATCCTGTTCTGAGATCAGAGACCAAAAAATACTCTATTTTGCGCATTCCTTGCCCATAACGCATCCTGTACATAAAGGTATTCTGGATATGCAAACGTTCGTGGACGAGAAATCCGATGGCAAGCTTCAAATAAAGATTTTTCCGGACGGCCAATTGGGGACGGAACGTGAGGTTTTGGAACTATTGCAGATTGGCAGTATTGCCATGACCAAGGTAAGTGCCGCGTCCATGTCCAATTTTGCCCCGGAATACAAGGTAATGGGAGTACCCTACCTTTTTAGGGATAGTGAGCATTTGTTTTCGGTTTTGGAGGGCGAGGTAGGACAGGAGTTATTGGAGGGTGGAACGGAATATCTTTTACGCGGGCTTTGCTTTTATGATGCAGGCAGCAGAAGTTTTTACACCAAAAGAAAACCAATACAGACTCCGGATGATTTGAAAGGCCTGAAAATACGGGTCATGAACGATCAAATGTCGGTTGATATGGTCAACACCTTGGGTGCTTCTGCCACACCAATGGCCTATGGGGAACTCTATACCGCATTACAGCAGAATGTTGTGGACGGCGCGGAGAACAACATTCCCTCCTTCGTGACCTCCAACCATTATGAGGTGTGCAAATATTATTCCTTTGACCAGCATAGCATGGTCCCTGATGTAGTGGTGATAGGAACCAAGTTTTGGGATACCTTATCGGATGAAGAAAAGGAATGGTTACATTCAGCGGCTTCCGAAAGTGTGGAAAAACAGAAACACTACTGGCGGGAAACGGTAAAGGAAAATATGGAGGTGCTTAAAAAGGCCCAAGTAGAATTCAACTATCCGAAAAAGGAACCCTTTGCCTCCAAATCAAGTCCCGTAATGGAGCGATTAATGCAAGACCCGAAAATGAAGGAATATATCGAGAAAATTAAATCGCAATGATGAAACGTTTGTACCGGACGTTGAATACAATTATCGAGGCCTTTTTGGTGCTCATTTTCGGGCTTCTTGTTGTTGATGTCGTATGGCAGGTGGTATCTAGGTATATCGTAGGACAGTCCAGCTCGTTTACTGAGGAGTTCGCACGTTTTGCTTTGATTTGGCTTACTCTTTTAGGTGCTACTTACATTAATGGAATGAAGGAAGGACATCTTTCCATGGATTTTCTGGTTTCCAAACTTTCCCCTGAGAAAAAAAGGAAGCGACAAAGAAAGATACAATGGCTTATGGCCCTTTTTGCTTTGGTGGTCATGGTTATTGGTGGCGGAAATTTGGTCTACACCACCTCGAAATTGGGTCAGATTTCGCCTGCTTTGAACGTTCCGCTTGGGTTTGTATATTCCATTGTACCTATTAGTGGACTTATCATAATGTTCTTTTGTATATACCATATAACCATAACCTTTAGTCCAAAAGCCCATGAGCATTGAAACCATAAGCATCCTAGTTTTGTTCATTAGTTTTATCGGTCTATTGGCCTATGGCGTTCCCGTAGCCTATTCCATAGGTATTTCTACCACATTGACCTTACTTTTGAACATTGTTTTTATGCCCGCCACCACCACTGCGGCCCAACGAATGACCACAGGAATCGATAATTTCGCGTTATTGGCGATTCCTTTTTTTATTTTGGCCGGGGAGCTTATGAACCGTGGTGGCATTGCAAAACGATTGATAGATTTTGCCAAATCGCTTATCGGGAGCCTTCCCGGTGGTTTGGCATACGTGAATATCATAGCGGCCATGCTATTCGGCGCAATTTCGGGATCCGCTATAGCCGCGGCATCGGCCATAGGCAGTACCTTGACCGATAAGATGGAAAAGGAAGGTTATCCTAGGGAATTCAGTGCTTCGGTAAATATTAGTTCTTCGACAACGGGTCTATTGATTCCCCCGAGTAATGTGCTTATCGTCTATGCCCTGGCAAGTGGGGGTACAGCGTCCGTAGCGGCCTTGTTCATTGCCGGTTATGCTCCGGGTATCCTGGTAGGATTGGCATTGATGTTTATGGTGTTCCTTTATGCCAAAAGAAAGAATTTGCCCAGAGCTCCTCGCGTTGGGTTTAAACAACTTTTTATTGATTTCAAAGATGCCTTTCTGAGCCTTACCCTTTTGGTTATCGTCGTAGGCGGAATCGTTGCCGGAATATTTACGGCTACCGAGGCGGCCGCCATTGCCGTGGTCTATGCCGTTTTGTTAGGGTTTTTGAATCGGGAACTAAAGTTTACGGATTTCAGGCCCATTTTATTGCAAAGTGCCAAGACCACGGCCGTAGTCATGTTCTTGATCGCTACTTCAATGGCCATGTCGTGGCTTTTTTCCTTTGAAGGCATACCCCAAATGTTGACATCACTTTTGGTGGAATCCGTAAACAACCCCTTTTTGGTACTGCTATTGATCAATATTACCTTGTTGATCGTGGGTACTTTTATGGACATGACGCCCGCCGTTCTCATTTTTACACCAATTTTTTTGCCTGTGGCCATGGCTTTGGGCATGCATCCCGTGCAATTTGGGATGGTCATAGTACTTAACCTTTGTATTGGCGTATGTACCCCACCTGTAGGAACTTTGCTCTTTGTGGGTAGCGGCGTGGCCAAAGTACCCGTGACCAGGGTCATAGCCCCGTTATTACCTCTGCTGGGGGCCATGGTACTGATTTTATTGATTATTACTTACTTTGGCGAAATTTCCCTATGGTTGCCCCGTTTTTTTGGTTTGATAGAATAGTGAAATCCTTCGGTTTTGTTTCCATGTAATTTCCTTCAACAGGATTTCGGTTTTAGTACGAATAAGACAATCCGTGTCCGAATGGATACAAAGGGTTTTCGGAATCATAAGGAACATCCTCCAACTGTTTTTCCACCGCCTCCGCGGAGGAGGGAATTTCAATGGGTAATTTTCCGCTGGGGTTGAACTTTCCAAAAATCAGTTCTAGGATGATCTCTTCCTCACATTCAAAATCCGCTATTACGGCTTTGCTGGCAGCATTGATTTCCGGGATTACCGGAGGCCTTTGTATGGTAAGCACCGTAATGGTGGGTTTGGAACGGGTACGTTCCAGAATCTCCTCTTTTTCGTCCTCTGGAAAGTCCAGCCTTCCTTGCGGGATAAGCCTCTCCAAAAGACTCCCTCCCTCAGGTGGCGAGGAAGGGGTTTCCAATTTTTGAATGATAACATCCGCCTCGTCCATATCCTCCACAATCTGTGGAAACTTCTCATTAAGCCCCTTCTTTTCCATCCCTTCAAGGTAAATCTTCATATTGGCGGAAAGAGGAAGTATTTTCTCCTCATTTTTCAACAAGACCAATGATTTTCTTTGGGCTTCTTTGCCTTTTTCAACAAAAACAGGATTTCCGACGATATCTACTCCGTCCAGATCTACATAGGGATCGTCAAAGAGTCCCAATCTAAACTTATCCCTTAAAATTCGTCGTACGGAGATATTGATTCTTTCTTCCGAAACCTCACCGCTTTCAACGAGTTCAATGATATGCTCGGTAACATATTCTCCTCCAAAGACGTCGCACCCGGCATCCAGGACCTTTTTAACACGTTCTTTTTCGGATAAATGTTCCACACCCCAGGCCGAAGCATCTTTTACCGCCATATCGGAAATTATGCCCCAGTCCGTGGCTACCACTCCATCAAACTTTAAGGAATCACGCAACAGTTCCTGAATCATTTCCCTACTAAAGGAAAACCCTACCTCTTCTTTTACCTGACCTTTTGGAATGCCATAATACGGCATTATTTGGGCCGTATTTGCCGCGAAGGCACCTTCCGTAAAGGGTATCAGATGATAATCAAAATTATCTCCCGGATATACTTGACCCTTTCCGCTTTTAAAATGGGCATCCCAGCCATCTTCCTGTGGTCCGCCTCCGGCAAAATGTTTAGTTTGGCACGCCACACTTTGTGGACCAATACTGTCACCCTGAAAACCTAGGATGTAGGCTTTTGTAAGTGCCGCGCTCAGGTGGGCGTCCTCGCCAAAGGTACCGTTGACCCTGGCCCAACGTGGATCCGTCGCAATGTCCGCCATAGGATGTTGTGCCAAACGAATGCCAAGAGCCAAGTATTCCTGTCGTGCGATATCTCCAAATTCCCGCATCAAAACCGTGTCCCCAATGGCACCAAACCCGAGTTGGGATGGCCAGACGGAAATCCATTTTGCCTCGGCACTTGCGCCGGGCATGGCCATGGTACCATGCCGAGGATCGGAAATAAGGGTCACGGGAATGCCCAAACGTGTTCGTTCGGCAAATTTCTGTAGGTTGTTGTTCCAAGTGGCATAGACTAGGGCGGAAGCTCCACCAAGGTTCTGAACATGGTTCATTTTCTTTTTTAGGATAGTACCGGAGGTGCTTTCGGTCATAAACGAAAAAGGGTCGGAGAAGGTTGGAATTTCAAGTAGTGAACCATCTTTTTCCATACCCAAAAAATGAGCGAACATCAAACCTGCTTTTTCATCGAGGTTCATCTGTGAGATTAAATCTTCCGCCCGACTTTCAAGGGATGCCCGGGTGTCCTCATAAAGATCTAATTTTCCATTTTTGTTCAGATCTCGGAACTCATGTCCATTGGTCGTGAGAATTGGAGCTTCGTCTCCCAACAGTTCCAGGTTGGCGGCCGATTCCCGATGCCATTTAATCGTGAAAACGAGATAGATCAATAATAGGATCAATATCAATCCTGCTAAAATGAATCCGGTAATTTTTAGAAACTTTTTCATGGGTTTGTTCTTTAAGCGTTATTAAGTTAGTAAGGATACAGTAAAATGTAAAGTCTTATGGCATTGTTTCGGCATAGGTATTTCATTCTTGACTTTTCGAAATGGTAGGACTTTAAGTTCATAATTGTTTAGTTTATTCTTGGTCTTTGATCAAAATTGGCAAACAGATCCTTGAAGGCTACGCCAATCCTAAGATTATTTACACTCCTATTGTAATCAATAAGATCTTCGGAATAGCCCCCAAAGTATTGTAGGTATACGAACTGGTTGCTATTTTTTGAAATCTTGAGACTTAATCCAGTCTCGATGCTCCCTCTTAATTGCCCGTCATAGGCGGGTTGAAGATCCAAATCAAAAAAGAAGTTTTGCGTAATTCTATGGGTAGCCCCCAGTTTAAAATATCCCCTATATGAGGTGATGTCCGGATTGCCGTCTATGTTACCAATAGGCAGCCAGGCCTCGGCACGAAACTGCCAATTTTGTCCGCCCACTTTAAGGTATTGTAAGGAAAAATAATTCCAGCTCCGTGAATCTTCCCCACCAAGTCCATTGGATTCATGTTCAAAGGCAAACCAAAGACCAGCCTTGATGCCTGTGCCATCGACAAACAACTTGGCCAACCCCAAAGTGGGATTGTAATTGGTCTCACGAAACGGAAAGGAATCCTTATAAATATCCCAAAATGATTTTTGTTGATACGTAAGGAACAGAAAGGTTTCCCATGGCATTTCGAGATTGGTCAAACGCTGTTTAAACCCCAATTGAAATTTGGCATCGCTTGTTTCCGAAGAAACCGTTTGGTCGATGGAAGTTCCGGTAATGAAGTAGTTGTCCTTGTACATTGTGAATGCCGGTAGGCTCTTTATATACCTTTTGAAATTGGTACTGTCTATTCTGTTTTGTGCCCTAATGTTAAACTGTATGGTTATTAGGAATACTACTAACGCTAAGGCTTTGTTTAAAATAAAGTTCGGTATATAGTTTTCTTTTATCATATGGATCCAGCGCTTCACTATTTTAGGGCATATACCTTACTTTCATTGGCCTTGCCCCTTAATTTTAAGGTGGCAATGAGCTCATGTTCAAAAAAAGGGTGTTCCAGGGATTTCAAATAGAAATGGGTAAAGAGAATGTCCTTTCCATATTTTTTACAAAGGCCCAAAAGTCTTGCGGTGGTATTAAGGACATCACCATGATAGGCTATATTCTTCCTTTTTCCTCCGACTAGGGTTGCCGTAACCTTGCCCGTGCTAACGGCCGCCTTAAAAAAAGGGCGGATGCCAAACTTTGTCCGATATAAGTTATCAAAAAAGCGGAATTGATTTTTTATGGCCAAATGCATATGGATGGCCTGTCCCTTATCATTCCGGGAAGCAGGCCAGGTAAATACTACTTCATCGCCGACGAATTGATAAATATCATACTCATATTCCTTTACGGCATTTATAATGTCATCAAAACAGCGGTTGAGGAACCGGCTGTATTTTACATGTCCCAGTTCCTCCGCAATACGTGTTGAATCATTTAGATCCAAAAAAAGGAAAGTCCGATTTTCTTCCAAAGGTTCCGTATACCTTCCAATTAGATAATTGTAAAAGACATGCTGGCCAAAACTTTTATGCAAGCGCCGTAAAAAACTCACCAGGATACTTAAAAAATAGAAATAAATGAAAAAGGAGAAAAAGAGCCCAGTGGTCATAAAGGCAAGGGATTCCTCAATGGCCGACTTTAAGTAAAGGTTGTCTTCAGTTACCCCAAAAAGAACGTTCAACAAAAAAATAGGCAGCAGAATAATGAAGGCTACGTCTGTCTGCCATACCAATCTTCGAAAAAGTAAGGATGTAAAACGCTTGGTGACCCTAGGGTGGATACGGGATTCGTACCATAGAATAAGCATGCCTATTAAGGCACCTCCCACACTTATCCGCAAATGAAGAATGGAAGGAGGTTCGTTTATCCGGGAATCAATGGCTATGACTGGATTTTCAATTCCGGTCATTTTTAGGAAAATGAAAAAATTGGCCCCCAACACAAAAAGCAATATCAAGATGATATTCTCGATCAGCGTTTGTTTTTCGTTGCGTTTGGACATAAGCTCAATAGCGTATCATTGTTGTTTTTTGTAACTCCATATGGCGGCAACGTTGAATAGGACGGCCAGGATGATGGTATAGATGAACTCCCAGCGAATGTCCCAAAAACCACTTCCCTTTAGCAGTACTTTTCGGGTAACCGAAATGAAATGGGCCAAGGGATTGGGAATCGTGGCATACTGCGCCCATTTGGGCATACTCTGTATGGGTGTAAAGAGGCCACACATCAAAATAAAGATAAGCACGAAAAAAAAGGCGACAAAAATGGCCTGCTGCTGCGTATCCGCAAAGTTGGAAATGAGCAGCCCCAAACCTAGAACGCATATCAAGTTTATGATGGCATAACCAAAAACTAGCAAAAGGCTGCCACGAATTGGAATATCAAAGATCAACTTACTGGCCAATAAACCCACCGTTACCAAAACCAATCCTATGCACAGAAAGGGCACCAACTTTCCCAAAATGAATTCCCATTTTTTTATGGGCGTAACATTGATTTGCTCTATAGTACCTATTTCCCGTTCCCGTACCACATTCATGGCACTTAGTACAATGGTCAATAAGGCAGCCAACTCGGCCAAGATTCCCGGAGCCATAAAGTGGGGGTATTTCAATTCGGGATTATACCAGTTATTGGAGGACACTTCTACCAATGCTGTTGGTGAACCACTAATTTGGGATCTTTGGGGTTGAAATTCCCCACTAAGGGAAGCAATGATATTGTTCAGATATCCACTTCCCACAGTAGCCTGTTGTCCATTTATGGCATTTACCAGCATCTGAACTTTTGGGGCCTCCCTTCTATAGTATTCCCTTTCAAAATTAGAAGGCACTTCCAAAATGATATCGACCTTGTTACGCTGCATCAGCTCAAAGGCCGCATCATGGCTAAACGAGACCTCGACCAAGGTAAAACGATCATTCGCATCTATTTTTCGGGTCAACGAACGTGATATTTCAGATTGGTCATTGTCTACCACCACTAAACGGACATCCTTTACATCATTGGATGCCGCATTGGAGAGTACGATCAATTGGATAATGGGCAAGGCGGTCATCATGGGCAACAAGGCCTTGTTCCGAAATATCTGGATGAACTCTTTTTGTATGAGGTATCGTAAGGTCTGCATTATTTTTTGTTTATCCGTTTAGGTGCTTATCTACTCCAACCGAATCTTGAATTTCCGCCAGGTAATCAGCAGGAATACCAATGTCATAATCAGTAAAATGCCCACTTCAAATAGGATAAAGTCAAGGCCCACTCCCCTGAGCATAACAGCTTTAAGTATTTCTATAAAATAAGTTGCCGGTACAATCTGGCCGATATATTGTAACAGTATGGGCATACTGGCCAATGGAAAGATGAAACCGGATAAGATCATGGAGGGCATCATCAATCCCATCAAAGACCGCATCATGGCGTCCTGCTGAGTCTTTGAAACGGTTGAGATCAAAGTCCCCAAGGCCAAGGCCGTTACCACATATAAAAAGCACATAAGCAGCAAAAGGACTATACTACCTACGATAGGCACGTCAAAAACAAAATGACCCAACAAAAGCACCAAAATGGCATTGGTGAAAGATAGGATGGCATATGGGGCAACTTTTCCCAGGATAATGAGTAGGGGAGGTAGGGGGGAGACCAAAAGTATCTCCATGGTACCCAATTCCTTTTCCCTGGCGATGGTCAGGGATGTCAGCATGGCACAGATAATGAGCAGAATCAAAGCAATGGTACCGGGTACAAAATTGTAGGCACTTGCCAATTGAGGGTTGTACATCATCCTAGATTCCACATTTATCCGATATGGGCCGGGTATTGCCATACGCCGTTCCATTTGAAAGCTGTTTACCATTTGGGTGACATATTGTACCAAGGTATTGGCATTGTTTGGGTCGGAGCCATCGGCAACTACCTGAATTTTCAGGGGCCGGCCGCCATAAAAATCGGCCGAAAAATTTTCGGGAATCACAACCACCAATTTGGAATCACCGGCTTTCATACCGGCTTCCATTCGGGTTTCACTGTGCAATACCTTGTTCAACTGAAAATTGCCCGAACTTTGTAAATGGTCTATAAGTTGTATACTGGCCTCATCCTTTGCATAGTCCAGAACGTCTATTTGGGCATCCTTGAATTCATTGGTCACGGCATAACCAAAAATGAGTATCTGTGCCAGGGGCATTCCAAACAGAATGAGCAAGGTCCGCTTATCCCGTAAAATGTGATAAAACTCTTTTTTTACAAATGCCCCGAAGACTTTGAACATGCCCTTAATTTATGATGAACTTCATATTAAGTTGCTTGGTACCGCCATCATGTTGAAACGAACATTTTTTGAAGGAAGGTTTGCCCATTTTGGTCATATTACTGGCTCCGACCGGTTCCTTGGGCATACCTATAAAATTCGATTTGATTTCACCATCCTTGTCCTTATCCTGGAATACGGAAACGGCATAGACCCCATAAGGAATATCTTTGAAGGTATAGCTGGCCGAGGTATTAAAATCAGTAATTACGCCCTTTTTGAAGGCCTTTGAAGATTCCCGTGGAAAACCCTCCTCTTCCGCAAATAGCATAAAAACAATTTCTCCCTCGGTACTTTCAATTTCCGTAAGGTTGATAATGATATCACCGGAATCCGGTTTTGTAAATCCTATGAGCACAATGGCCACTACCACAATAAGGTGTTGTTTTTTCATAGCTTTCTTTTTTAATATCGGACAAGCCTCAAAAAGACTTCGTCCATGGTGTTTGCATTATAGGTTTCCTTTAACTTTTCAGGGGTGTCCAAGGCTTCGATCCTACCCGTTACCATAATCGATACCCGGTCGCAATATTCGGCCTCGTCCATATAGTGGGTGGTGACAAAAATGGTACGCCCTTGTTCCGCCACTTGATAAATGGTTTCCCAAAATTGCCGTCGCACCTGGGGATCTACGCCTCCCGTAGGTTCGTCCAAAAAGACAATATCCGGATCATGTACCATGGAAATGGCAAAGGCCAAACGCTGTTTCCACCCTAAGGGAAGCGCAACCACCGGTTTGTTGGCGACTTCTTCCAGATGTAACTCTTTTAGGATTTCTTGGGTCTTTTCCTTAATGCGATTTTTGGAAAGGCCGTATACCCCTCCGTAAAACCGTATGTTTTCCTTTGGGGTCAAATCGTCATAAAGACTAAATTTTTGTGACATATAGCCAATGTTCTTTTTTACCTCCTCTGCTTCTTCATCAATATCAAATCCTGCCACTTTTCCCATCCCCTCGGTAGGTCTGCTTAAACCGATCAACATTTTCATGGCTGTTGTCTTTCCCGCGCCGTTGGCCCCGAGGAATCCAAAAATTTCGCCTCGTTTTACCTGAAATGAAATGGCATCCACAGCGGTGAAATCACCGAACCTTTTGGTCAAACGATCGACTTCTATGATATTTTGCTTATGCATTGATCGGTTCATTCGTTTGTGAGAGATCTAGAAAAATATCTTCTACGCTTGGGGCAGCCCTTTTCACCTCTTGGATAGGAATACCCACCCGTTCCAAATCGTCCTTTATTTGAAAGGCTTCGTAAGGCTTATTGGTGGTGAGATGGATAAACTCACCGAAAGGCAGGGCACTCCTTGTAAATGAGGCACTGCGCAAATAGCTCAATGCCATATAGGTATGTTCCGTTTTAATGGCGTACAAGGGCTTTTGAAAATCCATGACCATTTGCCCAGGGGTATCGATCTTGAGTATTTCACCATTTTGGATCAGGGCGATGCGATCGCACAAACTGGCCTCATCCATATAGGGAGTGCTGACCAAAATGGCAATGTTCTTTTCCTTTAGACTTTGTAACATTTCCCAAAATTCCTTTCGGCTAACGGCATCTACCCCCGTAGTAGGTTCATCCAAGAAAAGAACTTCGGGTTTGTGAATCAATGCGCAGCAAAGGGCCAATTTTTGCTTCATTCCCCCAGAAAGCTTGCCCGCCAACCTTTTTTTAAAAGGTTCGATCTGCTGATAAATGTCCTTGACCAAATCGTAGTTTTCTTGGATGGAGGTTCCAAAAATTGTAGCAAAAAAGGACAAATTCTCCTCAACGCTCAAATCTTGATACAGGGAAAAGCGACCGGGCATATATCCCACTTTTTTTCGGATTTGCTTATACTCCTGTATTACATCATGGTCCGCCACGGAAGCATGGCCCTCGTCTGGTAGCAATAAGGTCGTCAAGATTCGGAACAGGGTAGATTTGCCGGCCCCATCGGGACCGATCAATCCAAATATCTCGCCTTCGTTCATCTGAAAATCAATGGATTTTAGGGCGGTTACATTGCCGTAGCTTTTGCTTATATTTTCCACAACTACAGCGGCCATTATTCGTTTTTCCTTTTAAAGATGACCTCTCCAGGCATTCCTATTTTTAGGGTACCATCATTTTTGACCTTTACATCCAAAGCATAGACCAGATTTACCCTTTCTTCCTTGGTCTGTATGGTTTTTGGCGTAAATTCGGCTTCGCTGGCAATCCAGGTAATGATGCCGTCCAATTCCTTAAAATCGTCCTTACCTTGATCGACTCTAACAACAACCTCATCATTTATTCGAACATCCTGTAAAAGAGTTGCGCTGGTATATGCACGCAACTTTATTTCATCCAAATTGGCTACTTTGTACAAAGGGGTGCCCATACCCACCAGTTCATGGGCTTCGGCAAATTTGGTAAGGACCGTTCCAAAAATCGGGTTTTCTATGGTATGGTCCTCGATCTGTTTTTTGACCAAGGCAATTTGAGCCTCCAAGGGTTTGCGTTCTGCAAGGATACCTCTGTTGGCAATAGTAATGTTCCGTTTGGTGGAATTGATACGCTGTTCGATCAAATCGATTTTGCCGTTGTAGTCATCCAATTGTTGTTGTGTGGCAGCTTTTTGTTCCAATAAGCGTTGGGTCCTGTCCCGTTCCCGGATTAGGTTACTTTTGTCACGGATCAATATGGCCACTTCCGGTGCCGCCTCCTGTAATTTTAGGTCCAATGCTTGGAGCTGTGCTATAAGTCGAACTTTTTCAAGATGTATTTGGGTCGTATCTATAAGACCTACTGTTTGATCGGCATTTAATTTTTGTCCCTCCTCAATATTGAGGAAAACAAGTTCTCCGTTGCCCATAGCACTAATGGTTACGCTGGTCGCTTCAAAGTTTCCATAGGCGTCGGCTATTTTTCCGTTACCGCAAGAGGCCAAGAGGACTAAGCAAAGAAGTGAAAGGCCATGTTGAAGTTTGGTGTACATTCGTTTTAATTTATAGTTGACCGATTAAGGTTAAATAATTCGTGATGGTTTGTTGTAGCTGAATTTTATTGAATTCCAGTTGTTGTTCGGCATTGAGAGTGGCGTTCACCTGGGTCACATAATCACTGGAATTGATAACCCCGTTGTCCAATTGCACTTGTGATTGGGCCAAGATATCCTTTTGGATGACTACAATGGCCTCGTCATTTTTAATCTGGGCCTGTAAGGCCGCTATTTTTTCCTGATATTCCATACGATCCGAATCTATGTCAAAAAGAAAGAGCTCACGGTCCACCTCGATTTGTTGCTGTTGCAGTTTGATGCGTTCCCTATCTTTTTTACCCTTTCCCCAATCCAGGAAATCCCATTTCAGCTTAACACCACCCAGCGCATAGGTTGCGGTATTGATATCCGAAAAGTTCAGTGGATTGGGATATCCGATGCCTCCCTGGGCAAAAAGGGATATTTTGGGGCGAGTACTGGCGGCAATGGACGCTTCCTGGGCGGCAAACAGGGACTTTTGATTATCGAATAACGCTTCTTCGGGCCTATTGATAGTTTCCGATCGAAAGGTCGGAACAACATAGGGTAGTTCAAATTGCACATCCTCAGGAAACGTCTTGCCAGTTAGTTGCTCCAAAAGGGAAATATAGGTTTTGATATCCCCTTCCGTTCTTATGATTTCGGAGGTAAGTTCCAATTGGCGGACCTTTAGTTTAGAGACTTCACTTTCCAGTACCGTACCATTCTCAAAACCCGATTGAAGATTTTGAATATTGACTCTTAAATCCTCTTGGGAAGTCTGCAGAATTTGTTTTTGCTTTCTAGAGAGGGCAATGACAAAGACAATGACGTTTACCTTGTCCTTAAGGGAACGCAATTGTACTTCAAGGGATTTACGCTCTACATTGGCGGATGCAATTTCGGAGGCTTTTTGCGCTTTTTTGATACCGCCGTCATACAGATCGTAATCAATGCCGACATAGGCCGAGTAGGTCTCCAAAGGAGCGTTTATCGCGTTTTCCCCAAGGGGAATATTGATATTCTCCGACTGCAATTGTCCTTGCCCGTTAAGGCTTATTTTCGGTAGTTTGGTCTTACTTATATTTTTTAGATTAATGGCTTCTATTTTGTCGATAAGGTCACTGTCCTTTATGAGGGGATAGTGCTCCTCCGCCAACAGATAGGCCTCCGAGAGTTGGATGGAATTGGATTGGCCCTGACCAAAGCAGGAAAAACCAAAGAGACATAAAAATAAATAATAGGTTAGTTTTAACTGATTCATTTTTAATTAATTGTGGTTAACCAAATGGTTAATTAAGGATTAAAAAATATACGGCCAACACCGTATTAACCATTTGGTTAATGCAAATATAAAAAATTTAATTCACGAAACTTGACTTTATGATTTCTTTGACAATCTGTTTTCGCTCACTCATCATTTTTATGTAGAAGTCCGAAGGAATTTCCAGCATTCTTTCGAAAATGGGACGTGCTATGAATGGAAAAACGATCAATGACATGGTGGTAAGCATAATATGCTCGGGCGGTACGGGTTTTAAAACCCCCTGTTCCTGCTCCTCATGCATTTGATCCATAAACTTTAATAAGGAATGGTCATCGTCTATGATCTGTTTCATTTTCTCAATGGAATCTTTGTTGCCCTGGGCCATTTCATGTAACAGGAACATGGGCATGTCCGGATTTTGGACAATAGTATCGATATACGTATCGACCAACAGGCAAAGCTTGTCGTACACGCTGCCGTTGGTACTGAGCACAGCAGAAAGTTTTGGGGCCATAATCTGCACATTGGCGGTTACGATACCCTCGAACAATTTGCGTTTGCTCTTAAAATAATAGTGTAACATGGCCTTATTGATTTCCGCCTTGTCCGCAATTTCCTGCATGCGTGCCCCGGCAAATCCCTTTTGGATAAAGATGATCTTGGCCGCTTCAAGAATTTTTTGTTCCGTCTCGTTTTGCATAACCGTACATTTTAAACAAAATCAAATTTAGGAAAACTATTGGCTTTAGATTTTTTTGTATTAAATAAGACAGGACAAATAAAGATTTGGACAAAATTTAAAAGGGTTCGGACAGGCCAAGGTTCAAATGGCCGAGATCATCATATCCCTGTTGTCTCAAATCTTAATTAGCTTTCAGAATTCTAATGTTATTCTAACCTTATTGTCAATACGTACTAGAAGCCATTTTTTATCTTTATTCGTTTTAAGATACCTTGGAAGGTTCAACCTAATCCAATACATCCATAAATGGCCAAACGAATTTTGGTTATAGAAGACGAACAGAATGTTGCCGCATTTATTGCGCAAGGACTATGCGAAGCAGGTTACGAAGTCTTTTTAGCCTATGATGGCCTTCAAGGCCTGGAGCTATTGGGTCAAAAGGATATAGACCTTGTAATCCTTGATATTGTGTTGCCAGGAATGGACGGACGCTTGATAGCTTCAAAAGTTAGAGAACTTGACCGTAGGAACCTGCCTATTTTGATGCTCACCGCACTGGGTACAACAGAAAATGTGGTCGAAGGGCTAGATTCCGGAGCGGACGATTATCTGGTGAAACCTTTCAAATTCAAAGAACTTTTGGCCAGGATTAGGGCATTGTCGAGACGGCATATCCCCACTGTGAGACCAAACCAAAAACTAACTGTATTCGACTTAGTACTTGATCGAGATGCGAAAATAGTGAAGAGGTCAGGGAACGAGATTAAATTGACCTCCACGGAGTTCCGGCTGCTAGAGTTCTTTTTAAGGAATAAAAATAGAGTCTTGAGCCGTATCGATATTCTTGAAAATGTATGGGATATCAACTTCAACCTTGGAACCAATATCGTGGATGTATATGTCAATTATTTGAGAAACAAAATTGACCGGAATTACGAACCAAAACTCATCCATACTATTATTGGTATGGGATATACCTTACGAGGATCCAACGAAAATGAAGATTAGGAACAAAATAACGTTGATCTTTGTACTACTTTCCGCCTTACTGTTACTATTGGTTTTTTTATCCATCTATTTTTCCGTACAAAACCATACTCATAATGAGTTTTATTCACGGTTAAGTCAGAGGGCCTCGATAGCGGCACAGGCCTATTTGGAGAAGGACGAACTGAGCACCGGAATATATGAGGAAATACGCAAAAAGCATTTACAGATCTTGCCCAATGAAGAAGAAAGGATTCTAGAAGTCGACGTGACGAAATCAGCTTTGATTTCACCTCAAGCTCTTCCCGTGGAAAGGGAATTCTTTGAAGAAGTTTTTAGTACTGGCCATGCGGAGGTAAGGATTGAGAAAAGCTATTACACGGCCATTCTTTATGAGGACAACCAAGGAGATTTCATAGTAGTCCTATCCGCAGAGGACCTTTATGGGACTGCAAAAATGCAAAATCTTGCCAAAACATTGTTGACCGTATACGTACTGAGTTTAATTATCCTTTTTGTAATAGGCCAATATTATGCCAAAAGGGTTTTAAAACCTATATCGGATATCACCTGCCAAGTTAATAGGATAAGGGCAAAGAACCTTCATTTACGATTGGTCAATGGGCATAAAAACGATGAACTAGGTGAGCTATCCCGAACGTTCAATAACATGTTGGACAGGCTCGAAAACTCTTTTGAAATGAAAAATAGTTTTGTGCGCAATGCCTCTCATGAGCTAAAGAACCCCCTAACTGCTATTATAGGCCAAACAGAGGTCGCTCTCGGTAATGCAAGAACGGAACGGGAATACATTGCCACTCTTCGGACTATCGAAAAAGAAGCTTCCAGACTTAACGAGCTTATCAACGCCCTGCTCGAACTGGCCTATGCCGAAAACGACTCCAAAGGTCTGATAATCGATAATATACGGGCCGATGAACTACTCATGGAACTAAAAATGGACTTTGATGCCCTTACTTCGAACAAAATAAACTGTGACTTTCAATTTTTGCCCGAGGACTCAAACAAATTGATCTTCAAGGGAAACCATCGCCTAATAAGAGTGGCATTATTGAACGTTCTGGATAATGCGCTGAAGTACTCGAAAAACGGAAATATCGACCTTGGTATCCAGGTCAAGGAAGATATGATTCTTATCTCCATAAAAGATGAAGGTATCGGTATTCCCAAGGATGACCTCAAAAACGTTTTTGAACCATTTTCAAGAGGTTCAAATGCAAGAGGCCACAAAGGATTTGGTTTTGGCCTTCCTTTGTCCCACAAAATAGTACGTCTACATGGCGGGGAATTACAAATCGATTCAGAAATTGGCAAAGGAACACATGTCTTGATGCAATTGCCCACCATTAATGGGAACTCAGGGAAAGCCTTTTAAAATCTAATGACTTTCCAATCTCCTTCTTATCCCTTTCTAACCTCACATGTTTAGTATTGTTACCAATATAAAACAGATGTGTTATGAGAAAAATATTGATTCCTACCGATTTTAGTGTTTGGTCTTTAAAGTTGGCGGAATATGCTTTTGGGTTGTACCCTGAAGAGATTATCGACCTTTTATTGGTATATCCCTATAAATTAGAACTATCAGATTCGGAATTTTACAGATTCTCACCTAGAAGGATTATAGCGGAACTTAATAGTAAGGAGTTTAAAAGCGCAAAGAACCAACTTGTCAATAGATTCTATATCAATATCAACAATATTGAAATGGAATTATTCACTGGTATAAACTCCCTTGCCTTTCAAAATTTCAGGGATCGGCACCAGATTAAAACGGCGGTTGTACCTCAGAAAGGGTTTCTAGACTTTTCTCACAGTTCTGCTTTTGACCCTTTGCACCTTATCCAAAACAATATAAAGGAGGTACACAGTATATCGGTTGAAAGGAATGTTCCGGATAGCTACCTTTAAATAGGTAGACGGGTAATACTTTCTGCTTCCCAAAATGGCTTTTCAGGTTTTTGGGAAAATCACAATCCGCAGTTTTATGGGAAAAGATAAATTCCGTCACAAAATTTGGCTGCTTCAATAGATCAAGAGAGTATGTGATCGGAGAGAGATTCTTCAATGAAAAGGACTGTAAGAAAGAGTGTCTAAAATGAGCATGGAGAATAGGGGTAGAGTGCCTAAAATATACCGGATTTTAAGAACAATTAAAGCTGTGTTATTGGTGTTTGTCCTGGTAATCTGTACCAATCGGCTTAGTCAAAGACGCCTATCAACAGCACAGGATATGAGCAATTCCGAATATGAAGGCCATATTGTTTCACAGTACCATCTATATAGGCTCAACCACTTGTTCAACCTCAAGCGACAATGGCTTAGCAAAGATCCTTTGCTCATTGATGATTTCAAGGAAAGTAAGACCATTGAACAAGAGTTGGCCAATCTTGGCAATACAAAACTCACATTCAATGAATCATTGTGTTTCAATGATCTGAAAAAAAGATATTCCGAATTATCGATTCTAGAAAAATCCATTTCCCGGGATAGCAATAAATTCTTTGATCAAACACGACAAAAAATGAATGCAAATCTGGATTATATAATGTTGAACTTGGATAGTATAGCGAATGCCAAATTCACGAAGCGCAAACAACTTTTAAAGACAAAGAGTAAATCCCTTTATACGAACAAATTACTTCTGAATATGGAGATAGCCTTTCTGATTGTTATTGGGATTATTGTTCAAATGGTCATTTTTTATCCTTGGAAACCATAAAAGGATTTGTACAACAGCTCAAACCGTTGAATTCATGGGTTATATTGGACAATCGCTTTTGGACAAAGATGGTCTTGGCCGCTGCAAGGATTTTTTGTTCCGTCTCATTTTCCATAATTGTTCATTTTAAACAAAATCGAATTTAGGAAAACCATTGGCTTGTATACTTTGTGTGAATGAAGATGCCATTTACAAATTAGGTTATATTTCTCAGAAGATCATTATAGCCTAAAACCTCTTAGGTTTACATAAAATGCTGCTTATGAGCCCGCGAAAATCTCAAAACACCTTTCCACGTTGATTAACGAGCTATTGGAAGAGTATTCTTTTTATCTCCTCGGTGATGTTCATGGTATTAACACCGTGAAGATTTGCCAGTAGAATGATGACACTATCATTATCGATAATATGTGTCAACATTGCACTGAAGCCATTGATGCTTCCTGAGTGACGTACCCATTTGGCCCCTGGATGTTTATCTGGAAGACTTACAAACCAACCATATGCATAATTGTCCTTTTCAGGTAATGTTGGCGCAAATAGGATATCCATATATTCCTTGGAAAGCAGTTTTTCGGAAAACAGTGATCGGTCGAACAAAAATAAATCTCCCACGGTAGATATCATATCCCCGGATCCCTTTACGATAGATTGGTCCCAAGGAGGTGCGTTTATAATCTCTTTTCCTGTATTTGCATAGCCCTCTGCTCTTTGATCCAAGATGGTTCTAAATCCAGAAACACTTGTGTTCTTCATTTTGGCAACATCAAAAATTTCGGTTTGCAGTATTTCCCGGAATTCCAGTCCCTTGACATTTTCAAGGATAATGGTAAGAAGGTAATATCCCAAATTACTATATCTAAATTCGGTCCCAGGTTCAAATTTCAACTCTTCATCCTTAAAATAAGCCAACATCATTTCCTGAGAGTGACCTAGTCTTTCCAAGTTCCATTCAAAACCTTGTATGTCAGGAAAATCTATCAAACCGGAGGTATGGGATAGGAGATGGTGTATGGTAATCCTATCCCCCTGGATCTTTGGGAAATCTGTTAGGTAGTCAGTGATTTTACCGTTTAGATCCAAAAGTCCGTCTTCAACGGCTTTGAGGACCATAATCGCAGTAAAAGGCTTAGTAACCGATCCAATCTGGTATTTTGTAGTTATTGTGTTCTGGGTACCCCATTCCATGTTTGATTCCCCAAAAGCGTTCTGATAGATAATTTTTCCCCTTTGGGAAACAAGAACAGCGCCCTGAAACTGCCCTTTTTTGAAATAGGTGCTTAGTATTGAGTCGATTTGCGAGTACTTTTTTTCCTGCATTATCTGGCCCTGGCAAAAAATAGATGATAATACTAAAATGATAACTAAGAAATGACCTTGCCGTGATTTGATATTTCCCATATTGGTTGTTTATGATATTAAGGAAATAGATTTGTTATATAGAGTCGTCAAAAATTAGAAGGTTACATCCCTTTCCTTAATATTTACACTTTGATCGAATAACCAATGATTTGGGCTGCAACCCCATTTTCCTTAAATTAATGTCTGTAATTTGTTGTGCTGAAAACAAAACCGACCTGAACCTTTATTTTGGACAATCAGATTATTTTTTGCCCAAAACTACTGTCGGTCGGGGTCACAAATCTGTTGATGGCGGATTAAAAAGGCAATGGAGAAGAAAGATGAATATATTTAAAGTCTACATTGACATGTATTATTTTTAAAATTGATTAAATGAAAGGGAATGGAATTTCAATAGGGACAATACTATGTTCATTTTTTTTGATGCTGTTTTTTCAGGTTTCCGACGTACAATCACAAGAAAAGGCTCCCAAAACTGAGCTCGATAAAAAAGTAGAGGCCTTCTTGGAGGGTCACAAAGGGAAATGGCGCGACATGAATGTACCTTCATCCGATGGAAAACTGCTTTATGACATCATCCTAAAAAATGGCTACACCAAAGGTTTGGAAATAGGTACATCCACCGGACATTCCACCATATGGATTGCCTGGGCGTTCAGTAAGACCGGGGGAAAATTGATCACTATCGATATCGATGAGACCCGTCACAAACAAGCCCTTGCCAATCTTAAAGAGGCAGGATTGTTGGATTATGTCGATGCCCGGCTTGCCGATGCACATGAGTTGGTCAAGGAATTGAGCGGTACCTTCGATTTTGTATTTAGTGATGCCGATAAAGGCTGGTACATCAACTATTTTAAGGATGTCGCACCAAAGCTGGAAAGAGGGGGGTGCTTTACCGCCCACAACGTACGGCCAAAAGGTACAGATCAACGGGGAATGCGGGGGACAAAAGAGTACCTGGAGTATGTTATGGGCCTGGATACCTTTACCACCACCGTGGATAATTCCGGAGGAGGTTTGGCCATCAGTTACAAAAATTAGATTCGCTTGGCCAGAAAGGAAAAAGATAAGCTTCGCCGTAGCCTGGGTTTTTTTTCATTGACGAACATCGTAATCGCCAATATGATCGGGGCCGGTATTTTTACGACCTCGGGCCTTTTGATGGGCGATGTTGGTAATCCATGGCTACTGCTTCTTCTTTGGGGGGTCGGTGGCGTTCTGGCCTTATGTGGTGCCCTGAGTTATGGCGAATTGGGGGCCGCTATGCCCCAGGCTGGGGGAGAGTACAATTTTCTGTCCAAGCTGTTTCATCCCCTATATGGCTTTTTAAGCGGATGGGCATCCTTTATTGCGGGGTTTTCGGCACCTATTGCCGCTTCTGCCATCGGTTTTAGTGCATATTTTTTTCGAGCTTTTCCGCAACTCGGTTCAACCATGGGCCTTTCCATGGACACCAACAAGAAACTGGTTTCCATTTTTGTAATTCTCGTATTTTCCATGGTACACCTCAGGGGAATTAAGTTTGGGGCCAAAGTCCAGAATTATCTAACCCTATTTAAGGTAACCTTGGTAATCGGTTTACTGGTCATAGGCTTCCTTTGGGGCAAAGGCGACCTATCCCATTTTACGGACCAAGTAGCGACAAGCTCGGATTTCGGAAGTTGGAAAACGGCCGGTCTATCATTAATGTGGATCATGTTTGCCTATAGTGGATGGAACGCATCGGTATATGTTGGCTCGGAAATTAAAGATCCCAAAAAAAATCTGGCCAAATCCCTGATTATAGGGACCTTGATCGTTACGTTGTTATATGTGCTGTTAAACATATTGTTCGTCTATGCCATTCCCCCAGCGGATATGAAAGGGGTCATCGCTATTGGTGGGTTGGCGGTCAACAACTTATTCGGCAGTTCTACGGATACCATAATTTCCCTATTGATTTCCTTTGCGCTTTTTTCTTCCTTAAGCGCCTTTATCATCATAGGGCCAAGGGTCTATTATGCCATGGCCAAGGATGGCTATTTCTTTAAATTCTTGGCTAAGGTACATCCTGTTTTTAAGGTTCCCTCCAAGGCGATTCTTACCCAGGCATTGGCATCCATAGTACTGGTGCTTTCCGGGACCTTTGATCAAATATTGACCTATATGGGCTTCGCACTCGGAATTTTTCCGATTCTAACAGTTATCGGTTTATTCAAACTGAGAAGATCGGGTCTTTCGGTATTGAAACTGCCCGGATACCCATGGGTACAGGTTTTTTACATCCTGATAAGCCTTTCGATTTTGATTTTGGCCTTTTTCGAACGCCCGATGGAATCCTCCATAGCCTTACTTTCCCTGTTGGCGGGCATCCCTATTTTTGTTGCGTTTAAATACCTACAACGCCATACGGATTCCAAGGCCCCTGGTAACCGTTCCGAAAATTGAAAATAACGTAAGAGGCTGTCCGGAGCCAAGGGCACATGAAATTTGATAATTGTCCATTATGGCATATCAATAAAGATCAGGCTTTTTTGATTCCGCAACCGATGGCCTTTGTAACTTTTACATCGGGATCTTTTCCCTTGTCGATAGCCTGAATGGCTTTTTCAACAAATCTTTCATTAACGTTGCCACCATCACGCGGGTTGTCGTCCACGGCCCCATGGTAGCGTACAATGCGGTCGGCATCGACCAAAAATACCTCAGGGGTCTTGGTAGCCCCATATTTTGGAAAGACCTCCTGTCCATCGTCAAAAAGGTAGAGAAAGGGAAAATCTTTGGCCTGCGCATTCTTTTTCATCGCCTCAAAACTGTCACCGGGCTTCAAGGTAGGATCGTTGGGTTGAATAGCCACCAAGGGATATCCTTTCGGGGAATAGGTATTGTGGAGATCAATAAGCCGTTGCTCGTAGGCTTGGGCATAGGGACAGGTATTGCAAGTAAAGACTACGATAAAGCCTTTAGGCTTATTTCCATTGGCATCGGTGATATTATCCAAGGAGTATACCTTACCATCAATATTTTTTAAGTTAAAATTCGGGGCTTTGTCCCCAACACCGACTCCCTCCGAATTAAAATCAACGATTTCATTGTTGCCATGAAGCATAAATGGCGTAGGCATGGCGAAAGAAAACAATACCAGGGACATCGAAAACAGAAATAGCTTTTTCATGATATAGCGTTTTACGGGTTTATAAAAAGGGTTTTATGAATTTTTCCAATTCCTCAAAATTTTCAAAAGGCTCGCCTGCTAGATGGTTTTGTTCTCCTTTGTAGATATAAGTGGCGGGTATGGCCCCCGACCAATCCGGGGAAACCTTGTCTATCCATTCATTGTAGTTACCATCCAGAAGTGCCACTACTTTGGATTTCAACTGCTTCTTTTGTACAAAAGGCACTAAATTGCTTTCTACTTGTTTTGGAAAATCGAGACTGATCAGGACTACCTTTACTTTTTTATGGGTATATCCTGAATTGAGCTCTTCAAAATAAGGCAATTCCTTTATACATGGTTTACACCAGGTGGCCCAAAAATTGATGACATAGGTGGTATCGTTATCAAATCGGAACAGGGGCTCCAGGTTGTTGAATTTCTCATAAATGAAAATTCCATCCGCCTGGAAATCCGGACTGGGCCAATTTTCACCTTTTTCATTTGGTGGATTATAAGATGCTGCTACTTCGTGATCCGCTTCCCTTGTACTTTTGTCCTTGCAAGCAGCAAAGAGAATCCATACCAAAACCAAGCAAAATAGTTTTGCATTAGTATGTTTTAGGTACGGCACTGTACTGATTTTTTTTCAAATTCCCTATACAAGTAAACGATTTTAAACGAGATCCTTAGCCAAAAAAACGTTAACGATGAAATATGTAAGTAGTAATCAAGAAATTGGGATTTCACGAAAACTTTCCTTCTATAACCCATAATTCTTTTATTCTGGAAAGGTTCAGTTACTCGGTCTTCAGGGAATCGACAGGATTCATTTTGGCCGCGGCATATGTTTTTTGGCCTACGGTAAATAATGCAATGCATAGCATTACCAATACGGGCACCAAAAAATGATCAACTCCAAATGTGGTCCTGAAGGCATAATTCTCCAACCATATTTCACCCCAATGTACAATTACCGGTATCGAAACCAAGATGGCAATCAATAGGAGGAACAAATATTCCTTGGAAAGCAACACGGCAATTTTTAGGGTACTTGCCCCATGGACCTTTCGTATCCCTATTTCTTTTGTTCTTAGGACTGCAGAATAGGAAACCAGGGCAAATAAACCAATACAAGCTAAAAAAATAGCAAGAATGGAAAAGACCAGGAACAGATTGCCAAATTGAATATCGGACTTATATTGGTTATTAAAGTCTTCGTTCAAAAAGAAATAATCGAATGCATTTTCAGGATAGACAGCTTTGTACACTTTTTGAATATGATCAATTGATCGACCAATATCCGCAGAACCTATCCTAAACGATATATAGTTGTTGGCCCCTCCATCAAATCGAAGTACAATGGGGCTATGCGGGCTCCTTGGGGATTGCCAATGAAAATTTTTCACTACCCCCACTATTGGCATTGGGGAACTGCCGTAGGTAATCTGTTGTTGTATCGCACTTTGGGAAGACTTGAATCCGAAGGTCTTTACGGCCTCTTCATTGAGTATTACAAAACTATCATCCGGCATATCCGTCGTAAACAATTTTCCTGCTGTTAGCTTTAGGTTATAGGTCTTTATAAAATTCATTCCCGTATTGATGACCCAAACTTGACGCCCCTTATTTTCAGGTTCTCCCCAGATTCTCAAATGGTTGATGGATAAATCCTGGACTTTACCGGGCACTAGACGGGAGCCGGTAACACCATTGATGGCAGGATGCCCTACTACTTCTTCCTGGAAAGCAAGAAATTTGGATCTGGCGTAGGCATTTGCGGCCCTTATTTGCACCATATCCGTACCATCAGTTACTTCCGGGCCGTTTAAAAGGACTTTAGGCCCTTTTACGACCAGAATCCTTTCGATGTCCATTCCCAATTCACGAGCTCTCATATAGGTAATCTGTTTATAGACCAAATACGTACCTGCTACCAATGTAATCGAGGTAAGAAATTGAAACGTAATCAAGCCCTTACGTAAATTCAAATTACCGCCCCGGAAGATTCTTTTGGCACCCAAAATAGAGATGGGTTTATAAGCGGAGAGCACAAAGGCAGGATATAGACCGGACAATATGGAGCCACCAACTATAATTGTGAAAAACCACATCCAAAAATCCGTGGTCTGCAAAAGAAGGAGGTGTAATTCCTTTCCAATGACATTGCCCAAGGCAGGAAGCATTAAAAAGGCAATTCCAATGGCCAGAATCCCGGAAATCGAATTTACGAGTACCGATTCCATAATGAATTGTCCGACCAATTGCCTTTTTAATGCCCCTATGGATTTACGAATACCCACTTCCTTTGCCCTTGTCATGGAGCGGGCCGTAGAAAGATTAACATAGTTGATCCAACCGATGAAGAGAATGAAGCATGCTATGAGTGCAAAGATTTGGATGTTCGCTATATTCCCTTTATCATCGGAATAATCTGGATGCGTATAGGCATCCGATTTTAAGTGTATATTGGTGATGGGTTGTAGGCGGGTCTTTTCCACTATATTTTCGGGGTCGTTCCATTGCGCTTTGTTCACGGTGATGAGGTTGTCCAATTTTTCCTGTACGACCTTCAAGTCGGCCGATTCCTTGACCTTGAGATAGGTTCCGAACCATTCACGGGCCCACCCTCCATATCTATTCACAGACCCTCCATTGCCCAATTCCCAGAGATTTTCAATGGGTCTCAAGAATTCAAATTGCAAATGACCGTTTATGGGTAGTTCCTTCAGCACTCCGGTAACAATACATGTTCCCGATGAGGAGCCGTCCTCTATCTCCAATGTCTTTCCCATGGGGTCTTTACTTCCAAAATATTTGTGGGCCATTTTTTTGGTAATCACAATGTTGTGTATCCCGTCCAATGCGGATTCTTTATCGCCCTGTTCCAATGGGAAATTGAACACTTTTAGAAAAGTACTGTCAACAAAGGCCATAGTATGGCCTTCCTCATTAAAACGTCTGTCCGTACCGGAACTGTTGATTACGGCACTATATTCCGATGCATAAAATCGTACATATTGTGCCACTTCGGGAATCTCTTCCTTTGCTTTTTCCCCTAGCTTATAGGTCGTATATGGTCCTGGCCCTGAATCGATCCCGTTATGGGTCTCATCAATGATTACGCGATATAGGCTTTGGAAATTCTTATGGAAACGATCGTAACTCGACTCAAAATGGATGTACTGCCATATCAATAGACAAACCCCCATGCCTATGGCCAAACCCCCAATGTTGATCAATGAGTTCCATTTATGGCGAAAAAGGTTACGCCACCCCACTTTAAAATGGCTACGATACATACCGTAGTTCGCGCTTATAAACAATGCTGATTTTCGCAGGGCGAAAGGCCTTAAATAATTTAAGATTTGATACCAGTAATCCAACCGGGCCCGTAAAGAGGATTTCCTTTTTGCCATTTCGTGGAACCTTTCCCTTAAATCGCCCAAGACTTCTTCCCTAAATTCATCCTTGATGAACCAGCTTAATAACCTCTTTGCAAATCTTGGTGGTATGTTCTTTTTTTTGGACATCTAAACTTGGTATGACTTAGTATGGGCAGATTTTTATTTTAGGGTATATTCAAAGGTTTAGCGAAAGCTTGGCAAAGGCAGGATACTGGTTCCATAGGGAAGTTCGAAGATCTCGGGACGTAATTAATGCCCGCTGACCTGATGCGGAAATGGTATAGATCCTTTTCCTGCGTCCACCTCTTATGGCGGTGGGTTCCCCTAACTCCGAGGTCAAGAATCCTTTTTTACAAAGTCTATCGAGTGTGGAATGGGTCGCTCCAATAGAAACGGATTTTCCGGTCTGGGACTCAAACTCCTCTGCAATCCGGAAGGCATACGCCTGTTTTTCAAGTATTCCCACCAACAAAAGGATAATCTCTTCGAATTCCCCTAAACGCGCATCTTTCATGATTTAGTTTTATGTCTTGTCTTTTTATACCCAAATATAAATTACTTAATTGTAGAACAAATATAAGAGAAATATTTTATTTATTCTACAAAATAGTAATTAATTAAAAATAAGCATGATTTTTAAGGCATATGATTCATCCAAAGTCATATTTAGGAAAACATTCCTGATAAATTATTAAATGCTTTTAGGGTACCCAATTCATGTTTTTTACAAATCCCTTAACTCGATTTTTAGGGCATTCCCATACTTGATTTTGAAAAACGCTAAGATTGACGGACGAAAACAAGGGCCCAAACATGTCATCACAGTAGATATGCTATAACTATTCCCAAAACGATAACCAATAATTTCCGAATGTTGAAGGTATGGCCTTCGGAACTTTCAAAAAGAATGACCGTGGAGATATGCAAAAAAACCCCGATTACCACGGCATTGATATAACTTAAATAAGGGGATACGAAGTCGACATTGGTCGCAAAAAAACTGCCCAAGGGGGTCATCAATGCAAAAAGCCCTATGAACAACAGGGCATAGACCATTCGTATTTTAGAGCCTAAAAGAAAGATGCCCAGAATAATGGCTATGGGAACTTTATGAACCAATATACCATACATAATGGTATCATTTTCTTGAACCGGGAAACCTTCCAGAAAAGCATGTACGGACAAGCTAACGAATAAAAGCCAAGGAAATAGTGTCTTTTCCTCGTTCATGTGGATATGACCATGTTCCGCGCCCTTGGAGAAAAATTCCAAAAATATTTGGAGAAGGATTCCCAACATAATGAAGACCCCAATGATTTTTGCATTGGAGTTTACATAGGCCTTTGGAAAAAGCTCAAAAAGGGTCAAAGCCAATAAAAATGCTCCACTAAAGGCCAGGAGGAGTTTAAAATTTGCTTTGTTTTTTGGTTTAAAAAGAACTACAAAACCAAAACTCAGCAATACAGCGAGAACGAGCAAAAGATACTTCAACAGATAATTGGGTTAGGTTGTTTTTGGGATTTAGGTAAACATAAATCCATAAGGCTCAAAAATACTGTATTTTTGATTCAATTTGATAACAAAGAATGGGCAACAACTTTACCATGGTGGCTAAGACCTTGTTCGGTTTTGAGGAGATATTGGCTAAGGAATTACGCAATCTAGGTGCCGGGAACGTAAAAATCGGTACGCGAAATGTGTCCTTTGAAGGGGATATCGGATTTATGTACAAGGCCAACCTATGCCTTCGTACGGCCATAAAGATCGTTAAGCCCATATATTCCTTTTCCATCCGTAATGCCCATGACTTGTATCGAAAGATTTATGCCATGGACTGGTCGGACTATCTTTCCGTAGATTCGACGTTTGCCATAGATACTACCCTGCATTCGGATAAGTTTACGCACTCCCTCTATGTTTCCCAAAAGGTAAAGGACGCTATTGCGGATAAGTTTCGAGCCTTGGATGGGAAGCGACCCAATGTGGATATCAAGAACCCGGACATCCGGATAAACATCCATATACAGCACGAACATTGTAATGTTTCCGTGGACAGTTCCGGGAATTCCCTGCACCATAGGGGCTATCGCTCCGCTACTAATATCGCCCCGATAAATGAGGTGCTGGCCGCTGGGTTACTTCTATTGAGTGGTTGGGATGGCCGGTCTCATTTTCTGGATCCCATGTGTGGTAGCGGTACCTTATTGATCGAAGCGGCAATGATTGCGTGCAACATTCCGGCAAATATCAATCGAAAGGGTTTTGCCTTTGAAAAATGGTACGATTTTGATTCCAGACTTTATAATACGATTTTGGAGTCCAGTTTAAACAAGGCTCGGGAGTTCCCTTTCAGGATAGTAGGTTATGACAAAGCTCCTTCAGCAGTGCGTAAAGCACAGGATAACATTGAAAATGCAAACCTTTCCGAATATGTTACCATAGAACAAAAGAACTTTTTT
Source organism: Ulvibacterium sp. (assembly GCF_965228935.1). Lineage (GTDB taxonomy): Bacteria > Bacteroidota > Bacteroidia > Flavobacteriales > Flavobacteriaceae > Ulvibacterium. The sequence continues at coordinate 4,780,676 of NZ_OZ245846.1, read as the reverse complement.
GCCACGGAAAAGTTTACCGAGGGGAGGTTACATATGGTATTCAATCCACCCTATGGGGAACGTTTGAACCTGGATATGAAGAAGTTCTATGGGGCTATTGGAGATACCTTAAAACAGAGATATCCGGGTACGGATGCCTGGTTCATCACCTCTAATTTGGAAGCCTTGAAGCATGTAGGCCTGCGACCTTCGCGAAAGATCAAGGTTTTCAATAGTCATTTGGAATCGCGTTTGGTAAAATATGTAATGTATGAAGGAAGTAAGAAGGCAAAATACCAGTCCCCATAATTCGTTCGAAACCTCTCTAAACCATGCGACCCAAGTATAAGGCCCTTTTATTCAATTTTATCGCTTTTGTAACCTTGTTCCTTATTGCCCGATTGATTTTGGGACATTTTTTACCCATCAATCGAATTTTCTTGGCAGTGACCTCTGCCATCATTGCGAACGTGTTGGCCCCTAAATTTGGGGCCATCCAGACCGAAGAAGGTGAAAAGGTGTTAATGAAATGGATTTTTATAAAGGGAATACGGGAACTATAAACTATTCCTCACTCTCCTGTTGTTCTGTTTCCTCCGGTTTTTTGACTTTTTTGTATAAGGGAATCAGATAGGAAATGGAATAGTTATAGCCTACACCAAATTTACTCCCTTCCGTTACCTTGTTGAACCCAGGGATGAATAAATTGGGAAAAGGCTCTTCGTTCGGATCGCTAAATAAAAAGCCCAGGCGAATACTGCCCCCTATATAAATATTCGCAAAAAGCTCTACTTTGGTTCCAAAGACGAATTCGATCCAGGATTGTGTCCGGCCACTGAATTCATGTACTTCCGTAGAACCCAGGGCAAATTGATCCCGACTCCAATATCGATTACTTTCGTAAAAACGGAAGCTATTTACGGTTTGGCTAAAACTACTAATGGCAAAGCGTCCGCCGACAAAAATGGAGTTGTTCATCCCATACCAGTTTTCATAGGTATTGTAGTCGACTCCCAATTTGAGGTAACTACCCGAAGTGGTAAAATCATAAAGTTCGGCATCGTTGGGTACATCTATACCCCCCAATTCCTCTATTCTGGACTTCTCCTCATTGCCCAATTCCGCGGCCAAATATAATTTTTGCCCCAGCCGGTAATCACCTACAATTTCGAAGCCCGTATAATTATCCTGAAAAAAAGTTACTATAGGACGGCTGAGGTCTACGCCCACTCGGATGCCATAAGGCTGTTCATAGACAACCGTGTCTTTGGGCTGAAGGTCTATAGGCTCTTGTTGCGCTTTCATGGGCACAAAGCCTAGGATAAGAAATAGGCTAATGAAATATCTTAACATGGGCTTCCGTAGAATTTTCAACCAGTGGTGTTATTATCTCTATATCCCTTATCCACAAGGAATCTTCCATCGTACCTACCACAGCGGTAGCGTCCAATCCATCATAATTAGCCACAAAACCACAAGCACGGGAAACAAATTTATCCTGTACTTCATAAGAAAAGGTGAGTATATTGGTAAGGGTAGTATCCGGGTTGCTCAAAGTCTGTGAAATCAAAAATGACGTATTGCTCTCGGCTGCCCTTAACGGCAGGGCTATTGAATCCAATGAGGCGTTGGCCAGGATTTCCAGGGTATCGGTTCCAATAATCAAGCCGTTTACCTGAAGACCTGGGACTTGCTTGGTTTCCGTAGTGTCTTCCATGTCATAAAACCGGACAATCAGCAGGGGAGTATCACCATCTACACAGATATCGTCCTTTTCACATGCGGAAAATGATATAATCCCCGAGAGTACAAGTAAAGTTATGGTGATTTTCTTCATAGACCCAACTTCTCCAAAAGTACAACATTTTCCACGTGATGGGTCTGGGGGAACATATCCACGGGTTGTATCCGGGTTATTTCATACTTTTCTTTCATCAGCTCCAAATCCCTTGCTTGGGTAGCACTATTGCAACTTACATATACCACTTTTTTTGGTGCGATTTCCAAAATTTGCCGTACCACATCCTTGTGCATTCCATCACGTGGAGGATCGGTTATGAGTACATCCGGATTTCCATTTTCTACACTAAACTTTTCATCAAAGATCGTTTTCATATCCCCAACAAAGAAATCAACATTTTCTATGCTGTTGCGTTTTGCATTTTCTTGGGCATTGGCAATGGATTCGGGAACCGCCTCAATCCCAATAACCCTTTTCGCTTTTTTTGCTATAAATTGGGCTATGGTGCCGGTACCGGTATACAGGTCGTATACCAATTCCGTTCCGGTCAGTGCGGCAAAATCCCTAACTACCTTATACAGTTCATAGGCTTGTTCGGAATTCGTCTGAAAAAATGATTTTGCATCGATTTTAAAACTCAGGCCTTCCATTTCCTCCAAAATATAATCACGACCCGAATAACATATCACTTCTTGATCGTAAATGGTATCGTTCTGCTTTTGATTGATTACATAAAGGAGTGCCGTGATTTCAGGAAAACTCTCGCTCAAATGATTTAAAAGTGAATTTCTTTTTATCGAATCATCTTTAAAAAACTGAATCAGTACCATAACCTCGCCCGTTGAAGATGTTCGGATTATTAGGGTACGTAACAGCCCATGTTGTTCCCTGGGGTTGAAGAAAGAGAACCCATTTTCAATCGCAAATTCCTTGACCGCCAAACGAATGGCATTGGAGGGATCGGGTTGCAAGTGGCACTTTTCAATGTCCAAAATTTTGTCCCACATGCCCGGGATATGAAACCCAAGTGCATTTTTGTCTGAAATTTTCTTATCGGACTGAATTTCCTCCAAAGTCAACCAACGGCTGTCCGAAAAAGAAAACTCCATCTTGTTACGATAGAAATACGTTCTATCCGATCCTATTATGGGGGATATTTCAGGGAGTTCCAGATGTCCGATACGCCTTAAATTGTTTTCCACTTCCCGCTGCTTATAGTACAACTGGTGGTCGTAATCCATATGCTGCCACTTGCAACCGCCACATACCCCAAAATGTTGGCACACGGGTTCCGTTCGTTTATCCGAAAGGGAATGAAAATTGGTGGCCACTCCCTCAAAGAAGGATTTTCGTTTCTTTAAGGTCTGTACATCTACGACATCGCCTGGAACGGCATTGGTCAAAAAAATGACCCTTCCATCAGGAGCCTTGCCTATAGCTTTGCCCTTGGCACCGGCATCGATTACTGCTATGTTCTCAAAAAAGGGGCGGGCGGATTTTTTGCGCATTAGACAAAAGTACTAATAGCATTGTATTTAATAAGGGTATCTTTAAAAGGAATACTATTAAAAAAAGTTAAAAAAGTGAACCTTTTTCACTCTTTTGGGTCTTTAGGATAGACAGGGATATTATGGATCCGAACAAAACATTCGATGCCTTGCTGGTACTGCAATACCAATCAGGGGACAAAAAGGCCCTTGGGTTATTGGTAAAGCGATATCATGGAAAGTTATGTAGACACTCCTATTGGTATACCCATGATCTGGATGTGGCCAAGGACATTGTTCAGGATAGTTGGAGCATCATCATTGCCAAGTTGACCGGTATTAGGGATCCCAATGCCTTTGGGAGTTGGGCCATGCGAATAGTGACCCGAAAATCATTGGATTTTCTCAACCGAAATAAAAATGACCGGGAAAGGCTAAAAGGCTATCGTAATACACGGTATGACGCGGATATGGATGAAGATAAAGAGTCCGATTTGATCCAACTGGAAAAAGCCATAAAACTATTGCCGAACGACCAACAGGTGGTACTTCGATTGTTTTATACGGAGGAGTATTCCCTAAAGGAAATAGGCACTATTCTCGAAATATCCACGGGAACCGTGAAATCGCGATTATTTCATGCCCGGGAAAAGTTAAAAACAATTCTTAAAAAATAGACAAATGAAAACAGAAAAAGAAAAAATCGATGAACTGATAAAGGAAACCTTGGATAGGGAAGAAGCCAAGTTTTACGACCAATTGGAAGAGCAAGATCTTTTTGGAAAAATGGGAGGGGTCTATAAAAGTAAACTCGGATGGTTAGCCATCCTTATGAACATTGTACACCTTATTGTTTTTGCCCTGTTTGTGTATTGCGTCGTCCAATTTTTCAACACCACGGATACCAATTCGCTTATCAAATGGTGCTCGGGAGGGTTCCTTTGTATGATCGTTATGGGCATGTTGAAACTTTTTGTTTGGATGCAGATGGACAAGAACGATATGCTACGAGAACTAAAGCGGTTGGAGCTCCAGATAGCGGCATTATCACACCGGTTGGACAAATAATTGGAAAATAGTCCACAATATTTATTAATTTTACGCCTCTACAAAGGATGATTTCTCTCCCAAAGAAGGAATTGCTATAGTCTCATTTAAAGGTATTTATCATCATGTCGGTTATAAGCAGTATTACTTCCAAGGATGCTATTGCATTGGAGCAAAAATATGGAGCACAGAATTATCATCCCTTGCCTGTAGTCCTCAGTAGAGGAGAAGGCGTATACGTCTGGGACGTTGAGGGGCGCAAATATTTTGATTTCCTTTCAGCCTACTCCGCCGTAAACCAAGGGCACTGCCATCCTAAAATCATATCTGCGCTCAAGGAGCAGGCGGAAAACTTAACGCTTACCTCACGTGCTTTTTACAATGATATGTTAGGGCGATATGAGAAATTCGCTGCGGAGTATTTTGGCTTTGATAAGGTACTCCCAATGAATACGGGGGCCGAAGCTGTTGAAACAGCCATTAAATTGGCCCGTAAATGGGGTTATGAAAAGAAAGGGATTCATGCAAATCAGGCAAAGATTATAGTTTGCCAAAATAATTTTCATGGAAGGACCATAACTATCATATCCGCTTCCAATGATCCTATGGCCACCGAGAATTTTGGGCCGTATACCCCGGGAATCGTTTCCATTCGCTACAATGACCTAAATGCATTACAAGAAGTTCTGAAAGATGGGAACGTAGCCGGATTTTTGGTGGAACCCATACAGGGAGAGGCAGGTGTCTATGTGCCGGACGAAACCTATATTAAAGAGGCCCATGCCCTTTGTAAGGAAAACAATGTACTTTTCATTGCCGATGAAGTCCAAACAGGTATCGCACGCACAGGGAGATTGTTGGCCACTTGTGGTAATTGCTCCTGCTCGGACAAGTTATGTAGTGGTACCCCTGAGGTAAAACCGGATATCTTAATTTTAGGTAAGGCCCTTTCCGGAGGAGTGTTTCCCGTTTCGGCCGTTTTGGCCAATACCGATATTATGGACGTAATACGTCCTGGTAACCACGGTTCCACATTTGGGGGGAATCCATTGGCCTGCGCCGTGGCCATTGCCGCTTTGGAAGTGGTAAAGGAGGAAGGTTTGGCTGAAAATGCCGATTATCTGGGTACTATCTTTAGAAGGGAGATGGAAAAGCTGATACAGCAGACCGATCTTGTAAGGTTGGTTCGGGGAAAAGGGCTTCTGAATGCCATAGTTGTTAATGACACCGAAGATAGTTCTACGGCTTGGAATATTTGCCTCGCCTTAAAGGAAAACGGACTTCTGGCCAAACCCACTCACGGGAATATCATTCGATTTGCACCTCCGTTGGTCATGACCGAGGAACAATTATTGGAGTGCGTAGCCATTATTACCAAGACCATTTTGGAATTTGAAAAGTAAAAACGTTTCTAAAAAGTGGCTAAATATGTCATCCTGAGCGCCCGCCTGAATGACATGGTCGGGCAGGCAGTCGAAGGGTTTCGATTTAGAGGTTCCCAAGCATTTCGACTGCGCCTGTCTGCCGACAAAGGCAGGCTCAATGTGACAGACTTTTTAATTTTTGGATGTGCTTTTCGTGTTTTCCAACCCTAAAGTCCAGAGCCAAATCCGTCCGTTCCTATAAAGGCAATAATCGCCCCAAAGTAGAGAATGATGAAAATTAGATAAATTAGAGCTACGGCCATCCCGATGTAGGACAGGATTCTTCCCGTCTTTACATTCTCATAACCGGTATACATCTCAGGATTGGCCATGTACAACTTTTCCGCTTTTTTGGCACTGCTTAGGCCAATAATACTAAAAATAATGGCGAAAGGGCCGCAGCAAATGAATGCCCCCACCAAGGATATAATCCCCATGGTGAGTGCATTACTTGCTCCGGGCAATGGATTTTGACTCATACTATATCTTTTGCTATTCCTCTATTCCGTATTGCTCCATCATTTCCCTGACTTGCTCCATATAGGCGTCTATACCACCCATCTGGGAGATGGAATAAATAGTATAGAACAAGGTAATGATACCAAGCGCCAAACCGATAAGGGCAACGGTCTTGGCCGTTTTGAGTTGACTAAAATTAGAATAGTTCTCCGGATTTTCCTTATAAGTGTTCTCGTCCTTTCTGGTCAGGAAAAATGCAATCCCGGACATGATAATCCCACCGATACCTGAGCTGCAAAAGCAACAGAGAAAGGATATAATGCCCAATACCAATGCTATGGTGACATTAGGTAATTTTTGTTGTTCCATAATTATAAGGGTTTAGTTAGATAAATTTTAGGATATAATTGCCCAGGATAAGACCCACACTTAGCATCATAAGTACAATAACTATTTTATTGATATTAGGGATCTTAAAAAAGGTATCGGCCAATAGAAGGCCCAATAAGGGAATAATTGTATAAATGGCAGGGTACATATGGAACGCGGCTATAAAATCGCCCTGAAACAACAAAGCCACAGAACGCTGCAATCCACAACCTGGGCAATCCACGCCCAAAATCTGCTTGCTAAAACAGGGGAGCATGTAATCTTCGACAGATAAAGGTAACCTGGTCAATAAAGCATTCATCCTCTAAAATCGATTTTTCACTTGAAAAATACCATTATTTTTGGGTATAATAAAATAAAAATATGGAGGATTTTGCCGTTGGCGATGTTGTAGAGACTCTTGATGATACTGTCCGCGGGGTAATTGTACATATAACCCCAAATGAAATTACTATTGAGGATAGGGACGGTTTTTCCTTTAGTTATGCTCCCAAAGAACTGGTAAAGGTTTCGGGCAGAATCCCGGTGTCCCATGATGAGGTGGCCCAGGTTAAGGCGGAGAAGGAGCTTCCCAGGAAACCGGTACGCAAAACCCCAAAACCCAAAGAAAGGAATGCCCCGAAAATGGAAGTGGATCTCCATATCAATCAGTTGGTAAAATCCTCAAAAGGTATGACCAATCATGAGATGTTGAACCTTCAAATGGATACCGCCAAGCGTCAATTGGAATTTGCGATACGCAATCGAATCCAAAAAGTAGTTTTTATCCATGGGGTAGGAGAGGGCGTTTTAAAGGAAGAGCTTAAGTATCTATTTCGGCGCTATGAAAACGTGAAGTATTATGATGCGGACTATAAAAAATATGGATTGGGGGCTACAGAGGTTTTTATTCTCCAGAATTACTGATTGGTAGTTACCAAGGTTCCGAATGTCATGGTTTCTATCTCTTCCAAAGTGACATCATTACTTTCATCGGTATCTCTTTTCAATAGCAAGGAAAGACCATCCAAAGTTATGGTATGGGTATAGCTGATAATTCCATCGGCATTCGGTTCGCTCTCCGTAGTGGATACCTTGATAGCTCCGTTTATGGAGCTAAAATCCCCAGCGATCATTTCCTGGGCGACGGAAGTGGAACAAGCCATATCCGCTGTCGCCAATATGTTCAAAACGGTATTTTTAAACTGTGACTGTGTTGTGGTCTTTAAACTATCTATTCTGGGAGTGTCACCTGTTGGCGAATTCGCAAATAGACTTGTGGGCGCATCCAAGGAGATAAACTCATCGTTAAGCAATTTGTGAAGACGGACAAAGTCATCTGCGGGCGGGGTCCCACATATGGAAACGGCAATATTGCCATAATTTGAAAATGGAACCTCCAAACTAGGACTGTTTGTAGTAGAGGTATTAAAATCCCCATACTCCAAAATAGAGGTATCCGTCAACCGTTCCCCATTATCATTGGTAAGGGAGAGGTCGCGAATGGTAATATTATGACTATATACTTTCTCTGATGCCGTAACACTGCCAACATTGGTGAGTATGGTAATTTCTCCTCCTGTAGCAAAGTTTTCAGCCAACACGGTAGGTTCTAAAGGAGGAATCTCATCACAAAAATAACTACTGCTTACATCCCCGGTAAACAATCTGTACAAGAGTTGTGGACTTCCCGTTGCACTGATGTTGCTTGTGATTGACCCATCCAACGAGGTGATATTTTCCAATAACCCGCTGTTCAAGGTCAAAAGTAGTGCCTCGTCCCCATTGGTTTTAAAGAAAAATGTAGTATCGGTAGCGTCATCCACATTGCCGCAAGAGTCAATGTTCACATCATCAAAATCAACTCCCTCAATCTGCAGATTCCCGTCATCGCAAGAACAAAGTATTGCCAAAAAGCTCAAAAATAAGACTCGTTTCATGGCTCAAATGTAAATGAAATATGTCATAAGTTTGTTCCACTTTGACTAGAAATTAACTTTAAATCGGTTAATTTTGGCAAGTTTAAACCAAATAGATTTTTCATGGAAAAGGTGTATCTGGACAACGCGGCCACTACCCAGGTAAGGAGTAGCGTAATCCATAAAATGCAGGAAGCGTTGACTCAACTTTATGGGAATCCTTCTTCCACCCATAGCTTTGGAAGGTCTGCTAAAACGGTGGTGGAAAGTGCCCGGAAGACCATTGCCAAATATATGAACGCACATCCATCGGAAATCATCTTTACATCTGGAGGAACCGAGGCCGACAATATGATTTTGCGAAGTGCGGTTCGCGATTTGGGGGTTACCACCCTAATTACCTCCAAGATAGAACACCACGCGGTACTCCATACCGCCCAGGATTTGGCAAGGCAAGAAGGTATACATCTTCGGTTTGTAGATTTGGATGAATGGGGCGATCCCAAACTGTCACATTTGGAGGAACTGTTGAAGGAAAACGATGCCAAAAAGTTGGTAAGCCTTATGCATGTGAACAACGAAATTGGCAATAAGATAGCCATTGCCGAGATTTGTGGCCTATGCAAGGATCATGATGCATTTTTTCATTCGGATACGGTACAATCCATTGGTCACTACCCATGGGATGTACAGGAAATCCCGGTTGATTTCCTTACCGCAGCCGCACATAAGTTCCATGGCCCAAAGGGTACCGGGTTTGCATTTATCCGTAAGAACTCGGGTTTAAGACCATTGATTTCGGGAGGTGCCCAAGAACGGGGTTTTAGGGCCGGGACGGAATCTTTTCATAATATCGTCGGATTGGAAGAAGCTTTTACTTCCGCTTATGATAACTTGGAGAAGGAACAATCCTACGTTACCGGATTAAAAAAATATTTCCTGGAAAACATACAAAAGGAAATTCCAGGAGTCCGGTTCAACGGGCATTCGGCGGATTTGGAAAAAAGCATCTATACATTGGTCAGTGTGCGCTTGCCCATAGATTCCCAGAAAGCGATGCTTCTCCTATTTCATTTGGATATAAAGGGTATCGCCTGTTCCAAAGGTAGTGCCTGCCAATCCGGTAACGATATGGGATCCCATGTACTGTCGGAAATATTGCCGGAAGAAGAGTTGAAAAAGCCTTCCCTCCGTTTCTCGTTTTCAAAATACAATACCGAAAAAGAGTTGGATTACGCCATTCAAGTATTGAAGGAGTTTATTGCCGATTAACTTTTATCCTTTTTTCTATCCCTTCTCTTTTCACGGTCATAGGGGAACTTTCGCGCGGCCAGCTTCATCATCCGGTCTATAAGGTCATTGGTATTTTTGCCTGATTTCTTAGTGATCTTTTTTTCGTATTTCCACAACAATTTACCTGTTTTGCCGTCGCTTATCTTTACACCTATCCTTCCATAATTGGCATCGCCCAAAAAATAGTCTATTAAACTGAATTCGTCGGGCACACCTTTTGAAAGTAAAATGTTCAAATCCAAATTCCCACTGATAATCCCATCCACACCCAATAATTCGCTCAATTGTTTTGTAGTATATACGTCTATGTTGGTATAGGAAATATTGTTTTGGGACAAAAGGGCATTGGTGTTTTTTATGTCCTGGAACTCTACGGAAAACTTTTTCTTCTTCTTTCTTTGGGAAAAATAGGTTTCCAGTGCATTTTGTACGGCATGACCTTCCTTTTCCTCCAATTTCTTCAGTTCTTCCCTGGAGATTTCCTCCTTTAGATCCAAATTGGTAAGAAAAGGTACAATGGCCAGGACTTGATGCCCATCGCTTAAAGCATCGAATTTATCGCTTTCATAAATGTTTTTTTGGGCGTGTACAAAGATGGAAGCCAGGAGTAGTACGAAAAAAAGGATATTCCTCATAAATCAGAAAAATGTATCGTAATCATAGTAACAATTTCCAAAGACGTTTAAAAGCCCATGCTGAGACGTAGGTTCAAAACCCGTGCAGTCATAAAATTCGGTACGGCAAATTGTTGTTTGCTGTCCACATCCCTGACCCAGGTATTGGTAATAGAATTTTGGTTATTAAATAGGTTGAATACTTCAAATCCTACGCTTAACTCCTTAAAACTATGTAACCAATGGTCTTTTGGATACCTATTGTCTCGATTTACAAAAATATGGGAAATTCCCAGATCCGCCCTTCTATAATCTCTTAATCTATTCTGAAAAATATAAGGGTCGGCATAGCTCGGGGAACCTCCTGGGACCCCTGTATTGTAGACCAAGTTCAAATACATTCTTAAGTTGGGTATGTCCGGGATGTAATCTTGGAACAAGACCCCTAATTTTAGCCGTTGGTCGGTAGGTCTGGAAATATAGCCCCTATCATCTATGTTCTCCTCCGTTTTAAGATAGCCGATACTTACCCAGGATTCTGTTCCCGGTACAAAAGCGCCGCTCATTCGTAATTCCCCACCATAGACGTATGCTTCTGCGTTGTTGTTTGCCCTGTACCGGATACGAACATCCTCCAAGGTATACGGATTTACATTATCCAGTTTTTTGTAATAGGCCTCCCCCACAAGGGTAAAAGGTCGGTTCCATAGGGTAAAGCTATATTCGTTGCCCATAACCAGATGAAATGATCTCTGGGCCTTGACTTCCGGACGTACAATACCCAAGCTATCCCTTAACTCCCTATAAAATGGAGGTTGTTGATATATTCCACCGGATATCCTAAAAACCATATCCTTTTCCCAATTAGGCTTTATTGCCAATTGCACCCTTGGGCTAAAAATGGTATGTGATACCTTGGCCACATCGGTCCCACTAACCGTCCAATGTTGTGAGCGTATTCCGATATTATAGTAAAACTCATTGCCCCCCCATGTTTTTCGGTCGCTAAATTGAACGAAACCCGAAAAGCGATTGGTCTTCACGAAGTTCCGGGCATTTATACCCTCAAAGGGTACCAAAGGAGCTGTAAACGGCTCCCGAGGCTCGTTGTTGTTGAATTCCGGAAATGGGGGACGGACGGAAAACCCTGCGGAGTCTATAAACTCGGATTCCCTTAGTTGATCTCTAATATCCTCATGTGTATACCTAACACCCCATTCCAATGCTTTTTCATTATGTGCGTACTTGCCTTTATGCGAGATATTTACGATTAAGGCATCCAAATCGTTCCGGGCCCTGTTGATTTGTGTTCCTAGACCCCTGGAGGCGGTAACCTCACCCAAGGTTTCGCTGCCTAGGTTAGTGTCCACTTCACCCAGTTCATATTGGGCGATCACATCCGAATATTCTTCCTCGGTAGTGTGATAAATGGATGAGATAAGTTTTAAGGTTACCTTATCGTTCAAGAAGTAATCACCTTTTAAAGCGGCCAATTGCGTATTGTAGGTATTGTTTTCCCGACCTTGATAGAAGACGACCAACGCTCTAGGTTCGTTCAAGGTTCCAAAATTGGTCTGTCTGTTCAAGGGTTCGTTTTGATAGTCGTTTCGGGAAAGGTTCCCCAGGAAACCCAGCTGGAATTTTTTAGAAAACCTATAGGTCATGTAACTCTGCACATCTACAAAAACTGGATTGAAATTGGCATTGGTCTGTTGGCTATTAACCAAAAGGCCGTTGTTGCGATAGCGAACACCGGAAACGCTTGTAAAATTTTTGTTTTTGGAGACGGTTTCCACAACCGCGCTTGCTCCCAGGAAACTTAAATCCAGTTGGGCACCAAAAGTGACCGGGTTTTTATAGGTTATATCCAATACGGAGGATAATTTGTCCCCGTATTTTGCTTGGAATCCACCGGGCGAAAACCTAACGTCACGGGCCATATCACTATTTACAAAACTTAACCCTTCCTGTTGCGCAGATCGAATAAGGAAAGGACGGTACACCTCTATCTCATTGATGTACACCAGATTTTCATCATAATTTCCTCCACGAACGGAATATTGCGTGCTTAATTCGTTATTGGAAGTAACTCCGGGAAGTAGCTTTAAGATATTTTCGACTCCCGCATTGGCCCCCGGTATTTTTCGTAATTCCTGGGGAGCTAAAATGGCAATGCCTTCCACACTTTTGCTGCCGGTAGGGGTAACGGTAATCCCGTCTATTTGGATAACATCAATCTTCATAACGGGATTAAACTCGTAGGTTTCGTTTGTGATGAGTATCAAATCTTCGAGAATAACACTTTTATGCCCTAAATGCGAAAAGGTAATCGTGGTTTTTTCATCCGCAACAATCTGTAATACATAAAACCCGTTTTCATCCGAAAATGTACCTGTTCTTCCCGAAGAAACATTAACATCGGATAACGGTACATTCTTTTCGTCCAAAATTACACCCGTGATAGTCGCGGTCTGGGCATTTGCAAAAACAGCCAGACAGCATATCAACAACGTAGGAATGTACTGTGGGTACCTCAAATTCCTTATTTTCTATAAAAAATTGTGGATAGGGTATTACTATTTCCGACATTGTCGGTAACCACGACTTTTAGCTCACATTGTTTTTTATCCAAAATAACATCGTCGAAGTTATACATGAGGGTCTTGGTTTTGGGCTCATACTCCATTAAGATCCATTCACCGTTCAGGGTGGCCGAATATGAATCGATACCACTTAAGTCATCTGCAATGTATAGACTTAGATAACGGTAATTGTTGAGCCACTGTTTCTCTTTAAAATTCTTGGTACGGATAATTGGGGCCAGAGTGTCCTTGGCCAGGGTATAAGTGCCCAGATTTCGAGTTCTGGCGGTAAAAACGTTCCCTCTTTTATAAGTAGAGACGTAACCGGGTCTAAGTTTCTTGTCCAGACGTGCTATAAACAGTTGTTCGCGTTCGCTTTCGGAATATTTTGAGGTGTCAAAAGTTATTGTAAAATTGCGGTGGGCAGGGACCGTATTGCTATGAATTTTTACTGTGTCCTCCCCTTTTTCCAGATCCAAATAAAAATCCTCATAAAAGGTGTTCGATGGAAAATAAACCTTGGCCGCTCCTAAATCATAATTGTTCGGTTTTTTGGCAATGATGTAATGATCGGTCTTTTTTTCTTCCCGTTCCTTTTTGACCATTTCCCTTTTCCCTTCTACGGGAATGAGCAATTTAACCTGGTTGCCTTCAAAATCCTTGATCAACAACTCAACATTATAACTTAGGCCCTCCCGGACCACAATCTTTCCATCGTTATGAAGGGTGTTGTATATACTGAGTCTATTGCCTGGGGATTTAAAACACTTTTGGATCCGCTGCTTGTATTTTCCCAGGTGATGATAGTCAATCAATGTATTGATATACCGGGTTTCGGAAAATGAGAATTTCTCAAAACTATAGTCCGAGTATACCTTTCCATTCACCAATTGTTGTACGGAGTAAACCCCGTTTTTATTGGCCGCCATATCCTGTCGGTCATACCCGATAAAACCAAAACCAATGGTGCCTGCAGCCCGAACTTTATCCGCGAGAAAGGTGCCGTCCTTTTGTTTTGAAAAATTGATCTGTATTTTGTTCTTACTCTGGTTGATCAATGCATCTTCGGAGAGCGGATACCCATATAATTTTCGTAATGTAGGGTTGGTAGCATCCCTTACCTCGTAGCCATATAACAAGGGATTGGTGGGTTTTTCCGAGATACTGCTTCGTATCTCAAAATGAAGGTGTGGGCCGGAAGATCCACCTGTATTCCCACTATAGGCGATCAGTTCCCCTTTCTCTACCTTAAGTTCCCCATAATCCGGAAACACTTCCACCTCATAGGACCTTTTTTGGTATTGTATTTTTTTGATATACTCCTCCAAATCGGGAGAAAATTTTTGGAGATGTGCGTAAACCGAAGTATATCCGTTTGGATGGGCCACATAGACTGCCTTACCATACCCCCAGTGCGATATTTTAATACGTGTTACGCTCCCGTCCCCAATGACATAAACAGGAAGACCTTGCCGTTGTTGGGTCTTTATATCGATGCCGGCATGAAAATGATTCGAACGCAATTCCCCAAAAGTTCCTGCCAAGATTAGGGGAATACCCATGGGGGATCCAAAAGCCTCCTTGGGATAATTTTCCTGTCCCCATGTGGTGATATAACTTAGCAAGAGCACTCCTAAAAAAACTTTTCGCATAGCATAATAATGTGGGTACGAAAGTAATTAATCGCTTTGAATCCCTGAAAGCTCATCGATTCAAATATGGACGTTCCATAGTACTCAACGATTTATGACCAATTAAAGTATTACTTCAAGAATAATTGAAAAAAGTATTGCTAAGTCGTTAGATGTATGTTAACTTTGTGTAACATGCATTGAATAGCTACATGAGCGAATTGGTACAAATTGTTGATTCCTTGGAGAACAAAATTAGCAAGTTGTTGCACAAAATGGAATTACTCCAGCAAGCCAATTCAAAGCTTGAAAATGAATTGCTAGCCGTAAGAAACGATAGGGATCGTGTTGTGGATTCCGTCGCGGAATGGCAGGAGAAATACAATTCGCTAAAACTTGCTAATTCAATGCTGGGCAGTAATACAAATAAAACAGAAGCTAAGCTTAAGATAAACACATTAATCCGGGAGTTGGATCATTGTATCGCCCAACTCGCGGAATAATGCTCAAAAATTATAATGCAGGAAAGGCTAAAGATCAAACTTTCGATTGCAGATAGGGTATATCCCTTAACGATAGACCCTTCCCAAGAGGAGGGACTGCGAAAGGCAGCCAAAAATATTGAACAACTGGCCAAGAAGTTTGAGCAAAACTATGCCGTACGGGATAAGCAAGATGTGCTGGCCATGTGTGCCCTACAATTTGCCTCGAAAATAGAGCAAAGGGGCATTGATCAATCGGAAGGCACCAAGAAGGCCAAAGAACGCCTAAGGGCGTTGGATGATCTGGTAAATTCCAAACTAAGCTTAAAATAAGTTCTTTTAAATATATAGTTACTGCCCACATTGGTATTATCTTTTGACGAACTCAACACTAATTTGTTTGAAAAGGGTGAGTTTAGGTTGTAAAAGCAGGCCTTACTAGTATAAGGATCCTTGAGCAGTCTGTTAGCCCTAAACTTGTTTATAGGAGTTTGTACAAAACTTCTCCAATGTGGGCTTTTTTTATAAATGAAACCGCCATGGATGATAACATTATTATTCATCAAGGTCGTCGGTTACATTAATTTCGCTTCGGGGCGGACTCCGTTTTTTATACAAACGGATTAACAATTTTAATTTTCGATACTATGGATATCACTACGGCAATAATTACCGGAATCGTTGGCCTCATTGTAGGCTTTGTAATAGCCAAGTTTATGGAAAAAGGCAAGGCTTCCAAGACCATGGCCAATGCCAAAAGAGAGGCCTCATCTATTATAAAGGATTCCAAATTGGAAGGGGAGACCATTAAAAAGGATAAGATTTTCCAGGCCAAGGAAAAATTCCTAGAGCTTAAGGCGGAGCATGAAAAGGTTATTATCAACAAGAACAAAAAAATTGCGGAAGCGGAAAAGCGGACCCGTGACAAGGAATCCCAGGTAAGCAATGAGTTGGCAAGGAACAAAAAACTCAACGAGCAACTTGAAAGGAAGATAAAGGATGTGCATCATAAGACCGAGTTTTATGAAAAAAAGCAATCAGAACTTGAAAAATTACATAAAAACCAAGTTCAGCAGTTAGAGGTTATTTCCGGTCTTTCGGCCGAAGAGGCAAAAAGCCAATTATTGGAATCCCTGAAGGAAACAGCCAAGACCGATGCTATGGCCTATATGCAGACCACTTTGGAAGAGGCCAAATTAACGGCGCAACAGGAAGCAAAGAAGATTGTCATAAATACGATTCAACGTATAGGTACGGAAGAAGCGGTGGAGAATTGCGTTTCTGTATTTAACTTGGAATCCGATGATGTAAAAGGTCGGATTATTGGTAGGGAAGGTAGGAACATCAGGGCCTTGGAATCTGCCACAGGGGTAGAAATCATTGTAGATGATACCCCGGAAGCCATTATATTATCCTGTTTTGACTCCGTACGACGGGAGGTGGCAAGATTGTCCCTTCATAAATTGGTAACGGATGGTCGTATACATCCGGCACGGATCGAGGAGATCGTAAAAAAGACGGAAAAACAAATAGAACAGGAAATAGTAGAAGTAGGCAAGCGCACGGTCATTGATTTAGGAATCCATGGATTGCATCCTGAATTAATAAAAGCAGTGGGGAGAATGAAGTACAGATCTTCCTATGGTCAGAATTTACTGCAACATTCCAGGGAGGTCGCCAAACTTTGCGGCGTAATGGCTGCTGAATTGGGACTCAATCCAAAATTGGCCAAAAGAGCGGGACTATTGCATGATATTGGTAAAGTACCGAATACCGAGGCGGAAATAGAGACGCCACATGCTATTTTGGGAATGCAATGGGCCGAGAAGTTTGGTGAAAAATCGGATGTTTGCAATGCCATTGGAGCCCACCATGACGAGGTGGAAATGAAAACACTTATCTCCCCTATAGTCCAGGTATGCGATGCCATTAGCGGGGCAAGGCCCGGTGCACGTAGGCAAGTATTGGATTCCTATATACAGCGGCTTAAGGACTTGGAGGACATCGCCTTCGGTTTTGGAGGTGTCCAAAAAGCATATGCCATACAAGCAGGTAGGGAGCTTCGTGTGATTGTGGAGAGTGAAAAAGTGAGTGATGATAAGGCCGCACAGCTGTCGTTTGAGATTTCGCAAAAAATTCAAACGGACATGACTTATCCAGGGCAAGTGAAGATAACCGTAATTCGCGAAACTCGATCCGTAAACGTTGCCAAATAAGAGTTAAGTTACGAAGCCCCCGAAAGAATATCTTTTCTTTCCTTTTTTTAGAAATCGTTTGACGACACGAACTTGTAAAGGATTATTCCCTGGGCCAGGTGTTGAAATACTTTTTGGGTTTTGCAAAAATATCGTTTCGCATCTCAATGGTTAATGACTTTTATCATACTTTTTAGGGGTTTTGAACTCTATCTTTAAAATGATTTTTAAACCTGAGGAGATGAAAAAGCAAACACCCGTATCGGTAATAATGACCAAGAACGTTATTACCCTGAACAATGCAGATAATTTGGAAACTGCGGAGCGTCTTTTCAAAAAGCACCGCATTAGGCATATCCCAGTGGTTTCTGGAGAGGAAATCATAGGAATGTTGAGCTATACCGATCTTTTACGGATTAGTTTTGCCGATGCCGTTGATGATGATGACGAATATGTGGAAACCATGGTCTATAATATGTTTACGATAGGACAGGTTATGGCCAAAACCTTGATCAGTGTTCCTTCAACGGCTACTGTGCAAGAGGTTGCCGAAATTCTATCCGATAGGGAATTTCATGCGATTCCCGTTGTGGATGATGGAAAGTTGGTGGGAATCGTTACGACCACGGATTTGATCAATTTTTTGCTCGAACAATTTTAGAGGATTATTCCTCAGTTTTTGACGAAACCGAAATGTCAATAAGATGCCCTTTGGGGAACTAAAATCTTATATCCAATCCATTTCATGGACTTTCGAAATGTAGTCTTGTACCGGCATTTTGGGCAAATGATTGTGAAGTCGACACTTTCGGTGTATCAGTTTTTCATCTCCTTCATTACCGTAATGGGAATGTCCTTGGCCCCGGCATAAAAAACAATAATCTCGGCAGGCTCGGTACCTTCGTTTTTTCCATAATGAATGGTATTGACCAATTCCACAATGGGATCACCAGCTTTTAGATGCAGGGTATTGTTGTTTTCATCCACCACAGTAAGTTCTCCGCGAAGCAATACACCCGCATTGATAACATGATGTTCATGGGGAGGTAATTGGGTCTTGGGAGGAATAATGAATTTCAAGATTTTTATATGAGGTTGGCCTTCCGGGTATTCCGGAAGTTGGTTCCCATCCCAACTCTTGTTCGTATCGGCCAAAGTAAATACCTCGATTTTCCCTGAACCGCTTTCACGACAGGAAACCATCACCATACTCAAACAAAATAGAAAGGTCAAAACTTTTGCCATATCATATCAAAATTTGTTACGAACTATACCCTGGTAAATCTGGATATGATTTCATTGTGTTGCGGAAATTGGGATAGTAAACTTTGCCGATCGGCAAGGACAAAATCCTCAAAATCAAATCCCGGGGAAACGGTACATCCCATTAGGGAATATGCCCCTTTATTGAAAGTCTCCGCTGCAAACCAATATGCTCCAGGCACCGTAAATTGAGGTCGCTCTCCCTTTTTAAAATCGTTGCCGATTCGCACATTGGAGTAATCACCATTTGGTGAAATCATATGCAGCTGTATCGGGGAGCCTTTATAGAAGTGCCAAATTTCATCCTGTTGAATTTTGTGAAAAGCGGAAAACGTTTTGGAAGTAAGGAGAAAATAGATACCGGTGGCATAGTTGCGCGATCCTGAATAGGCATCGCCTAAGTTCTTTGGATCTATGGTACCTTCACTTCTGTAGGTCTCCTTAAAATAACCACCCTCTGGATGCGGTTTTAAGCCCAAACTTTGGATAATTTCTTCAACTTCTTCCATTTTGTATGATGGGGTTGGTATTCCATTACTTTGCATCTATCGTTTCCGATTTTGCCCAAGAGTAAAACGGGATAAAAATAGATGAATTTTTTTATACCCATTTGTGGGCTTTAAGTCTTTATGATCAATTATCCAATAAAGCAACGATTCGTAATGGTGCGCCACTTCCTTGCTTTATTTTCATCGGTAAGGCAATTATCTTAAATCCTGTTTCCGGCAGTTTATCCAGATTTGTCAAGTTTTCGAAAGCAGGAATGTTTTGGCCCAGGAGGATTACATGACTCTTAAAATATTGGGATTGACCATAATCGATACTCGGTGTATCGATTCCAATCGACTTTATTTTTCGATTATCTACCAACCATTGCGCGGCTTCCGGGGACAGTCCCGGGAAATGGAGCAATTGAACTGCCTCTTCACCACGCTGATCCGTACCCAAGTACTTCATTTTGTCAGGATAAAACCTTGAAAAACCCGTTTCGAGCAACACAATGCTTCCATCCGGAATTTGGATGTCTTTTTCTTTCTCCCAATCCATGAAGTCTTCAATTCCTATTTGATAATCCGGATTTCCCATAGCTTTTGATGAGATATCGATCTTAATGGCATCGCCCATTAAATTATTGAGTGGAATCTCATCAACGGTCTGTCCCTTTTCGGAAAAATGGATAGGGGCATCTATATGTGTTCCACCATGCTCGGCCGTTGCAAAATTGTTTGCTGCATAGTAGTACCCTTTATCCGTTTCTCCCTGGGCTACGACATCAAATTCAAATTCCTTGGCAGTAACCCAATATACGGTCTCCTCCGAAAAGACGTGGGTGAGGTCAACAACTTGATTAAAGGAAACTTGGTGTTCATTTGTAACGGAGTTTGCTTTTTCGGAACGGGGTTGATCTTTACAAGCTAAAACTAAGCATACACCAACTGAAATCTGTACAAAGGTAGTTTTCATGACATTATACGTATTTTATTCTATTTAGTTTGTATCCCCTCCTTTCGCATCAGCTCAAGCCCATAATTCCTAATCGTTTCTATAATGGGAATGGCCGTCTTGCCTTTGGGTGTAATGGAATACTCCACCTTGGGCGGGACTACGGGATAGACTTCCCGATGTACAAAGCCCTCCGCCTCCAGTTGTCGCAGTTGGGAAGTCAACATTTTGTCCGTAATATGGGGAATATCCTTGCGTAATTCACCAAATCGCATGACCCGATTCTTCAATCGCCATAAAATGGGCATCTTCCAAGTACCGCCAATTCTATCCATGGCAAACTCTACGGGGTTGTAGTACAGTTTGTTGTTATATAAAAATTCTGGCATTGGCCCTTATTTTATTAACACTTTCCAAAAAGTTAGTACCTCTCTCTTTGGTAAGTATATTGCCAAAGGTAAGTATTACTTCTAAATTTGGTTGACCAAAAAATAAAAAAATGACAAATTCAATCAAAGAGGTACAAGCCTATGTACATTCCCATGGTATGCCGACCAAAGGCAAGATTTTGATGGTAGCGAGTAGCCCGACTATTTCAAAACAGACAGGGTGGCCCATTGGTTTTTGGGCGGCCGAGTTGACACACCCGCTCCATGTTTTTCAAGAAGCTGGATATGAAGTGGAACTGGCCTCCACCGAAGGAGGTAAAATAGAAATGGATGCGTACTCGGATCCGACCGATTCAAGTGGCTACTCTGCCCATGACATTATCTCATTGGGATACATGCAATTGGATTGGTTCAATAAACTGTTGAATGGCACCAAAAAATTATCCGATGTCAATACAGATGATTATCAGGCCATTTTTCTTGTGGGTGGGCAAGGACCAATGTATACCTATAAAGGAAACAAAGTACTGGAAGAACTTTTTGTAGGTTTTTATGAAGCCGGAAAGCCCAGCGCGGTAGTTTGCCATGCCACCACTTTATTATTGGAGGCCAAGACCAGTAAGGGCACACTTCTGGTTGATGATAAAACTTGGACGGGCTTTTCCGATGTCGAGGAAAACTACGCCGATGATGCGGTGGGCCAAAAAATACAGCCTTACAGGATTGAGGAGGAGGCCCAAAAAATATTGAATACCCAATTTAAGGTAGCGGTACCCTTTTCTTCCTATGCCATTGCGGATGGAAATTTAATAACGGGACAACAGCAAAACTCCGGTGCAGCGGCGGCAAGATTACTTATTGAGCAGTTGGTTGGATGACATGATTTTTGAGGATAGTTGAAATTATTGGGTCGAATGAGGTAATTTAATATATTCAAATTATGCTTTACCCAGGCATAAAAAATAAATACATATGAAGTTGGCATTTATCGGAATCGGTAATGTAGGATTTGCATTGGCCGATAACCTGCAAAAAAAGGGACATGACATTGTCATTGCCCACGACGATGTAAATAGTTCAAGCGTTCGGAAAGCGAAAGAGAAAAACCCCAATTTTAGGGCCTTGCCCCTTCAAGAAGCGGTTAGTGGGTCAAATCTTGTTTTTTTGGCCACACCTTTTGGAATCAACCAGTCTGTCTTGGAGCCCTTACAATTCCATGGAAAAATTTTGATAGACTGTACCAATCCGGTCGGAGCAGGAATTTCCCATGGATTGGAAAGCAAAATATCGGGTGCCGAGAAAGTACAGGAATGGGCACCGGATGCCAAAGTCGTGAAATCCTATACCATCTACGGCTACGAGAACCTGATGAACGCCAATTTCCCAAATTATAATGTGAAGCCCGTAATGCTTATTGCGGGAAATGATGTAGAGGCCAAAAAACAGGTTTTGCCCCTAAACTCGGATATGGGATTTGAAACCTTGGATGTTGGCGACCTATCACAAGCCTTGCACTTGGAACATATGACCCTCTTATGGGTGAAAATGGTCAGGGCCAACGGGCATCATCCCAATTTTACCTGGGCCTATTTGGAGCAATAACCTTTTGAAGAGAATTAGGCACGGCATGGATATGTAGGTTCATTTACCCATGCCGAAAACTATAAAAATGGGATATTGCCTTGAACTTTCGTCGATTTTTTAAACTGAAAAAAGGAGACCGTATTACGGACGGATTATTTTTTCGATTTCGTTCAACTCTTCTTCGGAGAATTCCAAGTTCTCCGTGGTCTGTACGTTATCCAACATTTGTTTGGGGCTACTGACACCGACCAGAACAGAAGTTATCCGCTCATCCTTCAATAACCAGGCGATTGCCATTTGAGCCGTACTTTGTCCCCTTTTCCCTGCAATTGTATTCAATCGCTGTACTTTATCCACCAATTCCGCGGTAATTTTTTCTTTCTGAAGGTATCTTCCGTCTTTAATGGCCCTAGATTCTTCCGGGATTCCTTTTAGATATTTATTCGTAAGGATACCTTGCTCCAATGGAGAAAATGCTATGGCCCCGATCCCTTGGTTACCAAGTTCATCCAACAACCCATTCTCCACCCATCTATCCATCATACTGTAGCGGGGCTGGTGAATGCACAATTTCGTACCCATTTGCTGCAGAATTTCTGCCGCTTGGCGTGTGAGCTCTGCAGGATATTGGGAAACACCCACATAAAGTGCCTTGCCTTGTTGTACGATTTGGTGTAACGCTCCCATGGTTTCCTCCAAAGGAGTATCTGGATCGGGCCTGTGGTGATAAAAAATGTCGACGTAATCCAGTCCCATTCGTTTTAAACTTTGATCAAGACTGGCAATCAGGTATTTTTTGGAACCGAAGTTTCCGTAAGGTCCCGGCCACATATCCCAACCTGCCTTGCTCGAAATAATCAATTCATCGCGATAGGGTCGAAAATCCTTCTCAAAGATCCGTCCAAAATTTTCTTCAGCGGCACCATAAGGAGGCCCATAGTTGTTTGCCAAATCGAAGTGCGTTATCCCATAGTCAAAGGCGGTTCTCAAAATTTCCCGTGCATTGGTAAAATCGTCCGCATGGCCAAAATTGTGCCATAGGCCCACGGAAATAGCCGGTAACAATAGCCCACTTCTACCGCAACGGCGATAGGGCATTTTGTCATAGCGACTTTCCTTGGCCTCATAGTTTCCTATTGATTGATTGTCAAAACCCATTAATTGATGTATTTATTAAGTAATTGCTTAAAATCCTAAAATATAAAAAACCCTTCCCGGATTCGGTCAAGGGTAGGGCCGTAATATAGGTTAAATCCATGAGTACTTCAACTATTCTTTCTCAATAGTTTGATTGTCCCCAGTTTCGAAAGATCTTTCTGATTTTTTAATTTGGTTTTGGACAAAGTACAGTTCCTATACCATCCGCTTAGAATTTATTTTGTTTTCTTTGCTTCTTCACCTGTTTAACCATTTTTCCGAAACTTTTATCCCTCTTTTTCTTTTCCAGGACACTCGATTCAAAATGCAGTTTTTCCCGTTCAATTTTTTGAAAATTGGCATAGGAATTATAGTCTATGTCTCCATTTTCAACTGCTTCCAATACGGCACATCCTTTTTCTTGGGTATGTGTACAGTCCTTAAACTTACAATTCTGGGTGTATTCAAGGATTGTTTCAAATGTAATTTCCAATCCGCCGGATAAATCGGAAATTCCTACCTCTCTCATTCCGGGATTATCGATCAGTATACCACCATTTTCCATCACCACCAATTCGCGATGACTCGTAACGTGCCTCCCTTTATTTACACTGGTACTTATATGGCCGGTCTTCATCACCGATTTTCCAGAAATATGGTTTAGCAATGTTGATTTACCTACTCCCGAGGAGCCAAGAAGGCAATATGTTTTCCCTTTTTGGATGATTCGGTTCAGAGTATCATAGCCTTTGTCCATTTGGTTACTGACCGTAACTATGGGAATGCCTTTTATTCGTTGTTTTACACGATATACAACATTTTCCGAATCGGATTCAGGTAATAGATCAATTTTACTCAAGACGATAATCGGTGCTACTTTTGAAGCGTTGCAGATCGTTAAATAGCGTTCCAATCGATTTACATTAAAATCCCGGTCAACGGCTTGTACGATCAATCCAAAATCAATATTCGTCGCGATTATTTGTACCTGTGCCTTTTTCCCAACGGCCTGTCTTTCCAAAATGGAAGTTCGTGGATAAACGGCCCGAATCAAGGCCTTGTTATCATCATATTCGGAAAAGGCAACCCAGTCCCCAACCGCAGGTAGGTCATATCTGCTTTCCGCCGTAAATCTCAAATTACCCAAAATTTCGGCATCAAATTCCTTTGTTGGGCTTTTTACAATATAGCGTTCCTTATGTTCGGAGATAACCCTCCCTACTTCAAACAAATCTAAATTTTGGTCGATTTTAAATTGTTCCAAGACGTCATGGTAACCTAAATCTTGAAGTGTCATCGTAGTTTTATTTTAAACAAAACAATTCCATTTATACTTTCATCCAAGAAACTCAATGGAGTTTGAGGTAACGAAATAGAGCGGATGCAAAGTTAAGATTTTGAGGTTGGAAATGCATCAAAACTTTAGATGGAAGTGGGTTTTTCGAACCATTTTATGGGGTCAGTTCAATACGGTTTCCTTCTGGGTCGGAAATAACACTTTCATAATAACCATCACCCGTGGTTCTCGGTTCCCCAATGATTTCAAATCCATCATTTCTTAGGACTTCGGTAAGTTGATCTACTTTATCCTTGCTTCCAACTGAAATTGCAAAGTGTGCCTGTCCGTTTATCAGTCCTTTATCTCCTATATGTGGTGGAATATCCGATCGATGCATTAACTCAATCCTTGCCCCGCCTTCGAAAGAAAGAAAATACGATGAAAACTGCTTTTCGTGATTTACGTACTTTTTATTGGACTTCATATTGAAGTAGGTAACGTAAAAATCCTTCATCAATTCCAAATTTTTAACCCATAGGGCTAGGTGCTCTATTTTCATGTATCAATAGTGTCATTTTAGCCTAACAATTCCATTTCTGTATAGATTCAATGCCTGGTCCATGATCGAATAAATGGCATCGATAGGTAAATCCTGCTTGGGATTTACCCTAAAAATCTTCATCCGTGATCGATTGCCCGTTTCCAGTTTGGGATGGTGCAGGTGCTTTCCTTCGACCATAAGAAAATAGGGTTCATTACTTTTTTTATCCACCCATAGATAGCAAAAAGCCTTTCCCTTATAACAAAAACAGGGCATTCCGTATTTTCGGGTCTCCATAATTTGGTCGTCCATCTTCACAACGATATCCCTCATGGCCAATAAGCAACTTTTGTTGGGTTCCGGCTTAGCAAAATAGAAGTCGTTCGTATCGTTGGCCATTTTTGGTATCCGATTACAAGTTTGGTAGGCTTTGGATTAAAGGAGAGGTTTTGCTAAGTTACCGGCTACCGCTTCGCACAAATCTAGCCCCGTATGAATTATTTCTCATTCCACCTTGCCAACCGCCATAAGGTCTATATGCAATAGGGCTAAAGGGGTTGAACTCATGATATTCCCGATCGTAGCCATAGAATCCGCCCCCACGAAAGCCTATACCTCCGGACGTTTCTTCTCCGGTTGGCCAATCCTTATTGGTAGCATTACCATTTGATGAGAGCAAGCCATCACCGTGGGATCCTGTATAACTTCTACCCATTGGGTGCCCCACTGTTATGACACGTTCCCATAAACTACCGGCCATATCCATTACCCAGTAATACGATGCACCGAAATAGGCCTTATTTGCTTCGGTAAGCCGCGATTCGTCCCATCCGTTTAACATGGCCAGTACACCGTTTGGATCGGGGAGGCGTTGCATTTTCTCCTTATTGCTTGAGCCCCAAGGCAATTCTCCAGCAGTTGGCGTACCGGTTCCACGAGTGGCCTTGGTATATTCAAATTCGGTCATGGGTCTTAGACCGGCCCAATCGGCATAGGCCATTGCATCGTCCCAGCCCATGAACATACAGGGTTTGTTTGGATATTTTGAACTATACCTCGACTTTTCTTGGGTAATCGTACCGCCCTGAGTGTAGTAATCGGATTCATCGAAGATTAATCGATTTACAATTTGATTTTGGTCAAGGCTATTTAGAAAATTGGCATATTGTCCCTCATTGGGTTCATATTTCATGATATAAAACGAAGATACTCCCTTTGGGTAAGTAGAAGGAATTACCCCTTTTTGATCACCTTCGTATCCCTCTTCGGAAACACGATAATGGATATCCCCTGTTTCCGATACTTCAAATTCCTGATTTTCGGAAGCCACGGACACGGGGCCGGCCACATTGCCTTTCTCGTCCGGTTTATAGAAACTTCCAAAATCCAGTGCCTTACTACTCGGATCCCCTAATTCAAATCCACCTTTAGGAATGTGTACCATTTCGATTCCCAAGGTCGCAAAGGACGAATTTCGGGTATTGACATTTTCTAGACTTTTGGGATCAAGTATCACTTTTACAGTTGCCTCCACCTTACCGCGGAAGCTATTTTTTGGAAACAGAAACAAACCGGTTCCATCAGTCGGAACCTCAAAACCCAAATCCAGGTCATCGGAGAATGTAGAAACAGTAGTATGCCCGTCATCCATTACTTGAATATGTCGATATCCGCCTTCCCTTGGAATCAATTTAAAAAATAGCCAGACTGCGTCATTATTTTTTCCATTGTTCCATGCATTGTCCCAACCCACGTTAAAAATGGTATAGGCCGTATTCCCCTCCATGTACAAAATTGGTCTTGAAACCGTAAGGTCGGATGCCTTCGCAAAAAAGGAGAGGCCCATACCGATTAAAACTGTTATATATTTCATAACGGTAATGTTTAAGCACCGCCAGAGTGTTGAACATCATATAACAAAATAGCGGTAGATATGAAATGATGATTGTGCTTATGAATATAGCTAAATTGAACGACTATCGGGATGGGGTGCCAGTTAAAAGCTAATCTCTTCCAGGTTCTTTTTCCTATCATTGGAAATATTCTTGATTATTCACGGGATACCAACTTTTTAACAACCTCATATTGCCTTTCCACAACAGATTGGTTATGGCCATGTGCGGCATTAATTACTAAAAAATAAGCTTTATCGGGAGCAACTATTTTGTCAAAGTAGGGTCTATTGACCTCCTTTGAGGTAAGTATATCATTTTCCCCTTGAATAAGGTATACCGGAATTTTAAACTCCGTTCCAGTCCTTTTGAAATCGATATCCGATACCATAGATTTTATCCCGAGTTTACGATGGCCAACAAAATGAACAAATGAATAATCATCTCCATCATATCTATGTTTACTATCTTTTTCATTGTCATATTCCAGAGCTAGCTTAAACCATGTAGCCGGTGCCGGGGTTGAGTTCTTCCGTTCATACTTTTTAACTATCCGCAACAGTTGGCCATATTTTTTTGCACTGGTATATGGGGGTTTTCCGAGCGATTCGAGTTTTTTTAGTGCATCCGTATCATCCGAGTTTTTCACCATTTTGTAAACTGTTTGGTAGGCATAGTCTATATTATCGGAGAAGCTGACAAACTGGGCATGTCCCACATAGGCATAAAAAAGCTCTGGATTACTTAGGGCCATTTCGGTACCAAGAATGGAACCCCATGATGTGCCTACAAGTATTATTTTTTCCTTGTTCAAATGTTGTATGAGGTATTGGGCAAGTGCAATGCCGTCCTGGGTCATTTGTTTTACGGTCAAGGGATTTTCTATCCAATAGGTTTCATCTACCGTCACCGGGATATTTCGCCCATAGGTCTTTCCTGCGCCCCTTTGATCCCAATTGACCAAAACAAAATTATTTTCCCATTTCTTGTACATAGTGTTATTATACTGGCTCATGGTGCTGCCTGGGCCTCCATGGACAAAAAGGACAACAGGTTTGGACCTATCTTTTCCATGTATGGTAATCCACTGTTCTATTCCCCCTAATAATATAAATTTTTCTTCGTCTATGGACGTATTTTGTGCGATGGAAAGTGTTATTGATAGCGAAAAGATCAGAAATAGCGGAATGGTATTTTTCATTTGAAAGGATACAGTTTTGTTTATTCTTGAGACGACAATTTAACTTTTTCGTTACATAAATCAATAGGTAGCTATTATGTAGGACAGGATATTGGGAAATGGAAGGGATAAGCGATGCTTTGATTTCAGAAAACTTGCTGAAATTAAAGGGCGTTATGAAGGTAGGTTATCCTTCGAATTGCTTTTTGACATATAAACGGTCAAAAAATATTCAGGTGCCCAAGAAGTCCATTGGTATTTGGAAACAAATACGGAATCGGATTGTTTTTATGCCTGGTCATTTATCCTTTTGATCGGATTTTTAAACGAGAGTAAGGGTTCCCTGATAATTCAGTTCGGCGAAACCTAACTCAGAACTACGACATTATCACTCTTCCTCAGTTGAATTGCTTTCTTCATCAATGCCCCTAACCAGGTTATTTTCCATGATGTTCAATTTTTTTAGCTTGGCTTTCCAAGTGGCCAAAGCCTCTTTTTGGTGCTCGACTTTTTTGATGACTTCCTGTACTACCGGACTGTCCCCGGACGCATTGGAAAAGAAAAGGAGGTTGTTTTCCAGTTGGCGTATCTCGTTTTTGCTATCGTCTATTTTTTTACGGATAAAGGAACGTTCATTGGAAATGGCAAGTCCGTCGTCCCTACGGGCCAATTGCTGTATCTTATTGCCATATTTCAGAAGCTCTGCCTCCTGACGGCTAATATCCATTTTTCTTAGAATAGCGTCCAATATCTTGTTGAACCTATGGTTTATGTTCTTTTTGTTGAAGGGTACCCGTCCATAGGATTTCCATTCGCTAATAAAGGACTTTAGCGTACTGAGATTTTCCTCATGATTTCCTGTAAGTTCAAAAGATCTCAAGCGCTCTAGGCAGTCTTCTTTTTTCGACAAATTTTCAACCTCTTCCTTATACGCCTTGTTCTTTAGGGTATGAAGACGGTCAAAATAATGATTACAGGCATTTTTAAAGTCTTTCCAAATTTTATCGGAATACTTTCTGGGTACATGCCCAATTCTTTTCCACTCACTTTGTATGCGCTTCATTTCCTGGGTGGTGGTATCCCAATCCTCGCTGTCCTTTAACGATAGGGCCAATTCCAATAGTTTTCGCTTCTTTTCCAGATTTTCGTGCTGGTCTTTTTTTAGGTTTTTATAATAGGCATTCTTGTTTCTGTTGAATTGCCGCACCGCTTCCTTAAAGGAGGCCCACGTCTCTTCATTGACCTGTTGTGGTACCTTACCGGCCTTAAAAAAATCTTCCCGTAAGCCTTCTATTTGCCTTATCTGCAGTTGCAAGCCCTTATGGTTATTGGCCACATTGGAGCCTATGGCCAATATTGAAGCTATTATCTCGTTTTTCTTCTCCAGGTTTTTTTCATATTGCTTGTCCAGTTCCTTGTAGTGCTCCTGTCTTCTTTGATGTAGCACCTTGGTAGCATTACTAAATCGTTCCCAGATTTCTTCCCGGTGTTCCTTGCCGACCGGACCGATATCTTCCTTCCATATTTTATGAAGGGTCTGCAGCTCCTGAAAGGCCTTGCCCAAATCCTTTTCCTCTGCCAGGGCCTCTGCACGTTCCGCAATCTTTTGCTTCTCCTCCAGATTATGCTTGAAGTCAAGATCCCGTAATTCTCGATTCAAATGAAGAAAATCATAGAAAATTTCCAAATGGTGGTGATAGGTACGCCAAACATCGTTGTAATGGTTACGTGGAACGGCTCCTGCATTGCGCCACTTTTCCTGGATAACCTTAAAGGTCTTATAAGTGGTGTTCATATCCTCTTCCACGTTCATGAGGCCTTTAAGCTCTTCTATGATGCTTAGGCGCTCGGCCAGGTTATCCTTTAGATTTTTTTCGAGGTTCTTGTAATAGAGGTTTCTTTTCTCACGATAATCGGTATAGACCTCGTTGAATTGTCTTTTGGTTACGGAATTGTACCTAAAATCTATTTCGTTTCCTCCATTGGCGATGAAATCCTCTTTTTTGTGCTCTAGAAATTCCTGGAATTTCAGATCAAATTCATATTTAATACCATCAACATGCTTTTTTATGGCCTGTACCTTCTCGTTACGGACCAATCGCTGAAGCTCCCCTACCAAGTTTTCCATGGACATGGAATGATAGTCCAATATGGGGATATGGTGGCGATGATGATTGTCCTTGTCCTCGGCATCTTCCGCATTGGACTCATCAATTTCTTCTAGAACATCCTCGTCCCCGGACTTCTCTGATTCCGCTGGTTCCGAAGCTGCGGCTTCCGTATTCGTATCTTCCTTGGATATGGTTTCGGTGCTATTGTCCGTCCCGGAATCGTCTAATTTTTCCGAAACATCTTCGTCCCTGGGCTTCTCCGATTCGGCCGGTTCTGAAGCTACGGCTTCCGTATTCGTATCTTCTTTGGATATGGTCTCGGTGCCATTTCCTGTTCCGGAATCGTCTATTTTTTTCGAAACATCCTCGTCCCCGGTTTTTTCAGTTTCTGCCGGTTCCGATGCAATAGTTTCTGCATTCGTGTTTTCTTTGGATTTGGTCTCAGTGCTTTTCTCCGGCTCGGATGGTGTTCCGGTAGTTTCTGAGAAATCTTCCCCTACATTTTCCTGTAGTTCCTGGTCTTTCCCTTCCAACATGGTCAATAGTTTTGGGTTTTGCAAACAATTGCTATGGTTAAGATACTAACAACCTGTATAACCGCAAAAATTATGGAAGGTTTCTTTAGTAGGGGGCGGATCCGGAACCCGGCTTGGCCCTATCTGCCAAACTCATCAGAAGGTTTTTACATTTTAAACTGTTTTTACCTTCAATCCTTCTAAGGTAATGATGAACACATAACCCGGGCAGGTATGGGAAAGGAGCAAATTGGTAAAATGGGTATAAATTGGAACCAAGGAATTGAATATCGACCTCCCTGAGGTCACTATCTGATCAAGAATAACTATTCCAAATTTCCCACGCCCTTTCCGCTTGTAGTTCCAACATGCGAAGACCATT
Organism: Ulvibacterium sp.; assembly: GCF_965228935.1. GTDB lineage: Bacteria > Bacteroidota > Bacteroidia > Flavobacteriales > Flavobacteriaceae > Ulvibacterium. Next base: position 4,749,738 of record NZ_OZ245846.1, on the reverse strand, counting down.
ACATATTGCAGTACCTCGCAATTCCCCTTCCAACAAAAATGCAGTCTTGGACGGATTGTAAATAAGGTCATACAATAAATGCCCTTTGTCCAGATGTGCATAGGGTAGTGGAGGTTTTTGCTTTACATTGGGATAGGTGCCTAAGGGCGTACAGTTGATAATTACTTGGTGCTGTCGCAGGATGTCCTCATTTAGGTCAGTATATCCCAATTGGTCATGGGTGGGATTTCTGGATACAAAGCGAAAGGTGATTCCCAATTGCCCTAGGACAAAAGCCACCGCCTTTGAAGCCCCGCCCGTACCCAATATCAGGGCGCTGGTATGGTATTTTGTCAGAAAGGGCTCCAAGGATTTTTGAAACCCGTGTGCATCCGTGTTGTAACCGATCAATTCTTTGCCCTTTAATTTAATGGTATTGACCGCACCGATTCGCCTTGCGATATCATCCATTCCGGTTAAAAAGGGTATTACTTTTTCCTTATATGGAATAGTGACGTTCAAACCTTTTAATCCTTTGGTATTATGGACAAGTTCGGGGAATTCATCAATATGTTGCAGGTCAAAATTTTCATAGGAATGGCCCTTCAACCCCATGGCCGCAAACTTTTTGGCAAAATATCCCTTGGAGAAGGAGTAGGAAATGTTTTTTCCCACCAATCCATATCTATTTGTACTTTTTTCTGTATTCACCATACCATTCCAACCCCAATAAAACAAAAATTCCTATGACCACAAAAAATAGGGCCCACCAAGTTTCCGGATTTTGGAAATCCGGAAAGTACCGCTCATAGTTCACAATAATCGGCTTTCCATTGGAATCCAAAAACATCCCTCCCTGGGCATCCGTCTTGAAAATAGTTTTCTTCCAAGGCCATACCACTCCCAGGGAGCCCGTTATAAAACCGATAATGACCGCAGTAGTCATATGCTTGTAGTGTTTAAGCACGTAACTAAGGATATGGGAGAGGGTCACCAATCCGGCTGCGGACCCTGTCGTAAAAACGGCCAAAATGGTAAGTGTGTCCAACCGTTCTTCGTTTTTTATAAAGCTAAAGTCACCCTTAAATACCTCGGCCATTGTGTCGTAAAGCGCATTGACGGAATCGACAAGTAATAGCACATAATTTCCTAACAATATCAATATAAAGGAACCTGAAAGTCCAGGTAAGGTCATTCCAGAAACACTGATCATTCCACAAAGAAATATGAATATCAAATTGTCGTTTTCCTTGGCCGGACTCAAAAAACTGATGGAGATACCTACCAGAAGTCCCAGTATACCGGCGGGAACGGTCCTTTTGTTCCAGTGCCCGAAATCCTTGGAGATATAATATATCGATCCCAAGATCATTCCAAAAAAAGCGGCCCAAACGAACAGTTCCTTACGTTCCAAAAAATAATCGAGCAATTTGGAAACGCTGAAATAGCTGACCAACATTCCAAATATCAGGAGTGATAGGAATTGCCCGTTTACATACTGATAAAAACTTTTGAATCTGCCATTGAACAAAAGTTTAAACGCCTTTCCATTTATTTTCTGAAGGGAATAGATGAACTCTTCATAGAACCCCCCGACAAAAGCCACAATTCCTCCGGAAACTCCGGGTACTTTATTTGCCGCACCCATAAAAAGCCCCTTCAGCACCAGAAATACCTTATCCATAAACGTTCTAGGGTTGTACATAAGGAATTGGGCTTTATTTTTTCGAGGCCGATTTTTCCAAGATAAAAATAAGGGAAAAACCAACGAGCGTGGCAATTAGGGCAGGTATTATTTGATTATCCCCCCCGAACAAAAATGGAGAAATATTCTCATCCAAGGTTATGGTCTTATTGCCTATCTGTTTTGTTTCCAAAACCTTTTTCCAAGGCCATATTTTGTTTAAGGAACCTAAAATAAAACCTGTTAAAATGGCCAAGGTTATATTCTTGTAATGGTCGAACATCCATTTTAAAATCCGTGCGAAGCTCAGAAGCCCAAAGATTACTCCCAAGGTGACCGTTATCAGGATTTTGAAATTCTTATCATCCACGGCATCCAAAACGGTTTTATAGGAGCCCAAAAGAACCAAAATAAAAGAACCTGAAATACCCGGTAAGATCATGGCACAGACGGCCAATGCCCCGGAAAAGAACAAATAGGGAAGGCTATCCGTATTCTGTGAAGGTGGAAGGGTAGTAATGTAAAACGCTGTTATGGCCCCGATCAATAATAGGAAAACAGTGGCCGGTCTCCATTTTTTAATGGCTTTTGCAACAAACAGAACACTGGCCAATACCAGTCCAAAAAAGAAGGACCACAAGGGGATAGGTTCATTTTCCAAGAGCCAGCTTATCAATTTGGAAAAGGAGAAAATACTGATCAACATTCCCAGAAATAGTACGGCCAAGAAATTACCATTCAGTTTTTGCCAAAAGGCCTTGAAACCTTCCTTTCTCCAAACACCGATTAAGCTCGGATGTACGTTGTTGATGGAGGCAATGAGTTCTTCGTAGATACCCGCAACAAAAGCTATGGTTCCTCCTGAAACTCCGGGTACAAGTTCGGCCACGCCCATGGCCATTCCTTTCAACGTGATGATAAAGTGCTGGAAGAGGTTTCTATTTTCCATAGGGACAAAAAAAGCAAAAATAGCTTTTTTATCTCGAAGCCCTTTTACAGTTGGAGATTATATCATGTATCCAGTCTAAATGCTGGAATTGCGCAAACTCCTTTTCGAATAGGTATAATTTTTCCAGATCGGTATTCAAGGCCTCCCTTAGACTTACTCTGGCATTTGCCATATCTTGGGCAGATAGGTATAGTCCTGCCATTTTATATTGGATTTCGGCACTTTCCGGATAAAACTCCTTTCCTTGTGCCAAAATTTGTATTCCTGCCTGGACATCATCGTTTTTTAGCAATACATCCGCCCAATGCAGCCAGGTTTCCAACTCATAATTGCCCAGTTCCACAGTTTGTTTAAAGGCAAAATCCGCCTGTTCATAGTTTTTAAGACAAGCGTTGATTAGGGCACATTTTTTCCAATAGTGTGGGTTTTCCCCATCGATGTTTAGAGCTTTGTTTATATAGTACAAGGCCTTTTTGTAGTTATGCTGCCTTTTATAGAAATCGGTAATGGCCAACCAACCCTTATCCAATAACGGATCCTCGTGTACGGTCTGATAGTAATAGTATTTCGCCATTTCGTCATTGCCCAGTTTTTCATGGCATTTGCCGATACGTAAATAGGCATGGGAGGTTGGATCTTCAATCTTTACCGTGGTCTCATAATTTTCAATGGCCTCCTTATACTTTCCCAATTTTTCAAGCACCTTGCCCTTCTCAAAATACGCCCCGATGAACGAATCGTCCGAAATTATGGCAAAATCAAAGGCCGTCAATGCCTCTGGATACATTTCCTTGGTAAAGTATTGTTTTCCCAACTGATGCCATGCCACTTCGCAATACGGATTGCGCTCCAAATAATCGTTGAGGTAATGAATGGCACCGTCGTAATCCTCTAAAAACTCAAAACAATAGATAACATTATACAAGGAGGAATAATCCTGCTCATCAAAATTGACGCATTTCATAAAACTTTTCTGCGCCAATTTAAAATCGTCCATAAAAAGATATTCCATGCCCAGCAGCGAATGGATATCAAAACTGTTTTCTGCCAATTCCAAAGCTTTCTGCAGTAATAATACTGCTGCTTCGTGATTGTCTTTTTTGGAATGGATATTGGCTCTTTGGATATAGATTTCTTCGTTATGGGCATCCAAGAGCTGTAGTTCGTCCAAAAGTTGTTCCGCCATTTCCAGATGGTTTTCGAACACGAGAACCTCTACTTCCAATAACTTCAATTCAATACTCCCCGGATGTTGCCGTAGCCCTATTTTTATGGCTTTTTTGGCCAAGGCTATTTTACCGTGGTTGAGATAGTGATGTATAATTTCCTCAAAATCCTCCGCGTCAAAGAAGTAGATATCATCCGTTTTGAGCATGGACTCGAACTTGGCCACAGATTGGCCCGGTCTTTCGCTAGAATCTAACGCCATAGGAACGTTTTGGTTAAACTATGGAATTAAAAGTAATCTTTTGGAGATACTTTTTATTCTTGATTAGGGCTATATTATTAACAAATTAGTTAACAAATTATTGCTCGTATTCCGTCAAAACTTCAAGGATGATCGCGCATCCTTTTTGTATTTCTTCCCTGGATATGGTCAGTGGAGGCGATATTCTAACTGCTTTAGGCTCAAACAGGAGCCAAAAGAGGATTACCCCCCTTTTGGCACATTCCAGTACAACATAGTTGGCCATTTCCCCATTTTCCATAATAAGGGCCAGGAGTAACCCCTTTCCCCTGATTTCCTGTATAAGATGATGCCGTAATAGATTTCTGAACAATTTTTCCTTTACCAAGGTATCTTGTATTAAAGTACTTTCGGAAATTTCGCGGAGTGTGGCCAAACAGGCCGAAGCGATTACGGCATTTCCCCCAAAAGTGGTAATATGGCCCAATTTGGGACTGTCTTGCAAGGTGGCCATTATTTGCTTGGATGCCGTGAAACCCCCAACCGGAAGTCCAGAGGCCATTGCCTTTCCCATTACTAAAATGTCCGGTACACAATTGTAATGCTCAAAAGCGAACAATTTACCTGTTCTTCCAAATCCCGGTTGTATCTCGTCCAATATCAACAAGCTACCTGTTTCATTACAACGTTCCCTTATCTTTTCCAGATAAGCATCTTTGGGAACAATGAATCCAGCACCACCTTGTATGGTCTCCAAGACGACCGCAGCGGTCTTTTCGGTAATTTTCTGGAGGTCTTCCAAGGAATTGAACTGTATAAAACGAATGTCGCTCAACAAGGGTCTAAAGGCACTTTTTCTTTCCTCATAGCCCATAATGCTTAGACTTCCCATGGTATTGCCGTGGTAGGCGCTGTGAGCAGCAACAATTTGCGACCTTCCAGTAAAACGTCTTGCCAGCTTTAAGGCCCCTTCCATGGCCTCAGTTCCGGAATTGACCAAATAGGTGGTTTCCAAGTTGGGTGGTAGTAATGAGGCGAGTAATTTGGTATAGGCCACCGCCGGTTTTTGGATATATTCCCCGTAGACCATTACGTGCATATATTTTTCCACCTGTTCCTGCACGGCATGAACTACTTTGGGGTGACAATGTCCCAGTCCACAGGCCGATACTCCTGCCACAAAATCCAGATGGGCATTATCTTGGGAATCATAAACATAGCTTCCTTTGGCATGGGATACTTCCAAGCCCAAGGGATTTGGCGTGGTCTGTGCCTGATATCTGAAAAAATCTTCTTTCATACCGTTTTACAGACCTGTCAGGTTTTTAAAACCTGACGGATCCGTGCCATGCGCTAATTTACCTTTACTTTTTGGACTTTGGGCCGAGCATTGGGCTCCGGAGCCTGCTCATTCTGGTCGGGTGGAATTTCATTTACCGGATCTCCGGCATTTTTGGTACGGTTTTCCTCTTCCGCATCAATATCGATAGGGTTATCGATACCCTGAATGGTAACCAGTTGGATGTTATTGTCGTCCTCATCAAAAATATCGTCCTTGGTCATGATACGTTCATCGCCACGCCAAATAAATCCTTTTAGCTTTCTGCTTTCCTTGGGCAGATCTTTTTCCGGGAAAATGTCCCCGTCCGGGTTCACAAAAAAGGTAAGGTCCTCCACATCGCTGTTTACCAAGGTCATCCGTATGGCGCTGCATATGGTCTTATCGATTCCCAAGAGTTCATCGTCATCATTGTACATATAGTAAATGACCTCGGTATTCTTGACCAAGTCGATTATTTTGAGCTCATTGTCCTCGAACTGTCCGAATAGATCTTTTCCCTTGGCCTGATTGTATCCTTCCATACTAATACTGTCCAAGGAAATGATGAATGCATTGTTGATTACCTTGAGGGAATCCAGCTTTTCGGTCTGCAAATCCGATATTAGATGGATGCTATCCCCGGTCATCTGGTTTTCACCATTCCAGATTATGGGATCCCGGATCATTTGGGTGAGTCCCGTTCTTTCTTCGGTGTGGATGGAGTCGCATTTTCCGCTCATATCGGTCTTGTAGAATCGGGCATTTCGAAATGCCCTTGAAATACGGTTTTCGGGTTTGCCCGTTACCATTAAAGTATCGCCGTGAACATAGAGGGAATCTTGTTGCAATAAGGAAATGTATACCGCACGCTTTGTAGCGAAAACGGAATCCCTGGCTTTAAATACCTCGGCATAATGCGCCCTAATGACCCCGTTGTTCACCGTATCCGTTACTTTGATGTTATTGGTGGCAGAGGCAAATTCCGTGGCCTTGTCAAAAAATACGCTATCGCCTTCAATGATACGGTTGTTGTAATCTATCCTGGTGTTTTTGATTCCGTAGCCGCTTTCGATCTTCATATCATAAAACCCCCTTTCGCAATAGATTTTGTATTCCTCGCCCGTGATGGTGGATGGCCCGTACATATAGGCATTTTTTGAAGTTTCGTAATAATCCAGCCGTTCGGAATCCATAATGTATTTTGGATTGTCAATATGTACACTATCTAGGAACTGGTATTTTTTAAGTTCCAAAAAATAGCGCCCTATCTCACTGGTCAAAGTGTTGGCCGAGTCCACTACGGTACCAAAGCTATCGTAGTAGGATTCCTGTTTTTCCCGATCGAAATATAGGGTGTCCGTCCGTAGCGTACTCTCCTGATTTTCCTGTTTATTTTCCAGAACAACGTTTTCCCACGCCTTGGCCATTTTGGTCTCACCGTCATAGTCTATTTTTCCACTGGTCAACAATACGGAATCCCCTTGTTGTAAGCGAATGTTTCCTATGGCCTTTAATCTGTTTTCCTTTTGGTAGTGGATGGCTATATCGCACCAAAGATCGGCACCTTCATGCTCAAACTGGACTTGCCTATCGTCCTTACTAAAAATGAAGGCACCTGGAAACTGTTCCTCATCCTTGGTGAAGTTGGCCCCATAGATGATGTTGATCTGCTTACTTTGAACACTGTCCTGTACCTCGGAACTGTCCTGTGCCCAAATATTTCCGAAAAGAAATACTGCCGCTAAATAAGGAACCAGTTTATACAAACTCAAAAATTTGCCCAAAAATAGGATTTTTTCAACGAGGACGCCCAGGGATTAGGATAGATTTAATACGATACGATTTCATGTAACCCACGTAACGGCGGCTTTAATCAAAAGAACTCTGCACCTTAAAATCAATACCTAAAACTCCCTATAGGCCGATTCCAAATACTGATTGGCTTTCTTTTTGGAGAATTTGGCCGTCTTGGCATCCCAATGCAAGGTCTTATTCGGAAAACGTCCTGCAATTACCCCTAGAAGTATGGTCTCCGTCAATCGGGAAGCGTATGAAAATGGCGCGCTACACTCCGCCGTTCCAAGACAGGCATCCACAAACTGGTGGTAGTGTTTTTTACCTTCGGACGCATAGTCCCTTACCGGGGCGCCCAAGTTAAAGGATTTAATGTCCATTTCCTTATATTGGCCATCGACTATCAATTGGGGAAGCTTCTGAAAATGGGGAAGATATAATCGTCCTTTTTCTCCCATAAACATAGCCCCTTGATCATGAAGTTCCTCCCCATTGGGCAATTCCAGATCTTTATGTTTTTCAGGTGCTCCGAGACCATCGTACCAAACCCATTTTAATGTTTTGTCCGTATATTTTGTTCCCGGAAATTTGTAGGTGACAATGTTGTTCTGAGGGTAGGCAAACCCGTTGGGTTTTCTACATTCATTTTTTATGGTTTTTGGTACACCCAACTCCAGGGCATTGTAAGGAGTATCAAAAATATGTACGCCCATATCCCCCAAGGTACCACAGCCGTAATCCATTAGCTTTCTCCAATTGACCGGATGATAAATGTCTTTCTTATAGGGTCTTTCCGCAGAAGTTCCCAACCAAAGATTCCAGTCCAAGGTGTCCGGAACCGGATCTTCACCTTGGGGTTCAGGCCCATCGTACCCCCAGTTTTTAGGGGACCATGCCCTTACCGTATGGACTTTTCCGATAATTCCGGATTGAATTAACAAGGTCGCCAATTTGTAATCGTAAAAAGAGTGCACCTGAATACCCATTTGGGTTACCAAATTCTTTTCCGCGGCCAATTTTTTCATGGCCCTGGCCTCGGACACATGGTGCGTCAAAGGCTTTTGGCAATAAACAGGCTTGTCCATACTCATGGCCAACATAGAGGCGGGTGCATGGGTATGGTCCGGGGTAGAAACGATTACGGCATCGATATCATTCGCCATTTCCCGAAGCATAAGCCTATAATCGGAGTATGTCTTTGCATTGGGGTGCAGTTTAAGGGCTGCGGCCAGCCGTGTAGAGTCTACATCGCATAGTGCGGTAACATCTACCAGATTATGGGAAGAGATAGCCTTTAGATCTTCCATGCCCATACCACCGACCCCGATATGTGCGGTACGCAAGCGTCCCTTAAAGCCCATTTTCCCGAGAAGGGATGGGGCCAATGCTACCCCCAAAATTCCCAGGCCGCTCTTCTTTACAAATTCCCTACGATTCGTTTTATTGCCCATGATGCCTTAAAGTTTGGTTCTTTGTTTTATTTTTTGGTCAGGTCCTTAATGCGAATATTCCGAAAACGTACGACATCACCGTGTCCCAAAAAACCGATGTGTCCCTTGCTTCTTTTCAATCCTGGATGGTCTTTTTTGTCCATCGTACCATTTTTACTGGCTTCAAGAAAATCGGAATCGACTATGGCGGTTCCGTTTAAATTGATTTTTATGGAAGAACCTCGGACGATTACCTCCTGTTGGTTCCATTCGCCCACAGGCCTTAAAAAACCTCGTTTGGCCGGTATAACACCGTAGACCGATCCGTGATACTGATAAGGCTGCAATTCCGCATATTTTTCCGCCGTGTTATCCAATATTTGGAGTTCTTTGCCCGTATAGGCCGCATCTCCCTCAAGGGGCGCATGGATACCCAACCCGTTATTTGCCCCAGGGGTCAATTGAAATTCAAATCGAAATATAAAATCACTGTATTCGTCCTTGGTAAATAGGTTTCCCCCGCTACCGCCTCCGTTCGGATCAACTATGATCATGCCGTCCTGGGCCCTATAGGATTCCTTGTTCCCGACCCAGCCATCCAGATTTTCGCCATCAAAAAGATTCGTAAATCCCTCATCCACTGATTTTTGACCCGTAACGGAAAGAAAAGCAAAAATGCAGATTACCAAGGTAATTCCGGAAAGAGTATTTTTTTTCATAAAATAGGTTTAAAGCTAGTTTATCTAGCGATGTATTGTCTGTGTTCTATCCGGCCCAACGGAAACAATTTTTATGGGCACCTGCAATTCTTCCTCCAAAAAGCCAATGTAGGTATGTAAGGTTTTCGGAAGTTGCTCGGCCTTTTCCATTTGGGTCAAATCTTTTTCCCAGCCTTCCATTTCCGTATAGATCGGTATTACGTTTTCGGTTTCAATATTGTAGGGTAGATGTTCAATTTCCTTGCCCTTGTAGTTGTAGGCCGTACAGACTTTTATCTTCTTAAAACCACTCAGTACATCGGCTTTCATCATCATCAATTCGGTTACACCATTGATTCGAACCGCATATTTAAGGGCCACGAGATCTAGCCAACCACATCGTCTTGGCCTTCCCGTAGTAGCACCGAATTCATTACCGACGCGCCCCATGGTCTCCCCGTCCTGGTCAAATAGCTCTGTAGGGAAAGGACCGCTTCCTACTCGGGTGGTATACGCCTTAAAAATACCCTTTACATCGCCTATCTTGTTTGGAGCAACGCCCAGCCCCGTACAGGCTCCGGCTGCCGTGGTATTGGAAGAGGTCACGTAAGGGTAGGTTCCAAAATCGATATCCAAGAGGGATCCCTGGGCCCCTTCCGCCAGTATTTTTTTTCCTTTTGATTGTGCTTGGAAAAGATATTCCTCGCTATCGATGAATTGTAGTTTCCGTAATGTTTCTACGGCATTCAGGAATTCGGTTTCAAGCTCTTTAAGATCGTACTGGATGTCCACGTTATAAAAGGCGATCATGGCCTCGTGTTTATCGGCCAAGGCCCTGTACTTTTCTTTCCAACCATCCAGCTCCAAATCCCCAATACGCATACCGTTACGCCCGGTCTTGTCCATATAGGTAGGGCCGATTCCCTTTAAGGTAGAACCGATTTTGGCCTTTCCCTTGGCGGCTTCGGAAGCGGCATCCAAAAGCCTATGGGTAGGTAAAATGAGATGTGCCTTTCGTGAAATCAGCAATTTTGAATGGAAATCTATGTTGAATTTCCCCAGCGCATCCAATTCCTTTTTAAAAATAACAGGATCTATTACTACGCCATTGCCCACAATATTGACAGCGTTTTCGTGAAAGATTCCTGATGGAATGGTATGAAGTACGTGCTTTATTCCATCAAATTCCAGTGTATGTCCTGCGTTCGGCCCGCCTTGAAAACGGGCTATGATATCATAATTTTTCGTTAGTACGTCTACAATTTTTCCTTTTCCCTCGTCACCCCACTGTAGGCCTAACAATAAATCTACCGCCATGTATGTTTTGGTTAGTTATTTTGCTTTTCTTCTTGGTTTCTTGTGCCGTAAAAGTAAAGCGAATGTGTATTTATCTTGATGTCGAAAACCTCTTCAATGGTCCTTTTGATGGATTGGATCCTGGGATCGCAAAACTCCATGACCTCACCGGTATCCGTTAGGATAACATGATCATGCTGTCGATCAAAATAGGATTTCTCATATTGGGCCTGATTTTTCCCAAATTGATGTTTTCGAACCAGTTTGCAATCCAATAGAAGTTCAATGGTATTGTACAAGGTAGCCCGGCTTACCCTGTACTTTTTATTTTTCATATTGATGTATAGGGACTCAATATCAAAATGGTCGTCACTATCATAGATTTCCTGAAGTATGGCATATCGTTCCGGGGTTTTCCTATGCCCGTTTTCCTCTAAAAAAGTGGTAAAAACGTTTTTTACTATTTCTTGATTTTTATTGGCAGTCATTACAGTTTTCCAATCAATACTAAACCACAAAGGTACGGTTAAAATTTAAATTCGGGATACTTTGTCAATGCCCTCTATACGCTTTAAATTGGCGATCAATTTCTTTAGGATACCATTGTTTTTGACTACCACGGTAATCCTTCCTGTAAAAGTGCCACCTTCTGTACTGAAGTTAAGGTTACGCATGTTTACGTGCATATCATCCGAAATGACATCCGTAATCTCGCTGACAAGGCCCAGGTTATCGATTCCTGTAAGCTGAATTTCCGATTTGAACTCTTCTTGGGTAGAATCTATCCATTTGGCGCTTATGATGCGGTAGGCATAATTGGATTGAAGTGATATGGCGTTGGGACAATTCTTCTTATGGACCTTTATGCCCTCGTTGACACTGATAAAGCCGAAGACCTCGTCCCCGGGTATGGGATTGCAGCATTTGGACAGTTTATAATCCAACTTTTCCTCATCCTTGCCGAATACGAGCATATCGTATTTGGAGGTAATCTCATCCTTGTCAATATCTTCGGGGACGGAATGCCTACGGATTTTGTTTTTAAAGAAACTGATAAAGGCATTGCTATAGGAAGAGGCAAATTCCTTGATCTTTTGGTTGTCTATGGCCCCGATTCCAACCCGATAGAACAGATCCAGACTGGTCTTGAGTTTAAAATAAATGACCATTTTATTGACCACGTCCTCGCTCAGGGTAACCTTTTGGGATTTCAGCTTTCTTCGCAGTACTTCCTTACCTTCCTGGGCAATGGCTTTCTTTTCTTCCCTTAGGGACGATTTTATTTTGGCCCTCGCTCGTGCCGTAGTGGCATAGTCCAACCAATTCTGATTGGGTTTGGCCTGATCTGAGGTTATAATTTCTACCTGATCTCCACTATTCAGCGTTGTGTTCAGCGGAACCAGTTTACCGTTTACCCGGGCACCCCGAGTGCGCATTCCCACCTCGGTATGGATGTTAAAGGCAAAATCCAAAGGCGTGGCCCCCTTGGGAAGCGACTTAAGTTCCCCTTTTGGTGTAAAAACGAAGATTTCCTTGGAATAGAGATTCAGTTTAAATTCCTCCACAAAATCCACTGCGCTGCCGTTGGAATTTTCCAAAGCTTCCTGAAGACGGTTCAACCATACTTCTATACCTTGTTCCTTTTGTTCCCCATGCTTATACTTGAAGTGGGCGGCATATCCCTTTTCCGCAATTTCATGCATACGTTCACTGCGTATCTGTACCTCTACCCAATTTCCCTGAGGCCCCATTACCGTTATATGAAGGGCTTCATAACCCGTGGATTTTGGAGAGGAGATCCAGTCGCGTAATCGAACCGGATTGGGCGTAAAATGATCCGTTACAATAGAGTAAATTTTCCAGGCCAGAAATTTTTCGTTCTGCTTGTCGGACTTATAAATGATGCGGATAGCAAACTTGTCATAAATCTCATCAAAGGAGACATTCTGGGTCTTCATCTTCTTCCGAATGGAAAAGATAGATTTCATTCTTCCTTTGATGTAATAGTTGAGACCTTCCTTTTTCAAGGATTTATCGATAATGCTCGAAAAGGCATCGATATAATCCTGTTGTTCTACCTTGGAATCCTCTATCTTTTCCGAAATATCCTGATAGACCTCTGGCTCCGTATACTTTAAGCTAAGATCTTCCAGTTCGGTCTTGATATTGTAAAGTCCGATACGATGGGCCAAAGGGGCATAGATGTATAGTGTCTCCGATGCCATTTTAACCTGCTTGTGCTCCGGCATGGCATCCAAGGTGAGCATGTTGTGATATCGATCGGCGATCTTTATGATGATTACCCGTACATCATCGTGTAGGGTCAACAACATTTTTCTGAAATTCTCCGCCTGTTGGGAGATGTTCATGTCCTTTTTAAGGTGTGCTATTTTTGTGAGGCCGTCCACAATACGGGCCACGGTCTCCCCGAACATACGTTCTATATCATCCAAGGTATACTCGGTATCCTCAACAACATCGTGCAATAGGGCAGAGGCAATGGAAACCGCGTCCAGGCCTATTTCCGAGGCCACGATTTTCGCAACGGCAATAGGGTGAAAGATATAGGCCTCTCCGGATTTTCTGCGTTGATTTTTATGCGCATCCACAGCTACCTCAAAGGCGGATCGTATCAGTTTTTTGTCGTCATCGGACAAAGTCTGATAGCTTATGCGAAGCAATTCCTTGTATTGCTTGGCAATCTGTTTGTTCTCCTTTTCTATGGTAGCCTGAGTCATACTATATTAAAATTACCACAATCCTAACCAATACACAACAAAAATTATGCCTTTAAGTTGCGGATACGGGCTATTAGGGGAGGATGGGAATAGTGGACAAAAACATAGGCAGGATGCGGGGTAAGGTTACCGAGATTCTTCTTGGACAGCTTTTTAAGGGAGCTGATCAGGGGCATAGCCGCAAAGGTATTCTTGGCATAATTGTCCGCTTGAAACTCGAACTTTCGGGATAAATAGTTCATGACAAGGCCAGTAATTTCGGAAATGGGGCTGTATAGAATCCCAAAACCGATCAAGGCCGCATGAAAACTGGGCTTGGAAACACCGATGGCCAGGGACATGTTGGGATTGTTGATAAAAAGGGAAAGGATAAACAACGTTAGACCGGCGAGAAGTACGGAGACGAAAAGGTTAAATATAATATGTCTACGTTTGTAATGTCCTACTTCATGGGCCAGGACTGCCACAATTTCATCTTCTTCCAAATCATTGATCAACGTGTCATATAGGGTAACCCGTTTTTCCCTTCCAAATCCCGAAAAATATGCATTGGCCTTAGTGGAGCGCTTGGAGCCGTCGATTACAAAAATATTTTTTAGCTCAAAACCCACCTTCTTCGCATAAGACTCTATTTTTTCCTTAAGACTTCCTTGTGCCAAAAGGGTCTGTTTATTGAATAAAGGCACAATCAATCTACTGTAAAAGAGATTCATGAAAACGGTAAAAACGGCTATCACCGCCCAGGCGTAGATCCAAAAGTCTGTACCGGCCCACTGAAAAAACCAAATTACGAGGGCTAAGATAGCACCTCCCAAAACCATCATGAGTAGCCATCCTTTTAATTTATCAAGAACAAATGTTTTTTTTGTAGTCTTGTTGAATCCGAATTTTTCCTCGATTACAAAAGTTTGGTAATACGAAAAAGGAGTCGTAATCAAATCGCTTCCCATTAGGATTATACCAAAAAACAAAAGGGCCTGAAATATACTATTATTAGTAATTGACCTAGCAATGGAGTCGATCCATTCAAATCCACCAAATACCAAAAAGCTCAAAGTGAGCAAAAGTGAAAATGTGGAACTTAACAATCCAAAGGAATAATTGGTTTTTTTGTAGTCCTGGGATTTTTGGTATTCCTCTGCATCGAACAAATTTTCCAATTCCATTGGAACGGGATCACTATATTTTTGGGCGTTTAGGTAATCCAAGATTGTTTCAACAAGATATTGAACGATTAAAATGGCGATGATGATGTAGAAAAGTATGTTCATTTTTGGTTTGGTTTTCTTCGGCTTATGGTCTTGGTATCAATTCAGCTCGCAAAACGCCAACCTCAAAAACCTCTTTGCCTCAAACCTTCAAAGATAAGTATTGCCGCGGACACGGAAACATTAAGGGAATCGATTTGTCCCCCCATTGGGATGACAATATTTTGATGGGAGTACTCCAACCAGGGCCTGGAAAGCCCTGTGGCTTCAGTACCCACCACAAGTGCCGAGGGTTGGGTAAAGTCAACATGAGTATATATTTTGGAAGCGTTAAGTGCCGCACAAAAGATAGAAATATTCCTTTTTCCCAGAAATGCAATGACTTCGGAAGTGCTGGCCATGGCGATTTGGTTGGTAAAGACAGTACCAACGCTGGAACGGATGATGTTGGGATTGTAGATGTCGGTCTTGGGATCGGCAATAATTACCGCATCCAGGTTGGCAGCATCGGCTGTTCGTAATAGGGCACCAATATTCCCCGGCTTTTCGGGAGCTTCGGCTATGAGGATAAATGGATTTTCGGAATATAGTACAAGACTGTCCAGCGTATGGGATTTACTTCTGGCAATGGCCAAAATGCCCTCCGTAGTCTCGCGATAGGCCAGCTTTTTATAGATTTCATTGGAAATGTGTATAAACTCGGGTCTGGGACTTACATTTTCCAAGGATTTTAAAAAATCTTCATCATTGCAGACATCAGGATGAATAAGCAGGGTGTCAAGTTCATACTTTCCCTCTATGGCCAGCTGGACTTCTTGTTGTCCTTCCAGGACAAAGAGTTCGGTTTTCTTTCGCTCCCTTGACTTGTCCTTAAGGGCCAAAACCCTTTTGACCAACGGATTCTGTACACTATTGATTGGTTTAGCGTCTTTCATCGGTATAAATGTAATGCAATCCACCTAGTATTTCACTGATTACCACAAATGGTATAGCTAAAGCCCCAAAAAGAGTTGGAAACAATGGGGTCTTTAACATAAAAAAAGGTTAAAAAGCCCTTTGTGAAAATTGAACGTGCTATATTTTGATTAATTTAGACCTTAAGGTAATCTTAGGGATTCCTCCTCATTCCTGATACCGTAACGGATTTTCAACACAATACGAACAACATGCCAACGTACACCCTAAAAATTAACGGTGAAGATAGGTCCGTGGATGTTTCCTCGGATACTCCATTATTGTGGGCCCTACGAGATCATATAGGTCTTGTGGGCACCAAATATGGTTGTGGAATAGGCCAATGTGGAGCCTGCAACGTCCATGTGGACGGAAATGCTATTCAAAGCTGCCTGGTACCGGTCGCACAAATGGAAGGTAAGGCCATTACTACCATTGAAGGCCTTTCAGAGGATGGAACCCATCCCGTACAGGAAGCCTGGAAAGAAGTGGATGTACCCCAATGCGGGTATTGCCAAGCCGGGCAAATAATGACGGCTTCCTCTTTTTTGGATAAGAATCCAAACCCCTCCGAGGATGAAATCAAAAGTGCCATGCATGGCAATATTTGCCGTTGCGCAGCTTACAACCGCATACAAAAGGCGGTTGCCCTTGCCGCCGAAAAAATGGGCGAGTAACCTTAAATTAGAACAACATGTCAACCATAATATCCAATTCATTTAGCAGAAGGGCCTTTTTACGGACTTCTTCCTTGGCCGGGGGAGGAATGCTGATAGGCTTCAATCTATTTACCGCTTGCAAGAACGAAGTGAAAATGCCCGTGGACATTGCGAGCCTCAATTTCAATGATTTCAATGCTTTTATCAAAATTGCAGATAATGGAATGGTCACGATTTACTCACCAAATCCGGAAATAGGACAGGGGGTAAAGACCTCCATGCCCATGATTATTGCCGAAGAGCTCGATGTACCTTGGGATTACGTACATGTAGAACAGGGCATATTGAATACGAAAGATTACACACGCCAAGTAGCCGGTGGAAGTCAATCCATTCGTCATGGATGGGATGCATTACGGCAAACCGGGGCTACCGCCAAGCAGATGTTGATCAATGCGGCTGCCGCAAAATGGGGAGTTGATGTCTCGGAATGCTCCGCCAGTGCCGGAGTAATCACCAATACCAAGGGAGAAACCCTCGGCTATGGGGATGTGGTAAAGGAAGCAGCTGTCCTGGATATTCCCGAAAAAGTTGAACTTAAGGATCCAAAGGATTATACGATTATAGGAACGGATGCTGGTAACGTGGATATTGATAAGATAGTTACGGGAAAACCTTTATATGGGCTGGATTACAAAACCGAGGGTATGGTGATTGCCTCTGTCTTGCGACCTCCGTCTTTTGGAAAAAAATTGGAGTCCTTTGATGATAGTTCGGCCAAAAAAATGGAGGGTGTGATTGATGTGATACGTTTTGGGGATTTCAAGGGTGGAGGTGATAAAGTAGCTGTTTTGGCGAATACCACCTGGCAAGCCATGAAAGCCAAGGAAGCTTTGAGTGCCGAATGGAGTGATGGTACGCCGATGGAAAGTACATCCAATCACGATAAACTGTTGACCGACCTTTTGGACGGTACTACTTTTGAAACACTTCGCAAGGACGGAGATGTAGAAAAGGCCTTTAGAAATGCAGATCAAGTTGTGGAGCGGACTTATGAATCACCCTTCTTACCGCACAATTGCATGGAACCTATGAATTTCTATGCTGATGTCTCCGTAGATAAAATTCATTTGGTAGGGCCTATACAGACTCCTGAGCGTACGGCGGGACGCGTGGCGGAGCAATTGGGAAGAAATGTCGAGGAAATTCATTTGGAAATGACCCGAATGGGTGGTGGTTTCGGAAGAAGGTTGTACGGGGACTTTGTATTGGAGGCCGCCGAAGTATCCCATTTGGCAAAAAGGCCGGTCAAAGTGGTCTATTCCAGGGAGGATGATATGACGGCAGGGATTTATCGTCCGGCCATAAAGTATCGTATAAAAGCCGCCTTAAAGGATGGTAAAGTTACGGGCTACCATTTAAAGGAAGCGTCCATCAATAGCAATATGTACGGTCTGATTCCGAACTTTTTCCCGGCAGGCGCCTTGGAAAATTATCAAGTAGACGTGGCCAAATATACTAGTAACATCACTACCGGGGCTTGGCGCGCACCCTATACCAATTTCCTTTCCTTTGCCGAGCAAAGCTTTTTTGACGAGATTGCCGAAACACTGGAAGTAGACCCGGTACAAATGCGTTTGGATATGCTCCAAAAAGTAAAGGGAACAACGGATGAGCGTATCCAGTATTCCGCCGAGCGCATGGAGGATGTCATTAACCTGGCCGTTGAGAAGTCCGGGTATCGTAATCCCAAGGATGGGGTCTATCAGGGCTTCTGCGCGTATTATTGTCACAACACCCATGTGGCCGAGGTGGCGGATGTAGTAATTGAAAACAATGAGCCGGTTGTAAAGAAAGTGACGGTGGCCGTGGATTGTGGAATTGTGGTAAACCCATTGGGCGCGTTGAACCAAATAGAAGGGGGTGTCGTTGATGGAGTAGGACATTCCATGTACGGCAATTTCACCTTCAAGGATGGTGTTCCGGAGATGAATAATTATGATAGATATCGCCTTATTCGTATGAAGGAAGCTCCTAAGGTCGAGACACATTTTGTAAAAAATACCCTGAGTCCCACAGGTCTTGGGGAACCGACATTGCCTCCCGCTGGGGCCGCGGTTTCCATTGCCATGAAAAAGGCAACGGGCAATCGAATTTACAGGCAGCCTTTTGTGGATAACATGGTGGAAAAGGAAATTATAGGATAATATTGATGGAAATATTGCTTTTTGGGATTGCCAAGGATATTGTTGGAAGTGCACAAATGGATTTATCCGAATTGAAACACCCACCGTCTTCGGTAGGTGAACTCAAAGACTATTTATGTGGCTCCTTCCCTGAATTTGGTAAGCTGTCCTCGTTGGCCGTGGCCGTAAATAGCGAATATGCCCAAGATGCGGCAATTTTGGAAGCCGGTGACGAGATAGCCATAATTCCGCCGGTAAGTGGAGGTTGATGGAGAAACCGATTATTGAAATCGTTGATATAATAGATACCTCGCAAGTGTATGGGGAGCTTTCCCATGCCGGTAGCGGAGGTATCTGTGTTTTTGTAGGTTCCGTTCGGGAATTTACCAATAACGAGGAAGTAGTTTCCCTGGAATTCGAAACTTATGCGAAGATGGCGATAAAAGAGATGGAAAAAATTGCCATGGAGGCTTCAAACAGATGGGTGTTAAATAAAATTGTGGTACGGCATGCCGTGGGCGTAAAAAATGTTCAGGAGCCCGTGGTGGTGGTCGGGGCATCATCGGCCCATAGGAGCGAATGTTTTGAAGCCTGTCGTTTTTTAATAGACACCTTAAAGGAAAGAGTACCCATTTGGAAAAAGGAAATATTTAAAAATAAATCCGTTTGGGTCTCGGCCCATCCATAATCGAGGTTATGACTAAAACTATAAAATAGTAGAAGACCTAAGTGGTTAGGGGTGTTGGAAATCCGGTTTTGCCACGGTTATCAAACAAAATTTGAAGTAGGAAACCTTCAAAACTTTTAAACGGATAAACATATCAATTTTTTATAGCTTAAATTTGGGTTTGAACTTGAAAGGAAGATGCTCGTAGACAATCATAATAGAAGAATAAACTATTTGCGACTGGCAGTGACGGATCGTTGTAATCTTCGCTGCAATTATTGTATGCCCTCAGAGGGCATCGACTTTGCAAAAAACGATAAGCTGTTTACCCTGGAGGAACTGGCACGCTTGGCCTCTATCTTGGTCTCACAGGGTATAGACAAGATTCGTATCACCGGTGGAGAACCCTTCGTTCGCAAGAATTTAATGGAACTATTGCGACGTTTGGTGGAATTGAAGGGGTTGAATGAAATTTCGGTTACCACTAACGCCACCCTTATTGGACCACATATAGACGAACTTAAGCAATTGGGTATAAAGAATATAAATGTGAGTTTGGATGCCATTAATAGGGACACCTTTGAACGGATAACCCGAAGGGACCAGTACGATACAGTACATAACAATATGCTTAGACTGATCACGGAAGGCTTCAATGTACGTATCAATTTTATTGCGTTGGATGGTCAGAATACCCAGGATATTCTTCCTATTTTGGAACTTTCCAAACATTTTGATGTAGCCGTACGGTTTTTGGAGGAAATGCCCTTTAACGGCGGTAGCCGTTCCTTTGATACGATTTCCTGGGATTATAAGCGCATTTTGGCTTATATAAAGGAGGCACATCCGGAGTATTATCAACTGGAATCGCCAAGCACATCCACCTCAATTAATTATAAGATACCCGGTTTTAAAGGAACTTTTGGGGTTATACCTTCATTTAGCCGCACGTTCTGTGGAACCTGCAATCGACTTCGGATTTCGGCTACCGGAGATGTTATTACTTGCCTTTATGGTAAACCTAAAATGAACCTCAGGGACATTCTCCGAGGAGAAAACTCCGAGGAAAGGGTCAAGGAACATATCCTATCCGCTATAGGCAGCAGGGCAAAAACAGGTTTTGAGGCACAGCAGGAAAATAGAAGTTTCTTCAAAAGCTCAATGACTTCAATCGGTGGATGATGAACGGGAAACTTTCACATGTAGATGGTACCGGAAAGGCCAAGATGGTAGACGTATCCGAAAAGGATACTTCCGTACGGTCGGCCTCGGCTTCAGGAAAAGTAGAGTTTCCCCCAGAGGTTTTTGAAATTTTGTCCGGTAAGGATTTTCTGAGTAAAAAAGGTAGCATCATACAAACCGCAGTAATAGCCGGAATCCAAGCCGTAAAGAAGACCTGGGAGCTTGTTCCGCTATGTCATCAGTTGAACCTTTCCAAAATAGACATTGCTATTGTGCCTGTTGAAAATGCATTGCAAATCAATTGTAAGGTAAAATGTACGGAACGCACTGGAGTGGAAATGGAGGCCTTAACGGGAGTTTCCATAAGTGCATTGACCATTTATGATATGTGCAAGGCATTATCCCATGACATTCAGATTACGGACATACGGTTAAATGAAAAAACTGGTGGCAAACATGATTTCAAAAGATAAACTCTATGGATTGGTTCTTTCCGGTGGCAAAAGTACACGGATGGGAGAGGATAAGGGGCAAATTGCATATCATGGAATGCCCCAACGCGACTATCTATATCATTTATTGGATGAAGTCTGCGAGAGGACTTACATGAGCATCCGAAAGGAACAGGAAGGAGAAATCGCGGCAGGATACAATAGCATCCAAGATCAAGATGAGTACAAAGGCCCTTTTAACGGTTTGTTGTCCGCCCATAGCCAATTTCCGGATGTAGCCTGGCTGGTCCTGGCCTGTGATCTGCCCCTAATGGATGCACCCTCCCTCCGACAACTGATTTCGGCAAGGGATCCGAACAAAATGGCCACCACCTTTGCCCAAAAAGAAAACCCCTTGCCCGAACCACTTTGTGCCATCTGGGAACCACAAGCGCTCCGCTCTTCCATATCGTATTTAGCACAGGGAAATGGGATTGGTCCCCGTAAGTTTTTGATAAATAATGAAGTTAAGTTGGTGTTTCCAAAGAATGCCGATGTACTGTTCAATGCAAATTCTAAGGCGAACTATAAAGAGGCCTTGGAGAAATTGGAAACCATATGAACGGAGAACGCTACATACGGCAGACCAATTTAAAGGATTTTGGTCCAAAGGCACAAGAACGTTTGTCCAAATCCAAAGTTCTTGTCATCGGGGCCGGAGGTCTTGGGATTCCGGTATTGACCTATCTTAACGCCATGGGCGTTGGTACTTTGGGTATTGTGGATGGCGATACGGTTTCCGGTTCCAATCTACATCGGCAAGTGCTATATGATGAAGCGGATGTTGGTCGATCCAAGGTTCAGATCGCTATCCGAAAATTAAGGGCCCAAAACTCGGATACTCAATTGATTTCCTTTGAACAGTTTTTGAGCAAGGAGAATGCGCTCGGAATCATTGCCAATTATGATATCGTTGTGGATGCCTCGGATAATTTTCCCACTAGGTATTTGGTAAACGATGCCTGTATTCTTTTAGGAAAGCCCTTTGTTTATGGAGCGTTGCATGGGTTTGAAGGCCAGGTAAGCGTTTTTAACCATAACGATGGACCTACTTATCGTTGCCTCTTTCCGAATATGCCGGGACCGGATGAGGTTCCGGACTGTAATATGAACGGTGTTTTGGGTGTAATCCCCGGGATTGTTGGAAATCTTCAGGCCTTGGAGGTAGTAAAAGTTTTGACCGGGGTAGGAGAGGTACTCTCCGGAAAGCTATTGCTCTTTGACGGACTCTCCCAAAGCTTCCAACATATCAAATTTTCGTTGGTTCCGGACAGTCTGAAAATGGAAGAACTTAAGCCCACCTATAATTTCGAATGTACATCGGGCATAACATCCATTGAAACCTTGGAATTGGAACAACTAATGGAAAAGGATTCTGTTCAGTTGATTGATGTACGCACCTCAGAGGAGTTTTGTGCGGACCATTTGGAAGGTGCGCACCATATTCCGTTATCCGAATTGATTGAACGTAAATCGGAAATTGATTTTGCACGCCCTGCCTACTTTATTTGTCAGTCCGGAGTAAGAAGCCAAAAAGCTATCGAGAGACTTCGGGAATATAATACTGGGCCGGAATTGATCAATGTAAAAGGCGGGATGAACAATTTAAGGGCGTATGTTGCTAAGTACTGAGAGCTTAGTACTACTTTGCTTGGGATTTTTTGTGATTGCCACATTATACTCTTCCGTTGGATTTGGAGGTGGGTCTAGCTATTTGGCGTTGTTGACCCTTTTTTTCGCCAGTTTCTTTGCCATTCGTTCCATGGCCCTTATCTGCAACTTGGTCGTAGTTTCGGGAAGTACGTATCTCTATTTTAAAAATGGCCATATTCGTTTAAGGAAGTTTGTTCCATTTGTCATTACCAGTATTCCCCTAGCTTTTTTAGGGGCCTCTTTTCGGTTAAGGGAACAGGTGTTTTTTATAATTTTAGGATGTTCATTAATTGTCTCCGCTATATTTTTGGCCTGGCAGACCTATACCCTTGTATCCGATACCGATAGAATTAGAAAATATCCCGAGTATTTGGATTATTTTATTGGCGGTGCTATCGGGTTTTTATCGGGTCTTGTGGGTATTGGGGGGGGTATTTTCTTGGCACCTGTACTCAATCACATGCGTTGGGACGTTCCCATAAAAATTGCGGCCTTGGCCAGTTTTTTTATTTTGGTGAATTCAATTTCCGGGATAGGTGGGCTCCTAACAGCCCATACCTTAGAACTTCCATGGAAAGAGACCTTGATTTTGACAGGAACCGTACTTTTGGGAGGACAACTGGGTATTCGAATAAGCCTAAGAAAGATGTCGGCCAAAGGCATAAAACGGGTTACAGCGCTTTTGGTTTTTATTGTGGGGGTTCGGGTATTGTTAAAAAATGGATTGGAACTGATATGATTTCATTTGACGAAGCTTTTGATAAGGTAATGCAACATACCCAAGATTGGGGTATAGAGACTGTAGATTTGTTGGAGAGTACCGGTCGTGTTTTGGCCGAGCCTGTTTTGGCCGATCGGGATTTCCCTCCTTTCGATCGATCTACCAGGGATGGAATAGCCATCAATTTCACGGCCATTGAAAAAGGAAGGTCCACTTTTCCAATCGAAGGCGTATTGAGTGCGGGCATGCCACAAAAAACATTGAGCTCATCGGAATTTTGTTGTGAAATTATGACCGGGGCCGTTGTTCCCCAAAATGCGGATACCGTTATCATGTACGAACAAACAACCCTTGAAAATGGTAACGCGATTGTAAAATCCATTCCCAAAAAAGGACAGAACATTCATAAAAAGGGTAGCGATGCGAGTACCGGAACCGTATTGTTGCAGCCGGATCGTAGAATTACGGCAGCGGAAATAGGAGTTTTGGCCACAGTCGGAAAATCCTCGGTATCCGTAAAAAAGCTACCTAAGGTTTGTGTAATCTCCACAGGTAACGAATTGGTGGATGTTTCGGAAATCCCGCTTCCCCATCAGATTCGAAAGTCGAACACCTTGTCCCTGCATGCTGCGCTGTCCAAGGAATGTATCGTACCTGAGCTTTTGCATTTAGCGGACGACAAAAAGGTGATACAAGACAGTATAACCAAGGTATTGCAGGAAAATGATGTAATCCTGTTGAGCGGTGGGGTCTCCAAAGGAAAATTCGATTTTATCCCGGAGGTGATGGAATCCTTAGGTGTTAAAAAAATATTTCATCGGGTAGCCCAGCGACCCGGAAAACCATTTTGGTTCGGAGTTCAAAAGGAGCATAACACCCAAGTGTTTTCATTTCCAGGAAATCCAGTGTCCACCTTTGCCAATTACCATGTCTATTTTGTGCCTTGGTTATACCGATGTCTGGGATTGAACTATCCAAAAAAAGAAGTGATTCTGGACCAAGTTGTTCTTAATGATTTGCCTTTGACCCGTTTCGTGCAGGTCAAGACTTATTTGGAAAAGGGAAAGTTATTCGCCAAGCCCATCGAAGATGGGGGTTCCGGGGATTTGGCCAGCCTCTCCAAATCGGATGGATTCGTTTGCTTAAGACCAAGACAGCAAAAATATAAAAAGGGGGAGTTGGTTTCTTATATTCCGGCATAGATACTATTTGAAAAATCTAGTGCTTCAGAATCTCGGTTGACTGGTTTATTGTAGTTCATGTTCGATGAATCCTTTCATATTGCTGGTTGGAATCAATACATCCTAATTTTTTGGCATATTCAATTTCGAATTGATACAACGAAGTTGAGGGGTGCCTATCAGACCGTTAATTGTCGATAGTTTATTTGTAGTAAGAGCGTCTCTTAAAAGGTGATTTAAAGAAACGATTAAAAGAGACCAAGAATAGGGCGCTTATAAAAATACCTATACTTTGAAAAAGGATTCTCAAAAGTTGGCGGGTTAATGAGATTCTTTGGGCAGAAGGCGTAGATTCCCAGCAAATGCTCAATGTATGGTTTTTTTTGGATTTTGGTACATGGACTCTTTTTGTAAACAAGAAAGGTCACCTGAACCTGCCAAGTGACCCTACTATTTTTTAGTTCAAAGAGTTCTATTCTCCCTCTATAGCTTCTGGTTTACCATCGCCAAACCAGGCCTTATTGGAGAATTCCCTACAGTTAATCGATACCCCCCTTGGAGCGTTCTGCCTAAAGCCCGTTTGAAAATCAGGGTCATTGCCGATGGCCACACCAAACTTGGTCTCAGTACCCCCAAAGGCAAAATCAACAAACTCAGTTGGCGAAAATCGATTATCAATATCCCTATTCTCTTGAAGCTGTGTCCAATTGTTGTGGGTACCGAACCAGACATCGATATCCCCATTGGGCCCTTCGCCTACCACGTAGTAGTTATCATTTATGGCGTCATACTCCACCGAGAAAGCTCTTACAAGTGTGCCTATGGCTCTTGGTTTACCGTCGCCGAACCAAGGTTTATTGTAGAATTCCCGACAATTAATGGATACTGCCCTGGCCTCGTATTTCCTAAAACCTACTTTGTAAGAAGGATCATTACCTATGGCAACCCCAAACTTGGGCCCAACTCCTCCTAATGCAAAATCTACAAATTTTGAAGGGGAAAACCGATTATCTATATCCCTGTTTTCCTGGAGCTTAGTCCAATTTTTGTGTTCTCCGATGTAAACGTCAATTTTTCCGTTGGCTACCCCGACCACAACATATTGGTTATTGTCGGCATCATAATCTATGGATAGCACGGATTCTAGACTCCCTATTTGTTCCGGTCTGCCGTCACCAAAATAAGGTTTCCCTGAGAACTCACGTGCATTGATGGAGGTTCCTTGGCC
The DNA here is from genome assembly GCF_965228935.1 of Ulvibacterium sp. Classification (GTDB taxonomy): domain Bacteria; phylum Bacteroidota; class Bacteroidia; order Flavobacteriales; family Flavobacteriaceae; genus Ulvibacterium. The sequence continues at coordinate 4,724,311 of NZ_OZ245846.1, read as the reverse complement.
GTCCTTGTTCCCGACTGCCACCCCGAACATGGCCTCTCCCGGCTCGGCGCCCAAGGCAAAATCTACAAACTGGTCGGGAGTGTAACGGTTGTCGATATCCCTATTCTCCTGGAGCTTGCTCCAGCTTTTATGTTCCCCATAGAAAACGTCAATGGCACCGCCGTTTACGCCAACTACATAGTAATTGTCGTTTTCCTTGTCGTAATCAACGGATAATACTGATTCTAGAGAAGCGGATCCTGTCTCTACTTGCACTTTTGTAGCGGTAAGGTTTTCCTTAACGGTTAAGTTTTCTTTCTCACAGGAAACAAAACCCAGTGTTGCCAATCCAATGGCGGTAAAACAGATTTTTTTCATTTTAGTTGGATTCTTTGATTAAATTGATTTATAAAAAACATCGTGAAATTAATTGCCGAACCACATATGACTTTCTGTTTTCGATAAAATACGTTCCAATTCGATAAGTTTATTTATTCTGGGATATTCTAAGATTTACTTACCGCGAAAGTCCAATTAACCAGCCTTTTACAGGTAGTATTTCGACGCTTCATAAATTCTGCCTCCGGCAACTGAATCAATAACTAAAAACCAATTTATGCTCCTAGTCCAACATAAAGGTAGAATCCATTCGGCCCGTTAAACTGAGGCATATTAGAATAGAAAGAATTACTGTCGGATAATCCAGGAAAGGTTTAGCTTTGGAAAAATCCAAGAGATTTTTAATACCCCTATAGTGATTTGTAAGCAGAATTTAAATTTGGAAATGAATTCAACAAGAATTTCATTTAAAAAAATTTTGTCTTTGACATGAAAAGAGTACATTTTCCCATTTACGGGATCTTGTTTTTCAAGATCTGTATGGGCCGTCGATTTTGTTGCTCAACAAAAAAGGATTCGTCAAAATATTGCGATTACGGCAAAAATCAAATTAACGATGAATGAAATAACAGGGCCGTATTTACAGATATTTCCGATACCTAAATTATCAGTATGTCTTATCGATAAAATCTTTTCGATAGGTTTGGGAGATGGGAATTTCTGCCTTTCCGATGGTAATCTGGGTAGCCGAATGATTGGAAATCATATACATGTTCACTAGATATCTTCTATGAACCCTAATGAAAAAGGAATGAGGTAGCAAAAGGGCAAAATCGCTCAACTTGGAGCGAATCCTGTATTTCTTTTTTTCAAGATGAATTTCAAGGTAGTTTTTGTGGGACGACACATACCATATTTCGTTAATATTGACTTTAATATTCTTTGTTCCCTCTTTGACAAAAAGAAAATCCCTACCCATGAAGATTGAATTTCCAAGTTTGAAAACCGACTACTTTACAGGGTTGGAATTTTGGATCTTAGACAGTTTGCTTAATTTTATTACTTTACTCAGGTTCTGAAGCAAAGGCTTGATAAAACACCAATAAATTGTGATTGTTGCCAAGGCAATGGATAAAATCGAAACCAAAAAGGGAAATTCTCGTATCATTTTAACTTGGTTTTTAAATTTTAATTTGCTCTTTACTAGATTGATTTGGCCGGTAATAAATTACACTGCAAGTTGGTTAAGTTGTATTTCCGGGAAAATAAGAGGTAGTACGTAATTTGGGCGTGGTAGCACTTAAGCGACCCGCAGTATTTATTTCCTACTAAAAAAACTGCTGTTGAAGAAGTTTCCTGTTGACAACTCTTTAATGCATCTTACAACCGTAACGGCATCATCTCCCTTATAGATTATGCCATGCACCCCTTCAATAAGAAGTTCAATAAAACATTCTTCAATTTCTTTTGGAAAAACTAAGATACATTTCGTGGGAATACCCTTTAAAAAAAGGATTTTGGCAATGTCAACACCCGTTAAGTACGGTAAATCAGTACCTAAAAAGGCAATCTTGGGAATCCTGTCCAAAATCGTTCGGAGACTTTCCAGTCCATTGGCTGAGCTGCCAATGACACGATAATGGTTACCGAACTCTTCGCTGATTATGGTTTCAAGAAAATGTAGGTAAATGCTGTCCGGGCACCCCAGGGTTATACTGTCCATAGTTTTTTATTTCTGGACAATATCATTGGCCATAGTTGTTCAAACCATAAGTACTACCACTAGAGTTTTAAGTGATAATACTTAGAACAAAGCAATGGCCGATCAGAGCTCCAATATGCTATTCTTGTTGCTCAAGGCCCATTTGGTAAGGGTGTTGGTACTACCTTCCAAATCCAGCTTTACAATGATGTTACTTCTATGCTTCTCAACGGTCCGGACAGAAACGTTCAGTTTTTCCGCGATTTCGTTTGTGGAAGTTTGACGGGCTATTTGTTTTAGAATAACAACTTCTGAAGGCGTAAGCAATCCCAATTTCCTTTGTTCATTCCGGACACCGTCCAGAACCGTGACCTCGAAAGAAGGGCTAAAATAGGTCTCGCCCCTGATAACGGCATCCATACAGCGCTCTATTTCAAAAAAAGAATCTTCCTTTAGAAGATAGCCATTGAGTTCTAGCGATTTGGCCTGTAGGAGATAACTGTTCTCCTTGTGAAAGGACAGCACGATAAATTTGGTGGATACTTCTTTTTCTTTGGCCGTCTTTATCACCTCAAATCCTGATAGCATTGGCATATCGATATCAAGCAGGGCTATTGTTGGTTTCTTAAGCAAAATAAGTTCCAATGCCTGCATACCGTCTGCAGCGACCCCTACCACATTGTATTTGTGGTTCGTGAGTTCTTCGTTAAGACCTTTTAGCAGTAGCGGATGGTCATCCGCAATAACTATTGTGATATCTTTTCTTTGCATTTTACGAAATTGGAACTGTGAGAAATACTGTTGTCCCTATGCCGTGTTCAGATTTGATGCGCAATTTAGAGTTGATGATTTTTGCGCGCTCTAGCAATGTGCGCATACCTAAACTTTTGCCCTCCTTAATCTTGTTTTCAAAATTAAAGCCTTTTCCGTTATCCTCTATAAGGATCTCTATATCCCTCTCGTGAAGGTCAACCTCGACGGAAGCTGAAGCTGCCCCTGAGTGCTTTAGGATATTGCTTAGGACTTCCTGTATGATTCGAAACAGGTGTAGCGAAGATTCTTTATTAAGTACAGCATCAATATTATCGATTTTATGGGTGAAGAAAATATCGGAATTGGCATCCATTTCATCGATAAGGGTTCTGATGGCCAAAGTAGTATCCAATTGTTTCAACGCTATGGGATGTAATCCTCTGGAGATTCTTCTCAGTTCTTCCAAAGTGCTTCCGGCAAGTTCTTCCATTTCACTGTCCTTTTTTGATTTTGTTTTTCTCGTAAGCAGCATTAATCTTTGTCCAACACTGTCATGTAGTTCTCGGGCCAAACGGGTTCGTTCCTCTTCCCGTTCACTGATCAGATTACGTGAAAACTGTTCTTGAAGTTGTTTTTTGTTCACCGCAAATTGTCGCGAACGGACTAAATAAAGGATAGAAAAAAGAGTGATAATGCCGAGCCCCCCAAATAACATCCACTGTCTTGCTATCTTGTTCTCATTATCCAACAAGGTAATTTCATTTTGTTGTGATGCAATTTTAAAATCACGTTTCTCCGTCTCGTATAGTGTTTGATAATAGGAAAAGCCGTTTGCCTTTTGAACCGTTTCTATAGAGTCCTTTATTCTGTGATGTGCCTTCAAATGGAAATGGGCCTTTTTCAAGTCCCCTAGATTATTGTACACTTTGGACAAGAAGCCATGTGCCATATAAATACCCTCGTAAAACTGGGCATCCTTGACTTTATCATATTCCTTTTCCCCCCAGATGGCCGCTTTTTCATAATTGCCCTTTGCAAACTCGTAATGGGCCATGGCAAGGTTATATTCATCCACTTGAAAAGTGACATTTTTTAGCCGTTCTTCGAGCTGTTTCTTTACAAGCTCCGCTTTTTCCAACATACCATTCTCTGCATAGGCGCTCAGTTGTGCTATTAGCAGTTCAATCTCAAGCAGTTTATCATTCGTTTTAAAGGAATAGGTCCTGGTGGAATCCAGATATCTTATTCTTTCTTTTTGACTGCCGTGCAACATCTCGTCAAAGGCCTGGTTAAAGAATTGGTTGTGTATCGCTTTCATATTCCCGTACTTCCTGGCCTCCTCAACTATCTCCATACGTAACTTTTTTGCCTCCTCTTGAAGCCCGTTCTGTGAATACAATATGGACAGGGTCGCTTTCGGCTCCCATGCTGATTCGGGAGCGTGTTTGGATAAGATTTGGTGAGCTTCCTGCAATGTTGCGGCCGCTCTTTGAAAATCTCCCATAAAACAGAGCACCACTCCAATTTGATCCTTAAGCTCACCCATTTTGGTTGAATCATTAGTTTTGTTTGCAAATGTATGTGCCTGTTCATAGACACTCAAGGCATCATCAAGACGATTAAGTATCTTATAACTATATGCGCCTTCATTATAAAAACCGATTAACTCCAAAAAGTGTTGATCCTTGGGAATTCTGACTTTTATTTCATTGAAAACTTGAATGGCCTGTCCTGGGCCTTGTAAATCATCATGTATATGGGCAATGAGCGTTTTGGCATGATGTAAGGCCAATCGGGTCGAATCCAGTTCCAGGGCATAGTCGATGGTTTTTCTCGCTATCGAGTCATATTTATAAACTTCTTTTCGCTCTACAAGCCTACATAGGCTATCCATCCATTTTAGCTTTTCTCCGTTATCCGTTGATACTATCTTGTGGTAAATTCTTTCCTTTTTTTCTTCCAAACCCAAATCTTGTGCAAGAGTTGGTAAACCAAATAGCAATAGAAGGAAAAGTCTGTATACCTTCATTTGTCAATCTTTAAAGAGGTTATTGGAATCGTGGCAAATATTTCGTCTTAAATATACTTGAAACGGCAAATTTAACATGCTTACACTACTTTGGCCCTTTAACAATTCCTTTTGCAAATGTCTTAAAAAACAACTTTAAAGGTAAGTTTTACTCGCAATTGTGGGTTGGTATTGTAAATAAACTTTTTATGATGCCCATTGTGGAAAGTATGTGTAGTTCGATCCGTAAAGATGAATACCTCCCTTTAGTCACCAAGCGCTTCCAAAAATTGCATCGGACAGCATTCATAAAAGTAATCTCGTTCAGCCAGAAATAAAATGTATCCGGATCCATAAGTGGTACCGCGCACAAATTACGTGCTACCTCTTATTTATCCTTAAATGCAATTGAGCCAACTTGTGGCATAATTAATTGCCGACCGTATCATTTTAAAAATACTCTGGCATTTGCTGAAAAAAAGTGTTCGGAATTAAACCAAACCATAAGGCAAAGTTTCATTCCAATGCAAAGAAAAAATTCAAAACATGATACCAATGAAAAGAGGTTTTCACTTCCTTTTTGTGGTATTTCAATAGCGGCACATTTGCTGTAGTGAAAATGGCATAACGACAATGGATAAAGGTCTTACCGACTATGTCAACAATACCATAGCCTTTAAAATCGATAGTCCTCCAGTTCATTGTAAACAGATAGGCCAAACACTTGTGGGTCAAGATGAAATCTTACGATTTGATTTAGAGGAAGCTCAAAGGCCGAAAGCCAAAAAAAATCGAACTAACAACATACAGTTATGTAAACGCCTATAAAAGAATAAAAAATTTTGCTACGGTTACGCACCTTGGTAGTACATACCAGTGCATGTTGAACAAAGAATATTTCTGCCGAAAACTAAAACAGGCCTAACCCGATTACCGTTCTCAAAAAATGGAACAAATGACAACAACTTTTATCCTTAAGGTGACAAGTGGCAAGCTTCGCATTGTTTTTATATCCACCTAAAATGATTCGAGATGTATTCCTTATAGCCGTCCTTATAAGTTCCTGCGTTGCTGCCGGTCAGGACACCTATTTGGACGGCTTTAATCCAACCTCATATACCAACAACGAAGGTAGTCAAGATTGGTCTTCCGATTGGTTGGAAAGCGGAGATGACGGTAGTGCAAGCTCGGGTTATATAAGGGTTAGAAGAGGTGAATTGCAATTTAGAAATTTATCTAACGAAAGCATTGTTAGGACAGTCGATCTGACAGGGGCGACTTCCGCCACATTATCTCTAGATTGGAGGACCGTAGATATCGAATCCAATGAGGTCCTGGCCTTGGAAATTTCCAGTGATGGTTCCGCCTATACCACTTTGGCCACCTTTACAGGTACCGTTTACGGTAGCTTTAGCCAAGATATCTCGGCATATCTCTCCAGTACTACCACCATCCGATTTGCGAAGGGCGACGGCAATGGCGACGGTCTTGTCGACTCATCCGATAATTGGAGTTCAAGGCACGATAGCGCCTATATAGATAATGTTTTGATAACGGCCACCATCACTTCGGGCGATTCCGATGGAGATGGCATTGCCGATACTTCCGATAATTGTCCTTCAATCGCCAATGCGGACCAATTGGATACGGATGGTGACGGTGTCGGGAATTTTTGTGATGACGACGATGACAATGACGGTATTCTGGATAAGGATGAGTGTTTGGAAATCGTCTGCTTGGAGGCCATAGTGAATGAAAGCTTCGAAGATCCTGCCATCCCGTCCACTACTTATCGTTTTTTGGACGAGAGTACGGTCACGGGCTGGTTCACTACCTCTACGGATGATTTTATCGAAATATGGTCCGACAACTTCAATGGTGTACCGGCTTTTGAAGGGAATCAGTTCGCCGAACTGAACGGTACCCAGAACTCCGCGTTGTACCAAGTGTTGTGCCTTACACCGGGCACCGTTGTAAATTGGTCGGTAAGGCATAGGGGAAGGGAGGGTACCGATGTGGCCACGGTCAGAATGGGGGCCGACCTGGTGTCGGCCGCTACGGAGGCCACCATGAGCGATGGAACCTCGGCATGGGGTCATTATTCGGGAACCTATACCGTACCGGACGGACAGAACGGGACCTATTTCATATTTGAGGCCGTATCCACTGCCACGGATAATCTGACCATTGGCAATTTTATAGATGATGTCCGGATCTCGGTAGTTTCCTCGCCACCTTGTTTGGATTCGGACAATGACGGTATCTTGAACGATATGGATTTGGACGGGGATAACGACGGCATATATGATATCGTTGAGGCCGGTAACGGAAATCTGGATCTGGACAACGATGGTGTTATCGACCCAAGTAATGGTTCGGTGGGCACCAATGGGGTCTATGACTTATTGGAAACCACTCCCGACAGTGGAATAATCGCGGCTTCATACGAGGCACCGGATACGGATGGAGATGGCGACAAAGACCCGTTTGACCAGGACAGCGATGGGGATGGTTGCAATGATGTAGTGGAAGCCGGTTTTACGGAAAGTGTTATAAAACCGGGAGAATTGCAGGGCACTGGCTATAATAGTTCCAATGGCATAGTAACCGGAAATACCAACGGCTATACGACTCCGGACGATAACAATACGAATACAAAGTACGATTTTCAAGAGGAAACCTTGGATCCGATCATAGCGATGCAACCTTCGAATCGGCCTGTTTTTGCAGGCAGTAGTGGTTCTTTTACGGTATCGGGTACCAACGTGGACTCGTACCAATGGCAGGTAAGTACCGATGGTGGCACAAGTTTTACGGATTTGGCCAATGATGCTCTGTACTCAGGCGTCCAGACTGCTACCTTGACCATCGACCAGGCCAACATATCCATGGATCAATATCAATATCGAGTGGTTTTGGTAGCAAATCCCACTTTCTTTTGTCAAAGAACAACGGTCTCCGATACCGCCTCCCTCCTGATATCGGTACGGAAGGTCATCACCAATAGGCGAATAACCAATAGGGTAAAAAATGATTGAAGTAGTGTAATCGCTATAGAATTAAGGATGTCATTACGAGCGTAGTGAAGCGAAATAAAACGATATCGGGTAAATAAAAGCTGTCTTGCAACCGATTATCCCCAGGGCAGGTCATGGAGGTATTTCGGTACCGTGGTCAACAATATTTCCGGAACTCTTGACGAGTTGCCGGAAGTGACTATCATATGTGATGAATCAAAAAAGGCAACGATGGAACTGAACCTTGAATAAATATTTTCAAAACTGGTTGAAAACTATCGGAGAAGGATAATCAAGGGGAAGCAACGTTCAAGCTCCTTTCCCAAACGTATCAAACTCTATCCATGATATTCTGAACGGCCGTGACGCCATTCTGCAATTTGCCCTAAAAATGTTTCCATCCGGTAATTAGTAACGGACAAAAAGGGTCTGTCTTATGCTTATTCACGGTGCCATAAAGTGAATGAATAATAGGAATCCGAGCAACCTCACTAATTAGTCTTAAAAACTCGCGGTTTTACAGGAGTTTAATCAAAAGAAGGTCTAGCTATTACAACTACACCTTTCTGCCAATAAAACAACTAAACCAAATTTGAAAACCTCAACTGACCTAATGTTCATAGCTATTTGTGTAATCCACTTTTTTCAATTGCCGTTTTTCAAAACAGTCTCTTGGTCATTTATCCTATTGTCAAATCTTTTGTTTTTACGCCCGGCTTTTTCGATTATGGATGCGTGTTGCTGGATGGAGTCCACATTTATGTTGAGTTGGTTATGTTCCTTTAGATATCTTAGTTCATCACTGTTGAAAGGCATATGGCCAAAATAGTTGTTATGAATTCTGTTTGTATTTTCACGTTCATACCATGGAAACTCATTGTTTAGCAAATTGTTATAGAAATATGGTTGAACAACGTTGTACACCAAATTCCCTGTTACTTCGATTCCTCCGCTGCCTTCGTCCAAATAGATGCCACCGGGCCATCCATGGGTATGCTTTGCAATCATGTCTTCCGATTGTTCATAATCAAGATTCGGGGGATTGTCATGCACATGATTTCCGATGATTTTTGAGTTTTCCATCATTGATATCGTATAGATTCCAGCTCCGTCCGTTAATCGTGTCATTACGTTAAAGATATGGTTCCATCCTATTAGATGGTGTGATGATATGGTATTTTTGTTAAAAATTGGGTACGAATCTGGGTGGGTATCCAGGTTTTTTGGGTTTTTGCCTCCTTTATCCCAGAATCCCCATCCCCATCCCAAGCTTATCCCGGAGTAGGCAATATCGTATATCTCGTTGTGGGTAATTTGTGTATTTTGAGCATAACCCCCTAAGATTCCAATCGATCCTTTGTAAATGGTGCCGATATTGTGAATAAGGTTGTTATCTATTATGGTGTTCATTACAATATTTCTGTCATCCTGTGGATGGGCATCAGTGATATCAAACCCACCAATTTGAATGGCATTACCACCAATATCATAAAAATGACATCCTTGAACAAGGGTGTTTCTTGCACCATCATCTAAATCTATCCCTGAGCCACCAAGTTTTGTGAAGTCACAGTTTTGAAAGGTAATACCGTTGGTATGTTGTAACTCTATGGAAGCTTTCATCTTCTCATAATAACCATGCATGTTTGCATCCTCCTCGGATTTTTTTGTCAAGGTTGCTTGCACCTCTGCAAAACCGTGTACTCCGGGCCCAAAAAATGAAGCGTATTCAAAGGATATTCCGTCAAATAGTATATTCTTTAAAGGTCTTTTCAAAGTACCTTTTAGTACTACAAGATTCTCTACTATAGGCAAGACAGTTTCGGACAATTCTATATTTTCACTATCCTTGGGCATATAGAATATCTCTTCTTTTTGAGAGTCTAGGTGCCATTCACCAGGTTCATCCAATAGTTCAATGGAATTTTGAAAATAGGAGGGATCCTCCACATGCAGCCCACCTTTAATTTGTGCATCTTTGAAACAGGGCATATCCATTTTCATGTAAACTCCTTGGTCATTTTTTATTAGGGATTCCACTGGGCAGACCACGTAGGTCCATCCCTGCAGATAAACAGCCTCTATGTCCCCTGGATTCTGCCAGTTAACCATTTGCTCAAATTTTCCTTTTAACAAATAGCCTTCATAAACAGGCAGGTTCCCTTGGTAGGTAGGGTAGGATTTTAAGAAATTTATCTTTTTAATATCAGGGACATCTGTCTTGTCCCATGCCATCACCTTAACCTCCTCTCCTTTTGCCAGGGTAGCCCTGCTCCCATTAATGTAAATTTCACGAGTCCCCCGCACTCCATTGGACGTGGTTTTCCAAATTTTAGTATCCGACACCTTTGTCCATTCTCCAAGTACCTTTCCTCCACTAATTACAGGTTTTTCATTATTAAGAGCCCTAAAGGAAACACTGTAATCCCCAATCGGAAAGTTTTTGGATTCAACACGTATAGGTTCATCAAGCTCATAAATTCCTCCTTTCAAGTATACCGTGATATGCGCGTTGTTTTCGTTGATGTGCATTGTAACCTCTTCAATGCCGCGCTGTATGGTCTTAAACGGAGATGTTGACGTACCCTTATTATCATCGGAACCTGAAGGTGAAATATGGATGTTTTCTACTTGAATATCTTGTTGGCATGACACTAGGAGCAAGGCAAGAATAGCTATAATACTGGTTTTAAATGTCTTACCTATGAAAAAAAAGGTTGAGGTCTGAATCATATTTATGGTTTTAAATTAATTGATGGTATTTGTAAATGCAATGTTCGAGGAGGCCGGACACTTAGCTTTTCATAGTAGATAACGATACCATGTTAAATGGCTCACTGCACTGGTGCATTTTTACCGACACATGGATTAGCGAGTGTTTTCAAGGTGCTTCAACTAAGTATAATTATTTAATCTAATTATGCCATGTTTCGCATTTACAGTTGTTTCTTCATGTTCCCATCCAACACCATTGCTTCATTAGGCGCCAAGGTTACTTGGGTGTAGATCCCATCATACTTTACCTTCATGGTCTTTCCTTCAATCGATTTCAACCTAAGGTTTTCCAACGCTCCATCTTCCCATTCGATATCTACTTCAATGTTTCCGCGGGCTTTGAGTCCGGAAATTTTTCCGCTTTTCCACTTCGTCGGAAGAGCAGGCAATATCCTGAGAAATCCTTCATGTGATTGCAGCAAGAGTTCGGCCACACCGGCTGTATAGCCAAAATTACCATCTATTTGAAAGGGCGGGTGCTCATTAAAAAGGTTTTCCGCGGTCGAGATCTCAAAGAGTTTATCAATATTCCGCTGTGCGGATTCTCCATCTAGTAAACGGGCGTTCATATTGATTATCCACGCCCTGCTCCAACCTGTACCGGCACCACCGTGCTCCAGACGATAATCAATGGTCTTTTGTGCAGCGGCAAAAGCCTTGGCCCGGTCTTCCACAATTTCATCCCCAGGATACAGGGCGTAGAGGTGGGACATATGGCGATGTCCTTTTTCCGGTTCGCCATAGGGCTCGTTCCATTCCAGGATACGGCCATCTTCCCCGATCAATATTCCCGGGTGCAATTTCCGCCGCTTGTTGGCCACCTCCTGGGTAAGGTCGTTTTTAATGTTCAAAACCCTTGAGGCCTCCAGAAAATTATCGAATACCTCCCCTATTATTTGGTGCCCCATAGCACTTCCAAAAGAAACGGCCGCTGGTTCCCCCTTACTGTTAAAATAGGAATTTTCTGGGGAGGTTTCAGGAGCGGATACCCATGTATTGCTTTTATCGTCCCAGACCAACCAATCCAAATAGAACTCTGCGATACCCTTTAACACGGGGTAGGCCCTTTTCCTTAAAAAGGATCTATCCCCGGTAAACATGTAGTGTTCCCAAAAGTGTTGGGCGCACCAGCCCCCACCATGTATCCAAGACCCCCAATAGGCCTGCTCGGCACGCATGAACGAAGGGCCCCAGAGATCGCTCGCATGATGGGCCACGGTACCCCGGTCTATGCCATATTGCCTCTTTGCCGTATTTTTCCCGCGATCTAAAACCCGGTCCAGGTAGTCAAAGAACGGGTAATGCAGCTCGCTAAGATTGGTGACCTCCGCGGGCCAGTAGTTCATTTGAAGGTTTATGTTCAAATGGTAATCCGCATTCCATGGTGCTTGGATATGCTCGTTCCAAATACCTTGTAGATTGGCCGGATTGGTTCCCTGCCTAGAGGAAGAAATCAACAGATACCTTCCGTACTGAAAGAGTTTGGCGGCCAGATCGGGATCATCCAAACCATCCTTTCTCCGTTGTAGGCGTACATCGGTGGGGAGGCTGTCCAACGCCGTGCCCTCCAAACTAAAACCAACCCTGTTATATAGTCTTTTATAATCTTTTGTATGGGCATTGAACAAAACATCGAAAGATCTATCGGTCACCTTTGACAGCGTCGCCAAGTTATTCCCGGTATACTTTTCCCCATGATAAAAAGAAGTGTTCGCGACAAGGTACAGGGTCGCTTTCTTGGTGTTCTTCACTTCAAGAGTTCCGTTGTTGGCTAATATTGAACCCGATTCAAGTTTTACTTCTAGTCTTGTTTCAAACTTAACCCCATGATCTATGGCAAAAACCTCGGAAGACTTCTTCCCGCCCCATTGTGTAACCATCCCGTTCATACTGATTTCGGTTTCCGAAGGATTGGTTACTACTACGGTCTGCTTGTCATGGTCTTTAGGTCTATCCAGGCGTAGATCAAAACTCATTCCCCCCGGTGCCGATGTGGCCAGTTGTATCACGACTACATCATCCGGATTGGAAGCGAAGACCTTTTGTGAGTACTGATGGCCGTTATACGTGTAACGGGCAGAAACCAGTGCTCCGTCCAAACTTAGCGAGCGTCGATAATTCCGTATTTGGCCAATGTTCTTAAAATCGATGTAAAGATCCCCCATGGTCTGATGTGAGCGGACAATGGTCTTGTACGAAAACTTTTCGACCATCAGACTATCCACTTTTCGGGTCTCCCCCTGTTTGAGTAATTGCCTGATTCTTTGTAGATCTTCTGGTGTGCCCCTGGCGTCTTCCCATGTGGATCCCCCCGCCCACATGGAATCCTCGTTCAATTGAATACGTTCTTGTCGCGGGTCTCCGAAAACCATCGCACCCAACCGGCCATTGCCTACCGGTAGGGCCTGTTTCCATTCAGAGGCGGGATCGGTGTACCATAAGCTGTTTTTTGTGTCAGCATAATTCTGTGGTGTCTGTCCCGACAAACAAATGGGAAAGAACAAAAAAATCAATAGTGATTTTCCAGTAAACGCTAATCCTCTTTTTGCAAAAAGAGATTTATTTGCATCCAGCACCAATATTCCCGAGGCATATATTAAATTGAGACTATTTCTGTAAATACAATTTTCAGATACCATACACTCCATCCAAATTAAAACGCTTTTCAATACTCTTATTTGCCCTTAAATTATGTGCAAACCACTTCTGCAATCCTATCTATCCAGTTGCAAAGTTGTTTCTCCACTTACTGATACTACCTTGACCAAAAAAGGTAATGTTGGACTCAATATTGGACTGTATTTTCAGTTTAATTTCCTTACTGTCCATATCATCAGTTACTAAATCTTTTCCCTATCCTCCCAATATTGGGGTCATAAATCTTTAAATTAGCGACCGCACCCCTTTAAATTCTATACTTTACCTCCTGCGGCAATTTGTTTTCCATCGAGGCTATAGCCGCTACTTTGCCCGCCGCCTCGCCCATTGGCACCGCGTTTCCGGTTACCCTATAACTGGCATGGGCAAAAAAATCGCCACTGATGCACCTACCGGCCATCAACAATCCATCAACATCCTTGGCTATCAAAGAACGGAGGGGGACGTCATAGGGTTTTGCCTTTACGGAACTATTACCGTAACCGCCCCCGGAACGTTTCTCCAGGGAGTGCACGTCCACTGGAAAAGTAACGCGGCATACGGCATCATTGAATTTTGCCCCTTTGATCAGGTCGTTTGCCGTCAGCGTGTAAAGGCCACGGATACGCCTTCCTTCCCGGATACCGATCTGTGCGCCCGTTGTGGCAATACGCAATTTGCTCCACACACCACCCAATGATCGGAGACCATTTATGATCTGATGGAGTTCCTTTCTAGCTTCCATGGTCGCTTTTGTGATTTCATCAGCTTTCAAAGCGGACATCCCGTATTGATGATTGGCCATTAAAGCGATCATTCCTGGACGGATGCCGAACATTGTCGGCATGGTGTAACTACCTGTTACCCCGGCACGCCCTATTTCCCGGTACAGCTTTTTCTTGGAATGTTCCGTGGTTTTACCTTTGGATGCCATGTAGCCTTCCATTACCAGTTCTTCTTCTTTTAAGCCTACCAATATGGCCATTAAAGAAGCGGGCTGTGTTTTGCCGGTCTCCGGATGTCCGATATCGAAACTGCACCCTGCCTTGGCAGCGAGGTCACCGTTGCCGGTAGTATCGATGAATACTTTGGCCTTCCATGCTTCACGGCCGGAAAAGCTTTCGGTCAAAATATGGTCCAATCCATTTTTTTTGTTCCTGTAAGCGGCAACGACCCTTGTATGTAATCGAACCTCGACCCCGGCCTCTTGACACATTTGATCTAATACGTATTTCATAAGTTCCGCATCGTATACCTTGGCCGTATATTGTGCATCGTGTTGCTCAAGGCGATAGACCAGTTCTTTCATAATCCCTGGTTTGTTGTTATAATCTATGATGTTGCTTAGCAGCCCGGTGGTCCAAACTCCTCCCAGACAACCGTACATCTCTATCAAAGTAGTGTTGGCTCCTTGTCTTGCGGATTGTATGGCGGCCGCAATACCGGCAGGACCACCCCCACATACGATCACATCCGTTTCCCTAACTACCGGAATCTGTCTTGCCGGCTCCTTAAAAGCGTTGGGGATGTCCATAGGGGTATCAGCACCTTTTAAAGGCACCATTCCTAGAAATGGAGTAGCCGTGGCCGCTATAATGCTTTTTTTTAAAAAACTTCTGCGATTATTGGAAGTGCCCATGCCTTTATTTTTTGGTTTAAAATCATGTTTTGTCAATAGTTAGAACCCCTAGGTAAAAGGGGGTCAAGAGTACCCGACCCCCGATCAAGAAAAACTAACTCAAACTAACTAACTTCATTATTTTTTATATTTTTTCAATACTTCTAAAGTGATATGTCTTACGTATCTATTGTTGTCGTTCAGAAAATTTTGTAAGGCCACTTCGACGTTAGGGTTGGCCAAATGTTTTCCGGTAATCATTTTAAGAACATATCCCAGTTCTGTCACATCCAGTTTTCCTGTTTTATAGCGTTGTAGCAACATTTCTATGACCGAACCATCCAGATTTTCGAATGCCGTGAGTTTCCATATCACATCAAGTTGCTTCTCCTTTGCTAATTCTTGGACCAACGCTTTTTGGACTTCGAGATCTGCCATCCGAGCTGGCGTGAAATAATCCAAAGCCCTCTGCGCCAGTGCATTGTTTTCAGATCGGATATGCTTTGTCACTTTTCTATAAAACCTTTTATGATATTCGGGATACCGTGTTAAATGATCAATGGCCCATAACAGGTAGCCCGTTTCATTTTGTTGAAAGGCCATGTTTAAGTAACGGCCATCCGCTTTTTGGTCCAGAATTGCCAAAATCTTCCTTTGCGTAGCACCATAGGCCGTATTCCATAAGGTGTAACAGGTGTATACCGCATCCCTGACCACCTGGTCGTAAAGCGAAGGTTGGGTAGCCCCGGAATAGGCATCCACACCATCTTCCAAGAGTTTTCTTTTGTCCTCCAAGATCAAATCCTCTTTTTGAAGCATTCCGAGAACAGACGATTTATTTGATAGTATTTTGTTTAACTTTCTATAATCGTCCTTGGTAAAATCGGTATGGTCGGTTTTTGTCAACGGTTCCCCTTCCGTAAACTCCAGTCCCTTAAAATTTCCAGCTCCATCCCATAAAACAATGAGCGAAAGAGGCAGACAGGTCTTCGACAAGCAAACGGGCTTATCTATTTTACGACTAAAATAAAGGGAGAGTCCATTTGCATCCCTATGCTCGATGATCCGTTGTTCGGAAAGCGGGTCATCGGTATCCAAAAATGGATGAACGATCAGGTTGCAGATATCTTTCTGAAACGTTAAGCCTTGTGCCGAATTTGCCAATAGGATACCCGATAGAAACATAAACATGGTCAATTGTAACCCGCGCTTTTGTATCAGCAATTTTATAATTATTGATATGTATCCAATAGGGTTCGGCATTCTGTTCAGTCGCCGTTTTTTAAGAGATCGTAAATTTTCAATAAAAACGCCCCACGAGTGGGAGAATGCACCTTTAAATATTTTTGGGCCTCGTTTTTATCGTTTTGGGAATCCAACCTATCTATCCACTTTTTGGCCAATTCCCGTTCAATTGTTTTCTCCGGCTTTAACTCATGAAAGGGGAAGGCATGGGCGTATTGGGTGCCCCTTATGCTTTTGTAGGTTTTAACCCCGGGCATCTGTTCCTTATAGGTTAAGTACACATCATGTAAAAAACCTCGGACACCTAAATACTGGGCGGCTTTGAAATATTTTGAATCGGCTTCTATATCTGATATATAAACTGTTTTTGCCCTGTTTTGGTGTAAAAGTTCTTGAACACTGCCCACTACGACCTCAGAAACCTTGATATCGTTTTCCATGGCCAAATGTGCGGTAAGTCCTGCGGCTTGCCCAAGGCCTGTCCAGATGGGTTCTAGGCGCAAACCGCTAAAACCTACATGGCTAGAAGAAACTGCCACCGACACCAACAGGTTTGAAAAGCCTTTGGGCAGAATAACACCAAAGGGAATTTGAAAGGGTGGAGGAATATAATTATAATCGCCTTCCGCAATAGATGGATATAAGGATGCAGGAGATACTCCATGACAGTTCAATGCATAATCCCCTATGGCAATGGCATCCCGCTTTAATGCTACGACCAATGAACTATCAATTGTATTTACATCGTTCTGGGTAAAGACGTAGTTACCCATTATGCGTCTTGCTTCTCGAATGTATAGCCTTGTCGGAAAGTTTTCATTGTCCGTAAACTCGTCTTTGGCCAAGCCCCATTGTTGGGCTTCTTTTTTATATTTTTTTGGTATGGACGGGTCATTTTGAATAAAATAGACCATTCCCAGAATATGTTCTTTGTGCCTGTCGATAATTCTTTTTCTAGTAGGCCAATCACCATCGGGGTAGTCATAATTTTCACCTAATAGGGCCATTCGTACAGGGGCATTCTTAATGTCGTTAACATCTGCTTTATTGTTGGGCAACATTTGCAACCTGAAAATGCCGTCCCTACTTTTTTCCACAAATACTTGCGAAACTTTTTCTTGTTGCAGAACTTCTGCAATTGGCAAATACTCTTTACGTTTGTAGCCCTTAGGTTGGTCGATTTTCACTTGGTTTTTGGAGTCGTTGGTCATAATCAACCTAAAATTATATCCTTGGACCCGGTAGTCGCCTTGGCCAGTGCTGCCCACCAACATTTTTCCCTTATCCAAGAAAAGCTTTCCGGCATAGGGTTCTCCATATTCTTGTCGGGACTCCCTTCCTATGCGATATTCAGCTCCGGCAAAAGCGGCCAAATCGCCCTCGTAGGTGGCATCTATAAAAGTCTTGCCTAATAATGCGACCGTTTCATTGGTTTTCAAGTTCTTAAAATGTACACCTTTTATCTTTTTTGCATCTTTATCGGGCTTGTCCAGAAATACACTTTCAATCCTATGATCGGTCAAAACACGGATATTTGGATATTCCGAGAGCATTTCCTCAAAAATGAGCAAGGTAACATGGGGTTCCGCATGTATTCCACCATGACAGTCCTGAAATTGTTTCGATTCTTTGCCATACCTTCTGCTGTAGTAATCTTCTACCCGTTGCATATAATCGCGGAACGTGCCTCCTAGGGATTCATAGGATATAAAGTCGGTAAAAGAAAGCCCCCCGGTCATTAACCCTCCTATCATGGGGTATTCTTCGACGATTACAACAGAATGACCATATTTCGCTGCATTGATAGAGGCCGCGATTCCGGAAAAAGTAGCTCCTACCACCACAAGATCATGGAATGTAATATCTTGTGGTGTGCTGTAAGCAAAAGTGGATGTATTCCAGAAAACGGTCAAAAAAAACATGACATGTAGTCGGAAAATTCTAAAAAACATTTTCAATCTTGTTTTGAAGTATTGTTCTAATTTGCCCAAATCAGTTTTGTGCTATTGCTAAAAATGGTTGAAAAATTAACATCAGAAGGGGTGTTGGGGTTCCGGGTAACTTCTGAAATAGGATATAATAATCTATTGGCTCTTCCTTCGGGATTTGTTGCCGGAAAGAAGTTGAATTTTCTGGTTTCGTTATAGGCTTCGATCCATTGAAATTTGAAAAGATATATGTACTTCTGGGCAATGAGAGTTTCTAGTGTTAGGTCTACTTCTCCTGGAGAAACGGCAGGGTACTCAAGATATTCCGAAACATCGGAAGGGTCTATTTGCGCTTCTTGACTAAAATTGGCGGATTCTTCCATCGCTAACCGAACGGCCTCTTCATAGGCACTATAGGCTTCAGTTAAATTCCCCAACCTTAAATTGGCCTCGGCCTCTATAAATAGCATCTCATTATAAGTAAGGATAGGCAGTGGTGCTCCAAGATACTTTAGAAACAATGGTTTGGAATAAACGGCCCCTTCTAATCTGGGTTCACCAAAATCGGAATCGGCAACACCACTTGGTGCAGGTATACGAATCCCGTCAATGGTAGAAAACCAAAGTAATGACCTAGGGTCTTCTTCAATTATGGAATTGGGAGTGAAAGAGAGCATAATATCGAAAATAACGCCCACGGCCGACTGCGGTTGGATATTTTGGCGAACCGAATAAGGGTTGCCATTTTCAAGGGAATTATTGTATATCTCAATGGAAAAATCCTCACCGGGGGCGGAAAATGAATTGCCAAGGGCCATAAGGGCATTTTGCGCAGAGTTGGTAGCATCCAAATTACTGAGCTTGTTGTATAATCTAGCCTTAAGCCCATATGCGGTCTTCATCCACATACTTTGGTCACCACCAAAGACGAGGTCATCTTGTGCCGGTGGATTTGAATCTGTCCTTCCTAAATTTTCAATGGCACTATCCAGAATTTCATGAATCTGAGGATACAGGGTTTCATGTGCATCGAATATGGGATTTCTAATTTCAGGTTGCAATGCCTCGGAATATGGAATATCTCCATTTAAATCAATTAAGGTAGTTAAGGTAAACGCTTTTAAAACATCTGAAATTCCTGCATAGGTCCAAGCTTCATTTTCTATGGCCTTGGCCTTCATAAATTTTAGGTCATTTAGCATTAAATAGCCATTTTCCCAAGCCCTTGCACTTGGCGCTTCCAAGTCGTTGAAAGTATTAAATCCTAATACTCCACTGGTCTGTTCGGACATAAATCCGGATTGTATCGCTGCTTCTGCACCTACTATTTCATTGCTGTATGCTATGATTACTTGAGGCAACAATGAATTTAATGGGGCATCATTTACGATGTTTGGGTTAGTATCGATCTCGGTAAGGGTATCTTCACTACATGAGAGGAATAGGCCAACAAGAAATAAGGCAAATGTGTATCTTTTTATGTTTTTCATGACTTTACTTATTTTAAAACTGAATTTTGAGTCCAACTCCTATGCTCTTTGTCTGCGGTATCTGTGACCACTCCAAACCAGCGGTATTACCACTTCTCCCATCGGTGAAATTCACTTCGGGATCGGTAAATGAATCTGTGATCAGTAACAAGTTTCGTCCTGAAACATAGATTGATGCGGAGTTAATGAAAGACTTATCCAGTATCTCTTTGGGAATATCGTAGTTCAGGGTTATCTCGCGCAATCTTACAAATGAGGCATCTTGTAAAGACTCTTCTGTAGGATTGAATGCCCCAATAGCGCTGTAATAGGCAAAGTCTTTTTTTATGGGAATATCGTTTGGTCCCGATATCACGGGAATTCCATTTACCAATGTTCCCTTTACACCTTGGATTATATCATCAACTTCACGATCTCTAGTAATTCCAGCAACCCCTCTCCATCTAGTTTCTACAAAGGACTGTGAAAATATCTGTCCCCCGGACCGCCAATCTATCTGAAAGGACAGCGATAGGTCTTTATAGGTAAAGCTGTTGATAAAGTTCATTTCAAAGTCCGGGAGCGCAGATCCAATAATCTTTCTTTCGGGGTCAAGAATGGGAAACCCGAACCCAGCTGCATCTGGGTCACTTTGAATTATTGGTTGCCCACTAGCCGGGTCTTTAATAAAGGAGAATCCGGAAATAGATGGATAATCAAAACCCTCTTCGGCCACAATAATCCCATTGTTGATATCGATTCGTTCAACCCCTTCTGCCAAACTAATCACCTTATTATCGACAGTGCTAAAATTCGTGGTAAGGTTCCATGAGAATACCTGACTTCTAATGGGCACCAGGCTTAAAATAATCTCATGGCCCTTCGCGGATATTTCACCGGCATTTCTGATTTCATTTTCGGCACCTGTAGATAAAGGCAAGGGCACTTGAAAAATTTGCCCTTCTGATTTACTGTTGAAATAAGTGTAATCAATTGATAGCCGATCATTAAAAAAACGAAAGTCAAGCCCCAGTTCGTAGGACTTTGTGTTTTCAGGCTCCAAATTTGGATTTATTCGTGTGGTTTGCTGTGAAAATGATGCAATTCCATTGAATGGAAAATTGAACCCCCCTGGATTATCGGATACAAAACCGGTATTGTTCACAAACAATGACCCGGCCTGACCCACTTCTGCCCAAGTAGCCCTAATTTTTGCAAATGACATCGTATTTTCAAGTTTTGGAAAAAGATTGGTCAAAATAAAACTCGTTCCAACGGATGGATAAAAGAACGATCTTTGACCAACTGGCATATTTGACACATAATCGTTCCTCCCCGATGCATTTACATATATCTTATCCTGCCATCCCAAATTTAAATTGCCGTAAAAACCTACTATTCGTTGCCTACTTTCGAAGTTTGAGCCGTTAATGATCGTGGCATTGGCCAAGTTGGCCCATCCACCTGTGACAAAATTAGATCCGCTTGACTCATCGGAGTTCCTTTTTTCATCAAAAATTTCATTTCCAGCCACTAAATCAAGCAAAAATCCTTGGCCAAATTCCTTATTATATGTTACGAATAAATTGGAATTAAGCTGAGTTGCTTTTTGGTTTACAATAAAGATATTTCCACCACTTGGAGGGTTAGTACGTCCTGCTTGCCCGGTACCAAGTTCCCTAAAATCTTCGGAACGCGATGTGAAATTATCGACTCCAAAACGATAATTCAGAGAGAGATCGTTGGTAATCTTATAGTCAAACAATATGTTCCCCAAAGTTCTGGGCCTAGAGGTGTTTCTATAGTTGTTATTAACTATCCAATATGGGTTATTTTGACCAGCTCTAAAATATAACTGAAAATAGGGATCGTTTTCATCGGCAAATGCGTTCCCTGCCAAATTATACGATGGAGGAACATCGGTCAAGCTGCGAAAATAATTGTTATTGCCTGTTTGATCTGGATAATCATTATAGTTTAAATCTGAATAATTGAATGAAATTGTAGTACTAAATTTGTCACTTAAATTCAATTTTCCATTAAAGTTTAGATTGGTTCTTTGTAAATCCGCACTAGGAATGATGCCCTCTTGTGAATTGTGCCCTATACCTAAGGTATAGCTCCCTATTGCTCCCACATTGGATATCGATAAATTGGTATTGAAAGTGTTTCCGGACCTATAGAACGCTTTGTCGTTGTCATAAGATCTTGCTACCTCCTGCTCTCCTAATATATTGGTGTATGTACCTATTTCGCTTATTCTAGGCCCCCATGAAAATGGGCCGTTTACATTTAACTCTCCATTTGCCCCTTGGGCAAAAGTGGTTTGTAAATCAGGCAAGTACGCGACATTGTCAACGCTGTAAAAGGTTTCCAGACTTATTGTGGGTTTGCCATCCAAGGATTTTCCACTCTTAGTCGTAATCAATACAACACCATTTGATGCCCTAAGCCCATATAAGGCTGATGCCGCTGGCCCTTTAAGAACATTAAGGGATTCTATATTGTTTGGGTTGATATCCTGGATATTTCCGGAGATGGGCGCGCCATCTACAACATAGAGCGGCTCATTGTTCCCCGTCAACGATCTGCTACCTCTAATTTTTATGGATGGCGATCTTCCAGGCATTCCACTACTTAGATTTACCGATACCCCGGCTACCTTTCCCTGAAGTCCGTTGAGGACGTTGGGGTTTCCCACTTGGGCCAATTCCTCTCCCCCAACTTCTTGTGTGGCATATACAACGGCTTTTTTTGATTTTCTAATACCGAAAGATGTAACTACAACTTCGTCAAGGCCCTCTGAACTCTCCTGTAGCATTACCTCAATCGAATTTTGACCATTAACGACCACCTCTTTGGTGGCATATCCAATGTAGGAAATTATCAAGATGGTATTTTCACTTGAAACTTCGATGGAAAAATTGCCATCAAAATCTGCTGTTACCCCATTGGTAGTGCCCTTCTCAATAATGTTTGCTCCAGGAAGTGCAACACCGGATTCGTCTGTTATACGGCCAGTTACTTGGATGGGGTCTTGAATTATAGACACACCTTCAAGTGTGGGTTCATCTTTTGGGGGCTTGGCACTTAGGATTACTTGTTTCCTTATTACGCGATACTGCGTATCGGTGTTTCCAAAAAGTAATTCCATTACTTGATGGATGCGTTCACGCTTGACTTTGATGCTGACCTTGCGGTCCACATCTACAAATTTGTGGTTGTAGACAAATCGAAATTCAGTACTCGCTTCAATTTCGTCGATAATAGAAGCTATCGTGCTATTAGATGCATCAAGGGTAATCTTGGTCTTTTGGGCATAACTGTCATTGGCATGTAGCCCAAATAGCGTGGTCAGCAATAACAGTGTAGTCAATTTCATTTTCAAATCGAATTGTAGCCGCGGATATGTCCATCGCGTAGTGTTCCATAGAATTTTCATATTTTTACATTGTTTGAATGTGGTTAATTTGTAAAGATGTAATCACGTTATCCACCGGGAAATGTTGGCGCATTTCCCGGTTTTCGTGTTGGCTTTAGGTCATTTCGGTATTCGTTGCATAGTTTATATTTAGTGGTTTTGCAGTTATTGTATGTATATGATATTTTCCGCTATAGTATAGTCAATATTGTAACTTTCGTTCAAAAAGCCCAATACCGCCTCGATGGTCTCATTATTAAAACTAGCACTAAAGACTTCTTGCTTTAGGGCCTCGTTTTCAATCACGATGGATACATTAAAATGACGTTCCAATTTTTTAATTAGATTTTCAAAGGGCATTCTTCTAAAGACCAACTCGCCAGTGCGCCAAGCAGTATAAATATTGGTGTTGACCTTTTGGGTTGCTATTGTATTTGCATTCTTGTCCAATATCCCCTTTTCCCCTGGGGACAATACCACATTTTCTTGAGCCGTGTCCTCTATGGTCAATCCGACGCTTCCTTCAACTAGAATAACGTCCGTCATGCCATCTTCAGGATAGGCCATTACATTGAACTCGGTACCCAAAACCTCTACATTCAGTCCTTCGGCATTCACGACAAAGGGACGACCATTATTAGAAGTAACATCAAAATAGGCTTCTCCTTGAACAAAAACTTCCCGGTTTCCCTTCTCTAAAAAGACAACAGGATATTTTAGCTCGGTCCCAGAATTCATAAAAACGGTGGTCCCATCGGAGAGTACCACATCAAATCGTTTGCCATAGGGCACAGTAAGAGTATTATAAACCAATTCCTTTACATCCTTGGCATTCGAGTAGTTTAATTGGGAGTGCTCCTGATTGGCCACTAAATTTCCTTTGCTATCCCTAACTTCTTTATTACCGTCAGGGTCGATTATTTCAATTGTACCATCTTCCAATTGCAAGGTAATGGCCTCGTTTGCTGGTATTAATATATTTTCAGGAGAGGTATCAAACGTGCCTCGTTCGTAGAAATAACCTAAGGACAATACCCCGATGAATAAGGCTGCAACTGAAGCATAGCGAATAGTTCTTTTTCCAATACCAGTCCTGGATCGTCTCTTTCCTTGTTTCAAAATGGTGGAGAAGATTGATTGAGCCTTGCCATATTCCATTTCCGGAACTTCATTCATCAAAGAAAGGACGTCCTCGAAGCTAGGCATGCCTTCGATGCCCTTGTTCGATTTCACATAAGCAAGAACCTCTTCAATTTCTTCATGGGTACATTCCTCCCGTATGAATTTCAATAACAATTCCTGAACCTTCCGTTCATTTTCCATAGTGCACTACTAACAGTATATATATAATACGATTGGGAATGCCCGTAGTGTTACTCATCTTAATTTTTTTTAACAAAACATTCACCAATAGATAATCTTAACTATTTTGGATAATGACCTATAAGTGCTACAAACGAGTGCTTACGATGCTTTTAATCTAAAAATAAATGGTTAACACTTTATTGTAAGATGGACTGCCCGGAAAGAAAAAACGCGTTGGGCTAATACCAATCAGATGCCAGATAGAGTATAATCAGAGCAAAATCCCCATTGGTCAATACAAATTCCCGCAAAGTTTTCAAGGCCTTATGCATTTGGCTTTTCACAGTATTGGGAGCTATGCCCAATTCCTGGCCAATTTCCTCGTAGCTCTTGCCATCATTTCGTGACATTTCAAAAATCAATTTCCGGCGAGGAGGTAACAGAGAAAGAGCTTCCGTTTTGATAACTTCCAAATCTGCCTCCCGCATCATGCGAAAAGTTGGGTTATCTACTTTTTGGCGGCTGTAAAAGAATGCTTCTCGAAGCTTTCGGTCATTGGCGGCCTTCCTTAAAAAATCCAAGGTCTTGTTCTTGGTAACGGTCATGATGAATGGTCTGAGAGAACGTGACACATCCAAGGTATCCCTTTTCATCCAAATCTGGAGAAAGACATCTTGAACAATCTCCTCAGCCCAGGTTTTGGATTTCAATATACTTAGGCTATAGGCGTATACTTCTTTATGATAAGCATTGAAAAGACTAAGGAATGCTTTCTCATTACCAGTAATGAGTTCTTTGATAAGTAGTTTATCGTTATTTCCCTCCAGTTCGGCCATTGAGTTAGTTTAGCACGCCAAAGCAATTCGAAAGGCTTTATTTAGGTTAATTGGTTCGGGAGCAATTGAATGTTTTTCCGCATATATCAGAACTATATTTTCGTAATTAATACAGAACTGACTCCAAGTTAAGATAAATAAACACTAACCACAAAATTATATTTTTAATAAAATTTAATCCTTATTGTATCACTTTCGCATAAAAGCATAGTATATATTAAGCATTTCGAATAATTGTTCTAAGTACGACAAAATCGAAAAGGTTGTTTCGGGTAAGAAATTATTGTATGCCACTGACAGTAAAAGTGGCGTCCAAAGAACTATGTTAAACCACTAAAGAAAGAATTAGCGAAGAACCCGAAGTGGCACATTACCCTCTGCATATACTATTCTTTTATTTCCTGAACAACTGCAAATCCTCAAATAGTGGTATTTTGGCTTCTTATGCCAAGGGTAATTACACAAAATAGTTTTGCCTCAAGATATTTGAATGCGCATTTTAAGTATAATCATAGTTTTACAGAAGTATCATTAATCCAACATTTCTCAGGACACTAGTTCTTTTCTATATTGAAAGTTCAAAAAAGAATGCTAGAACTAGCTAAAAATTTGGTACTTACATGCATCATGGGACAAAGGTTTAAAAGTTAAAGCCACATGAAGATGTTAATAGGAAAGCCCGATTAATTTATCGACTATGTTTCATTTTCGCGATATGCCCCAGTGATAATGTCCAAAGTTTCGTTTATGAAATCAGTTTTTCCAAGAACATAGGCCCCTCTGTCATCTCTGAACCTAGTGCCCAATTCGATTTTTAGTTTTTCGTATTGGCTTGCCCTTTCAGGATTGGAGTTCAAATAGTCCCTAAAGTCAATCTGTTTCCACATCAAGTTGTTTTTCGGGCACATATGGATATGGAAAATCTGTTCTTCTTCTCCTTCAAGGTTGTAACCTTTTCCAAATGAGGAATATGCTGCTATATTGCCCCTTTCTGGGACTTTGAAATGGACGTATCCCAATTCCTTGAACTCGGCGATAAGGTTTTCATCGAACAATAATCCCTTTGGAATCTCGATTAACAAATCAATGTAGGGTTTTGATTTGATACCAGGAATCGATGTGCTCCCAAAATGTTCAATTCGTAATATTCTTTTATTCCCTATTTTTTTAAATATTCGTGCTCTCTCCTCTTCGTAGATGGTTTTCCATTTACGGTCGTGATCTACCAATTCGACCGGGAAGAGCCTGTTCCAATCCTCTTTGGTCAGGTCGTAAAGGGTCTTTTTCATTTTGCGGTGGGTTTAGGAACTACCTTGTGACTTTAGATATGTTTTCAGAATACGATTACGCCACATAAGATAATAAATTCCTCAACCCTTTATGAATTTGGCTAAAAAAGAAGGGTGGCCACTCTGTAAAGAATTCCCAAATATTCAACCTTTTTCAGGGAACTATGCATCTTCACTTTAAGTCCTATTAATTTGCCTCTTTGCGGCACTTCTTCTTTTGTAGAATCAATAGGTTGTTTTGCTTCTATTGAAGGACTTTTGCCTGCTCAGATTTGCTTCTTGTTTTGAGATTTCTACGAATAGGCAAAGACTTGCTCGGAAGCTATGAGTTATATATAAGAAGCTAACTAAAGGAACGGGTGCCGAAATAATAATTTTCTCTTTAGCAAGCCTCCACTTTCAATGGAACAATCCGCACTTAATTAATTTGATAATGAAAAACTGTAGTAACAATGTACATTTTCATATGGTCAATAGCTTCACTTCAAGCTTTATATGCGATAAATCTCCTTTAAAGAGGGCCCCAAGTACATATGTATATAAAAATTCAGCCCAGACCCCTCTAATTTGCAAACTAACCAACTAACAATTCTTAAACAAAGTCATTTAAATAGTTGTTTTTAACGAAACAATAGGCTCTATACCCTTGATTATTTTTAAGGGGAAAAGGCACAATTATTTGTTTTCATTTTGCAAAGCACAATATTTAATTTTTTCCTAATTCCATCTGTATCATTTAAAGGTGGTCAATTACTGTGTTTTGATTCTATTTCTGATTGAAATCCGGCATTCTTTCAATCGGCCTAAGCACAATATCCCTGTAAAATACTTCCGCCCCTTCCGACTGAATCTGAATTTTTCCACTAGTCAATGACTGAATCTTACCATTCACGATCTGACCAATATCCGTTAGGTGCATATTCCTTTTTCCATTGATTACATGGAAACTTTCCCTGCCATAGGCATAGATATCCAATCGGTTCCACTCCCCCTGTCCTTTTTCAAAGTCTTCCGATTTCTGGCAAAACCTATCTTCTCTCATGTCAATAGATCGAATTTCTCCTTCTGGATGATATTGAAATTTTTTGTTTTCCAATGGTATGGTTCTCACTCGGGCGGTTGTAGAATCAACACACCACAAATCCCCAACATCCCCCTCTTGAACCTGTAGTTCTACCGAGCGCATCCATGCACCGCCCATAGCCCCATCTTTTCCTACGGAATGATAGAGAATGCCACTATCTCGCTTTTTATCATTTCTTGGTGGATATTTTTTCACTCCCCACTTGAACTCCATACTTAGATGATAGTTTCCAAACTCTTGCTCGGTTGCCAGAACACCGAATACTTCACCGGAAATGCGGATGGCAGGCTTCCCATCTTCATTTACCACCGTAAATACATTTAGAGGGTCTTTGTGCAATCCAATGGGTTCAACATACTTTCCGTCTTCTTTTTTCAGCCCTTGGACTTCTGAGGTGGGTTCTGGTTCCCGTTGATACGTATACCAGCCTCTCAAATCTTTTCCATTGAATAGTGAAATATCCTTCCCATCCGATTTTGAATATGATTTGGTTTGTGCAGAACTGCAGGAAATCAATAGCCCTAAAAAACCAATGCTAAAATACAAGATGGGTATATCCGTTATATCCATTTGGTTCATTTCATTTTGGTTCATTTCATTGCGTTCTTGCAAAATCCAGGCTAAAAACTATAGTCAGGAAAGGTTGCCAATTGCAAACGCCTTCAATCATCGACTTTTGTTTCTTTTCGATTTTCCTATGAACTTTATAATCCTTCCCCATTAAGCTTTCAAGCACTGACCGTTGCCACACCTTCATTTGTCTTTCCAAGTCCACTGCAATATTGGGGTAGTCATCTATAAGATTATTCGTTTCGCCGGGATCGTCTTGAATGTTATATAGTTCCTTTGCAAGTTCGCTGTTACGATTGGCTATGACCAGCTTATAGCGATTGTCAAGAATGGCCCGGTCTCCCGAATAATCTTTTTCATCAATTGTTTTGTGGTGGAAATTTCTAAATGTTCTTGTGAATACATCGCCGGACTTCTTTACCAAAGGTGTGGCCCCTACTTGTAATTCAGGTTTAATATACTGATTCGTATCCGTAAGGTGTGTGATATCGAAATTCCAGAAACAGATGGGCTTGGGACGCTCTTTCATTTCCCTTTGTACTACCGGTATGAGGCTTATTCCATCCAAAGGCCGATCCGGTAGTTCAAAGCCGATCACTTCGGCCAGGGTCGTAAAAATATCTGTGGTTACCGTATGTACATCCGAAGATATGGGCCCAGATATTCCTTCCGGCCATTCAATGATGCCCGGGACTCTTGTACCCCCTTCGTACACCGTACCCTTTAAACCGTGGAACATAGAGTTATACAATCCGCTAGGGGGAATTCCATTGTCGCCACAATACCAAATGAGCGTATTGTCCCTTATCCCTTCCTTTTTTAGGTAGTTTCTTAATTTGCCAATGGCCCTATCCATGGCAGTAATCTCCGCAAAGCGCTCTTGCAGCACGGAATCCAAAGGCCTGTTGACACGAGTTCCGGTTTTTAAAGAGGTTAAGCCTACCAGCGTATTACCAAGACTATCGGGAAGGTTTTTATAGAGTGCCAGATCTTCTGGCAGTGCCTGATACGGTTCATGTGGCGATCCGAACCATACGACGGTAAAAAATGGGATGTCCCTTTTTTTTGAGTCGCTGATAAAGGAAATCGTCTCATCGATAACAACTTCAGAACCTTCACCCTCCATTTTTATTGGTGGGGCACCATTTCTGGAAAGCATGGGATCCATCTCAAAAAAATTATCATGTGATACCCATGTATCAAATCCCATTGCCCCCGGGTTGGTAGGAGATGTTGCTTTTACCGGCCCCAAATGCCATTTTCCAAAATGGGCCGTGGCGTAGCCTTTGTCCTTGATCAGTTGGGCCAAGGAAATCTCCTCGGGCCTGATCGACCAACCTGGTGTAAAAGTTCCATATCTATTGGGATGTCTTCCCGTAATGATACTGCCCCTGGTAGGTGAACAGGACGGATGGGCTGAATAAAATTTATCTAAAACCATCCCATTTTTGGCCATATCATCCAACACGGGCGTTTTTAGAAAGGGGTGTCCATTATAGCCCGTTTCCTCCCAACCATGGTCATCTCCCATCAGCAAAATGATATTGGTTTTATTTGTTCGATGATCATCAAGGTTTGCTTCGGAGGATTTTGAAATGCACCCCAAAGAGCAGCATGCTATGAAGAATACAAGAATAATGGCCAAAAGCGCTTTCATACTATTCAATTTATAAGTTCTAAGATGGCCCTTGCATAACGCTTTCCCATTTCCCGCTGGGCGGCCGAATTAAAATGGAGGGAATCCCCTTTATGTTTCAAATCAAAAGTTTCGATGACCTCGCAAAAATCATCCGATGAGGCATAGGCTTCAATGGACGCATTGATTTGGTCCCACTGCTTCTGTTGAATACCAAAAGACCCCAATTTTCCCACTACTATCGGTAAACTTGCCTGTCCCACAATCGCCCTGAGCCTTCCGAACAAGGTTCCCATATTTTCTAGATGTTCTTCTTTGGTTCTTCCCTTATGGGCATCGGACTCGCCCTGATGCCAGAGTATCCCTTTTAACGTTCCGTGTTTTTGTGATGCCTTGACCCGTTCCCTGAAATTGCTGGAAAGTGCCACACCACGCCATGTTTCATCATTGATCCATTGTTCAATGGAGCTCCCTCCCACAGCTGTTGGAATCAGCAGTATGGAGACCTCCAGCGGTACATTTTTCAGCATTTCCAGGCCAAACGACATCCCGCAATCCAATCCAGCTCCTGATGGTTCATAAAAATGTAAGGGCTCCTGGGCAAGGACAATGTCATTCTTGTTATTGATAGCAAAAATTCTATTGTTCCGGATGGTGTCGCGGGGTTCTATTGTTCCGCGGCCCGTCATATTGGATTGACCGGCCATTACAAACACCCATAGGTTAGATTGTTGTGGTAATTCCAATGTCTGTTTCTGTCGGGATGTTCCGGTTGTTTCATCACTATTGGTATTTTCACCGCATCCTATCAGGACAATCAGAAACAAAAGAGATTTTAGAAACTTGCACATGTTTTAGTCTTATCTCGAAATTTTCAATTTATTGTCATTAGGATACCTTTTTAAAGGTACTCCTTTGTAAAAATCATTGCCCATGGCTGAAAAAACCAAGTAATCCGAGGAAGGCGTTCCCGTTGCCGAATACAATAGTATAGGGCCTTTTTCTTCCATCCGCAAAGTAATTGCATTGGCTGAGGTGTCCAATATCTCTACCGTACTTGGAGACAGGTACTTATCGGGCCTACCAATAACCGCCCACTGATTTTTGATCGGACATAAAAGGAAAAGCTTATGACCAAATCCATCTATTTGGAATTCTAGCCCTTGTCCATTTAGTTTTTTGCCTGTTTGCTCCTTCCAATCATAAATGACCAACCCTTCTTTGGGCATTTCCCATGGGCCGGTATAAGGCTGTATCATTGCAGATGCATAGGTGTAATCCTCCTTTTGTATAGAGCCCCTTAAGGGTTGGGTGGCCTTAATGCTCAGGTTATAAGCGGTAATGGCACAGGCCTTGTTCTTTAAGGGAGCTATGGTCCTGTAGACGTTCCCGAACTCATAAAGTGCATCGTTAAAGATACTTTCAGGTAATGGCACGGCAGGGGCTTCAGGCCTGACCAACAAGCCATCTTCATAACACAAAGGCATAATCACTTCTTTGTTGAAATCAGCAGGGTCGTCCGATACATAAATCGGGCCACCAGACATTGCTTTGGTAACGGACATGCTCTCCCTTACTTCTTGATCCGAGGAATGGAACATATCATGGTCCGGCCATAGGGTTTGCCCAAGCCAAAGTACATTAAAGATCGATTGCAGAATCTGTGATTTTGAAGTGGGTAAATTATGCTTTTGATAATCGGGACTTGTACGCATAGTGGCACTGTTGGAGGCATTTAACATACCAATCGTGTTTTGGGCACTGCAATTCATAAGGCCGATGCCATGTTCATGGCAGGCCCTTTCCAGTGCCAGCACATTTTGCCGTTGCGCTTTGGAGGCATTGGCAAGTGCGGTGTACTCCAAGGTTGATCGGGATACATTGTCCGTTTTCATAAAATCGAACCCTTGCCCTTTTATCGTTGTGACGAGGTATTCATAAAATGCTTCGCTAGACGCCATATCGTCCTTTGGCAACAACCCTTTTTTACGATCGGGGTTGGGGACAAGAAACGGCACCAATTCTTGCATGGAATGGTCTATGTGTACTCCATTCCAGTGCGACAAAAAACCATGCCATATCCCCATCCATTTTACGGCGTCCTCCTTTTTTCTGGATATGATAGGTTGCCATCCGTTGGGAAATTTTTCCTTGTTCGGTGTAAATGATTTTAAAAACCCGGACTCATCGTCCTGATGTCCGTCATCAATCAAAAACCAACGGACCGGAACCCCTGAACCCTCAATCTTATCAATGGCCGATACCAAAATTTCTTCATTGATGTCTTTGCGATACTGCTCCCAAGTACACCAGCCTAAGTATTTTAAGGCTTCGGGATATTTCTTGATTGACCGAAGACTGCCTTCGGCTTTGACTTTATCATCGTTAATAGCCAATTCCCAAGTCTTTGCGATGGATTCATAAACATTTTCGGATTCATACCATGCGAGCAACGGAATATTGGTGTTTTCGGGTATGGATTCGGTTCCCAGTGACCCATAATCCAAAATAAGTTCACCATCTTCGGTCACCTCCAACCAACTTACACTAGCTTCGCCAGATAGTGGTAGGAGCGTGAGGTAATTTCCATTTGTCAACTTGAACATCATGGTCAATGCCCGGCGGTTGGGATCGGGAATCCTGGGAGGTGTTGGATTTTTTGGTGCAAAGATGGATGTAAGGTCATTTTTACCAGTCCATGGAAACATCCTATTACTGGCCCCAATCCACCGGAAGTGTTTGGCATCCGCTGCTACATGTACATATTTTTTGAACTCTGGTAGGAGAATTTGCCGCTTTGAAGGCGTATTCACCGCATCTGTTGATTCAACGACAATGACATTATCTTCTTTACCAGTGCCAATATCGATACTGTTGGCTATAGAAGAATCCATATCTTGTTTTTCACCACATGAGAGCAAAACACTAACAGTTAACATGGTTGTAAAAAACTTTTGTAATGGGAATGTTGGCTTCATTTCAAATCAAGGTTTGCATTATGAATCAAGGGCAAAGGATAAAAACACGCCCCAAAAACAGGGCGTGTTTCAAACTAACAAAACTCAAGCACTACTCTATTCCTTCCGGTTTGGTCTGGTTGGGATCCGTAAGTGGTGCGATATTGGTCTCAGAACCTGGATAGCCCATCGCCTGATTTATTTTGCCCAACGAATTAGCCCTTATTTCTTCCTCTTTGATAGGCCAATACACATGATAAGGTAATATTCTATAAATATTCGCCCCTTGTAGTATTTCGTCCCTATAAAAATGATTCCTGCTAATGACCCGATCATAGAACCAATTGCTCTGGTGCATATCATCCAAGGAATAGCCGTTCATTCCCAACTGGGCCATAATGTAAGCTACACGGGTAAGCTCGGTCTTTCTCGGGGTTTCCGTATATAATTCCCGGGCCCGTTCGTCAAATATATAGTCTATATCCACTGAGGCGGCTGGTATGGCCTGCGCCCTTTCCCTAACCACATTAACATCGGCAGTTGCGCTTGCCACGTTCCCTTTCCACCAATGGGCCTCCGCTCTAAGTAAATACAGTTCCGCAAGTCGAAAAACATATTCATCACTGGATGCCCTTGCTGGACGGGGATCTCCCGTTTCATCAATATAAACCATTTTACTATACGCTATGGGATACCATTGACGAATATCCGTAACTGAGGCTGGGTCAAAGGGTTGTCCAAAAAAATCTGAATTTGGGTCGTTATAGACATAACGTTCCATACCAAACCAGTTGTTTTGTGAATATCTTAAATCGTTGGGATCTTCGTCACGTAGGTCGCGGAACTCTTGGGAAGGTACCATTCTTCCCACGCCACGCCCTAATTGCTCGATCATTCTAAGCCCGGTACCAAAATCAAGATCGGTACAGGCCCGTGTTCCGTTGGGATCCCTTGCCTGCCACCAGACCGGAACATAATCCCTCATTTTGGCAGTACCTACATTGGACACATTCCCCTCGGTCAGATGTTGATCTTGTACCACCAGGATAGCTTCCGTATTTTCCGCAAGGCTTTTGTTGAATTTTTGATGTAGATCCCATATGACATCAAACTCTGCCGGATCTAAAAACGAATATCCGAAGAACTGTTCTTCAGTGGTTCCAAAGCGAGCGGTCATCAAAGCGTATTGTCCTCCGTCAATAACTTTTGATGCTTCTGCGATGGCTTTGTCAAACTCACGAAGCGAAAGATAGCATTTCGTCAATAAAAAAGATCCTGCGGCACGATTAACGTCACCAGGTTCCACGAAATCTGGCAGCCATTGCACTGCAAATTCAAGGTCTTCGGTAATCTTTTCAAGAATTGTCTCTCTGGAATGCGAATAAAAATCGAGCTTGGGGGATGAAATCTCCTCTAAATGTAAAGGCACATCTCCAAATTGATGGACCAACCTATAGTACCAATAGGCTCTGCCAAAGTAGCCTTTGGCGAGCAGCTGATTCTTTACTTGCTCCGGAGCCTCTATGGGACCGACCCTGTTTATGATCAAATTCGCATCTTTAATACTTTCCCAGGCAAGATTCCAATAGCTACCGACGGCTCGATCTTCCGTAGAATTGGGGCTCATTTGCAGTTCAAGGTTGTGGGGAACGTTTGCAGGCGGCGCTCCATTGACCGTAAAATCCGAAAAATTCCATTCCCACATTAGATTATGGTCGTCAACTCGGGCGTATTCAGTTCTAAAACGGCTATTCATACTAACCACAACGGATTCTAGTCCGGCTATGTCAACAAGGGTATTTTCCGGAGTAAAGAATGATTTGGGATCCGGCTCCAACCGTTCTTCCGAACAACCGAACGCTAGAAATAGTAGTGCAACAAAGCTATATTTATATATTTTCATTTTTTGTATGTTTTTAATTAGAAACTTAAATCCAAACCAAATGCGGTAAGAAGAGGTGTAGGGACACCCGTTTCCACGTCCCACCCATACTCCCATCCTCCCAAGGAAAATGCCGGAAGGTTCTGAACATTGGCATAGAGCCTCAAAGACTTGATATTGAACTTATCCAATATAGTCTGGGGAAACGTGTAGCCCAAGGTTATGTTTTGTATCCTTATGAAAGATCTGTCCGCATACCAATTGGTTTCAGGTGAGGAATTCTTCGAATCCAATCTGGCCCATTCATTAGTAGGGTTGTCCGGTGTCCAAAAAGGTGTCTTTATCTTGTTGAGCCTTTGTTGCTGGACGCGAAAATTAAAATGTTCATCATTTATACCCTTATAATCCAACAGGGCGTTCGCGAAAATGGACAGGTCAAAATTCTTATATACGAAATCGTTCCGTAAACTGGCCCGATACTGCGGTAGTCTATTCCCCTGAAAGACCTGATCGTCAAAATCGATAATCCCATCATCATTGACATCCAAAATCTTAAAGTCACCGGGTACCCTGCCATAGGTCTCGGCCTCTGCTTCTTCACCTACCTGCCATACGCCAATAATCTTATAGTCAAAGATCTCGTCTATGGCATGGCCTATATACCAATCGTTCTCAATATCATCCTCTTCCCGTTGACCAATTACATTTCCATCATCATCCAATACATCCACGATATCCCCATAAAGGCTCTTGATTTTGTTTCGGTTAAACGAAAACACGACAGCTGATGACCATCTAAAACTATCATTGTCAATGTTCACAGTATTGAGGGCCACCTCAAGCCCTTTGTTCTCCACTTCGCCGAGGTTGGCAAATACATCCTCAAAACCTGTAATCCTTGGCAATGATCGCTGAAGCAACAGGTCATCGGTCAGACTATAATACGCGTCTATAGACCCCGATATTCGGGAACCGAAAAGACCAAAGTCCAAACCTGCGTTATAGGCTTCCGTGGTCTCCCATTTCAAATCCAAATTAGCGAGTTCTGAAGCATTGACCCCTATTACGGTAGATCGGTCATAGATGTAGGGAACACCTTGTAATCTGGACAAGGCAGAATAGACCCCAATATCCCTGTTTCCGTTCCGCCCCCATGATGCTCTTAATTTAAGATTATCCATAAACTCCGCCTTTTCCATAAAACTCTCCTCAGATAACCTCCATCCCAAAGAAATGGACGGAAATGTAGCCCTGGGATTATTCACTCCAAATGCTGAATAGCCGTCCCGTCTTACCGTGGCGGTCAAGTAATAGCGATCGAGTAGGTTATAGCTGAATCTTCCCATTATGGCATCGGCGGTAGAACGTGTATCAGCGGTATCATCATCGGTCAGGACAGGGTTGGCACCGAGTGCCAGGTTATGGTAGGATAGCCTATCATTGGGACTGAATTCAGAATTGGATTGAAAGCTATTAAATGTCTCCGCTTCTTCAATATTAAACAAGAAGGTTACATCAAAGTTGTGGACGTCCCCAAAGGTCTTGTTCCAGTTTAGGATGTTGTCCACCATCCATCGTTGACTAAATAGATCCCTCCTGGAACCCACATCGCCCCCTTCTCCCAACGTAGCTATCACGGGTATAAATCGATAATCTTGGATATAATTGGCACGGTTGGACCAATTGACCCGAAACGAAAAACCATAGGGTAATTTCACTTTTGCAAAGATGTTTGTAAAAAGTTCTCGCTGCTTGAAACTATTATCTTCATACTCCCATAAAAAAGGGTTGGGGGCCAAGGCATCATCATAGGGAAAATGCCTAAATTCCCCATCTTCATAGAACAAACTGCCGTACGGGCTTTGCCGATCATAAATCAGCAGATGGTCGGGCAAATTCCTGGGAGCCGTTCGGGTAAAGGCCTGTAAATTAACGCCTGCCGACAAAAAATCACTGATTTTCATCTCCAGGTTAAGCCTTCCTCTAAGGGTTTCATCCTTTTCGAAAAGCAGTATCCCCTCATTGCTTACATGGCCCAAGGACGTGTAATAACTTACATTTTTCGTCTTACCGGAAATACTTACCGTGTTATTGGTCCTAAGGCCAGTTTGGAAAATGATGTCCCTCCAATCCAATATATTGCCTTGCCTGAAGTTTTCCTTTTCAATATCGCTCATTTCCAGTCTATCCAACCATATTTCCACAGGATCGGTCTGTGTTCCCCCAAGCCCATCATATTCCAACCAATCATTTAAGGTTACACCATCTGGTAGGTTATTGGGATCCTGATAATAGCCCAATTCGTTTCCTCCATCTATTACGTCGAAGACTTGCCCTTTGTAATCCAAATATTCGCCCGGGCCGTAGACCTCTTCTACACTACCGGCATGCGCAAAACCTACTGCACTCCGTAGGTTTATAATAGGTTTTCCGGTTGTTCCTTTTTTCGTGGTAATAATAATTACCCCGGAGGCTGCCCTAGATCCGTAGACCGCGGCGGCACTGGCATCTTTCAATACATTGACACTCGCAATATCCGCCGGATTGATACTGGAGATACTCCCTTGAAAAATAACGTCATCTACTACCAAAAGGGGCGCATTATTTGCCCCAAAGGTAGGGTCATCGTCGCCCGTCCTAAATGAGGTAATCCCCCTAACGATCAAGCTCGAGTTTCCCGAAGGATCGGTACTTGTTCCCACATTTAATCCAGGTACGGCCCCTCTCATCAATTCGGAAACATCGGTTGCCCCTGGCTGGCGGTCTACAGCCTTTTGATCAAAAGAGGAGACCGCCCCCGTTAAATCTTTCTTGACAGCAGTACCATACCCGATTACGACTACCTCGTCCAAGGATGCCGCATCCTCTTGTAAACGGATTTGTAAATTCTCATCCTGAGTGATGGTAAAGCGCTGAGGAGAGTATCCTAAATAGGTAACCTCAAGAACCCCTCCCTCCGGAACGGTTATTGTGAAATTACCATCAAAATCGGCCTGGGTTCCTGTTGTGGTCCCGACAACGAACACACTGGCCCCCGGTAAGGGCACATCATCCTTGTCCGTAACAATACCGGTAATCGTATATGTCCGCTGATCCGTGCCCGAAGAATCAGGTGCAATGATCACAATTTTTTTGCCTTTAAACTCCAACTTGAAATCCCTTCCCGAAAAACAGGCTTCCAATAATTTATTGGCCCGAATAATCCCTTTTTTTAGTTGTACTTTGGGTGCATCCTTAAAAAGATCTTCTTGGTATATAAACGTATAGTCGGTCTGATCTCGTAGCAAATCAAAGACTTCATCAATAGAGGCCAACTTATCTTCATCAATGCGGATTTTGGTGTTTTGTGAGAAGATATCACCCGTTGTGAACCCGAATACTGTGGAACAAAGCAAGAATATAAAGGTTCTCATGATGAACTTCAGTAGCTCTTTCCACTTACGGAAAAGATGGTTGGTAAATTTAATTTTCATAAATTTGAGTATTAGTTGGTTAAACATTTTTAATCAATTGATTCAAAGAGGGGATAATAGCAGCGTACTGTCCAGGTATATACTTTATCCCCCTTTTCTATTTTATCGTAATGGTTTTATTCTTTATCTCATAGGCATTTATAAAATTAGTGCTTAAAATACTGTTTAATATTTCCTCGATAGCTTCTTCTTTGCTTAACACACCATTGAACTTCACGGTCTTAAGTTCTGGCCTGGAAAACAGTATGTCTACATCGTACCACCGGGAAAGTACCTTGGCAATCTCTCCCAAAGATTTACCCTTAAAACTAAAGAGTCCCTTTCTCCATGATGTTTCATAGGTCACATTGGTGTGGTTAATGCTAATACTGTTATTCTTAAGGTCCAAATTAGACTGCTGATTAGGCTCCAAGACCCGCTTTGCCGTGGCCGTACCAATGGTTACTTTACCCTCTACCAATGTGGTATAAATATTCGTTTCGTCCTTGTAGGCCTTTACATTAAATTCCGTTCCTAGAACCTCTATCTCTTGGGATGCGTTTAAAACCTTAAATGTTGCTTCTTCATGTTCGGTGCTCGGGGAGACCTTAAAATAGGCTTCCCCATAGACCAACTCCACATTTCTTGCTTCCCCTTCGATAAAAGCTACAGGATACTTTAACTGGCTTTCCGAGTTAAGCCATACCAAAGTTCCATCTTCCAATTTTATGTGAAATTGACCTCCTCGTGGAATGGTCAGATAGTTATAGGCTATCTCGGTACTCGTTATATCGGAAGAATCGTAAACTAACTCTTCGCCATTGCTTTTTACGTTTTTTGTACGTATGGTTTTTCCTTTTTCCAAATTAATTTGCGAGCCGTCCTCCAGAGTTAGGATGGCCCTATCCGTACCCACTTTGATTTCATCACCAACCACCAAGGGGGGATTTGCCTTCTCTTCAATTGAACCTTGCCCATTTTCCGAAATCCCATTTCTAAAAAAGTATCCAATACCCATAAATATCAGGATTGCTGCGGCATACTTCATGAATTTAAATGCACTTCGCACCCTATTCCCCCTCTTTTCCCGATCTATAAATTTCAGTAATTGCCTTTTGGAATTATCCGTACCAAACTTTTTCATATTGAAATCGATCGCATGGTTGATTTTCAGATATTTTATAAACTCTTGTCTATTTGAATCGTTCTCCATCCATCTGGAAAGCTCATCCAGTTCGGAAAGGGATGCTTGTTTTGTTAAGTATTTTGCAATTAGGTTTTGAATGGTTCTCGATATCATACATTAATTGAAACGTGCTAATTTTGCACATCCCTTACTTTTTTATTAATTATTTTTATATTTTTTCAAAAAAATCATGATTATTTCAATTTTCATGTAATGAAAATCAATTATATTAATGAGATTACCTTTGTTAAAGGCTTAAAAAAGGGAGATTCAAAAGCATACACATATTTGGTTGAAACCTACCATCATAAGCTGTGCACCTATGCTTTTGGTCTTATCGGTGATTATGATTTATCCCAGGATATTGTTCAGAACGTTTTTATGAAAATCTGGAGGCAGCGCAAAAAATTAAAGGATGATATTGACTTAACAAATTATTTATACAAATCCGTTTATAATGGGTTTATCGACCAATACCGAAAAAAGAGACCTGTTTTTTCATTGGAAAAAGTACATATCGACTCGTTAAAGGTTTTTGTTCAGGAAGATTCCGAAAATTCTATGGAAAGACTCATTGTACATGTGAAAAAAGAAATTGAGAACCTTCCACCTAAATGCAAACAAGCTTTTTTGTTAAGTAAACAAGAGGGGCTCACCAATATTGAAATAGCCGAATACTTAAATATTTCTACAAAATCCGTTGAAGGCCATATTACCAAGGCATTTTCCATTTTACGCAAAACCCTTGATGCTAAAATGAACGGAATTTTCCTTTTACTCTTCGGAGTGGATTTAAGACAGAAGTCTTAGTCGAATAGTCAAATCAACAACTACGGTAGACAAAACTACTGTATATTATGCTGTTTTTTCGGTTTTGCAAAACCAACGTTTTATGGAACTGGCGCATGTAGATAATAGACACAGGGTCAATTTGAGTTTTATAAGAACAATAAAACTAAGCTTTTGTGCGCCTTAGGACATTGGTTTGAAATCCAGTTTTTAAAGTGGATTTTCCTTATGATAATTGACCAGCAACGAAACCACGGCATTGTAACTTTTAATACCCGCAGCTTGACTGTTTGCCTTAAGGAACGAATCAAAAATGGATTTGAAAACGGGTTCCAATGGATTCTCAAATTGTCTCCAGAATTCGGCCATTTCCCGGAAATTGCCTTGAACACCAGGATGCAATTGCGTATAAAGCTGTTCAAAAACGGCTTCGTCCCTTCTTTTGATTTCAGATAGGCAATAGCCCAAGGCATAGGCCGAAGCGGAATATTGAAAATACGGATCATTGTTGTATGCCGTGACCAGATATCCAATAAAATTGGTCTCGTTCTCGGCGGAATATCCTATTTGATGCCCAATTTCATGCCCAGCCACCACTGGAAACCTGAAATTTGGTAATCGACCGTTTACTTGACTTTCGTTCGTAAAGGGATTTAGATAGCCACCATAACCCATATAAGCCAATCCCGTGCTAAACAAAGAAGTTTTGATACTTGGCCTATCATAGGCCAGAAAAGGTAACGATTTTTCTAATTTTTGATACCCTTCAATGGTTTTTCCGAAAATCTCCCGCTTTGTATAAGGAATCTGTACGGGTTGTATTGAATCTCTGGTGATCTTCAATTGTAGGGCATTGGTCTGGGCGGTAAGCTTTTCGATCAGATCAATAAGTTCATTTTGGGTATGGGATTCCGGTAGACCTAACTTCTCTGCTATAGGTTGCCGGTAATAATTGAATCCCCATAGTAGGTGAAATGTAAAGTAGGCCGTGGAAAGCACCATGATTACATCCCGGAAAAACAGTTTGATATGGTTTTTGATATACTTTCGATTGACGATGAGATAACGAAAAGCAAAAAAAATCAATAAAAAATAGAGAATATCCCCGACGGAGAAAGGAACCCAACCAAACATCCACCGAAAGAATTTGGAAATCCAAGGATAGATACCCTCACTGTAATAGGTTTCAATAAATTGGGGATTAGCGCCTAGCACTTTGACCAAAACTATTTGGGGAATCAAAGCAATGGCAATACCATTTTTTAACCTATTCTTCATCCTGTCAAAAGTAGCGAATTCCTTTTTCTATCCGTACTTTTGAACGCTAAACAGTTTATGGCCATGAATGAAGCGATACGACAATTGGAGCCCCTTTCGATTTGGAACAATTTTGCCGATTTGAACTCCGTGCCCCGACCTTCTAAAAAAGAGGATAAGGTTGTACGGTTTATGATGAATTTTGGAAATTCCCTGGGACTGGAAACCTTTACGGATAGGATAGGCAATGTCATCATTAGAAAACCTGGAACAAAGGGAATGGAGAATCGAAAAATCGTTACCCTACAATCCCATTTGGATATGGTTCATCAAAAAAATGCGGATATCGATTTTGATTTTGATAGACATGGCATTCAAATGTTCGTGGATGGAGATTGGGTGAGGGCAGAAGGGACTACCCTTGGCGCGGATAATGGTATTGGAGTCGCAACTATAATGGCTTTATTGGAAAGTACGGATATACCCCACCCACCACTTGAGGCACTCTTCACCATAGATGAGGAAACGGGGATGACCGGAGCCATGGCCTTGGAAGGGGGTGTTCTTCATGGGGAAATATTATTGAATTTGGACACAGAGGAAGATGATGAAATTGATATTGGGTGTGCGGGAGGCATTGATGTGACCGCAACCAGGGAGTACAATGAAAAACCGGTTCCACGAGGCATTACAGCCTATGAAATTGAGGTGAACGGCCTACAAGGAGGACATAGTGGAATGGATATACACAAAGGTCTTGGAAATGCCAATAAGATTATGAACCGGTTGCTCTATCATAGTTCGGAGCAGTATCACGTTCGTATATCGGAGATAGATGGCGGTGGGCTTCGGAATGCAATTCCACGGGAAAGTTTTGCGAAAATAGTGGTGGACAAGTCGCAGACCAGGGACTTCGAAATCTCGTTTCAGGAATTACAACGGGATATTGTCAAGGAATTAGGGATTACCGAACCAAACTTACAGATAGGACTAGAAGAACTAAAGACCTCACCTAAAAAGGTTATGGGTCTAGGGGCGCAGGAAAAACTCTTAAAAGGGGTGTATGCCGCCCATAATGGGGTGTACGCGATGAGTGCCGCAATTGATGGTTTAACGGAGACCTCCAACAATATAGCCAAAGTGGAAGTAAAAAATGGACAAATTCAAATCGGATGCCTTACCCGGTCCTCAATAGATTCCGCAAAAATGGATTTGGCGCATGCACTTAAGGCTACTTTTGAACTTGCCGGATGCAAGGTTGCTTTTAATGGCAATTATCCTGGTTGGCGACCTAATCCGAATTCTGAAATCCTGAAGGTATTGGTCAAGAAGTATAAAAACTTGTTCAATGAAGAACCCGAGGTCGTGGCCTGCCATGCCGGACTGGAATGCGGTATCCTGGGACGGAATTATCCGAACATGGATATGATAAGCTATGGACCTACAATAAAAGGGGCACACTCACCGGATGAACGGGTGAGCATTTCGTCCGTTAAGAAGTTTTGGAGCTTCACCAAAGAAATTTTGAGGGATATCCCCAAAAAGTGACCATTCCAATCTTTTCCGGATAATTGAAGCATGTAACCATAGGGACTGTTTGTTGATGTATTCATTGAAATTCAGTAACTTTAAGTAAATCCAAAAAAGAACGTCATGGGAATCAAGAGCTTTCAAGGTGCCAGGAAACATCAGAAACCAGAAGAGAACGTTCCGTTAAAGGTTAGTGATTATATGTCCCGAAAGCTGATAACCTTTAGACCGGAACAGTCCGTTGAGGAGGTCATAGATGCCTTAATAAAGAACAGAATATCGGGAGGTCCCGTTGTTAATGAAAAAAATGAACTGGTCGGCATTATCTCCGAGGGCGATTGCATAAAGCATATCAGTGATAGCAGGTATTACAACATGCCTTTGGAAAAGAATAAGGTTGAGCAAAATATGGTCAAAGGAGTGAAGACCATA
Source organism: Ulvibacterium sp. (assembly GCF_965228935.1). Taxonomy (GTDB): domain Bacteria; phylum Bacteroidota; class Bacteroidia; order Flavobacteriales; family Flavobacteriaceae; genus Ulvibacterium. The sequence continues at coordinate 4,681,215 of NZ_OZ245846.1, read as the reverse complement.
GATGGAAATATGAATATTTTTGATGCCGCCAATAAATTCCTAAACGAGAAAAGAAGACGGTTCCCCATTGTTGAAAATGGCAAATTGGTTGGCCAGATTTCCCAAAAGGATATTTTGAAGGCCACCGTAAAATTAAAATCACAAAACTGGGGGAAATAAAAAGGCTATGGGTATTCAGTTGAAAGTGCTGCGGTATTCACCAGCACTTTCAACTGTTGTCTAATACTGCTGCTTAAAAATCATTGAACTATTCCCGTGATTTCCAGATCAAAGACCAAATCGGCATTGGGGGGGATTGTGCCTCCGGCCCCAGCTGCTCCATAGCCCAAATGGGGAGGGATGAACAAACGTACCTTATCACCTACTTTCATGGTCATTAAGCCTTCTTTAAAACCTGGAATCAATCTTGCTTCTGGGCTATAATCCATAGGAATGGCATCATAGCCCCTACCTAGTTTTCTTCGCTGATCGAACTTATTGAACTTTATAGCAACGTCTTCATAGTTGCTGTCAAAAAGGTCGCCATTTTGCAAGTGGCCTGCATAGAAAACGTTTACTTTTTGTCCAATCTTTGGCTTTTCGCCCTGACCTTCTTTTAGGGTCAGAATCTTAAGACCGGAAGGTAGTTCCTTGGCTTGTTCCCGTTGTTGGGCCAATTCAGCGGCAAAATCGGTCTTCATTTTTTCAAATGCCGCAATTTTTGCCTCCTCTTCCGCAAAATAATCGGTCATCACCTGTACGGCATCAAAATCTTTGGCATCCCTCCCGTTTCTGATAATCTCTATGGTTTTCATAACTACGTCCTCAACGGGTTTGTCCTTTTGCGGGGCCGTGGCGGTCTTAACATTGGCAATGGAATCCACTACCTCCATTCCTACCGTAACCTCACCGAATACGGTATGTCTCCCATCCAAAAAGGGTGTTTCTTTATGGGTGATGAAGAATTGGCTTCCATTGGTCCCAGGCCCTGCATTGGCCATGGAAAGGATACCAGCTTTGTAATGGCTTAAGGAATCGTGAATTTCATTCTTGAATTTATATCCAGGACTGCCACTGCCCTGCCCGGTAGGATCTCCACCTTGGATCATAAAATCCTTTATGACTCTATGAAAGGTAACCCCGTCATAATACTTTTTCCCTTTGTATGAATCGCTTACAAAAGGACTGGTACCTTCGGCCAGGGAAACAAAATTGGCAACGGTTACCGGCGTTTTCTCATATTCCAGTGCTACTATGATATCACCTTTGTTGGTCTTGATATCTGCAAAAAGGCCATCGCCTAAATCGGCATATTGACTTTTGCAACTTCCCAGGAGTAAGGCCAGAATTAGTAAAAAATTGATTTTTTTCATTTTATGGATTTTGGTTATAATCAGTAATCAGTAATCAGTAATCAGTAATCAGTAATCAGTAATCAGTAATCAGTAATCAGTTGTCAGTGTTCGGTTGTCTGTAATTAGTATTCGGTACTTTTTGTATATCCAATACCTTTATTTTCAGTTTCGCATTTCAATTTTATGCTTTCTAGGTTATTCCAGACTATCTTTTTGTTTTTCAATTTTCAGTATGGACAGCGTCGATTTTATAGCTACGTTGATTCCTATTCTATCATTGTCACCATGATAACCATAGGCCAAGGAAGAGGGATATAGAAAAGTCGCCGTTTCTTTTTCCTTCAATAATTTTACACTGTTTCGGAGACCGGGAAAAAGCTCTTGTTTGTCCACCTTGTATTGAACTATACCAATTTCCTCGGCGGAATAAATAGTGTCATTGCTTAAACTTAGGATGTCGTAAGTCATTGTAACAAGATCATCCGGTTGGGGGGTGTACAAGGCATTTTCGTTCAATGCTTTGTAAAAATACCAAGAACCACTGGCACTCTGATTATAATCGTGAAAACTATCCTTGGCAATGATATCGGCGATTAATTTTTCTTCGGTCTCCAGAAGTTTCTTACTGCGCTCAATGGATTCTTTGAAGAAACTACTGGTTTTGGCCTGGATAGGTCTACGGGGTTCAGGACTACCACAACCCAAGAAAACAACCGTTATTAGAATAAACCACAAGTATTTCATGAATTAAGCGCCTTCTTATAATTTTCTAGTAGGGATTTAAAATAGGCCACCGTATCCGGTAAGGAAAGATTGCTTCTTCCCCCGGCCGCATTATTATGGCCGCCACCGTTAAAGTGTTTACGGGCAAATTCGTTCACTAAAAAATCGCCCTTGGAGCGAAACGAGATTTTAATGATACCTTCTTCCGTATTCTCTATGAAAATAACGGCAAACACAATCTCACCCAAGGTTAATCCATAATTGACAAAACCTTCCGTATCCCCTTTTTTAAAGTCATTATTGTCCAATTCCTCTTGGCTCAGAGTAATGTAAACCGTTTTGTATTCCTCAAGGATAATCAAGTTTTTAAGGGCGCAACCTAATAAATGCAACCTGCTGGGTGCGTTCGTATTGAAGACTTCGTTGTGTACTTTGGCATTTTCCGCCCCCTTATCAATAAGGTCTGCCACTATCCTATGGGTTCTACTTGTGGTAGAAGGAAATTCAAAAGAACCGGTGTCCGTCATGATGCCCGTGTATAAACAGTTGGCGATTTCTGTGGTAATGTTAAGGGTGTCTCCCAAGGATTCTATGAAATTGTATACCATCTCACAAGTAGAACTCATAGAAACATCGGAATATGTTATGTTCGCATAATCTGCCGGTTCTTGATGATGATCGATCATAATGAATTCTGCATCGGAATTTTCCAAGGGTTCTTCCATTTGGCCCACCCTTCCCAAATGGTTGAAATCCAAGGTGAAGATTAGCGAGGCCTCGTTTATTTTCCTTTTAGCCTGACGATTTTCCTTTTCGTAGTTAAGAATGTATTCGTTTCCGGGCATCCATTTCAAAAATCTTGGATAATCGTTTGGGGAGATTACAGTGGCCTCTTGCCCTTTATTTTGCAAGTAATGCCACAGGGCCAAGGTAGATCCTATGGCGTCACCATCTGGATTTTTATGGGGAACGATAACGATTTTTTGAGGTACGGACAACAATTTCTTGATGGCATTTATATCCTCTAAATTCATGCGCGCAAAGATACGATAATATTGAAGAAACCCCACTTGAATGGTAATGAAAACCTAAAAAGTTGTAGGTTGGTGGGAAAAGCGTATTTTTGCGCAAAATTTTACAAATGACTTCGAATAGAACCTTTACAATGATAAAACCGGATGCGGTGGAAAATGGGCACATCGGCGCCATTCTCGAAAAGATTACTTCCGCTGGTTTTAAGATTGTGGCCATGAAATATACACAACTTAGTAGGCGGGATGCCCAGCAATTTTATGCCATTCACAAAGAACGGCCTTTTTTTGGGGAGTTGGTGGATTTCATGACCAGGGGACCCATTGTTTCGGCCATTTTGGAAAAAGAAAATGCGGTTGAGGATTTCAGGGCCCTGATCGGAGCTACGAATCCGGCCGAAGCGGCGGAAGGAACCATTCGTAAGTTATATGCTACGGACATCGCCGAGAATGCGGTCCACGGCTCGGACAGCGATGAAAACGCGGCCATAGAAAGCGCATTCCATTTTTCCGGAAGGGAAATATACTAACCCAAAACAGTAGTAGCAAAGACGACCGATTCTAAAAATCGGATGCATTTTGGTGTCATTTTATCGCAACACCAGTTTCTTTACGATATCCTTTCCGAGTTCGTCATTGAGCATTACAATAATCTTTGATTTTCCAAGGCTCAATTCCTCCCGAAGCACCGAGGACGATAGCGCGACAAAAAGTGTTTCGCTACGTAGCTCAACGGCGGTGGTATAATTGCATACACCCTTACCCATCACCTTCTTCCAAGCCTCCTTTGCGTTTACCTGGTCTATTCCCTTTTCGAGACGGTTCTCCTTAATAAACTCCCGCAAAGCCTCACCTAAGGGAAGACCCGTATTATTTCGCTTGGCCATTACTCTTTTGCATTGATAGGATTAAACCGTTTATACGCATATATTATCCCCGTCTCGTTGGATACGGAAAAGTTGTCTTTGGAAACTTCAAGAATGGTCTCTTTCCATTCGCTCAAATTGTTTTTGTACTGAAAGATGAACTCCCCATTTTGTTCCAGGATGGTGAAAAACTCGGCATCGTTAGAGGTATCAAAGGTGCCATCAAATTTAGGCTGAACCTTTTTCCTATAACCTTTTAGACTATCAATTTTGATGAAATCGACACTCGTACTCACTTTATATTCCTTTGTATTTCCATCCTTAAAGGAAACCTTGGCAATTTCCCAGTAACCGTTAAGTTGGTCCAAATCCTTTTTGGACAATGCTTCCGAGCATCCAATAATAAAAAGGGCACAAGCCAAGATATTGATTACCCTCATTCTACAATTTAAAGATTTTATAAGTCTGATGTATTTTTTTAACAACTTTCTCCGTACGTTCGGCATGGGTATCGCTTATGAATATCTGACCAAAGTTTTCATTGTCTACCAAAGCAACGATATGGGCCACCCGGGTTTCATCCAGTTTATCAAAAATATCGTCCAATAACAAAATTGGGGTCGTTTTTGCTTGCTCCTTTATAAAATGAAACTGTGCAAACTTCAGAGCGATTAAAAAAGACTTTTGCTGCCCCTGACTTCCGAATTTCTTTACCGGGTAATCGGCAATTTTAAAACCAAGATCGTCCTTATGAATACCTACGCTGGTGTATTGCAACATTCTGTCCCGCTCTAGATTGTCCTCCAGCAGTTCCAACAGATCTTTTTCTTGTAGCCTGCTTTCATATGTGAGGCTCACCATTTCCATACCTCCGGAAATCTCTTTGTATTGCTCTTGAAATATCGGGATGAACATCTCCATAAAGGCCTGTCGTTTTTCAAAAATTCCGGCACCTAAGGCCTGCAGTTGTTCATTATAGATTTGAAGTGTACCCGGATCAAAAGCCCGATTGGCGGCAAAATATTTCAATAATGAATTTCGCTGCAACAAAACCTTGTTGTACTTTATAAGTTGATGTAGGTATTCCTTATCGGATTGGGAAATAACCCCGTCCATGAATTTCCTGCGCATATCGCTGCCCTCAAGTATAAGGTCCCTATCTGCCGGGGATATCATGACCAGGGGCAATAGGCCAATATGATCGGATAGGCGGTCATAGATTTTACCGTTGCGTTTTATGATTTTTTTGGTTCCCCTTTTAAAGCTACAGACGATTTTTTCCGCTCTTTGATTTTTTTCAAACTCTCCATCGAGGACAAAAAAATCCTCTGAATGTCGTATGTTTTGAGTGGCTATTGGATTGAAGTAGCTTTTTCCAAAAGATAGGTGATAAACTGCGTCCAGCATATTGGTCTTTCCCACCCCATTGCTACCAACGAAACAATTGATCTTAGTGTCGAATTCGAAATTTTGGGATTCAAAGTTTTTATAGTTGATTAGCGATAACTTTTTCAAAAACATATCAAAAACTCCAGGATATTTTTGGTCCCGAACATTAGGGAACCTGCAAAATATCGAAAATTAACGAATAAATACCCCTCAGGATTTCAATAAAAACTTTATTTTTGCGCGACCAATTAAAAAGAGGGATGGCTACATACAAGAGGCGGGGTTTTAAACCCAAAAACAAGGCGGAAGAGAAACAATTCGATACCCAAGAAAGTACAACGGCCGAGGTTTTTAGCACCTTGGATCAAGGTGCCTCAAGGACCGAGGCATGGGTCTCCAAGAATCAGAACTATATTTTGGGTATTATCGGGGTTGTTGCCGTAGGGGTTTTGGGTTATCTAGCTTATATGCAGTTTGTACAAAAACCCAAGGAGGCCAGTGCCGCCAATGAAATGTACTACCCACAGCAGTACTTTGATCAGGCCCTTAACAGCGAAACCGCCAAGGATTCCCTATATAATTTGGCATTGAACGGTGCAGAAGGGAAATATGGTTTTTTGGATATCGTTGATGAATACCCAGGAACAAAAGCGGCCAATTTGGCCAATTACTCGGCCGGGATGGCCTATTTGAATACTCAAAAATATCAAGAGGCCATTGATTATCTGGAAGAGTTTAAGTCGGATGACGATATTTTGGGCGCCCTGGCAAAAGGTGGCCTAGGCGACGCATTCATGCAATTGGGACAGCCGGAGGAGGCCCTGGGATATTACGAAAAGGCGTTAACCCATAGTACCAATGATTACACTACGCCAAAATTTCTGTTCAAGTCCGGTGTTACGGCAATGGAGTTGGGCCAAAATGAGAAAGCGCTTCAATATTTTGAACGTATAAAAAAGGAATTTTCAAATTCCGATGAAGCCAAATCCATAGATGCATTTATCGGAATGGCCAAAAGTGGAGAGTAATGGCCACTGCAAATAAGAACTTATCCGTTTATCAAAAAGAAACCATTCCAAACGCCAAGGGCCTCAGGTTTGGAATTGTTGTCTCCGAATGGAATTCCGAGATTACCGAAGGACTTTTTAGAGGGGCTATGGACGCTTTATTAGATTGTGGCGCCCTTTCCGAAAAGGTAACGAGATGGAACGTTCCGGGTAGTTTTGAATTGATCTTTGGTTGTAAAAAAATGGCCAAGGAAAGGGAGTTGGATGCCATTATTGCTATTGGTAGCGTAATTAGGGGAGAGACCAAACACTTTGACTTTGTTTGTAGTGCCGCTGCACAGGGTATAAAAGACTTAAACTTACAATTAGCGATTCCCGTCATTTTCTGTGTTCTTACCGATGATAATTTGCAACAGGCCCGGGAACGCAGTGGAGGTAAACATGGCAATAAAGGTACCGAAGCCGCTATAGCCGCCATAAAAATGGCAACTTTGGGAAAGAATTAAATCTCTTTGGGGCACCATTGATTTTCAAATTTAGATTCGCTTTTTCCGATCCTGACGCCCTTGAGGTCTGTTAACAAATTTTGGGAATCCCTTTACGGCATATTTTTTGATTTTAAGTAACTTTGAAAACCATGGGTTTTATTGGCAAATTCACGAAATTGCGCAAGAACAAGGAGTTCGGCTACCAACCTCGTTACTATGATGATAAGGGGGAGGGGAGTCCCTTTAAACTGGAAAATCGTTTTGACAAGTACCGAACTACAGTTAACACACCCAGGGGGTTAAAGGGCAAATTCCGGAGTGTGAAGGAGGATATGCAAAGATCCGGTGACCGCCATATCAAAACCCGAATGGCTATTATCATTGCCGTATTGGTCCTTATTTTTCTATACATCATAGATTTTGATCTTTCTATATTCTTTGGGCGATAATGGCGGATATCATTAAACTATTGCCCGACCATGTGGCCAACCAGATTGCTGCAGGTGAAGTTGTACAACGTCCCGCTTCCGTAGTAAAGGAACTATTGGAGAACGCTATTGATGCCCAGTCCAATACCATAAAGCTTATTGTAAAGGATGGGGGCAAAAGCCTTATCCAAGTCGTGGACGACGGTATAGGTATGAGTACTACCGATGCACGCTTGAGTTTTGAAAGGCATGCCACGTCCAAAATCCAAAAAGCGGAAGATCTTTTTAATTTGCACACCAAGGGTTTCCGCGGTGAGGCTTTGGCGTCCATAGCTGCCATAGCCCACGTAGAAATGCAGACTCGCCCTGAAGAGGAAGAAGTAGGAACCCAATTGAAGATAGAAGGAAGCGAGGTGGTATCCCAAGAGGTCTGCGTAACCCCCAAGGGCACTTCATTGTCCGTAAAGAATTTGTTTTTTAATATCCCCGCGCGCCGTAATTTTTTAAAGTCGAATCAAGTGGAGCTTCGGCATATTACGGACGAATTTCACAGGGTAGTCTTGGCACATCCCAATATAACCTTTCACTTTTACAGTAATGGAAGCGAGCTCTTCAATTTGCCCAAAAGCAACTATCGCCAACGGATTGTTCATATTTTTGGAACCAGGGCCAATGCAAAATTGGTGCCAGTTAAAGAGGAGACCAACGTAATAAAAATCCAAGGATTTATACACAAGCCGGAATTTGCAAAAAAGAGCAGGGGTGAACAGTTTTTTTTCGTAAACCATAGATTTATCAAGAGCCCATACCTGAATCATGCCGTTGTTTCAGCTTTTGAAGGACTTATAAAAACGGATACTTACCCCGGGTATTTTTTGTATTTGGAAGTAGATCCTTCCTCTATAGACATAAATATCCACCCTACCAAGACCGAAGTCAAATTTGATGATGAACATACGTTATATGCAATTTTGAGGTCTACCGTAAAGCATAGTTTGGGGCAGTTCAATATAGTTCCAGCCCTGGATTTTGAACACGATCAGAATTTGGACACTCCCTATGCCTATAAGAACAAGGAAGCAAAACAACCGCAAGTTAGCGTAGATGCCCAATTCAACCCTTTTTTGGAAACTTCAGGGAGATCGTCTTTCACCAAACAAGGACACAGTGCGGTGCGAAAAACCCGTGGGCAATGGGAGAGTATGTATGTCGGGATGGATCAATCAGTGGGGGACGATACAAGTTTTAGTAGTGTACATCTGGAGTCGGATACCATTACGGGTTCGGTTTTTGAAGATCAATTGGATGTAGCGCATTCCGTTGCGACCACATTTCAACTTCGGCGAAAGTATATTGTGACTTCCATTAAATCCGGAATGGTGGTCATTGACCAAAATAGGGCCCACCAACGCGTACTTTATGAAAAACTATTGCGGAACATGACGGTAAAACAATCGGTGAGTCAGCAACTCTTATTTCCGTTGACGCTATCGTTCACAAAATCGGATAGGGCCATTCTGGAAGAAATAAGAAAGGATCTTACCCATATTGGTTTTGTTTTTGAAACTTTGGACGAGGAATCCTTGAAAATTACAGGGGTACCGCTCTTAATCCCCGAAAACGAAGTGGGTACGGTACTAGATCAATTGATTTCGGATTACAGGCAGGAGATTGCTGGCGAAAGCTTTTCACAGGCCGATATTCTATCAAAAACCTTGTCTAAATCATTGTCGGTAAAAACGGGGGAGGTTCTGGAGTGCAGCTCCCAATTGGCCTTGGTCAATGATTTATTCGCCTGTAAGGAATCCAGGGTAAGTCCTTTCAACAAGCCAATATACATTATGCTTACTGAACAGGATATCGAAAAAAAATTCATATAAATGGGAAGATTGACCGAAGCTATTAAGCACCTGCTTATAATCAATATTTTATTTTTTGTAGCAACAGCTATTTATGGAGACCAGATGTATCAATGGTTTTCATTATGGTTCCCAAAAAATGAAAATTTTGGGTTTTGGCAAGTTGTTTCGCATATGTTCATGCACGGCGGTTTTATGCATATTGCTTTTAATATGTACGCTTTATGGGCTTTTGGAACACCCTTGGAGCGCATGTGGGGCCGTAATAAATTTTTGTTTTTCTATTTTTCCGCCGGATTGGGCGCTGCATTGATACATACGGGCGTTAACTATTATTACTTCAATGAAGGAATTGATGCCATTGTCAATTCGGGTATATCAAAAAGTCAAATTATTGATATTGTTTCTGAAGGAAAATATAGCCCGGATTGGTATAATTTGGCTTCAAAAAGTACCATAGATAACTTCCTTTCAGCCTATAATACTCCCGCGGTCGGTGCTTCCGGAGCTATTTATGGTATTTTGGTAGCCTTTGGTATGTCTTATCCCAATAGTGAGCTTTTCATCATATTCTTGCCCATTCCGATAAAAGCTAAATTCTTTATTCCGGTACTAATTGCAATGGATCTTTTTTCAGGAGTTACCGGGGTATCCATTTTTGGTCAGGGCATAGCACATTTTGCCCATATTGGTGGAGCGTTGTTCGGATTTATTATGATGTGGTATTGGAAAAAAAACCAGTTCAACAAAAATCGCTGGGATTAGAATGAATAGGGGAGATTTAAAATATCAATATGCAAGGCTTAATGTGGCGGAGAAGCTGATTGCCATCAATGTCGTTGTATTTATCATAAACGGGTTGTTTCCATTTTTGCTTGGACTACATAAGAATAGCATTGTACAATGGTTTCAGCTTCCCAAGGATTTTTTCGACTTCCTTTCCCAGCCTTGGTCCATCATTACTTATTCCTTTTTCCACGGAGGATTGGGACATATTTTTTGGAATATGTTGGTGTTATATTTTGCGGGCCGCATATTCTTGAATCTTTTTGACGGAAAACGATTTTTGAATGTCTATTTGTTAGGGGTAATTTTGGGCGGATTGTTTTTTTTGTTGAGCTATAACCTCTTTCCCGCTTTCTTTGGCGTAAATGCCGTGCTTATAGGTGCTTCGGCCGGGGTACGTGCCGTATTGATATTTATTTGCGCCTATATTCCAAATCAAGAAGTTCGACTTATTTTCTTCAATATTAAACTCTGGTACATCGGTGTCTTTGTGGTCGTTATGGATCTTGTACAAATGCCATATACCGGTAATGCAGGAGGGCATTTGGCACACTTGGGAGGTGCGTTGTTGGGTTATGTGTATGCAAGGCAATTGTTAAATGGCAGGGATATTGGAGAAGGTTTTTCAAAGTTTATGGATGGTATAGCCAATCTTTTTAAGAAAAAAGAGAAGAAGGCACCTTTGAAAACGGTTTATAAAAAGACAAAAGCGACGGAAAAATCAAAAAAGGAATATGGCAAGGAGGCACATCAACGTAAAATAGACGCTATTTTGGATAAAATAAGTAAATCAGGATATGAAAGCCTGTCCAAGGCCGAAAAGGATTTTTTGTTCAAAGCCGGTAAAGAAGACTAATTTGGTCAAGCGCTTATCTTTCTTCAATAAATTAGTTTTTGCTTTTAATGTAATCTTTGCATTGGCTCTACTTCTTGTTTATATTGATTACTTCAACCTTTTAGGAAGACTTTCCTTGATATCGTTCTTAAACCTATTGGTTCCATTTCTTGTGGGTATCAATATTTTATTTTTGGTTTACTGGGTAATTCTGAAAAATAGAATATTCCTATTGTCAACGGTTATTCTTATTCCAGGATATTTTATATTTGGTACCTTCCTCAAACTTTTTGATTCGAATTCTACAATTGATGGTCGGGATATTAGCATTTTGACTTTTAATGTCCACAGCTTTACTGGTTTGCAATGGGGCAATGATAAAATATTTGGCGATGAAATCTTAGACTTTCTTCTAAAGCAGGATGCCGACATCATCAATTTGCAGGAGTTTGCACATATAGACTATGGTGCCCTGAAAAAATATACCTATCGCTATGTCAACTTCGACATTAAGGATGAAGAAGGACGTGTGTACCAAGCTATCTTTTCAAAATATCCGATCATTGCCAAGGGGTCATTGGATTTTCCCGAAAGTCGGAACAATGCCATCTACGCCGATATAGTCATATCGTCAGATACATTGCGTGTATATAATGTGCATTTACAGTCATTGAGTTTTCGTTTAGGTTCCGTAAAAAGGGAAGAGCCACAACGGCTATATAAAAGGTTGGGTAAGGCACTTGCAAAGCAAGAGGATCAAGCCAAGATATTGGTGGACCATTTTAAGGATGTAAAACATAGAAAAATTATTTCTGGCGATTTCAATAACACACAATTCTCACGTATATACCACACACTGAAGGGCGATTTTAAAGATACCTTCCAGGAAAAAGGCTTTGGATTGGGTAGTACCTATAATTTAAGGTTCCTTCCCTTTCGAATTGATTTTATCCTGGTCGATCCAAGTTTTGATGTAACCGCACACAAAAATTATGATGTACGGCTTTCCGATCATCTACCCGTAATGGCCTCATTCCGATTGAACAGCGAGAAATAGACAGTCCGTTGCATCCGCCAACATATGTATTAATGCTGCGATTCCAAAAATTCTGACCTTTTCAAAAAATAGTAGTATGAAATATGCCGCGATTGCCCAATAGCTATGCAAGGGATGGAAATTAATACTACATCGATTCGGATCAAAAATGGGATTTGCCCATACATGGTCAATATCTATGAGGATTCCTGCCCAAAGAATCAGAATTATGTGCCATTTCTTCGTTTTATAAAAAAGTAGGCCCACGGCAATGGGAACTAAAAAATGAATTCCATAATGTGAGACAAACCTAAGCATAGATGAAATCCAAGTTCTGATTTTCCAAAAAAGGAACGGTATGGGGCCCCTCATTGAACAAAAGATCTAGCACACTTAGGTTTTCTATAAATCCATGACGGCTTCCAAAGACCTGTGTATATACTTCTTGAACGAACTGAATTTCTTTTTTGGCATTGACCAGATGGCGGGCGTCTAAGGTTTTAGGTATTGGATTTTGAGTCTCTATGCTTTTACAATAAGTCATGGTCTTTTCCAAAGGCATTTCAATTTGGAGGCAGTTACAAATGGTTTGGATAGTCTTGAGGTTGAAATCCAACAAAAAAAAATGTTTCTTTTCAAACAATGGGGCAATATCATCTTCGTAGTACTCAAAAAATGGCGAGGTTCTATAAGCGGTTTGTAGTGTACGCCAATGTTGCCGTTGCCAGGAATACGAATTGTCCAATTGAACCTCCTTATATTTTTGCCGTCCCTCTTTACCGTCCACATGCTTTATTGGAATTGTAAGCATGTGTTTTCCCTGATCGTTGGAAATATAACAACGATTACGGTAGGTTTGTTTTTGATAGTTATCTTCGATTTCCCAGATAACCTTGTCCCTTATGATAACCGAAAAGGTAGCTATATTCGGAAAGTAAGTAGGGTGAAGGAGGGTGTACATTGAAGGATCAATTTCAGGGTTAAAAAAGAAAAAGATAAAATTATTTCTATCAAGTACCCATTGCTTAATCTGTGCTTTTCTTCCTCCTTTTTCTGAAGAAGTCGAATACAAACCAAGCTCCCAAGGTGACCAAGAACCATTTGAAGTACGAATAAGGCTCGCCTTTCCCATGTACCGTGGTAAAGACCCTATCCCAACGTATTTTCCAATTAGATAGACCATCCGTAAAATTCTCGATACTCATCCATATAAAAATCGGAGTTCCCACGATATGGTCTTCGGGTACATAACCCCAAGCCCGGCTATCCTCGGAGTGGTCCCTATTGTCTCCCATCATCCAATAGTAGTCCTGCTTAAAAGTATAGCTATCGGCCACTATACCATTGATTTTTATCTGGTTCCCCGACACTTCTATGGAATTATGTTCATAATCCCGAATGATTTTTTTGTAAAGCGGTAGGCTTTTCAAATTAAGAGATACGGTACTGCCTTTCGCAGGAATGTAAATAGGCCCCATGTTATCATAGTTCCAAGGATAATCCGGATTTTGAGGAAACAGATTTATCCCCTGCCTTCCTTTAGGTTCAATAACCTTTACAACGGAATCGATCGCGGAATTGTTCCTTAGTTTGGTAACCATTTCATCCGTTAGGGTCACGACCCTTTGCCTATCCGCAATTTCCTTCAAGGCCAACCGTTGTTGTCTTATAAGATTGGGGTCGATTCCCTTGCTATCCGTTAAAATTTGAATAGGTTGGGATTCGTAGACCCTGTGACCCGCAAATTGTAAAGCCCTTTTTTGACCCTGGGTCAAAGACTGGGCGACGTACAGTCTGTTAAATTCGTTTATCCCTAAATCCGAGAGCAGTCTGGAAGAAACCCCTTTTTGACCATAGGCCATATAATCATATTGAGGTTTGGCCCGATCGGAAAGCTGCAGTTGTTTTCCATTAACATAAACAAAGCCATCGATTACGGCCAGGGAATCACCTGGTGTGCCTACACATCGTTTTACGTAATTCGATTTTTTGTCAATAGGCTTTTTAACCCCTTTTTCCTTTTTAAAGAAAACCCGGACCGTATCCGCGGGCCAACTGAACACTACAATATCGTTGCGCTTTACCTTTGTAAAACCGGGCAATCTAAAATAAGGGAGTTGTGGCTTGTTCAAATAGGAGCGGGTCCCGATCAAGGGAAGCGTGTCATGAACCATAGGGGCGGCAACCGTGGTCATTGGTGTCCGGGCTCCATAATGGTATTTACTAACGAACAGGAAATCCCCTACACGTAGGGTTCTCTCCAAAGACCCCGTTGGTATTACATAGGGTTGGATAAAATAGGTATGTACCAAAGTGGCGGCCACAATAGCAAATACAATGGAGCTTACCCATTCGCCAAGGCCGGTCTTTGGATGAAGGCTTCGGTCTTCCAAATATTGAACATCCAAGGCGTAGTTCACATAAAACATGTAAAACCCTAGGGTAAGGATAACCAACCAGGTCTCCATGAGATTATTTCTTCCAAAGCTTCGGATGGTCTCCACCCAGATGACAGGAAACATCAACAAATTGATTATGGGAATGAAGAGTAAGAGAACCCACCACTTGGGCCGATTGATGATTTGCATCAAGACGATGGCATTATATATGGGAATGGCCGCTTCCCAAGCTTTTCTACCTGCTTTCACATAGAGTTTCCAGGTACCCAGAAAATGTATTATCTGTACAAGAAGAATAAAAATAATCCATTGTGATCCATTCATAGAAAATCGTGTTAGGTGCTATTGGTCGGCTTAAAAATCAATTCTTTAAATACAGGTTCTTGCAAAAGTATACACGAGGATACGTACTTTAAACTTGGAAAAGTTACACATCTTAACCTAGATTTAACACATCTTTCATGGAAAATATCCCTGTCCTCCCCAAAATCCATTCAGCCGCGATAACCGCTCCCAGGGCAAATCCTTCCCTATTGTGCGCCGTATGTCGTATTTCGATGCTATCCACTTCGCTGTGATATGAAACCGTATGTGTGCCAGGAACCGCATCTACTCTTTTTGAGCTGATGGGAATGGTTTTCTCCCCGTCATTGTTCAGCTTCCAATCCCGGTAGTCCGTATTTTCTATAATACCTTGGGCCAGAGTAATGGCCGTACCACTTGGGGCATCCAACTTTTGGGTATGATGTATTTCCTCTAATGCTGGTTTGTATTCCTTGAGATTGTGCATCATCTTGGCCAGATATGTATTCAATTCAAAAAAAATGTTTACACCCAAGCTAAAATTGGAAGCATAAATAAAGGCGCCATTTTTTTTGTTACATAGATCCACAACTTTATCATAATCCTTTAGCCAACCCGTAGTGCCTGAAATTACAGCAACCCCATGCTCCAAGCAACTACTTATATTTTCAAGAGCGGCATCGGGTGTACTGAAGTCTATAGCTACCTCCATATCGGAAAAGTCAATATCCGTAGTTCCTATATCCACTCTGGCAGTGATGACATGCCCTCTTCCCAAGGCCATTTGCTCTATCATCTTGCCCATTTTTCCATATCCGAACAATGCAATTTTCACAAGCTAAAACTTAATGGTTAGGGCCAACCCATAATTGGGGTCGGTGGTAATTGGATTTAAATCGATATATGGCTGTATGTCCAAATCAAAACTCAAATCATCATCAATATTATACTGTTTTAGGTGCGCATCCACATTGGCATCCACAACATTAAGGGCGTATAGGAGAATGGTTATTAAAAGGGCCAGATCCCGGTCGCGTTGAAATCGTTCTTGGGCGTCCTCAAGGGCATCGTCGGAAAAATCGGGATTTCCAGGCTCTATCCCGCTTCCATCCAAATCATAAAACTCATCATCGGTAAAACCAGCCCGTCTTCTTTTAAAGGCGGCCCTGAAGCGATCGTACCGCCCATCGTTGAAGGTGTATGCATAAATACCGGTACCGATAGCAGCGTATACGATGGGAACCTTCCAGTACCTTTTGTTATAAATTTGGCCTAGACCCGGCAGTACGGCGGAGTAAAAGGCCGCTTTACTGGGGGCCAGTGGATTTATACGTCTCTTTTCGGTAACCAGGGTGTCCATGACCATAACCCCTTCCTCTTCCAAATCCATTTTTAGGGAATCCACTTCTTGATTCTGGGGTTTCTTTTCTTGTGCGGAACCTATTGTTGCAGCAAGAGAAAAAAAAGTGATTATGATGAGGGTTCTATTCAACAAGAATCAATTTTTTAAGCCGATCGAGTTCTTCCTTGGTATGAAAAGGGATGATAATCTTCCCCTTGCCGGACTTTGATGTATTGATAATAACTTTTGCAGATAGGTGGCCGGTGAGTTCCTCGGTCAGGTTTTTTGCAAAATCCGGTGTTTCAACGGGCTTTTTGCTTAAGTCATTGGTTGTGCTCTTGCCTTCATGATAAGCTTTTACGGCCTTTTCCGTATCCCTGACCGATAGGTTTTTTGAAACTATTTTTTCGTACAAGGAAATTTGATCCCCCTTTTTATCGATATTGACCAATGCCCTACCATGGCCCATAGTGACAAATCCGTCCCGAATTCCGGTCTGGATTATGGGATCTAGTCGTAACAGGCGCAAATAATTGGTAATGGTAGAGCGTTTTTTGCCAACCCTGTCACTTAACCTTTCCTGTGTCAACTCAATCTCATCGATCAGTCTTTGATAGGATAAGGCAATCTCAATGGGATCCAAATCCTGACGCTGTATGTTTTCTACCAAGGCCATTTCCAGGGACTCTTGATCATTTGCAATACGGATGTATGCGGGGATAGTGGCCAGGCCTATCATTTTGGAGGCCCTTAACCTCCGTTCCCCGGAAACCAATTGGTAGGAATTGAAACCGGATTTGCGAACGGTGATAGGTTGTATAACACCCAATTCCCTAATGGAAGTCGCCAACTCTTTTAAAGTGTCATCGTTAAAATTGGATCGTGGCTGGAAGGGATTTACGGCAATGGTATCCAAATCTAATTCCACAATGTTCCCGACAACTTTATCCGCATTTTTGTCAGATGCCGATTGTATGTCATTCTCGGGATCTTTGAGCAGGGCCGACAACCCTCTCCCAAGAGCCTGTTTTTTAGTTGCTTTCGCCATTATACGGTCTCCATGTTTTTCTTTACCAGTTCATTGGCCATGTTGAGATAGTTGGCCGCGCCTTTGCTGCTGGCATCGTACTTAATAATACTTTCGCCATAACTGGGCGCTTCACTGAGCCTAACATTGCGTTGTATAATCGTATCAAAGACCATGTCCGCAAAATGCTTTCTTACTTCTTCCACTACCTGATTGGAAAGGCGTAATCTGGAGTCATACATGGTAAGCAGCATCCCCTCAATATCCAGGTCAGGGTTGTGTATCCTTTGTACGCTCTTAATGGTATTGAGCAATTTCCCAAGGCCTTCCAATGCAAAATACTCGCACTGAATAGGGATAATCACGGAATCGGCCGCCGTTAAAGCGTTTAAGGTCAATAAACCCAAGGATGGGGCACAATCTATGAGGATGTAGTCATAGGTGTTTCTGAGTTCGGAAATTGCCTTCTTGAGCATGTATTCCCGATCTTCCTTATCGACCAATTCAATCTCAATGGCCACCAAATCGATATGGGCCGGGATTAAATCCACATTTGGCGATGAGGTCTCTAAAATGGTCTCGGCCGCATTTTTGGTATGCTCCAAAAGTTGATATGTACCCAAGTCCACCGATTCTACCTCAATTCCCAATCCGGACGTTGCATTGGCCTGAGGATCTGCATCTATAAGCAAGACTTTTTTTTCAAGAACCCCCAACGAAGCCGCTAAATTGACCGTGGTAGTGGTTTTCCCAACCCCACCTTTCTGATTGGCAATCGCAATAATCTTCCCCATTGTATCATCATAAATTAGGGGTTAAAAATACGATTATTTCATCGACCAGAAAATGTATTTTGTTAACACAAGGTGAATAACTATAGTACTCTGCGTTAAAGTTGGTTAAATTGGGTCAATCCACCGAATTCAGGTATAAGACCTTATCCTGTTTTTACGTTTAATCGAGCAATATCTCCAAAATCTGTATGGCCGCATCGCTAATTTTAGTGCCGGGTCCAAAAACGGCTACCGCCCCGGCATCGAATAAAAATTCGTAATCCTGATGTGGAATAACGCCTCCCACGATGACCATGATATCTTCCCTGTCATGCTTTTTGAGCTCTTCCAAAACCTGTGGTACCAAGGTCTTATGACCGGCTGCCAAGGAAGAAACGCCTAAAATATGCACATCGTTCTCCACCGCCTGTTTGGCCGCTTCCGCCGGAGTCTGAAAAAGGGGACCGATATCTACGTCAAATCCTAGATCGGCATAGCCGGTAGCCACCACCTTTGCTCCCCGGTCATGGCCATCCTGTCCCATCTTGGCAATCATGATACGCGGTCTTCTACCATCTTTTTCAGCGAATGTATCGGCCATTTCCCTAGCCTTTTTGAAGCTCTCGTCGTCTTTTATCTCCTTTGAATACACACCGGTAAATGTTTGAATTTTTGCTTTGTACCGCCCAAATGCCGTTTCCAGGGCATCACTAATCTCTCCCAATGTAGCTCTGGCTCTAGCTGCCTCTACCGCCAAAGCCAACAAATTATTTTCTTGGGAGGTTTCCTGGGAATCGGATTTTCCCTTGGCGGCTTCCGTTAATTTTTCGAGCGTCTTTTCTACTGTTTGGGCATCCCTATTTTTTTTAAGTGATTCCAGACGCTCTATTTGCTGCCTTCGCACCTCGGCATTATCAACTTCCAAAATCTGTAAGGCATCCTCTTCTTTTAGCTGATATTTATTGGTGCCTACGATGA
This sequence comes from Ulvibacterium sp., assembly GCF_965228935.1. GTDB lineage: Bacteria > Bacteroidota > Bacteroidia > Flavobacteriales > Flavobacteriaceae > Ulvibacterium. The sequence continues at coordinate 4,662,611 of NZ_OZ245846.1, read as the reverse complement.
TATCCTGTCCTCCATCAATGCGGGCTTGTTTTCTGGCTGCGGCTTGCTCTATTCGCATTTTGGGAATACCCGCCTCAATAGCTTTGGTCATTCCGCCCAATTCCTCGATTTCTTCGATCAGTTCCCATGCCTTGTGCGCCAAATCATGGGTAAGACTCTCCACATAATAACTTCCCCCCCAGGGATCCACGGTCTTGGTGATTTTGGTCTCTTCCTGCAAAAAGATTTGGGTGTTCCTTGCAATACGTGCAGAAAAGTCCGTGGGCAGGGCAATGGCTTCATCCAAAGCATTGGTATGTAGGCTTTGGGTACCCCCAAAAGCTGCGGCGGCGGCCTCTATGGCCGTACGGGCCACATTGTTAAAGGGATCTTGCTCCGTAAGGCTCCATCCACTGGTTTGACAATGGGTACGGAGTGCTAGGGATTTTGGGCTCTGTGGATTGAATTGTTTTACCAGTTTGGCCCATAACATCCGGCCGGCCCTCATTTTGGCTATTTCCATAAAATGGTTCATCCCTATGGCCCAAAAGAATGAAAGTCTAGGTGCAAATTGGTCAATACCTAATCCTGCCTTTAGCCCTGTCCTTATATAATCCAGGCCATCCGCCAGAGTATAGGCCAATTCAATATCCGCTGTAGCCCCGGCTTCTTGCATGTGATAGCCAGAGATACTTATGCTATTAAATCGGGGCATATGCTTACTAGTGTATTCAAAAATATCGGCAATGATCTGCATGGAAGGGCTAGGGGGATAAATATACGTATTCCGTACCATGAACTCCTTCAAAATATCATTTTGGATGGTGCCCGCTAATTGCTCCGGCGTTGCGCCTTGCTCTTCCGCTGCCACAATGTAAAAGGCCATAATGGGAAGTACGGCTCCGTTCATGGTCATGGAGACCGACATTTTATCCAAGGGAATACCGTCAAAAAGGATTTTCATATCCTCAACGGAGTCTATGGCCACCCCGGCTTTGCCCACATCACCCACTACACGCCCATGATCACTATCATAGCCCCTATGTGTGGGAAGGTCAAAAGCTACCGACAATCCTTTTTGGCCCGCTGCCAGGTTTCTTCTGTAAAAGGCATTACTTTCCTCGGCCGTGGAAAAACCGGCATACTGCCGTATGGTCCAGGGTCTTCTAACATACATAGTGGAATATGGTCCCCTTAAATTGGGGGCGATACCTGCCACAAAATTTAAGTGTTGCAGATTCTCCACTTCCTTTTTATCATATATCGGTTTTAAGGGAATATGTTCGGCTGTTTCAAAAATATCCTCTTTTTCAACTTTATTTTCCGGTATTGGAATTTGTTTTAATTCCAAATGTGCCACCTCTTTTCTATTCATCACTTAATCTTTTTTGTTCAAGGGATTCCGCTAGTCGTTTTTCCAAGACAGGCTCTATCAAGGTTTTGCGCTTATCCGTCTTTAAAAAGGGATAGATTTCCATAGCCTCTTTCATATGGTCCTGATCGTTCTGATATTTGTTGGTGCCTAACAGAACCTCCTTTCCTTCGTCGAAGAGCGATTGCTCCTTTTCCGCACTTTCCTTGATTTTCTTTTGAATGACGTGTTCTTTTAACTGTTTTAAAAACCCGCCACCGGCTTCAATGGATTTAAAAAGCTCAAGAGCCCTTTCCGCCAATTGATGGGTGAGGCTTTCAATATAGTACGACCCGTCGGCAGGGTTGGCTACTTTTTCAAAATAACTTTCCCCCTTTAGGATCAATAATTGATTCCTGGCCATTCGTTCCCCAAATTCATTGTCCTTATGGAAAATGTTATCATAGGAAAGATTACATACCGCATTGGCACCTCCCAAAATGGCCGACATGCTCTCCGTAGTAGTGCGAAGCATATTTACGTTGTAGTCATATAATGTTTTGTTTCTCTTCGTAGGAAGGGCTAGAATATGGCAACCGGCCTCTATTCCGTATTCTTGCGCCAAAGTTTCCCAAAGCAACCTAAGTGCCCGTAATTTGGCTATTTCAAAGAAATAATTGGTTCCGATGCTAACCTTAAAAACAAGGCTTGTCACCTCTTCATCCAACTCTTTGAAGAAATTGAGGTACTCGTTGGCCTGTGCTAGGGCATAGGCCAATTGCTGTACTTTGTTGGCCCCGGCATTTTGATATAAGGAGATATCGGTTCCTAAAATATGTATATATGGATTTCCTCGAACGTAATCATGGATTTCTCTCAATATTTGGTAATCCTTGTCCATGGAATGGTACCAATTACCGGTTCTGGCAAGATTCCCCACGATGTCCAAGTTAAGAAACACCTTTGCCCTTTTATTACCTATAAAATCTATAAGGGACTTTAAATATTTGGCCGATAGAAAAGCAAACTCAAGGTAAATGGGAACCGACTCTAAATCAATATCCGCTAGCAGATTTTTGATGGAAACAGTTTCCGAGGGTATGGTTACAACCAGGCTTTCCGCGCCACGTTCCAAAGCTTCCATTGCCTTTTTGTTGGCACGTTCGGAATCATTGGCATAAATACTTTGGGTCACGTACCATTTTTTGGGAGGTTCCGATACATTGGGAACGACCCCTTCAACATCTTCGGAATGGTAAAATGGTTTTACATCAATACCTTCGGGCGATTTCCAAATCAAAGTTTCGTTGTAATCCGCACCTTTAAGATCCACCTGGATTTTTTGTTTCCAAGCCTTGGACGACACAGGGTCAAACTCATCGAACAAATTTACGTTACTCATCTTTTTTATTGGTTTTAAGGCTATCTTCATATTCTATGAGATAGATTTCTTCATTTTTCTTTTTGAGGTAGTAGTGCTCACGTGCAAATTTTTCCAACTCCTTAGGGTCGGAGAGCTTTTCTATAGTTTTTTTGTCCTTTGCGATTTCCTCCCGTAAAAACTCCTGTTGTTTTTCCAATTTTTTGATTTGTTTTTTCAGTTCCATATGTATCAAGAGCGAATTGGTATCAAAGAACAACATCCAAATCACGAATACCGTGAGCACTAAAACGTATATGTTGGTCAGCACTCCGAACCATTTTTTCTTTTTAAGTTCTTTTAGGCCCATAATGCTAGACTAATTTTTCATTGATAATGGTTCGAACAATATCTACGGCCACCGTATTATAGTTGTTGTTCGGTATGATGATATCCGCATATTCCTTTGTGGGTTCAATAAACTGATCATGCATCGGTTTTATGGTAGTTTGATAATTGGTCAATGTCTCGTTCATATCCCAACCTCTTTCGTTTACATCCCGCTTCAACCTGCGGATCAATCGTTCATCGGAATCGGCATGTACAAAAATCTTTATATCGAACATCTCCCGGATGGATGCATTCGTCAATATCAGGATACCCTCAACAATGAGCACTTCACTGGGGTCTATTGTGACCGTTTCCGAGGTTCTATTGCACTCCATAAAAGAGTATACAGGCTGTTCAATAGAATGCCCGGAATTTAATAGTTTGAGATGTTCTTCCAATAATGCGAAATCAATGGATTGCGGGTGGTCAAAATTGGTTTTTTTCCTTTCTTCGATATCCAGATGGGAAAGGTCACGATAATAGGAATCCTGGGTAATTATGCCCACTTCTCCAGGAGGTAGTTCATCAACTATTTGATTTACCACCGTAGTCTTACCACAGCCGGTACCTCCTGCAATTCCAATGATCAACATACGCTTCGGTTTTAATCCAAAAATACGGATTTGGCGCTAAAGCAACTATTCTCCATGATCTTTTCGGGTACAAGATTACTACCTTCTTTTGTGTAAAAACATGATAAATTTCATATTCCCAAGTGTTTTTTCAGGATACTTTTGTGCCATAATGCGAAGTGTTGATTTGGAACGATGGAAATTATGGGGGAGTTGTAGATAGAAGCGCAAGAAAAAATAAGAATTAGTTAACTTAAGAATTTTTAATTTGAACCATAAATTAACGGAAATTAAACTCTAAATGACCATGCCTATGGACAATGCATTTAAGGTAACGGTAAACGAGAATCTTACGTTTGACCTAACCGATGGGGACATCCAAAAAGTGGATGCCCTGCGTACCACTGGGACCCAGTATCATATTCTTCAGGGTAACAGACCTTTTTCAGTCGAAATAGTAGACTCCGACTTCAACCAAAAAACATATGAGATAAAGGTAAACAACAATTCATATGCCGTAAGCATAGCTGATGGTTTGGATCTTTTGATCAATGATATGGGCTTTTCCTTGTCGTCGGCCAAGGATATCGGTTCTATTGAGGCTCCTATGCCCGGTTTGATTCTGGAAATTAATGTAAAGGAAGGTCAGGAGGTAAATGAAGATGACCAACTTCTGATTTTGGAGGCCATGAAAATGGAGAATGTAATTACCTCTCCAAGGAACGGGAAAATCAAGTCCATAGCGGTTAAGCAAGGGGATGCCGTGGAGAAAAAACATTTACTCATTGAATTTGAATAACGGGAAGCATGAAAAAAATATTAGTAGCAAATAGGGGAGAGATAGCAATCAGGGTTATGAAAACTGCCCAGAAAATGGGTATCAAGACTGTGGCCGTTTACTCCGTAGTGGATCGAAATGCACCCCATGTTAGGTTTGCCGACGAGGCGGTCTGTATTGGCGAAGCACCTTCCAACCAGTCTTATCTAAGAGGCGACAAGATTATTGAGGTAGCGAAAAGTTTGGATGTGGATGGTATTCACCCGGGGTACGGATTTTTAAGTGAAAATGCGGATTTTGCCGAGGCGGTCGAGAAGAACGATCTTATCTTCATAGGCCCCAAATCCAAGGCTATTCGGGTAATGGGAAGTAAGCTTGCCGCGAAGGAAGCGGTAAAACAGTACAATATTCCCATGGTACCGGGTATTGATGAAGCCATAACCGATGTGGAAAAGGCCAAGGAAATTGCCAAGGAAATCGGTTTTCCCATTTTGATAAAGGCATCTGCCGGAGGAGGCGGAAAGGGGATGCGTATTGTAGAAAAGGAGAAAGATTTGGAATCGCAGATGAACCGGGCCATTAGTGAAGCCACTTCGGCCTTTGGTGATGGTTCCGTATTTATAGAGAAATACGTTACCTCGCCCAGACACGTTGAAATTCAGGTGATGGCGGACAGTCATGGTAATATCCTGCATTTTTTTGAAAGGGAATGTAGTATACAGCGTAGGCATCAGAAGGTGGTAGAGGAAGCTCCGTCATCTATCCTGACACCTGAGTTAAGGGCCGAAATGGGTGATGCCGCCGTTAAGGTGGCCAAGGCCTGTGATTATCTTGGTGCCGGGACCGTGGAATTCCTCATGGACGCAGACCACAACTTCTACTTTCTGGAAATGAATACACGGCTACAGGTGGAACACCCGGTGAGCGAGATTATTGCAGGTGTGGATTTGGTGGAGTTGCAGATCAATATTGCCCGGGGCGAGGCACTTCAAATTAAGCAGGAGGATTTAAAGATACACGGGCATGCCTTGGAACTTAGGGTTTACGCAGAAGACCCGTTGAACGACTTCCTACCTAGTGTGGGTACCTTGGAAACCTATAAATTACCAACGGGCGAAGGAGTTCGTGTGGATAATGGTTTTGAGGAGGGAATGGACGTCCCCATTTATTATGACCCCATGCTTTCCAAATTGATAACCTATGGTAAAAACCGTGAAGAGGCCATTCAGCTGATGATCAAGGCCATTGAGGACTATCATATCGAAGGGGTACAGACCACTTTACCTTTCGGGAAATATGTTTGTGAACATGAGGCCTTCCGCTCAGGAAACTTCGATACCCATTTTGTAAAGAATTACTATTCGCCAGAGGCATTGAAGGAAAGCACGGAGGAAGAGGCCAAAATTGCCGCTATCATGGCATTGAAGCAATACAAGGAAGATCAAAAAATACTAAGAACACCAATAAATTAGACTATGGATCCAAAATTGGAAAAGTTGAACGAAAGAGTCGCCCTCGCACATTTGGGAGGAGGCCAAAAACGGATAGATAAACAACACCAGAAGAAAAAGCTGACCGCTCGAGAGCGGATAAACTACTTGTTGGATGAAGGTTCGTTCGAGGAAACAGGGGTTTTGGTAACACATCGTACCACAGATTTTGGAATGGACAAGGAGATTTATTTTGGTGATGGGGTGGTTACCGGCTATGGAACCATTAATGGTCGATTGGTGTACGTGTATGCCCAGGATTTTACTGTTTTCGGTGGAGCTTTGTCGGAGACCCACGCGGAGAAGATATGCAAGGTCATGGATCTGGCCATGAAAGTAGGGGCTCCAGTAATTGGGCTTAATGATTCGGGCGGGGCACGGATTCAAGAAGGTGTAAAATCCCTTGGCGGATATGCGGATATTTTCTTTAGAAACGTCCAAGCCTCTGGAGTGGTACCCCAGATTTCGGCCATTATGGGCCCATGTGCAGGTGGTGCCGTATATTCACCGGCTATGACAGACTTCACCATTATGGTAGAGCAAACAAGCTACATGTTCGTTACCGGCCCCAATGTGGTAAAAACCGTAACCAACGAAGAGGTAACCGCAGAGGAATTGGGAGGGGCCACTACCCATGCCATGAAATCCGGAGTGGCGCATAAGACCTCTACTAATGATGTTACCTGTTTGGAAGATGTGAAAAAGCTGTTGAGCTATCTGCCACAGAGCAATAAGGAAACCCCGGAAAAATTGCCTTATGATTTGAAGGACGAAGTTCGTGATGTTCTCACTGACATTGTTCCCGATAATCCCAATAAGCCTTATGATATGCATGATGTAATAAATGGCATAATCGATGAGGATTCGTTCTATGAAATCCATAAGGACTATGCAGAAAACATCATCGTAGGATTCGCCAGATTGGGAGGTCGTAGTATCGGGATTATTGCCAATCAACCCATGTTCCTCGCTGGTGTTCTAGGCGTCAAGAGTTCACGAAAGGCATCACGTTTCGTTCGCTTCTGCGACTCCTTTAATATTCCCATGCTGGTGTTGGAAGATGTTCCGGGATTCTTGCCCGGTACCGATCAGGAGTGGAACGGTATCATTGTCCATGGGGCGAAATTGCTCTATGCCTTTAGCGAGGCCACTGTACCAAGGGTTACCGTCATTACCCGAAAGGCTTACGGTGGAGCCTATGATGTGATGAACTCCAAACATATAGGGGCCGATTTCAACTATGCCTGGCCTACCGCTGAGATTGCCGTAATGGGTGCCAAGGGTGCCAGTGAAATTATTTTTAGAAGGGAAATCATGGCCGCGGAAGATCCGGCCAAAAAATTGGCGGAGAAAGAAGCAGAATATGCGGATAAGTTCGCCAACCCTTACAGGGCGGCCAGACGGGGCTTTATCGATGAGGTTATCCTTCCCAAGAATACGCGGCGAAAATTGATAAAGACCTTTGCAATGCTGGAAAAGAAGGTTGTAGAATCGCCTAAGAAGAAACATGGGAATATTCCCTTGTAATCATGGTTTATTTCGAGATTTGAGGCCCCGGAGGTTTTAGACCTTCGGGGTCTTTTTTTCAATTTAACAGAAAATTCAAATGCTTTTTAAGTTACAATAAAAGGCATATACCTAATTTTGCCCAATGCAAAGTAAACCCGAAAAACCCGATTTTGAATTTTTGGTCCTAATGGCTTCCCTAATGTCCATTGTGGCCTTGGCCATCGATGCCCTGTTACCGGCTATTTCGGAAATTGGGGAATCCATCAAGAGCTTCAATGCAACCGACAATCAGTTGCTCATTACCATGATTTTTTTAGGTCTGGGTGTAGGTCAATTGTTTTTTGGCCCATTGTCGGATTGCTATGGCCGAAAGCCTGTAGTTTATACAGGTTTTACCCTTTTTGCCATTGCCAGCATAGTCTGCGTTATGGCCCCTTCGTTGGAAATAATGGTTTTGGGGCGAATCTTACAGGGTGTTGGACTCTCCGCCCCTAGGACCATTGCCATATCCATTATACGCGATACCTATAAAGGGGATTATATGGCCCGGGTCATGTCCTTTGTTACCGCTTTTTTTATTTTGGTGCCCATAGTGGCGCCTGCTATTGGCAAATGGATACTGGATGCATTTGGATGGGAGGCTATCTTCTACATACAATTGTTTTTTGCCCTGGTCGTGGGTATATGGTTTTGGAAGCGTCAACCGGAAACTCTAAAACCGGAATATAAAATCCCTTTTTCCAATCATGTCTTTGTTGATGGCTTAAAAGAGTTTTTAAAGTTTCGGGAAACCATTGCCTTTACATTTACCTCCGGGCTGGTTACCGGTGCCTTTTTGGTATACCTGAGTGCGTCCCAACAAATCTTTGAATCCCAATATGGCCTTAAGGATGCCTTTCCCTATATCTTTGCCGGCTTGGCGGTTTCCATAGGTTTGGCTACATTCCTAAACGGGGCCTTGGTAATTCGATTCGGAATGCGAAAATTGGCACTCATGGCCCTTATGGCATTTTGTGCAATTGCCCTGCTTTATGTTTTCATTTTTTGGAACAAACCTAATCCGGGAGTTTTTGTCCTGGTCGCCTTTTTGTCCCTTCAATTTTTCTGTTTGGGGTTTTTATGGGGCAATTTCCGTTCCATTGCCATGGAGCCTGTAGGACATATTGCGGGAATCGCGGCCGCTATCAATGGTTTTGTTTCAACACTATTGGCCATACCTATTGCTACGTTTATAGGCGGTTTTGTCATAGATTCGGTTTGGCCTCTGTTCGCTGGACTGGGGATTTGTGGACTAATTTCCCTTGGGATTATGCTTTGGGTACGAAAACCCCGAAGAGTTATTGCCAGGGGATTGAGCCGATGAACCTGTGCCTAGGTGCCCGTCGGAGAGCCCGCTTGAAAGGTTTTGTCAGGTAGAGGGTTGAAGATATTTGATCGCTGTCAGTCTGAGCGCAGTCGAAGACATTTCATCTTGTGTTCCAGGATTTTCTAATGTTCTTAATGGGATTTTCTATTTAAAGCACGTTCTCCATAATCTCATCCACCACCTCTGGATTCAAAAGTGTACTGGTATCCCCCAAATTGGAGGTTTCCCTGCTCGCTATCTTGCGTAGTATTCGCCGCATAATTTTGCCACTTCGCGTTTTGGGAAGCCCGGACACAAATTGGATTTTATCCAGTTTTGCTATGGGGCCGATCTGTTCCGTAATCTGTTGGTTGATTTCCTTGCGTACATTGTCCCGATCCCTACTTTCCCCGGTTTCCTTCAGCATAACATACCCATACAGCGCATTGCCCTTCACATCATGGGGAAAGCCCACAATTGCCGACTCTGCTACCGCTGGATGTTCGTTTATGGAATCTTCTATCGGTGCCGTTCCCAGATTGTGGCCCGAAACAATAATGACATCATCCACCCTGCCGGTTATCCGATAATAGCCCACAGCATCCCTATGGGCCCCATCTCCTGTGAAATACTTATTTTCATAAGCCGAAAAATAGGTGTCCCGGTAGCGATCATGATTTCCCCAAATGGTCCGGGCCATGGAAGGCCATGGAAATTTGATACACAACCTTCCATCTACCTGATTGCCTTGGATTTCTTTGCCCTCTTCGTTCATCAAGGCAGGTTGTATTCCTATGAAAGGCAGGGTAGCGTAAGTGGGCGTAGTCGGCGTGACATAAGGGATGGGAGAGATCATGATTCCCCCGGTTTCCGTTTGCCACCAGGTATCCACAATGGGACTATGCTTTTTGCCCACATTGTTGTTATACCAATGCCATGCCTCTTCATTAATAGGTTCTCCCACGGAACCGAGCACTTTTAGGCTACTTAGGTCATATTTTTCCACAAAGTCCAAATTCTCTTTGGCCAAGGCCCTTATAGCCGTCGGTGCGGTATAAAACTGGCTCACTTTATGTTTTTGTACAATTTCCCAAAACCGGCCGAAGTCCGGGTAGGAGGGAACCCCCTCGAACATAACCGTAGTAGCACCATTGGCCAAGGGTCCATAAAGAATATAAGAATGACCCGTAATCCAACCGATGTCCGCCGTGCACCAGAAAATATCATCTTCCCTATACTGAAAGATATTTTTAAAAGTATAGGCGGTATAGACCATATAGCCACCACAGGTGTGAACCATTCCTTTTGGTTTTCCTGTGGATCCCGAAGTATACAGAATAAACAAGGGGTCTTCCGCATCCATAATTTCGGCTACCAAATCGCCATAAGCATCATCAAGAAGCGGTTGTATCCAATAATCCCGATTTTTTTTCATCTGAACTTCACTCCCGATCCGCTTTACCACCAAAACTGTTTCTACACTTGGGCAGTCCTCCACAGCCTTGTCCACAATACCCTTCAAATCTATCGTCTTCGCACCGCGATAGGAACCGTCCGAAGTGATGACCATTTTACAATCCGAGTCGTTGATACGGGTAGAGAGGGCATTGGAAGAAAATCCGGCAAAAACTACCGAATGAATTGCACCGATACGCGCACAGGCCAGGATCGCGATGGCCAATTCGGGTATCATAGGAAGATAAATACATACCCGATCCCCTTTTTGGATGCCTTTTTCCTTAAGTACATAAGCCATTTTGCTGACCCTTTTGTGCAGTTGGCGATAGGTAATATGTTCAGCTTTTTCATTCGGGTCATTGGGCTCAAAAAGAATAGCGGTCTTATCGCCCCGGGTAGGCAAGTGCCTATCGATACAGTTTTCCGTTATGTTCAATTTAGCGCCCTCAAACCATTTTATCTCGGGCTTTTCAAAATCCCAGTGCAAGACATTGTCCCATTTTTTTCGCCATACAAAATGTTCTTCGGCAATCTCTTCCCAGAACCCTTCCGGGTTACGTGTGGATTTTCGATAGACTTGATAGTATTCCTCTAAATGCTTAATGTGATAATTGCTCATGCGTACCTTAGATTTCTTTTAAAAATAACAAAATTTAATGATTGGATGCCGCTCCGGCTCCACTGGGAATTCTAATATCCTCAACAATTCCCTGAACCTCCTCTGGGGGTTCGGGCGTAAGTTTATTGATAATGATGGAGACCGTAAAATTGACCAACATGGCCACACTTCCAAAGCCTTCCGGGGAAATACCAAACCACCAATCCTTTTCCAGATCGGGTACGGCGGCTTTTCCCCCATCGAAAATGCCAAACTTGAATTTTAGCATGTAGAACAACATTAGCGAAATGCCGACCACCATGCCCGCAATCGCTCCTTCCTTGTTCATTTTTTTGTAAAATATGCCCAAGACAATGGCCGGGAAGAAAGATGCTGCGGCCAGGCCAAAGGCCAAGGCCACTACGGCGGCGACAAACCCCGGAGGATTGATACCAAAATAACCGGCTATTATTACGGCAAAGGTCGCTGCGCCACGTGCGGCCCAAAGTTCCCCTTTATCGGAAATGTTCGGGAGAAAGACTTTTTTGATCAAATCATGGGAAACAGAGGACGAAATTACCAAAAGCAATCCTGCAGCCGTAGAAAGTGCAGCGGCTAAACCTCCCGCAGCCACAAGTGCAATTACCCAAGCGGGAAGGTCCGCTATTTCCGGATTGGCCAAGACCATGATATCATTGTCTATCACCAATTCGTTGGCCTCCTTATCGGCGACATATTGAATCTTCCCATCTTGGTTTTTGTCGTTGAAAGTAAGTAATCCCGTACCTTCCCAATTCTTGAACCAAGTCGGCATATTCGTGTATTCTTCCTCGTTCACCGTATTGATAAGGTTTGTTTTGGCAAATACGGACACGGCAGGAGCCGTGGTATATAGAATTGCGATAAGGAGCAATGCCAGTCCTGCGGATTTTCGGGCATCCTTTACACGTTTTACCGTGAAAAAGCGTACAATAACATGGGGAAGCCCTGCGGTACCGACCATCAAGGCTAATGTAATCATAAATACATCTATCATCGATTTCTTGCCTTCGGTATATTCTGCAAACCCTAGCTCCGTGGAGAGGCCATTCAATTTTTCCAGAAGATACAAACCGGAACCGTCATTCAGTTTGGATCCCATACCCAATTGGGGAATGGGGTTTCCCGTCATTTGAATGGAAATAAAAATGGCAGGCACCATAAAGGCGAAAATGAGTACGCAATATTGGGCGACCTGGGTATAGGTGATTCCTTTCATTCCACCCAAAACGGCGTAAAAAAGCACAATGACCATTCCTATGACCACCCCCGTATTGATATCCACTTCCAAAAAGCGGGAAAAGACAACGCCAACCCCCCGCATTTGCCCGGCCACATAGGTAAAGGAAACGATCAAGGCACAAATGACCGCTACGATACGCGCGGTCTTTGAGTAGTAGCGATCTCCAATGAAGTCGGGAACGGTAAACTTCCCGAATTTCCTTAAATAGGGAGCCAACAATAACGCGAGAAGCACATAACCCCCTGTCCAGCCCATGAGGTAAACCGAGCCGTCATATCCCGCAAAAGCGATAATACCGGCCATTGAAATGAACGATGCCGCGGACATCCAATCCGCCGCCGTGGCCATTCCGTTTGCTAGAGGTGATACACCGCCCCCGGCGACATAGAAATCCTTGGTAGATCCCGCCCGGGACCAAATGGCAATACCAATGTACAGGGCAAATGTGATTCCCACTAAAACATACGTCCATACTTGAACACTCATAATCTTTAAAGTTTAGGTTGGTTAGGGTTAGGTATCGTATCCGTATTTTTTATCCAATTTGTTCATCAATCGCACATAAACGAAGATAAGGATCACGAAGATGTAGATCGAACCTTGCTGTGCGAACCAAAAACCGAGTTTGAACCCTCCGATTTGTATGTTATCGAGCACATCTTTGAATAAAATTCCCGCTCCATAGGAAACCAGGAACCAAATGGATAGTAGAATAAAGAGATACTTTACGTTTTCCTTCCAGTAGGAGGATGCCCTTTTTTGATTTTCTTTCATAATCGAATCTTTACAAATAAATCATTGCCTGTAGGGTAAGCGTGCCCAGTTTATCATCACCAAAGCTTTCATGTCTATATTCTAGGGTAAGCTTGGAATTATGTCCGCTAAAGTAGGTGTTTGCCCCAATACCAAATATAGTCCTATTATTTTCAAAAGCATCATAGGTGTTCACCGCATAGGATGCGTAAGGTTGAAATCTTGTTTTTAGAACCGATCCAGGCAACAAGTAACCTAGATGTCCATAAGCCATATTTCCGGTGCCGTAAGCTAAAAAGAAGTAATCTTCACCATAGTCGTTATATTGGTATGTGGCGTAGGCGGTAATGGCACTTCCGTCATTCCCCCAGGGTGCATCATAAAAAGCATCTACAGCAAAAATCCTGACATCCTCGGGTTCAAGTATACCGTCCACGTCTGCTCGCACAGAACCTGAAGGATGGGCAAAAAAACCGGCACCAACATTAAAAATACGTTTTCCTCCTAAATAGGTACCTACTTTATAGGGTAAAACATCGGATTCCATATCAAATAAACTGTACTCAAAGTATCCCGAGAAAACCTTACCGGATTCGGCCGAACCCAACAACCGCTTCCCGGCATACACCGCACTTCCCCCGTTTTGGGGATCCCTATCATCCAAACCGTTCGTGATGGCATCATTTAAGGCCACCCTATATTGTAGTTTGCCCAAACTTCCCTTGGCATAAATACCCAAATGACGACCGAACTGATCGGATAGTCCCACGGTGGACCAGGATTGCCTGTTGTTGTCCAAGGTCATGATATTCAAGGTACTTTGATTGTTGAGCCTCGAAATACCGTTGAAATAATGAAGTCCAGCTCCCACCGAATGCCTTTTCCCCAAATTGTACTGTGCCCAGACCCCGTGAAAAAAGAGTTCGGAGGCATCGGATAATCCGGTTGGACTCATGGAGTTACTGTTTAAGTTATTAAGACCGAAATGGGTGAGGATCAAGAATTTTTCATTGATCTGGGAGAACATTAGTATCCGGGCCCGTGCCAAGTTAAAGTTAGTCTGTTCCTGTTCATCCGGTACTTGATCATTATGTATGGCCTGTACCTGCGCCCAAGAAATAATCCTAAGGTACTTTTTGCCATTTTCATCAAACGCGATATTAAGTCCCCCTTCATAATCCGGGGATCCTTGGGAAAAAGTGAAAGAAAATGTTCCAAAAACAATAAGGCAGATTAAAAATCTATACGTCATTGGTCAAGTCGGTGATATGTTTTAGATGGCGATTTATTAGCGTTAGAACACCGTACAATCTATGATACAATTCACAAAAAACCTAAAAAAATTCCCTATAATGAAGGGCTGTGCAATTCAAACTCTTTAGGTGTTTTATGTCTCTTATTGTCAATTGTTTATATATACTTTGAATGACCAAAGGTATGGCTGGACTGAACGGATAAAATCGAATATTGATGATTGTTGTGTGGAAACGCAAAGCAAGGACCTCTAAAACGTTCAAAATTTTAATTGGGCATGTATAGTACACCACCCGAAGAATCCCGCATGGCTCCGGTAACCGAACCCAATACGTTTGCTTCATTTCGTAATCGCAGCACACCCATGAGTGAAAAGACTAGGGCTTCCTTGAATTCAACAAGCTTTTTTGGAGGTATCACAACTTTGATATCATGACCCAATTGAACTTGCAATTCTTCCATAAAAAACGTATTCAAGGCGCCTCCACCGGTTACGAAAAGGGTATTGTCTTTTTTCGTTTTATTGACATGTATCTGATTTGCGATTTGATGGCAATTATGGTGAATGGCTGTATGCAAAAGATTCTCAATGCTATCTTCGGTGGCGTCTATTATCGGGACTATTTCTTCTATAAACCATTCATAACCCGTGGATTTGGGATACGGGAGCTGGTAGTATTCCAGGGCATTGAGCTTTTGAAGCATCCCAGGGTTAACTGCCCCTGCTCTAGCCATTTCACCCTCGGCATCGTAATTTAATCCAATTTTCTGGGTGACATGGTTTAAAACCATGTTTGCCTGACCAATATCATAAGCTATGCGCTCTCCATTTTTTTCAAAGGAAATGTTACTAATGCCTCCCAAGTTCAGGCAAAAATCATATTGGCCGAAGAAAAGTCGGTCACCTATAGGAACAAGGGGAGCTCCTTGACCACCAATGGACACGTCATTGGTTCGAAAATCGCAAATGACCTTATGGCCACTGGCATTGGCCAAATGCTGCCCGGAACCGATTTGAAAGGTCAGCCCTATTTCCGGCCTGTGATGGGTAGTATGACCATGACTGGCGATGGCATCAATATCCAGATTAAACTCATTTATAAACGATTGGGCCTGTTCTCCCAACCAAGTACCATACCCATTGTGCAGTACCAAGAGTTCTTCCGCGGGGAGATGAATGGAATCCTTAAGTTTGGATTTCATTTCCGGAGTATAGGAAATGCTCTGGGTCTCCCTGATTTCGAATTTCCAACGATCTTCTTGCTGCCAGATATGGCAATGGGCCAGGTCAAGCCCATCCAAGGAGGTTCCCGACATGAGACCTACTATTCTGTGAATTTTCATATTATTTCATCCAAATGGGATTGGTTTGCGATTTATGATCGTATCCAATAATTTCTTTATACAACTCCGGCCTTCTGGCGTTTTTATACCTCCATCCACCGGATAACTTTATCTTTTCCTTAGTTATTTTGGATATGGTTATGTCATCATCGAAGGACTTTATTTCGGATAGTACGTCACCATAGGGGTCAATGATCATCGAATTTCCGTTCTTTAGATGCTCGCCGTCATAACCAATGGGATTACTAAAAGCATAATAGACCCCATTGTCATAGGCCCGCGCTGGTAACCATCGCATCAACCATTGCCTACCTTTGGGACCATCAAATTCCAAACGCAAGGATACCGGGTCATCTTTCCTATTCTTCCAATATTTATGCTCAACATAACCTCTTCCCGGCATGGATGAAGGTGTACAACCGGTTACATGGGGTGCAAAGATGAGTTCGGCACCCAAGAGCGAGGTAGCCCTAACATTTTCGATTACGTTGTTATCGTAACAGATCAAGATTCCGCATTTCCATCCCAACAAATCGAACACGACATATTGATTGCCCGGCGACATATATGGGCTGATAAAGGGATGGAGTTTTCGATATTTGGCGATTACGCCGTCCTTGGTGACACAGATGTACGTATTATAGATTTTACCGTTTTCCTTTTCGACCAATCCGGCCAATAGGGGAATATCGTGATTTTTGGAAATTTGGATCAGCTTACGTGTACTTTCCCCATTGGGTATTTCCTCGGCCAATGCATTTATTTCATCAGGGGTGAGGTCTTTGGTAAACGTATAGGCCGTAACCGACATTTCATGAAAGCTTATCACATCGGCTTTCCTTGATTTTGCTTTTTGGGTCAACTCCTTGATGACGGATAAATTATGGGTCTTATCTCCATCTTTAGGTTGAAATTGGGCTACGGCCAGGTTCATTTTTGAAATTCTTTATGGGTTATGGGCATGCTACCTTTGGACTCTAGATTACCCAAAAAATGTTGTGCCGCAACTTCTTGAAACACCTCAAAATCTTGGTAGGCCATTACTATGGCATTTGCATTTTCGCAATCAATATGGTTTAGAACATAGGGATTCCCAAAAACATATAGTATGGTATTCTTAGTGGCTATTAGCTCGTTTATAAATTCCAACTCTTCCCTTGACAGTCCGAATTGGTTAGCGGGTTTTATTTGAGGAGGAAATAAGGCCAAAAGGATATTTTTTTCAGTCTCGATAGATGCAGTATGATTAATTCCGCCTGATTTTGGAAAAGTGAAGTAATCGAATCTTTTGCTTTTATGGATAGCCTCAAAAAACAAATTGTCGGTTGAACGGGATATTTCAACCCCCAAAAAATCATCTGCATTGAATTCTGCTATTTTAGATTCCGTTCCTTTGAACAGGGTCAAGCTTTGCTTAGCTAATTTTGTGTTCAGTCCAATGCTGTTCCCAAGGGTTGAACTTGACTCCGTTCCTTGGACTCCCAGAACCTTCTTTTTAAGTATCCAAATACGTTCAAAACTTTCCTCGATTTGATTGTGGGTAGCATTCTTTAGAATGGTCTCGATGCCCTCTTTTGGATGTTCGGCAAAACATAGGATATCATTACCTGCATCAAAGGCCAGCCATTCCAATTCCCCTTTTTTAGGGTAGTTTTTGGAAACGGCATGCATGTTCAACGCGTCCGAGATAACGATACCTTGAAACCCCATTTCTTCCCGAAGCAATCCTTTAATGATGTCCTTGGATATGCTTGAGGAAATATGCTTGCCGTGGGCCAATGTGGGAACTGAAAGGTGACCGACCATTACGGAATCCACGCCCTCATCAATTAGTTTTTGAAAGGGATATAATTCATTTTCAAGGAGTTCTTGCTTTGACTTATCTATTAACGGAAGTCCCAAATGGGAATCCGTGGCAGTATCGCCATGACCCGGAAAATGCTTTATACTGGTAAGTACACCCTCGCTCTGTGAGCCTTTTATAAAGGCCATGGCCTTTTGTAAGACCGAATCCTTGTTCTCCCCAAAAGAGCGATACCCAATTACGGGATTATCCGGATTGTTGTTGATGTCCGCTACCGGAGCCAAATTCCAGTGAATACCCGCTGCCTTGCAATCCCGGGCTATATTTCGTCCCACCTCAAAAATCAGGTCGTTATTATCCTGAATGGCACCCAACGTAATGGCATAGGGGTATTGGGGGGTATCCTCTATCCGCATGGCCAGCCCCCATTCGGCATCAATGGCAATAAGCAAGGGATATTTTGCCGCCTTTTGATAACGATCGATCAATTGCTTCAGCGTATCAAAACTATCTTTATTGTAGATGACTTCTTTCTTGCCCTCATAATTGGTCGCCGCACTGGCACGGCTATGGAAAAAACAAATCCCGCCGATGTTATGCTCCGTAATGAGTCTTTCCAATTTTTGAATTTCAACTTCCGTATCGTTTATAAAAGCTGCCGGCATAAAAAGCTGACCGATTTTTTCGATTTGTGAAAGTTGCCCCCAAGCCCATTTATGGATGTCCGTCTTACTCATTTTCTGTCGTTTTTTTGCCGTAATCGGGAGGGTACTTGAGATAACGTAGTAGAAATAGAGCGGGCAAAGCTGCAATGACTACCCAAATAAAGAAACCACTATAGCCCAACCAACTTTGCATATAACCGCTTAACATCCCCGGCAGCATCATGCCCAATGCCATAAACCCCGTAGCAATGGCATAATGGGAGGTTTTGGATTTTCCCTCGGCAATGTAGATGAGGTACATAAGGAAGGCCGCAAAGCCAAATCCATAACCGAATTTCTCAAAAACCACGGTCGCTGTGACGGCAACTATATGATCGGTATTGGTAAAGGCCAAGATAGCATATAATATGTTCGGAATGTTCAGGGAAAGCACCATAGGGAGCATCCATTTCTTTAAGCCATCGCGTGAGATAAGGATTCCGCCTAAAATTCCACCTGCCGAAAGCATTATTACACCCACAGTTCCAAAAATGGTTCCCAATAGTTCCGTGGAATATCCCAAACCTCCCTTTTCAGGAGGATCCAGTAAGAACGGGGCGGCCATTTTTACCAATTGCGACTCTCCCAAACGATAGGTGAGTATAAAGGCCAAAGCGATACCGATATTCGGTTTTTTAAAAAAGGATATGAAAACTTCCAAAAAACCTTTGGGTTTGTCCAAGGTTATTGAGGAAGAAGATTCGTATTTTGGAGTAATCAGAAAATTCGAAACGGTCAAAGCTAGCATCAGAAAGGCAGTGGCCGTCATGGTAATGCTCCACGCCTTGGTGTTGTCCCCATAATGGTTTTCCAAAAAACCGGCCAGAATCACGATTAGTCCTTCGCCAGTAACCATGGCCAACCTGTAAAAAGTGCTTCGTATACCTACAAAAAAGGATTGTTTTTTTTCACTGAGGCCTATCATATAATAACCATCCGAGGCGATGTCATTGGTCGCGGAGGCAAAGGCCGCCATCCAAAAACAGGCCAAGGTGGTTACAAAGAACAAATTGGTGGGCAAACTTAGCCCTACGCCCAAAAGCGCCAATGCAATGACCAGTTGCATGCCTAAAAACCAATTTCGCTTGGTACTCTTTAGGTCAACGAATGGGCTCCATAAAGGTTTTATCACCCACGGCAAATACAATAAGCTGGTATACAGACCGATGTCATCATTGCTGATGCCCAGTTTCTTATACATGATTACCGATACAGTTACCACTATGACGTAGGGAAGGCCTTGGGTAAAATATAAAAAGGGTACCCAGGCCCAGGCCCGTTTATCTTTTTGGATCATCTTGGTCAGTTTGGTCTAAATGTATGACAATCGGCTCGCTTTCCCTACCGAATTTGTCAAGAAAAGTGAGCGCAATATGTTTCTTTCCCTGTGCCAGTTCCTTGTCGATTTCTATTCGGTCTTTGGTGCCCACATAAATCCTCGTCAACATTTTTTTTATAGGATACTCCGATCTTACTTTTTTACCCGAAGCATAACATAACACATATGGGTATGTTTCCGAGTTATTAAGATTTAGTAGGATGGTATCCTTGCCATTGTAAATTGATATAACTGGGATTTCCTCTTTTTTGGGGAATTGTGCCAAAGGCGAGGTTGGCGTAAGCGCATCCGAGGCATAGTATTTTTTCTTGAGGTAATCTACTACATCCCGGTTATTTTGCATTAGACTTTTAGCACTGAAAAATACATTTCCTGAAACGACATCATCTTTCCGGGCCAGCTTCAACTGACTGGGTAGCTCTTTCTTCCGATTCCACGCGGAATCACTGTTATTTCGGATTTTATAGGCTCCATTTCCAATGTACAGGTTTGTATTTTGCGTGTTTTGGGACCACCAATCCACTATCTTACGATGTGATGCTACCGGTAGATCCATACTCCAATACACTTGGGGAACCAGATAGTCTATCCAGCCTTCTTCCATCCAGAGCAATGGATCTGCATACAGGTCTTCGTAGGTGGTCTGTCCGGCCTTGGTATCCGATCCTTGGGGGTCGGTCGATTTGTTTTTCCAAACCCCAAAGGGACTTACACCAAATTGCACCCAAGGTTTTTTGGATTTTATGGACAGGTGCACATTTTTTATGAGGGAATCCACATTGCTCCGGCGCCAATCTTCCAGTGACTGATTCTCAAGGTGATTGGAGGCATAGGACAGCGAATCATTAAATACTTCATCTTTGATTTTATAGGGATAAAAATAATCGTCAAAATGAATGGCGTCAATCTCATAATTCACAACTATTTCTTCCATAAGAGATACTAGATGCTTGCGCACTTGAGGTAATCCGGGGTCATAATAGTACTTTTTGCCATAGCGTATCATCCATTCCGGATGTAGATAGTAATCATGGATGGGACTTAGGATTTCGGTGTTAAGGTCAAAAGTGGCACGGTACGGATTGAGCCATGCATGGAATTCCATTCCCCGCTTATGGGTCTCACCGATCATCCATTCCAATATGTCCGTATTAGGAGCTTTGCCTTCCTTGCCGGTCAAAAAGCGGGACCAGGGCGCGCTCCTTGATTCATAAAAAGCATCACCGGCCGCCCTGATTTGTACAATGGCCGCATTGAAGGACATATCCTCGTAGAAATCCAAAATGTCCAGATAATCCGCTTTTTGTTTTTCCAGGGCATCCTCACCGCTTTTGGGCCAGTCTATATTGACCACGGTGGCGACCCAAAAACCACGAAACTCCCTTTTGGATTGGGGGATGGGATTGAAGATACTACAGGATGTTGCTAATAGTGGAATTAGAAGAAAGTATATTTTTCCAGGCATTATGGTCTTTCACAAGATTTTAATTAATGAAATCGCCATTCCGAGGTAATAGGGACTTCTTTACATGTTTAGCTGTTTGTAGAAATCCCAGACTATACTCGGAATGACAAAAATAATGGGCTTAATGTGAATAGGCCCTGCCCTAATCCAACTTATATCGAACAAAAGCCTCCATGGCAGCATAATCCGCCAGACCCAAAGCGTTATATTTTGCTGCTGTATCTTTGTTGCGTTCTTCCGCACGCATCCAGAACTCCCTAGAATCCTCGCCTTGGAACATGACACCATCCTTCTGGGATTGATGGCAAAATATGGCGTTACGCTTCCGAAGCACCTGATCCGGGCTCATGGGAACGGCCATCTCTATTTGGTCCACGTCCCATTCGTGCCAAGCACCACGATATAGCCACAACCAACAATCTTTCATGAAAGGCTCCGATTTTAGCCTTTCCATGGCCTCAAAAACTGCATCCAAGCAAACTTTATGTGTGCCATGTGGATCGGCCAAATCTCCAGCAGCATACATCTGGTGTGGCTCTACGGTCTTTATGATTTCCATCATTATTTCGATATCCTCATCGGACAAACTCTTCTTTTTGATGGTTCCCGTCTCATAGAAAGGCAAGTCCAAAAAGTGGACATTGGAGTCATCCAGGCCTAAATAACGAGTAGCTGCATAGGATTCGCCCCTTCTGATGTTACCTTTCAATTTTCTAACCTCTAAAGAGTCGACACTGCTTTCTTTTTTGGACTTGATGGAGTCGATAATGGTTTGTACCGCTTCGGAGGGGGATATTCTTTTGGAAATCTCGGCATATCGCAAGGCATCCTTATCGGAAACCGCAATGTTCCCGGAGGTTTGATAGGCTACATGCACTTCATGGCCCTGATCTATCAATCGGTCAAAGGTTCCGCCCATGGAAATCACGTCGTCATCAGGATGTGGGCTAAAGATGATGACCCTTTTTTTGGCAGGTATGGCACGTTCGGGCCTTTTGGTATCATCGGCATCGGGTTTACCTCCTGGCCAGCCGGTAATCGTGTGTTGAAGTCGGTTGAACATGCGTATGTTGAGGTCATAGGAATCCTCTTGGGCCAATAGGCCGGACATGCCGTTATCATTGTAGTCCTTGTCCGTTAGGTGAAGGATTGATTTCCCAGTCTTGCTGCACAACCAGACTACTGCCTTAGCGGTGAGGTCATCTGTCCAATCCAATGACTCATCTACCAGCCAAGGTGTCTTATTCCTGGTGAGTTCACTGCCTGCAGCTCGATCCAATACGAACGTACAGTTCCCGTGTTCTTGTAAGTAGGTTGCTGGAACATGGGAGGATATTTCTCCTTCAATAGTATTTTTTACAATACCAGCCTTGTTTTGTCCCCAGGCTAAAAGCACTATTCTTCGTGCATTTCTAACTGTGGCAATTCCCATGGTAATGGCTTTTCGGGGCACATTATCAATACCCAGAAATGCGGGGGCCGCATCCACTCGCGTAATATGGTCCAAGGTAATTACCCGGGTACCGGAATTATAGTGCGAGCCCGGTTCGTTAAAACCTATGTGACCCGTTCGGCCTATTCCAAGTAACTGGAAATCGATACCTCCGGCATCTTTTATTTTCTGTTCATAGGCTAAACAGTATTCCTTGGTTCTTTCCGACGATATCATCCCATCCGGAATATTGATGTTTTTCGGTAATATATCCACATGGTCAAACAATTGTTCGTGCATAAAATGGAAATAACTTTGCCTATTTTCCTTGTCCATAGGCAAATACTCGTCCAAGTTGAAGGTAATTACATTTTTAAAGCTCAAGCCTTCTTCCCTATGCATCCTGACCAGTTCATCGTAAACACGGATTGGAGAGGATCCCGTTGCAAGACCCAATACACAGGCTTTTCCTTTGGATTGCTTTCTTCGAATCAACTCGGCAATTTCCTCCGCTACATTGGCGGAAGCTTCATCGGAGCTCTCAAAAATTACGTTGTGGATTCTTTCAAAACGTGTTTCCTCAAACTGACCCGCTGGTTTATAGGATATATCCTTTTTATTGATTTCTATCATGGTTTTAGCTAATTTTTCAAGTCCATTTATTTGCGATTGTTTTTGCTTTCCATTGTTGTATCGTGGTCGATGTTCCCTAGTGATATTTGCATTGCCGCAAAGGTAATAAATAAAATATATGTATGCGGTATTTTGCAATTTTTTTTGCTGTTTTTTGCTATAATTAATATTATTTAATACTTTTTTTACAGTTTTTTAATATCAAAAACCTTTAAAAACAGTAAAAAACGGCATATTGTTTTATTTCTTATCTTTGCCGTAAAATGTAATCGTACCTGCTTTTTTATGCTAAAAGAGGAAAGACAACGGACTATATTGAATGAGGTGGAATTGCACAACAGGGTGCAATTGACCGATATAGCTGAAATTTTGGATGTTTCCATCGATACGGTACGAAGGGACGTTAAGGAACTTGATGCTGAAAACAAGTTGAGAAAAGTCCATGGGGGAGCTGTTTCCCTAGGATTTATTGGTAGCAGTACCCGAAGTGCAAATGTCTATGCGCTCGATCGTAAAATCAAAATTGCTGAGAAGGCAGTAACCCTGCTAAAGGACGGGGGTGTCATTTTTATTGATGGGGGAACCACTTGTATGGAATTGGCCAGATTGATACCGGCCAAACTCCAACTCACCTGTTTTACCTTAAGCCTACCCGTGGCCATGGAGCTGATTTCCAAACCAAACACCACGGTTATTTTTATTGGTGGTGAAATTTCCAAAGATGGCCAAATCTCAGTTGGATCCAGTACAATTCATAATCTATCGGAGATTCGGGTGGATTATAGTTTTATCGGAACCGGCTATGTCGATTCCCAATATGGACTGACAGAATTTGATTGGGACATTGTCCAAGTCAAAAAAGCAGTGATTAAGTCTTCAAAAAAAACGGTACTTTTGTCCATTTCCGAAAAGTTAAATTCTCAACATCGCTATAAAACATGCGATATCAACGCTATTGATACCATGATTACGGAACTGGATCCCGAAAACAATCTTTTGAACCTTTTTAGAAACCACGATTTACGTATACTTTAAACCATGGAGTACAAAAAAATTACGGAGACCCCTTCGAACTATGACCATTTGGAACAAATGGATACAACATCCATCCTGACCCATATGAACAAAGAAGATCAAAAAGTAGCCGAAGCAGTCGCTTTAGCCATTCCTCAGATAACCAAGTTGGTAGATGAATTGGCCGCTAGATTTTTAGAGGGGGGAAGGCTTTTTTATATCGGTGCGGGAACTAGTGGTAGATTGGGAATTTTGGACGCTTCTGAGATTCCGCCTACCTATGGAATGCCACATACACGGGTCATTGGTCTAATGGCCGGGGGAGACGTTGCCATACGAAAATCGGTAGAGCATGCCGAAGACGATACCCAACAAGCCTGGAAAGATCTCATGGCCTTTGATATGAACGAAAATGACGTTGTGGTAGGTATCGCTGCATCTGGCACTACGCCTTATGTAATTGGGGGTATCCTGGATGCGAAGTCCAATGGTCTTTTAACAGCAGGAATCACCAACAATCCAGGTTCACCTTTGGCCGTGGAAGCGGATATTCCCATTGAAATTAATGTAGGCCCCGAATTCGTAACAGGAAGTACACGAATGAAAAGCGGTACATCCCAAAAACTGGCCCTGAATATGATTTCGACCGCACTTATGATAAAAATTGGCCGGGTAAAGGGGAACAAGATGGTGAATATGCAACTTAGCAACACTAAATTAGTTGATAGGGGTACACGTTACGTATCCGAAGGGTTGGGCGTGGACTATGATGAAGCTAAAAAATTGCTTGAAAAATACGGTTCCGTTAAGAAAGCATTGGAAGCGGAAAGCTGATGTAGAGATTTCCCAGAAGGGCGTAGAGTTATACTCGACCTCGAGGATTGCACTGAATTAGTTTTCCAAAATCGATTCAACTACCTTGGTAGTAACCATTTCATCCGAGGTATTTCCCCATGAATTCAGAACAAAGTTCATGACGTCCGCAATTTCCTCGTCTTCCAGTCCCATTGGCGGCATAGTGTTATTGTACATAACCCCATTGACCATTAGTTCACCCTGTTGTCCATATTTAATACCACGGATGCTTTCTTCCCGATAGGTCAATAAATAGTCCGAACCGGCCAAGGGCGGAAAAGTGTTGGCAACACCCTCGCCCGATCCTTGGTGGCAAGTGATGCAAAAATCCTGGTAGATTTCGCTTCCACGCCGCATACTTTCTTCCAATTCCTTATCTTGAAACAAAAACAGGAAAAGGCCAGTGATGCCGGCAAAATACATGAAAAGAAAGGTTTTCAAGAAAATGAGGGATATGATTTCATAGGCCTAAAGAGTATTTTGGGAAAATAAGGATATCAACTGCCTTTCGGTACCAATTTATAAATTCCCTTGCCCTCAACGGAAACGTATATCAACCCGTCCGGCCCTTCTTTTACATCCCGGACACGGCCTATATCCGCCATTAACTTTTCTCGATTTACTACCTTGTTACCATTGAGTTCCAATCGCTCCAAATATTGAAAGGCCAAGGAACCGACCAATATGCTCCCTTTCCAACTTCCATAGTTGTCCGTGCTAACAAAGGCCATACCACTTGGCCCTATGCTGGGTACCCAATAATGTAAGGGTTGTTCCATCCCTTCCATTTCGGTCTTATCCGTAATTGGGGTACCACTATAGTTTATGCCATAGGTTATTACGGGCCATCCATAATTGGCCCCTTTTTTCAGCGTATTGATCTCATCGCCACCTTTTGGCCCATGCTCGTTATCCCATATTTGACCTGTTTCGGGATGCTTGGCCAAACCTTGGGGGTTTCGATGACCATAGCTAAAAACAGCCGTTTTGGCACCGTTGTTATTTACAAAGGGATTGTCAACGGGAATACTGCCATCATCCTTTAAGCGATAAATTTTACCCCCATCCCGCTTAATATCTTGTGGATTTACGTCGCGATTGCCCCGATCACCTACCGAAAAATAAAGATAGCCTTCATTGTCAAATACGATACGCGAACCGAAATGTTGTCCTTTTGTTGTATTTGGAACCGCTTTGTACAATAATTCAATATCCGTTAATGCATTGTTGGTCAGTTTGGCCCGGATCAATGCGGTATTTCCTCCTTTATCACCGCCTTCTTCGGAGGAATAGGTGATATAGAGCCATCCGTTATCCTCATAGTCTGGATGGGGTTCTATATCAAGAAGTCCACCTTGACCTCTTTGGTATACCTTGGGAACATTACCGATTTCCGTCTTTTTCCCATCCTTGAAGTGAATCACTTCACCGGATTTTTCGGTCACTAACATACTTCCATCAGGAAGAAAGGCCATGCCCCATGGAATCTGTAGTCCATCGATTAAAAGCTCGGCCGTAAAGGGAATTTCCGAAGGATCATTTACCTGATTTTCAGCATCCTGAGCACAAGAAAAATTGAGCGTTACAACGATTAAATACAGGCATACAATACTATTTTTCATAATTTCACGTTAGAAAGAAATATTAATAAGGTATCAATTTTGTCTAAAGATAAATAGAAAATATAAGTTTAAACAATTACACTAGAGAATATTCTGATCCCAAATCATGCATATTCTTGCCAAAACTTTACTTAACCTATGCTCCCAAGAAAACCACGGCATACCTTGTATGCCTTACTATTGATAGCGCTGTCAGTAGTATGTACATCGGCCGTAGCAAATACAAAAGTTTATAGTTTTATAAGTGATGTTGTTTCCGTATTGGAAAAACCTAATACAGAGACAGGGGATTCCGAGGTCGAAACCTCTACACTCAAGACTTCCGACTCCTACAATGCCAAGAATGCCATTTCCGGGGAATTAGCCGCTCCTCCCATGTTTATGACCATTATCCAAGGGGCGGATGAGGAAGTAGGCTGTAGTACCAATGGGTTGACCGTAGCAAGGTTCAACCTTTGTGGGGATTCCGACGATAGAATAATTTCACTGTCCGGAAGTCCGGGCTCGGTTTCGTGGCAGATCCTAAACGGTAGCTGCTCGCCCGATATCAACGAAGACTGTCCAAATACCAATACAAGCTGTTACACACAGGTAGCTACAGGTTCTACCTTCAATTTAACGGCAAGCAGTATTCCTGCTACTACCGGTGCCGAGTTCAGGGTTGTTGCCGATGGCACCAGCTACTATTTCAAGGTAAAGAAAAGTACCATTACCCAAACCTTTGTAAAAAACGACTTTATCTGCGGGGTACCGGGAAGAATTCAAGTGACCAATCTTTCGAGCGCCTACGAATTCAGTATAGATGATGGGAGCGGATTTGGACCATGGCAAGGCCCTATCTTTGATAACCTAAACCCTGGAACGTATATCGTTAAGGCCCGATTAAGAAATACTCCAAATACATGTGAATATCCATATCAGCCCATAACCATTGATCAATTGGATATTGATATCGATGTTACTTTTACCGATGCCCTTTGTGCAGGGGATACCGGTACCATAACGGTAACGGCCAATAATGTTCCGGGGCCTTTCAAGTATACCTTGCTTAATTCGAGTGGTGTGGCCCAGGAGTTTACGGCCTTTATACCGGACAATCCCTATACCTTTTCTGCCGTGGGTTTTGGAACCTATATCGTACAGGTGGAAACACAGCAATGTACAGGGGATCCATTAAATGGTATTGCCCCCCCTAGGCAAAGCCTGGATACAGGGGGCAATCCCATAGTCATTGGTAATGGACTTACACCATTGGATGCCTCCACGGAGGTAAATGAAAGTTTTAATACCGACCCTAGCTGTAGCCCTGCCGATATCCCTATTATTGTGCGTACCTCGGGAGGCTCTCCTCCATATACCTTTACGGTCAATGGAATTGCGCCTGTGCCTACGCCGGTACCGTATCCCTATAATACCCAGACTGAATTTAGGGTCAGTTCGGCAGGTACTTATGATTTTGTTATTACCGACAGCAATGGATGTACGATAAATGCCTCCGCCAATGTTTCGGAATTAGATCCTCCCGATATCACCGCTACCGGAGTGGACGGCGATTGTACCAATGGAGGAAACCGGATAAATATTAACGTCATCGATGCCAATGGGTACAATCTTTCCTTTAGGGCAGATCCGGCCGATCCCTGGGATACAAACCCGGTTTTACCGGTTCCGGATGGTACGTATAGCCCTCAAGTACGTTATCAACAGGGTACATTTGATTGTATTTTGGACATTGATTCCGACGATGATGGGACACCGGATAGCATCACGGTGACCGGTGTGGGACCTATTGTGGGATCCGCAACGAAAATTTCGGACCGTACCTGTGACGGTTCCGGGGGTACAAATGGGGGACAGATCGATTTTGTCGGCCCATTTTCCGGAGGTTCGGGAAGTGGCTATGTGTTCAGTATTGATGGATTGAATTTTTCGACGACGCTTTCCTATCCCGGTTTGGTACCGGGTACCTATACCCCAATTATCGAAGATGGGGGCGGTTGTCGTTTAGAACTTGCCCCAATAACCATTTTGGATGTGGATCCTCCAACGGACCTCGATTTTGTACAAAGTAATAGTAACTGTACGACTAGTACATCGGACGTACAGTTGGTTCCCACGAGCAACGCACCTATAGTCAATTACTCCATAATAAGCCCCATAACATTGGATAATGGGGCCAGCGATACCTTTGTAGGCTTGAGCACAACAACTTCCTATATCTTTCAAATTACGGATGCCAATAATTGTATTTATCAGGAAGGATTTAGCCCTGCCCTGATAAGCTCTATTCGAGCCCGGGTAAAATCAGGTGGAGACTTAAGGGTATGTAACGGCGCTACTGATGGTTCAGGTACCTTTTTGATCGATGGATTTGCCAATAACTATACGTATGATATTAATGGCGGACTTTTTACAGGGGGGCCTCAAAATGACGGAGAGGTCATTCTACCGCCTTCTGGAGCCGGAACCTATACGATTACGGTAACCGATGTGGATACTGGATGTACCGATACGGCCTCTTTTGATATACAGGAATCTTCCTTATTGACCTTGACAGGTACGATTACGCCCATGAGTTGTGCTAATAACAACTTGGGAAGGGTAGTGGCCAACCCTTCAGGTGGATGGGGTGGTAATCGGTATACTTTGATATATCCTGGAGGGGCTACTACGATAGGGCCAAAATCCGGCCCTACTTTCGGAAATCTTAGCCAAGGAACGGATCCATTGGATCCATTGGATGTTTATACTTTAATAGTAGAAGATTCCGAAGGGTGTACGGCTACCTTTGAATTTGACCTTACCCCCATAGATGCACCAGTATTAGCATTAGACCCGGTGGTTTCGGACTTTTGCTATGTGCCTGGTCCGGGGGCTACGGTTGCCGTCACCTCTACCGCAGGTACCGCACCACTAGCGAGTCATCAATATAGAATCAATGGCGGGCCGTTACAGGCAAGCCCTGTATTTACGGGAATAGCACCTGGTAATTATACCGTGGAGGTAGTAGATGGAAATAACTGTAGCGATACCGTTAATGTGACCATCAACCCGCAACTACGGGTTAGCGCAAGTATTGAGACCGAAATTCCGTGTGGAGGGGCACCCGGCCAGATTAGGGTAGTGGTAACCGGAGGTTACACTTCTGGGGCAGGCCCAAAGCAATATGAAGTCAGTTCGGACAATGGGGTAAGTTTTGGCGCCCCTATCCCATTGGCATCCAATAACTTCCTGTACGATACCGCTACAGATGGAACCTATGTATTCCGTGTATCCGATAACAACACTACTAATAGTGCGTGTACGGCCTTATCAGCACCTATAATACTTGATCCGCCAATTTTCATTGACCCGGCAACCGTAAATGTTACCCCTGCAAGCTGTGGGCAAGCCAATAACGGCATTGTTACCATAATCCCGGATGCCGCAAGTGGCGTCCCTCCCTATGAAATTAGTTTTAACGGCGGACCCTTTGGTACTCAGTCCACCTTTTCAAACCTTATCGCCGGGAATACCTATCCTTATCTTGTACGGGATGCCCGAGGATGTGAAACGCTTCCCGCCTCGGTTCCTATCCCTCTGGACGGCACCCCACCACCGGATACGACAGTATCGCCGGTTTTGGCAACCTGTTCCAGTGGAGTAGTTGAAGGTAGTATTCAAGTTACCAGTGTAACAGGAGGCACCCCGGACTTTACCTACATATTACAAGATCAGTTTGGGGTTGAACTATCCAGAATCGGTCCAACCTCAAGCACCAGCGAAACTTTTAGCAATTTATCACCAGGAATTTATACCGTGGTGACAGTAGATGCTCTAGGTTGTAGGGATACGGATACCGTAACGGTGGTCCAAACTACTTTGGATGTAGTACCGGATCCCGTTGTCCCAGTATGTAATGTTAGCGGTTTTAGTAATACGGTCGAAATCATTGGAGGGGTTGGTCCTTTCCTAATTCGTTTGGAGAATGACCCATTGCCCCCTGTGACGCCCAATTCTCCACCTAGAAGACATACGTTTTCGGGATTACAGTACGGGGTGACGTACACTGTAGAGGTAACCGATCTGGGAACTAATTGTGTGTATTTGGAAGAAATACCTCCGATTGATGGTCCAACTCCCTTGGATGTATCCGCGGTCTCCACTGCAGGTTTCTGTGATGCAAATCGCAATGGGGAGATTATTTATACCATTAGCGGGTTTGCCATTGGGGATGATTTGCGAATTGAATTGTTGAACAATGGTGATGGCACGCGAATAGATCTCCATAACCCAGTGACTACTGTGGCTGATCCCTTTGTGGACAATACGTTACAACTTCCAGGTGACTATCAAATCATAGTAACTAATTTAACGGATAATTGTACGGATGCTACAGGTGTGATTATTGACCAAAATTTACCATCCATTGATATTTTGAACCTTACCCCTGCCAACTGTAATGCGGATGGTGCAATTACCGTACAGGGAAGTGGTGGGGCCGGGGGGCCCTATACCTTTGCCTTTATGCCCGTTTCGGTTCCTCCGACTCCGGGTGACTTTGGTACAACGACAACATTTACAGGGCCCGCGGGCAGTTACGATGTATACGTTATGGACTCTAGCGGATGTACTTCCTTTGCCATTGCGGAGATTATACCATTGTCCCCTGCATTGCCCACACCGACTTTTATCGTGGAAAATCAATGTGACGTAACCTCCACCTCATTTGATATTGTTGTACAGGTTCCGTCTACCTTGGATACCCCAAGGTTTACCTTGGGAGGTGATACCCAATTAGGGGTATTGAACCTGGCCGGTACATTATTTGAATACACGTTCAATGTGAGTACTCCTGGGGATTATATCGTGGATGTAGTGGATGCGGATGGCTGTACTAGTCAGGGCACTGCCACGGTGTATGAATTTCTCTCAGCCTCGGGTGGATTTTCCACGCTTTCCACATGTAATGCCGCTGATGGGGTAATCACGATTTCCACAGTAGGGGGAAGTGGGGATTTTGATTTCGATCTTACAGGAACTGACTATTTGGGAGGTGGGGTCAATATCTCTCAGACCAATAATCCGGTATTCACAAATATGCTGCCCGGCAGCTATCAGGTTACGGTAACGGATAATATTGTATTCGATGGTTCCATCTTCTGTTTCTTTACGGTAAGCAATATTAACCTGGATCAGGCCATAGTGCCCGTTATAGGTGCGGTTTTGGAAAACGATATATCCTGTAATGGAGCTAATGACGGTAGTATCGATATTATACTGGCACCAGGAACGGATGCAGATGGCCCTATAGAGTATACGCTCTACAACGCGGGAACAACCAGTCCCATTATACAACAGAACGGTTCAGGTTCCTTTACAGGACTTGCACAAGGGAATTACGATGTTGTTGTTCGTTCCGCCCGAAATTGTACGGTAACGGCCCCGAACATCCAAATAGATGAGCCTCCCGTTTTTTCCATAACGGCCAGTGCTCCCGATTTTGCCTGCGAACCGGGTGCAAATCGGTTTAGCTCAACTACCATCACGACTACCGTGGTTGACCCCGGAACTGTTGGAAGTGGATACCAATATAGTATTACCGGGCATTCCAACTATCAAACTTTGCCTACTTTTGAAATCGTGGATAATGGGTCGGTTCAAAACATTACGGTGTACGCCATTGATGGTAACGGATGTAGGGACGAGTTTACCTTGCCACCGATTAATCCTCCTACCGATGTGGTACCTTCCATAATTCAAATAGACCCACTAAATTGTAGGGATGATGAACGTGTTAGAATTCAGGTAATCGGGACAACGGATTTTACGGTTAGCGCAATCTCTGCCGTTGCTGCCGGACCGTGGACCAATACACTAGGTAATGATTATGTGGACATATTCTTGCCTGCAGCCGGAGATTATTTGTTGGAGGTCCAAGATAATATTGGTGGTTGTGCATACCCCATGCCCGTGCATACGGTTGATGAACCTATTGAACCTACAGTAGTCATTGCCGAGGCGAAACCCGTAAGTTGTTTTGGTGCAAGCGATGGGGAACTTTCCATCGAAGTGACCGATTACATAGGGCAATACACCTATAATGTCTATAGTGGAAGCGATCCGGGGAAGACAACCATATTGGCAACAGGAACTTTGAATACGGCCAACAACCCTGAAAACATTCCAGGACTTCCTGGTGGAAATTTCTTTGTAGAGGTCATTTCCCTGGACATGCCTTTCTGTTCTGCCGATAGTAATTCGGCCACAATACGTACACCAAATGGTCCTTTAGATGTAACCGCCGTAGAAATCGGCAACGTGAGTTGTAATGATAATACGGGTAGAATAGAGGCTACTGGAACCGGAGGTTGGGATTCTTCTCCATATCAATATCGATTATTACGTGATGACGGTTCGGGCTATCAAGAAGTAGTAGCTTTTTCCGCTAGTAGCGATTTTCAGAACTTGTCCAGTGGCGATTATAGAGTGGAAATACAAGATGTTGAAAATTGTACGGATACGTTCGATATCAATCTACCTATAGTCCCACAAATCGATGCAGGTATTCGGGAACCTCAGGCTTTGGTCTGTCCTAATGGTAACAATGCCATTTTGGAAGCTTATGATTCCAGTACAGGAGATGCTTCCACTGCTATTGCCGGTGCAACCGGTGGAGTAGCTGGCGCCGGATACAATTATAGGTTATTGTATTTGAATAGTAATGACAATACGGATATAGCCTCCACCAGTGGTTTGCAAAGCTCCCCTACTTTCATTGGGGCCAGTGGTGGTTTCATAAGTGGCGGTTGGTATGCCATTGAGGTATCATCCAGCTATGACTGTATTTTTGTGACCCCACCCTATTTTGTAAGTCCACCTCCACCTGTAGAACCTAGGCTGGTACAGACCAGAGTACCGGGTTGTGGGGGTCAAGGCGAGATAGAGCTAAGGATAGAAAACCCAGATCCCTTGTTTACTTACGAATTTCAACGGGTTGAAAATGGTGTGGTAGTAAGTCCCTATGAGGATATGACGGGTACTTCACAACGTTTTCCCGGGGATGCTGGGATTACGTATCAATTTGATGTCCGTAAAAAGAATGCGGCCAACACCTGTTTGGCTGTACGCTCCAATGGGATTACCATGACCGATGCCACAGGCATTACCCTATTGCCCAATTTGCCGGA
The DNA here is from genome assembly GCF_965228935.1 of Ulvibacterium sp. Lineage (GTDB taxonomy): Bacteria > Bacteroidota > Bacteroidia > Flavobacteriales > Flavobacteriaceae > Ulvibacterium. The sequence goes on along the minus strand of NZ_OZ245846.1, from coordinate 4,629,111 downwards.
CGATATTTCCTGTGCTTCTGAATTGGATGGTAGGATAGAGTCTTTCGTAAATGGTGGAGTAGGTAACGACTTGTTCTACTTGTATAATGGCGATCCCCAGGATGCCTTTAGTCCTGTAGCTACGGCCACCTTGTTTAGGGGGCCACAGGCGAATGGTACTTTTGAAGGCCTGCCGGAGGGTACAGATTATTATATTGCTGTAACCAGTGGAGCAAGCTGTAGTGACATAGCCGGCCCTTTTGAAATCGTTAGACCGGAACCTATACTATTTACGGCAGATTCTACACCGGTCACCTGCAACGGCGAGGAAGACGGAACTGTTACCATTGAGGTCACCAGCGGTGGAGTAGGCTTGATACAATTTGCCATAGAACCGAATTTTAATGAATTCTTTAGTGACCCGGCGACTCCTGGTATATATACCTTCGACGAACTGGCCGTAGGGGATTATGAGATTTTGATCCAGGATGAAAATGGTTGCTTTGAGAAGGATGTCATATCGGTAATAGAACCACCTACCTTGCAGATAAGTAATTTGCAGACTACTCCTGAACTATGTATCGGGGCCAACGATGGTACAGTAGTTTTCAATATTGTAGGGGGAACACCTTTTAATGATCCTTTAATAAGTCCTACTCCTTATTTTGAATACAAGATCGAAATGATAGATCCTGTAAATGAAACGGGTACTGGGGTGTTTGCACCTTATGACGGTGGGGTAATCCAAAACCTTCAGGGCGGTGCCTCATATGCCCTATACATTCAGGATGCCAATGGATGTGATACCTCTGATGTATTTACTATTGGTATTGGGGTGGACCTTACCGCAGAACCTATAGTACAATATGGCTGTGAAGGCATTTTTCCAAATAGTACCGCTACCGTGGAAATGCTGGATAATAGCCTGTTGCCAAGGCTATTGTTTGCCCTGGATGTTGATGATATTACCCAAGCCGATGCCACAAGGACCTGGGGCGATTTACCACCCGGTGACCACACCGTTTACATCTACCACGAGAATGGATGTACCAATTTTGTAGAATTTAGTATCGATGCCTACGACCCATTGACGCTTACAGCCGTAAAAACCGGACCGGACGAAATTACCGCTACGGCCGAGGGAGGCTTTGGGGGATATGAGTTCTTTTTTGATGATGAGTCCTACGGAACGGAAAATATATATAGGACCAACGTAAGTGGTACCGTTGAGGTTCGGGTCGTAGACCAAAATGGCTGTGTGGCCGTTGCCCCCATTCCATTCCTATTTACAGGTATGTTGGAAATCCCAAATTTCTTTACACCGGATGGGGATAATAATAACGACCTATGGGTAATCAATGGGCGGGAATTCTTCCCTAATATTGAAGTAAAGATTTATGATCGTTATGGTCGGGTGGTAGCGATTTTGGATCAGGTAAAAAACTGGGATGGAACCTATGAGGGCAATGAGCTTCCAACAGGGGACTACTGGTATGTGGTAAATCAAAACGATGCTAGAAGCACACGTTATGTAGGACATTTTACGCTATACAGATAGCGCTTTTAGATAAAATCCATAATCCGATTACAGGTGGACGTTTTCAAAGTGTCCACCTTTTTTATTCTTATTTTTCCGTATCTTATTTTGATAAAATGATACCATACTTCCAGGACACTTTTTAGTATTTTCATTTTTTGAACTATTTGGAAGACTCAAAAAAATCGACACAGCGTGTCTTACCGTATCCTTTATTTGATATAATTGGGTATTGTGATACTATGTTTTTAAGTGTCTCTTGGGAGTAAAGGCCTTATGACCATTTTAGAAGAATATAGATTAAAGTAGTTTTCATGACAAAGTATTACGCAATCAGAATCCATACAATGAAAATCAAAAGATATATTTTGATCCTTTATGCCTTAAGTATTGCTACGGGCTCCCTTGCCCAGCAGGATGTTTTAGAGGGATGGACTTATATTCAGATAGATAGCGTCAAACAAAAATGGGGCGATTGGAGCGAACCCAATTGGCTACGATACTTTGGACTGGATGCCGGAGACGTAAACAATGATGGCAACTTGGATATTATATCCGGAAGGTACATTTATCATAATCCTGGAAAGGGAATGGAAGGACATTGGAAACGGACGGTTTTGGATGATAATGTAGATGCCATCCTTTATTTGGATGTAGACGGCGACCCTTACGGGGACATTATCGCAATGGCTTTACCCAATTTATATTGGTATGAAGCCCTTAATACCGAAGGAACACGGTATAAAAGACGTCTGATCGGTCAGGTGCCTGCTACGAGCCACGTGAACAGTCAAGGTTTTGAAAAAGCGGATTTGATTGCCACTGGACGTTCTGAGTTTGTAATTGCCGGTGATGGGGATATTTATGCCATTTCAATACCAGAAGCCAATGCCGATACTGTAGATTGGAAAGTGAACATGGTTTGTGAAAATACTTCCGATGAAGGCATAGGGGTAGGGGATATAGACGGGGATGGCGATTTGGATATTGCCGCCGGCAGAAGGCCGGATGGTGAGGATGAGCCAAAAATCTTGGTTTGGTATAAAAATCCGGGAAATATTCAAACACTGTGGAAGGAGACTGTAGTAGGCCGCAGTGAACATCCTATAGATAGGGTAGAAATTGCTGATGTAAACGGGGACGGTAAGACTGATATTATTGTTACCGAGGAACGCTATCCAGGACTGGAACCTGACGCCAATTTTTGGTGGTTCGCCCAACAGGACTTAAAGAATTGGGAACGCAATAGGATTGTTACCCAATACTCCATAAACAATTTGGATGTTACGGATCTTGATGGGGATGGTGACGTGGATTTGCTCACTGCCGAACACAAGGGAGAAAGTTTGGAACTACAATTATGGAAAAATGATGGAAAGGGGAATTTTTCAAAGACCGTAATCGATACCGGAAAGGAAAATCATTTAGGAACCCAGTTCGTAGACCTGGATAATGATGGCGATTTGGACATCATAGGTGCGGGTTGGGATCAACACAAGTACATGCATGTCTGGAGAAATGATGCCATAAAGTCCCTTAAATCGGGAATGATGTTCAAGGAATACCCATGGGTTCCAGATAGGGTTGGAGATCGTGGCAAATTTCTGCGTGTTGGTGGAAAACTGGATTATGCCAGTAATACAGACCACTTTCCCGAAGATGGACATAAGGACGGTTTTATTCCCCTAAATCAGGCGATTGATCTGGAAAATGCCATTAGTGCCGAAGTCCTGGTAGAGCGGGTGCAATCCCATGAGGATACCAAGGATTTACGGATACGGTTCAATAAGGGAAAAGCGGTTAGAATGCCCGAGCCCGGTACCATTCCCAATCCTCCAACGGATTATATGTTCCATGCAAATATTCGTACTTCAATACCACTTTCCGATTTAAGGCAAGGACTTGATAATCATTTCAAGCTTACCGTGGCCAAGGATCAGTCTTGGGATTGGCCCCAAAATTTGGTGTATGGTGTTGTCCTTCGTATCTATTATGCTTCCGACGAAAAAAAAAAGCCTATCGCAGAGGTCTCCGGGATACGATCCAACGAAGTTTTGGGCGATAGCGTTACCCTTTCCCTAGCTGGGGAACAGCTTGGGGAAATCACTTCCGTGGACTATATAGGGCATTATGAGGACGTTAATGTCCAGGGAGATGGCAAGTATCGACAATGGCAATATCTGTATCATAGAGGAAAGCTTGGTCATTCTATAGGCAACTCCTCCAAGATTCCTTTTGAAATTACCTGGAATACGGAATGGATTCCCGATCAAGGCGGCCCTTTAACGGTAACGGCCTTGGTAAGGGATAACAAAGGGTTTACCCATGTTCTTCCATATGTTGAAAACCTTGCTCTTAAAAGAAAACACAATGTTCACTTGGCAAAACCTTATGCCCAGGAACCTTTTTGGACGACACGTAACGGGGAGCATTCCCAATTATTCGACATTCCTTTTCAAACATCCAAGGACTTTAGTGTAAAATTATACTGGACCAGTTGGAGTCCTTGCTATTCGGAAGGGATAAATGTTAATGGCGTAGAACAAAAAAATAATACGGACTTACCTTGTTATGATGCCCATTGGCATACCGAAGAGCTCAAGGATATAATCTCTTTAAAGCGTGGCAAAAATCGTCTAAAAACATTGAAGACTCCCCTTCACGATGGAGAAATGGTCCATGGCATGGACGTTCAGTGGCCCGGTATAATGGTAAAGGTCAGAAGGGAAACACCCTTAAAAAATAGCATAACAATCTCAGAGGGCACCTATGAAAATAGGCCGCACTTCATTATACATAGTAAAGGGGCCACCTATTATTTCGATAAGACTGGTGGAGGGTTTTCCAGAATACTGGACACCTATGGGAACGACTGGGTAGGCTACAAGACGGAACCATGGGACCAATACCCCGCTTCTGCGGCCTCGGCCTTTCGTGGACTTCCCAACCTAGTTTTCAAATCGGAAAACGACAAGGGAGCAGGCCACCCCGGACATGATAAATGTGTCTCGGAGATTGTTTCGGAAAACAAGATTAGGACAAGGACAAAAAGTGGTTTTTGGGAATGGGAATGGACTTTTTTGGAAGACCATGCCGTTTTGGAGGTTTTAAGCACGGACGGCACACCTTATTGGTTTTTGTATGAAGGAACACCGGGTGGGTCATTTTCACCGGAAGTTTCCACCTATGGAACGGACGCCTCCGGACCAAGTTCGGAAATACCGGATTTTTATAAAGGCGATATCGATTTTAACAACTTTCGTTGGGCCTATTTCAATAAAAAAGGTTTGGACACCACTTTTTTCGTTGCTCAGATCAACCCGGATGAACATACAGACATGATGTCGTATCTTGGTAATACTGTGGAAGGCGCAGAGAGCAAGGATGGAATGACGGTATTTGGTTTTGGTAGAGGAGAAAATACCACACCACTTTTGAAAGGGAAAAACTCATTCATTATTGGGATGCGAAATTCTGCCGTTACGGATCAAGGAAGTCATCAAAAAATGTCAGAACACATTAACAAATTGATTGACCACCACAATCACTAAATAGAGAAGCAATGAAAAAAGATGCCGTTTATGTTTTCCTACTAGGATTTTTGGTACTGACAGGAATTTTCCAATCGTGTAAAGAAAAAGAAAAGAAGGAAGCTATGGCCGAGTCCGAAATAAAAAAGGAGCTGGCTTTTAAACAGCGCAAAATTGTGGACAGTGCCAAGTATTGGTGGGCGCATACACCTGTTGATATATCCGGGGATGGCATTGCCGACTTACTTTTCATTAATAACAATTCCAGAGGAGGGTATTTGGGGTACTACAAAGGACAGCAGGAAGATGGTCTTTGGGAATTGAACATTATAGCTGAAAAACCTGTAACGGGAGGACTTTTCGCGAGCGGTGAACTGGAGGCTGCCGATATAGATGGTGATGGGGATGCTGATGTGTTTGCAGTGAAACATCCTGGTGAATGGGCAGATGCAGGGGCTACTGCAGAAATTTTTTGGTACGAGAATAGTAATGGTAGCTGGAAACCACATAGCATTGGTACGGCACCTGATGCGATAAAGGATGTAAGCTTTGCCGATTTTGATACCGACGGCAAATTGGATATAGCGCTTCTTACATTCGATGAGCATACCTTGAGTATTTTTAGGCAAGAAGGCAGTGATACTTGGAAACGAGTTCAATTTATTGAGAACGAGGTACTTCATGAGGGTATGGATGTAGGGGACTTGAATAAGGACGGGTATCCGGATATTGTAGCAACAGGAATGATTTATTATAGCCCAGGTTCGGATTTAACAAAACCTTGGATGGAAGAGAACTTGGACGAACAATGGAACGATCAAGAAGGGGATTGGTCCAGAAACGGGACAAAAACTTTTATCCGGGATGTGGATGGAGATGGACAGGCAGAAATCTATATGGGACATTCCGAACGGGCAGGATACCCCTTGGCGATCTACAAGAGGTCTGGGGATTCCTGGGACAGTGTAATTATTGCGGATAGCATCCCGGCATGTCATACGTTACAGGTATACGATTTTGATTTGGATGGAGATTTTGATGTTATGGCCGGTATTAATAAGGGCAGGGCCGTAAATTTGGACAAAACGAATTTTGATGTTTCCCTATTTTTAAATGAAGGAAATTACACCAACTATACGGAAATGGTAATTGAGACCGATGGCATTTATAATGGGCAAGCAATTGATTATGATGGGGATGGTGATATGGACATCTTCCGATATCCGGACCATGAGGCCTCAGACTTTTTTATTTTAGAGAATCAAATTAATTAAACTTGATATAAGAATTATTTTGAAGAGAAGTATTTATCTGGTTTTGAGTTTGTTGTGCCTTCAGAGTTGTAGAGCCCAATCTAAATCGTTGCTTATAGATGCGGAGCAGGAGACCGTGACTAAGGAGAAATTAAGCTATTACCTGTATTATCCCCAAGGCTATGAATCCGAGTCGGATAAGGAGTTTCCGTTGTTGTTGTTTCTTCATGGTGGTGGCGAATCCGGCGATAGTTTACAAACCCTAAAAAAGAATGGCCCTCCCAAACTTATTGTGGAAGGAAAGCAGTTCCCGTTTTTGATATTGGCCCCCCAAAATCCCCATAAAAGAAAATGGTGGAATGTCCGGGCCGTAAATCAATTATTGGATTCCATTGTGCTCAAAAATCGGGTAGATAGGAATAGAATTTATTTAACCGGCCTGAGCCGTGGCGGTGGAGCAGCTTGGGAAATGGCCGTACAGTACCCTGGAAAATTTGCCGCCATGGCCGTTGTATGTGGTATGACCCCAGTACCTTATGCCGCTTGGATAGATAAGAAAATGCCTATATGGGTGTTTCATGGGGAGGAAGATAAATCCATCCCAATTTCCGAATCGGAAGAGATGGTCAATGCCTTAAGGACAATGGGCCATGATGTGCGCTTTACCCGCTATCCGGGAGTTGGCCATAATTCTTGGATTCAGGCCTACAATACAGATGAGTTGTACGATTGGTTTATGGAGCAAGATCGAAAGGACTAATCCACTGAATAAAGGAATTTCTGCTTTTAAGTAATCTCAACTTTGGATATTTTTATTCTAGAATTGTTTTGAACCTTTTTCATTCAGTATTAATATGGAAGATTACCGATTTAAAAGGACTTTAATTTTTTTGTCATCAGCAGTATGGTTTCTCGCTGTTTCGTGTATGGATTTCATAACCCCCTTTGCCAATATGTACACCCCTGATATCCGATTGAACCAGATAGGTTACTATCCCGCTGCGGTAAAAAAGGCAACCGTTCTCCAAGGGGAGGGAAAAGAGGAATTCAAGATAGTGGACAAGGATAAGATGGAGGTAATCCACACCGGTAACCTCTCGCAGCCCAAGGATTGGGAATTGGCCGGGGAAACCGTTCGGGTTGCCGATTTCAGTACTATTAAGGATGAGGGAACCTATATGATACTTGTTGAAGGTTTGGGATATTCGTACCCTTTTGAAATTCGCCACAATGTTTTGGATAGCACTTTTTTGGGCTCTGTAAAAGGGCTCTATTACCAAAGGGTGGGTATTCCCTTGCAAGAGGAACACGCGGGCCAGTGGCAAAGACCCATGGCACACCCGGATGACAGCGTGCTTTTTCATCCGTCAAGCGGCAAGACTAAAGGCTTCCTTTCCTCACCAGGGGGATGGTATGATGCCGGTGATTATAATAAATATGTGGTTAATGGCAGTTTTCCCTTGGGACAGTTGTTTCTTTTGGAGGAGCAATATCCCGGAATTATAAAGGATAAAGAACTTGGTATTCCAGAAAGTGGGAATGGTATTAGCGATTATTTGGACGAACTGCGATATGAAATGGACTGGCTTTTGACCATGCAGGACGCCGATGGAGGACTGTTTCATAAGCTTACGGCAAAAAAATTTGAACCTATGGTGATGCCCCATGAAGCTACCAGTCAGCGCTATATTGTTGGGAAGGGAACCGCTGCTACTTTAGATTTTGCCGCCTGTGCGGCACAGGCCTATCGTATTTTCAGGGAAATGGATGCTGAATATGCAGGGAAATGTCTGGAGGCAGCAAAACGAGCCTATGCTTGGGCCTTGAACAATCCAGGAATTAAATTTGTAAACCCTGATGATATCTCCACTGGACAGTATGGGGACACAAATTTTGATGACGAATGGTTTTGGGCGGATGCGGAACTTTTTATTGCTACAGAGGATTCATCTTATCTTGATCATTTAAGAATGGAATCGATCGATTTTACATTCAAGCCCGGAGAAAGCTGGACACGGTATATGCGTTTTTTAGGAATGTTCTCCCTTTTGGAAAATCGGGAGGTGGTTCCTCCGGATTTGTATCGAAGACTGAGGAACGGAATTTTGGAGTCTGCCGATGCCTTGGTGGGAAAAGCCAATAATTTGGATTATTTTCAACCGATTGACGATTTTCATTGGGGATCCAATAGTGATGTACTGAACGCAGCCATGATAATGGCCCAAGCCTATAGATTGGAAAAGAAGGAGGATTATTTGGTCGGGGTGCAACAGGCCATGGATTATGTCTTGGGCCATAATGCCATGGGTGTAGGCTACCTTACCGGTTTTGGGGACAAAACCCCAATGTTTATCCATCATCGGCAAAGTGCTGCAGATGGAATAGCGGAGCCCGTCCCAGGTCTGTTATCGGGGGGACCTAATAGTCGTTTGCAGGATGTTGTAGGCGGAGCGGTCTATCCCGAAAATCCGGCACCTATGAAGAGTTGGGTAGATCAAGAACCTAGTTATGCCAGCAATGAGATTTGTTTGAATTGGAATGCACCCTTGACCTATGTACTTGGGTTTCTGGAGCAAGAATCGAAATAGAACACTAAATTGAATAGATTTGAACATATGAAAAAAACAATTCCTTTTTTGGGCCTTGCCCTGGGCTTCATGCTCTGTAACTCAAATTGCCTTGCCAATGGTAATCCCGGAGAACTGATCAAAAAGAAGCCACGTAATGTAATTTTTATTCTCACTGACGATCATAGATATGATTATATGGGCTTTACAGGGAAAGTACCTTGGTTGGAAACACCCAATATGGATAAGTTAGCCACCGAGGGGGCCTATTTGCCCAATGCTTTTGTAACTACATCATTGTGCTCCCCTAGTAGGGCTTCTATTCTTACGGGACAATTTTCACACACCCATACCATTGTGGATAATCAGGCACCCGATCCGGGAAACCTTACCTATTTCCCACAATATTTACAGAAAGCGGGCTATCAGACCGGTTTTTTTGGAAAATGGCATATGGGAGATCATGGGGATGAGCCACAACCCGGCTTTTCACATTGGGAGAGCTTTCCTGGGCAAGGGGTATACTATAACCCTACCTTGAATATCAATGGAAATCGAGTAGCTTATAAGGACTCGACCTATATTACCGACTTGTTAACGGAACATGCCCTGGATTGGCTGGACAAACGCGATGAAAAGAAACCGTTTTTTCTCTATCTATCCCATAAGGCAGTGCATGCCGGCTTTCAACCCGCCAGACGTCATAAAGGTCGGTATAAAGGAAAAAAAATTACTTTGCCAAAAACCTATGACCAGACCAAGACAGGAGAATATAGAGATCTCAAATGGCCGCAATGGGTTGCTGATCAGCGTATAAGCTGGCATGGAGTGGATTATATGTATCATGACAATCGGGATTTACATGAGATGGTCGTGGACTATTGCGAAACGCTTTTAGGAGTTGACGAAAGCGTCGGTGCCGTTATGGAGTACTTACAAAAGGAAGGTCTGGATGAGTCCACCTTGGTCATCTATATGGGTGATAATGGCTTTAGTTGGGGTGAGCATGGGCTAATAGATAAGCGTCATTTTTACGAGGAATCTGTCAAAGTCCCTTTATTGGTACGTTGCCCAGAATTGTTCCAAGGAGGTAAGACTCCAAAACAAATGGTACAAAATATTGATGTGGCACCTACGATTTTTGATGTTGCGGGAGTAAAAAAACCGGACTATATGCCTGGGGTTTCCTTTGTTCCCATTTTAACGGGAGATATGGATGCCCCGGCGCGTAAAGAAGTTTTTTATGAATATTATTGGGAATATGATTTTCCGATGACCCCAACAGTGTTCGGAATGCGGACGGATAAGTATAAGTACATCAAATATCATGGCCTGTGGGATAGAAACGAGCTCTATGATCTGGAAAATGATCCGGACGAAATGTATAACCTTATTGCCGATCCGGACAAGCAGGAAATTGTAAAATCCATGGCCACTGCCATTTATGATTGGCAAGAGCAGACCAAAGGAATGAATATTCCTCTAAAGCGAACCATTAAGTATCGCTATGGCGATTATAAGCATGAAAACGAATACTAAGGGAAAACTTTCAAAAATCAATTTTCCGTGTTTCATTTCCCAGGTAATCAAAAATGCGTACTTCTACGGCATTGGCATTGATAATCAAGGTTCTGCTTGACTGTGATTGGAAAGAACTGCCCCAATAAAACTCCTGAACGTTTTGGGAACCATCCGCAAATCGGGTTTGGGCCTTTGTTTCGTTAGGTTTCAGTTTTATCAATTCCCTGAACAACTCTTTCCTAGGTTCAAAAACCCGTAGGGAATCGTTGTTCTGTGACGCCACTATGAGCATTTTTTCGTTGGCTACATTAAGGGTAACCAGGCTTTTTCCATCACCAGGTACAAGGAAATGGCTTTTCTCCAATGAAATGGGTATAAAACTTCCTTTACCAGTGTTTCTAAGTGCCAAACCAACGAGTGCATCCGCAGGGCCCTGCTGTACCTCCATTCCATAATCGTTGCCAACCAACAATAGGTCCATAAAGTTATCGTCATCCAAATGCTTGGGCACTATTCCGTAGATAGGTGCCAATTGCGCGGCCGTTGGAAGCGGGTGAATTTTAAATTTTCCGTTGCCTAGATTTTCTATCCAAGAAGATTGCATATAGTTGAAGGACAAAACCGTGGCATCATCCAAGAGTCCATCCGCAAACATTTCAGGAAGTGTCGATTCCCCAAATGCTCCGAAAGAATTGAACTTTTTGCGAATACCCACAAATTGCTTGGTAACGTCTTGCCAGGGATGGTACAAATACTCTTTTCTTGTACCGATGCTATCCCTTAAATAATAGGAAATTAAGGGATCTATAGTACCATTATCATCCAAATCCTTGGCGTATACGCGAACTGGCTCTTCCGCACTACCCTTGAAATAGATATTTTTCCCGGAATTTCCGGCTATATAATCCGTATCACCATCATTATCTAAGTCGGCCGCAGCAAGACTGTTCCACCAGCCCATTTGGTCAGCGATACCGGTGTTCTTTGTAACTTCGATCAATTTTCCGTTTTCGTTTCTAAAAAAACGAAGGGGCATCCACTCTCCGGCCAAAATTAAATCTGGCCAAAAGTCCCCATTGAAATCCGTCCAAAGCGCATCGCTAATCAATCCCGGACTGGTCTCGGGGAAAACATCCTTGGTAATATCAACAAACTTAGGTTTGCCCGGAGTACTCTCATTTTTCAGGATATAGGAACGATCTGCCAAAGGATAGGAGAAAGGCAAAACCCTACTCCCCAGAAATAGGTCCAAATCGCCATCGCGGTCATAATCAGCAGCTTTTACCGCTGAGGAATTAGCGGTAATGTTTGGGAGCGATTCCGTACTTTCCGTAAAATTGCCCTTTCCATCGTTGATCAAAAGCACATCTCTATAAAATTCATGTCCGGCCGGATATTGTGCACATCCCCGGGCGATGTACAAATCCAGGTCACCATCGTTATCCGCATCAAAAAGTAACGTTCCTGCGTCTTCCTCTTGTAATTCAAAGTCTTTTTTATAGGCTACCTCGCTCTGCTTAAAAGTACCGTCCTTTTGTTGTAGGAACCACTTCTCCTTAAATTTTCTACTTCCGGCCACAAACATATCATCCAAGCCATCATTATTAATATCACCAATTGCCAAGGATGGGCCGTATTGCGAAAATTTATGCGGAAGGGTCCGCTGAAAATTGAAATCAATAAAATCATGGTCTTCACTTAGATGATCAAGATTATAGTTTTTGGACACCTCTTGAAAATCAATTTCCCTTCCTTTGTTGTGTACATGGTCTGCATCCAAAGCGGAAGTATTATAAACTATCCGCACAAGAGTATCTACGTTTATATTTGATAACTTCTGCCTACCTTCTCCGGGCCAATGAATGGTGATGCTGTCAGCAACCGAAGCACTGCCCAACCCGAAGTGTAGTATTTTTTCAGGTTGCGAGAGATAACCACGTCCTGATAACACCGACTTTTTCTGAATCATACCTTTTGTATGGAGCTCCACAACCGCACCAATGGCCGTGGGATTTCTGTCTTTCCCGATCAACTGTACGCGTAGGTAATTGTTTTTTGGGGTCATCCGATCCAAATTATTCCTCAGCAAAAGGACGGGTTCGTTGATATTGTTGACGACTAAATCCAAATCCCCATCTTTGTCCAGGTCACCATAAGCCGCTCCACTGGAATATGTACCAAAGTTCAGGCCCCATTCCTGGGTTACATCCTTAAAGCCCAAATCCCCTTGGTTTTTAAACACAAAATTTGGAATTTTTATCTCCGGAATGGCAGCGATCAGGGTTTCCTTGCTTACCAAGCGACTGGCCGTTACCCTGAAATCCCCAAAATCCCGATCGGTCACGTCCTTTGGAAAACCATTGGTAATAAATAGATCCTGCCAGCCATCATTATCCAAATCGGCGAAAAGGGGCGCCCAACTCCAATCCGTTTCCTGGACTCCGGCGTACATCCCCATATCCCCAAAAATAGGAACCCCTGTTTCCGGATTGATGCCCAAATTCAATTGCATTGTATTTCGCGCATATTGGTTTTCGTATCCGTATTTCTTTGTAAAGATTTCCTTTTGGTAGCTACTAGGGCCTTGGAATAATTTTTTACGTTTATTGTAATAGGGTTGCATTTCCGTAGTGTAGATATCCATGCGTCCATCATTGTCGATATCCGCCACATCACTGCCCATGGAGGAAAGGCTAAAATGTTGAAAGACCTCTCCGGCACGGTTGGTAAATGTGCCATCCTGATTGTTGATATACATCAGGTCATTGCTCAAAAAATCATTGGCGACATAAATATCGAACCAGCCATCTTCGTTAAAATCATTGATCAACGTACTATGGCTATAACCATGGTAACGGATACCCGCTTTTTCGGAGACATCTACAAAATAGGGATGTTGCAAACTGTCGTTCCACTGGTTTTCGTAAAGCTTGTCCCTGCTCAATGATGTACCATCGTCTTCCAATGGACGAAACTCGGTGGGGTCAATGCCTTCAATCCGATTTACGCCAATAAACAGATCCAAATCCCCATCATTGTCATAGTCAAAAAACTGTGCATGGGATGAATAGGTAAAATCCCCAATGCCATAGGCTTCACCCATCTCCTTGAATTCAGGAATCCCCGCATCATTAATTCCTTGATGAATGTATAGCAGGTTTTTTCTACGTAGCGAATCCTTATAAAAGGTATTACAAACATAGATGTCCTTTTGACCATCGGCATTGATATCTACTATGGATACCCCGGAGGACCAAAAAAGCGAATCTGGCTTTCCTACTTGGGCTATGTGGGAAACATCTTCAAATTTGAGATTCCCCTTGTTTAAAAACAGTTTATTGTCCACTTGGTTTCCTGCGAAAAAGATATCGTCCAATCCATCACCGTTTAGATCACCTAAAGCCACCCCGGCGCCGTTATATACGAATTCATTATCTATGATATTTATGGAATCGTTCTCAACAAGCTGGTTGTTAAAATGAAGTCCGGATTGTACGGCATCGATTTTTGTAAAAAGGGTAGGGGGGGGCTCCTTTTGTCCACAAGATGTGAGAAGTATTAAGAGGACAATCCCAAAAGTTATGGAATTACCGGAAATTAAATTCTTCATGATACTTATTGTTCAGGTCTAAAGTGGTCAGCACACAAAGATGCGAGAAGACGGCGAAAGAAACAAAAAAGGATGCTCCTAATTTAGTGGACCTTTTATAAATGTCGCAACCCTTTGATTTTTTTAAATGGAAAAGCTGTGATTATACGTGGAATTTAGAAGTGAACTACCTTTCGAAAGCTTCTTTCAACTGATAAAAGAACCGCTCCAGAAGCCTTAAATCCTCTGTAATAATCTCGGCGACCCCACGCATTTCCTGTTTAAATTGGATTTCCTTACCATAGCTGGTAATCATTTCATGAGGTAGGGAAACATCTACCAAATAAAAACCGTCCTTGTCCGGTGTTAGGGAAATATTTTCAACTTCGCCCTTTAAAATACCAAATTCGGTCTCGGGATAATTTTCGAGTTTCACGTTTACAAATTGGCCAGGTTCAATTTTACCAGAATTTTGCGAGGGCGTTTTTAATTTTGCCACATAGTCCAAGTTGTCGGAAGGTATAATGGTGAAAACAAGATCTCCCTGGAACACGGATTGGTTTTGGTCCCAATAGTTCATAAAGGAGACCTTGCCATCAATTTCCGATTTGAATACAAAAGTGTTCTCCCAATCCTTGATGGCCTGTCTTAATTGATTAAAAGCTTGTATAGTGGTCTTTAACAATTGGATTTCCTCTCGGGTACGGGATATCTCGGTTTCCTTTGATGTTTTTTTGGCCCCTCCTATAGCTTCCCTGATCTGTGAAATAGAAGCACCGAGGGTTTTTGTATTTCTTTCGGAGGACAGTACTTCCAACTTTTTATTTTCAAATTCTTGTTGGGAAATCACTCCCTTTTCGTACAAGCCTTCATGGCGTTCCAGATCACCTTCCTTAAAAGCCAGTTCGGATTTGCTCAAAGCATATTGATCTTCCAGACTGGACAGCCTCTTGCTTAGCTCGGCCAAGGAAATCTCGTTGGCAATGGCTTGGTTGGAAAAAGGTTGTAATCGCTTGTTCAATTTGTATTGAAAATAGCTGTTTTCGAACAAGGCAAAACTTTGGTTGATATCCCCTAAAAAAAGAATGGGAAGACTGTCAAATGGAAATTCAATGGATTTGTCCGATATTTTGATGGTATCGAGTATCGATTGTAGGTACAAAACGTCTTCCGTATTCGCCGTATTCTCCAAGACCGCCAGAACCGTGTTCTTTGTAACTTCTTGTGATTCAATTACATGTATTGAGTCAAATTTTGCGGAAACCATGGCGAATTCCTTTTGGGGAGGGGTTTTGGTAGTAATGATTGCTTGGGATACGATTAAATCCGGATACTTTATAAACCAGGAAATGGCCAGTACCAAGACGATAAGGGACAAGAAGAGGGTATTGCCCCACCGTATCATCCAATGGGGAACGCGGGTAAGTATCTCCTGAACCTCTTCGCTCCGTAATTTTATATTGTCCAAAGTATCTCCCATTTAATTACCTAATTCCAATTGATTTTTTACCAAATTAAAATACGCACCTTGTTGTTTTATCAAATCTTGGTGGTTTCCGACCTCTACAATTTTAGCATTGTCCAATACCACAATTTGATGGGCATTTTTTACCGTACTTAACCTATGGGCGATTACTATAACGGTTTTGTTCCTGAAGAACCGTTCCAATTTTTCCATAATTACCTTCTCATTGTTGGCATCAAGTGACGAGGTCGCCTCATCAAAAAAGAGGTAGTCCGGATCTTTATACACTGCCCTAGCTATAAGTAATCTTTGTTTTTGTCCGGTACTTAGCCCTACACCTTCCATCCCTATTTTGGTATTATAGGACAATGGTAATTCTTCTATATATTCTTCAATATTGGCTACATCAACGGCATATTTCAAGCGTTTTTTATCAATATGATCTACTCCTATGGCAATGTTGTTGGCTATGGTATCATTAAAGATATAATCCTCTTGCATAACGACACCACATTTGTCCCTCCAGACTTTTTGGGATATATTCTTGGTATCATAGGTGCCAAATTTTATTTTTCCCTTGGATGGATCATAAAACCGCAAGAGCAATTTCATTAAGGTGGTTTTTCCGCTACCGCTGGCCCCTACGATTGCGGTAATTTTGTTCGCCGGAATATGCAAATTTAACTTTTGAAGAACAAATTTGTCCGAACCTCGATACCTGAAGGACAGGTTCTTGATATAAAAATCCAGATTATCTGGGATATCATTGATTTTGTCCAGGATGTCACTTCCTTCGTCTTTCTTGTTATGTATTTCACCAAGGCGTTCCAATGATATTTTGGCATCCTGGATTTCCTTTATAAAATTGATTAATTGGGTAATTGGGGAATTCAACTGACCTACAATATAGGATATAGCCAACATCATCCCGAGAGTGATTTCCCCGTCAATGACTAATTTGGCGGAAAGCACTGTAATTAGAATGTTCTTTAGCTCATTGATAAAGCCCGAACCCACGCTTTGGTATTGTTCCAGGGCCAAGCTTTCAATGGAAATTTTGAATAAGCGGGCCTGGAGGAATTCCCATCCCCAGCGCTTCTTTTTCTCTGCATTGTGTAGTTTTATGGTCTGCATCCCATTGATTAGTTCAATCACCCTACTCTGTTCTTGACTAATCTGTGAAAACCGCTTATAGTCCAAATCCCTTCGTTTTTTCAAGAAAACAATAATCCAACCGAAGTACAGGATACTACCTATCAGGAATATACCGAAAATCAAGAGACTATAGTAGGCCAGTACCAAGCCAAATACCACCACGTTTATCATGGAAAACAGTACGTTCAATGATGAGGTGGTAAGTATGCGCTCAATTCTGCTATGGTCGTTTATACGCTGAAGTATATCACCGGTCATCCGGGTGTCGAAAAATGATATGGGGAGTTTCATCAGCTTGATAAAAAAATCGGAAACCAAGGAAATGTTTATGCGAGTACTGAGATGCAACAATATCCAGCTTCTGATGACCTCTACACCCGTCCTACCTAGGAACAAGGCCAATTGCGCAAATAGAATGAGGTAGACAAAATTAATGTCCTGGTTCTTGATTCCCACATCTACAACGCTTTGGGTCAGGAATGGGAAGATAACCTGTAACAAACTACCGGCCAGGAGTCCAATGACCAACTGCCAGATAAACCTTTTGTATTTAATTAAGTAACTTG
Organism: Ulvibacterium sp.; assembly: GCF_965228935.1. Lineage (GTDB taxonomy): Bacteria > Bacteroidota > Bacteroidia > Flavobacteriales > Flavobacteriaceae > Ulvibacterium. The sequence continues at coordinate 4,611,949 of NZ_OZ245846.1, read as the reverse complement.
TTAAGAAGGAGAGTCCCAAAGGCTTGGCCTGCTCACCACTTAATTCACTTTCATAGAATTTGGAAGTAGGTTCCAGTAGTAACGCTACACCTTCTTCCGTGTTCTCATCGGCATTATTGCCAATCCACGATTTTATCAATTCTTCCTTGGAGTGATTCAATAACCCGTAACCTGGATCAGATGTTTTAAGTATATCTCCATTTTTTTTGCTCTTTTTCGCGTCATACAGTACTATAAAATGAACCTTGTTCCAATGCAGGATACAAGGTAGGGGTGCCTTTAATAGGTCTTTATAGGAAAGTTTTACACCTAGGCTTTTGAAGCCCAAGTGCTCAGCGGCATCACTTAGGTCCAAGAGGCTACTCCCAGTTCTTGTAGTTTCACTTATTTCCCTAATGTGGGGCAGGGAAACTGCCTTGCCGTAGTGCTTTGCAATAATCTTGAGGCAGGTCGGACCGCAGTCCTTACTGTCGGGTTGTTTGTAATGTGGAAACTTCTTTAGCATAGACCACTTTAGAAATTTTGTACTTTATACTTTGCTTTTAAATGGCAACCTGTAATTTGTGGTCCGGTAACAATGTTTTTATTTTTTGTTTTACTTCCGCTTTCGAATATGTATCGATATTCAGAAAATCCCCAAGTCCATTGGCCTTTACCCGGGCCGCATTACCATTCTGATCTATAAACCTATTCATCGGAACAACAAGCATGGGTACATTGTTGTGGAAGGCCTCCTTGACCGAGCCCAATCCACCATGGGTAATGAACAAATCTGTATGCGACAACACATCCTGCTGTGGGAGATAATCAAAAATGAATACATTATCGGCGTTTTTTAGCTCCATGGTATGGTTGCCCTTTGAAACAATAAGTATGGTTTCTGGAAGTTCTTCCACTAGTGAAATGACCGTATCGAAAAAGTTGATAACTTTTGGGCCTTGTGCCAGGGTACCAAAAGCCATATAAATTACCTGGAAATTAGTTCCGAGGAGATATTTGTTTTTTAGGTCTAAATAGGTTGAAGTGTAATAGGCACTTTCATTTTTCGGGGATAATTCTTCAAAAAAAAGCACGTGCTTAGGTTTTTTAAATTGAGGAAATTCTAATTCCCTGGGCAGAAGTACAAGGTTGTCCACATTTTTGATACCTCTGTTTAGGGAATGTTTTAAATCAATTTGTTTTCTCCAGTCCATTCCATACTTTTTACAGTGTTCCTTCCATAAAAAGGTTTCATCCTTTCCAAGAAAAGCGATTTTTAGAATCGTTTCCCGAAATCGTTGTTTAAACAACTCCTTAAACCATAAATAGTTTATCTTCATTCTAGACAATATCCCGGTTCTAGGAATAAAGCTGGAAGTCATCGGAGGAATACCTTTGGTCTTACCTGAGTATACCTTGGTATGTACTATGGTTATATTTGGGACAAAAGGCCTGAAGAAAAAAAAGTATTCGGCTAGACTCTGGTCTACGTATATATGGGTAGGCTTGTATTTCTCGATAAGTTTTTGGGTGAGCCGAAATGCATTTTCAAATTCATTTTTTCGGTCTGAAAAATATTCTTTTGAAAGCAGACTTTTTAAGAACAGGCCTAAAAATGACCTGTAATTCTTAATTATGTATTCGGACAAGTACTCAAATTCCTGGAATTGGAAACCCTCATTTTGCAAAGTTGGGACGAGTTGGGGAGTTGTGGTAAATACCACTTTTTCACCTTGGTCTTCAAGTACATGGGCCAACCCATAGACAGGGTACAAATGGCTTAAAAAGGGTTGAAGTACAAATACTACCATTTTAGTTTTTAAAATTTGGCCCCTTTTCAAAGGGACCAAATTGATTTAAGACCTTTTGGATTACCAGCAAGGCCTATCCGGATGACTAAGTTGTGATCCTGGACTACACCCTGGTGGGCAATCAACGGGCGAACCGTTATAAAAACAATAGGGTGTTCCGCCCTTGACCGTCTTCAATTGCTGCTTGGACAACAATTTGTCCGAGAATTTTGAAATGATTTTTTTCATTTTTCAAATTTTAAGATTACTAAATAATTTATACAAAATGATCTGCAAATCCTCTTGGGGTATCTTACCAGTGGCATTTTCAATGTCAAAAGCATTTTGGACAGCGCAACATAGACCAGCGCCCTATCCTTGCCACGGCTATCGTTTAAAAACTTCCAAATTTGCTCTGGTAATTTTACATGGAAGAAGCATAAATAGGAAGCTATAAAGCGCACAGAACGTATTGTAAATACTTATTATTAATAAAGGATTTACTTACATAAAATAATGAATAATAATTCAAAAAAATGCCTAAAGCTTTGTTAATTATTATTTAAGTAGTCCTAATGGTATCCATTAAAAGTATTTATAGAATTTCTTTATGCCTGATGTCGACAGTTATATTACTTGTAATTCCTATCTCTAGTATTTAAATATTCCGATTAACCAAAAGGACGCCTGGCAGAACAGATAGAAAAGGCCTCTCTGATATTGTATTACAATGTGTTCATTCTTTTAAGTCGATTTTATCAAAAAAGCTGGGAGCTTTAGTATGATGAACTGCAAGGAAATGGAAGGTCTAGGTCGATAGATTTAGCAGTATGATAAGTATTTGTTCAACTTCTCTTTTTAACGTAAAAGACCATAGTTTTTTACATATTATGGGACAACTGCGATTTAAGAATTTGTGTATTGAAAATTAACTTCTAGTATAAGTAACTGATTTGAATAGCTTTTTTAAATAAATTAAAGTGCTTTTGAAACCTTCTTGGACGGAAACCCGAAAAAATGTTTTATGCTTTTTATCATACATTTTGTAGGTTCTTGACTTTTAAGCCCAAAACCTTTATCTGAACATTTTCAATGGGTTTGGTGGTGTAGGTAAAACTATTTTTCTTTTCAAAGAGCGAACGTGTGAGCAATTTGGAAAAGAGGATAGGAAATACTGGAAAGGGTTGCACAACACATATTCTCGTTTTAATTCTTAAGATTTAGCCCTGTATTCCACAGGGCTAAACTCAAGTCATAACTACTGATAAATGATGCAGGCTGCTAAAACCTTGCACCAAAAATATGATGGCACTAACAATATTCGGGAGGTAAAGGTCCGCCACAGCACCACCCAGGAGGACAATTAACCGGGCTGCTACCGCAGAAACAGTATGGTGTGCCACCACCCTTCACAGTCTTTAGCCGTTCCTTGGACAACAAATTATCCGAGAATTTTGAAACAATTTTTTTCATTTTTTCAAATTTTTAAGGTTACTAACTAATTCATATAAAAGATTTGCAAATCCGTAGCAATGGTATAGGTCGGTTAGTATTAGCTCTATTTAAATAACGGCGTAATTGATACGACGAACTTATGTTTTCCTTTAAATTATTTGGCTAGCAATCGCCTACACCCTGTGGTACCTGACTTCCAGGACTATAGCCCTGTGGACAAGCAACATAGGCACCGCCAGGGCCGTCACAAAAACAATAGGGCGTTCCACCCTTGACCGTCTTTAATTGCTGCTTGGACAACAACTTTTTCGAGAATTTTGAAATGATTTTTTTCATTTTCTACATTTTTGAGGTTACTAAATAATTTGTTTAAACTGATTCAAAAATTCGTATTTGGATTAGCTGATTTCATGTTCCCTAGGAAGGCCCAGTGGATTCGCTACATCACCATTTTTGATATTTTTCTTTTGTTTTTATCACATGCTCCGACTAAAAAACGATGATTGCATAAACCCTCTTGTGTTATTCCGAAATAGAACTATTTGAAAAAACAATAAAATGTATGAACCGGATGATTCTCCAAAATATTTTGCTTTTTGGTTTTCCACCTAATTGGATTTGGATGCACCAAAGCTTCTTAATTACAAAGAACAATTTATGGGATTCAATTTTTGGATAGTTGGATTTTGTTTATGAAACCTATAATCTTCTTTATAAATAGCATAAAGTTTTGGTACCAAAAAAGTGGTGGAAGATGAAATGTTTTCTGTTCGTTGGAGCAATCAAGCGACTAATATTATTATTTTCTTATATTATTAATAAGTTTATTACTACATTATTATATTTTTCTTATATTAACCTGGGATATTTTTCTTTTCCACCCTAAATTATTTCATTATGCCCCAAGGAGAGATAGATATTTCAATTCTAAAATACAGAAAGGAGAAAAGGATAAGTCAAGCTGATTTTGCAAGGTTGGTTGGTGTAAGACAGGCTACCGTTTCCAATTGGGAATCAAAAAAGGTAAGCCCTTCAGGAAAGCATTTGGAACGGATACGGGAATTAACGGAATCCCTGACTCTGGAAAGAAAGGCCAAATCAAACTCCGATGAATTGGCCTTGCTCAAAGAACTATTATCCGCCAAGGAAGAAATAATTGAGCACTTAAAAACTACAATTGATAGGATAAAGCGGGGGTAATGTATAGTCTGTTTTCATTTTATCGCAGTTTAAAGCAAAAAAAGAGCCACTCGATGAGAGTGGCTCTTTTTTGAAAATCTACTTATTTCTTTGGATTAGTATCCCGGGTTTTGTGTCAATACACCAGCTCCTTGAATATCTATTTGAGATTGGGGAATGGGATATACCTCATTTTTGCCTGCTGTAAAGCTAGCTCCACCAAATTTGGTTACCAAATACTGGGACTCATAGGCGAGATAATCGTTCAATACATCGGCCGCTATGCCCCAACGCACCAAGTCAAAGAAACGATGACCCTCTCCGGATAGTTCCAATTTACGTTCGAAACGAACTGCAGTACGCGCGTCCTCTTGTGTTGCAAATTGCGATGGTGGATACTCCGCAATAACATAGTTTGCAGCGTCGGTATCAGGATCATCATTTTCCTTTACCCAGTGCTCTGAATTGGCAGCCCTGGCCCTTACTTGGTTTACCAATGCCCTGGCAGCTTCCAGGTTGCCCAATTCTACCTCAGCTTCAGCAGCCATAAGAAGGACATCGGCATAGCGAATAATGGTGTAATTCATAGTCGCATAGCCACGGGTCCAAGAGCTCCCATCCGTAAAGGAGTTTTCTTGCGATTTATAGTAAATATACTTTTTAGGGGAATAGGGCCCTGCGTAGGGAAAACTTCTAATCCAAGCCGATCCCGGATGCTCGATCCAGTCCAAATAGGGAATACCTTTTCGGCCTATGGAGTGGTCTATTCTTGGGTCTAATGGCTGGCCATCCTCAACAAAAGTATCTTCGTCCAACTCATTGACGATGACGTGGAAGAAACTATTTTGCACTTCATTTTCAGGGTTATTGTATGAACCATCCAACAGGGGAAGTCCTTCTGGTGTGGTCCGGAACGAATTGGCCAATTCAAAACTGGGCTGAAAGAAACCACAGCAGTTACCAGGGCCATCAGGGCCTGTATTGTAGGGATAGTTCAAATCGTCAAATGCGTTGGCATTTTGCACATTCCCTGTGTTATTGGCGGATTCTACATCCAACACCGCCTCCGAATGGTTATCATTTTCTGCATTATAGATTTGTGCATAATCATCCAATAAGGCATATTTTAAATTATTGGAGGTAACTCCGTTATCGATGACATCATCAAACCATTGTTTGGCTTCAGCAAATTGTTGTTGATACAATTTGGCCTTGCCCATATAGGCGGCGGCGGCCCATTTATTGACCCTTCCGGCACCATTGTCCGCTGGTACATTGTCAAAGGCAAATTGAAAATCGGCCTCAATTTGCGACCATACATCCGGAGTATTCGGAATCAACGGCACTTCCTCCGTAGGTACGGTTTCATCAAAATAAGGAATGCTGTTGAAATGCTTCTTCAAATCAAAATAGAAGTGGCCACGTAGAAACCTTGCTTCCCCAGCAAGCCTTGCAGCTACATCTGAAGGGATAGCGTCAGCAGAGGCGACCAAAGTGGAGAGCACATTATTACAACGAACGATACCTTCGTATCGGCCTTGCCAAAAACGGGTAAAATCATTATTGGGATCTACGGCACTGGCCTCATAACGCTGTATGGGATTAATACTGGAATAATCCCCGGAATCCGTTCCTTTATTGGCATCTCCTCCACAAATGGAACCTGTTATCCAGTGATTGGGCCCTTCGAAGCGGTTGCCGAATACCCCGTTTAAAGCGGAATACGCACCAATCAACAAGCCTTCTACTCCGGCCTGGTTTTCCAAAAGCGGACCGGCCAAAGACCCGGTCGGCGCCACTTCCAAAAATTCATCGCTACAGGACACCCCGAACATGAGGAGCGCAGCAAAGGCAATAGGCAATTTTTTTAGTCTATACATAGTTTTCATAGTTAATTTTTGCTTAAATATATGAATTATTTTTTTTCTAAATATCACAAGAATATCACAATCCCTTATAGACCAAGATTTAGAGTGAGTAAATATGATGGTGTGGCGGGATAATTTCCAACATCGATACCAAAGCGAGTATCGACATCTCCACCAACTCCTGGATCCAAACCGCTATAGTTGGTTATGGTCCAGATATTGTTGGCCGACACACCAACCTCAAACCTGCTTAGGCCCAAGGCATCCTTAACCTTGTCATCAAAAGAGTATATCAAAGCCAAACGTTGTAACCTGGCATAGCTACCGTCCTCCACATACCAAGAATTCCCGGCACCGCTGGTACTCAAATTGGTTTCGCTTTCCCATATAGGCGCAGCTGCATTGTTGCCCAATTCCGGGGTCCATGAGCGGAAGGCCGCTACCCCTTTGGCGGAACCTTCAAAGGTACCGAAGAAATCCCTGAACCATTTGGACTGGTTCCAGATTTCATTCCCTACGAACCAGTTCCAGAACATTTCCATCTTTAATTGCTTGTAATTCAATTCAAATGTAGCTCCTCCGGAATAGCTAGGAATGGGATCTCCTAAGTAGACCCTATCGTCTGGGGTTATCTCACCATCGCCATTGACATCCTCATAGCGGAAACGTCCCAACCCTTTACCCTCCTGGGCGGGGGAATTGGCGACTTCTTCCTCACTATTAAAGTACCCGATTACATTATACCCAAAGAAAGAGGAAAGGGGTCTACCCACTTGGTTTCTGGTGGGGGATATACCCCTGAAAGTTTGGCCCTCCAAAAAGTCGATGCCAGGGGCAAATTCCACCACTTCATTTTTAAGGAAACTATGGTTGGTGGTCAATTGGAACGAAAGGTCTTCGGTGATATTTCCTCGACCTACGATTTGGAAATCCACCCCTTGGTTCAACATGGCCCCTACATTCACCGAAGGCGCGGCCGCCCCAAAACCGGTTACCCCGGGCAAGGGTATTTGAAAGAGTAAGTCCTCCGTATCCTTTTTCCACCAGTCGAACTGTACTTCCACATGATTGTCCCATAGACCCAAGTCAAAACCGATGTTCAAGGTGGCACTGGTCTCCCATTTCGCATCTGCGTTTCCAATGGTACTTGGCGCAAAACCTTCATTGGCGCCACTGTTCTGGCCTTCTATAGGATAGAAAGTTCTTTGAAAGCTGGAAGCAAACAAGGAAAACTGATTGGTAGGCGAAACATTATTGGAATTCCCCATTTCTCCCCAACCTGCACGGACCCTAAGATTGTTGATTAAATTCTGGTTTTGCATAAAAGGTTCTGAGCTAACAGTCCATCCACCCGATACCGCAGGGAAAACCCCGTAACGATTATTTGCACCGAAAACAGAGGAACCATCCCGACGGATAACCCCGGTAACGGTGTATTTCTCATCGAAGCTATAACGCAATGTTCCGAATAAGGAACTGAAATTAACCCCTGTAAAGATGTTTCCAGAAACCACCGGGCTCTGTACGGTAGACATGGTAATAAAATCCAAATCCGTGGAAAATGGATTGATACCGGAACCGGATATACTTCTTCCCCTAGAAGAGGTGGTCGGGGTATTTGTGCCGTTAATGGCCTCTATTCCACCTAATGCCCTGATACTATGTTTTCCATAGGTCTTGTCAAAACTAATGGTGTTTGTAAATATCCATTGGAAACCGTAGGCCCAACCTTCATTAAAAGAGTCACTGGCCTGGGGCTCGGAATCCCCCAGATAACGGAAACCATAAAATTGTCCAGTGGCATTAAAATATTGTCCACCAAGACTTGACCGGATCGATAGGCCATCAACTGGTCTTAATTCCGCGAATACATTTCCAAAAGCCTGTACCGAAAAGGATACATCATCTCCATTGTTCCGGGTCAAAATACGCACCGGGTTACGGGGATTGTTGAAACCTCCTGCCCGAGTACTGGCAAAACTACCGAATTCATCCCGTACCGGAAGGATGGTCGGCATACGATAGGCCGCCAATACTTGGGACTCCTCATCAGCGATACCGGCACCACCAGCTGCACCTTGGTTTCCTGTCTCGGAACGATAAGTCATCTGAAAATTCTCCCCAAAGGACAACCAGGGGGTTATGTCCCATTCCGAGTTGAAACGAGCCGTATATCTTCTAAATTCGTTTTCCAAGAGGATACCGGATTGGTCCTGTAGGCCTAAGCCAAAGAAAAAGCGTCCCTTATCCGTACCTCCGTCAATACCCAAGCTTACCCGGCTTATGGGTGCGATACGGGTAATTTCATCGTACCATTTGGTTCCTGCCAAATTGGGCCGAATCAAAAAGGTATTTAGCGGATCGGCCTCAAATGCCGCTCGCATCGCCGCCAAATCAATTTCTCCCCGCACACCACTTTGGTCTCCGCCGGGCAACCCGGCTACTAAAAGGTAGTCCGGAAAAGTTGGGGTAGGGTTAGATCCATACTGCGGGTGCGTATACTGTACTGGAGAATTGGTGGCCCTAGCATTGTTTTCATAGGCAATGTGCGTATATCGGGCCATGTCCTGTGGACTCAACATTTCTGGGGAGCCGTTTGAGTTGGGATCGGTAACCCCGCTTTGTACATTTAAATTAAAATTGGTCTTCCTTGCTCCTTTTTTCCCCTGCCTAGTAGTATAAACGATTACCCCGTTGGCGGCCCGGGCTCCATAGATAGAGGCGGCGGCCGCATCTTTTAGTACCGTGGTCGTTTCAATATCGTCCGGATTAAGGAATTCTATATTATTGATGGGAACCCCATCTACAACATAAAGTGGTTCATTACCCCCAAAGGCTCCGAAACCGCGAACACGGATTTGGGAGGTAGTACCAGGCTGACCGTTGGTAATAACAGTAACCCCGGCAACCCTACCGGCCAACTGCTGTTCTACGTTACCGGATGGTACTGCCGCCAATTCCTCGGCCTTTACAATGGAAACGGCCGCGGTAGTTTCCCGTCTGGTCTCCGTCTGATATCCCGTAACAATTACCTCATCAAGTGCCGCGGCATCTTCAGCCAAGGTTACGTTAATCGTAGATTGCCCGTTGACGGCCACTTCCTGGGTCAGAAAACCCAAATAACTGACAACCAAAGTAGCGTTGGAATCCACAGTTAAGGCATAATTCCCGTCAAAATCGGTTTGGGTTCCGTTAGTTGTTCCTTTTTCAACAACATTGGCCCCAGGAAGAGGAACTCCACCGGAATCCGTAATAGTACCTGAAACGATGGTTTGGAAAATAGTTTCCGTTTCAGTTGTAATTTCATCATTTGCCTGGGCGAATTGTGTTCCCAAACAAATCAACATCGACAAAAACCCAATGGTTAGGAAAGAAAACTTTCCTTTGGGTCTTAACGAATTGTAATCTCGTTTTTGATTCATAATCCTTTGTTGTTTGTTAGTTTAAATTAATCTTGATTTTGTAGGTTTTTCAACGCTTAGCGGCACACCAAACTGTTAAGGAAAACCCAAATTCCGGGTAATAATAACAAAATTATGTGAATTACAAACACCCAATTCGCAATAATTTCCCAAATTCCGTTGCATTCTCAAATGTTAATTTTTAAGGACTATTGCGATTAAGGCCTTGTTTTATTTGGTAATATGGCAATTAGGGTGCTTTATTTTTTTGGTATTCCAAATTTTCAGGAATCACAAAGAAAATCCAATTTGTTAGGTATTTTCTCTCAATACCTTATTAGAAATGGGGAATCTACAACGTTGGAGTTCACCTAAGTTTTTAAGGTTTATTAACTTAAAAAGTGTTAAATTTTCACAAAGTTTCGCCAACATGTATCCGGGCAATTTTTGAACTTAAAAAGAAGAACACAAACCTTGGACTTGGAGTATTAGGAAAGCTTTTTGCAGCAAATAATAATTTTTGCGCCATGGAGGTCTGTAGTGAAGAATAGGTATTCTTCTCCTCCGTCCAAAATCTTGAATCGCTTTCTGAGAGAATCCACACTATCGGGAAAATTCCGAATAGTGATGTTAGCCTTTTTGAGATTGATGTTTTTCAAGACCTTTTTTGAAAAGGGTTCTACTTTTTCAATCTTAAATTTTCTACCGGGGAAGTCTTTCAATTCCTTTGAAGTGTAGAGGTGGGAATGTTCATGGAGCTTGCCTATAGAATACCGGGTTGTTAAGAGTGAAAATGCCCCGGATTTTAAAATGGCCGAATTAGGTTCATACAGAAACTTTTGAGGTGCTGCAAAGTTTGGAACGGCCCTTTTTTCTTCTTGGAAGGTAAAGTTGAAAGTATCCTTTTTTTGTCGATCAATGTTTACTGTCTTAACGGCTATTTCCCCATTGAAGTTAGCCTGTAATACCCAAAGCAATTCCTTGACCTCATTTTTTAGGGCCACAATATGTATTTCCTTTACGAACCTGAGCTCCCTTATTCCAACCGATATATCTAAAATGGGAGAGGTCTTTATCAGGACATTATTGGATTTTTGGAAAAGTAAATCCAAATGCTCGGTAACATCGGGGAAACAATCCTTTAAAAAGAAGACTTTCCCATTTTGATCATTCCTACGGGAGGGATCCAGATACACCCAATTAAACCTTGATTTGGATTCCCTTAAAAACTTTAGCCCGTCTCCTGATACAATTTTGATGTTTTTTCTCCCAAGAACCTTAAAATTGTTGGTAGCTATTTCGGATAAATCCTGATTGGTTTCACAATGATGGATGACCTCCATTTTAAGGGCAAAGAAATTAGTATCTATACCAAATCCACCGGTAACATCCACAAGGGATTTTCCGCTGACAACGGTGGCTTTGTACTGGGCCGTGATTTCAGAAGAAGCCTGTTCAATATGTAATTTATCCGGAAAATAAATGTTTGGTGTATTATACCAGGTGGGGAGCTTCGTTTTTGACTTTTTTTTGGAAATGATCTGTTGTACCAATTCTTTGTTCGAAACTCCTTCAAAAAAAGGTTTTTTCAATAAAAAAGGCACTACTTCGGCATCAATATTTTTTAATATGAATTCCTGTATTTCAGGCTTTAATAGATTTTCATTCAAAATATAACTATAGATCTTCAGTCAAAGATTTCACAATTTTGTTTTCTGATAAAAACTCTTTTAAAATTACTTTAATAGCAGTATAACCGGGCACCGCTACAATCATTCCTACAACCCCAAACAAAAGTCCGGCAATAATGATGACCAGAAAGATTTCCAAGGGATGGGATTTTACACTGTTGGAAAAAATAAAGGGTTGGGAAAAAAAGTTGTCTATTAACTGGCCGATTACCAAGCCAATTAAGACATAACCTGCCTTCGGTAATATTACCGTACTAAAATCCATGCCTAAATTACTGGTCATGGTAAGCAGAATCATAATTACTCCGCCAATAATAGGGCCTATGTATGGAATAATATTGAAAAGAGCACACAGAAATGCAATCACAATAGCATTTTCTATGCCCACAATAAGCAGGACTATTGTGTAAATAACAAAAAGAATAAATATCTGCAGGAGCAACCCAACAAAATATCTGGACAAAAGGTTGTTTATTTTATCTATGGACTTTACCATTCCACTTTCCTTGTCCCTTGGAACAAAGGTCAGTAATCCCTTTTGAAAAAGCTTACTATCCTTAAGAAAGAAAAATGAAATGAACAGAACGGAAAACAATCCTATGCTAAATGTACTGAGCACGCCAACAAAAGAGTTCAGGAAGTTGGGGATAAAACCTATATCAAAACCTTCCAAAAGATTTTTCTCCAATTCACTTTCTTTGATTATCCCCGTTACGACCTCTGGAGAAGCTCCAAAATATTGGGTAATCTCGTTGTAAAGGGAGTTCAAATTACCTTGCAGTTGGTCTATGTCCAACAGGGATAGATTCTTGCCTTGTTCGGTAATCAATGGAATAAACAGTGCAATTATGCCGCCCAATAGACCTACCATTAATACCATAGTAAAAATAACGGCCAGAGTGTTCGGGAATTTGATCTTTCTTCTAAGAAAAAGTACTATGGGCCTTCCGATTAGGGCAATAACCGCCGCAAAAGCCAAATACACCAATACTGATTGTATTTTGTATAAAAAAAACAGGACCAGTGCAATACCCGTTAGAATGCCGATGGCCCTGAGGATACCTTGTGATATAATTCTTGCGTTCATTTTTTCATGGTCTTCGTTAGGTTCTTTTCCTTCTGTATTTGTACCGCTGCCGCTGATCGGGATAAGCCCCAATTAATCGGTACATCAAAAGCTTCTTTTCAATTTCTGAATGCATAGGAAATAATATTCGCTCCCATCCGAAGTGCCTTTTCCCGTATGTCCTCCGGATTGTTGTGTACGGAAGGATCTTCCCATCCATCTCCAAGGTCACTTTCAAAAGTGAATAGGAGAATAAGCCTATTGTCATTGAAAATACCCAAGGCTTGAGGTCGTTGCCCGTCATGTTCGTGTATTTTAGGGAGTCCTTCCGGGAAATCATATTCTTGCTCAAAAATAGGATGACCTTTGCCCAACTCTTCCAATTCCTTATTTGGGAAAACCTTATCCAGTTCCTTTCTAAGATAAGGCGCCATACCATAATTATCATCAATATGCAAAAATCCTCCCGATAGCAAATACGTTCTTAAATTCTCGGCATCCTCTTTGGAAAAAACCACATTGCCATGTCCTGTCATATGTAAAAAAGGGTACTGGAAAATATTTGTACTTCCGGCATCCACGGTCGCCGGTTTTTCATTAATGGCGGTTCCTATATTTTCATTACAAAAGCGAATAAGATTGGGCAAGGCGGTTGGATTGGAATACCAATCCCCGCCACCACTATACTTTAGGATCGCAATCTCCTGTGCCATCAACGGTAGAGCCGTGAAGAGCAAAAAAATTGATAATAGAGGTGTAAGTAACTTCATAAGCTATCGAACTAAAAAGCAATCGCATCAAATTTAAGTATAATCCATGTTGAAAAAAATCTTGGCGTCGATATTGGTTTTGGGCAGTCTTGTTTTTGTGGCATTTACAAAGACCGATCCGGTGGAAAATGAGGTTTCGCGTAACTCTAATGCCCCAATTGGGACGTTTGAGCCCATTGTTGTTTTGGAACTATTTACTTCGCAGGGGTGTTCCAGTTGCCCTCCTGCCGACGCACTTCTGGACAAGGTTAAAAGAGAATATACCGATGAGGTCTTTGCATTGTCCTATCATGTGGACTATTGGAATTATATAGGCTGGGAAGATCCTTTTAGTAAACCGGAGTACGCAAGAAAGCAAAAAGACTACAATATCCAATTTCGCAATAGAAGTAATTATACCCCACAAATGGTTATTAATGGACGGGAACACTTTGTTGGGTTCAACACCTCTTTGCTCTATGGCAAGATCAATCATTATAAAGGAAAAAAGGTTGAGAATAGGGTAGGATTGACTAAAATTGATGAAGATGGACGAAATGTCTCTTTTGAATATGAAATCGATGGCGATTTGCAAAATAAGGAACTCCGGGCCCTAATTGTCCTTGATCAGCGCCGAACGGAGGTAAGAAGAGGGGAAAACAGGAATAGAACCTTAACGAACAGCAATATAGTCGTTACCGAAAAAAGAATAGCCCTTACAAGCTCAAAGGGCAGGGAAACCCTGCTTCTTCCGGAAATCGTTGCACCCAATGAAAAAAAGTATGTAATAGTATTGGTTCAAGATTCGAGTTATGAGATAACCGGAGCTGCCAAGAACATTATTTTATGAATTAAGATGTTGTTTGTTTTTAAAGCCTCGTAGGAGAAGCAATTATGTCCATACGGGGCTTTTTAGTATTAACCGTTGTTAATAGTGGTAACTATCGTACAGGCTACCAAGGCAGCGGTTTCCGTTCGTAAACGGTTCTTTCCCAAGGATACGGGCAAAAATTCTTTTTCATAGGCCTGTTTGATTTCGGAAGAAGAGAAATCCCCTTCCGGGCCTATCAATATGGTAATATCCTTATCTGGGGCTACCCTTCTTTTTAAATCCAGCTTTTCACCATTTTCGCAATGTGCAATGAAAAGAAGGCCCTCATGTGTGTTTTTAATGAAATCTTTATAGGAAATAGCATCGTTCAATTTTGGAAGATAGGTCTGCAGGGATTGCTTCATTGCAGAAAGGATTATTCTTTCCAATCGTTCCTGCTTGATTACTTTTCGTTCGGATCGCTCGCAAATTACCGGAGTGATTTCATCCACGCCGATTTCAGTGGCCTTTTCCAAAAACCATTCAAAACGATCAATATTCTTGGTCGGTGCAACCACCATGTGCAACGCATACATTTTTGGATGTCTTTTGGTAGTGGAAACAATTTCCGCCTTACATTTTTTTAAATCCGCCGTTAGTATTTTAGCTTGGAACAAATGCCCTCTACCATTGGTAATCCGTAAAGTGTCGCCTTCCTTTTTCCGAAGTACCTTTATGATATGTCGACTCTCTTCCTGGTTAAAGATGAACTGCGAAACGCTGATGTCCAAAGTAGGGTTGTAAAATAGTTGCATACAATCCAGTTTGAGGTTAGGAAATGGTCAATCTTCTTGAGATATTTTTGGGTCTGATCAAGACCAAATACTTTTGGTGATGAACAATTTTCTTGACCTTTAATCAAATACATTCAAATTTATAGTTTATATCTCGCCTGGGCGGATATCTTTTGATCGGTAAGTCTATTTTCCAAAAACTTAAAATAGCCCGTTATTCCAATCATTGCGGCATTGTCCGTACAATATTCGAGTTTGGGTAAATACGTATGCCAACCATACTTCCTTTCCGCTGCTTTCAGGGCATTTCGTATTCCCGAATTGGCCGAAACCCCGCCTCCGATGGCAATTTGTGTCACTCCTGTACGCCTAACGGCTTCTTTTATTTTATCCATTAAAATGTTAACGATGGTATGCTGTATGGAAGCGCAAATATCATTTCGGTTTTCCAATACAAAATCGGGATTTGCCTTTGCTTCCTTTTGGACAAAATACAAAATGCTGGTTTTTAATCCACTGAAGCTAAAGTTAAGTCCGTCCACCTTTGGCTTGGGAAATGGGAAGGCCTTAGGGTTTCCCTGTTGGGCATATGTATCGATCAAAGGCCCCCCGGGATAAGGTAACCCCAATATTTTTGCGGCTTTATCAAAAGTTTCACCAACGGCATCATCCAAAGTCTCACCCAAAATTTCCATATCAAAATAATTTTTGACCATTACAATTTGGGTATGCCCTCCGCTAAGGGTCAATGCTAGAAAAGGAAAGCTGGGATAGCGGTAATCCTGCCCTTCTATAAAATGGGCCAAAATATGGGCTTGCATATGGTTGACCTCAATAAGGGGAATATGCAGCCCTAAAGCTAGGGACTTGGCAAAGGAAGTGCCCACCAATAAAGACCCCAATAGTCCAGGCCCGCGAGTAAATGCTATGGCCGATAGTAGTTTTTTGTCGATATTTGCTCTCATTAATGCCTGGTGCACAACGGGAACAATGTTCTGCTGGTGTGCCCGGGAGGCAAGTTCGGGAACGACACCCCCGTATTCCTGATGTATTTTTTGAGAGGCCACAATATTGCTGAGTACCTTTTTGTTCTGCAGTACCGCTGCCGAAGTATCATCACAGGAGGATTCAATGGCCAGAATATAAATAGTTTTGTTTTCCACCCGGTTTGGAACAAAAATTGGATACACAAAGGTAAAACATAAAGCCCTATCAAAAAACTGAGGAAAATACTGATCAGGATTCTTTTGGTGTTTCTTTTAATATGCATCTTGGGCACCATAATCCTTTCCTTGCCCGTGGTCCAGACTCGTTTTGCCAAGTACGCCACAACTACCATAAACAATGAATTTGGAACCAATATCGATATAGACCGTCTTAGGGTTTCGCTAATCTCTTGGGATACCTCATTGCGGAATGTTTATGTTGAGGACTATAGAAAGGATACCCTTTTTTTTATTGATGAGCTTACCACTTCCATCCTAAGTATCAGAAATTTGGCCAATGGCAAATTGGAATTTGGCGAAATAGATATGGAACGATTGAATTTTAAGCTAAGGACTTACAAAGGTGAAAGGAATACTAATTTGGAAGTCTTTATCGATAAGCTGGATGATGGCAAACCACGAAAACCGGGAACGCCGCCATTTTTTTTCTCTTCTTCCGATGTGGAGATTTCCCAAAGCAATTTTAGGCTTATAGATGAAAATACCGAAACGCTAGAAATCCTTGATTTTAAGGATTTGAATATATCGGCTTCCGAGTTTCAAATTCTGGGGCCTGAGGTGACTACAGAAATTGAGGCCCTATCTTTTAGGAGCAAGAGGAACTTGGAAGTGGAAAAATTGGCTACCATCTTTAAATATACCAAACAACAAATGCGTTTTGACTCCCTTCGGATAAAAACGCCCGGATCCGACTTAAAGGGAAATTTGGTCTTTAACTACGAACGAAAGGATTTTGCGGATTTCACGAACAAAGTGAACCTCGTAGCCGACTTTCAGGACTCCAAGGTTGCCTTTAACGAAATAAATCAATTATACGATCAATTTGGAAAGGAAAAGGAGGTGATTTTTTCCTCCTCGTTCAATGGGGTCCTAAATGATTTGAATGCGGAACAGCTCTTCTTGCAATCCGATAACACGGGCATTCGTGGAGATTTTAATTTCAAGAATCTTTTCAGTAGGTCGGAACCGTTTTCTATGCAAGCAAATATGAAGAACGTAACGAGCAGCTATTATGAATTACGGTCGTTAATGCCCAATATCCTTGGTAAATCAATACCCTCCCTATTCCAAAAATTGGGGCAGTTTACTATTCGCGGAGAGGCCGATATTACGGAAACTTCCATAGATGCCAAGGTTAACATCAACACGGCCATTGGAAGTAGCTATACCGATCTGGAATTGACCAATGTCAACAATATTGACAATGCGACCTATGAAGGTTTTGTATCCCTGATCGATTTTGACCTGGGTGACTTTCTGGACGATAGGAAGTTAGGAAAAACAACTTTGGATTTTAATGTCGAGGGACAGGGTTTTGTCCAGGACATAAATACGGAAGTAATAGGCCAAATTTATTCCGTGAACTTCAATGGATATGATTACAAGGATATTAAGGTGTCCGGAATTCTAAAAGAGCAACTGTTCGATGGTACCCTGGTAAGCAATGATGAGAACCTGCAATTTAACTTCAAGGGATTGGCCGATTTTGGTGAAGAACGTAACAATTTCAATTTTATCGCCTCCGTAGATTACGCGGACCTCAAAAAGTTGAACTTCATAAATGATAGCATATCCATTTTTAAGGGCAATGTAAACATGGACGTTACCGGGAATTCCCTGGACAATTTGGTAGGCGACATTAAGTTCACCAAAACCATTTTTCAGAATAAGAACGACACCTATTATTTCGATGATTTTAAGGTTTCCTCCACTTTCGAAAATGATTCCATTAGGGTAATCGATATAAATTCTCCGGATATCATTACGGGATATATGAAAGGTAATTTTAAGGTAAAAGAACTCGGTAGGTTAATGCAAAATTCTATTGGAAGCATCTATACCAATTACAGACCTTTTGAGATTTCCGAAGGACAGACCATGTCCTTTAATTTTAAGATCTACAACAAAATCGTGGATGTTTTTTTCCCTGAGGTCCAATTTGATCCGAATACTTTCATACGGGGAAATATAATTGCGGACAAAGGTGATTTTAAGTTGAACTTCAAATCGCCCAAAATACAGGCCTATGGCAACGTTGCGGACAGTATTGACATAAAGATCGACAATAAGAATCCTTTGTTCAATACCTATGTCTCAGTGGCCGATCTTTCAACAAATTATTATGATGTAAAGGATTTTAGCCTTATCAATACCACCTTAAAGGACACCCTATTTTTTAGAACGGAGTTTAAGGGAGGTAGTGAATTTGATGATAGTTATAACCTGAATTTTTATCACACCTTCAATCAAGAAAACAAGTCCGTTATCGGCCTAAAGACATCGGATGTAAGTTTTAAGGGAAATCAATGGATTCTGAACAAGGACGGAAATCGCCAGAATAAGGTTATCCTCAATCGGACCTTGGACAGTATATGGATCGAGGAAATTGTGATGAACAATGATGAGCAGGAACAAATACGCCTTAAAGGCCAGCTGGCGGACTCTACCTATAAGGATCTGGAACTTCAATTTAAGATCGTTTCCCTAAACAAGATTACCCCTTCAATAGATAGCCTAAAACTTCAAGGTGAAGTAAACGGGACACTTAATGTACTACAGAAAGATGATGTCTATCTTCCGTCTTCCAACTTGGCCATTGCCGATTTTGCGATTAATGATATGCGAATGGGAGACCTTACCATTGGGATAGTCGGTAACAGGGATTTGACCGATTTTGTGGTCAATTCCCAGATTACGGATAACGGCATTGAGAAATTGGGTATCGTAGGGAACATCAAAAATGAAGGAGAGATTCCCCAGGCCAATCTTTTGGTAAATTTCAATGAACTGGACCTTGAACCTTTTAGCCCGTTGGGAGAGGATGTCATTACCAATATCCGGGGCGATTTAAGTGGTAGTGCCAGGATAAGGGGGGCAGTGGATAATCCGGAATTCAGTGGTATTCTTACTTTGGATAATGCAGGTCTGGCCATTCCTTATCTAAATGTGGATTATAGCTTTGCCCCCAATTCCAGGGTAGACTTACGGGACCAGACTTTTGATTTTGACCAAATCCGTATTACCGATGTAACAAAAAGAACAAAAGCGGTCTTGGACGGTACCATTACCCATCGCTATTTCGAGGATTGGTTCTTGGATCTGGATATCGATACCAATAATAATCCCTTTTTGATTTTGGACACCGCATTTGAGGAAGAAGTACTCTATTACGGCACAGGCTTCATAAATGGGCAGGGCAGAATTTTTGGCCCTACCAATGCCTTGACCATAAAAGTGGATGCCGAGACGGCCGAGGGCACTTCCCTTAAAATACCGCTGAGCGATGTGGCCTCCGTAGGTGATTACTCCTTTATAAATTTTATAGAACGCAACAGTATAAAAACCATAGAGGAACAACGTATTTTAGAGGATTTTGAAGGATTGGAGTTGGAATTTGACCTCGTAGTAACCCCGGATGCCGAGGTTGAAATTGTAACCGACCGTAAGACCGGAAGTTCACTTAAAGGAACCGGGGAAGGTATTTTGCTGATACGTATCAATACCCGGGGGAAATTTGAAATGTTCGGGGATTTTGTGGTAGTGACTGGGGAGTACAACTATCGTTTTGGCGGGATAATAGACAAAACTTTTACGGTTAGGCCCGGTGGAACCATCATATGGGATAGGGAACCTTTAGAGGCGCAATTGCAGCTTGAAGCGGTATATTCCTTGAATGCCAATCCTGCCCCCTTATTGGATGATCCGGGATACACCAGGCGCATCCCAACACAAGTGGTAACCAAACTGACCGGAGAATTGGAAAGTCCGGATATTGAGTTCAATGTAGAGTTTCCCGGAACCAATACCATTGTCCAGTCCGAATTGGAATACCGATTGCAAGATCCGACGGTGGAAGAAAGAAATGCACTCTTTTTATTGGCCCAGGGCTCCTTTGTAAGTGATCAGAGTGGAATAAACCGACAGGCGGTTACGGGCAATTTATTACAATCGGCCTCCGGACTGTTGAATCAGGTCCTGGGTGGTGAAAACGATAAATTTAATCTCGGGCTTTCTTATGAGCAAGGAGTGTTGGATAGAAATGCCGATGTACAAACTGAAAATAGGATAGGGGTGACGGTTTCTACCCAAATAAGCGATAGGATTTTGTTCAATGGAAGGGTAGGGGTACCTGTGGGCGGGGCAAGTGAAACCGTAGTCGCCGGCGACTTTGAAATTCAATTGCTGCTTAACGAGGAAGGCACTCTGAGTGCCAAATTCTTTAACAGGGAGAATGAAATCCAGGAATTTTTTGCCCAGAGACAGGGTTATACCCAAGGTGCAGGTCTTTCCTACGAGGTTGATTTCAACAGTTTCAAGGAACTCTTTAGAAGAGTGGTGGGCAAAACGGAAACTCAGGAAAACAGATTCCCTAGTACGGAGGAATTGCCAAGTTCGGTAATGGGCAAGGACAGCTTATTAAGGTTCTATCCAAAGAGCAAGGGACGTCGTTAAATATCTCACGGAATAGAGCCCTCATGTTGTATTTTGAACTTCGAAAACATTGGGGATACACGAAAACGATATAGCTCATTTTATTACCTAAAATATGGACTTCAACAATTCCTAAATTGAAATAAGTTTGCTAATTTTGCTAGCTTAAAATTTTCGATGGTTTCCGAAATAAAGAAAATCGGTGTTTTTACCTCGGGTGGGGATTCACCGGGAATGAATGCAGCAATTCGGTCGGTGGTACGTACCTGTGCCTTTATGAAGGTGGACTGTGTAGGTATTTATAGGGGCTATGAAGGGATGATAGAGGGTGACTTTAAACCCATGGATGCCCGTAGTGTAAACAATATCATCAACAAGGGAGGTACCATTTTAAAATCCGCCAGGTGCCAACCATTTCGTACCAAGGAAGGTAGAAAAAAAGCCTATGAACAGCTTAGGGCAGAAGGGATAGACGCTTTTGTCGTAATAGGTGGGGATGGTAGTTTTACGGGAGCCATGATTTTCAACCAAGAATTTGATTTTCCGGTCATAGGAATTCCCGGTACCATTGATAATGATATTTTCGGTACTACCTTTACCTTAGGTTTTGATACGGCCTTGAACACGGTCGTTGAGGCCGTGGATAAGATTCGGGATACGGCCAGCTCCCATAACCGTCTCTTTTTTGTTGAGGTAATGGGAAGGGATGTAGGGCATATCGCCTTAAATGCCGGGGTAGGTGCCGGTGCGGAGGAAATTTTGATCCCTGAGGAAAACTTGGGCCTAGATCGTCTTTTGGAGTCCTTGAAGCGAAGTAAGGAATCCGGTAAATCTTCCAGTATAGTTATAGTTGCCGAAGGTGATAAGACCGGGAAGAATGTATTTGAACTTAAGGAGTATGTAGAGGAGCATCTACCGATCTACGATGTAAGGGTATCTGTCCTGGGACATATGCAACGCGGAGGGCCGCCGTCCTGCTATGATAGGGTATTGGCAAGTAGAATGGGGGTTAAGGCGGTGGAATCCTTATTGGAGGGCAAAACTAGTCTTATGGTGGGTGTACAGGATAATAGACTTATATTGACACCGATAAACAAGGCAATAAAAGGACACACAAAAATTGACAAGGAACTCATTCGGGTCTCTGAAATAATGACAACATAATTTTTAATCTAAAAACACATAAAATGTCAAACTTGAAAATAGGAATTAACGGATTTGGTAGAATAGGCAGATTGGTTTTGCGATCTACGGTAAAAAGAGATGATGTAGATGTTGTGGCCATCAATGACCTGTTGGACGTAGAGCATCTTGCCTACCTTTTGAAATACGATTCCGTCCATGGACGATTTGATGGAACTGTTGAAATTAGTGGAGGACACTTGGTAATTGATGGTAAGACCGTACGTATTACTGCGGAAAGAGATCCCAAAAATTTGAAGTGGGACGAAGTAGGGGCGGATATCGTGGCAGAATGTACCGGCATCTTTACAACCTTGGAAACTGCCCAATATCACATTGATGGTGGAGCAAAAAAGGTAGTTATCTCGGCCCCCTCCAAAGATGCCCCCATGTTTGTCATGGGCGTGAACCATAAGGATGTAAAAGCATCGGATACCATTGTATCCAATGCTTCTTGTACAACAAACTGCCTGGCACCGTTGGCAAAGGTCCTTAATGATAATTTTGGCATAGAGGAAGCGTTAATGACCACTGTGCATGCCACAACGGCTACTCAAATGACCGTTGACGGTCCGTCAAAAAAGGACTATCGCGGAGGTAGAAGTGCTTTGTTGAACATTATTCCCGCTTCTACGGGAGCGGCTAAGGCAGTCACCAAGGTAATACCAGAATTGGAAGGTAAGTTGACCGGGATGGCCTTTAGGGTACCAACTGCAGACGTATCCGTGGTCGACTTGACAGCGAAACTACAAAAGGAGACTTCGTATGAGGAAATAAAGAAAGCTTTTAAATCGGCTTCCGAGGGAGAGCTCAACGGTATTTTGGGATATACAGACGAAGCCGTGGTTTCCCAGGATTTTGTGGGTGATGCGCGTACCAGTATTTTTGATGCCGGTGCCGGAATAGAATTGAATTCCAAATTCTTCAAGCTGGTTTCATGGTATGATAATGAAGCGGGGTATTCCAATAAGTTGATAGATTTGGCGCAGCACGTTCACAGTCTTTAAGTTTTGATTTAGAAAAAAGTTTTCCTGAAAATATACCGTATTTTGTGTATTTTCAGGATTCTTTTTTTAAAAGGGGATATATATGGTGGTAATAGTTGATAGCGGGGCTACCAAAGCAGATTGGATAGCTTTGGATGACAAGGGTGAACAGGTGTTTTTTACCCAGACTTTGGGACTTAGTCCCGAAGTACTGACTCGTGAAGTGATAGAGGATAGGTTGGCCAATAATTTTGAGCTCTCCAAGAACAGCAATAAGGTAAAACAGCTCTTTTTTTATGGTGCCGGATGTGGAACCGAACGTATGCGACGGTTTCTAAAGAAAATTTTTAAGGTGTTTTTTCCCAATGCCAAGGCTGAGGTACGGGAGGACACTTTTGCCGCAATCTATTCCACTACACAGGTGGGGCATCAAGGTATTGTTTGCATTTTGGGGACAGGGTCTAATTGTAGTTATTATGACGGACACCAAATGTTTCAAAAGGTGGTTTCCTTGGGCTACATTCCCATGGACGATGGAAGTGGTAATTTTTTTGGAAGGAAACTGATACGTGATTATTATTATCACAAAATGCCCCAAGATTTGGCCATGAAGTTTTCCGCGGAGTACAACTTGGATCCGGATGTCATTAAGGAAAACCTGTATAAACAGCCCAATCCCAATACATATCTGGCTACTTTTGCACGGTTTTTAGTCGAGAATAAGGACCATCCCTATTGTAAGGGTGTCATTGACAAAGGATTTCAACAGTTTATAAATAACCATATTATGCAGTTTGAACTGGCTACCAAGGTTCCTGTCCATTTTGTAGGTAGCATCGCCCATTATTTAGAGGACGAACTCAAAGCGGTAGTTGAAAGGAACGATTTGGTATTGGGTGTCATTCGGCAACGTCCTATTGATGGACTTGTTGAATTTCACAAACAATCTATTTAATGGCTATCATGGAAATCTCAACGTTCACGAACTTGGGAAGGTTGGCGACTTCCACGGTTTCGCGGGCCGGAGCGGTATCTTCGTTAAAGTAAGCCCCGTATACGGTATTGACTTCCTTGAACTGATGCATGTCCTTTAAAAAAATAGTGGTCTTTACCACATTTTCAAAAGTCATTCCCGCCTCATCCAAAATGGCACCCAGATTCTTCATGGATTGATGGGTCTCCTTGGCGATATCCCCGTTAACCAATTCCCCGGTACCGGGGTCGATAGGGATTTGCCCAGAAATATACAGGGTATCACCACTTAGTACTGCTTGATTATAGGGGCCGATAGGGGCAGGAGCTTTTGATGTATTTATGATTTTTTTCATAATAGGGATGAATTAAGAATACCAAATTGAAATTCGTTATCTTCTTGGCGGTGGTTGACTTCGATTTTCCCATTTTAGGTCGCTGAGTATGGAGCTTTTTATTCCGATGAAGAAATACCAGCGCTCAAAATTTCCAAAGGGAGTCCAATTGAATCGAAGGACAAAACTTTTTAGATCCCGTTCAAAACGGAGCTGGGTCAACGTAAATCCCCTGTTTTTAAAATCATATCCAGAGGAGCCCCCGACTCTCCACCTTGGCGATAGCTCAATATTTCCGGAAAACATAAGGGAATGACTACTAAACTCGTTCTGACGTTGGTTGTTCGCATATGTGGCGGAATAGGCCAATCTAAAATCCCAGGGAATTTTGGTAGCATAAATTGGATTTTCCACATCTTCGGAATCCCTATCATCGCCCCCTCTGGGCGGTTCGTTAAATTGGTCCGCCCGTCCGAAAAGGTCATCATCCCTACCACCACTTTGGGCAACATAGTCATAAGGGTTTTCATCCTCCTCTCCATCTTCTTCCTTCTTTTTTTTACCAAATGTTTCGCTGTCGATGGAATATCCAACATTTACATTGGCCCTGGTCAATCTAAAAAGACTACCCCCATTATCTATATTAAAGGTGTTTATCCGACGCCCATTATTATCTATGGCATAAGGATCCAGGCCAGCTGAGAAGTTGATGGCCATCTTGTTGTTCAAAATATTGGTACCCCCATTAATGCTCAAAGGACTCAACCGTAACGAATCTGCCTCAAAGTTATAACCTGTGGATAAGTTTAGATTGCTAAGTAGGGGAATCTTTTTCGGTTCCGTGGCGGTAGAATCCTTATCCCTTACCTTGGCCTCAAAAACATTGGCCAGTGAAAAACCGATACTATTGGATCGCCCCAGACTTGGTGCCCCATTTAGGGTTCCTTGAAACCTACTAAATTGTACCACTTCCCCATCCCCATCAATATACTCATCATAAAACTGTTCAAAGGAAGGTGCAAATCCATAGCTTAACGAAGGCCTCATAACATGGCGGATGGCCTGTATTTTTTTGTCCTCCCCAAAATTGAAGGTGCCATAAAGCGTAGTACCTATACTGGCGCTAAAGTTATAGGTGTTGTAACGGTCAAATCCGCTTATCGTATCGCGTACTACCTGGTTCTCCTCGGCATCAAAGCGCTGATTAAAGGTCTCAAGGGTCCATACATCCTCATAGTTCCCTCCCACACTTACACTAAAAAATTTGGCCACCTTAAAGTTGGTACTTATGGGAATCCTGTGCCGGGCTCCGACCCGCGCATTATCGAACATTCTTCCGGTCAAAAAATCATCGTCATTGGTAGTAAGGCTATTCCGCGCATTTACATCATATTGAAAATTGATATTCTGAATAATCCCTTTTTTAATTCCGTCACGTTTGGCAAAGGGAAATATTCGCTCCAAACTGGCCTGAAACGTGGGCAGGGTCATTTGAATATTGTTCTCAGGGGCATTAGCGCTTGTATTTTGGCTATGAGTAGCGGTAAGGCTCATGTTTACCATTGGATATTCCGGGAATGTTTTGGAGTAGGAAATAGATGAATTCAAACTATTGTTCTGGGTGTTCGGCAGGTTTTGCTGCAATAAGGAATTCTGGAAATACGTACTACTTCCCAAGTTGACCGATGCGGAAAACCTGGAATTGGGGTTGGCCTTGGCATCCTGGGAATGGCGTACCTGAATATTGTAAATTGTTGTCCTGCTATAGTCGCTGAACCCCCTTTGGCTGGTAACCAGATTTTCATATCTGAAATTAATGTTTCCTTGGTATCTATAACGCTTGGAATAAATGGATGTTCCTCTAAAACCATAACTTCCATTGGTGTAAAAGTCGCCTGTAAGGGTCAGGTCTACATAGTCGTTTATAGGGAAATAATACCCGCCGTTTTGAAGAAAATATCCACGATCCGGGTCATTTCCAAAGGTAGGCATCATTAATCCTGCAGTACGGCCAACGGTAAGGGGAAAATAGGCAAAAGGCAAGGCAATAGGTGTGGGAACATCTGCAATGTATAGGTTGCTAAATCCGGCAATCACCTTTTTTTTGGGTACAAATTTGGCCTTCCTGACCCGGATGTAGTAATCGGGGTCTATGGTATCCTTGGATGTAGTCAACTTGCCTTCATTCAAAAAATAGACGGAATCATTTTCCTTTTTGGTAATCTCTGCATATACCTTCATGGCATCACTCCCCAATTGACCTAGACCCGCCTGTTGTTCAGTACGCGAATTCCATATCAATGCCTTTTGGGTGTCAAAGTTAAAGCGGATGGAATCCGGTATTACCTCGTTGTTCCCTTGCTTAAAAAAAGGAATTTGCGTGTAGTTGCCCAAGGAATCCTTAATACGACCGGCATACACTTCGTTTTTTATATAGTCCAGTATAATGATGCCCGCCTTTAATTCTGTGTCCTGATAGTAGATTTCAGCTTCATTGTACAGATATATCTTTTGGTCTTTTTGACTTAGCTTGACATAATCCTTGGCCTTATACTTAATTTTATCCAATAGAATGGATTCCTTTCTATTTAAGGAGTCGGTTTGGGTAGAATCGTTGGGAATGCTATCCTGTAAAGCGGTAATGGGAAATAGGGGGGCAATTATGGTGTCCTTTTGCGCTTTTATGGGCAATGGAATAATTTGGTCTTCTTGGGCGTTTACCCAAATTGAACCAACCAAAAGCAGCCATAGGAAAAGAAAATGTTTATTTGATTGCAAGGCTATATATCCTATTTTTGTAAAGGTTTGGCTTCCCCCTAGCTTTGGGATTGGAGATCAAACTTACATATATTTTTTGTTCCCCTTATAGGGTATTACCATAAATTTAACCTAGTAGGGAGCATCAAAACGCTATGTTATTATGAATGTAAAACGGTTTCTTCCCATCTTTTTTTTCTTGTCGGTGCCACTTGTAATAGCCTTTGGCAAAAGTAATACCGAACCGGACAATAGCGACCCATTTGTTGTTGTTTTGGATGCGGGCCATGGTGGTCACGACCCCGGAAACCTGGGAAATGGATACTTGGAAAAAAACATTGCCTTAGGAATTGTCCTCAAGGTTGGGGAGGTGTTGGAACGTAATCCGAATATTAAGGTGGTGTACACCAGGAAGGATGATACGTTTGTAGATTTATTTGTACGAGGCGAGATAGCCAACAAGGCCAATGCAGACCTTTTTGTATCCGTACATTGTGATTCGCATTCTTCCGATGCCCACGGGGCCGGTACTTTTGTACTTGGACTACACGCCAACAAACAAAACTTTGAGATTGCGAAAAAGGAAAACTCGGTTATCTATTTGGAAGACAATTATGAAACGAGGTATGCGGACTACGATATCAATTCTCCGGAGTCAATTATTGGATTGACCATTATGCAAGAAGAATTTCTGGATCAAAGTATACTACTTGCGAAAATAATGCAGGAAAAGTTTTCCGAAAAGCTAAAAAGAAATGATAGGAAAGTCAAACAAGCAGGGTTCATCGTATTACATCAGACATTTATGCCCAGCGTATTGGTGGAGACCGGGTTTCTTACCAATAGATCCGAAGGGGCTTATTTAAACTCGCAAAAAGGGCAAACCGAAATGGGCGCCGCCATTGCAGAAGCTATCCTGAAATATAAGAGCAACGTCCAAGCCAATACGGCGGATGCCCCAATACAAGCGGCATCCGAAGTGCAATCATCAAAGGATGAGGTAGTTATAGAGAAAGAGATTTTTATGGCAAAAGAGGAGAAACCCAATAAAAAAGAGCCGGACACTTCATTGGGAGAAACACAAAAAAAAGATGCTCCCCCCTCTACAGAGCCGGAAGGTACTCCCAAGGTTGTTAAGATTGTCCAAGAAGAAACTCCTAAACAAAATAGTGGTACCATTGAAAACCCGAAGACCGTTACATCCTCTAAAAGTAAGGAGACTTCTCCTAAACCTTTGGCCAATATTGTTTTTAAAATACAACTAATGGCGAGCTCAAAGGATTTGAGCCCAACACCTGGTAACTTCAAGGGTCTAAATAAAATTTCCAAGGAACCTTACATGAACCTTTTTAGATACTTGTACGGTAGCACCAATTCTTATAAGGAAGCGGAAATGCTAAAATCCAACGCAGATTTAAAAGGGTACACCACATCCTTTATAGTCGCTTACAAGGATGGGAAGCGTATTTCTGTACCTGAGGCCTTAAAATACGTTTCTGAATAACTCCAGTCTTTAAAATTTATTTCTAATTTTGTTGGCAATAGAAAAACCATCCTTTTGAAGCTATCTAGGGAAATTAAAACAGGAATCATTGTCATTGGTGGAATCCTGTTGTTTGTCTTGGGATTTAGTTACTTAAAATCGACCCCTCTTTTTGATGATAACATAACGCTTTATGCGATTTATGACAATGTTGGCGGACTACAGCCCGGAACCCCTGTTTCCATTAACGGTTATAATGTAGGAACGGTCAACGATATTGGATTTAATGATGATTCAGGTAGATTATTGGTTACTTTCTCAGTGAAAAGTGATTTCGGATTTTCAAAAAATAGCTCCGTAGAACTCTATGATACCGGTATCATAGGGGGCAAGGGATTGCAGATAAATCCGATATTTGATGGAGCTCCTATGGTAAGCAAATATGACACGTTGCCCACGGAAACCAGGCCGGGGTTGACGGAATTGGCACAACAGAAATTAACGCCATTGTTCAAAAAATTTGAGTCTGCGGTTACAGATGCGGATTCCGTGCTTATGAACGTCAATGATGTGCTGGATGAAAGGGCCAGGGGCGACCTAAGGGATGCCATTCATGGCCTCAGCGGTTTGGTACGTAGCCTACAAAGTAGTGCTGAGGTATTGAATAAGTTGTTACAGAACAATGAAGGCAAACTGGATAGTTCACTGACCAATTTCAAGGAGCTTACCCACAACTTTTCGAAACTTTCGGATTCCCTGAACAATGCAGGTTTGGGAAGAACCTTGGCCAATCTGGAATCCACAATGACCAGTTTAAACCAGGTGATGTCCAAAATAAATCAAGGTGATGGCACCTTGGGCAAACTAATGAATAACGAAGAGTTGTACAATAATCTAAGCAACGCCTCAAGGGAGCTGGATTTACTCTTACAGGATTTCCGATTGAATCCCAAACGCTATGTAAATGTTTCCGTGTTCGGTAAGAAGCAAAAGGAGTATACCGTTCCGGAGAACGACCCCGCTGAGAAAACAGATGAACGATAAATGCAATATCTTCCCAATATTTTGTTTGTAGCTGCCTTGGTAGCCGGTATTGGATTCTTTGTCCGAAATGTTAAGAAACTGGCCCGGAATATAAAACTGGGCAAAAAAGTTGATGTAACGGACAATACCTCACTCCGATGGAAAAACATGTTAAGGATTGCATTGGGGCAGACCAAAATGGTCGTTAGGCCAATTCCCGGGCTACTACATATCATCGTTTATTTGGGATTCATCATCATCAATATAGAAGTCCTGGAAATCATTATTGATGGTATTTTGGGAACCCATCGTGTTTTTTCCCCTTTGGGATCGTTTTATGACTTCCTCATCGCTTCCTTCGAAATATTGGCTTTGTTGGTCATTATTGCAGTAATTGCTTTTTGGATACGAAGAAACCTTATCCGTTTGGGGCGCTTTATAAAACCGGAGATGAAAGGTTGGCCAAAGACCGATGCAAATTGGATCTTATACATTGAGTTGATACTTATGGTTCTTTTCCTGACCATGAACGGAGCGGACTATCAATTGCAACAGATGGATGCTGCCCATTATACAAAGGCGGGGGCTTTTCCCATAAGTCAATTTTTTGCGTCTTTTTTTGAGGGTATGTCCATGTCTTCTTTGATTTTGATAGAGCGTAGTGCCTGGTGGCTCCATATTTTGGGAATCCTTTTCTTTTTGAATTATCTGTATTATTCAAAACATCTTCATATTCTATTGGCCTTTCCCAACACCTATTTTGGTAAATTAGGCCCAAAGGGCAAGTTTAACAATTTGGAATCCGTTACCCAAGAAGTAAGGTTGATGATGGATCCATCGGCAGATCCTTATGCCGCTGCTCCCGAAGTTGAAAATGGGGAGGAAGTCCCTAAGTTTGGTGCATCCGATGTAATGGACTTGACTTGGGTACAATTATTGAATGCCTATACGTGTACCGAATGTGGCCGCTGTACCAACGAGTGCCCCGCCAATCAGACCGGAAAAAAATTGTCCCCGAGAAAAATTATGATGGATACCCGGGATAGGTTGGAAGAAGTGGGAAGAAATTTGGATGTCAATAAAGGGACATTCAAGAATGATGGAAAGCAACTGTTGGACGATTATATAACTCGGGAAGAACTTTGGGCCTGCACTTCCTGTAACGCCTGTGTGGAGGCCTGTCCCGTAAGTATAGACCCTTTATCCATTATTATGGATATGCGCCAGTACCTGGTGATGGAACAATCCGCAGCGCCCTCCGAGCTTAACAATATGATGGGTAATATAGAGAACAACGGGGCTCCTTGGCCGTTTAGTCAAATGGATCGGCTTAATTGGGCAAAAGAAAACTAGTATGGAAAGCGAACTAAAAGTGCCGACCATGGCCGAGCTATCCGCTGCGGGACAACAACCGGAAGTTTTGTTTTGGGTCGGCTGCGCCGGAAGTTTTGATGACCGCGCCAAAAGGATTACCAAGGCATTTGTGAAAATCCTCAACCGGGCCCAAGTTTCCTTTGCCGTTTTGGGCACTGAGGAAAGCTGTACCGGGGATCCGGCAAAAAGGGCAGGCAACGAGTTTTTGTTTCAAATGCAGGCAGTTTCCAATATAGAAGTGCTAAATGCTTATGAAATCAAAAAAGTGGTCACTACTTGCCCGCACTGTTTTAACACCTTGAAGAACGAATATCCCGAACTCGGAGGAAATTATGAGGTAATGCATCACACCCAATTTCTGGACGAATTGATAAAGAACGGAAAAATAACCCTGGAAGGAGGAAAATTCAAAGGGAAACGGATTACCTATCACGATCCCTGTTATTTGGGCAGGGCAAATAACATTTATGAGGCTCCCAGGGATTTAATAGAAAAGTTGGACGCCGAATTGGTGGAAATGAAGAATTGCAGGAAGAAAGGATTATGTTGTGGTGCCGGGGGCGCACAAATGTTCAAGGAGCCGGAAAAAGGGGATAAGGACGTAAATATAGAGCGGACGGAACAGGCCCTGAAGACCAAACCGGATATCATTGCGGCCGCATGTCCTTTTTGTAATACCATGATGACGGACGGAGTTAAGAACAAGGAGAGGGAGGCGACCATAAGGGTGATGGATGTGGCTGAATTAATCGCTGGTGCGGAAGACCTATAAATCTTCGTTTCAATTCGGATTCGCCTGGGATTTGGTTTTTTGAGTTTGTATTTTTGACTAGTAATTCAACGAAACATGTTAGTGCATTTTAACGATTTGCCGGATACATCTAGAATTTGGATATATCAAGCCAATAGAAGTTTCAACCAAGAGGAGTTGGAGCGTCTCCAGCAAGAACTGGACGAATTTATCCAAAATTGGACGGCCCATGGAAGTAAATTAAAAGCGGGTTACGAAATCCCTTATGGCCGTTTTATCGTCATCGGCCTAGATCAGTCCCAAAATGCCGCTTCAGGTTGCTCTATAGATGCATCCGTTCACTTCATGCAACATTTGGAAAAAAAATATGATGTGGTGTTATTGGACAAAATGAACGTGTCCTATAAACAAGGGGAATATATTGCCTATAAGCCTTTGTTGGATTTCAAAAAAATGGCCAAGCAAAAGGCGGTATCCGAAAAGACCATTGTTTTCAATAATTTGGTAGCCAACAAAGCGGAGTACAAAGAACATTGGGAGGTACCGGCATCGGAAAGCTGGCACGCCCGATTTATGTGATTATGCTCGATATAAAGGTTGTGGCCAATGTAAGATTTTTATTTTCCATTAAATCGTTAAAGTGCAATAATTTTTCTGGTTTTTAGTTGTTCCCCCTAGATATTTTTATATGCGATTCTGCTTAACTGTTTCTTTATTTTTTCTTATTGCTTTAGGTGTCCGGGGACAGGAAAGTCCGTTAGTGACAGAAGATAGTTTGGCACAATCATCGTGGGTGAACGAACAATATGAAGGGATGACCTTGGAGGAAAAAATCGGTCAATTGTTCATGATAAGCGTAGCTTCTAGCCAAGGTAAAACCAGTACGGATAAGTTAAAGGATCTTATAAAAGAACACGGAATCGGGGGGGTCATTTTTTCTACTGGAGGCCCCCAAAGACAGGCCAAGCTCACTAATGAATACCAAGCCATATCCAAACTCCCTTTGTTGGTAGGTATGGATGCGGAATGGGGGTTGTCCATGCGTTTGGATTCTACATATGCTTTTCCTTGGAATATGACCTTGGGAGCTATTGAGGACAGTACTATTTTGGAAAAAGTGGGCTATCGGATAGGACTGCACGCAAAACGGTTGGGGGTTCATATAAATTTTGCCCCTGATATAGACATAAATATAAATCCACAAAATCCTATTATAGGTAATCGTTCTTTTGGTGAGGACAAGGAGAATGTGGCCCAAAAGGGGATTATGTTTATGAAAGGCATGCATAGGGCCGGTATACTTTCCAGTGGCAAACATTTTCCCGGGCATGGGGATACGGCCACGGATTCGCACTATGCGCTCCCCCTTATCAATGTTACGAGGCAAAGATTGGATAGTGTTGAACTATATCCTTTTCAAAAACTGATTGATGAGGGTCTAAGCAGTGTAATGGTGGCCCATCTTAACGTTCCGGCCTTGGAAATAAGAGAAAATCTTCCCTCATCCCTATCCGAACAGATAATATCCGGTCTTCTAAAGGAGGAAATGGGATTCAACGGATTGGTTTTTACTGATGCCCTGAATATGAAAGGGGTAACCTCTAATCGTGATGAGGGCGATGTGGAATTGGCGGCATTTTTGGCAGGGAACGATATACTATTGATGCCCGGTAACATCAAAAAGGCAAAGGAGAAGCTTTTGGCGGCTTATCAAAGGGGCAGGATTACGGAGATGCGGCTTTCGACATCGGTCAAAAAAATCCTGATGGCCAAATACAAGGTAGGACTGAACGATTATAAACCTGTACAGATACAAAACCTTTATGAAGACTTGAATTCGGTAGGAGATGATTTGGTCTATGAGGAAGCCATTGAAAATGCCATTACCGTAGTAAAGAACAATTTTCATCTCATGGGCATCAAGAAATTGGAAAACAAAAAGATAGCCTATGTTAAATTTGGAGATGCGGATAATGACCCCTTTTTGGAGGAACTGAATAAATATGCCAAGGTAACACAGGTTAACGGCAAGGATATTGTAACCTTAAAAAGAAAACTATCCGATTATAACTTGGTCATCATTGGGCACCATAAGAGCAATGCAAGTCCTTGGAAACCTTATAAATTTTCAGACCAAGAGCTTTTGTGGTTGGCAGAAATCGCCAAACAACGGACATCAAATACCATTTTGTCCGTTTTTACCAAACCTTATGCCTTAACGGATGTGGCATCGTTTAAGAGCGTAGATGGGGTAGTGGTTGCCTATCAGAATAGTGATCAGGCCCAAAGAAAAGCGGCCCAACTTATTTTTGGGGCCATTCCCGCAAAGGGAATCTTACCGGTAACGGCGCATCCGGACTTTCCCTTGAATACTTCGATTCCTCTTGAACCATTGAAACGATTGGGCTATAGTTTCCCCGAAAGCGTGGGTATGAGTTCTACAAAATTGGCCGAAGTAGATAGACTGGTAACGGATGGCCTGGACTCCTTAATGTATCCAGGGGCCCAAGTTCTGATAGCGAGAAAGGGCAAGGTTATTTACAATAAGGGATTTGGGAAACCAACTTATGAATCCATCGAGAGGATTACATCAGATTATATTTATGACTTGGCATCAGTGACCAAAATATTGGCCACTTTACCTTTGATTATGAAGATGGAGGAGGAGGGGAAAATCACTTTGAATAACACTTTTCAGGAGCTAGTACCTGAATATTCGGATACTGAGCTAAAGAATGTAACCGTTCTAAAGGCTTTATCCCACTATGGGCGACTTCCGGCCTGGATAGCATTTTATGTGAGCACATTGGACAAGGATAGGAAGCCTTCCAAGGATTTTTATAGAAATGAGCCTTCCGACGGTTTTTCATTTAAGGTATCGGACAATCTTTATTTAAAGGATGCCTACCAGGATTCCATTTATAATCGGATAGGTAGGCAGCGATTGAAGTCCAATAGATATCGCTATAGTGATATTGCCTATTTTGTAATGAAAAAATATATAGAGGAGGTCTACCGGATTCCGTTGGATAAATTGGCCGATGACTTCTTATACAAACCTATTGGGGCTTTCGACACAAGTTTTAACCCCTTAAATAAGTTTCCAAGAAACAGGATTGTACCTTCAGAAGTGGATGCATATTTTCGGTATCAAATCGTACAGGGCTACGTCCACGACATGGGAGCGGCCATGCAAGGAGGTATTGGAGGGCATGCAGGTCTTTTTAGCAATGCCAATGATGTTGCCAAGATAATGCAAATGTACCTGCAGGACGGATTTTATGGCGGAACCAGGTTCTTGGATTCCCGGACGGTCAAAAAATTCAATACTTGCTATTTTTGTGATAAGAACGTACGTAGGGGGGTGGGCTTTGATAAACCCCAACTAAAGGACAAGGGGCCTACTTGCGGATGTGTTTCTAGAAAGAGCTTTGGCCATAGCGGTTTTACAGGAACATATACATGGGCAGATCCCGAAGAGGAAATCGTATACGTGTTTTTGTCCAATAGGACATATCCGACTGCTTCGAATACTCTTCTAATCAAATCGGGACTGAGAACAAGAATTCAACAAGCGATTTACGATGCTATCGCCGACTAATTGAAGTGTTTGACCGAAATACAGCAATGCCCAAGTAACGGTAATTCACAAATTCATAAACTTTCCTTAATTACCAACCATGATACCAACCGACAATTTCGTTTTCGTTACATTTGAAAAATGAAAATCGCTATAGTATGTTACCCTACTTTTGGGGGTAGTGGTGTTGTAGCCACGGAACTGGGAATAGCTTTGGCCGGAAGGGGCCACGAAGTACATTTCGTTACCTACAGACAACCGGTACGCTTGGAACTTCTAGGCAATAGGATACACTTTCATGAAGTCCATGTTCCGGAATATCCCTTATTTCATTATCAACCTTACGAATTGGCACTATCCAGTAAACTGGTAGATACCATAAAATTGTACGGTATAGAGTTACTGCATGTACATTATGCCATTCCCCATGCCTATGCCGGTTATATGGCAAAAAAGATGTTGGAAGAGGAGGGTATTTTTGTACCTATGATTACCACTTTACATGGTACGGACATTACCCTGGTCGGCAATCATCCATTTTACAAACCAGCGGTAACCTTTAGTATCAATCAATCCGATGTGGTTACTTCGGTCTCTGAAAACCTAAAGCAGCGTACACTCGAATTTTTTGATATTCGAAAGGAAATAGAGGTAATCCCCAAT
Organism: Ulvibacterium sp.; assembly: GCF_965228935.1. Taxonomy (GTDB): domain Bacteria; phylum Bacteroidota; class Bacteroidia; order Flavobacteriales; family Flavobacteriaceae; genus Ulvibacterium. Next base: position 4,576,403 of record NZ_OZ245846.1, on the reverse strand, counting down.
TTCATTGATAAGACCAAGTATAGTGTCTCTTTTAAGGATTGCCAAAGGTCATTGATGGCCAAGGACGATGAAAAGATTATTACCCATATAAGTAACTTTAGAAAGGTAAAGCATATCCCGGATGTTATCCACATTTTTTACAGGATACAGGAGGAAATGCCAGCGAAGTTGATCATGGTCGGGGAGGGGCCTGAAAAGGAGAATGCCGAATTGCTCTGTGACCGATTGGGAATAAGTGAAAAGGTGATTTTTTTGGGCAACAGCCACGAAATAGATAGAATTCTTTGTTTTTCGGATCTTTTCCTTTTACCTTCAAAATCGGAGAGTTTTGGTTTGGCCGCCTTAGAGGCCATGATCAACAAGGTAGCCATAATTTCCAGCAACACAGGTGGAATTCCCGAAGTAAATCAGCATGGCATTACCGGTTTCTTAAGCGATGTAGGCGATGTTGCCGATATGGCAAGAAATGCCATAAAAATCCTTGAAGATGAAAGGCGGCTGGAAGAATTTAAACAAAATGCGTATAACGCAGCGCTCAAATTCGATATCCTAAAGGTATTGCCCCTGTATGAGGCCATCTATGAAAAAGCCTATAAAAGCAGATATAAGAATTCCTTTATGTAGGGCAAGTAGTATCTACATTGCTATTTTGGCCCTTCTCCTTTCTTGTAACGGCCCAAAAAAAACGCTGGGGAAAAATCTAGAAAAAGCAGACCCTGAATATGCGCTGACCTTATTGCTGCAGGATAATTACAGTGGTTTGCCAAAAGGGGAAACACGTATTATTACTAATGCCAAAGAACTACAGCAATTCTTTTTAAGGGTAAATAGAACCAGGAAACCGGGCCTTCCGCTCCCTATTGTCGATTTTTCCAAGGAGACCGTGCTAGTTTATTGCAGCGGGGAAAAAACAAATCAAGCTCTGCCCAAACTGTCCATTAAGGATGTAACGGACGAAGAAATTGTAATAAAACCCATTTTGGAGGATAAACGAGAAAAGTCTGCTTCCAGTGCTGTCATAAGTCCATTTAGCATTTACAAAATACCATCTACCCAAAAGAAGATTATCTTCCAAAAAAATCGATGAACGAAAACCTTGGTGCAATCCATCGAAAAAAATCGCTTTTCATAGCTAAGGCTTCCGGTAAATAACTGTTTGCCATACCTTTACCCTAGTATTAGTCCTAAATTTTTGAACCTATGAAAAGCTATGCCCTACATTTGCTAGCCGTTGTGCTATTTGTTTCCTGCACTGTTTTTTCCCAAGAGGAAGAACTTCAACTTACATCCAAGGACAGTATCGTTATAAGTTCCTGGATGGTGAGTCTGGGGTATAATTTTGTAGATGATTCCGGTGATGCATTCAATGATTTTACCACAATCAAAGACCAGTGGAATGCGGTCGCCTTTCCTTCAAGGATAAGCATTGGTAGATATTTTGAAAGTGGTATCGGTATTGAAGCTATTGCTACCTACAACAACTATAAGGAAGGAAATATTATTGATGGTAGCGTGAACCCCGAGGATATAAGTTATTTTGGACTGGATACCAGATTGAGCTACGACCTCAACAAAATAATAGGGCAGACCGGGTTTTTTGACCCTTATGTAGGGGCCGGACTAGGCTATACCGATGCAAATAACGTTGGTCGAGGAACCTATAACGCAATCATTGGTTTTAGAACCTGGTTCTCCGATAGATGGGCATTGGACTTGAACTCTAGCGGAAAATGGTCATTTGGGAATGAAGCTAGTAACCATATACAACATGCTGCCGGTGTGATTTATCAATTCGATATCAAAAAAGGGTTATCCAAAAAGGGACAGGAAAAATTGGCCTTAATCGAGGCAATGGAAAAGGAAAAACAACGTGTAAACGATTCCATAGCCGCTGCGAATCGGGCAAAGGAAGAAGCAGCATTAGCTAAGCGATTGGCAGAGGAAAAAGAGAGGGCCCTAGCCGAAAAGGCAAGGATTGAAGCTGAGAAAAGACGAAGGCAACTCATAGAAGATAAAATAAAGGAACTGGGGCACGTATATTTTAATTTTGATTCCTACTCCCTAAATAGTGATTCTAAAAAGGTCCTTGAAGGGTTGGTGGATATTCTAAACGAAAATCCTGACCTTAAAATTAAAATCGCCTCAGGTACGGATTCAAGAGGCCCATCCCCATACAATTTAAGACTTTCTGAAAGACGTGTTAACAGTACTAAAAATTACCTTTTGAGTTTGGGAATAGATGCTGCCAAACTCTCTACAGAAGCGTATGGTGAGAGCAATTTACTGAATGAGTGTGATGACAACACCTATTGTTCGGAAGCCAAACATAGAGTCAATAGGAGATCTGAGTTTATAGTTATACGAATCTAGCTATATTGCACCAATCGATACAAAAAGGGCACTTGAAAAAGTGCCCTTTTTGTGTTGCGGTAGATGCAAAAAAGTGGATTTCCCTGATTAGGTATTAGATAAATTTATGGGATTACTCCTATTATTCAACACTAATTGAGGCAAATCCTTGATTTCTCTAATTCTGCAGTTGGGAGGTTCGACCGTACCTTATATCGAAAAAAACTGTGTCTTAGGGGACTTTGTTTGTCCGTATTGCATGAAAATAATATTTTTTCACCGGAAAGAACATCTGGTTATCTAGCGAGAAGAGTTATTGACGGGAGTAAAATTAAACTGCGAAATTAGCTTTTATCGAAGAGATAGCAAAGTGGTTTTAAACTATAGATAAAATCTAAGGTTATTGTCCACAAAAGATTGACTTCCGGTTTTTGTATTGATAATCTTTCAATACCAAAGGTTGATTTTAGCAATTCACATCAGTTTCTTTGATTAAGAGGAAATGTGGATTGAATCCCCCCTACAAGTAAAATCACCTAATTTGATTCTTTAAAAATAATTGAAGTGTCCATTGGTACTGTGAAGTACTATGGACAAGAGTATAACTGCAGATCTTTTCAATTTGTAAAGATTGGCACTAAAGTTTGAATCTGAGCTATTTGGATAGCTTCGGAAATTAAATGAATCGTAAAATGGATATAGTAAATGACATTTTGGCCAAAAGTGATTCCATAGAAGAATTGATGTCTGTGGATGCCGAGACTTTTAAGAAAAACTATTTCAGGAAAAAAAAACCTATTTTGATCAAAGGGTTGGCCAAAGATTGGGGGGCGACAAGAAAATGGAATTTTGATTTCTTTTTAAACCTTAAAGACGACCAGGACATTCTTTTGTTATCCGATAACTTTATTCAGGACGATAATCGATATTCAAAATCAACATTCAAAAAGTTCATTCAAAACTTAAAGGATGCAACATTAAATAATGAGGTCACCAAGGACTATTTGACCACGCTGGATATTTTTAAGTACTATCCACATCTTATTGGAGATATCGATTTTTCACTTTTCGAAGAATTGACACAAACTAATGATATAACTGCGTGGATCGGACCTTCAGGAACTATATCTGGATTTCATTCGGATACGCCCAGCAATATGTACGCACAAATAAAAGGGAAAAAGATGTTCATAATCTGTTCTACAGAATTCAATGAAAATATGTATCCAAGTGATAAACATATTTTTGAGGCGGTAGCCAGTCAAGTAGATATAAACAACTTTGATTCCCAAAAGTTTCCGAGGTTCATGGATACGGATTTTAAAATTGTTATCCTGGAACCGGGAGATGTGTTATATCTTCCGAAGAAATGGTGGCATTATGTCCAATCCTTGGACACTTCTATAAGTATCAGTAATTTTGGATACACGAAACATGAAGCCTATACTTTAAAAGTATTTGAAAGAATAAAACATTCGTTGCACAAAAGGGGGTATTACAAAGCGAAAAACTGCTTTTGCTGCGAACAATAGACGGTCGGAGGTCTTATTTTTTTGAGAGGAAAATCTACCTGGGTTGTAACGGCTGGTTCATACATTCATTATAAAAAACAACTGGAAATCGAGTTTTTCAGTTCATTATAATATTCAAATGAGATTTAAGTAGATTTTAATTCGGTATAAATGAATAAAGAGATTTTCCAAATCATATGGTATAATCCAGGATAAAATTATGAGCTGGAAGAGCTATTTTTCAAAAATATTTTTTTACAATGGCTCTTTCCCTTTATCATGTAAAATTCTTCATTTCGCAATCTATAAAGCTTGACATTCGAGAAATGCTCCTCGGTTTTATAGATGAAATCGTTAAGGATTGCCTTAAACTTTAAGTACTCCTCATTTGATAGGTCAAGGGAGACCAAATCGGTTTGTGAAATCGAATTTTCAAGATTTTCGAAATGATACTCCAGGACAGTTTTCACCTCATTTTTTTTTGTTTTGAGCATGTTTCTCATGCTATCAAAAAGTAGCCCTAATTTATGGGATTTTAGATAGGCTTTAATCCAGGTTTTATAACCCTCCAATGTTGCCAAGAGATATGCCGAAAAAGAATACTTCGGTAGCCATATATGGTGTTCAAAATTGTAGATATGATTACACCACCTTTTTTTGTAGTCCAGCTCTCCCCATCCCATATCCAAAAATTTGTAACCGTTTTCAAAACAAAGCTCCAATTTCTTATAAATAAGAATGTTGCCCAAGCTAAACTTATGATAATCGATATCATAAGAGTCTATGTAGCTAAAGAACACATTGCCATAATGATAACAAATGGATATGGATATGGGCGTGTTTTCGTTGTAAATGACGAATAGAGAGGCTTTTTTGGCAATAATCAGAGAATACAAGGTGGTCTGGATTTGTGTCCAATTTTTTAAGTTGTCGCTTACTTGATTTCTTTCCTGAAACCTTGCTATAATCATTTCCTTTAAGGACGCCAACAGGCCGAAACATGTATCTCCATCGATTTTTCCATAGTACCTTTTGAAGCGAATATTAAAACAGTCCTCCAAACGTCTGATACGTCTTAACAGTTGACTCCTGGCCTTACTTTTAAATTGTTGCCGTACGTAATCATTTATGTCGGTGTAGTTTTCCAAGGAGATTGCAAATCCTTTTACTGAAGGATATTTTTTTGATAGCCAATCCTTGTTGCTATGGAAGTTTATCTTTAAATACGGGGGTATGTTCTTAATGGCGTACATCTCGTGGCCGATTTCTCTTTCGGAAGCTACACTTTGCCTCTTCCAGACTATTTCATCTCTATTGTACAAGGTAATATCCCTACAACATTCACCCAATGTTTCGGACTTCAAGTGCGACTCCGTAAGAAGCATAATACGATTTAAATTGGGAAGGATCATAAATATTCGTAGGGGTTTTCGGCCGAAGAAAGTATGACGGCTTTTTTTAAGCCTTGGACCATAAATCTATTTGGATCATCGATGAGTTTATAAACTTTGATGTTTTCTGAAAACTCAAAATTTAAATATTGAAAATCATATATCGCCTTGCGCAAAAAGGCAAATTTGTCTTGGTTAATGTCAATTGGATGTATTGATACTTCATCAATGGATTTTGCTGAAATGTCCTCAAAAAACATTTTTCCCTTCCCTAATTCCCGCTTTTGTCCATGATCTCCTCTTATCTTGGCCTTTATTTTATGATACAGCATATCTACTTTCCTGCTTTTGAGAAATGCCTTTAACTCCAAAACCCTAAACATTATATACGCCGCCAATTTTGTGTTTACCTTTTTATGATTGTATAGCACATGATGTTCAAATATATATTTGGAATTACACCATGTGTGCTTATAATCCAGATTTCCATGGGACAGGTCTAAAATGGTATAGCCGTTTTCAAGGCACCATTCCAATAGCTTTAGGGTATCTATAGACCCCAACCTAAATTTGGCATAGTCGATATCGTAGGATTTTATATTCCCGAATAAAATGTTTTGATGATGGTAATTAAGGCAAATATCTATAGGTTTGTCATGGTCGTAGATAACAAATAACGAGGCCTTTTTCTGTAGTATCATGTCATAGGCACTGATTTTGTAATAATCCCAGTTTTTGAGACTCTCGTGGGTATCGCCCCTTTGAACAAACCTTTTTGATATCATTACCCGTAAAGTATCCATTAAAAAGTGAAATTTCTCTTTTGTTATTTCACCATGGTACATTTTATATTGAATATCAAAGCACGTCTCCAAACGCTTCATGAAACTTCTTAATCTAGATCTGCTTTTGGAACCAAACTGAACCTTCATGAAATCTTCCAAATTGGTAAAATCCTTCAAGTCGATCAAAAAACCGTCCAGATAATGTATTCGAAAGAGCTTATAGGCTGGATTGTCATCCTCGATTCTGGCTTCAAAATAGCCAGGAATATTATTGACAACTATGATGTCCTTTTGGGAATGATTTGATATTTCCAGCGTACTATTTAGGTAATCTTTCCCATTGGTCCGATTATATATATTCTGGTAGCAGTCATATACGCTTCTACGTGTATAAAAGTCAAAATTAAAATTGTTCTTTACCTTTAGAAAATCCATTACGGTTTGATTTCTCTATGGCTAACTTGCTCAACAAATTAAAAAAGGTTGAGTACAAGTACCAAAAATGAACAGGAATTTGAGTAAACCGAACTATCCATTTTTCCATCCATGGCCTTTCAGTTTTTTCATTTTAGTATGGTAATAAAGTCTATCTAATTGAAACATACCGCCAATAATGCCCTTATCCCGCAAAAATTGTTTTATTTTCAACTTACGGTATGTGGTGAAAGCCAAAAACCTCTGTAAAGGGGATTTGGTTTGGTAGAAAATGTGGTACTCGAATAAATAGCTATGATTGCTCCAACGTAGCTTGTTCTCAGTGGCTCCTTTGGACACGTCCCAGACCGTATAGTTGTTCTTATAGCACCATGCGATATTTTTATACATGGCAATATCTCCCATACTGTATTTAAAATAGTCCGTATCATAGATTTGAATAAAACTGAAAACGATATCCCCTTTATGAAAGTTTAAGGTTATCGTTATTGGTTTTGTCCCATCATAAATAACACCTATAGAAGCATCTTTTGAGCATATCTTAGGGTAAAATAAGTCGTGGTAATATTTCCAATCCAATAAGTACCTATTATAAATTTTCTTTTGATGGAACCTGGCTTCCATAAGGCTATAACATACTTCAAAAAGATAGTCGTAGTGATCCTTATCGATTTTCCCATAATAAAACTGGTAACTTATGTCATGGTTCAATTCGAGTTTCCGAAGCTTGGCCCTCAAGTTTTTTCTAGGATTTCTGCTCAGGGTCTTGCCAATCAGATCATCAACGTTATCAAACTTCTTTAGATCGATTAGATAACCTTTGTACTGAGGAATCTTTATTAGGGATATCCCGGCTTTGGATTCAAGAGGTCTAATATCCAGATAATCCGGAATGTCACAAACCATACAAAATTTTGACGCAAGGTAAGATTCATTGGTGTGGTTGGTCACCTTAAGCTCCTTTTCCGATAGCTTGTTTACAATAGTTTTTAAATAGTAAGGCAGAATGCTGTGATTAAAACAAAGTTGAAGTACGAAATTGAAATGTCTGGACTTCATAAGTTATTGATGCTTTATCTGCCTTATAGCTCCATTGTTGGCCGTGGAGTTCATAACGACCTTATGAACCACTCAAGTATTGGCCGCTTTGGCTTTTCCGGCAAACATAAAAGTAAATTTATGCAACAGTTCATTAACCTTTTTATCCCGCAAATATTGTTTCAGTTTAAACCAATGTTGCAAGAAAAAGGCGATACTTTTAGAACAAACTGAATTTGAATTGTATACTATGTGATATTCAAAATCATATTTTATACTACCCCAACGTTGCTTATAATCGTAATGACCTTTCGAAAAGTCGACAATTTTGAAATTGTTTTCCAAGGACCATTGTATGAGGTTCATAATATTCACGGTGCCTACGTTGGATTTTCGATAGTCGATATCAAAAACAGTAATAGCAATATGAACAGCATGCATTGACAAATAATTTAACATAATGCCAATGGGCTTTTCATTGTCAAATATAACGTATAGCGAAGCTTGCTTCTTCAATATCATCGGATAGACTACCTCTTTGTAAAAAGACCACTCGTGGGCTTCAAGATTGTTATTGGAGATTTTTTTGTCATCATACCGTTTTACCAAGAGCTGTCTAAACTGTTCGAAGAGCAGATTATACTCTGTTTTGGACATGTCCCCGTAATACATTTGATACGAAATGTTGTAATTGGCCTCCAACTGCCTTTTGTAACTTCTTAATTTGTATCTGCTTTTTCTGTTAAAGGCATTGTTCATGTAGTCATTTAAATCCTTATAATCCTTAAGTTCGATCAAGTAGCCGGGGTATTGTTTTACCCGAATCCGTTTAAGAGGATCCCGGGGTGGTTCAACGGAAGCGAAATAGGCGGGAACATCATAAATCAAAAATACCTTACTGCCCAATTCTTTGGGATTCGGATTGGTTATGCAGTAGGTAATACCTTTCGTAAAAGTTTTACCAACATTGGTGTATAGGTTTAAAAACCTATGTTTGATAAAAAGAAGATTTTCAAAAAAGCTAAAGGGGATACCTAACTTGGCACTATTGAAATGCTTTGACCATATGGTTGTAAAGGTATCCGATGTAAAAGGATTGCATTGCATTAAATATGGCTGTTATTGCAATATAATTTAGCAAAACGACATGCATGAGAAAAAACGTTTTACATATTTTTGTTTATCACATTCACACAAGATTGACCAATATGGAAAAACTCTCGATATGAAGAACCTGTAATGGGATTTTAATCTTATTCAATTGATATTTTGATACTTTAAAATTGACGACTTTTTGCCATATGATTATTGCTTACGGAATGCCCATAGCAAACAAAAATGGAAGAAAAACTTAATTGACTTTTGGAATGGCCATTACTTTTTCTTTAAAGCGATAGAAAACAGTAGTATCATCCTTTACGTTCTTGTCTACGAGCATTCCGGATTGTATTACATTATTATTACCTATTTCAACCCCCGGAACCGTAAATGATCTGATTCCGAAATAATTGTTGTTGCCAACTTTTACCGATCCAGCTAATCCGGCAACCGAAAAGAAGTTATTATCACCAACCACGCAATCATGACTTATAAAACAGTAGGAGGTGAGCAGGTTGTAATTTCCAATGGTGGCATATTTCTCAAGCATGCAGAATGGTCCGGCAATATTGCCTTCACCAATATCAAGGTTATCCGGCCGTACGACCGTGTGGTGGAAAAAACTTCCAATTTTAGCATTCTTGGCCTTTAGTGACTCGATCATTTTTTGGCGAAATCCAATATCCATTACAGCTATTAGGACTTCCTCATCTCCCTTGGGTTCATAGGAATCGATATCGCCTAAAACAGGAGCCTTAAAACTGTATCGGTCATAGTGATCCTTAACGTGATCTTCATAATCAATATAACCTAATATATGTATTTGTTCCAATTCAGGTAGATGCTTGTTATTATCCTCTATATAAAAAGTAACCTCCGAGGCGCACCCACCAGTGCCCAATATGATAACGTTTCTCATTCTGTTTTGTTTTCAACTGTTACTGATACTCAAAAGTACTTGATATTCACTAAAATGACAATTTACTTTAGGAAAGACTTGTCATAGTGCACAAATACCCGATAAAATAAAAATATTCAAAATTTAGTAATCCCCATAGAGCAACTGAAAGACTTAACTGGGGTTTGTTTCAAATCAAATTCTTTTTGAACATCCATTCCTTTAACCATCTATTAAAACGAATGTAATAGTAGGCAAGACCTACCGGCCAGCCCAGCCAGGGCTTTCCTTTTCCATAGAACATAGGTCTTAACTTTACTAGGTATCTAAAAATCGTTTCCGGAGTCCATAGAAACTGCTTTAAAAGCTTCAATTTGGACATCTTCAAATCATTTGCGCTATAGACCAATCCAACTTGGTTGTTTCCTATATTTTGATGGAATCCCTGACTTACCAGTTGAATGAAACTTAGCTTTTTGCGATTGGTAAGAAGTCCAACACGAAGTCCAAGGTTTGTAATATAATTCTGAACCATTTCATCAGTGTAGCAGAGGGATTTAAGTTTTTGATCTAAGGCAATGAACCTGTCGAACATGAATTCCTGAATGGGTGCTATGAATTCTTGAAAAACCCTTTTTTCATTTGCTTCATGGTACTCAAATGTAGGATTTTCCGTATCTGATTTGTAATACAGAGTGCTTCCATGGGGAGCCGCCAGAAGCTGTTCGTAAAGTTGGGTATTGGCCTTAAGAACATGGTCTGAAAAACCCTGACTTGGGTAAATGGAGAAATTAAGACCGAAACGTTTGTTATTCGGCTGTATGTTATAAACCTGTCTTAACCCCAAGTAATACCCAGTGACTTCCACTTTTTGCTCCAAAAACTCATAAATACAGTCCTGCATGGTACCTCCCCAACCCACATCCACCAAAACCATTCCTTCTTTCCTGAAGTCTACATTAAAGGAATCCAAATAATTTAGGAATGCCTTTTTCTGGTTATGGCGCATACGTTCATAGTACAGTTCAAAGTTTTTGTTTTGTCGTAATTTGGACATGGCTTCAGAAGTGACGAACCTTGGAATAATCTTGTTTGGTTCTACATCCATTTCTTGGGTTATGGTCGTGATATGATCTTCCGGAAATTGGAAGGACTCCAAAAACTGATATAGAGACATGGTTCCAAGGGTCTTCCTCTTTAAATGCCTAAACTCCTCTTTTTCTAAAGATTGTAGTGAAACCTGCATAGCGGACTGTCTAGATGCCTTAAGGTAATGGGTAGCGATTCGATTCTCTTCCAAAAGTCCGTTGCTATCCTGGTAATGTTCAAAGAGTTTTTTTAAGAACATGCCTTCTCTTGCCAAAAAAAACAAATTCTTTATCCCTTTCTTCTTGGCCTCAGTGTAGAGTCTCTCGGTGAAAAAGTAGTAGTGAAGAATATATTCACTAAGGGGGTGATTGCTTTTTCTGCACTGACCCTCTATACTTCTACAAATGGTATCGAACGTCTTTTGCTCATCACCAAGGATGTTCCTTTTATTTCTAAATTTATGCAGTAAGTGTTTTAAGTAAATGGCTTGGAGGCCATGCTTTTTGGGGTTCAGGAAGTCACTAGACTTGTTGTCCCCCATCATTACGATCTTGGAGGCATCAAATCTCCCATCTTCCAAGATGGTTTCATAAAGCCCTCCCCGTTGTTTGCTTTTCCCATAATCCGTAGAAACGTATACACGGGAAAAAATCGTTTCTATTCGATGAAATTTTAAAATTCGCTCGATGATACTTCCGGGTAGGTGGAAATCGGAGACCAAAACAATTCTGTAGTTGTCCTTTTGAAGTGTGCGAAGTGCTGAAACAAGTTCCTGGTTAAGAAACTGTACATTTATTTCTGATTTGAAGTCCGCCTCTTGGAAACATTTGCTAAAAAAATCAAAGCTTATGCGTTCCTCTAGGAGGTCATTGTTCAACATCCTTTTGTAAACTTCGGAAATTGTTTTGTCATAGGGAATTTCTGGCTTTCCCATCTTCAAGTTTGTGCAAAGAAACTCCACCGCACTTTTTCGTATATCGCATAAATCCGTTATTCCAATTGTTAATCCAAGTTCTTTGGTCATGTATTTAGCCCAAAGTCTGAATACATAATTTGGATGCACCCTTCGGTGTATCAACGTATCAAAAAGGTCGGAAAAGACGGTGTTGACATTCGTAATTTTTTTGATTGTGGAAACAGTTTTTGTCAAAACATGTAAGTTAAATTAATTAAGATGGGCTACTTGATTCATAAATGAAGCAATTCAAACCATCTGTGCAATGATAGGAAATACCTACCATAAAAGCTCAGAATGGCGATAATACAAAGGAAAATTCGACCAAAACTACTTTTGTTTCCGGATAGGAAGTAAGTCTTCACTATTTTATAAAGAGGATTATGATCATAAGGTATTGGGAGCAATACTGTTTGGTTAAGACCAGGAAGGTAATAAAACAGCATAATCATTTTATACTTTACCATCTAAAGATTGAGGTCTAAGAAAGGTGTGGGTTCGGGGTGTTTTGAAATGGACTGGTAGTGGTGATAAAACCCATTGTTTTGAAGCTTATCTATCGGGATACCTCTTCAAAGATAGATGTTATTACATTTTACTTTCAATGAGTTCCCTCAAACCTAAAACTGTTCCTGAATTATCTATTTCCTCTGCCGATAGGGCCACGCCATACTCGGAGTCACAAAGTGCAATTATTGAGAGAACCGTCAAAGAGTCCCAAGCTTCAAATGATTCAAGTTCGTCAGTGAGTTCAACACTTTCCTCTTCCAAAATCTCGGTAATTTCGGCTAAAAAATTTTCCATAATCTAATTTTCGTAGTCTATAGTTTCACAGAAATCCAGATTGCCTATTTTCATGAGTAGGGAAGACCAACTAAGGCCATTGCCAAAACCACTGAGGCAAACTAGGAAGGATTCTTTTTTGAGCCTGTCCCCAAGGTTATAGGAAATTAGGATAGGGATGGTAACGCTAGCCGAGTTTCCAAAGTTCTCAACAAGATTATTGGGCATTTTCTCGTTGGTAACTCCCATTGCATTGGCAAGTTGTTTTACCATAAACTTATTGGGTTGATGAAACATGTAGTAATCAACGTCATCCTTGTTTACACCGGCATTATTCAATAGCTCATCAATCATAAGGGGTACCTCTCTTTGTACAAAATTGAAAACTTCATCCCCTTTCATATCAATATGGTCCAACGCCTTGTAATTGCCGGCATGGTCTTTAACCAACTCGGCTGTTTGAGCCGTGGAGGGCAATCTAAACCCCCCTGCTGGTATGATCAGCGCATCAACGCCGGACCCATCGGATTTTACTGCGCCATATATGGTATTTCCCGATGGATCATTCTCAACAATGGTAATGGCCGCCCCATCCCCGGTGAGAGGGCCACTACTTCGATCTTTTTTCGACACCTTTCTACTAAGTACGTCGGCATTAAGAACTACAACTTTTTTAATGGAATCCTGTTCCAATAACATGAAGGCTTTATTTAGCCCGTAGGAATATCCCGCGCATCCTTGGTTAATGTCACTACAATAAATATCTTTTTTAAGGCCTAATCTCCCATGAATTACGTGACATGTCGAGGGCATGAAATAATCTGGGGATTGCGTAACCAAGATCAACCCGTCTATTTCTTCCTTTTTGAGTAAGTTTTTGTCAAATAAATAGTTTAGGCCGAAAATACATAAATCGGATATTGTGGTTCCTTCATTGACAATCCTTCTTTTGTTAAATCCCATAACAAGTTTCAACTTCATGGACTGGCGTCTTGTAAATTCATAGTTATCAATCTCGTCCTCAAATAGGATTTCCCTTTCGGGTATAACTCCCAGAATTCCAGTAATTTTCTTGTTTCTAAACTTTAAGTTCATGATGATACCTTAGTTTTAACGGTTTTTCTATATTCGAATTGCCTTCATATCTATGATATGTAAAAATAATGGACCAGTTGTATTATCGTTTCAGGCAAATTGCGACTCCGCACTTATTGAATCTATGATTTCACCAACATTCTTCCAATTTTGGATTTCGCTGGCCTTGAAACGTACTTTGAAATGTTTTTCAATTTCATCCACCAAAAGTACATGCATTAAAGAATCCCATTCATCAATATCTGTGGCTTGGGTTGTTTCCTCTATGACCAGATCTTCCCTGTCCAAAGTGTCTATGAATATTTGGTTGATATCGGATAATATTTGATTCCTTGTCATAAATCTATTTTTTTTCGGCTATATAGCTTTTTTTGGGTTCATAATTTTTGACATCAAGCAGAAAATGGGAATCCCTATCCTTGAATCCCAGATTTGAATAATGGTTCTTGACTATACCGTTTTTGGGAGTAGGGAGGTATTCCCCCATAAGGGAATCAAAACCTTGCTCCCTGGCGTATTGTGCCAAAGTGTTCAATACAAAATGTTCCATACCTCGTTTTAATACCCTACAACTCATAAACCAGGTGTCGATGAACAAGACTTTTTTGTCCTCTTTTTTTAGGATGATTACACAGATTAACCCGTTGTCACCAAACTTATCCTCAAGTGTAAAGGTAAACGTGGCATATTCTGGGGATTGGGCCATTTTTTCCACATCGGCCTCGGAATAGCGCATGGTTCTTAAATTAAACTGATTGGACCGTTGCGACAATTGTGCTACCCTTGGGGTATTGAACTTGTTGAAAGATTCCACCTTTGAGACCATATTAAGGTTCTTTAGAAAATCTTCCTCGTTGGTAAACTTTTGGAAGGATTTAGCCCTTTCCGCTTCAATTTGATAAAGCTTGGTCCTGGATGCGTCTTCGCTAGAAAAGGATACGGTCTCAAAAAGATTAAGCCCATAGAGGAATTCCAAATATTCCGTAGGATCCTCGGGAAGTTCCGGAACACATATTTCAGGAATATTCTCCCTTACCAAATTTCGTTCAAAAGGATTGTCATCCAAAAACACCATGGAATCAAACCCGATGTTCAGGATACGTTGTATTTGCCTGATGTTGTCTGCTTTATTGTCCCAATTGGCCATAAAAACTGAAATGTCCTCCAGGCGTAGGACCATGTCCGGGTGTTTTTCAAAAGGCTCTTTGGCCACGGATTCCGTATTCTTACTGCATACCGCTATAATTACACCCCTGTCCTTCAACTTCTTGACCCAATATTGGAATTCAGAAAAAGCCTTTCCAATGCCTAAGCTTCCAATCTGAATATTTTCCAAGTCATCATCCCCGATGATTCCCCCCCAAGTGGTATTGTCCAAGTCCAGAATAATACATTTTTTGAACTTCCCGTTCATCGTAGCGACCAAATCCAAGGTTCTTGATGCGACAGCAGGCAAAGCATCCACACTTAATACCATTTCCGTATTTATGTATAAGGCCGGTTGAAACAAAGTGGACTTACCCAACTGGTTCTGAACGGATGAAAGATCGCAAATATATAAATTGGACATTCTGGATGCCAAAAGCATCAATTCATAATTGAGTTTTCGCAGTTGGAATAGAAAGGAGGACTCCGTCTTGTTGGAATAATTTCCAAAAACAGCATCGTCTATTTCGGCATAATTAAAGTAAATAACCTTTGCCCCAAGTTGGGCATCAATCTGGGAATACAGATTTTCCACGGCCGCCAATTCATCCTGTGCCAAATAAGAATGTTTCTTTTGCTCTAGTGTATTATATTTGCCCAGTAGTTTATGAGAGGCCCGAAAAATGACCACTATTTCCGGCTCAAAACCATATAATTCCGAGTTTGGATCAAAAATCTGCCTTTCAATTTGGCTGAAATCGGCTTCCCAAATATTCAGATTCAACCCATGGTCATGTCCAAGACCACGCAAGGCTTGTGCAAGGAATTGTGTGGCCGTATCTCCTAAAACGGCCAGCTTAACACTTTTAAGATTGGAGAAGTCCTTTTTAAGGTTTTTCTTGAGTTGCAAAAAATTCTTCACAGATATTTGGTTCTAAGGATCCTAAAAACTGTTATTGCTTTCCAAACGATAAACTTATGTTTATGGTCTGTGCAAGATGTTAATTTGGAACAAAACTACCATACTTTTGCCACAATACCTTTTTATAAGGATATCTTTTCCATTATTTTAGATGTAACGCTATTTTACCCAGTTTCTTGTTAAGTAAAATCGCGTACGACTTAAGCTTCCAGAGTCATCATTACTGCCAAATGCCACTAGGAATGGGTTTTTCTTCCACAATTTCAACACCTAAACCATCAGGACCTTGAACAAAAAAACTCTTTAAACCGTGCACTGTATCTAATTTAACATCCTTGATGATAGCAACACTTCTAGATTGCATTTTGTCATAGACGGGATAAATATTTCGAAATGAAAACCCTATGTGATCGAATGTAGTGCCATAAGTGGACTTAAAACCGTTTTTGGGGTACCAGGTCCGCTCCTCCTTGGGCTTGCCATTTATCATAATGTTTATATTGTCTACAAATAGTTTGTTCCATTTAAAGAGCCCGTTGCCCCAGGGTTGGGCCTTTTTAAACTCTGGAACCAAACCCAAATACGTCTCGAACCATTCCGTGGTTTCGTCCACATCCGAGGCCAAAAGATGAATATGCTCAAAGGTGTGGTTTCTATTGCCAGTAAAGACCTCGACCACTTCCTTATCCGGCCCCAGAAAATACATCCAATGGGCATCTCCCAGTGGATTTATTGGGGTATGCACTTCTATGCCCTCTTTAAGTCGCCAAGCATATTCCGAAGGGCCATCCACGCCAGACCATCCGATGTGCCAAAGACAGGTACCCAGATGAGTAGGGGGTACTATTTCCATTTGGTCCATCAAAAGAAATGACCTTTCCGTGAACAATGCATCGGAGGAATCCCGGTATTTAATATGCTTTGCACCAAAAAACTTTTGGTAGAAGGAAATGGTGGCTTCAATGTCGGTAACATTCAAATGTATGTGATGAAAACTAGCTTTGTTCATTGCTCTAGAATCGTTTATATTGTCCTATCCCACTTGTTCTAGGTTTTGTTGTTATTCAATTCTTATCTAACCGCTCTTGTAATGGTTAATCTCTGGATAGCTCCTGGGCAAACAGATGTTCAAGACCCAACAAACTAAACATTAACCGTTTTCCAAGGTTTTTCAATTTCGGATGTCGACGGAGTTTTGATGACAAGGCAGTTCCTTTATTTGTGTCTCCTGTAGTGTGGGAAGTATTCCAAGGGATTTTCACAGTGTTCCTGTCCTTTACCCAGTTGTTTTACCAAATTCTCATAAATGGTGTGGTTTACCTTGTATTTCCAGACTTTGAAGGGTACTATAAACTTTGAATACCCGGACTTGAAATAGAACAAGGAATCCTCCTTACTGCCAACGCCACCACCAAGATTAAAATATTTAAAGTTTTCACTACTACCTCTGATGCGCATCTCATCAATTAAGAGTTTTACTGGGTTTAAATCTAAATATCGTTCTCTGGTCCCAGATAGATGGTATTGAATAAATGCATCCTTTTTTGTGAATAGCGCGCCCCCGGCCACCTCATTTGAATTGATATTGACAGCGAACAAAAGTTCTGTTGCAAAGTCACCACTGTTCATCAAATCCATAAAATACTTTTTATCAAAAAAGTAGTGCTCATAGGCATTTACGCGCCTCATGTTTTCATGGTACAAGGTAATGAACCTATCCACGTCTGCTTCCGTCCTGGCTTGTCGAATACTGTAAATACTCCTGGATTTGTTGATATAAGTCCTTAACCTTCTACTATAAGTGGCCCATTGTTCCTCCAGAGTCTTGGTCAAATCAATGTACACCAACCTACCAGGAGTCTCCAACAGACCAAGTCTGTCCAAACAATGCTCTTGATGGGGGATAAGGGAATTAAGCCTTGAAAAAACCGAAACAATATTCTGCGATTTTAAAAAGTTATGAAGCTCTTTTTGGAACAAAAAGAAGTGTTTGTCCTCTGTTATATTGCTCGAAATAGGGCCCGGATAACCATAAACAGAGGTGGCATCCTTATAGATTGAACCTTCAATTTCCCGTAACAACAAGGGAATGGCAATAATCTGGTTTCCTTCCTTGTAACATATCAAAATTGGCTCTTCCCCTCGTTTTTTGGATAATTGATGATAGGAATAGGTATGATAAAAATCGACAAGGGCACACTTTTGAATAACTTTATCCCATTTTTCCTTATCCCGAACAATTTCAAGCATGGATTGATTTTTTAAAAATCATTAGGCAATATCTCCGTTCTCAACTTTCAGGGGTTCCGGTAAACATGGTCATTGTGGCTTGGTTGCTTTCTGATACACCTTCCCGCTTCACTACTTTTTTAAACGTATTTAGTAATATCTTCATATCTGTACTATAACTTATATTGTCAACGTACCAGACATCTAGCTTAAATTTTTCCTCCCAGCTAATAGCGTTCCTACCATTGATTTGTGCCCAACCCGTAATTCCGGGTTTCACATTATGCCTGCGTCGTTGAAAATCATTATACAACTCCAAATAGTGTTCCCATAAAGGCCTGGGGCCAACTATGGACATGTCCCCTTTTATTACATTAAACAATTGGGGAAGCTCGTCCAGGGATGCATTTCGGATAAATTCCCCTATCTTTGTAATTCGCTCACCATCAGGCAGATAGTATTCGCTTTCATCCTTGGGATCTCGCATGGTCTTAAACTTGTATAGCGTAAAGATTTTTTCATTTTTTCCAGGCCTTCTATGAAGAAAGAATGGACTTCCATTATTAGCGAAGAATAATAGTACCATTAACGCTAAAATAAAAGGGGACAGCACCAAAAGCAAAATAAGGGCGACAAAAAAATCCAGTACTCTTTTTACAAAATTCTGATACATGGTATATTCAAATTTGGATAGATTTAGGACTATTTCCTACTATCAAGTTTAGACTAAAGCTATTTAAATGGCAATGATTTGCTTTTTCTTTTAGATGACGAACAAAAATACTTGAATCTGTTAGGATTGACAAAATAAAACAGTTCTATTACTCCTTTCTCGGACAAGTTCCGATAAGGTCAACTTCAAAACATTTCAAAAAGCAAGATTCATACTTTCTTAATACGTAACTCAAAAGTAATTTTAAGTTCAGCAGGGCTGAAAAATCTCAATTCCATTGGATAGCATGGTGGTCGATTAAGATTTAAGGTCACCGACAATCCCTTTGTTATATAATATTGGTTAACATTTATATCCGCTTACCTATTGAGTCAACTATGTCTGCAAATTCCCTACAAAGTATGGATTTGTCGTATTTTGTTTCTGCTAACTTTCTTGCATTTAACCCATATTTCTTGCATTTCCCAGGATTATCTTTCAAAAACATAATCTTGTTTGCGAGATCCACTGGATTTTTAGGATCCACAAACACACCACATTCGCCTTGCTCTACAAGGTCTTTGGTCCAACCAGGGGAGTTTACGATTACCGGTTTTCCAGCGGAGAGCGAATCAAAAAGCTTATTCGGAGAATTGGTAGCCAAAATTGGAATGTCCGCAAAAGTTATAAGGCAGACATCACATAAGTTAACAATTGCCGAGAGTTCCTTCAGGGGAAAGCCTCCCAGAAAATGGGCATTTTTTATATCCAGTTTTTCACATTTTTGCTTTAAAACCGGTTCGGTAGCCCCTCCGCCCATGAAGACAAATTCAATATCTTCCTGCTCCTTGATATGGTTAATGGCGTCAATTATATAGTCCATACCATTTGCCAATCCCATAGCTCCAAAATAGACGATTTTAAATGAGTCCCTTTTAAGCCCGAGCCTGTCCGCCAAACCCAAGTCCTTCTCCCTTGACCAAAAGACATCAACCTTAGACATATTGGGAATCATAGAAACCTTTGTTTCCGCTATACCCCTTTTTAAAACACCCTCCATCATTCCTGGTGATAAAGCAACTATATACCGTGCGTTTTTGTAGATTGTCTTTTCAAACCAAGTAGCCAACCTAATGACTATTTTGTTTTTCAAGGCACCCATTTGTATTGGAACTTCTGGCCATAAATCGCGTACCTCGAATAAGAAAGGAGTTCCTTTTAACTTTTTTGTGACCAGGGCAGGAAACCCAATAGTGAGTGGGGTGGAGGTAGCGATTACCAAATCCACATCTTTCTCTCTCAGTGCCAAGCGTGCGGACTTAAGCATAAAACTCACGAAGGACTTTAGCCTTTTAAGAACGCCCATATACTGGCTATAGGGAACTTTCAAGTAAATTACCTCAATTCCATCGACCTTGACTCTTTTTATCTTTGAATCAATCTTACTAGATGTGGTTAGCATGGTCACCTGATGGCCATCTTTTATGAGCTCCTGACATATCCAATAAGACCTTGTTCCCGCCGTGTCTTTTGGAGTTAAAAAGTATTGGTGTATATATAGTATTTTCACAATCAGTATTTGAATTAATCGTAAAAGGGTTAACCGTATAAAAATGAAATTATCATTAAGTAAAGATGTTTATTGGATTTTCAACAGGGCCATTTAAAGTACGCATTGTTTATAGATTTCAAAGTACTTGCTACTTATATTGGGCCATGCAAAATCCCCGAAATCAATTTCGGATAAATCTATATGATTATACTCCTTGGAAATTTCCAATAGGCTTTTCATCAAAGTGCTAATTTTTGGATTTGCTAATCTATTTCCGACCTTTGATGAAAACATGCCATCTACAGATTCGTTTTTCAAATATATTATTGGCAACCCCTGTGATAGAGCTTCTATATAGACCAATCCAAAGGTTTCAGATTTGGATGGAAGAGCAAAAATATGATTTTCACGGTAAACCTTTTTCAATTTAGACTTGTCCATTATTTTCCCTTTATAGGAAATAAACTCACTTCTTTCCTTGGCCAACTGTTTTATTTTTTTTTCGTAAGAACCGCCCGAACCCACAATTGTTAACTTATAATTGTGACCATTATTGTTTAGACCTATGACTGCTTTGCTTAGGTTTAGGACATTTTTTCTACGAATCAATTTTCCTACATAAAGTATTTTGGTTGGATTCAAATCCCTTTTAGGGGATTTATTTTCCAGCCAGTACGGATCAATACCATTGAACAATACATCAGATTTTCTTAAAAAATACTCTTTATGTCCAAAAATGATTTTGTTCTTGAATAAACCCTGTTTTAATCTGGGTGTAATGAAGATAATCCTTTCAGATTCCTTCAATATCCTAATTGCTAACGATACCAGATCTTTCCTAAACCTCAGAAAACCATTGACATCTGTCGATCTAACGGTAACAATAAAGGGGATGCCATACTTTTTTTTGATTTTTAAGGCCAAAGAACCATCGCTAAACAAGGTTGTTGCATGGACAATATCATATTTTGGTAAGGAGACTTTTTGTTCTAAGTCGTCAAATAAAAGGTTGATTTTCCTTCTAAATAGCAATCTATGGATTTTTTTTAGTGGTCTTGAAATAATCAAATGCGCATTTGGAATGTCGCATTCCATTGATTTTCCAGCAGGCATAGCGTATGACCTAGAAGGATAATAAATCGTTTGCTGGACAGGGTATTCCGAAAGATTATTATAAAGGTTTCTGTGAACGGCGCTACCAAAAAAATCATTGCATATATGAAGACATCGCATAAAGCATTATTGTTGAATATTTAGGTCAAAGTTAGCTTGCCTCCCTTAATAATCATGAAATATATCTTTTAAAGATTCAATTATTCGATAAAACTAGTATTTCGGCTATAAAGTTCGGGCTTGCACTATTTTTTTAATTTAATTTGTGATCAAATTGCAAACTTGCCTATTGAGCAATGACAAAACTTTTAAATAGGATAAACGACTATTGTTTATATCTACTGGTCTTTTCGGTCACTTTTGAAAACTGGGATCCCTTTAAGCTTGTGGGATCTTACTCGGTCACTTTTTTTTCCACAATATTTTACTTGGCAACATGGGTTCCCTTGATTTCGAAAAATTTTAATTTCGTGCCTCTTAAAAGATTTGTAGCCCCCTTACTATTGTTAATTGTAGTAGGTTTTGTTTGTTCTGCAATCAACTCACAATATGTTGGTGAGGAGATGAAGTTTGCCTATAACCAAAGAGCACTTCTTCTTATTACTCTTATGGCATTTATAGCCGCTCATTTGCAAAATAAACCAAAGGTTTTACCTATAGTTTTAAATGCCTATTTAGCCAGTACTCTATTGCTCTATCTATTGGCAGCTATGGGATACGGTGCCAGTTTTGTGCATGGAAGAATATACCTCTTCGGAGAAAACCCCAATGTTTTGGGCGTAAAAGGTGTTTTGGCTTTTTTGATTATCATGTCAGGACTAATAAATAGATTTTCCGTTAAGAGATTAATTATAACAATACCAATTTGTGTTCCTTTTATTAGCTTAGTTGTTCTATCTGGTTCACGTGGAGCTTTCATTTCAATGTTTTTGGGGCTTGGGGTATTGCTTTTTTTCAGAAAGACGGGAGTTGTAAACAAATGGGCAATATTCATTTTTGGAGTATTCATTTCCAGTTTACTTTTAACTTATTTGTTGGAGACCAACCCGGTAATGGCAGAACGTATGATGGAAACCGTGGAGACCGGTGATACTGGAAGAAATGTTTTGTGGAGCACAGCTTTCAACATAATTGGTGACCATACATTGGTTGGTGCCGGATTTACTGGGGTTAAGCCCATGATGTATGCTTATTCGGGACTGTATATGAATCCGCATAATATTTTTCTCTACATATTCATCGCTTGTGGCTTGCCTGGGATAGTTTTGTTTGTTATGTTTTTGTTGCGTTTGGTTAAATTGTTATTGCTCCATTTTAAAAGGTACGGGGATTCCCTAAATCTTGTAATATTCGTAATCGTCATGTTTAACATGTCCAAACAGGGAGGTAGTATCGTGAAAATATTGTTTTGGTTCTTTTTTGCCATTTTGATAGGTTCTACCATACAAATATTATCCCAAAAAGGACAGAAAAGGATAGCCGAGTGAACATTTTAGTAATATCAAACAATTATCCTTCGCCTGCGTATCCTGCTCGAGGGGTATTTGTTTATAATTTGATACAGCAATTTTGTAAGTTGGGACATAAGGTAACCGTTATATCACCGAGGAAACTTAAAATGAGTTCCTTTCGTAAAGGAAAATCATACGGTGTTGAAAACTGCGAGGTTTATAGGCCAAGTTTTTTTTCTGTTTCCAGTTTGCAATTAGGGTCATTTAACACCTACAGAATTGCCGAATTGGGCCAAATCAAAGGGGTTCAAAAGACAGTTAAAAAGAACAATATCCAATTTGATGTTGTATATACCCATTTTATGATAAATGGTATAATCGCTGTCAGTGCCTTGAAAGAATATGGTAAACCTATCTTCTGTGCCATTGGAGAAAGCGACCTTGTAAGTTTTACCAAAAGATATCCAAAGAAATACTTTGATCAGAGTATCAGTGGGCTAAATGGGTTTATCGCCGTTTCAAACAAATTGAAGGGACAGTTAATGAGTTATGGAATCCCGGAAAAGAAAATTTTCATGAAACCAAATGCAGTTGACCTACAGCGGTTTTATAGAAGGGATAAGGGGGATATGCGAAAGAAATTTGGGTTCCCCAATGAGCTTAAACTGGTGGCTTTCGTTGGAAGATTTATGCCACATAAAGGACCATTACGGGTTTTGGAAGCCGTGGAAAAGTTGGATAATGTTGGGGTTCTTTTTATAGGAAGTGGGCCTCAAGATCCAAAAGGCGAATCGGTTGTTTTTAAAGGAAGTGTTCCCTCATTTGAGATTCCGGAGTTGCTTTCGGCGGCTGACGTTTTTGTCCTGCCTACGCAAAAAGAAGGTTCATGCAATGCAATTGCCGAAGCGATTGCTTGTGGTTTACCGATAGTTTCATCGAATATTCCCGAAGTGAAGGACCAATGCCACCCTTCTTTTTCAATTTTGGTTGATCCAATGGATGTAAATGCTTTGAAAGTGGCAATACATTCGGTTATCAGCGACAATCAAAAGTGTTTGGAAATGTCCAAGAATGCCCTGGATTATGCTAAGAATTTTGAAATTGGGGATAGGGCCTTGAGTATACTGAACTTTATAGAAGCGCGTATGAAAGATAAGACGGCTCTAAGCAAGTAAACTCCTTCTTTTGAAAAGGTTTCACAAGAGTACCCTACTATTAGTCCTTAAAAAATCATTAGTCAAAAAAGACCATTCAAAACTTATGAGCGAAAGAAAAACCATAATATATATATTGTCCAATCAACGTTCTGGCTCTACATTAATTGAAAATATTCTTTCCAAGTCGAATCAAATGGTTTCAATCGGAGAGTCCTTTCTTCTAGGAGGATATATTCATAAAATTGGACCGGGGGTCGCATGGGATTGGAATTGTTCTTGCGGGGAAAGTCTGGAACATTGTCATTTTTGGAACCAGGTATATGAAAAAATAGGTATTGCCGACCCAAGGGATATAAAAAACACAAAAATTATTTTTCCCAAGGGGAAGAACAAAGACCATCAGAAAGAATTAAATAAGCAAGCGAAATCCTTGATGAATCGGATTTATAGCGCAGTATTCGACATTACCGATTGCGATATACTGGTAGACTCTTCAAAGGAAGCATTTTATGGAATTTCCCTTTATCAAAATTCTCCATATAAGTTTAAATTTATCCATTTAAGGAGAGATTTACGGGCGGTATCAATTTCAAAACACAAATGGAGGAAGAAATATAACAAAAAACATGTTAGCCATATTAAGTTGCTCTTAGCAAATTATTTACATCGGCTGCATTGTAAGAGCATGCTTAAAAGAGTGGATAAAAAAGATGTTTTTGACCTCAATTATGAGGATTTTTTTAAAAATCCACAAAAGACTTTGGACGATATATCAGATTTTTTTGGTTTTGACGCTTATAAAGTTCCAGAATTTATGGAACTAAATAATGACCATACCATAGCCGGCACCCCCAATCGTTTCAAGAAAACGAGAATAAAGTACGATAATCGTTGGGAGGATGTTGCTAAAAAACGTCCATTTTTTAATGCGTGTGGCTATGTACTTAATAGAATTGGATGAGTCTTAGCGATAAAATTAAGCATGCAGGCAAATGGCAATCACTTTCAGTTGTCTTTCTAAGTATTTTACAATTCATTTATTTCGCTATAATGGCCAGACTTCTGTTAAAGGAAGATTACGGTTTAATGGCCTTGGTTAACGGCATTATTGGGATTGGTAACATTTTTATTCAAGGAGGTATGGGTTCCGCATTGATTCAACATAAAGCTATCAATGATAAACATATTAATGGAGCCCTGCAGACCAGCCTGGTTATTGGGCTTACGCTTTACACCTTTTTTTACTGTCTATCGCCATTTATAGCATCTACCTATGAAGATATGCGACTGGATGGCCTCATAAAGGTGGCCTCTTTGAATTTAATACTGCTAGCTCTCAATAATATCTCAACTAACTTACTTTTTAAAAATTACTATTTTAAGAATGTTTCATTGGTCAGTATTATGTCAAACTTGATTGGCTATGGTACTGGGGTATATTTGGCAATAAATGGTTATGGAG
The DNA here is from genome assembly GCF_965228935.1 of Ulvibacterium sp. GTDB lineage: Bacteria > Bacteroidota > Bacteroidia > Flavobacteriales > Flavobacteriaceae > Ulvibacterium. The sequence goes on along the minus strand of NZ_OZ245846.1, from coordinate 4,551,292 downwards.
TATGGTCGTTGGTTATAGCTACCCTTATAGCTTCGTTACTGAGTACCATCGCCTTGTTCTATTTTGCTCCCATAAAAATAAGTTCCAAAATCCATTATAGGGCAGCTCGAGAGTTGTTCAGTTTTGGATCTGGCATGATTTTATTGTCATTCAGCACTTTTTTATCAAGTAAGGGGCTCAACCTGATTTTTGGAAAGATTTTTGCCCAAGGTATACTTGGAATCTATGAGAGAACCTCGACATTGAAAGATTTACCAAGCCAGTTACTGGCAAGGATTATCAACAAAGTGATGTTTCCGGTAATGTCGGAAATCCAGGATGAAAATGAAAGACTGGTGAGAATTTACAAGTTTGGATTGGGGTTAAGTAACTCAATTATGATTCCCGTTACTGTATTTTTGGTTAGTTTTTCACCAGAAATTGTGCAAATTCTGATGGGGACAAATTGGTCGGAGGCAGTTGTACCTCTGCAAATAATGTTCCTTGTGCTTACTTTTAGCAATTCAGGGAAAATGACGGATTCCGTTATTCGAGCCAAGGGCCTTATCTATAAGAATGTTACCCGGAAGTATATTTTTACTCTAATAATCATAGTTCTTTCTGGTATTCTGGGGTATTTTTTTGGAATTAATGGTGCAGCCATAGGGATTGTAATTAGCCATTTTATAAACTATCTAATGATGATTGTTTTGGTCAAAAATGTATTCAAGGGATCAATACGGGAATACTTTTATGAGCCCTTTGTAGCCGGATTGAAATTAGGGCTATATCTTGGAGCCATTATATTTGTTTACAATATGGTATTTGGCCTATTTGGAAAAACTGATGTTACAATGTTTTTGACGTTTGCTTTAGGTTTGCTTATTGTTTTAACGGCCACAGCAAGGTTTAGACCTAACATCTTAGGACGATATTTGGAGACGTTCTTAAAAAAAGTATTCAATAGGGTATAGGACTATAGGTTGGGTACCAATGAATTTTTTAAGATAAAATATGGACAATTCAATTAAACCTGAATAATTATGAAAAATCAATCACCGATCAATTTCTGGGGAATAGGAGCGCAAAAGGCAGGAACCTCATGGTTATATTATAACTTATCTAAAGCACCGGGATTCGCTATACCACCGGTAAAGGAGTTTCATTATTTTGATAGGGACACTGCTTATCCCTCTCCCAATTATCTGTCAAAAACCAAGGTCAGGGATCGATTGTTCAGTTTGTCGTACCTAGTTAAAGCAGGAAAATCTATTCTGGCTTCTGTTTTAAGGGGAAATTGGGCACATATTAAGTTTTCTTTCAAATGGTACTTCTCCAATTATAATGATAATTGGTACAAATCCGTTTTTCAATTATTTGGGGGGGGTATAAGAGGTGAGATAACCCCTAGCTATTCCATGCTTAAAATCGAGGATATAAAACAGATGCACATAATGGCTCCAGATGCTAGATTAATATTGATGTTAAGGAACCCGGTGGACAGGGCTTGGTCCCATTTTAGACACACTAAAAAAAGAATCAAAGGATTTTCATTGGATAATGTGGAAAACAGCGAAATTATTTCCTTTATGAAGGAAGAGGGGCAAGTTTTAAGGTCCGATTATACTAGAACCATAAAAAACTTCACTAGCGTTTTTCCTAAGGAGCAATTGTTGATCGGGTTTTACGATGCCGTAATCGATGCTCCGGAACAACTGCTGGAAGAAGTAATCCAATTCATAACCTCGACGGGCGGCAAGGGAGATGACTCCCTAAAAACTAAGGACACAAATGAGTCCGGTCTGAATAAGGTAGTGAATAAGTCCATTGAATTGGATTGCCCCCCTGAGGTTTTAGCATGGTTGAAGGAAAATTATCATGATATGATCTTAGACCTTGCGAATCAATATGGAGGGTATTTCAATAAATGGTACAGTGAAACTTATAGTAAATCTTCTGAAAACAAGGACAATAGATTGTTTCCTACAATCTCCATGACATAGTCAGTGACCTGCAAATCAGAGGTGAAAAAGGGTTTCAATGGTTATTACTTGAATTTCAAAAACCGGGATTAAAGTTTGTAACGATTTTGAAATAAGGATTTTAAGGAATATAGCCTTCCCTAAAATTGTAGCCTTTCCTAAAATTGTAGCCTTTCCTAAAAATGTGAAGAGGTCATTATGGAGAGTCGTTTACTAGTATTGCTTGTTTACTTAAACTAACAAAGGGGTATGGATTTTTGAGAAGAACCCTCGTTGCAAGAATACTTAATGTAACTTTATTATTTGGATTTATAAATGGATTACATTAAAAAGACAGACCCCAAATTATTTATTGAATAGAATATATAAATCCAATAAAAAAAATTAGTGGGTAGAAGGGTCATTTGGACTGAGTCCTCCCGGAGAAACATCCTCATAGCGCCCTCCTGGCCCCTCCCAAACTTTAAACTCGTCGTAATATGCGTTGCCCTGGGGGGCATTGTTCTTGCTCCAATACAATCCCATTTGAATACCCACATCTCCATCATAAGGCTCACCATCCACATGCGCATAGCGATAAGTTGTAGTACCAGTTTCATCGACAATCTTGTTACCATTGACCCAGATTTCGATATAACCGTCAGTCGGATCCAATACCCAGTGAATAACGAAATCTATATAATCATCTAGATTGTAATTGAAATTAGATCTTTCTGTGCCTGTGGAAGCACCAGTGCTGAATACGCGATTCACATTGCTTGCATTAGTTGATGTCTGAAAGTACATTTGACCAGATCTAGTGCTCTGTCTTAGGGTAACAGGATTTATTACACCATCACCCACGCCGCCGGATCCACGGGTATTACGAAATTGAATATAGGTTCTTGATCCAGGTAATGGTTCAATCACCTTCATGGAGAAACCGATCCAATGCTCTCCCCAATCTAGTAGCCTGTTCGCCTTTATTTCGTTTCGAGTATCATTTTGGGTAAAATCCCCCAGCCAGATAGCTTGATTTCCTACTCTCGCATCCTTCGTGGTTCTCACAGCATCCCCTCCGTTAACTTCCCACATGCCATTGGTACGACTACCTTTCGAAGACCATTGAACGGTCTCAAAATCTGTGTCCCATATTATTCCTCGTCCTTGGGATCGGTTACTGATAATGGTAACGGTTCCAGTTTCTGTACTTGTGGACTCATTTGGGTTTGAAACCTCTGTCGTATACGTAAAAGTGTCCGTGTTGTCCTGCGTATCCGTGTTGTCCTGAGTATCGGTGTTGTCCTGCGTATCGGTGTTGTCCTGCGTATCGGTGTTGTCCTGCGTATCGGTGTTGTCCTGCGTATCGGTGTTGTCCTGCGTATCGGTGTTGTCCTGCGTATCGGTGTTGTCCTGTGTATCGGTGTTGTCCTGTGTATCGGTGTTGTCCTGCGTATCCGTGTTGTCCTGCGTATCGGTGTTGTCCTGCGTATCGGTGTTGTCCTGCGTATCGGTGTTGTCCTGCGTATCCGTGTTGTCCGGTGTATTGGTGATTTCCGGATTGGTAGGGGTATATGTTACCGTGTTGTCGTCATTAATGGTGACCGTACCGTTTTTGGGTTGCGTAACATTGGTTATCGTCACGGTACTCTCATCATCTAGAATATCGTTAGCCAAAACATCCAATAAAGTACTTCCATTAAGGGAGACAAAAAAGTAGTCATCCACTACTACACTTTCCTGAACGTCCGCAAGCACATAATCCGACAACAAATCCGAATCTTTCGAGCAAGAAATGCCAAATAGAAAAATAATAAAAAGAGATAACACTTTTAGTGGGGAGTTAGTGTCCAATTTCATAATAGGTTAAGGATTTTTAGGTTTATTTCTTCATTTGGGTTAGGTAAATCTATTTAAAAAATTAGTGTCTTCGATGAAATTCATGTTATTTTCGATGAATTACATTTTAAGAACATTGCAAAGATTACGTTATGGAAATCTGTTTTGGATGTCCATCGATTGTTTTTTCGATGAATGACACATTTCTTTAACATACTATGGTGCGCATTACATTTTTTTTAACAAAAATTCCAATTCTGTATCCAACCTATTTCATCTCAGTACTCCTTAGTTCAAATTGGAGTCTGTTATTTGAACGGCTCAAAGTTGAGGAGAAGTTCGAAGGTTGGATAAGTATAACTGGAGCAAGGCTGTATTGTCAAAAACACTTACTATTCCCCAGGTAAATGGGTTAGTGATACATCAACGCAATTGAACTATGGAATTAAGCAAATATTGAAATTCTTGAAAAGTAGTACTGGTTATTTCAAAGAATGAATGATATTCAATTTCCAGACCTAGGGCATTACGAAGTTCCTAGGATTTCTTAAGACGATTATACATTGTAGTCAATTGCCTTGCACGGAACCCTGATTGAAGATGTTCTTATGAAAAATTGCACCATTGTTAAATCTGGGAATAGCTCAGGTTTCTATTAGGTTTATAAGTGTGTTCAAGCGCGTTAAAACCTATAATCTAGCATTCATGGTGTCCTTCAAAATCCCTTTGACATCATAAACCACCCCGTTCTTTTTTAACACGTCCTTTAGATTTATTTCCAAGAAATCCTTATGGGCCACTGTTACAACCACAGCATCATATTTTTCATCTGGAATCGCCCTGATAGTTTGCAGCCCGAATTCAAGCTTTACCTCGAGAGGGGAAGCCCATGGATCACATACCACTACCGTAGCCCCATAGCTACTTAAATCCTTTACTACATCAATGGCTTTGGTGTTACGTACGTCGGGACAGTTTTCTTTAAAGGTAATTCCTAATACCAATATTTTAGAACCTTTGATTTTAATCTCATTCTGGATCATAAGTTTTACTACTTGGGCTGCTACGTATTTCCCCATTGAGTCATTCATACGGCGTCCCGCTAAAATAATTTCAGGATGATACCCAAATTGTTGCGCCTTTTGAGCTAAATAGTAAGGATCCACGCCCACACAGTGTCCCCCTACTAAACCGGGCCTAAAAGGGAGAAAATTCCATTTGGTGCCAGCGGCTTCCAAAACATCAAGAGTGTCTATTTCCATTAGATTAAAGATTTTGGCCAGCTCGTTAACAAAAGCAATATTGATATCACGTTGGGAGTTTTCGATGACCTTAGCGGCTTCCGCTACTTTAATGGAAGGTGCTAGATGGGTTCCAGCTGTAATCACAGAGGAGTAGAGTTCATCTATTTTTTTTCCTATTTCCGGTGTAGAACCGGAAGTGACCTTTAGGATCTTATCCACGGTATGTTCTTTATCCCCTGGATTAATTCGTTCCGGAGAATAGCCGACAAAAAAATCCCTGTTGAAAACAAGCCCGCTGGTCTTTTCTAGTACAGGGACGCATTCTTCTTCCGTTGCTCCAGGATATACGGTAGATTCATATATCACAATATCTCCCTTATTCAGTACCTTCCCTACCGTCTTACTTGCCTCGTACAGAGGCTTAAGGATAGGTCGGTTGGTTTTATCTACGGGTGTAGGTACGGTAACTATATAATATGAACAAGGTAAAATATGTTTAATAGCCTCCGTACAAAACAAGCCTATTTTGGTATCTGGGGAAGATTTTAAAACGGATTGTAAAACCTTGTCCTCAACTTCAAGCGTACTATCGTGTCCTAATTGCAATTCCCTCACCCTATCTTTTTTGATATCAAACCCCACTACCGAGTATTTTGTTGCAAACAATTGAGCTAAAGGTAGTCCAACATATCCCAGTCCTATTACGGCTATCCTTGTATCCATTTTTTTACCTTAAGTGTTTCCAATACCAACCAACAGTCTCTTTAGGCTCTTTTTCTATATTATACTTAGCCTCATACCCCGGCAGCTTTTTTGTTTTCTCTATGGAAGCGAAGGAATGGGGGGCATTTCCTTGACGTTCAGGCCCATATTTTACTGGTACCTCGGCAATGCCTTCTTCAAGTTCGCTTAAAGTCGTCTGTTCACCAAAAACTATAGTATACACCGCGTTCCGGGCTTTGGGATTATCCATCCCTATTGCCCGAATATTCATTTCTATCACATTATCAATATATGTAAAATCATGTGTAGCTTCCATGACCATTAATTACAGGAAATTCATATTTTATCAATTATATTATGAAATTTAGGGATTACCATCTCATAGGTGCCATTTGGGTCTTGTTTACGACCAAATACATTGAAATAACATAAACCAATAGTCCCTATATGATAGGTCTTGGCAAACACCTCGGCGTACAGTTCGTTCGCATATTTAGTAATCGCAGAAGGGAATAAGGGTTTTCCTATTACCTCCTCTAATTTAGGCATGGAATTGGAACCCCTATGAGTAGAGAAGCTAGCGGTATAGGCAAAACGCCTTATCTCTGTATCCCGGGCGAAAGGCATGTTCAAAAAACCGGATATATTTGCAGCACTACTGGTTATGGAGGCTTTTATTGATCGCGGTACGGAACCCAAAGCCGCTTGATGCAAAACATAATCGATATTGGCACAAGTCCGTTTGCAAACCTCTAAGTTTCGAATATCACCTTGAATCAATTCAAAATTCCGCTTATTCGGCAGTTCCTTTATATTATCTCTTTTTCCATTAGCAAAACTATCTAGGCAAGTTAAATGATTCCCGTTTTCCAAAAGTATTTCAAATAAACTTGAAGCAATAAACCCTAAACCAACGGTTATTAGAATACGATAATCTGTATCGAGATTTAGCGATTTATGATGCATCAAAAATCTAAATTAAGGCTTTTATTGGCAACCGGGGCAAGATAATTGGAAAACCTATTCTAAAAGAAAGCTTAAATGACTAAATCCAATAGATTGTCCTTATTCGGAACAAAGATTCAAAACCTTTAGATCAAAGGTAAGTTTTACGAAAACCCTTATTTAATCCAAATGCGCCTGCACAAAGATAGCTGAGCTTTACAAGGTCTTGAAATGTCCTTTACAGGAGGTAAATAGCGAGGTGTTCTGGCAATTTTTAACCCATATTTAAGCTGAAATAACTTCGGCAAAAGTGTAGCGAATAGTATTTTTCTTCTGTGCTTGAATTAGTAGTCCATCGGTTCCAACTAATCACACAGAAACTGTTTTGGCAAACTGTAATGAATAAAAGATATTCCTTGATCAAATAATCATACCGGCGGCAACCGTTTCATTCGTACTCTCGTCAATTAATATCAAATTTCCAGTACTCCTATTATCACGATATGAATCAATCATAAGAGGTTTGGTAGTCCTAATCTTTACTTTGCAAATATCGTTCATACCTATTTCCTTATCCTTGAAATTACGCCCAAGGGTTTCGATATCTATTTTGTAAAGAACCTCTTTTATCATGGCTGTTTGCTCGTTGGTCGTATGTCTAATCGTATATTTGGCTCTCGGTTTTGCCGGGGAAGTGTTCATCCAACATAGCATTACCTCTACATCTTGAACAGGATCAGGTTTATTGTTAGATCTAACAATCATATCGCCTCGTCCAACATCTATATCGTCTTCTAGGGTTATTGACACTGACATTGGGGCGTAGGCTTCCGGTAGTTCACCTTTTGGACCTTCGACCATCTTTATCTTTGAAGTGAATCCAGAAGGCATCACGGTTATCTCATCGCCAGGCCTAAAGATACCACTTGCGATTCTGCCGGCATAGCCCCTATAATCAATGAATCCTTCGCGTTGGGGTCTTAATACGGTTTGGACAGGGAAACGAGCATCTACACTGTTAAAATCACTACTAATATGAATGGTTTCCAAAGTGTGCAATAATGGAGCACCGTTAAACCAATTCATATTTTCTGATTTGTTTACAACATTATCTCCCAACAGGGCACTGATGGGAATAAAACGCACGTCCTTTACTAGCAACTTTGACGAAAAGTCTTGAAACTCCTCTACAATATTATTGTAAATCTCCTCTTTAAAATCAACTAAGTCCATTTTGTTGATGCATACAACTAAATGTGGTATTTGCAACAACGACGCTATAAAAGAGTGCCTTTTAGTCTGCTCAATTATTCCATGTCGGGCATCTACAAGGATTATAGCCGCATTTGCTGTGGATGCACCTGTGACCATGTTTCTTGTGTATTGTATATGGCCAGGAGTATCAGCTATTATAAACTTTCGTTTTGGGGTAGTAAAATAGCGATATGCTACGTCTATGGTTATACCTTGCTCGCGCTCATCCCGCAAACCGTCTGTGAACAAAGCTAGGTCTACACCTTGATGACCTTTCTTTAAACTGGTATTCTCAACCGCTGTCAATTGATCTTCAAATATGGATTTAGAATCATAAAGAAGCCTTCCTATGAGTGTACTTTTCCCATCATCAACACTGCCGGCAGTGGTGAATCGTAGTAGTTGACTGTTATTTAGTTCCATTGTTCTATTTTAAAAATACCCTTGTCTTTTACGATCTTCCATAGCTGTTTCGGAACGTTTATCATCAGTTCTGTTTCCCCTTTCCGTCTGCCTCATTCCTGAAACTTCCTCAGCTATTTTTTCCAAGGAGTCCGCATCCGATTCAATACCTCCTGTGATGGTAATATCCCCTAACGTTCTAAATCTAACTTTCTTTACTATAATTTCCTCACCATCTTCCAGTTTTAAAAATTTCGAATTTGGAATCCATGAATCACTTCTCCAAACCACTTCCCTCTCGTGAGCAAAATACAAGGATGGAATTGCAATGTTTTCACGTTTTATATAATTCCAAACATCCATTTCCGTCCAATTGCTAATAGGGAAAGCCCTAAAATGTTCTCCTTCAAAATGTTTTCCATTGAACAAATTCCAAAGTTCCGGTCTTTGGTTTTTTGGATCCCATTGCCCAAAGTCGTCCCGGTGTGAAAAGAAGCGCTCTTTGGCCCTTGCTTTTTCTTCATCGCGACGCCCCCCTCCTATGGCACAATCCACCTTATGCTTTTCAATGGCGTCCAGCAGAGTCGTGATTTGAAGTGAGTTTCTAGTGGCGCTTTTTCCTTTTTCTTCGGCAACCCTACCTTGATCGATTGATTCTTGAACAGATCCCACGATGAGATTTACCCCCAACTCTTTCAAGGTCTCATCCCTAAATTGAATTGTTTCTGGAAAATTATGCCCCGTATCCACGTGCATCAACGGGAAAGGTATTTTAGCAGGGAAAAAGGCTTTTTTTGCCAGATGTGTCACAACAATGGAATCTTTGCCACCGGAAAAAAGAATAACCGGATTTTGAAATTGAGCCCACACCTCTCGTAATACGAAAATTGCCTCTGATTCTAATTCGTCCAAATAATTTAAATAATACCTACTCATTTTTGAGTTTTAGATGGTTTTTGATTTTATTGTATACTATGTCCACGGATTCCTCTATACTAAACTCATTTGATACTTTTATATTTGGCATAGTGGGTTGCTCATATGGGGCAGAAATGCCGGTCATGTCTTTTATTTCTCCTCTTCTCGCTTTTTCATACAACCCCTTAACATCACGTTGCTCGCATACCTCCAAACTGGTATTTACAAAGATTTCAAAATAGTTATCCGAACCTACAGTTTCTTTGATGAATTCCCTATCCTTTTCATAAGGGGCGATGAACGCAGCAAGTACTACTATTCCTGCATCCACGAAAAGCTTTGAAATCTCTCCTATTCTCCTCAGGTTCTCAGAGCGGTCTTCGGGTTTAAAAGTAAGATTACTGTTAATACCCTTGCGTACATTATCACCATCAAGTACATATGTTTTGATGTGATTTGAGTAGAGCCTTTGCTCAAGGGCGTTGGCCAAAGTTGACTTACCCGACCCGGATAATCCTGTAAAGAATATCAAAAAGGAATTGTGCTCATTCAATTTTCGACGATCCTCTACATTGACTTTATACGAATGGGAAACTAAATTTTTTTCCATTTTTCTGATCTAATTATTTTGTCCAAACCAAAATTGATACGGTACCAAGCTCTTTCATGACAATAGTACAAGGCCATTTTAGTAATGACTTCAAGACCCCCAACCTTTAAACCGGTGATAGGGTTTCCGGAGATTATCCATGATATAAAAACGGTATCCATTGTACCTATAAAACGCCAAGAAAAGGTTTTAAGCAAATGTCGTTTTCTACTTTCCGATATATTTACACGTACCCACAAACGTTCGTGGAGGTAATATAAAATCATTTTTGTAAAAACCTCTGAAACCCCTATTTTTAATCCTGTGGCAGGGTTTCCAGTTATAATCCAGGACAGTAAGATGGTGTCTAGGGTTCCAACTAACCGCCAGGTAATAGTCTTGGCAATATGTCTTTTATGGGAGATTTTTCCCATAAAATGAGAGATTCTACCCATAGTTTATTGTCTCACCAAAAAGTAAGGATTCAAGAAGCTTTCCTTGTTATACGGCAATTCCTTATTTGTTTTCTGAGAGATAACCTTTAAACCTACCGCATTACATATAGCATGCCCAGCGGCCGTATCCCATTCCATAGTTGGTGCAAACCTTGGATAAACATCGGCCTTGCCCTCCGCTACTAGACAAAATTTGAGTGAACTTCCCTTGGAAACAATTTCCACATTATCAAAATCTTCTTTGATCGAGGAGATGTAATCGATTGTGTCTTGATTCATATGGGAACGGCTCCCCACAACACGGATTAAATCCTTTCTGGGTTCACTTTTATTAATGCGATCTTCTTCGTCAAAAAGTTCTTTTGTCAGTCTGTGGTTATTATCCAGGACAGTTTTGCAAGCCACCTTCTTGTTAACATCTCCGTAGTAAAGATGTCTTGTGGCGGGAACATAAATAACACCAAAGGTCGGTTCCCCAAACTCACATAGTGCTATGTTTACAGTAAACTCTCCATTTCTTTTGATGAATTCTTTTGTCCCATCAAGTGGATCCACTATCCAACAAGTATCCCAATGCCTTCTTTCGTTGTATTCCAAGTTCTTGTTTTCTTCGCTTATGATAGGGATACCGGTTTTTACCAACTGTTCGTTGATAACCGTATTAGCCGCAGTGTCGGCTTCGGTCAAGGGTGAATTATTATCTTTTATTTCCTGATAAAAACTTGGTTTTTGGTAAATTTCCATTATCGCTAAACCACCCAAAATAGACGCGTTGACCGCTATTTCCTTACTATTTGACAATAAGTGTTTTTTTCTCTCCATATCCACAACAAAGATTGAAAATAACTTAAGTAATGGCAATTTTTAATTGTTATTTACGACGTAAGCCAATAAAAAACCGATGATTATTAAACATAGTCTTACGGTCATAACGATATGATGTTATCACAGCTCATACAATTAGGTAACAATAAATGCCTTATCCAAGTTCCAGATTTCATTAAAACTAAACTGGTTCACGTTGGCTTCAAACGTCATTTTAGACACAAAAGCCGATGAACAATCACAAGAAGGAAGGAAAACGCACTAAAAAATGGTTAACTACCCTCATAAACACACCAATGGACTTTTCAGACTTTGTAATAGTGTTTGTACCAAGCAATAAATGATTTAACTCCCTCACTAATCGATGTATTGGGACTATATCCATAATCATTTATCAAATCTTCAACACTAGCCCATGTTCTGGTCACATCGCCAGGTTGCATAGGTAGCATTTCCTTTATTGCGACTTTTCCTAAATTTTCCTCTATGGTTTCAATAAAATCCATTAGCTTAACGGATTGGCTGTTTCCAATATTGTAAATCTTATATAAATTGTCTTTTTGTCTCTCTTTGCCAGGCGATTCGATAATCCGGACGACTCCCTCAACAATATCAGTTATGAAAGTAAAATCCCTTTCCAGTTGTCCATTGTTGAATACTTGGATGGGACGTCCGTTGGCAATGGCATCTGTAAACAGGAATAAAGCCATATCAGGTCTGCCCCATGGCCCATAGACTGTAAAAAATCGAAGTCCGGTCGTCAAAAACCCGTATAAATGACTGTAGGTGTGCGCCATAAGCTCGTTACTTTTTTTGGTCGCGGCATATAGGCTTATAGGATTATCTACGCGGTCCGTAGTATCAAAAGGCACTTTTTTATTAAGTCCATATACACTGGAACTGCTGGCGTAGACCAAATGCTTTACATCATGGTTTCTGCAATTCTCTAGTACATTATGAAACCCTACAATATTGCTGTCCACGTAGGCGGCCGGATTTTCCAAACTGTAGCGAACCCCAGCTTGAGCGGCCAAATTACAGACCACATCAAATTTATTGGATTTGAAAAGAGCGGGAAGTTCAGAGCGATTTTCAAGGTCTAAACGTATGAAGGAAAAATGGCTATCATTGGAACTTCTAATTAGCTCATTATGTTTTTGCGCTGAAGAACGTTCGATTCCTAATTCTTTAAGCCTGTCGTATTTCAGTTGTTGGCTATAATAGTCATTTATATTATCTAACCCCACTACTTGATGTCCATTTTCTAAAAGCTTTTTGGAAACAAAGAAACCTATGAATCCGGCAGCACCCGTAACTAACACCTTCATGATTGCCCTATTTTGTAATATTTAAAACCTATTTCCTTCATTTTTTTGGTATCCAACAATCTTCTTCCGTCAAAGACAAAGGCGGGTTTTAACATATTATTGAAAATTTTTTCCCAATTATAGTCCTTAAATTCGTCCCACTCGGTAAGTATTGCGATGGCATGGGCTTCCTTGCTGGCTTCTATGGGATCTTTAATTACCTTTAGTAAATGTCTATTTTCGGTAGGCTCTCGCGTGTTCAGATAATCGAGGTCATTGTAAATCTGCTTCTCGGAAACCTTGGGGTCATACACAAAAATCTGAGCCTTTTCTTCCAACAGGGCATCCGCAACATAAATGGCTGCGGACTCTCGTGTATCGTTAGTATCCTTTTTGAAGGCCCAACCATAAAATAAGATTTTTTTCCCAGAAACTGTATTATATAAGGTGGTCACTATATTATCCGCAAAACGCCTTTTTTGATAATCATTTATCAAAATGACTTGTTCCCAATAATCCGCTACTTCATTCAATCCATAGCTTCGGGCAATGTAGACCAAATTAAGGATGTCTTTTTGAAAACAAGAACCACCAAACCCAACAGAGGACTGTAAAAACTTAGGGCCTATCCTACTATCAAAACCGATTGCCTTGGCCACTTCTTGAACATTCGCATCCGTTCTTTCACATAAGGCGGACACCGAATTAATAGAAGATACGCGTTGTGCCAGGAAGGCATTGGCTACGAGCTTGGATAATTCGGAGGACCAAACGTTGGTCTGAAGAATTCTATCCTTTGGCAACCAATGTTCGTAGATTGCGCTTAATGAATCTTTGGCCATTTGACCTGAAGGGGTTTCATCCCCTCCTATAAGCACTCGATCGGCATTTAACAGGTCGTTGATAGCTGTACCTTCAGCTAAAAACTCTGGATTGGAAAGAATTTCAAAGCTTACTCCATTGCCTGTATTTTGAAGTATATTTTTAATGGCCTGTGCTGTACGTACTGGCAAGGTCGATTTTTCTACAACGATTTTATCATCTTTGGCTACGCGAGCAATATTTCTGGCACAGAGTTCTATGTATTTCAGATCGGCAGCTTGTCCTTTTCCTTTACCATAGGTTTTTGTCGGTGTATTTACAGAAATGAAAATCATTTGGGCTTTATCGATTGCCTTATCAATTTCTGTGGAGAAGAAGAGATTTTGACCCCGACTCTGACCAACTATTTCCTTTAGACCAGGTTCGTACACAGGTAGGTTGTCCAAATCAGTGTGGTTCCATTGATCAATTCGGTCTTGATTAATATCCACGACCGTAACGTTAATCTCTGGACATTTATGGGCAATGACCGACATAGTCGGCCCCCCTACATATCCTGCTCCTATACAGCAAATTTCGGTGATTTTTTTCATAGATGTTTAAAACTTTTGAGTGCAAAGATTAGTAAATAACTCTATATTCTATAATATATTATCGACGAAAAGTATTTTTTGTAGCATGATGGGAAAGTTATGGATTAACGTATGGAAAATTAGGATTTCAATAATAAAAAAGTCTTTTAGCCGATGTTTTTCAATTCTTAAACGAATTATAACCTGTTTTTAATCGTATGAAGGAAACTATAGTTACTTTTGATTAAGAAATTACAGTTGAACTATAACCTAACAGTTTTTGGAAACACTAACTAAGATTTGGCTTTCTTCTCCACACATCGGGAGTAATGAGCAGAATTTCGTGGACGAGGCATTTAGTACCAATTGGATTGCTCCATTGGGGCCCAATGTTTCTGGTTTTGAGTGTGATTTGGAAAGTTATCTTCAAGAGGATGTCCATGTTGCAGCACTTAGTTCTGGAACAGCAGCAATACATCTTGGCCTTAAATTATTGGGTGTAGGAAAAGGCGACGAAGTACTATGCCAAAGTTTTACGTTTTCCGCTTCTGCCAATCCAATTACATATCTAGGGGCTAAACCCGTTTTCGTTGACAGTGAAAGCGAGACATGGAACATATGTCCCGAACTTTTGGAAGAGGCAATTACAGAAAGAATTCGAATGGGTAGCAAACCTAAAGCCATCGTGGCGGTGCATCTCTATGGAATGCCATATAAGGTCGATGAAATTCAGGCTTTGGCCGAAAAATATCAAATTCCCGTTTTAGAGGATAGTGCCGAGGCTCTGGGTAGTACATACAAGGATTGCAAATGTGGAACTTTAGGCGATATCTCAATATTATCTTTTAATGGTAATAAGATTATAACTACTTCAGGAGGAGGTGCTTTGGTATCCAAGACCAAGGAGTATAGGGATAAAGCCGTTTTCTTGGCGACCCAGGCCCGAGACAATGCGGTCCATTATCAGCATTCGGAAATTGGTCACAATTATCGCATGAGCAATGTGTTGGCAGGAATTGGCCGAGGACAAATGCAAGTTTTAAATGAAAGGGTCAACGCGAGACGAAGAAATTATGAATACTATTTAAGAGCTTTACAAGGTCTCGATGGTATTTCATTTCTTGAAGAACCGGATGGGATGTTTTCCAATAGATGGCTAAGCTGCATACTAACCCCGTCATACCAAGTACGCGAGAGAATTCGTCTGGCTATGGAAAATGAGAACATTGAGTCTAGACCGCTGTGGAAACCGATGCACTTGCAACCGGTTTTTCAGGGAGAGCCTAGTTTTACGAATGGTGTCTCCGAAAATCTTTTTCAAATAGGACTATGTCTACCTAGTGGCTCCAATCTCCTCTTGGAAGATTTGGAGCGAATCGTTGAAATCCTAAAACTTGCCCTAAAATGATACAAAACTACCTTAACAGTACGGTTGAAAGATATGCTTCCAAATGGTTGGTGTTGGGAATTGATATTGCTATCGTGGCAATTTCTTTTGTACTCTCTTATTTTATCCGTTTTAATCTGACCTTCGATTTTGATGTCGACAAGCTATTCGTTCAATTGCCATGGGTGTCTTTAATTGCACTATTTTCATTTTTAATCGTAGGCTCATATAAGGGAGTGGTTAGGCATACTGGTTTACGGGATGTTTATAACATTTTTAACGCCGTATGTTTGGCAAGTATTTTGTCGATTTTTTTGATTCTGGTAAATAGAAAATTTCAATTGGCAAATGATTTTACCATTCCATTATCAATAATTATATATAATAGTTTATTAAGCTTTATCGCATTGGTTTCTTCTAGGTATGTCTTTAAGACCATGTATCAAAACTTAATAAGTCAAAGTAGCTTCAACTCGGCCAAAAACGTTTTGATATATGGTGCGGGTGAGTCCGGAATACTTACGTATGGGGCTATTACCAACCATTCCAAAACTAATGTTAAGGTTATCGGTTATATTGATAAGGATAAAAAAAAGATTGGCAAATTCATCAACGGTGTCAGTGTTTATGCTCCCGAAACTTTGACGGAGACTTTTATTCGTAAGAAAGGTATTGCCGAGATAATCTTTTGTATACAGAATATAGATCACAAAAAACTGAAGAGTTTGGTCGAGGGATTAGTAGATTTTCCCGTTCTGGTAAAAATTGTCCCTCCCGTTGAAGATTGGATAAACGGTGAATTAAAGGCCTCTCAAATCAAGAAAGTCCAGATTGAGGATTTATTGAATAGGGCTCCTATTGACATTACTAATTCCAAAATCAGGGATGAGGTTAGGGACAAGGCCATTGTGGTGACCGGAGGTGCCGGTTCAATAGGGAGCGAAATTGTAAGACAAATCTGTAATTATCGATATCGTTCTTTGGTGGTCATTGACCAGGCGGAGTCGGCACTGTACGACCTACAGCAGGAACTAAAGCAAAAAGGGTTCCATAATTTTGTGCCCATTGTAGGAGATGTGAGGGATAAGAACCGGATGAACGCTATCTTTCAGGAGCATAACCCCGATATTGTGTTCCATGCCGCAGCCTATAAGCATGTGCCTTTGATGGAATACAACTCCTACGAGGCCATCAAGATTAATATTGCCGGGACCAAGACAATTGCGGATTTGGCGTTGAATCACAACGTGGGTAAGTTTGTGTTGATTTCCACAGACAAGGCCGTTAATCCTACCAATGTGATGGGAGCCAGTAAACGAATAGCCGAAATCTATGTAGGCTGTATGCAACAAGAGGGCAAGACCAAATTCATTACTACGCGCTTCGGTAATGTTTTGGGATCCAACGGTTCCGTAATTCCCTTGTTTCGAAAGCAGATAGAAAATGGAGGTCCCATAACCTTGACCCACAAGGAGATTACCCGATATTTTATGACCATTCCTGAAGCATCCCAATTGGTTCTAGAAGCTGGAGCTATGGGCGAGGGTGGTGAGATTTTCATTTTTGATATGGGCGAATCGGTCAAAATATTCGATCTAGCCAAAAACATGATTAAACTTTCTGGTTTGAACTATCCTGAAGACATCGATATTAAAATTACTGGATTACGTCCAGGTGAAAAGCTATATGAGGAACTATTGGCAGATGGTGAAAACACCCTACCTACCTATCACAAGAAAATCAAAATAAGCAAGGCCAGAGAGTTGGATTATGGCGATTTGAGATCAAAGATAGATGAACTTTGCATTACCAATATGTTTTTTAGTGGGAGTACCGTAAGGCTTATGAAGAGTATTGTTCCCGAATACATTTCCCAGAATTCTAAACTTTGTGAACTGGATGATGATGAGAGTCCAAACAGAAAGGATAAGACAGTTCTAAAAGTTATTCAACCGTGAAAAATCCAAAAATATCTTAATTTTGCATCTTAAAATTCAACATTACAGCATGCTAAAAAGAATAATTCCTCTTCGTTATATCATGTGTTTTTTATTAGTTCTCATTACCTCATGTGCTTCTAGGAAGGAGGTGGTTTACTTCCAGGATACCGGTGATTTTGAGACTTTGGTCAATAACAGCAGCTTTGTCTCCAAGTTCAAAGTCGATGACTTGGTTTCAATACATGTATCCTCCTTAAATCCTGAAGCTAGTGCTCCATTTAATTTGATGAGAGGAGCTGCAGAGGGCGGTTTTCAACCACAACAAGTGGATTATTTGGTGGATCAAGCAGGGGAAATTGACTTTCCGGTTATTGGAAAGTTAAAGATAGAAGGGTTATCCCCTGATGAACTTCGTCTTCTTTTACGAGATCGATTATCTGAGTATTTAAAAGATCCAATTATTAACATCCGACTCCGGAATTTCACCGTTACGGTATTGGGAGCCGTAAATAGCCCTGGAACCTATCCGGTGAATGGCGAGCAAGTGACTATTTTGGAAGCTTTGGGATTTGCTGGAGATTTAAATATTCGCGGAAAAAGAGATAATGTTTTGGTAATCAGGGATTTTAATGGAACCAAGGTCTATACCCGTGTGGATCTTACGAAGAAAAATATGGTCAAATCTCCGGTCTATTATTTGACCCAAAATGATGTGGTCTACGTTGAGTTAAATAAATCTGGTATAAAGGAAACTTCTCTCGACGCTAGAGCAGGCTTATATGTCTCCATTGTTTCCGTACTGATTACGGCCACGGCCATATTCCTTACAAGAAATAATTAAGTAAAAACACCGAGAAATTATGGATTCCACACAATTCCCCAACGGGAATGCAGATTTCAATGCTCTGCTGAGGCCTTATCTAAAGAACTGGAAATGGTTTGCTTTCAGTGTATTGGTAGCCGTAGTTCTAGGGTTTTTGAACATACGGTATTCCACTCCCAAATATGCAATAAGAGCTAAAATTCAAATCTTGAGTGATGATACCTCCTCTTCGGAATTGGCGGCATTCAAGGACATTCAAGTTTTTAGTGGAGGAGGAGGTGAAGTTCTAGATGAGGCTGAGGTTATTGGATCAAGGGGAAATATTATTGATGTAGTCAAAAAGTTGGGATTGAATAAAAAGATTATTGCCCTAGGTGATATTCGTAATTCTGACTTATATGAAAACCCACCTTTTAAAGTAAATTTTTTGACCCCGGATTCAATCGTTCATCAGGCTGAACAAGAGTTTTTTATCACGCCCAGGACAAATACAAGTTTCGACTATGTTCTCATGGAGGATGACCCTGTGAGATCTATTCCATTTGGTAAGAAATTCTCCTCCCCAGTAGGAGACATTATCATTACCCCCAATAACATGAACTTGAAGCGCTTGAGCGGTAACAGATATAAAGTTGCGATAGTTCCCTTAAGTACCGTTGCAGAAAACTATCAAAAGGATATTTTGATTTCCGTAGCAGAGGAAAATTCCCAAATCATCTCCATTTCTTTGGAAGATGCGATTCCGCAGAGGGGAAGAGACATCATAAACACCTTAATATCCAATTATAACCAGAACGCTGTTGATGATAAGAAGGCCATTGCCGATAGGACTTCTAGTTTTATAAATGACCGAATTGCTGAAATCTATGGTAGTTTATCCACGGTAGACCAAAGTGCCGAAGATTTCAAGGCGGGTAGGGGAATTGCAGATATTGCCACACAGACCAACGTTAATTTAAATATGGGTGCCGCCAGCCAACAGGAATTACAGAAGGCCTCGGTTCAATTGGATATTGCGTCCTCTATGAAGGATATAATCGAAAATCAGGGAGGATACGAACTGCTTCCTGCCAACATTGGACTAGCGGATCCCTCTATTGCCAGCGCCACGGGGCGGTATAATGAATTGGCCTTGGAGCGGAAGCGCCTACTGGAAAGCTCCAATGAGAAGAACCCAATAATTGTAAATTTGGACCAACAACTGGATGGACTAAAGCAAAGTATGCAGTCCAGTTTAAATAGCATGACAAATAATTTGGGATTGCAGGTTAACAGCCTCAGTAGTCAGTTATCCCGGATCAATTCCCGAATTTATTCCGCTCCAAGGAATGAACGGGCCTTGCGTGACATTAGCCGACAACAACAGACTACGGAATCCCTTTATCTCTATCTGCTCCAAAAACGTGAGGAATCCCAAATTACATTCGCTTCGGCCTCGCCTAAGTCTAAGGTCATTGACAACGCCTACCTGGCAATTAAGGATCCCGTCTCCCCTAAAAAACCGATAATTCTTTTGGCGTCATTGATTTTGGGGCTTTTAGTTCCTTTCTCCGTTTTATACACCAAGGATATGTTGGATAACAAAATCCATAATAAGGTTAATTTGGAGAAATTAACAGGGAATATCCCAGTCTTGGCAGAATTACCCAAAATCGCCAAAAAGGAAAATACCTTGGCAAAGACTAACGAGCGAACCGTTTTGGCGGAGTCCCTTAGAATTCTCCGGACCAATCTGGATTACATCCTAAAATCCAAAAAAGGCAATGCCCCAAAAGGAAACACTATTTTTGTTACCTCTAGTGTGCCTGGGGAGGGTAAAACTCTGGTCGCCTCCAATTTAGCGATGATTTATGCCAATACGAACAAAAAAGTTTTGCTTATTGGGGCGGATATCCGGAATCCAAAGATATATCAGTTCTATTCCGGAAAAAATGTGGGCAAGTTAGGGCGGGCTACTCGAGACAAAGAAAATCGTGGTCTTACCGATTTTTTGGTAGATAAAGAATTAGAAGCCAAGCACATCATTTCATCGATGCTGGCCCATCAGCAGGAGGTAGATGTGATTTATTCGGGAAAAATACCACCTAATCCTGCTGAATTGTTGATGAGCGAACGAATGGACGATTTGTTTTCCTATGTAAGGGAAAAATATGACTACATTATTGTTGATACGGCACCTGTTATGGTAGTCTCGGATACCCTTTTGATTAGTGGCTATGCGGATCAGACCCTATACGTTACTAGGGCTGGAATAACTGAACTCAAGGTAATTGAATTCCCATTGAAACTGCATCAAGAAGGGAAACTGAAAGGATTGTCATTTATTGTCAACGATGTCAAGGGCTCCAATTTGGGATATGGCGGAAAATATGGCTACGGCTATGGAAAAAGTGTTAAAAAATGGTGGAAGTTTTAGTGAAAGTATTGAATTGATTTTTCCACTAGCGGCATTATCTGACCAAGAATCCTTTCAGATATTTTAATTTCCTTTAGTGCTTTGATGTGGTTCAAATGATGTACATCCGAGCCCAAAAAGTCTATGTGACCGTTTTCGAGTAGACTCAAGGCATTTCTTTTAACTTCATTGCCGTAAAAATCTCCCAGGGAAAGTAGGTTCATCTGAAAAAGAATTCCTTTTTTTTTGTATTCCGAGTACCTTTTGGTATTCTTGGAAAGAAAAACATATCGTTCAGGATGTGCCAAAATTGGAAAATAACCTTTGGACATAATCTTATCCGTTGAGTCTTCAAAATTTAATGAAGGTTGCAAATAGGACATTTCTATTAATAAATAGTCCTCTTTTAGCGGTATTGTTTCTTCCATTTCCAACAATGATTCAAAATTTGAATCAATCATATGCTCCGCTGCCGCTTCTATAACTATATCCGCAATACCCCTTTCCAACAATGCCGCTCTCAAGGTATTGAGCGCTCCAGCAATGGTTCCTGGATTGTTGGGATAGTAATCGTGCATTATGTGGGGAGTTGCGACAAAGCGTTTTATTCCAAAACTTGAAAGCTCTTTGATTATTTCAATAGAGTCCTCAACATTTTTCGCACCATCATCGATGCCCGGAAGGATATGGTTGTGAATGTCGACAAACCCTCTTAAATGGTCGACAAGAAAGTTTTTTTTGGCAAAAAAAGTAAACATGGTATAGAGGTTTAGGGAAAATTAGTTCTTTATTGGTGAGCCATTTTTTCAAACTATTTCATATGATTTCTTAACAAAATTCCATGTAATTTAAAAAATAGGGTAGGAGTACTCAAGATAAAAAGAGAAAGTCCTTTATTTTCATCTAACACATGGATGCTTTTTATTTCATAACCAATTCAAGAATTCGGATTTTTGGCAAAGTTACTCTAAAAAGCCAACCAAACCCTATTCCGGAGAAAGAGCAGGACACGATTACAAAACGTGAGTACGGGAGCATCCTAAATTTCCGATGCGGATAAGATGAACAATGGAAACTATGTTTATTTTAGTGACCATAACGGTCATGATGTAAATAAACCATAGAACAAAATCTTATGCAAACGAAAGCTCTATCCTTGGAATCATTTAAGGAGATGGATTATTTGGTGGTAGAGAACTACGACCTGCCCATAGAACTTATGATGGAAAACGCGGGATTACAATTGGCACGTTTAATTTCAAATATTACTTCAAATATTGCATTGAAAGATTCCAAGGTTACGATGGGTATCGGGAACGGTAACAATGGAGGTGGAGGTCTTGTGGCCGCCAGAAGGTTGGCAGCTTGGGGATATGACGTTTATCTTGATTTAGCCGTACCCATAACCAAGGATCTACCAAAAGCCCAATTGAAACGGGCGTTGCTGTTTGGGACAAAGGAAGGTTGTCCGGCCAAAACGGACATTTGGGTAGATGCCTATCTCGGTTTTTCCCAACACCTACCTTTATCCCCAGTCTTTATGGAAAGAATAAACTTGGCAAATGCATCGGGTGCTCATAGGATCTCCCTAGATATCCCCACGGGAATTTCAGGTGACGGTACCCATCGCATGTTCAAAGCCAATACAGTATTAACGTTGGCCGCTCCGAAAAAAATTTTAGGGATACTTCCACCTGAAACCGATATTTTTGTTGCCGATATTGGAATTCCAAAAGATGTTTACAAAAAATTCGATATCAAAATGCCGGATTTTTTTAAAGAACAAATTTTGAAAACCTAAAAGTGACAAAACCATTGAACGTTAAAGAGAGAGGTATATCAAAAATAGCACAATACTTTTTTGTTAACGGGAAGCCAAATCAATTTGGATGAAGGATAAATTCCCGTTATTTTTTTTGCTCTTATATGGTGTATTGGCTTACGGTCAGCTATCGGATTTAGCCAGGATAGAGTATACCTATCTCCCAAAGGGAAGCTCCAATGTGGGTTACCATCGGGCAAGGGGATTATTCAGCTACCCTGTTAAAATAAAGGAAGGGAATTACCTTTTATTGGGTTTGGATTATAGCAACATCGAATTATCCTTTGACTCAAGCATCGATGCCTTTGACACTCAGGTAATACAGGACTTTCAACTTCTTGACATTAATTTTGGCTACACCTTTAAGTTGAATTCCGATTGGCGGATAGGAGCTAGGTTCACACCCGGATTCAGTTCAAACCTGGTAAAGAACATTTCCTTGGAGGACGCTGTTTTCTCAACTGATCTGGTTTTTATAAAGGACAAAACAAGGGATACGGGGACCAAAAAGCCATTTCGACTTATAATCGGGGTTTCCTATTCGGAAAATCGAGGCTTTTCCTATCCTATTCCTTTTGTTAGCTATTATCGAAAATTTCATCCGAAATGGTCCTATAACCTGGGTATACCCCGAACGAACCTCCAATTTCATATTTCAAGAAAATCAAGGGTAAAACTAACGGCCGAGCTGGACGGATTTACGGCAAACATACAAGAGCCCCTTCTGCTAGAGGGTGATGAAATTGCGGAGAGGATCAACCTGTCCTTGGTAGTGGCCGGACTTCGATATGAGTTTAAGTTCGGTCGGAATTTTGAACTCTATTGTACCTTGGCCAATGTGTTCTTCAGTAATGCCGAACTACAGGATTCCAAAAACAGAAGAGTGATCGGAATAGATAAAAACAGTACGGTTTATCTAAGGACAGGACTGCGTTTTAAAATTTAGATCTTCAACTTGGGATCCAATTGCTATTAAAATAGGGGCGGGGTTTTGTCCAAGGATTCTCTCCTTAAAACGAGAAAGAGGAACGTCTTTATCTTGCTACCTACATTTTTCCGAATTATTTTAAACGATTTGGTAATCTGGGCCTCCACCGTTTTAATGGAAATATTGAGATACTCCGCTATTTCCAGATTGGTGAGTCCCTCTTGCCTGCTCAACGTAAATACTTCCCTACACTTTGGGGGAAGGTTTTGGACTTCCTTTTTGATCAATTGCAGGGCTTTTTCCAAAGAGGTGTCATCATGACTACGAACTGCCCTTTCCAATCCTTCAAAATATCTACTTTCCAAGATCATTGTAGGCCTTTGTTTTTGGTATTGGTTTACAAATTCGTTATAAACCGATTTTAAGAGATAGTTTTGAAGGGAAGATCGTATGGCCAATTTTTTTCTTCTTTTCCAAGCACTAAATAGGACGTTCTGTATGATATCCTCGGCCGTACCATAATCGTTGGCAAGGGTAAGGGCATATCCGAATAGCCGTTCATAAAAGCGGTCCACCAAATATTCGAAAGCTTTTTCCTCTCCGTTTCGTAATCCTTCCAGCAGTTTTTTTTCGTTATCGTAAGTATTCAAATTGCCTTAATCGTTAAAAATATTGTCTCTCTTAAACAAATATTAAAAAAAAATGGCTTAAAAGTTAGGGTATTGTAAAATTCCAATGTCTTTTAGATAAATGAGGAACATTCATGTCATCGAGGAAAATAGAGGATTTCATTATAAAATACCTGTGCAACGAAGCCACTACGGAAGATTTAGATCAGTTGTCCAAATGGATTTTAGTTGAGGGTAATGAACGTATTTTTGACGACTATATAAAGACACATTATGAGGTTATTACGGCTATGAACAAACCTCCCGATATAGAAAAGATAAAAAAGAATCTATTACGGGACATTCAAAAAGATAGAAGGCGTACAAGGATTCTCCACATACGGAACTACTTTAAATATGCGGCAATATTTGTGCTTGCTTTTGGCGTAGGGTATTTCTATTGGCAAAATATTCCTGAATCAAAGCCTGTAAATATTTTAACCCCCAAGGCGGAACCCGTAACCATTACCCTGGATAACGGCACCACAAAGATCATTAAACCGGAAGAAAGTATTGTTTTAAAGGATTCCAAGGGAAATATAATAGGTAAACAGGACCAGACCCAACTTACCTATTCCAAAGCTGTTGAAACCGAGGAATTGATTTACAACACCCTTGAGGTACCTTATGGAAAACGTTTTGATGTGGTGCTTTCGGATGGCACCCAAGTCTATTTGAACGCGGGTACAACGTTGCGGTATCCCATTAACTTTCTAAAAGGAAAAAAGAGAAATGTTTTTTTATCAGGGGAAGCCTACTTTGAGGTAGCAAAGGACAATGACCATCCTTTCGTAGTCTCCATCGGCACAATGCAGATAGAAGTCCTTGGCACAGCTTTTAATGTGTCCAACTATTCCGAAGATAGCAGTATGAATACCGTTTTGGTCGAAGGATCAATTATACTGTACCAAGAAAAGGATAAGGATACCAAGGGTAGTTCAACCCTTTTGGAGCCCGGGTTTAAGGCGGAGTGGGACAAAAAGGATGGCATCGTATCCATAGAGCATGTGGATACCAAAGTGTATACCGCTTGGGTAGAGGGCAAATTGGTTTTCCGGAATACCCCCTTTTTAAAGATTAGACAATCCTTGGAGCGTAAGTACAATGTAAAAATTCAGAATGCCAATATCGACCTGGACAAACAGCTATACGATGCAACCTTTGATATAGAAACCATAGAGGAAGTGCTGGAATCCTTTAATAGGAGCTACGCCATAAAGTACCGAATAGCCAACAACGAAGTAATCATAGAATAATTAAAATTTTTTGCCAATGATGGAATACTGCTAAAACCATAAAAAATCATGAGAAACAAAAAATCGGAAAATGCGGACACATTTCCCGATTTGGTAAAATGATTTAACGAGTTAAACCAATTAAGAACACTAAAATTATGAAAAAACTCTCTAAAATGGGGAAGTTGAGGCACCTCTTTCCCATAATTAGTCTGAAAATGAAACTCACATTTCTTCTCACCGTAGTTTCCTTGATTCAAATACAGGCTAATACATATGCCCAGAACAAAAAAATAACCTTAGATCTAGAGAACGTAACGGTTCGGGAAGTAATTGACGAGATTGAATCCTTGTCGGATTACAAGTTTTTGTTGAACCGTAAAGATGTGGACCTCAACAGGACAGTTAGCATAAAGGTGAAGAAAAAGCCTATAGCGACTGTTTTGTCCAGACTGTTCAGAGGGACCGATGTAGACCATGAGGTCCTGAACAAGCAGATTATACTGCGGAAAACCGTGACTAGCATAATAGCCCCGAAGCATTCCAATGGTATTAGTCCCCCCATTGAAGAGATACAATATGAGGTGTCAGGCATCGTCACTGATAATGAAGGCGTGCCATTACCTGGAGCAAGTATCGTGGAGAAAGGTACTACCAACGGAACCCAATCCGATTTTGATGGAAACTTTTCATTGGATGTTGCCGATGAAAATGCCATACTGGTAGTGTCCTATATCGGTTTTGCGACTCGAGAAATTGCAATTAGCGGTCAAAGTTCCATTGCAATAGTCCTCCAGGAGAGTTCGGAAGGGCTAGAGGAGGTAGTGGTGGTAGGCTACGGTACGGTCAGAAAAAGTGATGTTACAGGAGCCGTATCAACTGTAGCGTCCGAGGATCTTACCGCTTTGCCCGTACAGGATGTACAGCAGGCCTTACGGGGAAGGGCCGCCGGGGTACGGGTCATCCAAAATTCCGGCCAACCGGGATCTGAGGTTCAAATACAGGTCAGGGGAGGCAATTCCTATTTGGGGAACAACAATCCATTGTATGTAGTGGATGGCTTTCCGGTTACCGGTGGGATCGATTTTCTTAACCCCGCTGATATCCAGACCATCGATATCCTTAAAGATGCTTCTGCAACCGCCATTTATGGATCTAGGGGTGCCAATGGGGTGGTCATGATCACTACCAAAGGCGGACGAAAAGGAGAACAGGGCCGTATAGAATTCGATAGTTATTACGGGGTACAGCAGGTAATCAATACTTACGACCTTATGAATAGCAGGCAATTTGCCGAGATAGCCAACATCCAGGCAGAGACGGAGGGGGCACCCATGCCTTTTGACCTGAACAACCTGCCCAACATAGAAACGGATTGGCAGGATCTTATTTTTAGGAGTGCGGGAATCCAAAGTCATACCTTAACGTTCTCAGGAGGAAGCGAAAAGTCTTCGTATTCCGCTTCGGCCAACTATTTTGAGCAACAAGGGGTGATTATAAATTCCGGCCTTAAACGGGGTTCCGTTCGTTTGGCCTTGGACTCCCAGGTAAACGATTGGGCCCGGCTTACGGCCAGCGCCGTGGTAACCCGTTTGGAGAATGATAATGCCGCGGTAAATAATGGGTCCGGGACCGGAAACAATATCTTTACCGCTGCCATAGCGGCACCACCTTTGTTGGCCCCCTTTGATGAAGAAGGCAATTTTACCGATGTAGGGGCATTCCCCTTTAGTCCGGTAGCCATCAATAACCCATTGGCGTATGCCGAAATATTGAACCAATTTCTTACCACAAAGGCTCTAGCCAACATGGCCGTGGAGTTTAAACTGGCCCAAAATCTAAAATTCAAGGTTATTGGAGGTGTAGAGCATGAGTTTATAGAGCAAAATATTTATTCCCCATCCATACTGGACAACGTTTCCCCAACAGGAAGTGCGGATACCCGACTGCGAAGGAACACTTCTTTCCTTAACGAAAACATCCTGTCCTATGACAAACAGATTGGGGAAAACGACAATCTATCGGCCGTAGCCGGATTTACTGTACAGACATTTGAGGGGAAGTTTAATCGTTCCAGGGCCACGGATTTTCCTACAGATGCCTTACTGAACAATAATTTAGGAAGTGGCGCCACCACACTCCCCAATATATCGGAAGTCGAGGAATGGACACTACTTTCGTGGCTCGGGCGAATCAACTATAACCTGGACAACAAATATCTGTTCACGGCCAGTATCCGGGCGGACGGTTCCTCACGGTTTGGGGAGAACAATAAATGGGGCGTGTTTTCCTCCGGTGCCTTTGCGTGGAAGATCAGCAACGAAAATTTTTTGAAGGACTCCAAGGGCATATCCGATATGAAGCTACGATTGGGGTATGGGGAAACGGGCAGTACTGCCATTGATCCTTTCCAGTCCTTGAACAGGCTAGATCAGACTAGGGGGACCTTTGGCAATACAGATGTCATAGGGTTTGCTCCTGACCGTAATGAAGCACCTAACCCAGATCTTAAATGGGAGACTACGGCACAACTGGGGATAGGGTTGGATATGGCCTTTTTAAACGACAAATATCGTCTTACCGTGGATTATTATGACAAGCGGACCAAAGACCTTTTGGCTATAATTCCCTTGCCGGGATCGGTAGGGTTTAATCGACTTATTACTAATCTAGGGGAAATCAAGAACTATGGGATGGAATTCAGTGTTGGGGCTACCTTGTCCGAAGGAAATTTTGGATGGGACATGGCCGGGCAGCTCTCGTTCAACCTAAACGAGGTAATTACCATTGGTGAGGATATCCTGGGTGGCAATTTGGACATTCCGTTCGCGGCCCCCGTGAATATTGCTAGGGAGGGGGAGCCTCTGGGTATGTTCTTTGGGTTCCGGGAGGATGGTTATGACGATCAAGGGGTCATACAATTTGTGGATCTCAATGGCGACGGAGAGATTTCCAATGAAGATCAGGAGATTATAGGAAATCCCTATCCAGATTTCGTCTATGGATTGAACAATACCTTCACATATAAAAACCTGCAGTTGAACATCTTTATTGAAGGTTCCCAAGGAAACGATTTATTCTGGGCCACTGGTGGTGGAATCACCAATTCTTTTAGTCAAGGCAGCAACCAGTTGGTAGATCTGTACAATGATTTTTGGACCCCACAGAATACCGATGCCGCCTACCCAAGACCTACGGAAAACCGATCACAGTTTAGGGTCTCGGAGCGATTTATTGAAGACGCTTCTTTTCTACGTTTACGTAATATTAAGCTGGCCTATAACCTACCTGTGGATAAAATGGACATTGGTATAAAATCGTTGCAAATCTATGTGAGTGGACAAAACTTGTTGACCTTGACGGACTATCCCGGACTGGATCCGGATGTGAGCACAAGACAGGAAACAGGCAACCTTCGCATAGGTATTGATCAGACCGGATATCCGTCTGCAAAGATTTTTACTTTGGGCCTTAATCTCCAATTGTGATCCGTAAACCGAAACGATTAAAAAAGACAAAAATGAAGAAGTTAGCAGCAATATATATAATTTTCACAGGCTTAGCCTTAATACAATGTGAAGACCCATTAACGGAAGATCCGCCAAGCTTTTTGGTCAATGAAAACTTTTACGCCAACGAAGCCGATGCCCTTTCGGCATTGAACGCCATTTACAGTGTTTTTGACAGGGAAGGTAATTTCCCGGTCATATGGTTTATGTCGCTTTTGGAGAACCGGGCCGAATATGCCAATGGACGGGGAAGCCAAATCCCCATAAGTACCTATGATGTGCCCTTGGACAATAGCAATCAAAGTAGGGCCTTTGGGGCATATAATGATCTGTATGTAGGCATTAACCGTGCCAATGCCGTATTGGGCAATGTCCCGGGCATTGATATGGACGAGGGGCTAAAGGCCCAATATTTAGCGGAAGCCAGGGTTTTACGAGCCTTTTTCTACAGCAATCTGGTAAAATATTGGGGCGGGGTACCTCTGCGGGATACAGCGTTTACCAATTTGGATCAAATTCCCCAACCCCGGGCCTCCGTGGCGGAAACATGGGAATTTATCATAAATGATGTTATAACAGCCCTTCCCGATCTGGTCCCTTCCTTTCCCGATGCCCAAAGTGGTAGGGTCACTTCCTGGGCGGCACGAATGCTTTTAGCCGATGCCTATCTGAATACGGAGAACTGGGCCGGGGCCCGGGACTTGGCCGATGATGTGATTGCCAATAGCCCCTTTTCCCTGATCGAAGTACAGGAGGCCGATGATTTTCTACAGATATTTGGCCCGGAAGTTATAACGCATCCGGAAAATATCTGGTCCGCGCATTACAGTGCCACCAACGGCCACCAGGTGCCTACATTTATTCACGATGCCAATTTGGGGTATTCAGTGGGCGGTTTTCGGGCCTGGTTGCCGGTAGAAAACTCCATTGTGGGCAATTGGGACACTAACGATTTGCGCCAGGAATTCAACATTTATACCTTTAGGATTATTGAGGGCGATACTGTTTTTGTGAATCCGCAGACCCCTGTACTGTTCAGAAAATACCGGGATCCGGACGCCACGGACAACAGTAATGCACGTAACAACATTCCTTTCTTTAGATTGGCGGAAGCCTACCTTATCTATGCGGAAGCAGCCAGTGAGGCCAATGGAGGCCCGGATGCACTCGCTTTGGAACGATTGAACATTATTCGCAGACGGGGTTATGGTCTTGATTTGAATAGCGCCTCATCGGAAGATTATCCACCAGGGTTGTCGGCCTCCCAGTTTAAGGATAGAGTGCTGGATGAAAGGGCCTATGAATTTGTATTGGAAATGAAGCGATGGAACGATTTGCTAAGAACGGGAAGAGCACAAGAATTCGTCGAAGCCACCGGAAAGGCCTGGAGCGATGTCAGTTTACTTTTTCCATTGCCCATAGATGAAATAAATAACAATCCGGCCTTGAGTCCCAGTGACCAAAATCCTGGATATTAATAATTATTGTTAGTTGGAGTTAGTTTAAATTTGAAAGGGCAGGTAATTAGTGCTACCTGCCTTTTTTTAACGTTGTTTTTAAAAGGTGAAGAAGTTTGAGAGATTACGATGGAAAAATGAAGTATAAAATCTAAAGAGGAAAACGAATGAAACAAACAGTAGGTATAGTTTTTTTAATCACCACCATTACACTTCTGATATTTGGCCACCAGCTTTTGCATGCACAAAAAAAGGAAAATAGTGCCGATGTTGTTATATACGGAGGTACTTCCGCGGGGATTGCGGCTGCCATTCAAAGTAGTCGGATGGGAAAATCAGTAATCCTAATAGAGCCTACGAACCGAATCGGGGGATTAACGACCGGCGGATTGGGCCAAACGGACATTGGCAACAAAGTAGCCATTGGTGGAATTTCCCGCGAGTTCTACAAAAATATTAAGGGATATTATGACGACCCCAAAAACTGGAAATGGCAGAAAAAATCGGAATATTTGGATGGCGGACAGACCCGCACCGAAAAAGGCGAAAACTCCATGTGGACCTTTGAGCCCTCGGCAGCGCTTTCCGTGTATCAGAATATGATTTCTAAGGAAGATATCACCTTGGTTTACAATGAGCGTCTAAACCGTGAGGACGGGGTAAAAAAAACGAAAGGGAAAATCGTATCTATTCAAATGGAGAGTGGGAAGGTCTATTCAGGAAGTATTTTCATCGATGCCACCTATGAAGGGGACCTTATGGCTTCCGGTGGGGTAACCTATACCTATGGTAGGGAAAGCAACGACCAATATGGGGAAACGCTCAACGGGGTACAGGCCAACATCAAGAACACGTCTTTGTTGGGAGTAGTATCCAGAAATGGTTTCAACCATAATTTTGTTCAGGGAGTTGATCCCTATGTCAAAAAAGGGAGCCCTAAAAGCGGGTTGCTGCCCCATATAAATGAGAAACCGGGACTGGAAGGTTCCAATGACAAAAGGATACAAGCATATTGCTTTCGTATGTGCCTAACCGATCATCCTGAAAATCGGATTCCTTTTACTAAACCGGAAGGATATGACGAGATACATTACGAATTGCTTTTTAGAAACTACGAAGCAGGTTTCCAGGGAGTACCCTGGATCAATTCCAATATGCCCAATCGAAAAACGGACACCAACAATAGAAACGGTTTCTCCACGGATTTCATCGGTCAAAATTATAATTACCCCGAAGCTTCCTATAAGGAACGGGAGAAGATAGTGGAGGAGCATCGCAACTACCAAATGGGTCTCATGTGGACCTTGGCCAATCATCCCAGGATTCCCGAGGAAGTACGCAAGGAGGTTTCGCGTTGGGGTACTTCAAACGACGAGTTTGAAAGACCGGACGGTTGGCAACGGCAATTGTACATTAGAGAGGCTAGGCGCATGGTAAGTGATTATGTGATGACGCAACATAATTGCGAGGGCATCCATGTTCCTAATGACCCCATAGGTCTGGGCGCCTATGGGATGGACAGCCATAATACGCAGCGCTATGTGGATGCCAACGGTTTTGTACAGAACGAGGGCAACGTGGAATGTAAGGTAAAGGCACCTTATCCCATAAGCTATAAATCCATTGTACCCAAAAAGGAAGAGTGTACAAATTTATTGGTTCCCGTTTGTTTGAGTGCCACACATATCGCCTTTGGATCCATACGTATGGAACCTGTATTTATGGTATTGGGGCAATCTGCGGCGACGGCGGCCTCGCTGGCCATTGATATGGGGACAACAATCCAGGAAATCCCGTATCGGGAGTTGCAGAAAGAATTATTGAAGGATGGGCAACGCTTAAAATAAATTTCAATGCTAAAGAACAGATTTGTT
Source organism: Ulvibacterium sp. (assembly GCF_965228935.1). Lineage (GTDB taxonomy): Bacteria > Bacteroidota > Bacteroidia > Flavobacteriales > Flavobacteriaceae > Ulvibacterium. The sequence continues at coordinate 4,519,419 of NZ_OZ245846.1, read as the reverse complement.
TTGGTTGGAATGTCCTTTTTAATGGGATGGGTACTTCTATTCTCCTGTAAAAAGAAAGAGTCCGTTATACAGCCTCCCAATATCGTAATTATTTTGGCGGATGATCTAGGCTATGGGGATTTGGGTTCCTATAACGAAAACTCCTTGGTTCCAACACCCAATCTTGACAAATTGGCAAATGAAGGTATTCGATTGACCGATGCCTACTGTCCCGTAGCTGTTTGTTCCCCCTCCCGTTTCGCCTTAATGACAGGTTCCTATCCATGGCGGAGCTGGCATAAACAAGGTGTTCTGGGAAATTATGAACCTTCCATGATGGCAAAAGGACAGTTAACGCTTCCCGGGATGTTACAACGGGCGGGCTATATGACCGCGGGGTTTGGCAAATGGCATTTGGGTACTTCCTTTCCCACTTTGGATGGCCAAAAACCGGCTGGTTATGGAAAATTCCGTGCTGAGGATAACGGGGCGAACCTTGATTTTTCAAAACTTGTATATGATGGTCCCGTAGATCACGGTTTTGAACATTGGCTGGGTTTCAGTTGTGCAAGCGAATGTTGGATTTTGGATGGAAAGGAAGTTGTTGGGGCATTACAACATGACTACTACACCACAGAAGCGGCTCCCAATACAGGGCATTTAGAATCGATACCTATGGATCGTTACCTACCCTTTATCACAAAAAAGAGTTTGGAATTCTTGGAAGAGCATAATTCCGAAAATGGGGAAAAACCGTTTTTCCTATATTTTTCACCTTATGTGCCACATACCCCTTTAGCGCCTAGTAAAAGCTTCAAAGGAGTAACAAAGGCAGGGGAATATGGCGATTACGTACATGAACTGGATTATGCCATTGGAAAAATCCTGAAGACTTTGGATAGCCTCCGTTTAACCGAAAATACCATAGTCATGTTTGCCAGTGATAATGGCTCCGCCTTCCCGATTATCCATAATGGGGTAGAGGATTCCGATAGGCGCAACCGACTTGGGGGCCATCACCAGAATACAGTGGATTATCCGAACAGGGATTTCGCGGATACCGAAGGAAGAAGTGTCCATTACCCGAACAAACCCTTAAAGGGAACAAAACAAACGGCCTGGGAAGGAGGGGTGCGCACGCCGTTTATAGCCCGTTGGCCCGGTAAATTTCCCAAAGGTGCTACCAGTGATGGGTTATTTGCCCTAAATGATGTTATGCCTACCTTGGCAAGAATCATTCAATTTGAACTGCCCAAAGGAGCGTCTCTTGACGGTTATGATCAATTATCCGTTTTGGAAGGGAAAAAGGAAGGATTAAGAAAATCTATAGTGGTACAATCCAGTAACAACATTTTTGGTCTACGTAGGGGCGAATGGAAATATATTGAACCTACGGAAGAAGGTAAGGAAGGTGAATTGTATAACCTTAAAGATGATATTTCGGAATCTAAAAATCGCTTTAGCGAACGACCGGAACTGGCCCGGGAACTTAAGGAGCATCTTAAGGCAATCCTTCATAGCAAGGCTTCCAATATAGATGGAAATCCTTAGCCATGTACTGTGGCCATGGTAAAAACAAAAAATCGATGTAATGAAAAAAAGTAAAACAGACTTCACTTCGCTTGCCACAATCCTCGTAGTGGCAATGTCATTGTTATGGAACTGTGGACAAAAAAGGGAAGCGATACAGGATTCCAATACGGCAGACATCATTATTTATGGCGGTACTTCCGCTGCCGTTATCGCTGCGGTAGAGGCCAAAAAATCAGGGAAATCGGTCATTGTGGTTTCCCCGGACAGACACTTGGGCGGATTGTCATCAGGTGGGCTGGGCTTTACCGATACCGGGGATAAAAGTGTAATCGGTGGTCTTGCCAGGGAATTTTATCACCGGGTATGGCAACATTACAATACCGACCAAGCTTGGAAATGGCAGCCCAAGGAAGAATATGGCAATAAAGGGCAAGGTACACCGGCCATGGATGGGGAGAACCGTACCATGTGGATTTTTGAGCCCCATGTAGCCGAGAAGGTTTTCGAGGACTTGGTTAAGGAATACGATATTCGTGTGGACAGGGACGAGTGGTTGGATCGGGAAAATGGGGTTAATAGGGTCGATGGTAAAATTGTTTCGATTACCACCTTAAGCGGAAAGACCTATACCGGAAAAATGTTCCTGGACACTACCTATGAAGGCGATTTGATGGCCTCTGCAGGGGTAAGTTATCATGTAGGGCGAGAGGCAGCCGAGGTATACGGGGAAGAATGGAACGGAGTACAGACCGGAGTGTTACACCATAAACACTGGTTCGAATCGGACATATCGCCCTATGTGGTACCCAATGACCCCTCTAGCGGAATCTTGCCCAGGGTATCCGATGAACATCCGGGAGAAAAGTATAGTGGTGACGATAAAATACAAGCGTATTGCTTTCGCACTTGTATGACCAACCATGGCCCCAATAGAATGCCCTTTCCCAAACCGGAAGGTTATGACCCCTTGCAATATGAGCTTTTGGTACGGGTGTTTGAAGCCGGTTGGGACGGATGGTTCAATAAATTCGATGCCATTCCCAACCATAAGACGGATACCAATAACCACGGGCCCTTTAGTAGTGATAACATTGGGATGAATTATGATTATCCGGAAGCGTCTTACGAACGTCGCAAAGAGATTGTCAAGGAACACGAACAATACCAAAAAGGGCTATTATGGTTCGTGGCCAATGACCCTAGGGTACCTGAAAACATACGATTGCAAATGCAAAAATGGGGTCTGGCCAGGGATGAGTTTACCGACAATGGCAATTGGCCACACCAAATCTATGTCAGGGAAGCACGACGTATGATAGGGGAATTTGTTATGACTGAAAATGAATTGTTAAAAAAACGGCCCACACCAAATTCCGTGGGAATGGGATCTTATACCATGGATTCCCATAATGTACAACGGTATGTTAAGGAGGACGGCTTTGTGCAGAATGAAGGGGATATAGGCGTGAGCACCAATGGGCCTTATGCTATAGCCTATGGTTCTTTGGTTCCGAAAAAGGAAGAGTGCACCAATCTTTTGGTTCCGGTCTGTGTATCTTCTAGCCATATTGCCTTTGGTTCCATTAGGATGGAACCTGTATTTATGATTTTGGGGCAGTCCGCCGCGGTAGCCGCGTCTATGGCTATAGACCAAGGTATTGCAGTACAGGAGGTGAAGTATGAAATGCTAAGCGAGACATTGACCGGGAAAGGTCAAATATTGAAGTGAAAGCCTTCAGATAGGAGATTCTGGTCATCAAGATAAAAACAACTTCCTGTACCACGGAAGTCAATACGTTAAAGGTTACATTTTTTAAATGTTCCAAGTTGGGCATTTTAGCCTTCTATTTAAATAATCTAGATAGGAAACTTTTGGTTGTTGAGGTGATGTTCTGGGCCATGGTCTTGTTTTTAATAATGTTCTCCATACCCTCGTAAAGTAGGTTTGCGGACTCTTCCCATGCTTTTTTATCCGCATTTCTTAGAGTCCGGACTACTTTATTATGGATAGCATCCTCTATGGTATTGTAATAGAACAGATCGTAAAACGCTACCAATAAAGTCAATGTGGCTGCGGTATATTGCTTATTCCGGATTTCCTTTCCAGCGCTTTCAAAGGGTTTTTCCAAGCTTCTCTTTATGCTTTCTATTTCACTCCTGGATTTTTTTGGGATAAAAGTTTCCGAAACGTACATGTCCACTACAAAATCTTCTTTAGGCATGGATCTTAGGGTTTCCAGAAATTTTTTCCCTCTCTGTATCCTACTTTTCATATCTTCTTTATTGTACAGGCAATTGACCTGATGCTTAATATCGCTACGTAGTTTACCATTGGGCGCGATACAATATTCGATGCGCTTCAGCGTGATGTTAATAACGTCCCAATTGAAGTACTCAATTCTTTTTTCATCAAAATAATGGATAAATGCCTCTGCTTCCGATAGGAGCGAGGTGAATTTTTGCCATGCCTTGTCCATTAATTCCTTGTCGTAAAAAGTAATTCTGGGCCCGTGTAAGGGTTTCGCACCGAATAGGCTTATAAGCTCATCGTCCAAGTTGTCCGCATTGTGACATATTTCCTCCAGTACATAGTAGATTTTATAGGGCTCACATAAATGCAAGGGAGTTGAATAATGAAAATTAAGGCGGTTGCCCTTTAATTTTATCTGCGAAAGATTCAAGGGATAGAAATTGACTTCCGCGATTTTTCTAAGTAATGGAATCCTATGTTTTTCACCTATTTCCAAGAAGGGAGCTTCAATGTGCAGTTCCGTATCCGTGATCTCTATTTCTACTACGATGGAGCCATGTGGAATTTTAAAATAGCTATTGGTATCGTTACCATATTTTTTTCTGAGGTCCCGCCCAACATAATCGATAATGGAAAGAATGGTATCCTTATAATAGTTTTCCTCATAGGCCTCTTTTGCATCGTTCCATTTTTCTATGGAAATCCGGGAACGCAAAGACCCCATTAATGTTTCTTCAAAACTTGGAGCGTGTTTCATGGTTTTTGGTCGAACGATTTATAGGTTTTCGTATTTCTGATGATAGGATTCCTATATATTTTTAGACCTCTTTTTTTTCTTGGGTAACGGTAAAAACCGGAAGGCTACATTTTCTGGGCAAGGATTTCACCCATTCGTTCACGAAAGGTCGCACTAATACGAACATCTACGATTTGTGTTTTCGGGAAACCCAATGGAGCTCTGCAATGACACACGATTTTTCCTTTTGGCTTTCCATTTGAGTTTCTCCATCCCAATTAGGATAGAGAAATTCAAACCGAATGCAAAAGACTTGGATTTATGTTATGAAGCTTATCGATCACCAGAAGAAAAAACAGAATTTTATAGGAAGGCAAAGAGGAGGTATATTTACCTAACTAACTTCAATAGTAACCTTATGTCATCCTCCATTTATAAAAGCGAGAATACCAGGTGCCAACTTTTAAAGCTTTACGATCAGAAACAGCAAAACTTAAAAATACCTATTGAAGATGTTTACGTCGATACTTTTGCAGGGAAAACACATGTTCTGGCATCTGGAGATAGTAAGAATCCACCGGTAGTTTTATTACATGCCTTTAACGCGGGAGCTCCGGTTTCTCTTGAACCTATTCAAGGGCTACAAAGAAATTATCGCCTTTATGCCCTGGATACCATCGGGCAAGCCACGAAAAGTGCCGAAACCAGATTGTCTTTGGGAAATGAGGATTATGGGAAATGGGTATCCGAAGTAGTATCAAAACTTAAAGTTGAAGAGGCGACTTTTATTGGAGTCTCCTATGGGGCATTTATATTGCTTAATTACCTGAAATTTTCACCCGAAAAAATCGGTAAATGCATATTTCTGGTTCCTGCAGGTATTGCCAATGGTAATACCATAACTCTCCTGAGGAAAGTAACATTTCCAATAATCAATTTTTTGATTACGAAATCGGAGAAGAGCTTACGACGATTTATGGACGCATTTTATACCACTTATGACAACGATGATGTTTCCTTTTTGCGGCATATTCTTCTAGGTATGAAACATGATCATAGGAAACCCCCTTTGGTAAAGAAAAGTGAATTGGAACATTTCTCGGCCCCGACCTATGTTATGGTAGTGGACGATGATGTCTTTTTTCCGGCTGACAAGGTGGTGATGAGGTCAAAATCGATTTTTAAGAATTTTAAGGAATGGTATATGCTTAAAGGTTCAAAACATATTCCAGATTCACGCTTTTATAATGAAATAGAAAAGGTATTGACAACTTGGCTACAGGCCTAAAACAACACTTCCTGTACCGCAAGATTGTTCTACCCTTTTTTCACCCCCAATTTCAAAAGAATGGTTTCCAACAAACACCATTTGGTAAATGCCGATTGTATTAAATTGACCCCTATAAATACAGTAAACCACAACCAGTTGATGTTTACAAAAACCGCTAATAGCACACTTAGCAAAACAAATGTTCCCACGATAACTCTAAAATAGGTATTTAGCATTTTGATATTTTTTTGAGATTGATTCTATTTTTAATAGAAACCTTGACCGATTTGATCGGGTAGTCGCTTTCCAAATTTATAGGGGACTCTTTTCCGTTATCTTTTGGGTTCCAGGTTCCCTATGGTTCTTCTGTTCGATCATATAATACACCAAGGGAACCACCAACAAGGTAAGTACCGTAGAGACTATTGTACCTCCGATCAACGAAATGGCCAAACCTTGAAAAATGGGATCAAATAGAATAACCAACGCCCCAATGACCACGGTTCCGGCGGTTAACAAAATAGGGGTTGTACGTACCGCACCTGCTTCAATGGCGGCTTGTTTCAACGGAATCCCTTCCGCTAGGCGCAGATTGATAAAATCAATTAACAGCACCGAATTACGCACCATGATTCCTGCCAACGCGATCATCCCAATAAAGGAGGTCGCCGTAAAAAAAGCACCCAATAGCCAATGCCCCAGAACAATGCCTATCAGTGAAAGCGGAATCGCTACCATCATTACAATGGGAGCCTTAAAGTTCTGGAACCACCCTACGATGAGGATATAAATTATGATGATCACCCCCAAAAAAGCCAATCCCAAATCACGGAACACCTCCAAGGTAATCTGCCATTCCCCATCCCATTTTACCGTATACTCATCCTCATAATCGGGTTGTTTTATATAAAGTTCGTCAATGTCATAACCTGTGGGCAAGGTCAATTCCTTCAACTTATCGGTCATGCCCAAAATGGCATAAACAGGACTTTCCAACTCCCCGGCCATGTCGGCAAGGACATATACCACCCTTTTTTGGTTCTTTCGATAGATATTCTTTGCTCTAGTGCTCTTTTGAATATCCACAAGATCTCCGATGGTGATCATTTGACCCTGTTTCGATTTTATCCTTAACCGGGCAATGTCGTTTAAGGTAGACTTTTCTTTCTCTTCCAAGGCAAGTACCAGTCCTACCTGATCGGAGGCCCTTTCATCATACAGCGTGGTTATCACCCTATCGGACAGGGCCATTTTCATAGTATGGACAATCTGTTGGGGTACGATTCCGAATGACATGGCTTTTTCCTTATCCACGACAAACTCATATTCCGTTTGATCGGCTTCGACCATCCAATCCACATCCACCACATCCTCGGTATTTTTCAAAATGTTCCGGACTTGATCGGCAATGTCCATTTGCACGGTATAATTCGGCCCATAGACTTCTCCCACGATGGTGGAAAGCACTGGGGGACCGGGTGGTACTTCAACTATCTTTATATTGGCCTTGTACTTTTCGCCTATTCGCTGAATTTCCGGTCGCAATAGGCTGGCGATATCATGACTTTGGGCGCTACGCTCTTTTTTGTCGATGAGGTTCACTTGAATATCGGCCATGTGGCTCCCCCCTCGGATATCATAATGTCTAACCAATCCATTAAAGGTAATCGGGGCCGAAGTACCGGCGTAGTTTTGATAATGGACTACTTCGGGACGTGTTCGCAGAAATTGGGCAATTTCCTGGGTCACCACCGCGGTACGTTCCAACGTGGTGCCTTCCGGCATATCTATCACGATTTGGAATTCATTCTTATTGTCGAAGGGCAACATCTTTACAGCCACGGATTTCGTAAAGAACAATCCGATGGAGGCCAGCAACAACACAAAGGTGATTGTCAAAAACAGCCAACGTTTCCTTTTATTCTCGATCAATGGTTTTTCAAACCGCTCGTACAATTTGTAGATCAAGGTTTCCTCGAGCTGTTTTTTTTCTTTTTCCTTCTTTTTTTCCTCCTTTTCCCTTAGGAAAATATATCCCAAATAGGGCGTAATGGTCAGGGCCACAAAAAGGGATAACAACATCGCAATGGAAGCACCAATGGGCATAGGGGACATATACGGGCCCATTAATCCTGATACAAAGGCCATGGGCAGCACCGAGGCGATTACCGTAAAGGTAGCCAAAATGGTAGGGTTGCCGACCTCATTGATGGCATACAATGCAGCTTGTTTAAACGGCAGACGTTTCATCTTGAAATGCCGATGCATGTTCTCCGCAATAATGATGGAATCATCGACTACGATGCCCGTAACAAAAACAAGGGCAAAAAGGGTAATCCTATTTAAGGTATAATCCAATATATAGTAGCTCAATAAAGTCAATGCAAAAGTGATAGGAACCGATAAAAATACCACTAGGCCTCCACGCCAGCCCATAGCCAACATAACTACAAAAGTTACCGCGATAATGGCTCCTACAAGGTGCATCAATAGTTCGGAGACCTTATGGGATGCTGTTTCACCGTAGTTTCGGGTGACTTCTACATGTATATCGTCCGGAATCAGATCTTTTCTTAAATGATCTACTTTTTCAAGAATGCTGTTTGCAAGCTTCATGGCATCCGCTCCCTTACGTTTAGCCACTGAAATGGTAACCGCCGGATATTCCGAAACATAATCGGATGCCTTTTCGCTGGCCCGGCCAAAACCCAAAGAAACATAGTTTTTGGGCAATTCGGGCCCATCTTGGATATCCGCCAATTGTTTTAGATAAATAGGTCGGCCTTGCTGTGTGCCTACTACCAGATTTTCAACATCTTCACGGCTTTTGAGAAACCTTCCTGCACTCACTAAAAACTCGGTATCGTTTTTATCAAAACTCCCACTACTTAGCTGTTGGTTATTGGCCTTGATCATTTCGGCGATGGAGAGGAAATCCAGTCCACTTTCCGTCATTTTGTCCTTGTCCAGAACTACGCGTAATTGTCGATTACGACCCCCTATTTTTTTTGTGGCCGAGACATCGTTGATTTTTTCAATTTCATCGGTCAACTCTTGAGCGATCAATTTAAGTTGATAATCATCATAGTTTTCGCTCCATAAGGTGAGCCCCAACACCGGAACATCATCAATGGCCCGGGTCTTCACCAAAGGAAACGTTACCCCTTGCGGCATGATATCCATGTGTTTGTTAATTTCGTTGTACAGTTTTACAAAGGATCGTTCTATATCCTCGCCCACATAGAATTGTACAATGACCATTCCCTGTTCCTTCATAGCAGTGGAATAGACGTATTCTACCCCCTTGATATTGGATATCAACTTTTCGAGTGGTTTAATAACACGGGATTCCACTTCGGTAGGACTTGCCCCTGGATAGCCGACAAAAATATCGGCCATAGGAACATCAATTTGAGGCTCTTCTTCGCGTGGAATCAAAAAAGAACTATACACACCAATGACCATAAAAACGATCATCAGTAAAATGGTCAATTTTGATCCGATAAACGCCTTGGCGATTTTACCGGCTAATCCTTCTTTCATTTTTTGAATTTTTAGTGAACGATTTTCAATGGGTGCTATCGAATTGATATTCTGGCCCCATTGTAAAGCTTGCCTTGAGCCGCAATAATGTAGTGTTCATCGGTAGATAATCCCGAAAGTACCTCTACTTTTTCACCAGAGGTTCTTCCCAACCGTAACCACCGCAATACGGCCGTATTACTTTGGCTAACCGTATAGATTCCGGATAATTGTCCGCGTTTTACTATGGCATCAAGCGGAACAAACACCGCTTGGGACATTGTTTCCTCTTTAATGGGAAATTGTACCGTCGCATACATACCCGATAAGATTTGTAGACCGCTTTTTTGTAGTACCACTTTTACCAGGTACTGCCCCCCGGTATTCTTGGCCGAGGTACTTATCTCAACGACTTTTCCCTTGACCGTTTTATCCATCGATTTTAGGACAACATCAACTTCAACCCCTAACTTAACTTTGGAAATTTCGGATTCAGGAACCATTGCCCATACCTGAAAACTTCCTGGCGCCTCCACTTCCAACAAGGTCATCCCTGGATGGGCCATATCACCAACATTAATAAATCTGTTGGTAACCACTCCATTAAAAGGAGCTTTTATATGGGCATATGGGAATTGAGCATTTACTTCGCTTTTCATTTGTTCTGCAGCCTCCTGGCGCGCATTTGCCATATGGTAATTTGCCGTTGCATCGTCCAATTCCTTCCGTGAGGCACTATTCTCATTGAAGAGGTTGGTGTATCGCACAAAGTCTTTTTCTGCATTCCTAAAAGCAGCCTTTGCTTTGGCTATATTGGCGTTTGCTTGGGCCAATTTGGCGGAGAGGTCTGCATTATTAATGCTCAGTAAGAGCTGTCCAATGCGAACTTTATCTCCAACTTGCACATGGATTTTATCCACATGTCCCATAATTCGGGTACTTAAATTGGCACTTTTTATGGCCTCAATTTTGCCGCTGGCCGTTAAGAACGGACTACCGTTTTCTTCCAGGACGGGGCTTACGCTTACCTGCACCGCGGACGATTCATCGGTCATTTGTTTTGTATTGCCGTCGCCACAACTTGAGGACAGCAGGACTAAGGTTCCTAGTAATACGGTAAACAATTTTGCCTTTATCATTTTTCTGGGGTTATGTAACTTTTATTTATTGTGCCATTTGGCAAATCACTCCTTGGTCAAAAACTGGACATAGGCCAATGCGTAATTATGTTGAAAAACGGTGGCATAGTATTCCAGTTGTTTTTGGGAAAACTGCGTTTCGGACAGCAATACATCGCTTGTTTTTTCCAATCCCTCTTTAAATCGGTTGGTTCGAATGCGCAATGATTCCTCGGATTGTTGCCAAGCCAGTTCTGTCAGTTTTAATTTGTTCCGGGCATCGTCCAAGCTTCTTTTGGCCTTGTTCAACTCAAGTTGGCTTTCTGATTTGTACTTTTCCAACTGTAGCTTGGATTTGTCGTATTCCGCTTTGCTCTTTTGCGATTTCCCAAAGCGTTTGCTTCCCTCGAACAAATTCCATTTAAGCTCTGCTCCGAACACATAGCCATTGGCGCCGCCCTGAAAGACTTCATCATCATGTAGCTCATAGATGCCAAATGCGTTTAAGCTGGGAAGGAAAGCCATTTGATCCGCCTTGTGCATTTGGCGATACGCTTCTGTAGTGGAGTTCATGGCCAAAATATCCTTTCTGTTTTCGGACAGATTCGTTTCGGGAGCGGTATGGTAAACAACGGCCAAGGAATCCTTGGGCTTTAAAATTTGATTATCGTTTGTGTTCATCAAAACGGACAAATAATTGCTGGCATTTAGAATATTACTTTTGGCATATTGCAATTGGTTATCGATTTCCGTCACCCGCACTTCTATGGCCAGCAAATCCGATTTTTGTAGGTAGCCTTGTTTAAAACGGTTCCCCGCTATTCGTTTGTTTTCCAGCGCGGCTTCCTTGGCTTTCTCCAGAACTTCTACGGTTTTGTAGGCAAGTTGTAATTGCATATAAGCTTTCTCAACTTCCAATACGAGGTAATCCTGCATACGCTCGGATTGTAGTTCGGTGGCATTTAATTGGGCTTTTGCGGCCTTACGTTGAAAAATTCCATCGAAGTGCAACAAGGGTTGTTGTACTTCGATCCGAGTGGCATAATCCTCTATTTGATTGGGGTCGTTCAGCAAATTGGGATTGAAATCGGCTGTTGTCAGAATCTCTTGGTTAAGCTTTGAACCAAAAGCTATGAGGGGATTTGTAGTGGCAATACCTGTATGGGAAACACTTATGTTCGGTAGTAAAATAGCATTGGTCTGCTTAAAATTGCCCTGTGCCGCCAATATATCTTGTTGCGCCATTTTTAATGTGTTATTGTTTTGCTTCACCCTGGCAAGGACTTCTTCCTTCATAATTGGGATGGTGTTTTGAGCGGATCCCGAATAAAAGGTGAATAGCAGCAACCATACGAATATGTGCTTCATTGCAGTAATTATTTTGGACGAAATTAGGGTAACCAAATGGCCCGTACCGTAACCAATGTTACCATAAGGGAATCGATAATTCGAGAAAATGGCCGGAAAACCGATTCTTAAGTCGGTTTTCCGAGCTTTAAAAGATTTGATTATCATAACTATTAATTAATATATTTTTATAATCTAATACTTATTATTTTGTAATATAATTCCTATATTTCCTTTTGTTAATTCAAAGGACTTTCGTGATGCTTTTGAGTATTGTCATTCCTGTTCACAATGCATCTTCCTATTTAAAAAGGTGTTTGGATTCTATTGTCGACCAAAGCTATCGGCAAATAGAGATAATCCTGGTGGATGATTTTTCTACCGATGATTCTTTGGCGGTAGCTCGCGAATATGAGGAAAAGGACAATCGTGTCAAGGTATTTTGTAACCCCAGAAACTGTCGTGCTGGATATACCCGTAACAGGGGTCTAAGGGAAGCTACCGGAGCGTATATTTGGTTCGTTGATGCCGATGACTGGATACCCCAAGGAGCCATATCTGGATTGGTCCAGCATTTGAAGCATTTCCCGAAAGATATAGACCTATTGGTTATGGGGTATACGGACAACTTTGGAGATGCCTATACGAAATTTGAAAAAAAAACACGACTCCCTCGGAATTTGGGGAGAGACGAGGAAGCCATGCTCAATTTTCTAAACCTTACCAAAGGGTTTTTTAGTTACCCCTTCCTATATCTGTATTCGCGGCAATTGCTCCTACAGCACCATATACTATTTCCCGAGAATGTGTATTATGAGGACATTTCTTTTGTGGCCATGGCAGTCCATCATGCAAAAAATATCGAAATCTATTCCAAGTCTTCCTACAATTACAATTGTGAGCCGCACAACTCCATAACACGGACCTATTCCAAGGAAAAAATTTGGGATATTATTTCGGCCTATGATAGGTTATATGAATTTTTGGCTTCCCAGGGACTGATTGAAAAATATAATGATCAATACCTAATGCGTTTTCTTTTACACGGGCTAGGAACCTGTTTTCAAATGTATCACCAGTTGAATAAAGAAGATCAACGGGATTATGCACTTAAGGAATTGTTACAGTCGTATTTGGTTTCGGATATACTTTCCGACGAAAGCATGGTTTATGTTTCCCGGTTGATTGAAACAATCGATGACAATGAGGCACTTACCAAGGCTTATCATAGATTTAAGCTGGATTTTCTATGTGATACGAAGAAAAATTGGGCCTATAGCCAGCTAAGCCTCAAGTAAATCCTTCAATTCGCTTGGTACCTTCCCCAGGGGATTTACCACTGGTACAAAGAACGGATATAGTACATACCATACTTTCTTTAGTTGAGGTACATTAAAACTTGCTGCTGCTAAAGAGATTGCGCGGAAAAGGGCATAAAAGCATTGGACAATACCAATGGACCGATATGATTAGAATGGGAAGGTAGAGTATTCTCTCTATGGGACTTGATATTTCTAACCTATGGCAAATTCAGGATTCTGTGGGTAACGAATACTATATGGTTCACTAAAATAGTAAAGCCGCATAGTGCACCAAGAAGAAGGGAATTTTTTCTTAAATCCAAAAAGAATTGACTACCAAGCCAGAATACGGATGAATTTTAGGAATGATTTATTCTCAGATTCAATAACTGATTAGGAATCGACGTATTGGTTTTTAAAAGTGTAATTCCGCGGATAATTAACATGGCCGCCCGTACATTATGATTTTTTTAACATGATAACTTAAATTGATTGTTTTAGATTTGTGGATTGTGAAAGGTTCGTTAAAGCACTTAGGTATCTTTTTTCTTGTTGGCATGTTGTTTGCCAAGATATCCGCTTTCCACGTTTATGAGCATCATAACGCTGAAGATAACGAAGTGGGCCAATGCGAACTTTGTATTTTGGCCATCGACAATCAGCAGACCGAAACCGCAACGTTTTCCTTCGGGGAATTTAATGAACCCAATTCTTTTGGGGATTATGGACCGGGATTATTCTTTACGAGTGTTCAAATCCCAAAGATCCAATTGGAGTCCCATCATTGCTCCAGACCACCCCCTTCATTTATTTAGTCGACTCTTGTTTTACCTTTCCATATCCGGAAAGATGAAAGTACCGTGTTGATTTCATGGTATTCCCTTAAAGGTTTGTGATAATACTACCATTTGTATTCAAATCAAGTTTTGAGGATTGGCCTCCAACAGATGAAGTAATAGTATTGAAAAACCCAGGATTTTACTAAAACGATAAACTCTAATATCCTTATAAATTATTCCTATGAAAACTATCAAATTCTTATCGACTTTGGCCATAACAGGCTTTTTATTAACCTCTTGCTCGGATGACGATGATGCTCCGGAACCAGTAAATGAAGAGGAAACCATCACGACTATGACAGTTACCCTGGTTCCACAAGGCGGTGGTACTACCGTTACATTGGTTTCTCGGGATTTGGATGGTGACGGCCCGGATGCCCCGGATATTGACGTATCGGGAAGTCTTGCGGAAAACACCGTTTATGACGGAGGGATCGTTTTATTGAACGAGACGGAAACACCGGCGGAAAACGTCAATGAAGAAATTGAGGGAGAGGCTGCCGAGCATCAATTCTTTTTTGTTGTGGGTGGCGCATTGAATGCCTCAACCGAATACGGGGACGATGAATCGGATTATGTGTCCGAAGAAACCGGGGAAAACTTTACGACCACAAATCCGGTAGGTATTGTATTTACCCTTACCACTACGGATGCAAGTTCGGGAACCTTGGCGGTTACCTTACGTCACGAGCCTAAAAAACCCAATGATGGTACTTTAGCCGATGCCGGGGGAGAAACCGACATCACTCAGACGTTCAGTCTGACCATCGAATAAGGACGGTTTTTTCCATCTAAACCTAATTAAAATAGGGGAGTGGATTGGCTCCACTCCCTTTTTCCAATGGGAAGCGTCAAGACAAAAAAAAGGTTTGGGATACTATTGGCAACCGTACTTTTACTTCAGTTGTCATACCATAACCTGCATGTCCTCACTTCGCATACATCGCATTCCCATGTGCCGCACACTGTACCAGGCGACCAAATAGACAAACTATCCACCATTACCTGCGAACTGTGTGCCAAACTATTGGGCCAGGCCCTATACTTTTGGGTTTACCCCACCATTTTCTTAGGGGTGGCGTTCTCTTTACTGCTTATAAATCTGGCGCAATACACTTTTGGGCCGGGAACAAAGACCGGTTACCTTCTTAGAGGCCCTCCCTCACCCATGCCCTAAAGACATTTCTATTGTTCAAGATATTTTTCTTGAATGCTGACATTCAACGCTTTGCAATCCAAATGTTTGTTGCAAAGTGGTTATGGTATCCTATCATTTCATTTTAAAAACCCCAACAATGGAAAAATTGCCCGTAACCGTATTGAGCGGTTTTTTGGGCGCGGGTAAGACCACGCTGCTCAACCACATCCTACATAATAAAGAGGGCCTTAAAGTGGCCGTCATCGTCAATGATATGAGCGAGGTAAATATCGATGCCCAACTCGTACAGAACGAAAACACCCTTTCCCGTACCGAGGAAAGGCTTGTCGAAATGTCGAACGGCTGTATCTGCTGCACACTTCGGGAAGACCTGATGGTAGAGGTTGAAAAATTGGCCAAGGAGAACAGGTTTGACTATTTACTGATAGAAAGTACCGGTATCTCCGAACCCATTCCCGTAGCACAAACCTTTAGTTTTACCAACGAGGATGGCAGTATTGACCTGAGTCGATTCAGTTATATAGACACCATGGTCACGGTGGTGGATGCCTTTAATTTCCTAAAGGATTTTTCAAGCCCGGATTACCTCGCCTCCCGTAATTTAACGGATATTGAGGGCGATGACCGTACCATTGTAAACCTCTTGACGGATCAAGTGGAGTTCGCTAATGTAATTTTATTGAACAAGGTTGATTTGATTACTGAGGAAGAACTGCGCAACCTCTATGATATTTTACACAAGCTAAACCCCAGGGCACGCATTCTGCCTTCCAAAAATTCCAAAATACCCCTACAGGAAGTATTGAACACGGGCCTGTTCGATTTCGAAGAGGCCGAGACCTCGGCCGGTTGGATCCAAGAGCTTCAGAACGAACATGTACCGGAAACCGAGGAATATGGTATCGGCTCGTTCGTGTTTCGCAATAAGAAGCCTTTCCATCCTAAACGGTTCTTGGACTATGTGAACAATCATTTCCCTCCCAACATCATCCGCAGCAAGGGTTTGTTCTGGTTGTCCTCACGGCCGGATCAAGCGTTGGTATGGAGTACCGCGGGCGGTTCGACCAAAGTAGACCCTGCCGGGGTCTGGTGGGCTTCCATGCCCTTTTCGGAACGCATCAACTATGCTTCTTTCGTTAACAACCAAAAATTGATCGAGTCCGAATGGGCCACTCCCTTTGGAGACCGGAAGATAGAACTTGTCTTTATCGGGCAACATCTTGATGTCCCCTCAATAACCAAACAACTTGAGGAATGCTTGCTTAGTGATAGGGAAGTGATCGATTGGAAAAGGGGGAATTTCCCCACTACGGATGACTGGCCCATAGTACACTATCAACATACAAACCCATAAATCAAAGGATATGATCATTACGAACAATCTCACAAAAAAATATGGTGACCAGACTGCTCTCGACCATTTGAACCTTACTGTAAAGGAGGGCGACATTTATTGCCTTCTCGGTGCCAATGGTGCGGGAAAAACAACCACTATTAATCTACTTTTAGGCTTTATAGAGCCTACATCGGGTAGTGCATTCATCAATCAATTGAACGTCCGGGAAAACCTAAGGGCTACTAAGCGATTTTTAGCCTATATCCCGGAAAACCTGATGCTTTACCCTAGTCTCACAGCTGTGGAGAATTTGGATTATTTTTCAGGAATCGCCGGAAAAAAACTGTCCGATTCAGATTTAAGGGGATTTCTAAAGGAAGCCGGATTACAACCGGAAGCCTTTGACAACCGTATTTCAACTTTTTCAAAAGGGATGCGCCAAAAGGTAGGTATCGCCATTGCCCTGGCCAAGGATGCCAGAGTGCTCCTATTGGACGAACCCACATCCGGCTTGGATCCCAAGGCCAGTAACGAATTTGGGCTGTTGCTTCAAAAGTTACGTGTTAAAGGGGTGGCTACCTTAATGGCTACACACGATTTATTTAGGGCCAAGGAAGTAGCGACCCATATCGGCATTATGAAGGATGGCCAGTTAAAGCAGCAGTTTATGGCTGATGATATTTCCCTTTCGGAATTGGAGGATTCCTATCTGAATACCATGGGATATAAAGAGCTTGCCATATGATTTCCAGGACATTTTTGAAGGAAACCAAGGAATTGTTTCGTGATGGACGCGTCCGTTTGGCCTTTTTCATTGTGGTTCTATTGCTGGGAGTAGCCGTGTGGATAAGCGCCCGGCAATATGAAAATGTGAATAGGCAATATGAGACTGCCAAAACGGCCGAGCGGACGATTTGGGACAACCAAGGTGAAAAGAACCCCCATTCCGCGGCCCACTATGGTACCTATGCCTTTAAGCCCAAATATCCCTTATCCCTGGTAGATCAAGGGGTGGATAAATATGCGGGAACATCCATTTTCTTGGAAGCTCATAAACGTAATGAGGCTCAGTTCAGTGCAGCTGCCGATCAAACTGGTCTGGCCCGTTTTGGGGATTTGACACCGGATTTTATTTTGCTATTTATTATTCCCCTACTTATAATTCTTTTGGGATATAACAGTTTTACCAAAGAGCGGGAAATGGGCACTCTAACCTTATTGAAAAGTCAGGGAATTTCCACCTGGAAATGGATATTGGGAAAATGGACGGCCCTATTCATTCCCATTCTTCTGATTACGACTATTTTATTTCTAGTAGCGGGTGTGTTGTTAAGTGGTCTCAAGGATTTTGGTATATTCAATTGGAGTGCTCTATTGGTAATGTTTGTGGTATATATGGGCTATTACATCATTTTCATCAATATAGTCCTGTTGATTTCTGCAAAGACAAAAAAATCAGGTGTTTCCTTGGTAATTTCACTGGGTGTATGGATTATAGCCTGTTTGGCGGCACCCAAGGCAGCCAGTAATATAGCGGAAGCCAAACATCCTTATCCTACACGTCAAGAATTTGCCTCCAATGTGTTGAAGGATAAAAAAGAGGGACTGGATGGCCACAATCCTTGGAGTAAGGAGGCCAAACGATTGCAAGAAGCGGTACTTGCGGAATACGGTGTGGACAGCCTCCATCAACTTCCCTTTAACTTTGATGGATATCGGATGCAGAAAGGCGAGGAACATGAGGCAGAGGTTTATTTTAAGCATTACAATTACCTTAAGGAGCAGTTTGTACAGCAATCCAGGATATACAGGGGATTGGCGGCCATTTCACCCTATTTGCCAACACGTTTTCTAAGCATGGCCGTTGCCCAGACCGATTATGCAACGCATTGGGATTTTGCCGATGCCGCGGAGGAATACCGAATTGCCACCCAGAAATTTCTGAACGACAATTTTGCCGAGAATTCAGAGTATGGCAATTGGGGCTACAGGGCGGATGCCGATTTCTGGAAAGATCTGCCCGCCTTTGATTATGACCCGCCAGAATTGGGTTCCATTCTCTCTTACAATGTATCCAACCTTGGCATTTTGGGTTTTTGGCTATTGGGCTCCTTTAGTCTGTTATTGTTCACTACCAAAACCATTTGACCATGTTAACGTACAATTTTAAATATGAATTGAAACTACTCTTACGCAGCCGTTGGATCCAACTGCTCAGCGTAATGTTGTTATTGCTCTTTGGATTTTCGGCATTCAATGGCAGGCAAAAAGTAGAGAAACGCCGAAGCGATATTGCCGCGGCCCAAAAGGAAATGCGGGAAAATGATGCTATGATGCTCATACTTCTCGACTCGGTGGAGCATGGCCTTGAGGTAAGCGTGCCCTATTGGACCGTTCCCTCAAGTCCTATGGCCTTGGGAAACTATTATCCCAGGGTGGCGGCCATGGATCCTCAACCTATGGCTTTTGTGTCGACCGGACAGGCCGACCTTTTTACCCATTACGTTAAACCAACGGTCACTGGGGATGACTTTACCCTGAACTTCACGGAAATGACCAGTCCAGTTCAGTTGTTGTTTGGCAGTTTTGATCTAGCCTTTATCATTGTATACCTGTTGCCTCTGCTCATTATTGCCTTTTCCTATAATGTACTTTCTGCCGAAAAGGAAAGCGGCTCTATCCGGCTCTTGGCCGCCCAGCCCATAACCATTCAAAAATGGGTGATGCAAAAACTGGGGCTACGTTTTTTTTGGATGGCAGTATTGGTCACAATTACACTGGTTTTGGCATTTTTGTTCATTGGTATTGATATTGTAGCACATGCAACTTCTTTTTTGGGTTTTTTGGCCTTGGTGTTGATTTACATGCTTTTTTGGTTCGCCTTGGCATTTTTGGTCAATCTTCAAGCGGGCAGCTCGGCCAAAAATGCAGTTGCCCTGCTAGGACTGTGGGTGGTGTTTGTGCTTTTTGTTCCCTCGGTACTGAACCAATTGGGAAACACCTTCTATCCTATGCCTTCGCGCACTTTAATGATCAATGAAATGCGTAATCTTAAAGCGGAGGTCGCCAAAAAACAGGACGAGATATTGGACAATTACTTGCGGGATCATCCGGAGTATGCCTTGAACGATACATCCCAATCCCGTGGATTTTACCATCGCTACATGGCTTCCCAAAAGTTGGTAAAGGAGGAATTGTCCCCCGTGGTTGATGCGTATGAAGAACAATTGCAGAAACAACAGGACTGGGTAGGCCGTTTCAAGTGGATTTCCCCTGCGATTATTGTCCAGGAATCCTTGAACCAACTGGCGGGTACTTCCACCAAGGACTATGAAGATTTTAGGAAACAGGTTGTTGCCTTTGCGGAAACCTGGCGAGGACATTTGATACCCTTTTTATATAACAATCGGGATTTCTCGCAAAAGGATTACCCTAATTTGCCAAAGTTCGTGTACCAAAAAAAAGAGGCTTCTACTTTATTTGGTTTGGTTATGATACTTGTACTTTCGGCAGTTGTATATCTGATTGGGATTTTTATCTATAGGGAACAAAAAAAACGCAACATCTTAATGACTTCTTGAGATGTACAAAATTGTTGGCATCACAGTATTAAGTGTTTTTCTTTTAGCTTGTCGGAATAAGGCAAAGGGAGAACAAAATGATGCTTATTCCGTTGCGTCCAATAAAGTAGACCTATTCCAGTATAAGATTAGTCCAAAATATGCCACAGGCTTCTCTGTTGAGTATCATGGCAATTATAAAGTGGTACGGACTCAAAGTAAGCTTTCTTCCTGGTCGGGAAACGCATCGGAATCTAAGAAAGATATCATGGTCTTGGTTCAGAAGGGAACCCCGATTCCTAAACTAACGGGTGAATTGGAAAGGGCCGAGGTTATCCGTATTCCTGCCGAGCGTGTGGCCGTCAACATAGAAAATGCCGAGAACTTTTTGGGAGAGTTGGGTTTGACCGATAAAATGGTAGCCATTGGAGGACTTATCTCTTATAATGATAGCATACGGAAATCGGCTATTGAGGGCGATTTGATTCAAGTGGGTTACAGTTGGCACCAACCCCCTATGTTCGAAAATCTACTTGCAAGTAAACCCGACCTTTTTTTGATGAACCTATCCAACCTTGATTTTGCCGAGTCCTTGGATAAATGCAGACAATTGGATATCCCCACGGGCCCCGTATTCAGTTGGTCGGAAAAGAGCTATTTGGCCCAAGCGGAATGGCTCAAGTACTACGCACTTTTCTTTAATGCGGAAGAAAAGGCGAATGCGATTTTCAATGAGATAGAACAGAACGTGGAAAATCTCAAAAATAAGGTTACCTCTTTGAAACATAAACCTACTGCCATATGGGGATATTATACCGGAAAAGACAAATGGCTCGTTCACCGCAACAGTACGGAAAGTCAATTTATGCTGGATGCCGGATTGGACAATATCTTTTTCCAACCTGAGGCCCCATTAAAAAATGCCGGCGAACCCATGGCCTTTGAAGAGTTGCTTTCCAAAGCGAAGAATGTAGAGCATTGGATAATAGGCGATGTGCATTCCGAAACTTTGCCCAAGGTCGGTTTGATGAATTCTTTTATCTCTTGGAGATTGGGGAACCTGTACCATAATTTTAAAAGAAGCAAGCCCAAGGACAATGCTTATGATTGGTACGGTTCGGCTATTGTTCGGCCGGATAGGGTTTTGGCGGACTTGATCCATCTTATCCACCCACAATTACTCCCTGACCACGAATTGTATTACATGGACAGGCTCTCAAAGGATTTTCAGTTTCCGATAGCTCAGGAAGCATTATAAAAATGACAAGTATGTATCGTATTTCATCCGGGACATTAAAAATTAGATTAAGACCCAAGTTAAAATTATGGGGATTGGTAATCTGCTGTTTTTGTCTTTTGATAAGTTGTAAAACGGATAGGACCGAAAAAAAAGACCCTGAGGCAAAATTCCTGAGCACTAAAGATTATTTCCTAACAAAAGTGGATATCGAGTATGCCAAAAAATTTACCGTTGCTTACCATGATAATTATAAGATAGTTCGCACTAATGCGACGTTTGGTGATGGTGATTCTTCCCCTACCGAATCGGAAGATGTTAAAGATGTAACGGTATTGGTTCAGAATGGTACCGAACCTCCGGTACTTAAAGGCCCGCTTCAGAATGCCACTGTGATTTATATCCCTGTTCAAACCGTAGGAGTTAATGTGCAACACTCTGAGAGTTATCTACGCGAGATTGGGCGTGAAAACCATATTAATGCAATTGGAGGGCTTTATTCCTATAATGATGAAATGAGGGGAAAAGCACTTAGTGGTACCATTGGGCAGATAGGATATAGTTGGCACAGCCCCCCTAATTTTGAGGTACTGCTTCAAAGAAAACCGGAAGTATTTTTAATGACCTTGGCCAGCTTGGATCATAGGGAGAGCTTGGATAAATGCCGACAATTAGGAATCCCTACAGCCGCTGTATTTGATTGGGCGGAATCTGATTACTTGGCGAGAGCCGAATGGATTAAGTTCTATGCATTGTTCTTTAATGCCGAAAAAGAGGCAAACCAGGTTTTTGGAGATATTAAAAACAAAATAGAAGCTTTAAAATCCTTGACCCAAAACGTAGAGTTGAAAGAAAGTGCCTTGTGGGGGTTTTATACGAGTAAGCAACGCTGGAAGATGCATATTAATAGTATCCCCGCACAGTATATGGTAGATGCCGGTTTGAAGAATGCGCTAGCGAACAATACTAAGGCCAATGCGGATGGGGCCCAGACCTTGACTACTGAAGAATTGCTTTTTAAAGGAAAGGACGTTCAACATTGGATAATTGGGGACATACATTCGGGCCCACTTCCCCAAGAGGACATCATGAATAATTTTGAATCTTGGAGAACCGGGAAGCTATACCACAATATGGAAAGAATTAAACCCAAAAAGAATACTTCCGATTGGTATGCAAAAGCGATTGTTCGTCCAGATATTGTATTGGAAGATTTAATAAAGCTGGTCTATCCGCAATTGTTGCCGGATCATACTCCGGTTTTCATGGGCCAATACGATAAAGTTGCCCAAGGGCCAATAACACAAGACAACTAATTCTGTTGAAATGAGCGAAAAACCCGCAGTATTCAAAAATCTGTACCTGTCAAGGCTTAGCACCCTTGATGGTCCCCGAGTCTTATTTCTTTTACTCTTAGTAAGCCTCTTTGGTGGAGTTATGACTGGTTGCGGACCTTCTGCCAATAAAAACAAAACACTAGACGTAGAATCTACCGATATAAAAAACAATTTCACGACAAAAGTGGATGTTCGGTATGCCCAAAACTTTTCGGTTACCAATACGCCCGGCTATAAACTGGTGCATCTTCACTACAATAGTCCGGACAGGGGTGTTCTTTTTGATAAGCAATTGGTACTGGTGCAAAAGGGAACAAAACCACCCGAGTTAAAGGACGAGCTTAAAGACGCATGGGTCATCGAAGTGCCGTTGAAGACCGTTGCGGCAAATGACGACGGGGAGGTAACTCGCCTAAAGGCGCTTGGGTTGATGAACAATATTGTGGCCATGGGTGGGGGCGCCATATATGATTCAGAACTGAGACAACGATGGGAAGAAAAGAAAATCGCTTCCATAGGGTACAGTTTTCATCGTGTTCCTTTGCCCGAGGTTATCCTTTCGTTAAATCCAGATTTGCTGACGCTGTATTCGTCAGATCGAGATAAAATGGCTTCCCTGGAAAAAATGAGGATTCTGGGCATAAATGCCATTCCCCAGTTTGCATGGGCGGAACCTTCTTTTTTGGGTAAGGCCGAATGGCTAAAGTTTACCGCACTCTTCTTTAATAAAGAGGAAGAGGCCAACAAGCTGTTTGAGGAAGTGGTTACCCGTTGTAAGCAATTGATGGACAAAGTGCGGCAAAAAGAAGAAAAGGCGACCGCTTTTTTGGTATATCATCCTTCCGAGAATAGTGACTGGTCTGCCCATCGTAATGATTTTTATGCATCTTTTCTGGAAGCCGCTGGTGCAATTAACGTACTTGCAGATGATGGGCCGACACATGCCGTCGGTATGAACAACGAAAAGATACTCTCCCTGGCCAAGGATGCTGACTTTTGGATAGCGAATAGCACATCCGATGAAAACTGGCCACCCTCTGAATATTTAAACTCTTTCAAGGCTTATCGTAATGGTCAAGTGTTCCACTATCAAAAACGAACGCGCTATGAGCACAATGCCTATGACTGGTATGAGACCCCTGAGGTTCGCCCTGATCTGGTCTTGGAGGATTTAGTTTCCATTTTTTACCCGGAACTTTTGCCTGACCATGAGCCGGAATATTTTGAAAGGGTGATTCTAACCAAAAACCAATTCTGATGGAAGTAAAGTACCAAGCTAAAAAAAGGTCGGACAAAGGAATCGAACAATCAAAAGAAATTGATGTTAAGGCACCCTTAAAAATAAGGATACCAGCACGCGCCCGAATTTTTCTTTTTCCTTTTTTGGTGGTAGGAATCCTTCTTTTGATTCTACTTGAACTAGGTGTCGGTACTGTAGCTATAGACTTCGATGGTATCATTGCTGTATTGTTTGGATGGGACGATGCAGATCCCACCCATAGCACCATTATCAAAGAGCTTAGAATGCCTCGCACCATAGCTGCAGGTATTGGCGGGGCGGCATTGGGTACCGCAGGGCTTCAACTACAGACCATGTTCCGCAATCCTTTAGCTGGGCCTTGGGCCTTGGGTCTTACGGCTGGGTCACAATTGGGAGTGGCTCTGGTGGTTACTTCGGCAGTTGTAGTAGGATCTTCATTTTTGGAAAACCTGGAGATTTTGAGCAATTTAGGTATCGTCGCTGGGGCCATGTTAGGCTGTCTATTGGTGCTGCTGCTAATGGTTTTCGTTGCCCGATATGTCAGTACCATTACTTTGTTGATTTTTGGATTAATGCTAGGCTATTTTGCCCTAGGCTTAATCAGTGCTATTTTACATTTCACCAATCAATCTCAAGCCAAGGTTTTTGCTGGCTGGAATGATGGTAGCTTTGCCGGTGTGTATTGGGAACATTTTCCCGTCCTTATACCTCTTACAATTATTGGGTTGCTTAGTGGTTGGTTGATGGCCAAACCTTTGAACGCTTTTTTATTGGGGGAAAACTATGCAAGGGCATTGGGAATGTCCGTGAAACGCACCCGTATCATTACCTTGGGCAGTGCCGTGTTATTGGCGGCTCCCGTGACAGCTTATTGTGGCCCTGTTCTCTTTTTGGGGCTGATTGTTCCCCACCTTGCAAGAGGCCTTTTCAGCACCTCCGATCACAGAATTCTGATACCGGCGGTAATGTTATTGGGTTGCCTGGTGGCCATGGCGGCCGATCTTTTTGTACACCTTCCTTGGGAACGTCATTTTCTTCATTTAAATGCGGTCAATGCATTGATTGGTGCGCCAGTGGTAATGTGGGTACTATTAAGAAACCGTAAAATGCGAACATTTGAATTATAGAATTATGGAAGATGTTCTGGATATAAGACAGTTGTCGATAGGCTATTTAAATAAGTCAGAAAAAAAAGTGGTTGCAGAAAACATAACGGAGACCTTGAAAAAAGGGGAGTTGGTCTGCTTACTAGGGCCCAATGGTGCAGGAAAATCCACATTGATTCGTACCATTTCTGGTGCACAAAAGCCTTTGGAGGGACAAGTCCTTTTTGAAGGAAAGGACATTTCTCAAGTATCATCGCGTCAATTGGCCACCAAATTAAGTTTGGTACTCACCGAACGTGTCCATGGGGGTATGCTCAGTAGTTATGAGGTAGTTGGTTTGGGAAGATATCCGTATACAGGCTGGTCGGGAAAACTGAAGCCTAAAGACCATGAAGTCGTTCAATGGGCCATTGCCATGGTGGGGGCACAGGAACTTGCCGGGAGAATGCTATCTGAACTTAGTGATGGGGAACGTCAAAAAATCATGGTGGCCAAAGCGTTGGCCCAGGAAACCGAAGTGATGATACTCGACGAGATAACGGCTTTTCTAGATTTACCAAGGCGCATAGAGATTATGCAATTGATGCGGCAACTGGCCAAGAAGGACAATAAATGTGTCCTGATGTCAACGCATGATATGGAACTCGCCTTAAAATATGCGGACAAACTCTGGCTTCAGCCCAAAAATGGGAAACTTGTTATTGGCGCACCGGAGGATTTGGTCTTGGACGGCTCATTTGCCAGGGCATTTGAAAGTGAGGGTATCCATTTTAACATGGGAAAGGGAGCTTTTGAGGCTCAAGAACCTTATCATAGAAGTATTTGCCTAAAGGGCAATGGGGATGGTCTGCTTTGGACCAAAAAAGCTTTGGAACGTGAGCGCATAGAAGTAGTCAATGATGCGGCCATTTCGATTACGGTCATAGCCGCCAAAAAAGGAATTTTGTGGAAGGTGACCTCCAAGGCCATGGAAAAGGAGGCATCCTCCATTTATCAATTATTACAGACCATTAAGGAATATGATTAAAACGACCCATACAAGTTTTGTACAAGGTTTTTTCCATCTAACAAGTCATCGGGAATGGTTGTTTCAAAGGTAGATTTAAAAATATATGATAGTTGTTCGATTTGTTCACTATATAGGACCTAACCTGAAATTTTATGAAAAAAAATAGAAGACAGTTCATCTATGAATCCTTTGCAGGTTTGGCTACCATGGCTATGGGTCCATATGTATTTGGTCACGATCGGGTTTTCGCCAAGAGATTATATGATAGCAAACCTTGGATAGAACTATCCAAATCTGCTTACCTGCACAATGCCTCACAAATCAATAAAATGGTAGGGGGGAAGCCCATTATAGCCGTGTTGAAAAATAACGCTTACGGTCTGGGAGATGTCCAAGTAGCCAAAATTTTAGATGGCTCACCGGCCATAGCGGCCGTTGCTTTGGTGAAGGATGAGCGGGCCATCGCTTTAAGAACAAATAGATTTTCGAAACCCATCCTACTCATGGGGGATTTTGATAGTGTAGCCGCCAATGCTCTTGTAGAACAGGAAATCACCTTGAGTATTTTTTCAAAAGCTTCGTTCAAAAAAATAAATGAGCTCACCAAGGGAACAAATAAAACGATAAAGGTCGCGCTTTATATAGACACAGGTTTGGGTAGAATGGGCATTCCCTATGAGGAAGCGGTGTATATCGGAGAAGAAGTGTCCAAAAATGATAAGTTAAGTATTTCCCATACCTTCTCTACGCTCACTTCACCAAAGGACTTTGCGGAGCAGCAAATTCAGCGTTTTGAGGAAATTACAAAAGAACTGAACGGAAAAGGAATAACCACTGGGATAAAGCACTTGGCCCCGTCGCTTTCGCTTTTGGAATTGCCAAAATCGCATCAGGAGGCAGTGCGACCTGGTATTTTGCTCCATGGATCATTTCCTATGGCCAACAGGCCTGAAGCCAAACAATATCCACTTCAAGTACCGTATCGACTTAAAGCCCCGATAATTCGTCTCGAAAAACTGAAGACAGGTGATACCATTGGTTTTTCCCGATTCTACAAAGTAAGAAAGGACGAATGGATTGCCACGCTCCCTGTGGGTTGGGCGGACGGTTATGATAGTGGAGCGGAAAACGGGGCCGTGATTTTATTGGGAGGCGAACTCTATCCGGTCGTAAATGTAAATGCCAGTCACACCAATGTTTCGCTTGGATCTAAAACGAAAATTAGGGTAGGGGACATAGCAACCTTAATTGGTCCCGAGCGGCCGGAAATTACCCCTGAAGGCTTTGGCAAGCTGGTAAAGGGGCACAACTATTTGCAAATCAATTACAAGGAATCCATCCCTAAAAAGACGTATGAAAGTTTTTAATCTTTTAATTCTATTTTGTTTTACCTGTCCGGCTTTTGGCCAGGAAACTTATTTTGAACTTAAAGACGGTACAAACCTATATATTGAGGAAGCAGGTGAAGGGGAAACGCTTCTCTTCATTCCCGGTTGGACCATGACCCATCGATTCTTTGAAAAACAAAAGGAGTACTTTTCAAAGCAACATCATGTTATCCTATACGATCCAAGGGGGCAAGGGAGGTCGAATAAAACAACTTATAAGAATACATATGCCCGTCATGCGACCGATCTTAGGGAGTTGATTTTACAAAAGGACCTAAATGAAATTGTATTGATAGGCTGGTCCAGTGGTTGCCTCGCCATGTACGAATATCTGCGGGCATTTGGATCGGATCGGATTCGTAAGTTGGTTTTTATCGATGAACCTCCCAAATGGATCGGAAATAGGGAGAAAGAATGGGTTTATGGGACGTTTGATGATTATCGAAGTAGCCTAAAAGGAATGATTTCCGAACCTTCGGAACCCGATGACATTATTGACTGGATGCTTCATGATTCAATTGATGATACAACCAGAACCTGGATGCGGAAGGAAATACGCATGACTCCTCCCGATATTGCCCTAAGCCTTTACATAGATGGTCTGGTATCGGACTATACAAAGGAAGTAAGTCAACTGGAAACACCTTCGGTTTTTATGGTAAGGGCTTCCTGGTATGACGAAGCTAGTACTTGGCTCAAAACCTATGCCCCAAAGGCTAAAATAAAGGCAATTACGAGCCATGCCATGTTTTGGGAAAGAGCCGAAGAATTCAATGCATTGTTAGAGGACTTTATTGAATCAAAATAAAAAATATGAGATTTTTATACCTCGTTCCATTACTTTTCTGTTCGGTAGTGGCCTTATCTCAGGAAAACCAGAACTTCCCGCCACCGGAAACACCTTTGACCATAAAGGCGGTAAAAGCGATGGGCGATATTAAGTTGGATGGCAAACTCTCCGAGACCGATTGGGAAAAAATAGAAGTTACTTCCGATTTCTTTAGAAGGGAACCTAGACAGGGTGGAAACCTGAAATACAAAACCGAAGTTCGTTTTCTCTATGATGACAAAAATCTGTATATCGGAGCATTTTGTAAAGATTCTGTTGGTATTAAAGGCATCCGCATTCAAGATTTGCGTAGGGATTTCAGTTGGGGCGAAAATGATATTTTCGGCATAGCCCTTGATCCACAAAACTTAAAGCAATACGCCCAGGGCTTTCAAACTACCCCTTATGGTAACCAACGTGATTTTCAGAATTTCAATGGCAATAATTTTGATACGGGGTGGAATACCCTCTGGCGGGTCAGAACACAACGAACCGATGCCGGATATACCGTAGAAATGGCCATTCCCTTTAAAAGCTTGCGATATAATCTTCCGGAATCCGGGAACACTATTGAATTGGGGATTACTTTGGTACGCTATGCCCGAAGGGATATCGAGGTTTCCACTTTTCCGGCCATTCCCCAGTCGTTTACACCCTATCGGATGACCTATGCGGCCAAGCTAACGGGTATTGAAGCCCCCCCACCTTCGACTAACATAAGGGTGGAGCCATATGCGTTGTACCAATATGACGAAAATAAGGAGGGAACCGTATTGATCGATAAATTGAACGACCCAAAAATAGGCGCGGATGTCAAATGGGCCATCGACCCAAAAACGGTTCTTGACCTCACCGTAAATACCGACTTTGCACAGGCCGATGTTGATTTGGCCGTGAACAACTTGGAGCGTTTCAACATCTTTTTTCCCGAACGGAGGCAGTTCTTTTTGGAAAATTCCGGTATTTGGGCGGGCGGGTTGCAACAATCCATTCGCCCCTTTTTTAGTCGACGAATTGGTCTTCAGGGAGAATTTAACGCCATACCGGCACCTATAGATGTAGGTGCCCGTTTTACCCAACGAACCGAAAAAAGTGCGTTGGCGGGACTTTTTGTGCGTCAACGGGAAACCGAAAACTCGGCGGGGGGCAACTTTGGGGTATTTCGGTATTTGAAAAACTATGGAAGGGAAAACAATGTGGGTCTTATGGTTACCCATAGACTGGATGATAGTTATGATGAACTGGGTCTGGAGAGCAATAATAATACTACCATTACCTTGGATGGCCAAATACGTCCCACAAGCCAATGGGATATCCAGTATCTCCTATCTACCTCCATAGATGAATTTACGGGTAATACGGGTTTTGCGGGACGAATCTTTGTGGGCAATGATAGTAACGAGTATTACTACGGATGGGTCACGGAATATACGGATGCCAACTATAACCCCAGAATGGGTTTTGTGAGGCAAAACGATGTTATACGCCATAATCCAGGGGGGTATTATATCTGGAGGCCCAAAAAAATCGATTGGATCAGAAGATGGGATCCGGGGCTGTTCGTTAATTACAACCATGATGCCACCGACCCCAGTAGTTTTCAACAAGCGAGTCTTTATGTTTTTCCCGTGTTCACCTGGTTTAAGGACAATAGTTTTTTGGAAATTTCCACGACCCCGACATGGCAGAACATCAACTTTGATTTTGCGCCCCTGGGTTTGGAGATCGAACAGGACAGATATTTCTATACGAGATATTTGATTCAATACAATACGGATCAGTCCAAAAAATGGTCAGGCGATGTTGGTGTAGACTTCGGGGATTTTTATAACGGTACCCGGACCACGATCAACGCTGCGGCCCGGTTTGCACCAATTCCCCATACCACACTTACGCTCAATTATGAGCATAATGATATCAACGGTGTGGGTTTGGAACAAGCGGATTTGGATACGGATCTGTACACGGCAAGTCTAAGGCTGGCCCTAAATCCCAGGGTGCAACTGTCTACCTTTTATCAGTATAACAGTTTCAACGAACAGGGCAGATGGAATATACGTTTTAGTTGGGAATATATGCCCTTATCCTTTATTTACTTGGTATTTAACGATACCCAAACCGATATTTTCGACCCTGTACAGCAGAGCACGCAATTCATTAGCAAAATTACTTTTTTAAAACAGTTTTAGGTATTGGCAGTGAATGATAGGTATAATCTAATATCATCCATACTAGGAATGTATATAGGGCTGTTACCATTATTAATGGCATGGCATGCCTCACATCATTCGTTTGAGAATCCTCCTGGAGAAGAATTACAAGGCACGTATGTTACTACGGAGAATGACGCACATTGTGATATTTGCACCTATTATTTTGACCAGCAATTATATGTTCAGGGAGCGATAACCCATCATTTCAAAGCTTTTTCAATTGCTCTTAAAGAAAGATTGACAACATCTTTTCATTTGGATTTCCTACTCCAAAATTATCTTCGCGGCCCTCCGACCATCCAATAGAATTCTTTAGGATATTTAAAACAATCATGTAGTCCATAAACTCCTTATAGTAATGCTAGAAGCTGTAAATCTTACCAAGCGATATGGTAAGCACGAAGCTCTAAGTCAACTGAACCTATCGGTTGAAAAGGGCGAAATATTTTGTCTACTAGGCCAAAACGGGGCCGGTAAAACAACAACCATTAATCTATTTCTTGGCTTGCTTGAACCTACGGAAGGTAAGGCCTTGTTGAACGGTGTAATGGTAAAAGCCAATAATAACGCCACCACCAGGATGATAGCCTACATTCCCGAAGTCGTGCAATTATATGGGAACCTTTCAGGCTTGGAGAACCTTAATTTTTTTAGTCGTTTGGCGGGATTCAAATATTCCGAAGGTCAGCTGTCCGCTTTATTGTTGAAAGCAGGACTTCCAGAGACCGTCCATCAAAACAAACTCGCTTCCTATTCCAAAGGAATGCGCCAAAAGGTTGGTATTGCCATAGCACTTTCCAAAAACGCCGATTGCATTTTCATGGATGAACCGATTTCTGGATTAGACCCCAAGGCAACCTTGGAGTTTACCAAAATCTGTAAGGACCTTAGTAAGGAAGGTAAAACCATTTTTATGGCTACCCATGATATTTTTAATGCGGTGAATGTCGGTACAAGAATCGGAATCATGAAAGAAGGAAAACTGGTTTTTACGGCGAACACCAATACCATAAATGCAAACGAATTACGGGACTTATACCTAAAAACAATTTAAAATGAAAACATTTACATCAATACTTAAGGTACTGATTGTATTGACCAGTTGTGGTCTTTGGGCCCAAGAGGGTGTTACGGGCATTATTGTGGATAATCGGAATGAGCCCATTATTGGGGCGACAGTAACATTAAAAGGTACCGGGGGGATGTTCGGCAAATTGACCGATAGCGAGGGGCGGTTTGAACTCAGCGTACCTCAGGGGAACTATGCTCTGGAAATACGCTATTTAGGATTTCAATCCTATAATGACAATTTGGAAATCAATGAAGGTTCTCCAATGGATTTGGGAACCATTGTATTAAACGAGGGTACCGAACAATTACAAAGTGTAGAGGTCATTGGTCGCGCAAGAACGGATTATAACAGTGATTACTCCTTTTCCGCTACCAAAGTTGCCATCAAGAACAAGGAATTGCCACAAGCAGTCTCCACTATCACGAAAGAGTTGATCAATGATCGACAGGCATTTCAATTGGCAGATGCCGTAAAGGCCGCAAGCAGTGTGACCTCTACGGCCTTTTATAACCATTTCAATATTCGTGGTACGACCCAAGCTGAAGAAGGGCAGGTCATCAATGGTCTGCGCACGCGCCAATACTATTTTTTACAGCCTATTACCTCCCATATTGAACGGGTAGAGGTTATTAAAGGACCTTCTTCGGTCACTTTTTCAAGTGTGGATCCCGGTGGAACGATTAATATGGTGACTAAAAAACCCTTAAAGGAAAAAAGAAACGAGGTCAGTGCAACCGTAGGCAGTTTTGGAACACTGAGGGCAACGATGGATTTCACAGGTCCCTTGAACGAATCGGAAACCTTGCTTTACCGTTTCAATGCAGCCGTACAGCAAGCACGGTCATTTAGGGACGTGGTACAGAACAACGCCTTTTTGATTACACCCTCCATTACATATATCCCCAACGAAACTACCGCCTTGAATGTTGAAATGATTTATAGCAACGGAGTTGGGAACCTGGATAGGGGCCAACCTATCTTTGGAGCCATAAATGGGGAATTTGACCTGAACAGTACACCCATTTCATTGAACGTAGGTGCTTCAAGCGACTTCTTTGAGTCGGAAGAACTTTTGATAATGAGCAATTTTACCAAGCAAATTTCCGATAACATTGGGTTTAATGCTTCCTACATGAAACAAACCTGGGAAGAAGACCTCGTGGAACATAGAACCGTAAATGCCCCGGCAGTGGACATCAATGGCGATCCTATCACTACCTTGGCCGCAATGCGATACGTTGAACGTAAGCAATTTTGGATTACCGATAACTTCAATGCCTTCTTTAATTTTGATTTCATAGGAGATAAAGTGACCAATAAATTACTGGTAGGCTACGACGGCAGTTGGTGGGAACGTACTAAAGGTGGTGGACAAAATGGAGCACGTCGCTATTTAAGAAACGATGGAAGTGTTAGCCGTTTTGACCCGGCCGAAGCCGACCAATTTCAAACCATCGAAATTGATGGGGTCATTGCTCCAAGACCCAATGTGCCCCATTACGATTTGAACGATCCGCAGAATGCCATCCGTGACATTGGCAACTATGTGATATCGGAATTTGAAATCCCGGCAAACCTTACTACTTCAAACGGGATTTATGTACAGAACCAGTTTAAAATGGGAAAGTTTTCGGCCTTGGTAAATCTTCGTTATGAATGGTACGAGGACAAGTTTGATTATGAATCGCCAAATGAGGAATCATTTAAAAATGAAGCTTTTATCCCCAGAGTAGGTCTTACCTATGAGGCCACTGATAATGTAAGTGTCTACGGTACTTATATTGAAGGGTTTCAGCCGCAGTCCAATACGGTTACTTTGTCCCCCGCCACGGAAAACTTTTTTTGGGCTGGTTCTCCCGCTGAATTTGATCCCCTGGAAAGCGATTTGATCGAATTTGGAGCTAAAGGAGAATTCTTTGGAGGAAAGTTGGCCATGAACATGGCCATTTATGAAATCAACCAACGAAACCTATTGTTGCAAGACCCGATGGATGAAGATTTGTTGGTAACGCGTGGTGCACAACGTAGCCGCGGGTTGGAATGGGATCTTTCAGGTTACTTGCTCCCTAATTTGCAACTCAATGCTTCGTACGCTTACATCAATGCTACCATCGAAGAAGACGATGACCCAGCTTTGGTCGGTGAACGGGTGGGCGGTGCTCCCGAACACAGCGCCAATTTTTGGGGCCGCTATGATTTTATGAACGGTCCTTTAAAAAATGTTGGTGTTGGTTTGGGAATGGAGTATCGTGGCGATCGTTTTTCATGGTACTATGACCGTTTGTTATTGCCCGCATATACGGTTTTTGACGCTGCGGTATATTATCGCCCTTCAGGAAGCAATATACAGATTGCCCTAAAGCTCAACAATCTTTTTGATGAAACCTATTGGACCGGGGCCTTGAGCACTTTCAGATTGTTTCCCGGGGCACCAAGGAATGTTCTATTGACCACTACCTATAAATTCTAGGATATGAAGTCCACAAACATGCGGTTACTGGCATTACATTTTTTACGAAATGCTACCCAGCCAAAGACCTTTTACCTTATCTATATCCTATTTGTACTGCTAACGGTCTATGCGGCCGTTAGCGGTATTCACAACCACTTGGCCCGGAACGACATACGCAAATCCCATCAGGCAAAGGCACGACAGAGTTGGGAAGCCAACCCGGATAAGCATCCACACAGAATGGCACATTTCGGAACGTTTGCCTTTCGGGTGAGTCCACCTCTTGCCATGTTTGATTATGGATTGGAAAGTTTCACGGGCAATACCGTTTTTTTGGAGGCACACCGGCAGAACAGTGTCAATTTTTCGGATGCCTCTTTTTCAACGGGAACCTTGCGCTTTGGGGAGCTTAGTATAGCTCTTTTGTTACAATTGGTCTTGCCGTTGATCTTGATTTTTATAGGATTTTCCAGTGTAGCGGCAGATCGGCAGAACGGAACCCTTAAAATATTGGTATCGCAAGGTGCGAGGTGGTTTGAAATCTTGTTCGGGAGGTCCTTAGGGCTTTTTGCGATTGCAATGTTGTTCTTTGCGCCCGTTCTTTTCGTTATGGTGGTTGCACTGGCCATTTTTGGAGACCCTACGGCAAGTAGTCTTCTTTGGCTACGTTTCTTCTTGGTCGTTTTGGGATACCTGTTTTTTCTATTCATAGTAGTAATAACAATTATTGTTTGCTCCACCCGAAGCGATACCCCAAAAAATGCACTTTTACGTTTATTGGGCATATGGTTGTTTATGGTCGTTCTTTTGCCCAAATCGGCTCAGGCCATTGGTAGCTATTGGCATCCAACTCCCACAAAACTGGCGTTTCAGTCGGCTATTGAGAAAGAAGAGATTCAAAAGGGCGATAGCCACAATCCCGATGATCCCTACTATAATAATCTTCGGGACTCCGTATTGGCCGTACACAATGTTAGTGAAGTGACCGACCTTCCCTTTAATTATTCCGGTTTTGTGATGCGCGAAGGGGAAAAAATCAGCTCAACACTGTACAAAAAGCACCATGTGGGCCTTTTGACAATTTATCGGAAACAGAACAATATCAGTAGGCTTGTTGCATTGCTTAATCCGTATATGGCCATAAAACAACTTTCGATGACTTTTTCAGGAACGGACTTTTCAAATTATGTGGATTTTCAGGATCAGGCCGATGATTATCGCTACGCCTTGTCCCAGGAGATGAACGAATTGCAAATGCAATATATCAGCCCGAAAAAGAAAAGTGGTTCCGAGGGGAAAACCCATGTGGTTGGTCATGAACACTGGGAAGAATTCCCCGATTTTGAACACCGACCGGCACCTTTCATAAGTGCAGCCAAAGAGGCTTCCTTGGCTTTGGTTTCGATCGTGTTGTGGCTGTTGCTTTCTTTTGGACTGTTATCATTGACCGCTAAAAAAGCCAGTGCCTTATGAAATACAAGCTGTTTTTGTACCAATGTATACGTTCCAGGGAAGTTCTTCTGAGCTTGGCACTTCTAATCGCCTTGGGGCTGTTGGGAATCTTTATCGGGAATCGGCATTTAAATGAACGGCAAGATGCCATTGAAGAGGTAAAAACCTATCAGGAGGAACATTTTGAACGCCATGTATCGCTACATAATGATGATTTGGGGCTACTACTCTACTATGTGAAATTTGCATTTATTAACCCTGCCGATCCGTTGGCGGGTCTGTCCATTGGTCAATCTGATGTGAACCCCTCTATAAAGAGAATTACCATTAAGACCTTTGAAGCACAGAAACACGATACGGATTTGATAAATCCGATGAACCTACAATCGGGAAACCTTGATTTTTCATTTGTGTTGATTTATTTAGTCCCGTTATTGGTCATCGTATTTTCCTTTAATGCGGTTTCGGAAGAGACGGAGACAGGTACTTGGCGTTTAGTGGCCACTCAGACTCGGTCAAAACTGGGATTTGTAATCACCAAATTGTCAGTACGGCTTTTATTGATCGTGGGCGTACTGATATTCCTATTTTTAGCGGCCAAAGTGGTGTTCAACATTCCTTTTAATAGTGTTTTTTTAGTAATGTTCATCTTGTCGGTTCTTTATACGATTTTTTGGTTTACTCTTTGCTTTTTCATCATTTGTTTTAAAAAATCGTCCGGATTCAATGCGTTGATGTTATTATCGATTTGGTTAGTGCTACTTATCTTGTTACCGGCGGGAATCAATGCCTACCTGGCATTCAAATATCCTGTACCTGAAGCATTGGGCACGGCCATCGCACAGCGGGATGGGTATCATACTAAATGGGATATGGAAAAGTTGCCCACCATTCAAAAATTCTATGACCACTATCCGCAATTTGAGAAGTATGGCTACCCGACCGAAGGGTTCAATTGGCTATGGTACTATGCCATGCAGCAGATGGGCGATGATGATTCAAGGAATGAAAGGGAGTCGTTAAATTCTAAAATCCAATTAAGGGAACGGCACAGCGCACAATTTGCGTCCTGGTTACCCAACATGCACTTGCAACTGGCCCTAAATCAATTGGCCGGGACAAGCTTGGGGCAACATATTGATTTCTTGGAGGCTACGGAAAAGTTTCACGAAAGGTTGCGTTTATTTTTCTACCCGAAGATATTTGAAGAGAATCTGGCCGAGTCGATCAATTGGGAACGATTCCCCCCGGAATACTATCGCGAAAATTTTGATATAAGACCTTTACGATTGATGGCTCCTCTAATACTTGCTATACTATTTATGGTTTTGATATCGGCGCCAAGGGGAAGAAGATTATGAGCCCATCCAAATATTTTAACGGCATGATTGTTTTGATTTATTGACGATTTACAAGTTTTATATCTTTAGAACAAAGAACAGATATATTGAAAAAATGAGAAAAAAAATTTTTGTTTTATTTCTTTTGACCCCATTGTTGGTTTTGTCACAAAACCAGTTTCAAGATGCTTTTCTGGACAAAACAAGACCTGTGAGAAAGGATTTACACATTGCGTTTACAGATTCCCGGAACAACCAAACTTTCTTGCCCATATCGATTATTAAAGGAAAAAATGAAGGGCGGATTTTTACTTTGGTCGCTGGGGTTCATGGTTTTGAATATCCACCAATAGTAGCTACGCAAGGACTCATGAAGGAAATTAATACCGATAGTTTATCAGGTACCTTGATTATTATCCCTATTGCCAATACGGGGTCTTTTTATTCGCGGACCCCTTTTATCAATCCTCAGGATCAGGTGAACCTAAACAATGCCTTCCCCGGTAAATCCGATGGTTCCGTGACACAAAAAATCGCGCACTTCATTAAGACAAATGTGATTCCCATAAGCGATGTTTTTTTGGATATTCACGGCGGCGATGCCTCGGAGGATTTGCTTCCATTTATATGTTATTATAACAATACCACTTATCCCGAACAAACTAAAAAGGCGAAAGAGCTTTCAGAAACCAGTGGTTTTGATTATGTGGTTTCCTATCCGTATACCATCAAGGCCGATGACCCCGCAAAATATACCTTTAAACAAGCATGCCAAGATGGGAAGGTGGCACTGAGCATTGAAAGTGGCAAATTGGGCAATGTACAGGAAGAGGCGGTTACCTTAATTAAAAATGGCGTTTATAGAATGCTCAATAAGATGAATATGTACGGTAAAACTATAGAACAAGATGTCCGGAAATTGATTCGACTGAACAATCAAAAGTATATTGATGCCGAAGTAAGAGGTATATTGTACAGCCAATATAAAGCTGGGGACCAAGTAAAAGAGGGAGACCTGGTCGGATACATCACCGATGAATTTGGAAAGACCATATCCGAATTAACGGCACCCGTTTCTGGTATTATTCTATATAAAATTGCCACACCTCCCGTAAATGTCGACGAAACAGTGATGTGCATTAGTTTCTTCGAGTGAATAAAACGGCCTATAATTTCACAGAACATTGAACACATTTATAAAAGCCGGGAAGCTTTCATATGAAGTGCCAATATTCCTTGTAAAATAGGTATTCCTAAAAAGAAATAATTGCTCCGGGTTCGTCTAGACATTGAGCAATTGGTGCAGATACCCTTAATAATGGTCTGTACCTGCCTACTCAAATTTCTTTTTTCATCACTAGGTCGTTCACTTGAAACTTATGGCATCGGCATGCTCGATCCGATAATAACATGCATTTGGATTGCTCTCGTTCAAATACAATATTCCTTCCACGGAGAGCAATTCGTCCATTACAAAGGATGGCTTTTGGTCAAACATTAAATCCAAGACGGTTTCGGGTCCGCCGTTGCCACAGAA
The DNA here is from genome assembly GCF_965228935.1 of Ulvibacterium sp. GTDB lineage: Bacteria > Bacteroidota > Bacteroidia > Flavobacteriales > Flavobacteriaceae > Ulvibacterium. Next base: position 4,481,235 of record NZ_OZ245846.1, on the reverse strand, counting down.
GAAACAGGAGGCCATTGGGTTTTTGGAAAGGAGATATACGGATTGTGTACTATCCAAAATCAACAGATACCCTGTAATTACGACTTTTTTCCCTTCCAAGGCTCTTATTTTTGGCGAAAAGTTTGCCTCTTGGAAACCCGGAATGATGTTTTCCGGTGAGGGCAGTTCCCAGGAAATACCCTCGGAGAGGTCGGACCAATCCAGGACAGTCTGCGCGTGGGTAGCAATTCCCATCCAACAGCATAGTATGAAAAGAGATATTCTCATTTTATTTTAGTTCACCAATTCGCCCGAGGCCTCTTTTAAGATATAGTTGCAATGATCTACGTTATTGGCATTCAATTCAAGTATTCCGCTGACAGTTACTATTTGGTCGGTCTTAAAGGATGGTTTTTCCTTAAAAGCTACTTCAATAATGGTCTCTGGTCCTGCTGCTCCACAGAAAAAACAGGAGGCCATAGGGTTTTGGGATACCAAAAATATTTCACCGCTACCGGAAATATCCAAAAAATATCCTATAATGCTTACTTGCTTGCCCCGATGGGACTGTATCTTTTCACCAAACTTGGGCATTAAAAAATGTACATCGTACTTCTTGTTGTACACGGGTTCAAAACTGACGTCCGCAAAATCCTCCCAGGTCAATTGCTCTTGTGCGTAGGCTAAGGAGCAAGAAAAGGTTACGAACAAAATTAGTATAATCGAATTACGCATCTGATAATGTTTTAGCTACGTTTAGTTTAAATATAGAGCGCGATGCCAGCAAGGTGGCCATAAGGGCTATACCAAGGGTAAGGCCCAAGAACAAGAATTCCATCTTATCGGGCCCCGTGACTTGTAGCCCATAGCCATAGGAGTCCTGTGTATAGCGCGATACGGCCCAAATACCCAAACGTCCTACAAACCATCCCGATAAAAAGCCAATGATGGCCAAAAGCAATCCTTCCAAAAGGGCCAAACTTAGCAGTTGTCCTGTTCGCAAACCGTAAATCCGGAGTAACGCAAGTTCTTGCCTTCTCTCACGGATGGTCTTTAAAAGGCTTATAAATATACTTAATCCTGAAACCAATAAGATAACCAAGGCTATTCCATTTACAGTCTGCACCCCGGAACCTAACAGACCCATTAGTCGCTGAACCTCAAAACCTGGCAAGGCGGCCTGCATAGAGGTATTCTCATTGATGAATCTTGGTAATTGCACCATCCCTAAAGGACTTTTGAACTTGATCAATAGTGACGTTATCTCTTTTTCCTCCTTACGTTCTTCCAAGGTTTCAACTTCCTCTTCGTGATGGTCATCCTCTTCATGGTCGTGGCCCTCTTCATGAGCGTCGTCCTTTGTGTTATGTTCATCTTCCCCGTGATCATGGACTTCCCAGATACTTTCGAGATTGGTAATCAGTAACCGATCCACCACCGTTCCCGTAGATTTCAATATTCCCGTAACCACAAAAGGGTGTTCACCGTGCGCTTCGCCGCCCGAAGAAGCCAGCCCATGGGAACTTACGAAGTTATCCCCCACCTTAATACCCAGCTTTTGGGCAACGGTATTCCCTGCAACCACTTCAAAAGACTTTTCATATAGTTTTCCTTCCATCAACCGGGCATTGTAAAGGTCCAGATACCCAACCTTCGTACCCAAAATCCGATAGCCTTTATAATTATCACCGTAGGAAACAGGAATTGCGGTTTGGATAAAAGGATGCCTTTGGATGGTGGCGACTTCATTCAACTTAATATTTCCAGTGGGCACATCTACATGGAGTACCGAGGACAAAACAAGTTGCAGAGGGCTTCCCTTTGCACCCACCACCATATCAAAGGGGGCAATGTTCTTGTTCAACTGTCCGTCCAACTGCTTGCTAACCTGGATTACGAACGTGACCAATGATACGCTTAACAATAACAAGAGAAGACTCAAAAAAAGGTTGAGTGGTTTGGAAACCATATTTCTATAGGCAAGATAGCTAAGCTTCATAACATCACGCGGTTTTGAAAATGGGACATTACCCGGAGGTCATGTGTAATAATCAAAAGGCTGCTTTTACAAATTTCGGCCTCTTCCTTGAGCAGGTCAATGACCTTTACACAATTCGCGTCGTCCAAATTGGAAGTAGGCTCATCCGCCAGGATAATCTTAGGTCTGTGAATTATCCCTAAAGCAATGGAAAGCCGCTGCTGTTGCCCTTGGCTCAGTGTCGTGACTTTTTCATGAAGATATTCCGTGAGCCCCAATCTTTCGGAAAGTTGATGCCTTCTTTCCTCATCGTTCGCGTTTTTGGGGAAGCTTTGCCGCAATCGAAGATTATCCGAGACATTTAAGGATTTGATGAAATGATATTGTTGAAAAACCAGACCCATGTGTTTGCCCCGAAATTCGTCCAGCTCTTTACGTGTTAGGGAATTCAACTCCGTTCCCGCAATGGCTATTGTACCATGTAATGGCGGCAATAGCCCCGCCAAAAGATACAAAAGGGTGGTCTTTCCCACACCGGATGGTCCAATCACGAGCAAATGCTCCCCTGGGGTGAGCTCAATATCAGGAAAAGCGAGTTCCTCTCCATTTTCGTAGGAATACGCCAAATACAGGGTCTTTACCATCCAAGTGTTTTTACAAAAATAAAAAGAAATAGAAATGCAACTATGTTGCATTTAAAAATATGCGCTAAATTTGCCGAAATTTGGATTTATTTTTTTGATAGGCTTCCTATGGGCCCTCTAGGCAAAAAAAATGGAAACTATTCTATAAATGACCATAGGAAAAGTAATCTTTAAGTCGGATTGGATGAGCCTCCTTGCCGGTGGTTTTTGTTTGCTGCACTGTCTGGCAACACCATTTCTTTTTGTAGCCCATGCCAACATCGAGCTTCATGCAAGTGCTCGACCATTAAACAAACCTTGATTAATGGATTGTCTTTCCCTTAGTAACCGTTTTATAGAAACGGTTAAGGAAATTTCCATTACTTTATCCAAGTTTGTTTTTGACTTCTTTGTCTTTTGGGAAGTCATGTGTCGGCCATTACCCTAGCGAATTTAAATTGATTCATTTACCTTGTAGTACTATTAAGGCCATGCTAGCGTATTAAATTCAATGGAAAGCAAAAAAATAAGGGAAATCTATAAGGTTTTTGATAGTAAAAACAGGTTTTTGGCTCAAAGCTCTGTTGGAATTGATAGGAACAAGTTAAATCGACTTCTTGAAAATCTATATTCCCCGGGGCCTTCGTTTCAATACATATTTGATTTCCCCAATAGAAAGTTCGATTTTGTCAGTGAGGGCTGTAGGTTACTTTTTGGGGAAGACCCCTCCACCTTTTCTCCGGATGGGTTTGTACATCGCATCCATCCCGATGATATTCCACACTATGTGCGTTGTCAGGAAATTGCCGCCCACTTTTTATTCTCTCACATCGAAAAGGAACACATTCCACATTATAAAGTTTCTTTTCAGTTTAGGATCAAGGACATCAACGAAGAGTACAAACAGTTTTTACACCAAGCCATAGCACTTGCCATGGACGAAGAACATAACATGTCCTCCGTGTTTGCAAATCACTCGGATATTGATCACCTTACGAAGGTCAATAATCGGAAAATGTCCTTTATCAATGTTTTGGGAGGAAAAAGTTATTTTGGTATAGGCGATATTGACGATTTGAACAAATGCCAATCCCAACAGGTTTTTTCAACAAGGGAAGTGGAAGTTCTAAAATTGGTCTCCGAAGGGTTCAGTTCAAAGGAAATAGCCGATTATTTGTATATTTCAGCGGATACGGTACGTACCCACCGCAAGAATGTTTTGGGCAAGACGGGTTTTAAGAACATGGCCCAAGCCATAACATATTGTATTAGGGATGGACTTATTTAGAAAGTAAAAGAAATAGGCTTGAAAAATCAAATTACTCGGGAAATATATCAGGTTTTTGATGACCATAACGATTTCTTGGCCAAGCAAACCGTTGTTTCCAATCAAAAAGGGCTGAATACCATATTGGAGAATATGTATTCTCCCGGCCCATCATTCCAATATATTTTTGATATCGTAGATAGGAGATTCACTTTTTTAAGCGAAAGCTTAAGTACTACAACGGGAGAAGACCCCAATACATTTCAGGTGGACGATTATACGGGTAGAATTCATCCCGACGATTTTCAACATTTTGTCCATTGTGAGGAAATTGCCGGGTATTTTTTGTTTTCCCACATCAGAAAGGAAGAGATTCCGGATTATAAGGTCTCCTACCAGCTAAGGTTTAAGACAAGGGACGGCACATATAAACTTTTTTTGAGGCAGTCCATAGCATTGACCTTAGATCAGGATTATAGGCTTTCTACGGTGTTTACTAACCAATCGAACATTGAGCATATAACTTCCCATAATAATCATAAGGTTTCCTTCATAAATATCATGGGGGACAAAAGTTACTTTGGAATATCGTGCATAGAGGATTTAAAAAGCAACCAGCCCAAACTGACCATTTCAAACAGGGAAGCAGAAATCTTGAAATTGGTCTCCGAAGGTTTTGGTTCAAAGGAGATAGCTGATTATTTGCATATTTCACTGGATACGGTTCGTACCCACCGTAAAAATATTTTGACCAAGACCAATTTCAAGAATATTACCCAGGCAGTGACACATTTTGTTAGGGAGGGATTGATTTAATGAGATTATGAAATGGGAATTCCAAAATGTCAGCACTTAATGTAAAATATTTAAATACAACTAAGGGTGATTCCAGAACAACTTTGGTATTTGCCCATGGCAATAGTCAAAATCTGCATTTCTGGGACTATCAAATGGAATCGCCGTTGTTTGGCACATTTAATCGCATGGCTTTTGATCTTCCGGGTCATGGCAAGTCGGTAAAAATGGATGATTACCGAGTTAAAAACGTAATTCCGGTTATTTCGGACACTTTGCAAAACATGGGTTCTATTATTATCATCGGTCACTCTCTTGGCGGTCATTTAATATTGCAATCACTATCGAGTATTGACAATTGTATAGGACTTGTACTGATTGGCACACCTCCGCTTAAAAAACCATTGAACATGCTAGAGGCATTTGCCCCAGATGAAAGAATGGGCTTATTGTTCAAAGAAGAATTATCAGAAAAAGAAAGAGAAATAATGATTGAATTCATTGGTTGCAAAAACAATCGCCCCTTAGCGCAGGATGCTTTGGAACATACAGATACTAAATTCAGGAGTCATATGGCCAATTCGGTAGCTTCAGGAGGATTGGTTGATGAATTGGAGGTACTTAAAAATATTGATTTTCCTGTAGCACTTATTGTTGGCGAAACAGACCAATTAATCAATAAAAGTTATCTGAATAGTGTCCATTTCCCTGCGCTTTGGAAAGAACAGGTTCAATATATTCCTAAAGCCGGACATACTCCCCAATTGGAAAATTCCGAGGAATTCAACAAATTGCTATCTGACTTTATTTATGGGATTCAATGAAAATAAAACTATAGGCGAGGAGTTTTGAAATCAGATACAAATCCAAAAATCAGGCAGGAAAACCTAATGCAATTCGCTGATGATACATCAGCTTACCTTCAAGACAAGATTGTTGACGAAACGAGCTGGAAAAATTTGGATGAATTCCCTTTGCTTTCCAAACAGGCCCTCTACGTGATGAATTGGAAAAAAAAGACAATAGCTTATCAAAGAAACATTGAGAAACTATTGGGTTACAACGATGACGAATTTGATTTTCAAACAGCTCTTGGCATGATTCATCCTAACGATATTCCTGTGGTATCAAGGGTAATTAAAGGAACTGTTCATCATTACGTCCATTCCAAAACGGTTGAACCGGATTCTTATTTAACCCTAACCTATCGCTTCCTTAAAAAGGACAAATCCAGCATAAAACTATTGAGACAGACCGGAGCTTTTGAAGTCTCATCCCAGGGGGAGTTCATAAGTAATTGGTCTTTAATTACAGCTATCGATTTTATATCAAACAATAATCAGGTAGAATGGCATCTTAATTCCAATGAGATAGATTTTTTGAAGTTTAAAGACAATGTTTATCGAGAATTTAAGGATTTTTTTTCGGCAAGGGAATTATTGATAATACATGGAATAAAAAAGGGATTGAAAAGTCTGGAAATTGCCAATGAGCTTTGCATAAGTAAACATACAGTTGACACTCATCGGAAAAATATACTTCGTAAATGCGGTTGCACCAATAAGGATCAGCTACTTAATTTTTGTAAGCGTAATGGAATAATTTAAACGATACCAACTTCAATCTAAAACAATTCTAACTATATGCCAGTCAAGCACATTACGGAAAAAGAAGCAATCATATCCAATCAGATTTTAGCCTTTAAAATCAGGAATACTTTTCTCAAAAACCTTAGTTTGTTTAACGAGCTTCAAGAATTGATTCCAAATCCAATTTTTATAAAAAGCCGTGAAGGCAATGATTATAGATATAATTATTTTGGGTCACAACTACTGAACAAGGGACCTGAAATGTCGGAATTATTTATGAAAGGACTTCCGTACCTTAAACAAATCTCTGACCCGATTTCTCGGAACGTAGCAATTATAAGATCTGATCTACTGAATAAAACGGATGATTATAACACTTTTGTGTCCTATCCTCAATATATAAAACTCAATAATAAGATGACCCCGTTGTTTACCAATAAATTGCTTTTAGATGATGAGAAAAGTATAGCGGTATGTTACTTGCCAGAGGACTTGGGGAAGGTTGGAAAAATTTTTACGGAGATTGCACCAGAATTTTACCTTTCTGCTGAAAAATGGCAGAGCTTTCAATCGCTTACGAAACAAGAGAAAAGGATTGTGAAACTGATATCCAAAGGATGGTCCAATAACCGGATTGGCGATTATCTCTATATCTCAAGCCATACGGTTAGAACGCATCGCAAAAACATAAATAAGAAACTCAGGGTTAAAAGTTTGAGTCAATTAATAAGGTTTTCGCTTGTAATGGATCTATTTTAGTATGGCTTTGGTTGTACTGGCTACTACTTATATGATATCCAATAATAGACCCATCCGAACTAAATGTGAAGTTTTATCCGTTTCCATTTTTTTATGAATATTTTTCATATGCGTACGTAGGGTATGTATAGAGATGAAAAGCAGTTCAGCTATTTGCTGGTATGAGTGTCCATGTATAAGCAGTTTCACAATCCTTTTTTCTTGCTTTGTCAATAATTGGAACTTAAGCAATACGCTTTCTTGATTTTTTACAGGTTCAAAAACGATTTTGAACAGTTGGCCAACAATGCCCAAGTCTTCAACAAAAACAGAAACATTAAAATATAGATGTTGGTTGAGAATTAATTTGTTTGAATAAAAAAACTCTTTTTTACCATTGACGGTAAGTTGTTGTAGATAATTACAGATTCCATTTTCATCATTTACAAAGCCGAAACATTGGGTTTTTTGCTTTGCTAAATCCAATAATGCGTGATTAGAAATTTTTGGGAGATAACTGGCCCCTTTCTCAATCAAATCCTCCATTTCTTTTCCTTTACACAACAACTGGTGATTGGCGTAGGTAATGTCCAAATTTTCCCGTTTGTTGATAAACACTGAAAAGGGTACAAGTTTGTTCAATTCAAAAAACAAACTTTTATCCTCTAGATAAAGCTGCCTTAATTTATAGGCAAATAATTGTAATTGGTTTAATGACTGTGATTCGGAACTCGTAATCATCGGTTGAAAACTTTTTTAGCCATGCTTGTTAAGATATTTTCAAATTCCAAGGGTTTCTCAATAGAAGCGTAGTGTCCACATTTTTCAAAGAAGACAAGCTCACATAAATCTTTATCTTGATTTGCTAAATTCTTAATATAATCAGTATTTACGGAAACATCCTTATCACCAATAATTACTAGCTTAGGGATATGTAATTCCAGAAATATCTCTGCTTGATTACTCCAAGTTCCAGAGGAAAGATCATCGGCTAAAGCGGTTCTTACCTTTGGATTTGCCGTTTTGAAATCGTTGACAAACCCATCTACCAATTTGTGATTGGAAATAACCTCGGACAATGCGTTTTCAATTTCTTCATTTTCAGGGTTCTCTTTTAAAAATGTCTGTAGTGCCGGAATCGGATTGAAGGCCTCCTTAACATTTAAAGGTTTTTTTACGGGAGGCGCCCCAAAAATTACCAAGCCCTTCAAGCGTTGGACTTTTGGCACAATTTCAAGGGCCAAATGTCCTCCTAAAGAATTTCCGACCAATAGAATGTCATCCTCTATACTGTTTACTTTAGAAAGCAAAAAATCGCAATATCCTTTGGTAGTAAAATTACTTTCCCGATCCTCCCCGGCTTTTTTGCCATGTCCGGGTAAGTTGGGAGCAATTTGTTGATAGGAAATCTTATCAGAGACAAGAATATTCTCGAAGACCCGATTTGACGATGAATTTCCATGAATATAAAAAATCGTACCTCTTTGGGACATCATATTTTTTACCTTTTTTTGATTACAACACTATTGAATCAATTGACTTCATGAAAAATGTTAAAATAATAAAGTATTTTTAATTTACAGTAGGATTTGGACGTGAAGAGAAGGTTATCCGATAAACAAATGAACAAGCCATCGGTATCTCCCGTTGATTTAATGGATTTTGCAAGGACCGTTTCCCAACAGCTCCTTGATGAGGAAACAGGTCACGCACAATTCCAGGACTTGGAGCATTTTCCACTTATCCCAGGGAAACAGGCCATTTATGTGATGGACTGGAAGGAAAATAAGGTTACCTATCAAAGAAACATTGAGCAATTGTTGGGCTATTCGGAGAATGATTTTGATGATAGTATCATCCATACCCGTATTCACCCGGAAGATATAGCCGTGGTTTCAAGGGTTATCAAAGGAATTGTGGAGCATTATGTAAACACCGAAGTGGGTTTGGAGACCTATTTGACAATAACCTACCGTTTGTTGAAAAAAAATGGTACACCTGTAAAGGTGCTGAGACAATCCGGAGCTTATGGAACTTTTGGGGGAGGTAGCTTGATCAGCAATTGGAGCATGTTGACCGATATCGGCTTTATATCGAATAACAATCAAGTGGAGTGGGACGTCAATGCAGGTGAGGTGGATCGGCAAAAATTCAAGGACAGGGTTTACAAGGAATTCCAAGATTTTTATACTGCACGCGAACTACTCATTATCCAAGGTATTCGAAAAGGGATGAAGAGCGTTGAAATTGCCGATAGCCTAAATATTAGCAAATTGACTGTTGACACCCATCGAAAAAACATTCTACGCAAGAGCAATAGTTCCAACAAGGAACAGCTTTTGAACTTCTGTAAACGCAACGGAATTTTCTGACATTCCGACAATCTGTTTGAATTTATCGGTAAAATGCATGCTTTCATTTGAAAAATACGCATTAGTGGGTATTTTTTAACATAAAGTGTTTTAATAAAATTGTGTAAAACCTCTAGTGGGTTTGTAACCAAACCAAATTTAAACAACAATGAGAACACAATTTTCAAGAATTTGCATACTTATAATTTCATTTTTAACTATTGTTTTTCTTAGCTGCGAGGGTCCTGAAGGTCCCGAAGGTCCAGTAGGACCGGCTGGGGCAGCCGGTCCGCAAGGACCAGCAGGGGAGGATGGTGAAGATGGAGATTCCGGAGGGGCAGCAGGAGAAGATGGTCAAGCCTGCTGGGATTTGAATGACAATGGTGTTGGTGATCCCGATGAAGATTTCAATGGCGATGGTATTGTTGATGTATTCGATTGCCAAGGCGCAGATGGTCAGAACGGTGCGGACGGTACCGATGGAGTCGATGGTCAGGATGGAGCAGATGGTACGGATGGTCAAGACGGTGCTAATGGTCAGGATGGTGCTGATGGAAATGCTAATGTCGCCTCAATTGTTTTTGATATTTCAGGCCAGGCAGGTCAAAGCTTTATTTCTGTGTCAGTTCCCGAACTTACAGAACAGGTCTTGGCTGAGGATTTGGTACTTATATATCTTAGATACGCCAACAACGACCCCTTTGAATGGATTCTTGCTTCCGGTTTTGGCTATAATCCTGACCACATTTTAGTAACAAAATTGATTGTAGGCGAAGTCTTGATCGAACTACGTGAATTAGATGGTGTCACTGGAGCTCTTTTCTCTGGTGACTATGATAGGCTTAGAGTAGTAATTGCCAAGGCATCAACAGTTGAAACAGGAAAATCAAGTATCGATTTTAAGGACTATTATGAGACCATGGATTACTTTGGATTGAGTTATTAATGGATGAATCCTAATATACTTTACAAATTCAATAAAATATCAAAACAGTAGGTATTAATTGTGCAGTTGTCAATTGCTAATTGAATTTCCATTTTTTAAAGGAATTCAACAACTTATTTGAACTATGAAAACCACAATAATTTTATTCGCAATAGTACTTATCAATTCTGTTTGCCTAGGTTAATGGCAGCATGGCGGTTATGAATATTTAGATTAGGATGTCGCCAAAAATGTGAAATTAGAATAAGATGAGAACAATTTTTAGTTCTTGTTGGTTTTAGCTGCTTTTTTAGTATAAACACAAAAAATATCTAAATGAAAACAAAGTACATTCTCTTATTTGTTTTTTTATTTACCTCAATAGTAGTTTTTGGACAATCTGGAGTCCTGTTCGATCAAAAAGGTATTTCTGTTGGCTATGAAATTAAAAAGTTAGACTCATTTAAATGTGTATATGATGATGGAAGCAACAATGGTATAACTTGGAATTGGTATCAAATATTTTTTTGGGTGAATAATAGAACCAACAAAGATGTTAGGCTCGGCGTAGTACAATTTAATATTGGCTATGATGATTTTGGGGCACAAGTGTGTTGGGAGAATCCAGACTATGATTACAGTATTTCTTCAACAGGAAATTTAAACGGATTAGGATTTAATACCCCTTACTTCCACATCCCTATTCTCCGTGCAAATTCATCAGTGCAGGGTTCGGTAATAGACAACAGTTCTGTTTACCCTACAGTAGGACATAATGGTATTAGATTTACTTTCATTGAGGATAATTTAAGTGAATCAACTACTACAACCGCTACAAATAACCATGATTCGGCAAGAAATAGTTCCAATAGCATAGACTATGAAACTTACAACAGATATGTAGCATCAGGAAATAGACTAAAAAACTTAGGTGATTTAGCTGGAGCTATCGAATACTACAAACAAGCAATTACTATTGACCCAAGTTCAAAAGATTTACCTGGTATTATTGCCTTTTTAGAGCAGAAAATAGCTGAAAAAGAAAAAATGGAACAAGCAAAAAAAGATGAAGCCGAAAACTATAGGGAGCTTAAAAATAAAGCTCAAAGTGCAGAAAATATTGGCAATCATCAAGTGGCATTAGACTATTATTTGCAAATGAAACAAATAATTCAGGGATCACCAAGACAATATCCTGGCGTCATTAATAGTGTCAATGCCAAAATTTCTGAACTGGAAAACAAAATTAGAGATGAAAAAAATAAACTTTTAACTTACCCGGAAGAAGTACAAAAAACTGCTTACGATAAAAAGTTAGTTTACCAAGCAGAGCAACAACAGATTAAGGAAGAAAAGCAACGTAAAGCTAGTTTTAACCAAAGTATTGATGACCTAAAGAAAAAAGCGGCAATAGCAAGTATTAACGGGGATCATAAAACCTCTTTGGAATACTATAAGGAAATCAAACGTTTAAATCCAAATGAACCAGGAATAGACATATTAATCCAAGGCCAAGAATCATTTTTAGAAAGTAGTTCCAGAGTCTACAATAATGGTAGCAACTCCTACACCCAAAGCGGACATACTTTTAACACTGCTCAGGAAGATGCAATTTTGGCGGCTGCTGGCACTGCATTGGTTGAGGGGTTGACGTCTTTGTTTACAAGCAATAACACAAAGTCTCCTAAACAACTGGAGCGAGAACGACAAGAAAGGAGAGAACGAGAAAGAATAGAAAAGGAACAATTTATAGCAAAGATTGGAAATCTTCAGAAAAGAGCACTTTCAGGAGATAATAATGCTTTGAATGATTTACTTGATGATTACAATTCATACAATGCCTCTAGATATGGATTTGCCTACAAAAGGAATGTGAGGGAAGATTTAGTGCAGTTGAGTATTGACAACCCATCAGATCTCATGCTTAGGGCAAAAGGCTATTTGCTGAAAGCAAAAGAGAATAATAGTTTAAAGACAACAGATAAAATGGATTTGTTGTTTACCTCAATCAATTCATATAAGAAGGGTGGCTATAAAAGCTTTAATAATACTTCTTATGGCTATGACGATCCCATAGAAAACTTGAGAAAATTTTCACTTCAAGAAGATTATGAAAAATTCGTGTCTAATTATGACAATAACCTTTCCTTGGTTGATTTAACTGGTAATGTGATTTCAAAAAGGTACCAAGAGTATGCCAGTATTCCAAAGAGTCAATTGATTGATATGCACAAAGCGGCGAAGAAAAAACATAAAAGGATTAAAAGATTGCCTTTAAAAATTTTAGTTGCCGGCCTCATTGCAGGTGCTGCCACCTATGCTATAGGAAGTTCCCAAAAATCCAAGGGAGAAGAACAATTATCCGTGGACAAATATAACGATGGTCTGTTTTTGGAAGATACAGGAAGAAATATTGCCATTGGTTCTGCCCTTGGAGCTGGTATTTCGATTCCTTTAAAGAGGAATAAACAAAGGGCTTTAAAAAAGAAAGAGGAATATATTGGGCTAATTTTAAAGGATAATTAGCTGCTATACCAATAATCTCAATTGGAAGGGCATATTTACAAAATTGCAATCTTCTATGAACAAATGCTATTTTCTCTATGTACAAATAAATAGGTTCACTATGAAAAAGTTTTATAAATGGTTTTTCATTTTCTCAATATCATGTTTATGGTTCAGTTGTTCTGAAAAAATAGATGAGACTTTTTTCTTTGGTCCAAGGAAAGACTTCACAATTTCAAATGATAATATATTGGTATATGAAGATGTTGAAATAGAATTGAATGGTGAATTGAATTTTAACAATGGTGATTTTATTTTGGTAAAACCAGATTTATCCGAGGAAGAAATTGGTTCGAGATTTATACGAGAATTGAAACAAGTTGGAGAATTTACGATTTATCAAAATGGCTATCGGGATAATTCAGTAAAAATAACTGTTAATCCAAACCTTATATTTTGGACTAACAGACCAGGAAATCCTATTAATATTGAAGTAAGTTCCTTTGATTCATCTTTTGGAGAACCATTTGAAGTACTCTCTGAAACAATTGCGTGTATACGCGAAACCATTCCTGTCTGTAAGGAAAATATCGACACCAATTGCAAAGGTTTTGCTGTTAGTCCAAGTGCCACGGCCATAACATTCAACGCTGAAGACGGGGTATATATGTGGAGTGCCACAGGTTTTGAGAGTTTGGATGCACCTCCAAGAGGAGAATGCCTAATAATTAGGCTTAATAGGCCATAGTAGTCTAAGAGTTTAATAGGTAATCCCTAAAAAAGTCCGTTTTATTGATCTTGGTATAAGAGTTGATATCAATTGTTTACGCAGCCCCATTTTTGGCCTTTTTTAGTTGTTTTAGGGATAGGTTGGACGGCGTTTTTTCAGATTTACCCTATGTCCAGTTCAGGAATCCTATTAGCGGCTTTTTCTTTTGCCGAAGTAATTCATCACGACCATTACACCAAAGAAAATAAATTAACTACAGAAAGTTGGTCAAAGCGCGCTGGAGCTGCACAAGATCTCAGAGATTTAAGGCATATCTGGTATTGACATGATGATTTGGATTTGACTCCTGCTCTGACAAATAAGAAAAAAATAAATAGTTTTAAGAAGCATCAAGTCCCATGCTTATATGTATGGAGCTTTGTGCTTTTTTTATGTTTGTTAATATCTCATTGACATTAATTTCCTCTTGAAGATTTGAGGTAAGTGTTGAAACCGCCAAGGCACTATATAGCTCAGCATCGGGTGAACCTATTGGAACGGCTACATCAGTAACGCCACTGGTCAATTTACTTTTAGAATAAGAATATCCGTCTTGTTTAATCTGTTCAAGAGATTTTTCAAAAGCAGTTTGTTCTGTTTTTGACCAATTTCGAAAAACCTTATCGTTTTCCAAGACCTCTTTTCTTTTACTTTTGGGTAACTGCGATAACAATACTTTTCCAGAAGTAGTCATTGACAGTGAAAAATAGGTCCCTTCTTGAATAGAAAGTGATACTGCACTAGGGCTGCGTACCTGAAAAATAACCAGCAATTGATTGTTATATAGGATGCTTAAATGGCATGATTGTTTTATCTTTTGAGAAAGGGTTTGCATAGGATATCGCGCTATATTCTTCAATTCGTCAAAAGGTGTATGCCTATGTGATAGTACATACATTTTTAAAGAAAGTCGGTAACTACCAGAGTCGGTATCCCTAATAATATAGCCTCTGTCTTCAAGACTAACAAGCATACGATATATTTCGCTAGAGCTTTTTTTAATGCCTTCCGCAATTTCCAATTGAGAAGCGGGAACATTTATTTTGGAAAGGTATTCCAGTATATCCAGGCCTTTATCAAGGGCAGGTGCACTGTATTTGTTTTTATTAAAATTGGACATTTAAACATTTTAATCTCCCAAAAGTATAAAATTACTGTGGCATTTATTTTTTTTATATATAAATTGTATTTTTGTATATGAATAATTAACTAAGCCTAATTATCATGGCAAATCCAATTGTGGGTACCATAGTTCATGCAGTAGGAGGTGTTGCGGCTTCAACTTGCTATGTTCCTTATCAGAAAGTGAAAAAATGGTCTTGGGATTCTTATTGGATTGTTCAGGCATCATTTGCCTGGTTTATTTTTCCTTTTTTAGTAGGGTTTTTAACAGTACCTAATTTATGGAGTGTTTTTTCTGAAGCATCTACAGAAGTTTTGTTTAATGCCACTTTGTTAGGTGCCATTTATGGCTTTGGAGGTATGTGTTTTGGCTTTGCAATTAAACATATAGGCTACTCACTTACATATACCATTTCAATAGGTATTTCCGCTATATTAGGTACCATAGTTCCACTAATAATGCATGGAGAGCTTGCCGAAAAATTTTATGCCCCGGGCGGCTATATTATCTTTTTTGGAATGTTTATAGCACTATTGGGTATTATTATATGTGGAATAGCCGGTTACCGAAAGGAAAGAGATTTAAAAGGTAATACTACAGAAGATGGGGCGCCTTTACATTTCAATATGAAAAAAGGGTTGACCTTGACACTAATTGCAGGGGCACTTTCAGCAGTGTTTGGTATTTCATTGGAAGTAGGGGCACCAGTTGCCGAAATTGCTGGAAATTATGGGGCAGGAAATTTTGAAGGCAATGCTAACTTAATATTATCTACAGGAGGTGCTTTTATTACCAACTTTACATGGTTTACAATTGTAGGCATAAAGAAGGGCACATTACAGGAACTTATTGATGTAAAAGGTGTCGGAAGAAAAAACCTCATGCTAAATTTTGGTATGTCCATTTTAAGTGGTGCACTTTGGTATGGACAGTTTTTCTTCTATGGTATAGGTCATGTGCAAATGGGAGCATATAAGTTTGCAAGTTGGGTATTGCATATGTCAATGCTTATATTCTTTAGTTACATTGTCGGAATCGTAATGAAAGAGTGGAAACAGGTAACCAAGCAAACATATTTTACCCTGGTTGTAGCACTTATTGTTTTGGTGTTGTCCTTTATAATTATGGCATATGGAAGTAAACAGGGCGCTGAAATAGCAGCAAGTCGCTAAACAATTACGTATTATAAATGAGTGTGGAAAAAGTTCAACTAAAAGGAATAACATGGAATCATAGTAGAGGATTTACTTCTATGGTGGCTACAGCGCAACGTTTTTCGGAATTAAATCCAGATATAGAAATTATTTGGGAAAAGCGTTCATTACAGGCATTTGCAGATGAACCTATTAATGAATTGGCCAAGCGTTACGACCTATTGATAATAGACCATCCTTGGGCAGGCTTTGCCGGAAAAACTGAGGTCATTCTTCCATTGGATATGTATTTGCCAGAAGCTTTTATGAATGATTTGGCAAAAAATACTGTTGGACGTTCACATGAAAGCTATTCTTCAAATGGTCATCAATGGGCATTGGCCATTGATGCCGCGACGCCTGTAGCGGCTAGCAGGCCGGATATTTTTGCTGAAAAAGGAATACAACTACCTAAAACCTATGATGAATTATTAACCTTGGCAAAACTAGGTTTGGTTATTATGCCAGGGATTCCACAAGATACATTGATGAACTTTTACATGATGTGTAGTACCATGGGCGAGGATGTTTGTATTACAAAAGAGCATGTGGTAAGTGAAGCCATAGGCATTAGGGCACTACAATTATTACGAGCATTGGCTGTTGAAATGGATCCGCAGATATACGATTGGAATCCCATACAGATTTATGAAGCCATGACATTAACGGATAAGTATGCGTACTGTCCTTGGGCATATGGTTATACAAACTATAGTAGAAAGGGCTATGCACGTAAATTATTGCATTTTCATGATATGATAGATATTAAAGGTTATGGAAAAGCGGTTTCCACTTTAGGGGGAACAGGTTTAGCAGTTTCTGCTCAGACAAAAGCGATTGATATCGTTATGAAATATGTGGAATATGTGGGGTCTGAGGCCTGCCAAAAAACGGTTTTTTTCGATGGTGGCGGTCAACCAGGGCATAGAAAAGCATGGACAGATGAGTATACTAACAGCCTTACGTCAGATTTCTTTAAAAATACATTACCTGGGTTGGACAGGGCTTTTTTACGCCCTCGTTATAACGGACATATGTATTTTCAAGATAGAGCTGGAGCACCGATTCGGAAGTATCTGATGAAAGGAGGAAATGAAAAAGCATTATTATCTCAACTCAATACGTTATATATAAAATCACTAGACAAATAAACCAATGAAACCATTGGACGGGATACTGGTATTAGAATTTTGCCAATTTATGGCAGGACCATCCGCAGGATTACGTTTAGCAGATTTAGGCGCAAGAGTTATAAAAATTGAGCGTCCTATTCATGGAGAAGGTGGGCGCCAAATAGCGATTAAAAACCTTTTTGTTAATGGCAGTAGTTTAGTTTTTCATACAGTGAATAGAAATAAAGAATCTTATGCCGCTAATTTGAAAGATGCGGAAGATTTGAATCGTGTTAAAAAATTGATAGCGAAAGCTGATGTTATGACACATAATTTCCGCCCAGGAGTGATGGAAAAAATAGGGTTGGATTATAGGACGGTTCAAGCGATAAACCCAAAACTGGTTTATGCAACAATTACGGGCTACGGTACCGAAGGCCCCTGGGCTAAAAAACCGGGGCAGGACCTATTGGTACAGTGCATGTCCGGGTTAGTAAATCTTACAGGGAATAAAGGGGATGGACCCGTGCCTATGGGATTGGCAACTGCCGATCTTATTACAGGGTCACATTTGGTTCACGGAATCTTGGCGGCTATCATTAAAAAAGGCAAAACCAACAAAGGTTCTTTGGTTGAAGTTAGTTTGTTGGAGTCTATGATAGATTTTCAGTTTGAAGTAATAACCACGTACTTAAATGATGGAAATCAATTACCTAAAAGAGCTAAAAAGGGATCGGCACATGCCTATTTAGCAGCTCCTTATGGAGTATATAAGACTAAAGACGGTTACATGTCCATAGCAATGGGTTCATTGTTAAAATTAGGTGAAGTTTTAGACTGTGATGAATTAAGTGTTTATACGAATTCGGATTCATGGTTTACCAAACGCGACGAAATCATGGATATTTTAAGATTCTTACTAATTCAGAAAAATACGTCTGAATGGTTAACAATGTTAGAAGCTGAAGGTATCTGGTGTTCCGATGTTTACAATTATAAAACTTTATTGGAACATGAAGCCTATAAGGTGTTAAAAATGGATCAAAAAATACGATTAAAGTCAGAAGAACAAGTACACACCACACGATGCCCTATAAAACTGAATGACGAATGCATATACGACAACAGACCGGCACCTAAGGTAGGTGAGGATACAGAAGCTATTATCAAGGAATTCAACATTTGAAAAAAGTAATATTATGCCGGAAAATACACCTTTAGAGAAACACAAAGACGTCCCGGTCTATAATACTGAAACATGGATGTACGAAGATTTTAAGATCGGACAAAAAGACCGTTCGATCAAACGCACAATTTCGGAAGGAGAAGCGATGCTGTTCAATAGCCTGGTACTGGATATGCATCCTTATGTAGGGGACCAAGTTTTTGCAAAAGAAGAAGGACTCTTTGAAAAACGGCTGGTTGCCGGTGCTATGGTCTTTAGTTTGGGTTTAGGCCTTATGGCAAACAATAATGTAAATACTTTTAGTTATGGCTATGATAGATTAAGGTTTATAAAACCTGTTTACATAGGCGATACTATATATACCATTCGTACTCATTTAAATAAAACACCAAAGTATGATGAAATGGGCTTGATAACAGTAAGCTACGAGGTATACAAACATCCAGGGGAATTGGTGCTTTATTGCGAACATTTGCAGACCGTAAAATATAGAAATTCGGAAAATTTTAAAAAATGAATTTAATAAACAAGCTCGCATCTGTTCAGATTAAAACTTGGAATGTTTATTAAAATCAACACACCTATTCGTGAAATAAATTAGGTTGAAGCGAACATAGGCCCTATTACTTTTAATCTCATAAAATTGGAGATGAATCAATAAATAATGAAACCATTAAAAGATATATTGATTATAGATTTAAGTCAATTTTTATCGGCACCATCTGCTACCTTAAGATTGGCAGATTTAGGCGCACGTGTAATAAAAGTTGAACGGCCAAAGACGGGTGATATTTGTCGTCAATTGTATGTTTCAAATGTTATATTAAATGAAGAGTCATCAGTGTTTAGGGCTATAAACAGAAATAAAGAAAGTTTTGAGGCAGATTTGAAAATCGATACTGACAAACAACGTGTCTTAAAACTTGTTGAGAGGGCCGATGTAATGGTTCATAATTTTAGGCCAGGTGTAATTGAGCGTTTAGGCTTCGATTATGAATCGGTTCGAAAAGTTAATCCTGAAATTGTTTATGGGGATATTTCAGGGTATGGCACGGAAGGTCCTTGGAAATCAAAGCCTGGACAAGATCTATTGGTGCAATCATTATCCGGTTTAGCATGGCTAAGCGGTAATGCAGGCAGTGGCCCGGTACCCATGGGCTTGGCTATCGTTGATATCTTATCGGGTTCCCATTTGGCACAAGGTATTTTGGCAGCTTTGGTTAAGAAGACTAAAACCGGTAAAGGAACAAAAGTTTCGGTAAGTATGTTGGAGTCTATTTTAGATTTTCAATTTGAAACGATAACCACTTTTTATCATGATGGAGGGCAGCCTACAGAACGTACTGCAAGTAACAATGCACACGCTTATTTAGGAGCTCCATACGGGGTGTATAAAACTGGTAATGGATATTTAGCGCTGGCTATGGGAGAGATTCCATTTTTAGGCGAATTGTTGGGTTGCAATGCTTTAATGGGTTATACTGAAGTAGCTAGTTGGTTTACGCAACGAGATGAAATCAAAACAATTTTAGCGAATCATTTAAGAACAGATACTACGGAGAAATGGTTATCGATACTAGAACCGGCAGATATTTGGTGTGCTGAGGTGATGGATTGGGACACTCTTTTTGAACATGACGGCTTTAAAGCCCTAAACATGATTCAAAAGGTAATAATGGGCGATGGTTTTGAATATGAGACTACTCGTTGCCCTATAAAAATTGATGGTGAATTACTAACCTCCGCTTTAGGCTCACCAAATCTAGGAGAGCATACACAATCGATTGTAAATGAGTTAGTTTTAGAATGATGAAAACAAATACATTTAGAATTGCGGTACGTAAATTTGATGCTTTTGAATCTGCAATTGCTAAAATTTGGACGTCATTTTGTGAAGAAACAGGTTGCAACTTAAAATTTGAAGCGGTGCCTTTGGATTTGCATCCCTTATACAACACTATTTTAAAGGAAGAAGGATTAAAAAATGGGCTTTGGGACGTTGCCTTAATAAACACGGATTGGATTGCCGAAGCCTATGCAACAAATTCAATAGAAGACTTAACACACTATATTCAAAAAAATCCTCCACAAGATTTTCCTAGTGGATGGTCTCGTTCACTTTTATCTATGCAAGAATTTGAAGGAAAAACCGTTGCATTACCCTTTCATGACGGCCCCGAATGTTTAATTTATAGAAAAGATTTATTTAACTCAGAAGAAGAACAATTAAACTTTCGAAACAAGTATGGTAAAGCTTTGGAAATTCCAAAAACCTGGGACGATTTAATAGAAGTAGCCGAATTTTTTAACAGACCTGAAAACGATCTTTATGGAACTACTTTTGCCGCATATCCAGACGGACATAATACGGTTTTTGATTTCTGTTTGCAACTATGGACACGTGGTGGGGAACTATTTGATACCAATGGGAAGATAAAAATCAATACTGACGAAGCCATAGCAGGTATGACGTTTTACAGGGAAGCGTTGAAAAATACAAATGCCATTCATCCGGATTCTCGCAATTTTGATTCGGTAAAATCTGGGATGGCGTTTGCCAATGGTAATTTGGCTATGATGGTAAATTGGTTTGGTTTTGCTTCGATGTGTGAGTTTATTGAAGACTCTAAAGTAAAGGGTAAGGTTGATATTGCCAATATACCGGCAGGGCCCAATGCGGAGGGAACATCCTTAAATGCGTATTGGATGTATGTTATCGGGGGAGGGTGTTCTAAAAAGGATATCGCATACGATTTTATTAGATATGCAGTGAATGCTAAAAATGATAAGTTGGTGACTTTAGAGGGCGCTATTGGTTGTAGGGCGTCTACCTGGATTGATGCTGAGGTCAACCAATCAGTACCCTACTATCACAAGTTAGAGGTACTACATAAAAATACACGCACATTACCTAGAAAAAGTAATTGGTCGGTTATTGCAGATGTTATAGACCAATTAGTGCTAAAAGTGATCAATACTTCAGAAGATATTACGATCATAGCAGATGAAGCACAAAATGAAATTGATAACATAGAAAGTTCAAACTATTGGAATTAATCTATAAACCAGAATTACCTAAAGAGAAACGCCCAATTTATATTATTGGAGCAGGAGGAATTGTAAGGGATGCGCATTTGCCCGCATATAAAAATGCAGGTTTTACAGTTGAAGGGATTACGAATAGAACCAAACAAAGCGCAGAAGATTTAGCAGTGACATTCGATATTCCCAATGTTTATGACACTGTGGAAGACCTGGTCGCCGCTGCTCCGGAGAACGTGGTTTTTGATCTTACATTGATGCCAAATCAGTTTGTGGCAACCTTAGAACTATTACCTGATAAAGCTGCGGTATTAATTCAAAAACCAATGGGCGATTATTATGGGCAAACTTTAGAAATTTTAGAGGTTTGTCGTAGAAAAAAACTCAAAGCAGCTATTAATTGCCAAATGCGTTTTGCACCTTACGTTATGGCTGCAAAATACTTAATCGATAAAGGATTGATCGGTGAGCTATATGATTTTGAAGTGCGATTAACCACTTATACACCATGGGAATACTTCCCGAATGTGGTTAATCATCCTAGATTGGAAATTCAACAGCATAGTATACATTACATTGATTTGATACGATCATTTTTAGGGAATCCAAGGAAGGTGTATTCAAAAACGTTGAAAAACCCGGGGAAGCCAATGTCGTCAACACGTACAACAACGATTATGGATTATAATGACGCCATGCGAGCTATTATCAATACCAATCACGACCATAATTTTGGAGAAAAGAATCAAGAGAGCTTTGTGAAATGGGAGGGTACCAAAGGGGCTGTAAAAGCGAGGATAGGTTTGCTTTTAGATTACCCGAATGGAAAGCCGGATTTATTTCAATATTGCATTGTAAAAGAGGGTGAGGACCTTAAATGGGTAGAAGTTGATTTAGAGGGTTCTTGGTTTCCAGATGCTTTTGTTGGAACAATGGCTTCTTTAATGCGATATGTTGAAGGTTCTTCTGAAGTGCTCCCAACAAGTGTCGAAGATGTTGTGCACTCTATGGCGATAGTCGAAGCAGCATATAAATCTAATAATGAAGGAGGCGTAGCCCCAAATTATAACATTTAATAAACACATTTATCATGATAGCAACTTTGTACGAAGGAAACAAAACGTTTAATGTAATCGAAAAAGAAGTTGAAGCACCACAGCCAGGAGAAGTGCGGATAAAGGTTGCCTATTCCGGCGTTTGTGGAACAGACGTGCATATTTATCATGGTATGATGGACAAACGCGTGGCAATGCCACAAACCATCGGTCATGAAATGTCGGGAACAATAGACTCCATAGGCGCCCATGTCACTGGGTTTTCTGTTGGTGACAAGGTTGTAGTACGGCCATTGGACGATAGAAAAGCAAAACCATCGGATAAAGGCTTCAATCACATTTGTGAGGAACTGAACTTCATGGGCATTGATACTCCAGGATCTATGCAGCAATACTGGAACGTACCGGCATTTACGCTACATAAGTTAAAAGAAAATACCGATTTAAAATTGGCAGCGCTAATTGAGCCTTTGTCCGTAGCAACACATGATGTGCGCTTAAGCGGGTTGGTGGCCGGAGAAACCGCCGTTGTTTTAGGAGGTGGGCCTATAGGATTACTAGTGGCTATGGTAGCTAAAGAAGTTGGGGCTAATGTTGTTGTTTCTGAAGTGAATGAAAAACGTATTGCCAAAGCTAAAGCCATGGGATTGGATGCAGTAAGTCCAATGCAAATTGATTTGGTGGATTATGTAAGGGAGAAAACCGCGGGACGTTTAGCCGATGTTGTTTTTGAAGTAGCGGGCGTACAGGCAACATTGGATATTATGACCGAAATAGCCGGTATTAGAGGTCGAATTTTGATGGTAGCTATCCATGGAGAAAAAAAGCCGGTCGATTTATTTAAATTCTTCTGGAAAGAATTAAAATTGATAGGAGCACGAGTGTACGAAAAAGAAGATTACGAAAAATCAATTGGATTGATCACAGCTAACGGACTGCCTTTCGAAGATATGATAACGGATGTGCAGCCATTAAGTAATATTCAACAGGTATTTGAAAGTATAGATAACAATCCAGACGGCATGAAGGTGCTAATGGACTGTTCATTGTAAATAATAATTATCAGTTATTTATTGATGGCTAGTTGTAAACCACTTGACCTTGCCTAAGAAAAACCAATCGTATTAAGACAGGGCTAAGCCAAAAACCAGTAACTGATCACCAAAATCAAATTACAAAAATGAGTATTTTAAAAACATTCAGTTTAGAAGGAAAAACTGCTTTGGTAACGGGTTGTAAAAGGGGTATAGGTAAGGCTATGGCTATAGGTTTGGCAGAAGCCGGAGCTAATATTATTGGCGTTTCGGCATCACTGGAGTTAAGCGGTAGTGATGTTGAAAGAAAAGTACAGGCGTTGGATAAAAACTTTTTTGCTTACCAATGTGATTTTTCCGATAGAAAATCATTGTACAAATTCATCAAGGCTGTAAAGGAAGACCATCCACAGATTGATATTTTGGTAAACAACGCAGGCACTATTTTAAGGGCACCGGCGGTTGAGCATCCAGATGACATGTGGGACAAGGTAATCGAGGTAAACCAAAACGCGCAGTTCATCTTAACCAGGGAGATAGGTAAGGAAATGGTAAAAAGGGAATCTGGAAAAATTGTTTTCACAGCATCATTGTTAACGTTCCAAGGAGGGATTACTGTTCCTGGCTATTCCGCAAGTAAAGGCGCTATCGGACAAATGACCATGGCCTTTTCAAACGAGTGGGCGGGAAAAGGTGTAAATGTAAATGCTATTGCGCCGGGCTATATTGCAACCGATAACACCGAGGCCCTAAGAAATGACCCTGTGAGAGCAGAATCGATATTATCAAGAATACCAGCCGGCAGATGGGGCAAGCCCGAAGATTTTGCAGGGCCAACAGTCTTTTTAGCTTCAGATGCCTCTGAGTATATGAATGGTTCCATAGTTCTTGTCGATGGTGGTTGGATGGGTAGATAATTAAAAAAAGAATACAATGCACATTAAATCAAGATTTTATGAAGATTATAAATTGGGCAGCAAACGCGAAACCTTAGGCAGAACAATTACGGAAACCGATTTTGTGATGCACGCAGGGCATACAGGAGATTACTTTCCGCATCATATGGATGCAGAATGGTGTAAAACACAACCTTTTAAACAACGCATTGCACACGGTACGTTAACATTTGCAGTTGGTATAGGAATGACAGCTACCGAAATAAATCCAGAAGCTTTTTCTAAAGGCTATGACCGCCTTCGTTTTGTGAAACCTGTTTATATTGGGGATACTATCCGCGTGGTGGTAACGATCAGTGAAAAAAAAGAATCTAAAAGACCAGAATTAGGACATGTAAATGAACATGTTGAAATATTTAACCAACATGATGAGTTGGTTTTAGTTTGTGACCATATTTTATTGGCTAAGAAAAAAGCCTTATAACTTCAATTAATCATAAGAAATACTATAGATGTCGGCCAATCAATCTTGAACTTAGTGGTGAATAATTGGCATGTTAGAGATATTTCACGGATATGGGCAATTTCAAAAACAACGGTCGTATCAAAAATTCCGGCAATAGCTGACAGAATGGTAAAACCTTTTATGTTTGAGAGTAATGTTAATATATGGTTAATTTATTAACTAACTGATAATAAGTATGTTGAATTCATTTCCCGATGCAAAAATTAGCAAAAATGTTCCCTAATAGATCATCCGAGGAAATCTCACCGGTAATCTCTCCAAAGTGGTATAGGGCCTGACGGATATCAATAGCGAGCAGATCCCCCGAAATTCCATTTTCCATTCCTTGTTGTACTTTTTCCACTTCTTCCAAGGCCTTCAAAAGAGCGTCGTAATGACGGGAGTTGGTTACTAGGGTCTCGTTGTTGCGCAACGCCCCGGTATTTACAAATTCCAAGAGTTTGGATCTTAATGCCTCAACGCCAACACCATTTTTTGCGGATAGCAGAAGTACATCACCAATCTCTTTTTTAATCTGTGCACTATCTTCCGCATCCAGTAAATCCTCTTTATTGGCTACCAAGACCAAGGGTGTACTGGAATACTTGTTCCGCAATTTTTCAATTTGCAACTTGAAACTTGTTCCCTGTTCCTCGAATTCAACGGCAGAGATAAGGTACAGGATAACCTGGGCCGTATTTATCTTTTCAAATGTCCGCTGAATGCCCATACCTTCCACCACATCCTGGGTCTGCCGTATCCCAGCCGTATCGATAAAACGGAAGCCGATTCCACCTATACTGATTTCGTCCTCAACGGTATCCCGGGTAGTACCGGGAATCTCCGATACCAGTGCCCTTTCTTCGTTTAACAATGCATTCAAGAGGGTGGATTTACCCACATTCGGTTCACCTACGATAGCTACTGGAATCCCATTTTTAAGGACATTGCCCACGGCAAACGAATCGATCAAACGTTTTAAGACCTGTTGAATCCTGCTTAGTAGATCCTTAAATTGATTTCTATTGGCAAATTCCACATCTTCCTCGGAAAAGTCCAATTCCAGTTCTATGAGGGAGGCGAAGTTCAATAACTCCTCGCGCAATTTTTTGATTTCATTGCTAAAGCCGCCGCGCATCTGTTGTATGGCGATTTGATGACTGGCCTCGTTCTCGGAGGAAATAAGATCGGCAACGGCCTCGGCTTGGCTAAGGTCCATTTTTCCGTTCAAAAAAGCACGTAACGTAAATTCCCCGGCCAGTGCCATTCGGCAACCTTTTCTAATGAACAATTGAATGATTTCCTGTTGGATATACGGTGAGCCGTGACACGAAATCTCGATTACATCCTCTCCGGTATAGGAATTTGGATTTTTAAATACGGATACCAAGACTTCATCCAAAACCCTTTCCCCATCCATGATATGTCCCAAATGGATGGTATGACTTTTCTGCCCGGCCAGGTCTTTCCCTGAAACGGAGCGAAAGTGTTTGGAAGATAGGACAATGGATGTCGGCCCCGAAATACGGATTATCGCAATGGCCCCGGCCCCGGAGGGGGTTGCCAAGGCTATTATGGTGTCATTATGTGACATCAGTTGAATTTCTTGCAAAAATAGTCAAAATGGAGTAGGGGAAGTGGAAATCAGAATAAGTGGGAACTTGTCCGATCCGTGGACCAAAGTGGTTTCAATCTTGTAACGAAAATGCATTTTTTGCGTCACATAGGTACATCAATCAAAAAAATCGAAAAAATGGAAATAGTAAATCAAAAAGCGGCCTTGCGGAGCGATAACTCTTTATTGGCTATCACGCATTTATCACAGTTGCTCACTTATGTAACCGGTTTTGGCGGACTGATCGTACCGCTCTTCATTTGGTTGACTTCAAAGGACAAGGTCATTGGAATGGATGAGCATGGAAAAGCCATCATCAATTTTCAATTGAGCATAATTCTTTGGATAGTCCTTAGTATTCCGGCTATTCTATTGTTCGGATTGGGAATTCTATCACTCATCTTCGTTGGAATAGTGAGCTTTGTACTTCCCATAGTCAATGCCATAAGGGCTAGCAACGGGGAATCTCCTAGTTATTTCATGACTATTCGCTTCTTTTCATAAAGTACAAATATGCACCATCAATTAGCAGGAAACGAGTTTTAGGGGTTTCTAGACCAATTGTGGATACTTGTGACCGATACTCATAATTAAGAGGGGCATATATCGGAGCAAGTTTCCAAGCCGTTTGATTTCCAATCCTGCCTGTGTGAAATCTAATATTCTTGGGATTAAAGATCCTGATAACGTCTGTTTGCTTTTTATCCCCTTCAATAGGTTTTTGGTAACCCGTACCCAGAAAAACATCAGATTCAACGATATGCTAGTTAAGGCCCAAATTATCTTCCCGGGCCAAAGCTTATTCTATGTCCTTGGAAGTATTTGTAAGACTTTTTTTGCAAATCGGTAAGTTTTGAATCCGGGATAAAGTAAAATTCCGTGGTTGAAAACTACCGTCAAAACCCTGAACATTAAACTATGGTAATCTTCTCCTATTAAAGAGTTTAAGGGATACGCCCCGATCTTTTTCATCTGGAGCAATAATTCTTTAAGTTCCGAAAAAGTGAGCTTAGATTTTATAGCTCTGATCAACAGGGCAAAAACCAGGGATTGTTGTTTAGTTCGAAGCCTTTTGAGGCACTTTTCATGGCTGGCATGAGAAGTAGACAAACTATTTATTAGTTTCGCATATTCCCTGGCTGCATTGGCAAGATCATAAATTAGATTTGTACAGTGGACAGGGTCTTTGCTGGTCATGGCAGAATTTTCAACGATGACATACCTATGTATATCAAAATCCAAAAAGGAAACCCTCTTGGTCCGCAAAAGCAGTGTTGCTGTGAAAATGACATCTTCCATCCATCGACCTTCAATAAATCGAATTTTGGATTCCAGTAAAAAACTTCTTTTAATAAAATACCACCAAACTTGATTTCTATATTGGTTCTCGGCAATATAGGCAACCCCGTCCATGACAGATAATTCATTTTCTTGGAGATTGTTCGTTGATGAATCTGAAAGATAACGATTTGTAGTGTTTATAGCTTTGAACCCGAGAACATCAAGATTGTAGACTGTGGCATATTTAAGTAATGTTCCCAAAACGTTTCTTGCCAAATAATCATCTGGGTCTATAAAATAAATATACTTGCCTTTTGCCAAATTCATACCAGTATTACGTGCAGCACCGACACCTTTATTTTTCTGATGTACTACATGGACGCAAGAGTTTTTCCGGCAATAATTATCTGCTATTTCGCCACTGGAATCCTTTGAGCCATCATCCACAATGATGATTTCATAGGTGTTCTTGGGAATATCTTGGTCAAGAAGGCTTTCAATACAGCATTCAATATATTTTTCCGAATTGTATACTGGAATAATAATACTTAGATTTACTGCCACAATTTTAATTATTATAAATTCCCTTAAACCCTAAATTTTTCGGTTTGGAAATGAGGCAATAGTAACATTCCTGTTTGACCGTAATGTTGGGAAGAATGGAAATATTTCAAATAATAAATAGAGCAGAAGTCCCATAATTTGGAACTCCCGTTTTTGATGTTAAGAGGGGTTTCATCAAAAAATACGTGGGGATTGTGTAATTTTACAATAGGCTGTTTAAAAACCCTGTACAATGTCGATGTAAAGTTGGATATTTCGATAAAGTGAAATCAACTTGAGCATTACAGCCAAGTAGGCAATCTATCCTCGTCCTTTAAGAATTGGAAGCTGAAAATCTAATTTTCAATTGTTCAACATCACGGGCATTACCAACATGGTAATATTTTCTCCTTCGTCCAGACCGTCTACCGGCGTAAGGATTCCAGCGCGATTGGGTAGGCTCATTTCCAGAGAAACGTCATCCGAACCGAGGCTGTTCAACATTTCCGTTAGAAAGCGGGAGTTAAATCCTATTTGCATGTCATCGCCCTGATAGGAACAGGTAAGCCGTTCCTCGGCCTTGTTACTGTAGTCAATATCCTCGGCGGATATGTTCAATTCGGCCCCGGCGATCTTTAAACGTATCTGGTGTGTCGTTTTGTTTGAAAATATGGAGACCCTACGGACGGAACTCAAAAATTGATTTCTGGAGATGGTCAATTTATTGGGATTTTCCTTGGGTATTACGGCCTCGTAATTTGGATACTTGCCATCGATTAACCTACATATGAGTTCCGTATCCTCAAAACTGAATTTGGCATTACTATCATTATATTCAATAGTTACTTCGGATTCGCTTCCCGCCAAAATTCCCTTTAAGAGGTTTAAGGGTTTTTTAGGCATAATGAATTCCGCAACTTGGGATGCGGACACATCGGAACGTTGGTACTTTACCAATTTGTGGGCATCAGTAGCCACAAAAGTGAGGTTCTCCGATGAAAACTGAAAAAATACCCCGCTCATCACAGGTCGCAAATCATCATTTCCGGCAGCAAATATGGTCTTTGAAATCGCTGTCGCCAAAATGTCGCCCATGACCACCGTGGAGCTTGGGTTTGCCAGTTCCACCGACTTCGGAAACTCTGCTCCATCCGCGTAGGCCAAGGCGTATTTACCATGATTGGAACTGATCTCTACGGTATTGTTATCCTCTACGACAAAGGTCAACGGCTGTTCTGGAAAAGTCTTTAGTGTTTCCAATAATAATCGTGCCGGGACGGCTATAGTACCCTCATTTTCGGAATCTACCTGTAATTTGGAGCTCATAGTGGTCTCCAGATCCGAGGCGGAGACACTTAGTTCATTTTGTTGTAGATCAAAAAGAAAATTATCCAATATGGGTAGGGTGTTGCTGTTATTGATCACTCCACCCAACACCTGTAGGTGTTTTAACAAATAAGTGCTGGATACTATAAATTTCATTCGCTGCTTTTTTACTTTTAGACCATGGGTTTAATGATGTACATCAAGAAAATTCTTCCCAACCGCATTTGAATGGGGTACCCATCGACCAATGGCAATCAAACAAAGATATTTTAAATGTATTTTTTACCGAAACAAACTTATTAACATCTAGGAGGCGTATTTTCGTTTCCTCCAGTAATTGAAAACCAGGCCAAAAATTAAGGTAAGCAGTATGGGAACCCCGATATTCATTAACTGCCATTTCATTTTTTCCTCCGCTATTTTCTGGGTATCCAGAAAAGGAATGACCACTTTTTTGGTACGGATGTTTATAAGTCCGGTATCATCCAGTAGGTAATTGAACGCGTTCACCAAAAATTCCTTGTTGCCGTAAAAATTATTGGTCCATTTGTCATAACCCAATTCAAGGGGCCTTCCATTTCGCAACTGGTTTTTTATAAGATCGCCATCGGCGATGACCAACATTTTGTTTTCATTTCCCTGTTCCAAGGTTCCCTCAAGTTTTACCGGTTTTATACGATGGGCAAAGGCTGATGTAAACTTCCCTTCGATTAAAACGGCCAATGCCTTATTCCCGTCAGTATACAAATCTTTATCCGGAGGGGTGTTCAAAACATCCAGGTTGATTTGCTTGGGGGTACCTTCCACTTTGGAAAGGGGCGAGCTACGGTAAAGTATGGTTTTTGTATTGGGGTTGCTCAGGGTGTCCATGGTGCTTGCGAATTGAAATCGCAAGGCTTCCAAATTATGGGTTATCGGATGGTCGTTTTGGGAAAATACCATGGGGTTATAGTACCAGGGTACCGGATTATATTGGGAATTATTGCCTTCCCCACTGGCCAGAACAATTTGGGTAAAATACAGATCATTGATTAAAACAGGGTTCATACGAACGCCATAGCTAAAGAAGAAGTCGTTGAGGTTTAAATCCCGGGGTAAAGCCATGGCTGTACCTCTTTCATTGAAAAGACTGTCCAGTTCCATGGCCACTTGGTCGATCAACCAAACCGATTTTCCACCATTTACAATAAATTGGTCCAGGACGTATTTTTCTTCGTCGGAAAACGCTT
This sequence comes from Ulvibacterium sp., assembly GCF_965228935.1. Lineage (GTDB taxonomy): Bacteria > Bacteroidota > Bacteroidia > Flavobacteriales > Flavobacteriaceae > Ulvibacterium. The sequence continues at coordinate 4,450,576 of NZ_OZ245846.1, read as the reverse complement.
CCGTAGGTTTGGCGATCAGGGCAAGATCATATTGTTTGAGGTCATCCAGTGTCTTTTGGGGATTGGGGGCGACCGAGTCCAGCGTAATGGCCCCTAAATTATAGTAGTCGCGGATGGTAGATAGGAAATCCGCCATAAAAATATCCTCAAGTTCCCCGTTTCCTTTAATGACGGCAATTCGCTTCTTCTCCTTGAGCGCTATCTTGGTAAAGGCATCGGCAAAGGCATATTCCAGATGTTGTACCGAATTATTGATGCGATCTTGGGTAGTGGCCCCCAGCTTATTTTTGAGCAGGGGTACCTTTACCGTGGCATTTCTATAATTCACCATGGCCCAGGGAAAAACGATGTCCTGGGAAATGGATGTATTGTCCTCCGTGGTGACCCGGGTAGGGGTTAGCCCAAGGGATTGAAGGTCGGTAATAACGCCATCAATTTGCGCTTCCCCCTCCAAGGGATCTACAAAATTAAATTTTAAGTTGGAGTTTACTTCAGCAAATTCCTCCAATACGGATTTTGTTTCGGTCCGTAGCCTTAAAAGCTCTGGGGAAAGGTTTCCCTCTAAAAGAATATCTACGATTACAGGGCTTTCAAAACCACTTACGGCATTCATAGAGGGCTCGGATAGGGTATATCTTCCATCCTCCGTTAGATCCCAACGGATATAGAAAAAGCCGGAAATAATGTTAAGGGCTACAACTAAGATAAGGCCTTTTATAATGGATGTAGTGCCCTTCCTCATTATCGCTTTCCGTACTTAAGTTGAACTACCACCCATAGTAAAAAGAATCCCGTAACACTTATGAAATACATGAAGTCCCTACTATCCAAGACCCCCCTGGCCACACTCTCAAAATGGGCTTTCATACCCAATTCCCTAATAAATAGTCCAAATTTGCCATCAGGAATAATGGTGGCCAAGGCTTCAAAACCATAATACATGAAGAAGCACAATACAGTGGAGAGGATAAAGGCCATAATCTGATTCTCGGTCAGGACCGAAGTGAAAAGGCCAATGGCATTGTATGCTGCTGCCAGGAACAAAAGCCCTATATAGGATCCATAGACCAATCCCATATCCAGATTCCCGATGGTAACCCCCAATTGCGAAACTGTACGTGCATAAAGAAGGGTAGGCAATAAAGTGGCCAGTACCAAAACAAAGGTTCCCAAAAACTTTCCCATGACCAGTTGCCCTAGGGTTATGGGCTTGATCAGCTGTAGTTCCAAAATCCCCAATTTCTTTTCTTCGGAAAAACTTCTCATGGTAAGGGCGGGAATCAAGAACAAAAATATCCAGGGCGCCAAAAGAAAAAAGTTTCCCAAATCCGCAAACCCATAATCAAAGATGTTGAAAGGGCCTTTGAAGACCCATAGGAAAAGACCATTGAGCAAAAAGAATAATCCAATGACCAGATAGCCTATGGGCGAGGTAAAGAAGGATTGTATTTCTCTTTTAAAGATTGCCAACATAAGTCTAGTCTACCCTATTTTTTTTGGATATACTCCAAGCTTCCGGTTTTGCATCAAAAAGGACTTTGGTCTTGCTCCAGGTTTCCCTAAAAAGATCGGATTGCCGGTAGTCATCCAGGAACTTGGTACTTTCCCAATGACTATAGGTGAAAAAAATGGCGGGATTATTTATATCTTGATAAAGTTCCAACAAAGCACAACCTCCAAAACCCAGTATTTTTTGTTGGGTTTCAGCAAAAATCCGCTCAAAACTAGTAATATTTTCCTTTTTGAAAGTCAATTTTACGATACGTACCAACATTTAGAGAAAATTAATGGTTATGGTATCCCTATAGTCCAACCCCAAGAGGGTAGAGGCTCCACCTACCGTACTTAGGTTACTTTTATAAATGGCCAGTTCAATATAGCCCGAAGAATTGAAGATGGCCAACAAATCCCCAGCGCCTTTGCGCCGGTTTTTATCCAGATCAAAATTTATAATGTCGCTGTAATTATCATGGATATCCTTCAGCTTCGTGGTTCTGGCCTGAATTTCAAAATCCCTTCCCTTTCTATACCCCAGAAAAAACTTTTTGTGGATGTTCGTAACCACGTTCCCATAATTATCGATATAAATGACACTACCCGTTATTCTTTTGCTATCTTCACTTGTCCTAGGCGAAAAATCCCGTAACTCCTTGAGCCTGTTAAATGGTTTGCCCACTACTTCCAAAGTCCCCCCACGTGCGATATGGCAAGCCACCTGGACCAAAACATCCCGGGTAGGGAAAGGACCTGAAGTTGTGTTCGGGAGATGTATCTCTACCGCTTTTTCAGGTTTCAACTCGGAAGTGATAAGACCGATGACCCCGGTATTCGCGGTAACGAAATAGTGACCGTCCACCAAGACCGCAATATGTTCGTTTTCTTGGGTAGGTTCTGCGTCGACCCCAACAATGTGTATGCTTCCTTCCGGAAAATTCTTATAGGAATTCTCCAGGATATAGGCACATTCGTGAATATTGAAAGGGCTTATTTGGTGCGAAATATCAACAATTGTGGCATCGGGCAGTTCCTTGTAGATCGCACCCTTCAGTATACCGGAAAAATGGTCTTTTAGTCCAAAATCTGTAGTAAGGGTAATGATTGCCATGCAGCAATGTTGATATGTTTTTGGTTAGGCAAACTGAAATTTTACTTAAGTTTGTTGGACAAAATTAAACAAAAAAACAGCCTAACGAAACTATAATTTTCCAACCCTTAATTCTTTAAACACCACTAATTTTTGAACGAACTTATCTTAGAACTTACCGAAATCAGCCCCAGAGAGTTTTTTGGACGGCAAAATGAGAATATTGACATTTTAAAAAAGTATTTCCCCCAGCTAAAAATTGTGGCCAGGGGCAATAAGATCAAGGTTTACGGGGACGAAGAGCGACTTGAGGAATTTGATCGTCGTTTTGATATGCTGGCCGCACATTTTGCCAAATACAACAAATTGGACGAGAACGTAATCGAAAGGGTACTTACAAGTACCACCGAGGAAGATTACAGATCCTCCGATAAAAGTGGCGATGTACTGGTGCACGGTGTAAGCGGGAGACTCATTAAGGCCCAGACCGCAAATCAACGAAAATTGGTTGATGCGGTAAATGCAAACGATATGGTCTTTGCCATAGGTCCGGCCGGGACAGGAAAGACCTATACCGGAGTGGCCCTGGCCGTAAAAGCTTTAAAGGAAAAACAGGTAAAGCGCATTATATTGACTAGGCCTGCCGTGGAGGCTGGTGAAAACTTGGGCTTTTTACCTGGGGATCTCAAGGAAAAGCTAGATCCCTATATGCAGCCCTTATATGATGCGCTTCGGGATATGATTCCCTCCGAAAAACTGGCCCATTACCTCGAGAACGGTACCATACAGATTGCGCCTATGGCCTTTATGCGGGGCCGTACCCTGGACCATGCATTCGTAATTCTCGATGAAGCCCAGAATACTACACATGCCCAGATGAAAATGTTCCTGACCCGAATGGGCAAAAGCGCCAAGTTTTTGATTACGGGCGATCCCGGTCAGATAGATTTGCCCCGAAGGGTGATTTCCGGTTTAAAGGAAGCCCTCCTTATTCTTAAGGATGTGAATGGGATAGAAATGATCTATCTGGATGATAAGGACGTTATACGACATAAACTGGTCAAAAAAGTTATAGAGGCCTATAAGAATATAGAACATCAAAATTAACCGGAATATGGGCAATACGATTACGACCACCAATTTCAATTTTCCAGGCCAACAAAGTGTCTATAAAGGCAAGGTCCGCGAGGTTTATGCGCTGGAAGGAGGTGTATTGGTCATGGTAGCCACAGATCGGCTTTCCGCCTTTGATGTTGTAATGCCCAAAGGGATTCCCTATAAGGGCCAAATCCTGAATCAGATAGCGACCAAAATGATGGAGGCCACCGGGGATATCGTACCAAATTGGTTATTGGCCACTCCCGACCCCAATGTGGCCATAGGCCATGCCTGTGAACCCTTTAAGGTGGAAATGGTAATTAGGGGCTATCTTTCCGGTCATGCAGCTAGGGAATACAAGAAAGGAAAGCGAGTCCTCTGTGGGGTGCCCATGCCCGAAGGCATGAAAGAAAATGATAAGTTTCCCCAACCTATCATCACTCCGGCTACCAAAGCCGAAAAAGGAAATCATGATGAGGACATCTCCCGTGAGGATATCCTAAAAAGGGGGATTGTTAGTGAAACGGATTATGAGGTTCTTGAAAAATATACCAGGGCATTGTTCCAGCGAGGTACGGAGATTGCAGCCGATAGAGGGCTTTTATTGGTAGATACCAAATATGAATTTGGAAAGACCAAGGAGGGCAAAATAGTCTTGATCGATGAAATCCACACTCCGGATTCTTCCCGCTATTTTTACGCCGAAGGATATCATGAACGGCAGGATAGGGAAGAGCCCCAAAAACAACTGTCCAAGGAATTTGTTAGGCAATGGCTCATACAGAACGGTTTTCAGGGATTGGAAGGACAGACCGTCCCGGAAATGACGGATGAATATATCCAGACAGTATCCGAGCGATATATAGAATTGTATGAAAATATTACCGGGGAAACTTTTGTCAAAGCCGATATAGGGAATATTCAAGAGCGTATTCGGAGTAATGTGCTTTCTTGTTTAAAACGTGCTGAAAACAATTGGAATCTTTAGCATTAATTAAATAATACACTTTTTATTTGAAAAGTTGTGCAAACATGATATCGGAAACATTATACCGATGTTTATACGATACTGATAAACGCTGGATATCCCATAGTCTTTATGTTTACAGTTATTATTTTTGGGCCTTAACGATCTTAAGTGAAAAAGAACCAAAGTTTTCATAAATATATTGTGCAAGCGCATAAATAAAGAAAGCAATTCCGATCATTTCCATTGATTCTTCAAGAGTAGTAATTAGGGAGAAGGAGAAGCTATAACCTGCCTTGGCAAATTCATTGGCTCCGATTAATTCCATACCTATCGCACCGGATACAAAAAGGCTTCCTGAAAGAATGAAAAGAAACCTAGTCTTTTTAGGTAAATCCATTAGAAACCTGAGGTAAACTAGCCCAAATACAAACACTCCAATACCATAGGGAATTACCCAAGCAAAAAAAAGAAAACCAGAGGAAATATCAAATAGGCTTCTAAAGGGTAGTATTAAACTTTCGTGGAAAGAGACCATTTCATCGATAGTTAAAAATAAAAATAGCAAAGCCAGTCCTCGCCACATCAACATTTTATATAGTATTTTGCTATGCCTCGTAGAAATCACAAAAAGTAAAAAAGAACATAGAAATAGTGCCATGCAAGAGTATAACGTCGGAATGCTGGCTTCTCTATCAAAATTGAAAATTCGCAGATACTCGGCCACTAGCTGATAGCTAGTTAAATATTTTGTGAAGATATATATGAAATTCATTAATAATAAACATAGAATGATTATTAGAATGTAATTTAACAAGCGTTTGGGCGTAATTATAATTTGCATCGGATGATTTGATTTCTTGTGACCCCTTTTTATAAAGACATCAATCAGTTTTAAATTCTACTGAAAGTTAAATAATTGTTATCGAAACGTAAAATAATTTGCGATATTGCCGATTTGAGTGAAAGTTTAAATCGCAAAAGTCAATTACAAAGTAATGTGGGTAACTAATAAGAAACATAAAGGGCTTACTTTGATAGCCACTTCAAGGTTACTTCTCTTTTCTCCCGTAATTTTGCCAGTATTTTAAGGAAGGCAATAGCCGTAATATAGGCATCGCCCAAAGCGGTATGACGATCCTTTTTTGAAATATGGAACGTATCGGCGAGTTCGTCCAGGGTATAGCTTTCTTGCTGTTGAATTAGATTGGATCTGAGACGTGTTTTCTTATATAAGGTGGAGGTATCCAAATACCGGTTTTTTAAATCGGGCAGGTTCAATCGGTCTAAGGCAGCATTGATCATATGGATATCGAATAGGGCGTGATGGGCTATGATCACTGCATTTCCCAAAAAAGCCAAAAACTTTTGCAGTGCCTCTTCTTCCGGAATGGTATCCTTCCTTCCCTCCTTACGAATGCCGTGTATTTTAACCGTTTCCTCGGAATGGACCTCTTGTTCCAGATATGCTGAAAAACTGTCGGCAACGCTAATTTTAGTGTTCTGAAGTGTCAAGGCCCCAATGGACAGGATACGATCTTTCCTATAATCAAAACCCGTAGTCTCCGTATCCAACACTACAAAGCGGGCCTGTTGCAAATTTTCCGTTTGTTTTTTTTGGAACAAAGCTTCATATTCCTTCCAATACGAAGGAAAATCGCTCCTCTTTTTTTTATTGAAAAGTCCCATTAGCCCAATAAGTTGGATACTTGGAACCGGACGGAAAGCAATTCCTGTATTTCCTTTATCGTCTTAAAGGTCCGTTTCAACTTTATCCTTTCTTCTTTGTTCAATTTTTCCAAGGCGATATATCTTCCGGAGTCATGATGCAGCAACCCCTGTTTTGTCCTAAACTTCAGTAGTGCCTTGGTCGCATAGGAACATGCCAAGAAAAGTTCACTGTTCTTGGGTTCCAATTCAGCCAATTTTTCATAGCGTTCCCAAGTATTGCCGATTCCTTTTATGGAATGGGACAAAATCAGTACCCGAGCCGCATCGATTAACGGCATCAGTGCCCTTCGTTTTAGATCAAAAAAATCCTTGTGCGCCCCATCCTGCTCCACCAAAAATTGACGAAAGAATCCTGTTGGACTCGGGTTTTGCAATGCACCACTGGCAAGATGTAGAAAGAAAATAGGATAGGTTTCGGTGTGCTGAAAAATATGTTCGGATAACTCATTTACCACTTCTTTGTCCCCATAGGTAACATTGTAATCAAAAAAAATGGAGGACATAAGCACTTCGTCCGGCCCGGGATTAACGATCCAGTGTGATACCTTATCTTTCCATTCCTGCAAACTAAGACACCATTTGGGGTTGGAAGCCATCATCTCGGCAGGACAGTAATCGAACCCAATAACATGGAGCCCATGGGTTACGTGCTTGGCGAAGGTCAGGAAGTATTTGGCAACCTTGGCCTTTTGATTTTCCGGAACATCTTCAAAAAGTAGGGCATTGTCTTGATCGGTATGCAACATTTGTTCACTACGTCCCTGACTGCCTATGGACAACCATGCGAATTTAACTGGCGGGGTTTTCTTCATTTTTTTCAATGAAATGGTAATGACCTGCTTAATACAGGTATCATTGAGTTCGGATATTATTTTGGCGGTCAGTCCCATAGGAATATTTTGATCCAAATGGCCCTTTAAAAGATGTTGGATGCTTTTTCGTAAAGGTTTTATCTGCTTGTATTTTTTTGCCCGCTTGATCGCTTTTACCAACACCGCGGGATTGTCCCCCAAGGATACCATGACGTCATGTTTGGAAAGGATTCCCACCGCCTTGGTATGCGGTGTGCCATCGCGGGTGAGCACCAAGTGACTGATGTTGCTTTTCATCATGGCCATTTGGGCCTGGGTCACGGTCATTTTTCTGGGATAGGTAATCACGGGATGCGACATTATTTCCGAGGCAGGGGTTTCTATGGAATAGAGGCCTGTTACGATTTTATTTCTCAGATCCTTATCCGTGATGATACCCACGGGCAGCTCGTTTTCTATCACCAAAATAGATCCGATTCGGTGTTTGGTCATAGTCTCGGCTACCTGTTTCATGGTGGTGTTGGGGGCACAGCCTACCAACTTTTTGGAATAGTTTACGGGTTGTAGATCCAACAACTTTACCTCAGGGTTTATGTTTTGGGCATTTTCGTTCCCATAGAGTTTTCCCCGATGTACTTTGGAGTAGGGGTTACGGGTGTTGGACGCAAAACTTTCGATAAGAAAATTTCCTACCTCCTCATTTTCCTTGGCATAAGGTTTAAATAAGGCGATAGGGATGCCGTATAAGATGCTTTCTTCATGGGCCCGGGCCTCCAATTTGTAGTTTTCGTTGGCCATTAAGGGACGAAGGCCAAAAATATCCCCCTCGTCGCAGATATCCACAATTTCGTTATTGGCAATTTTTCGAAGGGCAATGGCCCCTTCATGTACGATATAAAAATAATCGTGTGGGATCCCGTCCTCCGAAAAAACCAAGCCGCCTTTTTCATGATAGATGATGACCACTTGTCGGGACAAACTATCCAATTTTGATTTTTCCAATACATTGAAGGGGGGAAAGTCTTTGAGAAAATCGGCCACCCTTTCCGAGATGGTATTTTGCATACCGTGGTTTTATAGCTAAAGTTACTTCATGATTCGGAAAGAAAGGAAAAAAGACCACAAATTATGGTTTGGATGCTATCAATGGATTTGGTGATGGGACACAGAAAATATAAAAAAGACATCGGCATCTGGTTTAATGCGGGTAGGGTATATGGTGCATTTCATCGAAGGAATTTGCCAATAATCTATTTTGTAGATTAATTTCTATGTTACTGGCAATAAATCCTACAAAATAAAGTTGAATAAAGGCAAAAAGAATCAAAACCATTCTTAATTTAACTTATTTTCTATGAAAACTTCCCCCAACCCTTACATCTACAAAAGCAATATCAGATGTCTGTTTAGGCCAAATTTTTTTGTTCGGCCATTCAGATGCTTTCCTATGTGATTCCATAGTTACTGATTGAAACACTCATATAGTCAGTCCCCCAAGCGATTTTCTTCATCGGGATTAACGTCCGTCAGTTACCATAACAGTTATGTTAAACGACTTCTCTCGGTAAGAAAGGCTTTTTAGCCTAATAAGCCCACGGATAACTGCCTTGTTCGTTGCGCGAAACGTGTCGATTCAAGACTAAGGCTTGACCCTAAAAATGGAAGTGGTCGGATCCTATCCCCAACGGAAAAAATAATCAAGAAACATTCATGTAATACAATAGACCAAAATGAAATCAATCGTAAAAATTCTAAAAATGAAATCAATTCTAAAGTTTTCCTTGTTGTTTTTAGGGACATTTGCCTTTGCCCAGAACAATTTGATCGATACGTCAACATGGACCGTGGGTAACGGCTCCGTAGATGGTTTTTGGAGGCTAGGTAGCGATTCCGAGAACGTAAGGGAAATGGGGGTCGATCCCCATGGCAATACTTCGGTGCTGTGGAAGGCGGTTCCGGATGCAGGCGATAATCAGGACGGTGGATGGAATTCACCCTATATGTCGGCTGACCATACCAAGACCTATCGCTTTACCGTATGGATAAAAAAGACGAACTCTAATGATGGCTCCACATATTTTGGCCCGTATGCCTATGACGCCGACGACAATGCCAATAGCCGGCTTCTGGATGGAACCGTAAATGTAAACCCTTATTTTTTTGCGGGTGATCTACCCCAATTGGACACCTGGTACCTTTTGGTCGGGTTTCTACGCGAGAGCGGGTATTCCTCATTGGTAAGTGAGGGCGGCATCTATGATTTGAATGGTATTAAGGTACAAAGTATTACCGACTTTAAATTTTCATCAACTTCGACCCAGATGCGGCACCGGGCCTATCTATACTACGATACCAATACGGCGGATCGCCAATTTTTCTGGGGGCCTACCATTTACGAGGTCAATGGCCAGGAACCCTCGATTCAGGAACTACTGGATTCTGGCACAAGTGGTAGTGGTAGTGAGGGAACTCAACAGACTGTTTGGAGTACCTCAGGTAATGATATTCATTACAACGATGGGAATGTGGGTATCGGCACTACATCGCCTACCGCAAAATTGGAAGTGAACGGAAGCAGCATGAAATTGGGAGGATTCCACACCCAGACCACTTTGCGCATTGAGGCGACCGATGAATCCGGGGCTCCCGCCAAAGCAGTGGGGATAGAATTGCATGGCTATGAAGGCCGAAGCAAAGGGATATATATAACGGATAAGGACACCGATCATCAATGGTTCATTGGAGAGGGATACAATTATCAAGGTATAGGTATCGGTTATTCCACAAGCGACCAGATGGAATATGGGACAAATACAAAGTTTTTTATAGGAACCACGGGAAATGTTGGCATTGGTACTATGGATCCAGATATGTACAAGCTTGCGGTAAAGGGCAAGATCCGTGCCGAGGAGATCAAGGTGGAGACCGGTTGGGCGGACTATGTGTTCACCGAAGGTTATGACCTGCCTACATTGGAAGAAGTGGAAAAGCATATCCAAGAAAAAGGCCACCTGATCAATATCCCATCCGCTTCCGAAGTGGAGGCCAACGGCATCGAACTCGGAAATATGGACAGACTGCTCCTGGAGAAGATCGAGGAGTTGACGCTGTACATCCTACAACAAGAGAGGCAACAAAAACGATTGGAACAACGGACATACCAACTGGAAAAACAGATTCGGGACTTGAATACCAAAATGAAACCCCGAAAAGCAAAAGTTTGTTCCCGAAATGGACAAGGCGGCATTCCCTATTTGAGGTAACGGTTCTAATGGCTGGAGTTAGTTATTATTAATGTAACTACTTGATTTGCAAAATTTTGTAATTAAAAAATGGGAAATCTCCTTATCTGGCGTTACCGGCAGGTCAAAAGAAAATTTAACCGAATAAAAGAATTGAAATGAATAGCTTATCGATATCACGGATTAAGAAAAATAGTCATCTAAAAAAGGTAGTGAACAAATTATGCGTTTTTACGCTGTTCTGTTCTACATACATCTACTCACAAGCTCCGGAAAGTTATTTTAGTGATTATAGTCTTCCGAGTCCGACAGCTTACGAGATGACGAGGTTCGAAGCCCAATTGCCCAATCTTTACACCGGCACCGCAAGTGTTGCCATTCCCCTTTATACGATCAATTTCGATGGTTTTCAATTACCGATTACCATGACTTATCATGCCTCCGGTGTAAAAGTGAACCAGGAGGCTTCCGAGGCCGGGTTGGGTTGGTCTTTGAATGCGACTGGGGTAATATCCAGAGTGATAAAAGGGGGCAATGATTTTGGAAGTGGCACTGACAGAAAGGGATATCTTAAGGAGGACATAGATTTCTATGACATTGCCTTGTCATGGGATAGTTTGGACAGTCGGGAGAAACTACATCATCAACACAATATGATAAACGGTTTCTACGACTTTGAACCTGACATTTTCAGCTATATTTTTTTTGGCTATTCCGGATCTTTTGTCTTGACCCAGAAAGATGCCAATGATAACGTTTACGTCAAAAAATTAAACATTGATCCGGTCAAAATCGAATTTTTCCTTGACGATTCCAATGTCAAGAATAGCCATTTTACCATAACGACTCCCGAAGGGTTCGTTGGCTATTTTAACGTCAGGGAGTTTACGACAAGCTTTTCGGGATTTTTCGATTTAGATGTACCGGAAATAGTCGATCAAGTATGCACTTTCAGGGCGGCCGAGGGCATCAACCAATATGAGGTACAAAAAGCCCATCTCAGGGATATCACCGCTTGGTATTTGGATAGGATCGAGAGTCCGAACGGGAAAGTTCTGGAATTTACCTATAACGTCAATACCAATAGTGACCTTAGTGACTACCTTTCAATAGGCATGCCCAGCTTTAGCGAGCATGAAGAATTTAGTGTTAGGGGAAAAATCACCGAAAGGGGGTTCAGTCGGCAGGTCGTTGAGCATGTCTATCTCGAAAAGATTGAACTGGCAAACGAAATCGAGATAGAATTTGAGATGGAAAATAGGCACGATATTGGGCGTTTTGACCTTTTTTCATTAGCTGGTTTTTTCCCCCAATTCCCAAACGGTAATCAGCAAACCTTGGAATACCTAAACCAAAACCTACCTTTTTTAAAACGATATAAAACCATTTCCATAAGGGGTTTGGAAAGCAATTCCATCCTCGATAAACAGATCGATTTTAAACAATCCTATTTTAATCAACACTATTTGACCTATGGTTCCTCTCCGGAGGAAAAATTGTTGTATTTGCGCTCAAGATTGGACGGCATTACCATAGAGGACCAAAACTATGAATTCACATATCACAAGGGTGCCGGTGGGCTACCCAGCAAAATTACCTTTGGACAGGACCATACCGGTGGTTACAACGGAGAATACACCAATCAGAAACTTGCTCCTGTGGCGATGCGTTCTCCTTTATTTAGCTTGTCGACATCCAATCCCATTGATTTCCCCAACAGATATCACTATTATTTAAACGATGAACGAAAACCAAAATTGGATTATGCCGTCGGGGGGGCATTGGAAACGGTAAGATATCCTACCGGGGGATATTCAAGCTATCAATATGACCTTCATGAATTCCATGCCGTTGGCAATCAGAATGGTAGTGGCTGGACCGGGGCCACCAATGAATCCGAAAGAGTTGTTCCTCCGGCCATTAACCCACAAGGATCTTCGGGTGAGATTCAATTAGGTGGACTACGTATAAAAGAGATTCTTACGCATGATAGGGACGATCTACTGGTTGGCCGAAAAACGTATGATTACACTTCCAAGAATTCAACCCAAACCTCGGGAATACTTATGGTACCGCTGCTCCATTTGGCAGCCATTTTTAACTCTCCAGAGGGATCAGGGCCCAATGATAGAACCTACATCGTAGAACGCTCCAAAAATATACCTGGTAAAAGTTTGGCACATGGCAATTTAATCGGCTACACTCGGGTAAAGGAGACGGTTTGGTCTAAAACAGGTGACTCCTATTCCTCGGTTCATTCATTTGAAAGTCGCCCTACGGAACTTGAAGACCGCTTCACCAGTATGGCCAATTTGGACAATATGAACGGGCAGTTGAATCTTAGGGAGGACGAGGAGCACGCAGGTGTCAATTCGGAATACACCGTAAGAAAGCATTTGGTGGATCAATTTGAAAACAGGGTTTTTGATGATATCAAGGCGGTCGGTTATACGCTTCATGATATTGAAGTACATCCAACTTTAGGTCTTACGGGCAACTATGCCATTTACCCCTATCATTTGCCCATCTCTTTTGTTCGCCCCGCACAAGTAACCAATACTGATTATCACAAGGGTTTACCCGAGCTTAAAAGTACGTACAATTTTACGTATGATGATTTTGCCCAGCAAAAAACTTCCATGACAACAGGAAGCAAGGGTGAAGCTATTGAAAACACAGTTTTGCGCATCTCGGATTATTGCAATGCTTGTGGTCCCGAAATCAATGGAAAATCCATGAACGAATGGATGATTTTGAACAATATGGTATCTAGACCTTTGGAGGAGATCCGCAAAGTCGACGATAGGATAATATCCGCCACGGGCTATGCCTATGCTTTGGAACATGGCAATGTGGTTTTAAAAGAAGTTTTTAGACATAATGGAGACAAGGCTGCATATAGCCGATCGCCAGATGGGTTTACATTCAGCGGTGGTTACGAGTCGGTAATAACATTTGACAAGTATAATGAGGACGGGAAGTTGCTGCAACAAACTATAGCCAATGGAAAAACAACGTCCTTTATATGGGATGCTTTTTCCAATTACCCGGTGGTAAAGGGTGAAAATATCAGTTATGATGAGTTGTTGCTTGCGTACAATGCCTCGCTGGGAGGAGATTTTGAAGAAGAACTACGTAACCATCCCAATACAAGGAACGCGCTGATCAGTACCTATGATGCCGATACATGGGTAGGGATAAAACGAACTATCGACCCGGCTTTGGTCGCCAGGCAATTCGACTACGACCAAAGTGAGCGGCTGAAGACCATCCGTGATAACGACCAAAATATACTGACTGATTATGACTATAATTTTGGCAGTTATGACAAAGAGGGTGGTTTGCGTTCTGAAAGTTTATATATAGGGCAAACGAAACCGTCGGAGACCAGCACCAAAGAGGTAGAAATTGTGAACGATGCCAACTATGGCATTACCATCAACAATATAGTCCCTTCTACCCATTTCAGTACAAGTTTTGATTGGCCGAACGGTTATCGGGTATATCTTGCCCCAAACGATAGCTTTAAGGTGCCCATTACCTTTACCGCACCTGCCCAGGAAAATGATTATTCGGGCACGCTTACCGTAAGCTCCAATGACCTGAATGGGGATTTGGTCATAGAATTATTCGGAACCTCCATAGATTTCTTTAGCCAACTTAACATTCCCAAGGATTGCTATGTCATTGGATCGTATCAGGATGCCAACGACCAGACCCAATTGATGACCTTTGACAGAGAATATGTCCGGATTGAGAATTTGGGAAATGGCCCTCTTTACTATTCCCACGTTACTTCCAACGATGACAATTTAATTGTAGATAGACCAAGAAGGACCAAATATGATGAAGAGGGTATCCCATACACTCATTATTATGAGATTCCTGCCAATTCAAATGGCCACGACATAGAAGTTAAATTGTTTTCTTTTACCTATGAAGGCGCAGGTGATTGGGACGGTACCGGTACCGTTACCCTGTATTACAGGGAGGACGATGGCAGCTTGGGTACCGCCGACATCGATTTTTTCAGATATCCCAACCAATGTCCGGACGAATCCAATGATCCGCCTTTTGTAGTACTGGGCGATGATACGGCGGACTGCGAATATGGCATGGACGGTAGTATAGTTGTGAACAGCGGTTCTATAATCGTGGCCAATGAAACCAGGCGTACTGCGGGTCAGGCGGGCAGTGGGGTGGTCATCAATATCACTGGTGGGCCAGGTACCGGTATCGAGGCAGGAGGCTCTATACTTTTGGAGCCTACTACATATCCAACGACCTACCACTTCAACAGCACTTCGGCAACTTGTGATGATTTCTTTGGAACGGCAAGAATCAAGGTCACGGCACAATAGTTAAACAAGAACAACACCTTAACCTCAAGAAGAATACAATCTTAAACCAAATGATTGACCCAGGTAACGATTACCAAGGCCAAACCGGCAATTAAAATTGAAAGGAAGCAATGCCATTATAGCAACCCTAGGAATATCCCAAATTTGATTGGCATGACCAGAACAAACCACAATACAGACCCCAAGATGAAAGCAAAAAGGAATACAATCATTCCGACCCGTGGTTCCTTGCCCGTCTTACCGATTCCTCTCCTATGGGAATCCATAGTTCCGGCAATCGGGGGAAATAGTCATCGATACCGGGTATCGCCACGCCCAAATGGACATATCGAAACCGGCCTTACCGGTGATGTGGAATTCGCAGATCGCGGTCCCGTCGGTTTCAGTAAAACAAATGAAAACCAGTACACTTAATAAATACAACGAATTATGAAAAGGTCCCAACATCTTATAAAACTATTAAAATGCATCCTGATCATAGGTATGATCGGCATTGCAACGAACATCGGAAATGCGCAGGGAGGCTGTTTTGGAGCCAGTGCATCCCAAATGAGTTTTTCATCCAGTGGAGGCACCGTATCAAGAACCATTCAACATAGCTGTTCGGGAGGAAGGTTTACCATAGGAAATAAACCAAATTGGCTTACGGTCTCTATTTCGGGATCTCGGGTGACCGCCACGGCACCGGCCTATTCGGGAGCCCAAAGAATTGGACATATTGTTCTGTTATACAACGGCTCAACATCGGGAGGTATATCGGTTGTCCAAAATAAAGGGGTAAAGCCCCCACCACCGCCCCCATGTACCATTACGGGTTTTAACGGGAGCACCTTCAGTGCAACGGGACAGACCAAAAACTACACCCTGTCCTATTCCAATTGTCCGTCCAATATTTATTTCACCTTCAAGCGCATAGTCAACGGTCAAGAGCAAAATTTACCTTCTTGGGTCCAGGTTTCACAACCTTCCAGCGGACGGGTAAGCGTTACTTTTTCCCGAAACTCCGGGACATCCAGTAGAAACATTATCCTAATTGGTAAGCGTCAGGATGGAGGTACACCAGGTATCGGAGGAACTTTTGTACAGCATTGCGCTGGAAAAACCTGGTATGCGGACAGTGATAATGATGGTTTTCGAGACCCTGGAAGTAAGGCCCAGGTGGACTGTGCCAATAGGGGTTCGGGATGGACCCAAAATACGACAGTGGACGTTTGCCCATCGGAATACAATACGCAAAATAAATTGAAAAACTGGTATCGGGATACGGACAATGATGGCTATCGCGATCCCAATGGCGAGATGCGATCCCAATGCAACGAGCCTACCAACGGACATTGGACCTTGAGCACAAAGAACGATCAGTGTCCATTACAACCCGGCCCCGGATCGGGGACCAACGGCTGCGATCCGGACTGTGCGAGCGGATACCTCCGCAAGGACGGTACCAACGCAGGTCCCCCGTCAAGTAAAAACATCCCCGTTCAATTTTCCTTTTCGGAGGACGGGGGGACCGCCTGGGTGGAAATGGTCTTCCCGGACGGGAGTTGCGCCAGCCCGTACAATCCAGTATTCGAAAATGTACCCGGATGGCTCACCTTGACCCATCAATCCGGGAACCGGATAAAACTGGTATGTTCGGCCTACACCACCCGGGGCGGGGGAAGAAGAACGCTTCCCCCCGTCAGGGTGAAGGTGATCAACGACGCATTCATCGGCAATATTTCCGTGGAGCAGGACGGCCCGCCCCTGCCCTGTACGGTTTCCGGAAGCATGGCCGGTACCTTTGGCGAAAACGGGGGGGAACTGACCTTTCCGTTGACCTATGACAACTGTTCCGGACAAACGACTACCTATGACATCAAGAGATCGGACGGCGGCGCTTTGCCCGATTGGGCGACGGTCGTAAAGGACGGACCGGACGAGATAACGATCAGGCTGGATCGAAACGACGGGCAGTCGTCCAGGACCCTTACGGTCGTGGCCACGGGTACCACCGACCCCTCCCTGTCCGTAGGGGGGCAACTTACGCAATCCTGCGACCTGCGGACATGGTACAGGGACAAGGACAATGATGGCTGGGCAGATCTTGAGGTCGAGGCATGTAGCCGGCCCACGCCCGCCGCATGGTACAAGTCGTTGGCGGACATAGAGGGGACCGGGGATTGTGACGATGATGATCCATCGATCAACCCGGGTACCATCTGGTATGAGGACACGGACGGGGACAATTATAAAGATTCCAATGGACAGGTGGTAGAGGCCTGTAGTTCGCCCGAGGGAAATTGGACCAATTCGCCGGAATCCGTTGATGACCAATGTCCAAACCAATCCGCACCGGGGTTCGGAACCAATGGCTGCGATCCAGACTGTACGAGCGGATACCTCCGTGAGGACGGCACCGGTACAGGTGCCCCGGCAAGCACCAACATCCCCGTTCAATTTTCCTTTTCGGAGGACGGAGGGACCGCCTGGGTGGAAATGGTCTTCCTGGACGGGAGTTGCGCCAGTCCGTACAATCCCGTATTCGAGGATGTGCCCGGATGGCTCACCTTGACCCATGAATCCGGGAACCGGATAAAACTGGTATGTTCGGCCTACACCACCCGGGGCGGGGAAAGAAGAACGCTTCCCCCCGTAAAGGTGAAGGTGATCAACGACGTTTTCATCGGCAATATCTCCGTGGAGCAGGACGGCCCGCCATTGCCCTGTACGGTTTCCGGAAGCATTGCCGGTACCTTTGGCGAAAACGGGGGGGAATTGACCTTTCCATTGACTTATAACAACTGTTCAGGACAAACAAATACCTATGGCATTAAAAGAGCGGACGGCAGCGCTTTGCCCGATTGGGTAACGGTGGTAAAGGACGGCCCGGACGAGATAACGATCCGGCTGGATAGAAACGACGGGCAGTCGTCCAGGACCTTAACGGTCGTGGCCACGGGTATCACCGATCCCTCCCTTTCCATAGGCGGACAGCTAACACAGTCCTGCGACCTTCGAACATGGTACAGGGACAAGGACAATGATGGCTGGGCAGATCTTGAGGTCGAGGCATGTAGCCGGCCCGTGCCCACGGAATGGTATAAGGCATCCCAGGACATAGAGGGGACGGGGGACTGCGACGATGACGATCCGTCGATCAACGCGGGTACCACTTGGTACGAGGATACCGACAACGATGGCTTCCGAGATCCCGATTCCGTAGGGGAAGAGGACTGTAATGCCAGGGGAATAGGCTGGACCCAAAATACCGAAGAGGACGTATGTCCATCAAACTACAATATAGTCAACGTTGTGCCTACCTGGTATTGGGATGTTGATGGCGATGAACATGCCGCCGATCAAACGACTTCCTGTGAAAGTCCCGGTAGTGGATGGACACGTGAGCAATTGCCCGTGGACGATTGTGATGACAACGCCTATTCCCCGGAAAATACTTGTACGCCGTCCGGGAATCTCGATGCCTTGGACCGGAACTACATCTATACCCGTACCTATCAGCAAGCGCGAAACACCGTTCCAGATCAAAAGTTCGATGAAGGAGATAACGGAGTCTTTGATGTAGAGAACGATTATGTACAGGACATCACCTATTTTGATGGCTTGGGCAGGCCCATGCAGCAAATCGGCATCCGGCAGTCTCCCAAGGACGAAAAGGATATCGTTACCCATATGGCCTATGACGATTTTGGCCGTGTGGAAAAAGAATGGCTGCCCTTCCATGAACCGGAAAGTACCGTAGGTAGCTACCGCTACTGGGACGTGGAAGAAGCCGCGAAGAAGTATTACAAGAACCATCCCATGTATGGGGATGATTTTACGGGTCTTTCGGAGGGCGACGTAAATCCCTATTCCCAAAAGGAATTCGAAACTTCTCCCTTGAACCGGGTCCTAAAACAGGCGGCCCCGGGAGAGGATTGGAAACTGATAAAAAACTCGGACGACCATAGCATTGAGTTTGCCTACGAATCCAATACACATGACCCCCTGAACACGGGCGATCCCACAAAGGACAACGTAAGTTTGTTCGTAGTGGACCTTACGGGAGGCTTGGAGGATCCGGCATTGGCCGATGGCGGGTTCTATACTGCAGGGGAGCTCTTTAAGAATGTGACCCGGGACGAGAACCATACCTCGGTATCCAACAAACTGCACACCACTGAAGAATTTACCGATAAACAGGGTAGGGTGGTGCTCAAACGTACCTATGCGAACCTCTCCCACTTAGGGGGAGACACAGAGGGGGCCCATGATACCTATTATGTGTATGACGACCATGGCAACCTAACCTATGTACTGCCGCCCAAGATGGAGGCGAGTACGGCGAGCCTTACCGACATCAATACCTATATGGCCGAACTGGGCTATCAATACGTCTACGACCATCTCAACCGACTCGTTGAAAAGCAACTGCCCGGAAAAGGAAGGGAATATATCATCTATAACAAGCTGGACCAACCCGTTATGACCCAGGACGCCAACCTAAGGGCGAACAACCAATGGCTGTTCACCAAGTACGACGCCCATGGTCGAGTGGCCTATACGGGCCTATATACGCATACCGGTTCCATAAGCAGGGCGGATATGCAATCCGATCTGGACGGCCACTACGTGGACGGCAACGGCGACCGGAACGACACGGCCATGTACGAGGAACGGGACAATGCCGATGCATCAAATTATAACTACACCAATAACACTTTTCCAACCGCCGATCTGGACATACTAACGGTAAATTACTATGATGATTATGACTTTGACCGTGCCGGTACCGGAGAAACCGCTACGGCCTTGGGCGTAACCAGTGCCCCGTATGTAAAAGGCCTGGCCACGGGCAGCAAGGTAAAGGTACTGGATCCTTCGGCAAGCCCCGGACAGGCGGATTGGATAACCACCGTAAACTATTACGATGCCAAGGGAAGGCCTATCCATACCTATTCCCATAATACTTATCTGGGCACAGTGGACATCGTGGAGACCCAGCTGGATTTCATTGGCAAGCCCGTAAAGGTGAGAACCGGCCATACACGCAACGGCGTTACTATCGTGACCATTGACAATTTCAGCTATGACCATGTAGGCCGTCTCTTGGCCCAGACCCAATGTATTGGGGACGGGACCTTGGGGGACGAGTGCCCCGCTGTAGGTAACCTGGATGCGGATTTGCTCTGGGACGGACTGGGTACGATCGACTCCGATATCGAGGCGACCCTTAGCATCACTGTTCGGAACGCGGACATTGTCCCGGGAACGGACGGAACCACCTTGCGTATCGTTGACGACGGGGGGCAGGAACTCATCGTATACAACAACTATGACGAACTGGGGCAATTGGTGCATAAAAAAGTGGGGGGTACCCCCGGTAGCGCGTATTCCGAGACCCAAGGCTTACAGGAAGTGGACTATACTTATAACGTTAGGGGATGGTTAACGGATATCAACGATATTTCCGATGCGGTTCCGAACAAATTGTTTAACTTTAGCTTAAGTTACGATCAATCCCCCGATCCATTGTACAACGGCAATATTTCACAAACCCGGTGGCGCACCGCAAGTACGGACAATGCCTTAAAGTCCTATAGCTACACCTATGATGCCCTCAACCGGATCATAGGGGCCAGGGACAATACGGGCAACTACGATCTGGGCGGTTTTGATGCCTCGGGCCACTTGATCCATCCCGTGACCTATGACAAGAACGGTAATATCCTTGCGCTCCACAGGCAGGGCCATAACGTGGCGGCCCCCGTACTGGGTTACGATAACGACAATGACGGGCAGGACGACCATTTCGGTGCCATGGACGTACTGGAGTACGCCTATCACAATGGCCAGATGAGCAACCGGCTCTACAAGGTACGGGACGACGGGGAGGACGCCCATGGCTTTAAGGACGGTAGCGGGGACGCCCAGGACTACTGGTACGATGCCAACGGCAACTTAACGTCCGATGCGAACAAAGACATAACGGCAATAAGTTACAACCACCTGAATTTACCCGTTTCAATGGATATAGATGGTGGTACCATAGATTACGTTTACGATGCGGCAGGCACTAAACTCAAAAAGACCGTGAGCACGGGTACGGTGACCGAATATGCAGGTGACTATGTGTACTCGGGAAACAGCACATCGACAACATTGCAATTTTTCGGCCACCCCGAAGGGTACGTAAATGTGGAGAACAACGGATATCGGTACGTTTACCAATATACCGACCATCTCGGAAATGTAAGGGTATCTTATACCGACGATCCTTCTAACCCAGGGCAGTCCACAATCATAGAGGAGAACAACTATTACCCCTTCGGGTTGAAACATAAAGGATACAACTCGAACATCAACGGAGAGGAGAACAATTACATGACCTATAACGGTAAGGAGCTTGAGGAATCGTTAGGTCTTAACTGGCTTCATTATGGAAACCGAAATTATATGCCAGATATTGGACGGTGGGGAAGTATTGACCAACTTTCTGAAGTAATGCCCGATCAAGGAACGTTCAATTATGCTTTTAATAGTCCTTTATACTATACAGATACTGATGGTAACGCTCCTAAAGGATTGAACAACCCAATTGTGATTTTTAGACGTAATGAAAACAAGGTCTATATTTATGAGGACAATGACACTCCATTTGATTTTACCGATGATATCTTATTAGGCACCTATAATGCTCATAATTTGGTTGTTTCAACATCAAATGGAATCTGGCCAGACGGTATCTTTAGAATGTTTGATCGTTTTAAACCTCATACTCATCCATATTTATTAGAACCTTCTATACCAGCTAGTTACGGAAGACAAGGTAGGCAATCAATGTTTTCAGACAGCAGAAATGGCGCATATGGGGAGTTGGGAATATATAGGGTACATCCTTTTAGGGACAACAATGGTATTAGAAGAACAGGAATGGGATTCCATGCAGGTAGAGAATATAAAGATTTTTTTAAAAGAGTAACAAACGGTTGTATTAGATGTGAACCAGATTTTTTTGCAGGCATAGCTGATGCAATTGAGGCTTTTGGTCCTTGGAATATCTCGATTGTGGAAACTGAAACAGGGTCACAAACGAATAACCCTAAAGTTGATGTGACACCCCAGCCAATAACCCCTATTCCTGTGACGCCGCCCACAGTAGACCCTCCTAATATTGTGCCGCCTGTTACTCCAACACCTGCTCCAGCGCCTGCGCCGCCGCCGTTAATTATACCACCACGCCCACCTGATAGTGGATTTTAAAATTTAATTTATGAGAAAGACATTCTTAATTGCCATAAGCTTTACAATTATCATGGTAAGTTGTGCTAACAGAAATAAAACGGATTCTAATTCAAAAAATCAACCAAAGGACACCATTTATTCAACAAAATCTACGGATAGCAACAAATTGTTGTCTAATACTGTTAAATCAGTGAATCAAGATTCATTAAAGGTGGTTGTTGGAAAAGATAGAGTACTAGAGAATTATGCTAAAAACTTGGAAATATTTGAAAGGCTTTTGTCTAAAAAGGAGTATTTACCTTTAAATTTATTAGAAGGTATCATTCCTACGAATGAAGATGAATATTTACATTTTTATATGTTAAGTTCACCGGAAGAGTACCCCGAAAGTAATTTAAACCTATACTGGGCAATAAATAGTTCTATTAAAAAAAGTACTCTTGAAGATAAAGGTAATTGTCTTTACCTGTATTTAAATATGGCAGAATTTGTCGATGGGGAATATGCAGATGCTTTTTTCATTCATGTTCCTATTTTAATAGATAAACACAAATCTAAATTTTGTAATCTATATATCGACTTATCCGAGAGGAGCAAATACAGACTTAGAGATTTTTTCGATGAATCTTGTGAATGAAAAATATATAGTATTATTAACCACTCTAAGGGCAGTTTTTATACGCTTAGAGTAGGCCTTTTAGGACCTGTGGTAGCTAATGGCCGTATCGATAAGTTTCAAAAGGGCCTCTTCCTCGGTAAATCTCTCTATATCCAAGACCTTTTGCAGGAACTCATTGTCCATAACGATTATGACGAACTGGGGCAATTGGTGCATAAAAAAGTGGGCGGTACCCCCGGTAGCGGCTATTCCGAGACCCAAGGCTTACAGGAAGTGGACTATACTTATAATGTACGAGGGTGGTTGAAATCAATCAATAATCCAACTTTGTTAGGCAACGATCTTTTTGCCTTCGGCATTAATTATAATTCCCCGACACATGGCGGTACAGCACTGTACAATGGTAATATTGCCGAAACGGAGTGGCGCACTGCTGATACCAATAATTCGCTGAAATGGTACAAATATGAATTTGATGCCCTTAATCGCATAAAATCGGCTACCGACAATACCGCCGACAATCGTTACGGTCTTACGAATGTCGAGTACGACAAGAACGGGAACATCACCAAACTTGCAAGGAACGGCCATACCGCAATCGACGACAATGGGTTCGTAACAGATTTTGGCGTGATGGACGACCTTGCTTACAGTTATACGCCCAACACCAACAAGCTGATGAAGGTAATGGATGCCGCTACCCTTGACCCGCTCGCTGAATTAATGAGAAGACATTCACCTTATAATTATGCGTTCAATAGTTCTATTTATTATATAGACCCTGATGGTATGATGCCATACGGAGCCGGAGGCCTAAATGGTCGAGATAATAATTACGATTTTATTGCGGCAATAGACGACGGACCTCATTATATTGCTTCAACGGTAGTCGATGAGACGGGCAAAATAATCGATTATAAAGATGACGGTGATTCCAACATATGTTTAAATAGTCGTTCGGAAGAGAATGTTATTGGTCAAGAAACTGAAGGTCGGGAATATAATGTGGGAAGTAATATTTATGGAGATAATTTATTTATCAATGTAGAATTGCCGAAGGGATTTATAGTATCAATTCCGCCAGAGCTTCTTGAACCTGGTATTTTTGAAGTTTCCCCTTTACTTGGAGGCAAAAAAGGTGAATGGAGGACAGTAAATTTTAAGAATTTCTGGCTTACACTTAAGACCTTTTTTAAGGGCGGGGTTATGAATGTAAATATTGGGTTATTAATAAATGGGGAGGAAAAAGCAGGGAATGTATTTAAACTCTTAAAAGCGTTGGAATCAGAAGCAAAAGCGGCAGGAGCAAGTAAATTAGTAATTGGGGGTACTTCAATAATAGAGACAAGGTTGTTAAATACAGCTGCTTGGGAAAGATTGGGCTGTACCGTTGAGAAAGTTGGTGAGGCAGCAATAACTATTTCGAAAAATTTATAAACTATGATTAAAACCTCAATTTTAAGAGCAAAAATCGAGAGAAGCAAAATTGATTTTAGGGATACTTTTCTTTGGAACGAGGAGCAAGCTGATGCAAATAAAAATCTTATATTAAACCTGCTGTTAAAGAATGGAGAGGAAATTATTTTGCACTACATAAAATCGGAAGAATATAGATGGTTTTTAACCAATGAGAGGATTATTTTTCCTCATGAGACCAGTCATATTTTTTTATCACATCTGATAGATGTCGGTATACCCCAAGAGTTGGTTGAAAATCCGGATGAAAAAATGACGAATAATAAACTAATATTATCAACTAAGGAAAATGATGCCCATGAGCTTTATGTAGAAGAAAAAACATGGCATCTATTTTATAATGTGTTCAAATTTATTGTTTCAAAAAATAGAGATAAAATAACGACCGGTAATGGTTCAGATTAGGTGATACGTCCAAATTTGGATTTATATTGTTGGTTTTCACAAATCTAAAAAAGATTTGTTTCTACAGGATCGCCCGTGTGCCCCCGGACGGCCCGGGCTGGGACGGTACCTTCAGGGGCGTTGCCATGCCCTCCTCGGACTACTGGTTCCGCTACGAGCTGGGGGAAGGGAGATCCTTCACAGGGCATTTTACCTTGAAAAGATGATTGGAACGATGTTTTTAATCTTTACTTTGAGAAGTTCATAACCTCAAGGGATATCCCTTGGATGCCTTTTGGTCATGGGAGACCAACCTATGTTCCATATCAGAGGTATGGCCAATATAGATTTTGTGGAATCTCTTGTGACGGAGTACATGGCATTAAAACAAAAACCCCTCCTAAAATTCGGAAGGGTTCGTAGCGAGAGGGAGACTTGAACTCCCGACCTCAGGGTTATGAACTATAAGCGGATTGTACCCATTTGGTCTTATATGATATGACAATCAGTTGTTTAACAGGTATTTGTAAAAATATAATGCTTCCGTAAAACCATAAAAAACCAAGAAAAACCCCAAAATGTTGTACCTATGTTGTACCTACGTTTCGTATATTTAGAAAATAAAACATTTTAGAGTGGCAACCATCCAATCCGTTTTACGAAAAAAGCCTAATAGTGCAGGGCTATATCCTTTAGCAATTCGCATAACCAAAAATAGAAAGTCTTCCTATTTATTTACGGGCCAATACATTGATGAGAAGTATTGGGACAAACAATCGAGGCGGATTAAAAAATCCCATCCTAATTCGGCTAGGCTAAACAATCTTTTGTCACAAAAACTTGCCGAGGCCAATGAGAAACTCATAGAGAGCGATAATGAAAACATTGACCATTCTGTGGCTAAAATAAAAAAGCGGATTATTGGGAAGAACAAATTGGATTTCTTTTCTGCGGGGGAAATTTATTTGGCGAACCTGTTGAAGAATAAAAAATTTGACCAACATTACAATCAAGGCAGACGATTGCAGGTGCTCAAGGACTTTTTAAATCGCAATCACTTACCATTTTCTGATTTGGATGTTTCACTATTAAAGGACTTTAAAGCCCATCTTCGCTATGAAAGGGTAGTAGGGGAGCGAACAGCCATTAACTACCTGATGCTGATTCGCACTATCTATAATTTTGCGCGAAAGGAATTTGGAGTCGATGATAAAAACTATCCCTTTGGCAAAGGGAAGATTCAGATTAAATTCCCTGAATCTGAAAAGATTGGATTGAATATTGACGAAGTATTGCTTTTGGAGACGTCGCAAGACCTAAGTGAAGCGCAACAACATGCTGTAAACACATGGCTACTAAGCTTTTATTTTGCAGGAATGCGGGTAGGAGATGTTTTAAAATTGAAGTGGTCAGATTTTAAGGACAATCGGTTATACTATCGTATGGGGAAGAACCAGAAATTGGTTTCTTTGGCCGTACCTGACAAGGCAAAGGTTATCTTGGCGCAGTATAAAAAGGAAAAGAAGGACAAGGATGGTCTGGTGCTTCCATTTTTAAAAGAGACGAACTTAAAAAACCAAAAAAAGGTGCTGACTAGAATAAAGACGATTACTCGTAACCTTAACAGAAGATTACAGATTGTTGGAAAAAGTTTAGGAATAGAAAAGAAGCTCTCCATGCATATCGCTCGACACAGTTTCGGAAATATTTCAGGGGATAAAATACCCATTCAAATGCTTCAAAAATTGTATCGGCATTCATCGATTACCACTACTGTAAATTACCAGTCCAATTTTATGCACAAGGAAACGGATGAAGCCTTGGAAAAAGTGATTGGATTTTAAAAAGCAAGTTTTCTTTCTCAAAAAATGATATAAAATATGTTTGCAATTAATTATATTTAATGTAAATTTACGCAAACATATTTTTTGATGATAGGTCAAGCTATTTCAGATTATTTATACGAAATCCAAGCTCAGGGCAGGTATTCCGTTAGCCTACCAGAGTTGAGGGAACGCATTGGTCCGAACGAAATGGCGATAGCCCAAAAACTACATCGACTGAAAAAAGAGGGTAAACTCGCCCAAGTACGGAAAGAGTTTTATGTAATTATCCCACCTCAATACTCCCATCAGGGCATACTGCCGACTACCTATTATTTGGACGATATGATGAAATTCCTGAAAAGGGAATACTATCTAGGACTGTATTCTGCCGCAGCCTTGCACGGAGCAGGACACCAACAACCCATGCAATCACAGATTGTTATACAACAACCTCCCTTGAGGGATATAAAAACAAAAAAACAGCATCTGAATTTTTTTACAAAAAGTACTTGGAACGCCGATTGGTTGGAACAAAAAAAGACGGATGCCGGATATGTGCAGGTCTCCTCTCCTGAATTGACAGCGATAGATTTGGTGTACTATCACAAGCAAATTGGTGGATTGAACAGGGTCATCGCTGTTTTGGAAGAACTGGTTGAAAACTTGAAATCGTCAAAACTTACGGCAATTGCCGCAGCATCTTCCCTGCCAACTATTCAGCGATTGGGCTATATATTGGAGGAACTTTCGGAAATAAAATTGGTGGAAGGGTTGTCAAAACTGTTATCGGCAAAAGAGACCAACACCGCCCCATTATCCTTGTCCCATAAAAACAAAAAGGGATTCAAAAATGAAAAATGGAACCTAATTGTTAATGCAGAATTGGAGTTTGCATGATACCAAGAAGATATATTACAGAATGGAAAGCAAATGCTCCATGGCCGACCGATGCCCAAGTGGAACAGGATCTGGTCATAGAACGGGCTTTGGTTTTATTATTCTCAGACCCTTTTTTAAAGGAGCATGTGGCTTTTCGTGGTGGAACGGCTTTGCATAAAATCTATCTGAAACCGCAAGCCCGTTATTCCGAGGATATCGATTTGGTTCAGATAAAGGAAGGCCCCATCAAACCCATTTTACAGGCCATACGAAAGCAGCTTGATTTTTTGGGAACGAAAAGAAGCATCAAGCAGAATATCAATATGAACACGGCGACCTACCGTTTTGAATCTGAGATTCCCCCTGTGGTCAATATGCGATTAAAGATTGAAATCAATACAAGGGAACACTTTACGGTGATGGGCTATACCGAGTTGGAACATAGCCTTGAAAACGGATGGTTTTCTGGGAGTTGTACCATGAATTCCTTTTCCATTGAGGAGTTGTTGGCCACGAAGCTAAGGGCACTATATCAGCGAAGAAAAGGACGGGATTTATTCGACTTATTCCACGCTATGACAAAATTGGATGTTGATACCCAAAGCCTAGTGGATACCTATCGGGAGTATATGAAATTTTCAAGAGGACAGTCCCCTACCCAAAAACAATTCCTCATTAATATGGACGAAAAAATTGAAGACCCTGATTTTGGCGGAGATATTTATGCGCTGTTAAGACCGGGTATTGAGTATGACCAAGAACATGCTTTTGAATTGGTAAGGAAAACATTGATTGAAAAAATATGAATATTCATGTAAAAGCCTGATACTTTAATTGATTTTTTATCAAACACTTACCTAAAGGATTAAAGTTAGAGTCTTATAAGTAAGTAGAAATCGTTATATAAAGTACCTGTAATCATACTGAATCTTCTCAGTATTTTCTATAAGCTTACCAATTCGGGCAATTTCATTGGATGAGGAAATTGTGGCTGGCAATTGTGAATACATATTTAAAGAGTTCCAATTCATTTTGGTCAAGCCAAGAATTTCATTCATAATCTGCTCCATATCGCCATTTCCATAGTGCTTTATAACTCTTAAGGGCTTTGGTATGTATCGACCCCCAGGATAAAAATTATGCCTTGGATTTTGAACTGAAGGCACTACACCGTGGGCATACAACAAAGCTTCATGGCTGTTTAATTGAATACATGTGCCTCTGGAAACGGAGAATCCGTCGATTTCTGCCCTGCCATCCCTTATTTTACTAGAAACATACCTTATATTGTCTTCAAAATTGATTTCAATCAAATCAACATTTTCAATGTTTCTGTTGTCTAGCAGGCTATCCAAAATGCCCTGTTTTTCTTCTTCGGTATAAAATGTACGTTTGTGGACAACTACCCTTTTTGGTAGGTCGTTCATAGATTCGTAAAACAGGTTAATCACGTTTTTGCCAAACTCATAAGCATCGTCATAGCTTAAGTGTGGCTTTTTATGAATCCATTTTACATTATCATTTATCTTGGACAACTTGTACTTTAATCCCTCGCCATTGGAACTGTAAATGTGGCTGCAACCCAAAACAATATGCCCTTTATCTTTTTCTTTGGAATTTACGCTATAACCTATGCCTGCAAATGCGGTAGTTTTATCCGTATTATCTATTACCCAAGGCGTTCTGAATGATTTAACGAAATAGGACAGCGAAAGCCACCAATTAATCTGACAGACCATAGTGTTGTCCACAATTGTTTTTTCCCTGATGATTTGTGAAGTAACACCTTTTTCGGCACAAAAGGCTTTGATATAATCATGCAGGTCAAATGATTCGGTCTTGTCCCGATAGCCCAAATAATTATCCCATCTTTTAGGAATGTATATGACAATTATTTTTTGACTGCCGATAGAACATTGATTATTTATGGCATCACAAATATTTGTTTTTATTTCATGTGAGATTTTTTTGGCAGAATTGAAAACGGGATTATTTACCGTTACCCAATTTTGAGAGTCAATCGCAGGGGTATTCAAGCTCAACCCATAAATTTGGTAAAAACCTTTGAAGTCAATTATATAATTGTCTTTCGGATTGTTCTTGGAAATTTCCTGATTTTGCTTGTTCAAGAAATCGTGTAATCTTTGGGCATCTTCTTTTGGACAGATTACTCCTAAGTTAATCGTGTCAGATAATAACTTGCTTAGACCTGTATCGTATGGCCTATTATTTAATAAGCCTCTCATTGGGTGAATATCACTGGCCCTTTTTTGTCCGTGCTTAGTGGAAAATAGCAACCCAGTTTCCTTGAATTGAACTCCCTTCATTTTAATCAGGTAATCTGGCACATTATGGGGGTTTGAGTACCGATTGTTCAAATCACAGACATCAGTAAAAATGGGATTCTTTTTCATTTTGAATAAGAAACCAGTTCCTGAATTTGCCGGAAACTCATAGCTAGTCTGTGTAAATAACTTTTCCCTCCAATCGTTTAAATAGTCATTGAAGTGTCTGTTCCAAATTTTATGGAAAAAAGCTAACCCTATCTGTTGCTTAATGTCCTTAGAAACACCTGTGTCAGCTATATGAAAATCAGGATTTAATGCGAGATAATATTTCCCTTCTATTTTTTCCAGACCAAATTTTAAAGCGTGAAAAACCTTTAGGTTCTGTATAGTGTCATATTTGCTCTCGCTCCATACCTTATCCTTGAAATTGGTTTGCAAGGAATGTATCTCCCTGAAAATCTTGCAAATAGTGGATAACAAAAGAAACTGAATTCCGCTATGGTGTATTTTTATTCTGGTAAGTGGTTTTCTCCGTAAGTCTCCCTGTATTAAATCTGAAAATTTTTGTTGGACATTTTCGGCAGTACCAAATGCCCAAATATCGTGCTCATACGGAATAGCTGAAATTGTAACATCTTGCAAAGTTATATCCTTGACCGTTTTCCAAGGCCGTTCAGGAATAACTGCCTCAAAAACCATCACTTCTTTTGGAAATTCAATGGGATAAAGATTGCTTTTCAGGACTTTGTTCTTTCTTTCGATGTTCAAGTTGAAAGGTGTTGTTTCCTCAAGTTCACCTACGTTCTTTAAATCTTTGAGTTGTTCTTTTAATTCAAAATTGTCCTCAACAACTAGTTTAGTCAAGTTAACGAGGGTATTGTCAAAACCATCGGTTGCAACGTAATACCCTTTTCTTCCTTGCCCATTCACATGTTTCAATAATTCAGAAACATTTTTGTTGATGTTATCGCCATAACCGCACCAAAAAAGTATGCCGGCACCTTTTTTTGAATAGACCTGCTTTAACGTATCCATCAAGGACTTATCCCTACCACTATATCCCAAGACGATAAGGTTTTTGTCCGATAGATATTCTATCAGTTTATTTCTAAGCGTTTCATCTTGTTCTTGTAGTTCGGAGGATGTATTTTTTAAATCGCCATACTTGAAATCGCCATGCAACTTTATTATCGGAAGTTCATTTTTATTTTGCGTTCTCTCATTGATTCTGTTTACCGTTTCTAACGAAATGTCAATGCCCTGCACCCCATCATTTATGCAGGCAACGTTAATCAAATCATCGAAGTTGGTTGTCCAGACGGAATCTAGCATTCCTTGTTTAACCAAAAGCGGAAGGGTTCTATATCCGATTGCAGGCTTTTTGTTGGCGCATATCTTTTGGAAATACTGTCTTCTGTTCTCATCTATAGGGAAACATTTTTTTGCATAAAAAGAATATTCATCATCATCATTTGCAGCAATATAATTTCCTTGATTATCTAGCCATGTTTGGATAACATCCTGAACCTTGGGATTCTTATAATTCTCTATCCAATCTTGAACATTTGGATTATTGCTCTTGTAGATTATCTTCTTCCATTCCCAAATACAATCATGAGCCGATTGAACATCTGAACTAATAGAGCAACCAGCCCCAAGCAACATTGTGTAAGAACTGTCTTTACTAATTGAAACAGACCTAAGAAATTCGTCAAATTTTAATGTCATAAATTACTCCCTATTCCTTTTCAACCCATCAAATTCCGATGGGTCGTTTGTTTTTAAATAAGCCTTTACCCGTGAGGCATGGGGCTGGGCCTTTAAATTGAACTCTTTTTGCAGCCTAAGTTTATGCGGTCTCAATGCGAACATTTCCCTAATTTGATTTTGTAGTTCTATGTTCAATTTTGATTTTCTATCTTTTTTTGAAAGTGGCCTACGACCACTGTCCAAGACAATTTTATTTTGAAGGGCTTTGAGAATCAATTCCTGTTGTTCAAATAATTTGTCTAGTTTGGTGGCGATTGCATTTAAATCGTTTTCCATAATATTTTTTGAATACTTCATTGCTATGGTTGATTTCGATTATCTAGTTTTCGCATCTAATGGGAGCAAAGACTATTTAGTTAATCAATTACAGAAACTGACAATTCTGTATGGTCAACACTAATAATGACCGCGGTTTCGTAAAGTATTTCGGTTATGAGTTATACTTTGGTTTTTATTGTATTAAAGCTCTATCCAAGTTCATCTGTCTAACTGATCTACCTGAGAGCCGTTCTTTTTAACAAGCTCTATTTGGGCCTTATTTTGGATGAAATCGGAAACTTTTCAAAGGTAAATATTGCCAATATTAATACACTTTGGCCTGTTATATTTTTATCAAAAGTTATCAGAGGTTTCTTCCAAAAAATAAAGGAAGAAAATAAAACTTTTACGAACCGAAAGAGATAAAACCATACTATAGTTATTCTTAGAATGCTCAAGGAACGAGAATGCATGTAGATTTGCCCGACAATCATCTAAAGTACCTTTTGTTTAAGGTATTGCAATTTGTGATACCACCCCAATCAACAGAGTTTTTTAAACGCATGCTACGCCTGAAACCCTAAAAAGTAAGAGCACAGTGGCATAATTTCCATCATATAGTATCCTTTTTTTCAAGTTTGGCAAGACCCAAATAGTAATAGATATCGTGAGTTAAGTTTAAAAAAGCTTTATCTTACCGCGATAATTAATCCCAGCAATTGACTGCCATGGAAGTGATCTGTGTTCAAAAAGAAGCCTTTTACGCCCTTTTCGATAAGGTGGTAGAACACATTGAATCCAACCGTAAAGACAATAAAGAGAAATGGATAGATGGAGAGGAAGCCATGTCAATCCTTAAAATCAAGTCCACGACAACGCTCCAAAAATTAAGAGACGAGGGAAAAATCAGGTTTTCCCAGCCCCAAAAGAAAATCATCCTTTACGATAGGGATTCCATTATGGAATATATCGAGAAACATGCCCGCGAAACCTTTTGACTATGGAAGAAGAAATCAAAATTGACGATAAGTTCAAGAGTGCATTCAATCTTGGTTATAGAATTGCAGAAGAACTGGATTTGAAAACTCTCATATTTGAGAACCAAGAAAAACTTATGCCCACCAATCCCATGCATTTGGGCATGAAACAGTTTATTGATGAAGCCAAACTTTCCAAAAAGAAACGATTGGATAAATCCTTGGACCAAAAACGGGAACAAAGGACCAAATGGAAAAGGGGCAAAGGTCTTGGCCTTTGAAACCGTTATCCACATAATACGCACTTTCTACCTGTTCCCCCCGGCCTGCGGAAGTAGAAAAACCGGAAAAAGGTTTTCCGACCCCCTCGGCCAGCGCAAAAGTACAAGCGGCGGAAATCCGCTTGAACTTTTTTCTCCCTACCCACAAAAACCGGGGCAATTCTATGCCCTTATCCAAGATTTTGAATTCCCATATGAGACCATTTGAAAGTTAATGCTGTACCCATTTGAACTCATATGGTTTGATATGATTTTACAATATAAATAATTGATTATTAATTAGTTATAATCAAAATTCTTGCCCTATATTTATCTGCAAAGCAGATAGCGAGCTGGATTCTAAGTAACTTAGAATTGTCTACTTCTGGCGAAGTGCTTTGCTTTAAAAAGCAACGAAAATGAAACAACAGAAAAGAGGCCGAAAACGATTGGGAAAAAAGAAGCGATACCATAACGTGATGCTCCGTTTCAATGATTCGGAATACGAAAAATTGAAGGGACTGTGCGAATCATTTGATCTGGACATATCAAAAAGGGGAACGATAAGCCCCCTGTTAAGAAGGTTGGTACTGAACCATAAGGCCGATGTGAAGGACAGGCTCCCCGATACCTCAAATCTGGCGTACCAAATCAACAAGATCGGCAACAACATCAACCAATTGGTCAAGCTGGCACACCACAAGAATTTGAGAAGTCCGAACATGGGCCTGCAAAGTGAAATACGCAAGACGAACGGACTGTTGCTAGAGCTTTTAGAAATTTTATGTGAGGGAAAAACAGGATGATAGGAAACATCATTTACGGCGAAACCTGTCAGGGAACATTGAACTATGTCCTCGGTAAAGATGGTATGCGAATACTAGGTTACGGAAACACATTTTCCCAAAGCATAACGCCAACGTTCTTCGGGAACGTGCTGCATTTTCAAGGACAGCGCAACGCTACCAAGAACCGTTATGCCCATATCAGCTTAAGCCTTCCCCATGGGGAACACCTTGACGATGCGACTTTTTTTAAAATATCGGAGGAATATATGGACAGCATGGGCTACGGGGAACAGCCCTACGTCGTGGTCAGGCATACGGATACTAAGCACGAACATGTACATATAGTAACCACCAATGTGAAGGAAGATGGAAAGTTGCTCAGTATCTTCAACAGTTATCGACGGAACATCGCGGCCCACCAAGCCCTCGAAAGAAAGTACGGCCTATCGCCATCCCCTAGCACCAAACAGGAAAGGGAACTCCCCCTTTACCGATTACCGGAGCTGAAAATTGATGTGGACAATACCCAGGGAACTAGGTTCTATATCCAGGACGTTTTGAACACCGTCCTCCAAAAATACAAGGTGCGAAGCTTTGAGCAACTTGCAAGATTGGTAAAACCCTATCACATTGAAATAAAAAAGACCAATAGCAAATCCGGTAGGATTGGAGTGGCCTATGGTCTAAACAACCAACAGGGCTATCGTACACGATTCATCAACGGTTCAGAGGTACATCGACAGTTGAGCGGCCCGAAACTGCAAAAAGTGTTCGACATCCATTCAAAATCGAAACAGTTGCCAATGCACCGCAAACGATTGCTCAAACAGATAGAGACCACCTACAATCTTTTCAAAACTATCAAGCCGTATGATTTAGAGGAAGTGCTCAGGGAATACCAGAACATCGATGTAAAACTGGATACGAAAGGCGATACCATCGAGGGATATACCGTCTATGACAAATCCCGGTATGTTTTTAGGGAAAGGGAACTTAGCAAAAACATCCCCATGTTGAACCGTCTAGCTATTTTCGGTAACGGCGATGAACCCACGACAATCGACATCGAGAGCAAACAGTTCAAACTGGAGATACAAAAATTGCTAAAAGAAGCATTCCATACCTCCTACATAAAATCCCAAAGACAGGAAGGACTGTTCTCGGAGTACATTGACAACGTACATCCTAAAGATGTGTCCAAGCATTTATTGGAATCCAAGGGCTTTCAGTTCCTGGACCGTTACGTCCCAAAAGAACAAAAGGAACATCTCAAAATGGCCTTTGCCAATGCCTATCCAAATGTTAGGGATGAATTGTACGAACGGGAAACAAAACGAGACGAAGAAACTCTAAAGAACAAGTTCAGGCTCATCGACAAGGTACTGGAAAAACAAGTTTTCAATGTTGGCATGAAAGAAGGAAGCGTTCGACATCTGTTCCAGTCGTTGGGTGTTCGCTACCACAACAACGAACTGTTGTTTGCAGATTCCAATAAGAATAGCCTGCCCGCCAATATCGGAAAGCTCGACTTTCCCAACAGCATGGAAGAATATGTGTCCAAGGCCTTTGTCCGCCAAAACCATCTGATGCTGGAAATGCTGACTGAACAAAATCCAGAAAGCCATACAAAGCCAACGGTAACAGCCATTTTCCTGCCGATGGTCTTTCCACGGCTCTACGAGCGCATGAACCCCGCCCATAAGCAACGGTTCGATACCATTGCTTTGGAAGCCTACGTTCAATATGCCGAGCGGGTGCACGCGCCTTTTGAAAAATCCCCCAGGGACTATATCGCTTTTTTCAATGCCAAGGGGTTCTATTTCGAAAGGGATGGAAATGGGTTCAAGGTCAAATCGATTTATACGGACTATAATGCGAGCCATGCCCTATCAAAAAGAACGGGCTGTTATCTGGATTCCACTCCCAATTTGACTGCAGTACTACAAGAACAGGATAAGGTCATCAATGGTTTGGCAGAAGATGGCAGGTACAATCTCAAAAACCTATGGGCGGGTTATTTGACTGAAAAGGGATTGTATAACAGAGTTGCCTATATGGTGACCAACGAAAAAACCGAGTCAAATCTACATAAAGAAATAGTCGAGCACCACATGGAAAATGGTCTTCAAAAAATGATACGGGAGGCCATCACCAAAAAATCCGCAATTGAACACAATCGAGTGCTCAGAAAAGGTGCTCAAGCCGTTAGCTCTACATCGAACAGCACGGGCGAAGGGGAAAAGGCATATAATGGCTTCAAAGATGAGCTGACCGACTGGACGAAGCGCAAACGTAAAAGGGGTAGGGGACTTTCATTTTAAACCAGTACTTTATTATAGTGCCGAAAAATGTTCTTTTTATCGAACTATTGATATAGACTAATGCGAAAAACAATCCTTGATTAAATTATGCAGGAACAGCGTAAAAATAGTGGACACTTACTGTAAATATCTTTTACAGTTTGGAAAAAATATTTAGAATGAAGAGGTATAAATAGATGATAATAAATTAGTTATGTTTTTGGCATAATTTAAGTATAAGAAACTTTAAACTTTTCAAGTGGGCAATTATTAATTACATCTGAAGCTTGAATTTTGACAACCTATTATATCAACGAGAATCATGTTCAAAAACTATCTTAAGATTGTTTGGCGAAACCTAAAACGGAACAAAGGCTATTTCGCTATCAACATTGGTGGTTTGGCCGTCGGAATAATGGTTACCATGTTGATTGGTCTTTGGATCTCCGCTGAACTTTCTTTTAATACATATCACGAGAATTATGATAAAATAGCCCAAGTATGGCAACATCAAACTTATAGTGGTAATAGAGAAACACAAAATTCAATACCCGCTCCGTTAGGGCCTGAACTAGAGAATAACTATAAAGGCGATTTTAAACATGTTGTCATGTCATCTTACACCTGGGAACATATTCTTTCAAAAGATGATAAGAAACTTACGGAGAAGGGCAACTATATGGATGTGGATGCTCCTGAAATGCTTTCTTTGAATATGCTGAATGGAAATCGTGATGGCTTGAAGGAAATCAATTCCATCTTTCTCTCAGAATCTCTTGCTAAATCTTTTTTTGGAACTCAAGACCCGATTGGCCAAGTAGTGGAACTTGATAACGAACTTAATGTTGTAGTGAAGGGAGTGTATGAAGATTTGCCCAATAGTTCTGAATTTTCCGAAGTGATGTTCATTGCTCCATGGAAACTGTACACATCGTCTTTCGATTGGGTCAACTCCGCAATCGAAAATCCTCAATGGGACGATAATTCTTATCAGTTATATGTTCAAATTGCGGACAATACAAACTTTGAAACGGTCAACAAAAAAATCAAGAATGTCAAATATGACAAATTAGATACATCGCAAAAAGCTCTAA
This sequence comes from Ulvibacterium sp., assembly GCF_965228935.1. Lineage (GTDB taxonomy): Bacteria > Bacteroidota > Bacteroidia > Flavobacteriales > Flavobacteriaceae > Ulvibacterium. Next base: position 4,413,638 of record NZ_OZ245846.1, on the reverse strand, counting down.
AGACCGAAGTCTTTCTACATCCAATGGCAGATTGGCATTTGAAATCGACTTGGGAAAACGGTGTTCAAACAGGTGGCTTTATAAAGTATGTTCGTTTGTTTGGTATTATCGGCTTTTTTGTCCTGCTTTTGGCATGTGTCAATTTTATGAACCTGAGCACTGCCAATTCTGTAAAACGGAATATAGAAATCGGTGTACGAAAATCAGTGGGCTCGAACAAGGGACAATTGGTCAATCAGTTTTTGAGCGAATCAATCGTAATCGTTCTCATTTCATTTTGTGTTGCCATTTTAATGGTTTTGCTCGCCCTTCCCTTTTTCAATCAATTGGCGGATAAACAAATAGAATTTCCCTACAACAGTCTGATCTTCTGGTTGATTTGTATAGCAAGTATACTCTTCGTTGGGCTATTGGCCGGAAGCTACCCAGCTCTTTATTTGTCCTCTTTCAAACCGGTCAAGGTATTAAAGGGAACCTTTAAGGCAGGGAGTTCTGGAACGGTGTTTCGAAAAGTTCTGGTTGTATGGCAATTTACCGTCTCCGTAATTTTAATCGTTGGAACGATAATCGTCAGGGAACAGATTGAACACTCCAAGGAGCGTCCCTTGGGTTACGACAAGGAAGGCCTTGTAATAATAGAAATCTCGACCTCCGATTATGAAGGTAAATACAACTTGCTTCGAAACGAATTAAAGAATCGCAATGCAATAGTGGAAATGGCGCAATCTTCCAGTCCGCTAACCGCTGCTTTCAACAGTAATGATGGGTTTTCTTGGGAAGGAAAAGACCCTAATTTCAATGCCGAGTTCGCGAATTTTTATATCACTCACGATTATGGGAAGACCGTTGATTGGGAAATAGTCGAAGGTCGGGATTTTTCAAGGGAGTTCTCCACTGATTCTACAGCCTATGTTATCAATGAGGCTGCGGTGAAGCATATGGGGATAGAGAACCCAGTCGGAAAAATAATCAAATGGGGAAATTCCGAACACAAAATAATCGGTGTTGTAAAGGATATATTGTCAGAGTCTCCATATAACTCGGTCAAGCATGCCATCTATATGATTGACTATGTATATAACGTAAATTACATTGAATTAAAGTTGAATCCTGACAAAAGTGTGTCCGAATCTCTTTCAATAATAGAAGATGTTTTCACAGAATATGTTCCAGCGGTTCCTTTTGAATATCAATTCGTGGATCAAAACTACGCCGAGAAATTTGCCGAAATGGAGCGTATCGGGAAACTATCAGGGATTTTTTCTTTACTGGCTATTTTTATTAGCTGTTTGGGACTAATCGGTCTTGCATCTTTCATGGCAGATCAACGTACAAAAGAAATCGGAATCCGCAAAGTTCTAGGTGCGTCCGTAATGAATCTATGGGGCATGCTTTCAAAAGACTTTATTGGTTTGGTTCTTATATCGGTTTTAATAGCTACACCGATTGCGTGGTATTTTATGAACCAATGGTTAGAAAACTATACGTATCGAACGGAAATAAGTTGGTGGATATTTGCCTTTGCTGGAATGGCCGCTTTATTAATAACGGTACTAACTGTAAGTTATCAAGCGATTCGGGCCGCAATTTCTGACCCCGTTAAAAGCTTACGTACAGAGTAGTACCTTAAAACGGCGGTTTTAAAGCACTGTAATGTAAAGTTAAAATCACATACCGAAAAACCTATAAGGGGTCATCTTTCAAAGTCATCCTCGAAGGCAAGGTTGCCGTTTGCATCGGAAAGCATTACATGGTCGATGGACCCCTTTCCGTCAAAAGCGTACGTCAATCCCATAATATTGCCAAAGTCTTTCCTGAACCGTTCAAAGTAGGCCGGCCTTCCGTTTACCGTTATCGTAGCCTCCTTGTCCTTGACGTGGATTCCGATTTCCTGCCAATCAAAGACGTTCACCCCGGATAGGGAAAGATCACTGGACTTTCCGCTTCTGCTAATCTCGCCCATTTTATAATATCCGAAATTCTCACAGCCCTTTAGGACCAAACAAACGGAAAAGATATGTACCTCCGTGACGATCAGAACAGTCAGCCAAGGGCAATTGGTGTCCACCATTTTGTCCACTTTTACCCTAGTGAAAAATTCAAAATTGTCCGAGGAAACACCGTATTTCCTACTGTTACTGATCCTGGTATAAAAGTGCTTGGAACTGCCCAACTTTCTTTTGACCAGTTCTTCAGGGAGATGAAGTTGTCCCTTGTCAATAAAGGACTCCCCTTTAAAGTGGACAAATTGGTCGTCCGATGTGCTATGATAGGCATGTGGTTCCCAGCCATCGCTCAGTATGTGTATCGGTTGCATGGCGATGACACTATCATTGGCGATGAGCCGAGCCCTATGGTAACCGGATTCGTAATAAATGCTGGATATCGTTTTTTGTTCCGGATCTATGCGTTCCCTTCGCCATGGGTTCCAGGATTGCTGGATAAAAAAGCTGTCCGCTTCCACATGGGATACGTCATAGTTGAAGATAGCAGTATTGGGAACCCCTCGGGCCAGGGTCTTATCTACTTCGAATACGACCGAACCATGAATAGAAACATCGCCCTTTATCCCCCACAGTGTTCGGCCACCGACCGTAAAAAACAAAAAAACGGCCAAGATCAACAAGGCCACACCTACCCAGACCATTTTTCGTCCTTTGGAAGCAAGACCGGTTTTCGGATTCCTTGACCTTGGGGAGAATGGCACCCTTTTTTCCTCCGCTCCCTTGTTCCGAAGCTTAAAATCCTGCCAATCCGAATAATCCAAAATACCGACCAATGCATTTAAGGTCGCCAGTCGGGGCCCTTGCTTGAAATCGTTCTTCCAGACCCTCTTCAAGGTGGACAGGCTTATATAGACCCCCTCTTTTTCCTCGATATAATTCGAAAGAAGCTCCAGATCCTTTTGGTTATGGCCGTGCCCGTTTCCAAAAGAAAACTTTTCTTCCAACTGCCTTTTGCAGATTTCTATATATTCATTTTCCGTGTAGGGCATGGACAAAATTAGGATAACAAAGGGAGAAAACATATGGAATTTCGCAAATGACCCGATTTTGAACCTATAATGATCTCTTTTTGAATTGGAATGCGCTTATCAAAGGGTGTACTTTGGGTTTAAAATGAAAATCATGAAAAAAATACCCATATCGTTAATTGTATGTCTTATGTTTTGTGCGGATATCCACTCCCAGGAAACTATTGGGGCAAAATCGGAAAACTGGACCGTTTACAACAGGGAGGTCTCTTTTGACAAGGGTGCCGTTCATTTGAACGCAAAGGAAGGCGATGGTCTATCGTGGGTCAAGGACTATGGGTTTTCGGACGGAACGATCGAATTGGAAGTAAAGGGCAAAAACAATCCGGGCAGAAGTTTTGTGGGAATAGCCTTTCACGGTCTGGACGGCGAGACCTTTGATGCGGTATATTTTCGTCCTTTTAATTTCAAAAATCCGGGGAAACGTGCCAATTCGGTCCAATACATCTCTATGCCGGGCCATGATTGGCGCAGTTTGAGAGAAGCATTTCCTGGCAAATATGAAAGTAAGATAGAACCTGTTCCGGAACCAGTGGACGACTGGTTCCAGGTGAAAGTGGTAATCGATTATCCCAATATCCAGGTATTTATTAATGGGGCCACTACCCCCACTCTTTCAGTCAAACAATTAAGCAATAGGAAAAAGGGAAAACTGGGCCTTTGGGTGGGAAATGGTTCGGAAGGATGGTTCAGGAACCTGACCATCAAGCACAGATAGTCATTCTACTTGCATTTAAAAAATGACTAAAGTGAAATCTATTTTGCAATCACGGAAAGATGCCTTATAGATGGGAGGTTCGAACCAAATTTCATTCCATAGAGGGTATTACACTCTAATTGAGACGGAGCATTGTCCATTTTTTAAGGTTTTAAGTATTGCCCCGTTACCACGAAAACAAAAAATCGTCTACATATACTAATCGCTATGTTTAAAAATTTCTTTCGTGTTGCCATTCGTGGGTTTATCCGACAAAAAGGGGTCGCAGTGCTCAATATCGCGGGGCTGGCCATCGGTCTGGCTTCGGCAACGCTTATATTTATCTACGTCCAAGATGAACTTGGTTACGACACGATGCATCCTGCCCCCGATCTGACCTTTGGTATTGGGCATGATTTCACCAACAATCGAGGAGAGGAATCGAGTCGTCCTACCTCGCCTGCAGGATGGGGGAGTTTGTTACAAGACCGTATGCCCGAAGTGGTAGAAGTATTTCGCCACATGCACCTGGGTTTTCCTTGCAACATGAGAAATCCGGATAACGATAATAGGTTGCTCACCCTGGAAGGGGAAGTTTTCTTGGTAGAGAAAACGTATCCCAAAGTGATGTACTTCCCCCTGCTTCAGGGTGATAAAGACCAAGTTTTTTCCCAGCTCAATAGTATCGTTTTATCGGAAACGGCCGCCCAACGTTTGTTCGGTGCCACGGATGTAGTAGGCCGTCAACTAGAAGTGAAGCATATTGCCCTGGCCGATAAATACATGCCTTTGACGGTCACCGGGGTGATGAAAGACTATCCGAGCAATTCTCATCTGCAACCCGATTATTTGCTCCCCATAGAACTGTTCGATTACAATCTTCGGAAAAATGTGGGCGTGACAATAACCGAATTTTTATCCAATATGGATAGATTCAATGCGTTTACCTACGTCCGGCTGGCCGAAGGGGCCGATATAGCAAACGTAGAAGCTGGCCTACATCGCATGGTGAAGGAACACCTGAAAGATAAGGCTAGCCGATACCGGCCCTTTGTAACCAACATCTCTGACTTCCACTTTGATGAAAAGACCGATTGGACACCATGGAACGCTTCGGCCAGTTTTGACTACATTATCCTATTTAGCGCTATTGGGCTATTGATACTGCTCATTGCCTGTATCAATTACATGAACCTGGCTACGGCAAAATCCGCTAAACGTTCCAAAGAAGTAGGAGTACGAAAAACATTGGGCAGTAGCCGATGGTACCTTGTAGGTCAGTTCATGCTGGAGTCGGTGCTCACCACCTTCATTGCCCTGGTATTGGCTCTTGTACTTGTGGCGATCGTGCTGCCAGCATTTAGTACATTGGCGGATAAGGACTTTACTTGGACCTCCTTACTGAACGGAAGCATCATGGGAAACTTGTTACTGATTGGATCGGTGGTCGCATTAGTCTCCGGTAGTTATCCGGCGCTCTTTCTCTCTAGCTTTAAGCCCACGAAGGTACTGAAAGGCACCCTCACGTTGGGAAAAGGCCCTGCCTATTTCCGTAAAACGCTGGTGATTATTCAATTTTCGGTTTCCGTATTGCTGATCGTCAGTACCGGTGTTATTCTTCAGCAGATGGACATGCTCCAAAGCTCCAAGCTGTACGGTCAGGCCGACCAAATAGTTTCGGTACGCTTTGGGGGTGGGATAGCTCCCTTAGAGAGCTACCCGGCGTTGAGAAATGAACTATTGCTCGATTCACAGATCAATGAAGTAACCTTAGGAGTCCATCTGCCCCGAAGAGAGAATTTTGGTTTGTTACTGACTTCTTTCGTTCTGCCGGATATCAGTGGTGATCAGGAATACAATTGGAAGCATTTGCAAGGAGATTATCACTTTCCCGACGTATTCGATATGGAGCTGGTGGCGGGAAGAAGTTTTAATGTAGGGAACGTGAACGATTCCACTAATTATGTAATCAACGAAACGGCGGTCCGTACCCTGAATATGCGTCCTGAAGAGGTAATTGGACTCAATCTTAGGAATAGCAGGTCCGGCGAAAACGGCCAAGTAATCGGTGTGGTCAAGGATTTTCCTTTCGAATCGATTTATTCCAGCATCAAACCGATGGTCATTCAGGCAAAGCAGCATATACGAAATCAAATTTTATACGTAAAACTACCCTCTAATCAGCTTTCCGAGAAATTAGCATACTTGAAGAAAACCTGGAAGAAGGTGCTACCGGGTATTCCTTTTGATTATTGGTTCCTTAGCGAGGAATTTGGAAGGATGTACAGTGCCGAATTAAAGCTATCCAATCTGGTGCGACTCTTCTCCATATTGGCAGTACTGATCGCCTGTTTGGGCCTGTATGGATTGGCCTCCTTTACTGCCGAACAAAAAACCAAGGAAATCGGGATACGAAAAGTGTTGGGAGCTGCCGTACCCCAAATCCTATGGATGTTGGTGGCCGACTTTTTAAGGATGATTCTGATAGCCTGTATAATCGCCCTGCCCTTGGGCTACTTTTTAATGCGGGGCTGGCTTCAAAACTTTGTTTACCGTATCGATATGGGCTGGATGGTCTTTGCGATTTCGGTGGCTATCATTGTGGGTATAACGCTATTGACCGTAGCTTACGAGAGTATCAAAGCATCCATCGTTGACCCCGCTAAATCATTAAAGTACGAATAAACGAAAAAGAATAGGGATATTCGCATTGACCGAACTCATTTCGATACTTATAGCATTTGTGACCATACACTTTCAGAGTTATCGGGCGGCGAATATCAACCCGGCAAGAAGCTTGAGAGTCCAGTTATTTCTTAAAACGGCAAGTTAATGGGACGGAATGGTTAGATAGAATGGCTTCCCAAAAAATGTTACAGATGCGGATCTTAATTCTAGCGATAAAGTTCTTTTGACGGCACTAAGAATTTATGGACAAAAAACTTACAATCAAAGAAATCGCCAAACTGGCCAATGTCTCCATTGCCACAGTAGATCGGGTCTTGCACAATAGAGAGGGTGTCGCATCGAAAACGGCCCGGCTGATCAAAAAGATCATGGAAGATCGCAACTACGTTCCCAATACTTTCGCTAGAAACTTGGTACTGAACAAAAGTTTCAAGATCGCGGTGCTACTTCCCAAATATGGGCATGATGACTATTGGTCCTGTTCTTTCAAAGCTGCAAAGATTGCGATCAAGGATTTTAAGTGCTTAGGTATAGTTACCGCTGTCTATCACTATAATCAAAGGGAGAAAGCTTCCTTCCATGAAGTCGGGGACCAAATCCTTAAGGACGGGAATGATGCCGTTCTTTTGGCCCAAGTGATTTTAGAGGGAGCCAATACCTTTTTGGAAGACTGTAAAAAAAAGAAGATCCCCTTTATATTGATGGGTTGTAATCAACTCGATTTGGGTGCAATCACCTATTTCAGACAGAATTCGTACCAGGGGGGAAGATTGGCGGCGGAACTTTTAAGTTTAGGACAAAAAGAGGCTTCGAAATTTTTGGTTCTAAATATTACAACTGCCCAAAACCAATATTTCAGGGTAGAGGAAAGGATAGCGGGATTTGAGTCCTATTTCAAAAGAAACAATGGCCCGAATTTTGAAATCGAGGTATTCCCCGTTTCATGGAAGGATAAAAAAATAGTAGAACAAATCAGCGATAAACTAAATCCCGACAATAGGATATCGGGAGTATTTATTCCGAATTCGGAAGCTTTTGTACTGGAAAAGGCCCTGTCTCCACAGAATCACGTCCGTATTGTTGGTTATGACCTTTTGCAAAGGAATCAAGCTCTTTTAAAGACCGGGGAAATAAACTTTTTAATCGATCAACGACCTTACGAACAGATTTATCAAGGAATCAAATACCTTTATAAATATCTAGGGTTCCGACAGAATCCCCCAAAGGTGGCCGATCTTCCTTTGAATATTGTTACCAGGGAGAAATTGATATACTGCTAGGGGGTATAAATTAATTTTTACGGTCGCTGATCAAAAGCTGGCCCCATAAACCAATATTTCCTATGAATTGAACCACTGCACCAAAACTTTTTTAAAAGGGCAAGGTTAATAGGATTAAATTAGGAAATTTCAAATACTTATAAAACGTTTGTTTTATGGGGCACTTCGGTTTCTAAGAATCTGAACCACTGGCAATTGCAAAATTCAACAGATTGTGGATTCTTACTCCGCCCGTAGGGACTTGACCGGATCTGCGGTTGCAGCTTTAATGGCCTGAAAGCTGACCGTCAACAGTGTTATAAGCAAAGCTCCTAATCCGGCCATCACAAAGACCCACCACGATATTCCCGTGCGATATTCATAATTTTCCAGCCAATTATTAAGGAAATAATAGGCGACCGGAACGGCGATAAAACAGGAAACCGTTACCAATACGAAAAAGTCACGGGACAAGTTCATGCAAAGATTTTCCACGGATGCCCCCAGCACTTTTCGGATACCTATCTCCTTGGTCTTTTGTTCGGCCAAGAAAGCCGCCAGTCCGAAGAGCCCCAGACAACTTATCAAAATGGCCAGTAGGGCGAAGAACCCCGCCAGTTCGCCTATGCGTTCCTCTGCCATGAACTTGGCCCTGTATTCGGCCTCCACGAACCTATGGTCAAAGGAAGTGGATGGGACCAGTTCATTGAAAACCCCCTTTATCTTTGGCAGTGCGACGTTCAAATTGGAGGATGGGTTCAATCGGATATGTATATAGGGCAGATCCTCACCAAGAAACATCAGGGAGGGGGGTACGGGCTCGAAAGGCGATGATCGCACCATATCCCTTACCACCCCAAGGACGGTATAATTCTTTCCCCCGCCCTGTTTCCAATATATAGTTTCCCCGACAGGGTCCTCCAGACCCATCAATTTCATCGCCGATTCGTTGATCAATACACCAGAGTCGTCGCTGGGGAAATCCCTCGAAAAATCCCTTCCCTGCCTTAACTGCCATCCGATGGTTTCCCCGAATCCCCGGGTAACGTAGAAAACTTTGAAGATGGGATCAAAATCTGGAACCTTGTCCTTCCAGTCGAACCCGCTCTTATTGAACTGGTTCTCCGTTACGGCCACTCCCGAACCGGCCACTTCGGCCACTTCCCCGGTACGCAGCAATTCGGCCCTGATCATATCGTACTTTCCCGAATAGTCCCTGGTCGTCATTTTGAGCATAAGCAGGCCATTTTGTGAATACCCTATGGGGCGTTCCTTAACGTATAGGATCTGCTTATGGATCATTAAGGTGCCGATGATCAGACTAATGGAAACCGTGAACTGGAACACTACCAGTATTTTACGGGGAGAGGCCCCAAAACGACCGGTCCGGAAAGTGCCCTTTAAAACCTTTACAGGTCGAAAGGAGGACAAATAAAAGGCGGGGTAGGCCCCGGCCAGTAAAGTCGTAAACAGTATGAAGGACAGACAGGCGGACCAGAACCATGGATTTTCCCATAATATATGGATGGTCTTGTCCATGACCCCGTTGAACCAGGGCAGGACCAAGAGCACCAGGCCGAGCGATAGGACAAATGCAAATGTGACAAGGAGCAGGGACTCGACAAGGAACTGGCCGATCAACTGCCATTTCCGGGAACCGATCGTTTTGCGTATACCCACTTCCTTGGCCCGCCTTACGGCCTTGGCGGTGCTCAGGTTCACAAAATTGATACAGGCCAAAAACAGTACGAACGCACCGATAATCCCATAGAACCAGATGAATTCCAAGGCATCGCTCATGACCCGTACCCCATTTTCAAATTCGGAATATAGATGCCATTCGTCCATCGGGTGCAAGAACAGTTTCGGTTTTCCGTTAGATGCCCTTTTCTTGTCCACATGTGGCAACATGGCATCGGCTATCAGTTCGGTCACTTCGTCAAAATCGATATCGGGGCGAATCTGGACATAAATGACGGCATTTTCATCTTTCCATGAGTCCGGGCTCGACTGGGTGTATTTTGAAAAGAACAGATCGGACGAAATTAGATATTCCGTTCCGGCGAATTCCGAATTGCCCGGAAGGTCTCCATAAACACCGGTAACCTGTAGCGTGGATTCGCCATCCATGGAGACGGTGCGCCCAACAGGGTCGACATCCCCAAAGAGCTTGTGGGCAAGGGATGACGAAATCATTATGGAGTTCAGGTCCCGTAACCCTCCCCGGCTACCGGATAACATATCCAAAGTAAGCATTTCAGGACCTTGGGGTTCCATAAATACGCCGTATTGGGAAAATTTGCGATTCTTGTATGCAATGACGTGGTCACCGGTCCAGGGCATGACCATGGCCACCCTTTCGAAATAATCGCCATAGGTATCACGCAAAAGCTGGGCAATACCGAACTGTACGGTGCTATAGGTATAGGTCTCCCCGAAAAAAATCTCCTTTTTTGTAATCTTTGCGATTCGGTCATGGTTCTTGTGATAGGTGCTAAAGGAAAGCTCGTCATGGATCCAAAGGGCGATGAGCATGGCCGTTGCCATACCTAGGGCAAGCCCTCCGATATTGAGGGCGGAATAGCCCTTGCTCTTGAAAAGGTTCCTCCAACCGATTTTTAGGTAGTTTTTGAACATAGCTTTATTTACAATTTCGATTCTCATCGGGAACGACCTTATGAGCCCTGGCCTAAAAAGTCTGAGCACGTCAAAAGTGAATTGTCGCTTTGCATGACGTACACCTTTTTCCTCCTTCCGCCTCGCGAACCTTTCCCTCAGATCCCCTTCCAGGTCCTCCGAATAATCCGGTCGGCAATACCAACGGAAAAAGGAGAGTATCCAATTCGGGGGACCATTATTATCCTTTTTAGACATAACCCTTGTCAAGTTCCAGATTGGGGATGGCGTTCCATAGGCTCAACCGTTGTTCTTTTGTGGTCTCCAATGTTTTTCTCCCGTAGCTTGTAAGGGCAAAATAACGCTTACGCTTGCCCCCGCGCATTTTGGTCGCCTCTCCAAGCTTGGAGGAAAGGTGCCCCTTTTTTTCCAATCGCCTCAGTACCGTTTGCAGCGAGCCGATGCTGACCTTTCGGTCCAACCTTTTTTCCATTTCATCGTTGATGGCGATACCATACGCCTCATCGTGCAGTACGGCTACGGTGAGCAGGACTACCTCCTCGAATTCCCCTAGGTGATGTTTGCTCATGATCATATATTTAACTCGAATGTAGCTAATATAACTGATCACGCCTAATTTTATACTTAAATGTGGTTTTTATTTCCATATCGATTGGATTCATAGTAAGGACAACGTAATGTTCAACCTGTTACAGTTTGAAACGTTAGAATTTGGACAGTGTCGTAAAATGGCCAATTAGTGGGATGGATTGAAAAGATGTATAGGATTCCCTAGAACTGTTCTCTTTAAGGGAATCCATTTTGGTCGGGTTCTCACCAGAGATTTGGTTCTACACATCAAGAAATCACCAAAGTGTAAACTTTATTGACGGATTATGTCAAATTTTTTTACACCGGAACTTTCCAAAAAGAAAAGCTAAGATTACATTTAATTGATTATTAAACAATTATCATTTTGGCACGATTTCGGTACGATTTTTTGCGCCATCACTTTTTCTGTGAAAATCTAGCTTGTCGGGTAGCGGGCCTCTACCGAAGAGCATCCAAAACGTAAATGCCATGTTAAGGCACCATCTGCTATTGTTCCTCAGGAACGTCAAAAAAAGTAAAACCACTTTTCTGATCAATCTTACCGGGCTATCCACAGGTTTGGCTTGTACCCTGCTCATTGCCCTTTGGGTCTTCGATGAACTCCGTGTGGACAAATTCCACGAGAAAGATGACCAGTTATACCAAGTGATGCAAAATTTTCAATTTGAAGGAAATATCGAGACCGAGGGCAGAACCCCTGTTCCCTTGGGGCAGGCGCTATTGGAGGAAATGCCGGAAGTTGAATATGCAGTTGCAATCAACGATTTCTTTTCCTGGCGCAGTAGGGAAGGCATCCTTTCGAACGGGGACAATCATATAAAGGCTGGTGGGTGGCACGCGGGCCCCGATTTTTTCAATGTCTTTTCCCACAGGCTTCTGCATGGGAACAAGGGCCAGGTGCTGGCCGATAAGAACAACATCGTCCTATCACAAGACCTGGCAAAAAGAATTTTCGGGACTCTGGAAAATGTCATAGGAAAAACCTTGGAATGGAAACATCCCTCCTTTGAGGGCACATACGAAGTCTCCGGAGTTTTTGAGGATCCCCCTGTCAATGCCACGGCACAATTCGATTTTCTGATCAGTATGGAAATCCTATTGGAAAATGACCGTTGGGCAAAAAAATGGGGCGGTGGTTATTCCGAGACCTTCTTGATCCTTAAAAAGGGTACGGATATCGAACGGTTCAACAAAAAGATAGCAGGTTTTAAAGGTTCCAAGGTCGATTGGGACGACCATAGCTCTTTGTTCCTTCAACAATATTCCAAAAAGTACCTCTACGGAAACTATGAGAACGGCATACCGGTAGGGGGTAGGATAGCCTATGTACGGTTGTTTTCGATTATTGCCCTGTTCATACTGTTGATCGCCTGTATCAATTTTATCAACCTATCCACGGCATTGGCATCACGGAAAATGAAGGAAATCGGTATAAAAAAGGCCATCGGGGCCAATAAGAAAGCATTGGTGGCCCAATATTTGGGGGAATCCATTCTTACTTCCTTTCTATCCCTGATAATTGCCATTCTATGGGTCATTTTACTCCTTCCCCAATTCAATGAAATCGCAGGGAAACAACTTCATTTAAATATGGGCCTCTATGAGGTATTGTTCATTTTCGGAATTGTATTGCTTACCGGACTTGTTTCGGGTATCTATCCGGCATTTTACCTTTCAGGCTTCAAGCCCGTAATGGTCTTGAAGGGGAAATTCAATACTTCCACAGGAGAGGTATGGGCGCGTAAAGGACTGGTCGTTTTTCAATTTGCCCTTTCGATTATTTTTATTGTCGCCCTGTTGGTGATTAACAGACAGATTGCATTCGCCCAAAACAAGAATATGGGCTACAACCGTGACAATATCCTTAGTTTTCAATGGAAGGGTAAACTATATGACAAATGGAACGGACTATCGGAGGGAAAGTCGAACGAAAGATTCTACACCTTTATGGCAGAGTTAAGGGAAGTGCCGGGAATTGTGAACGCAACGAATATGACCGGGAATATCCTGAACGAGATTTATCTGCAAAGCGATATTTCATGGAGGGAACATGATTCGGACAGGAATTTCCTTTTCCGGTCCCCTGTGGTGGGCTACGACTTTATCGAGACCCTTGGCATTGGGCTAAGGGAAGGGCGGACTTTTTCAAGGGATTACGGAGACGATTACTCGAAGATTATATTGAACGAGGCCGCCGTCAAGAAGATGGGACTCAAAGATCCCGTCGGCCATACCATAGACATGAACGGGGGCAGCCAGATTATCGGGGTCGTCGGGGACTTCCATTACGGGTCGCTCCATAACCGAGTGGAACCGCTTATCTTTAGGTTCGATCCCCACGGGAGGAACATCATGGCCAAGATAAAGGCCGGTACGGAAATGGCCACCCTGGAACGCTTGGAGAGAGTGCACCGTGAATTTATGCCCGAATATCCCTTTGAACATACCTTTATGGACGATGACTACCAGGCCCTGTATGAATCCGAGAGCCGGGTTGCTGTTTTGTCCAAATATTTCGCTGGCTTGGCTATCCTTATTTCCTGTTTGGGCCTGTTTGGGCTGGCCACCTTCAATGCGGAACGGCGACGAAAGGAAATCAGCATCCGAAAAGTGTTGGGCCAAAGTGCCGCACAGGTCACGGCAATGCTTTCCGGCGATTTTGCCAAACTTGTTCTTACATCGACCTTGATCGCCCTTCCCGTGGCCTACCTGTTGATGCATAACTGGTTGTCTGGATTTGCGTATCGGATTCCCCTGCACATCGGGTATTTTTTTGGAGCCGGGGGCGTGGCGCTGCTGGTAGCATTGCTTACCGTGGGCAGTCAGGCGATCAGGGCCGCGAACAATAATCCTGTCGATGGGCTTAGGGATGAATAAACATTTGTCGATCAAGTAAAATGCTCAAGGACAGGTTAAGAAAACTAAGGTTGGAAAATAATCTGACCCAAGTGACATTAGGAAAAATCAGTGGGGTGTCCAATGTACAAATTGGACGGTATGAAAAGGGACTCTCGAAACCAACTGCAAAGACCTTGGCCAAATTGGCAAGGGCATTGGATATAGACCCTGGCTACTTCACTGACCGGGATAAATTCCCTGGTGATAACTGTCTAGAAGGGCATATTGAACAACTGAAGCTGGTAATCAAGACTAAGGAGGACCTTAAATTGATAATGGCCCTAATTGATGTCCTAAAGCAAAAGAACGTTGCCAAATCCGCGCATTGACCTCTAAAAAAAAGTGACTTTTTCTAAGCGCCAGGACTGTAAAAGAAATTATGGGGTCATAATAAACGGCAAGTTTATTTATAGAACTGAACGGGGAAGAAAGAGAAAGTTCCGAAATATGTTGGTTTTACGGGATTTCGTGATTTAGGGAAAAACTACTGTTCAATTTCGATAATTCCCAATAATCTTTGCATCAACCCAATAAATATCCTGATTGCTCGTGTAAAAAAGAAACTTACCATCTTTGCTTACAAATGGGCAAAGTTCATGCCCCTTACTATTTACTAAATCCCCCATATTCCTTGACTTTGTCCAAGTGCCGTCCGTATCTTTAAAGCTTATGTAAAAATCCCCTTGGCCAAAACCGTCAGGCCTTGTAGCACAAAAGATGAGATAGGATCCATCTGGGGCCACAAAAACATCCGCCTCGTAGTGAGATGTGTTGATGGCTTCACCCAAGGATTCTGGATCTTGAAATTCCCCGTCCACCATTTCTGAAATATAAATATCGAAGTTCCCATTGTTCTTATTTGATGAAAAGTACATCGTGCCATCATTGGTAAAAGAAATGTAGTATTCATCTGCATCCGTATTTATGTTCGGTCCGGCATTCATGGGTTCGGACCACCCATTTTCTGTCCTATTGGCATACCAAATATCATAGTCATCCTTTTTCGTCAGTCCGTCCATGCTTCTCTGTGAGATAAAATACAACCGCTGCTCGTCTGTGGAGAGAAAGGGGTCGTTATACCCATATAGCTCGTGTGAAAAAATGGTTTTGGGTTTGCTCCATTCACTTGCAGCCAACTCGGAACAACGAATTTCTTCCTTGCCATTGACATTGACCGCATAAAAGAACTCCGTACCTTTCTCATTGAAGACCGAACCAAACTCATATTCGCCTTTTTTAGAAATAAGGTCAGGGGCGAATACTTTTGGGGTCGTTGTTGGCGGGGTTTGTTTTAGATATTTTAGGTTTTCATCAGCTTGTGGCAAAAACTTGGTGCCCTTGATTTTTTTCAAGGTTTTTGTTGCTCGTATTTCTTCCCTAGATCCTTTTTCAACGGTTGCGATTGCTTTTTGGTAATTCTTAATCGAAACCTCTTTTTTACCTAACACCATGTTGATATATCCTACCATTTCGTGAAAATGGAACCCATTCTGGTTTAGATTGTTACTTTTTATATACTCAAGAATTTTCAAGGCCTGGAAAAGCATTTTGTTCTCCGATTGCCAAATCATTCTGTAGTCGGTCAAAAAAGGAATGTAATAATAATCAAAAGACAGATTGTCATAAGCAACACGTGCTTTGGCAATCAATGAATAGGGTATCCACGTAAAGTCTTCCTTTATCCTAGCAGCTTTATCCGGATGATCATTTACGAATTGTTCAAACATTTTGATGCCTGCTTCCACTCCTTTTTGTTCAACTTCGTTCGCTATCAAGTGATAATAATAACTATCTTCCGATTCTTGAAAGTTCATTGCGGCGAAAGTTTTTTCATTGAACAAGTCCCATAGGTTTTCCATTCGAAACCCCTTTTCGAGTTCTTCTTTTAAGTCTATCACAATGGACTCGTTATAATTATGGAACCAATTGATATGGATTTCACGGTTTTTCAGGTCGTAAATATTGGAGTACTGCGTGGACACTTTCCCCTCCTGGTGCACATCGTCCAGGATTTCCCTAAAAAAGGGAACTGAAATATCCTTGGTTTGGGCAAGCGCATTGTCTATTTTATCATAGCGCAAACAATCATAGTTGTTATCCTGTAAATTACAAACATTGAAGTTGGTGGTAATCTGATAGTCCCCGGTTTTATGAACGATGGTGTCCGCATTGATGAGTACGGATTTTCCAGATGCATCCGCCATGAGCATTTGCGAGGAAAAAGCAGAAAATGTATATTTTTTGAACATTTCCAGTGCTTCTTCAATGTTTTTGCAGCTAGCGAGTATCTCTGCGGTGGTAACAAAATTTACCTCTCGATTCTTTGATTCTATTCTGGGAATGGCTGCAAAGTCGAAGAACAGGCCATGCTCGTTCATCCCGGCTTGGGTCTGCATATTGTTTTTTCCGAAAAATACAGCTCCATATTTATTATCGGTCGCAGGAACAAACCACATGTAATGAAAGGAAGTATATTCGTCCTCATTTGCCCCCACGAGAGTTTGTCCATTTTTTGAACAGGTGAATATGGAACAAGCATTCGCTTGTTGTTGAAAGAGTATTCCCAAGGTCAATAAAATTAGGTTTAGGCGTTTCATTGGTATTTGTTTTTGATTAAACTCATTGACTCAAAAGGTGGCTCGTGACATGGTCGTCGACTCACTCCGTTCTCAAACTTTTTACAGGATTGGCATTTGCAGCTTTTATGGATTGAAAGCTCAAGGTAAACGTTGCGATGCCCAATGTTATCATAGCGGCAATACCGAACGACCACCACGGCATATGGATACGGTACTCAAATTCACCTAGCCACCTGTCCATCAGATACCAGACAATAGGACTCCCAATGACAATGGCAAGCAGCACCAATTTTAGAAAATTACTTGCCAATAAAATGGTTATGCGTCTATCGGATGCGCCCAACACCTTCCGAATCCCTATTTCCTTGACCTTTTGCCGTGCCATGAACAGCACAAGACCAAAAAGACCGAGACATGAAATAAAAATAGCCAGTAGGGAAGCATATTGGGACAATGTAAAGAACATGGTCTCACTTTCATAAAGCTCGTCGTATTCGCTATCTGTGAAGCTGTACTCAAATGGAAAGGCAGGGTTCAATTCTGCGTGCAATGATTCCAAGGATGCAACAGTCTGACGAACGTTCTTTGGATCTATTCTGACCATAACGCTACCGAGTCCTGTATGATCCAATGCATATCGAATTATCAAAGGCTTAATGGAGGTCTTTATGGTATCAAAATGAAAATCCTCAATAACACCTACAATGGTGCCGTCCATGCCCCATTGACTTAGCGGTTGGCCCACAGGGTTTTCCAGACCCATGGCCTTCACAGCAGTTTCGTTGAGGATGTATTGAAAGTTTTGGTCGCTATCCCTAAAGTCCCGTCCTTCCAAAAGTTTGGAATCCCATGTTTTAATAATATCCCCTGATGCCGCGACCGTTACAAATTGGGTTCTATCGTTTTCCGCTTTACCGGGCCATATCACACTAAATGTGCCGCCGCCTATTCGGACAGGGGAATCTAAAGATGCCGATATAGACTTTACTCCTGGTAACTTGAGCGCACTATTTTTATACGTTTCAAAATTATTTCGTAAATCCCCTTCTAAATAAAAGGCCAACAAATTGTTTTTATCAAAACCCAGATTCTTGTTTTGAATAAAATCAATTTGCTTAGAGACTATGAGCATGCCACAGATCAATATGATGGAAAGGGAGAACTGAAAAACGACCAGTCCCTGGCGTACCCACTTCAACCCAAAATCTGACCGTAATTTTTTCGATACAATATCTATGCCCCGAAATGAAGAAAGCATAAATGCAGGATAACTCCCTGCCAAAAGCCCGGTAAACAGGGTGACCCCTAAAATTCCAAGCCACGTATATATAGGAAGGTCGGATAAACTTATACCCTTTCCGGTCAAGTTATTGAAATGGGGCATTATGAGCATCAAAAAGGCAAGGGCAATAATGGTGCTTACCAAGGAAAGCAATATGGCCTCACTCAAAAATTGATAGATCAAACCATGCTTTTTGGCACCAAGAACCTTTCTGACCCCTATTTCCTTTGCTCTTTTTAAAGAGCCCGCCGAGGCAAGGTTCATGAAATTGATACAGGCCATCAGCAATACGAAGAAAGCAATCAGTCCAAAGATTCTAACGTTTTCTATTCGTCCGCCATCAATCTGTCCGTTTTCGAAATTGGAATACAGGTAACGGTCTCCCAATGGCTGTAGATAAAGCTCAATATTAAAGTCCTTACCAATATTTGAATTATAGTCCGCTAAAAAATTCTTGATCTTGGGTTCAAATGAAGGAGCATCAGCTTTGTCAGCAAGTTGAATAAAGGTATTGGGCGCATTATTGTTCCAACTTTGTGTCCAACTATTTTCCCTACAAAAAACATCCCAATGCATGAAAAAATCATTTCCTTCCATGATACTGGGGCCGGTCAGCTCATATACTCCCGACACTTGAAATCTATCCGAGTTTTCATAGATAAGCACTTTTCCCATGGCATTTTGAGCATTGCCAAAGAACAAGACGGCCATTTCTTTAGAAATAGCGATATCATTTATTGTATTTATTGCGCTGGCCGCGCTACCTTCAATGAACTTGTAGGAAAACATCTTGAAGTAATCTGGACTTACATAGTTCCCGTTTTGTTTAAAAACCTTAGGACCGTTGGAGAAGTTTCTCGTAATAGGTGAAACGGAGGGACTTGCTTTTTCGACTTCAGGGAACTTAAGCTTCAGTTCACTGTGTAGATGTGCAGGTGTGTTGTAGTACCCGTTAACCTTTCCGTCTGAAAATGACCTTTCATATACCGAAAAAAGTCTTTCCGCATTTTCATGATGCTTGTCCGTTGCTACTTCATCGGAAATCCACAGGTATATCAAAATACTGCAGAGCAGCCCCGAGGCCAGACCCAATATGTTCAATAGGGAAAAAGTTTTGTTCTTGAGCAGGTTTCTCCAGGCAAGTTTCAAATTGTTCTTGATCATGATTTTGATTTTGCGGATTGGTATTACAAATCGGCACATAACTTCCAATGCTTGTAATATTATGGCCTCTTACCGTTCAATTGCGTGTCAACTATCGTACCGATCATATAACATGCTTCAAAACAGTGATTTATAAAAAAAATTGTTCTGTTGCTCTAAAATCCAGTGTCAAAAAAGTTAACACGCTTGCCCATTTATTTTACACCAACAAAAGAATTGGACCTATTTTCTTGGTATGGAAATAAAACACAAATACAGTGGGTGGAATCGCTCTTTTCATTCGGTCTTTTTTATTGGCGAGTTAACGAGACTCTCAAAGACAAAGGAGTCGATTCCCAAGAAATGTCGGCTTTATAAGACAAACCAAAAGCCCAACGATTCTTTTTTAGTGGTATCCGACTCGCTATTTATACAAATCTTTCTTGAACACAAACGTTTATCCCTATAAAAAAACAAAAGCTCACTTATTACAGGGTTTGGGAATCAGTGGACCTCTCCCCGAAATTCTTGCAGAAGGTAAGGTCTGGGAGTACCACAATCCTTGAATGCACGGGGAATCCACACCGCATCTACAGGGGGAGGCTTTTTAATTGTCAGGCTCATTTCTATGGATACCCAACAACCGGCCGAAGGCTTTAGGGGTTTCAGATCAATTTTTATTTCTAAAGAGTCAAATAGTTTTTCCTGATTTGTTACTTTGAATTTTGTATACGGTATGATTCCTTCATCGCCGATGTACTCAGCACGAAGCCCGGTCGTACCGGGCTTTTATTTTTTGCCCTGTTCTCGTTATTTAATCGTAGCTTTATCCTGCTGAGTACATGTGTCTTAAAAACTCCTTATTTGAGACAGGTGAAACTTTTACCATTGAAAATATAGGAGTCATGAAGAAAAAAATCAATCTTGTCGATAGTGGTGTTGGTGATATCATAGCATCGATGGCCAACTCTTTGGAAACACCGTTCAACAAATCAAGAAATGAATATTACCTTGAACTACCGGAACCGTTCGGTACGGGGTTTTTATACGGCCATAGCTACGACCATGGGTTCGGTGTTGTAGACGCAATCTATCGCCTAAAAAAGGATTTTCACTTTGAACTGGACAAAGGGATGGTCCATCCATTGAAAATAATATTCAATATGGGCGATGACTATCAATATAAGTTGGAACACCAGCCTGAATATTCCGATATCAGAAATCTTGAAACGATGATCGTGGCAAGTACGCCCAAGAACAATCACCGCTTTTTGATACCTTCCAATTCAAACACGAGTATCTTTTCCCTTGAGATCAACCGTAAACTTTTCGAGACGCGGATCAAAAGCCATCTGGACGCCCTTGATATGGAGCTGGAGGATATCTTCAGGGATGTCAACGGTGTCCTTCCCTTCTTCTTCAAGACGAATATGAGCTATGAGATCTCCAATATGATAGAGGAATTCCGGAACTGCAGCTCCATCGGGTTGGCGAGGTCAATCTATTTGGAAGCGAAGGCCTATGAGATCTTGGCATCCTTCATACAATTGTACTTGGACGATATACGAAAAGTCAATGACAGGCGAATTTTCAGGCACAATCATTTACAGGCCATCAAGAACGCGGCGGACTATATTAAGGACCATATGGATTCGCCCATTACCATAAGTGTCCTTGCACGCAAGCATGGGCTGGGCACCAGCATCCTCCAGAACGGCTTCCGTACCGTTTACGGTATGAGCGTGAACGAGTTCATTCGGAACGAGCGACTGTTGTTGGCCAAGCAACTGTTGGAGGAGGGCCAACTGTCCATATCCCAGATAACCTATGCCGTGGGCCTTAATTCCAAGAGTTACCTTTCCAAGATATTTGCGGAGCGGTACGGTATGGCACCATCGCTTTATCGTGAAAAGTACCTTAAACGCTCTGGTACTCAGTAGGCTGGATAACCGCTTGAGAGTATTTATCAATCCTTAGAACTGCCATTTTCCCTTCCGTTGCAAATCTTGCATATCGGCATCAATGGGTACAACCTATTTGAAAAACGCTGGTTTTAAGGAACTTTATTAATTACATAAGTCTTCACCCATTATCACCACAAGATTTCAAAACATCGATTTGCTTCTTGATCTTACCTATTCTTCCTTTCCATATTTTCCAAAGGAAGAATACCTGGATGAAAAACAACACCGGTAGGAGTAGGATGGCCACTATAATTTTTGTCCCGTTCCAGGCTACGGAGCCTTCTGTAAAGGTTGTCCTTCGGAATCCTGTCCGACAGCTGGAAGCTCAGGAACAGTTTTTCGGTGTAGTTCTTTCTGCCTTGCATAACTTAAGTTACCGATTTCCCAAGGTTTATGAAAACAAGAATCGATGTAAATCAGAGTTGTGCAACAGCCACGTTAGTTTTCTAAAACTTTGGAATCTTATTCCGTTCTCAGCGTATCCGCAGGGTTCCTAATTGTAGCTATTATGATTTGCCTGCCAACGGTAAGTGCACTTATTACA
This sequence comes from Ulvibacterium sp., assembly GCF_965228935.1. Lineage (GTDB taxonomy): Bacteria > Bacteroidota > Bacteroidia > Flavobacteriales > Flavobacteriaceae > Ulvibacterium. The sequence continues at coordinate 4,392,322 of NZ_OZ245846.1, read as the reverse complement.
AAAACGATGAGAAAACCTGAGAGTACTTCCGCTGCTCCTATTGTTGTTCTATAGAGGAATTCATTCAGCACAAATCTATCCACCACATATAACGAAATGGGAATTGCAATCAATCCCGCTAATAAAATAACATTAAAATAACCACGGGACAACAACAAAGTCAAATTTCCGATACTAGCGCCCAAGACTTTTCGAATACCTATTTCCTTTTTGCGGCTTTCCACGGTAAAAACGGCCATACCCATCAAACCAAGTGTCGATATTGAAATTGCAAGTATGGCCAAAAAGGAAATTATGGTATAGGTCGCTTTATGCTGCTGATAGGTCTCCTCAATTTTTGAATCGTAGAACGAAGCTTCGAAAGGATGGATAGGGTCAAACTTCAGATACCCGTTTTTCAATTTTTCCATGGAAGCCGTCAAGTCCTTGCCATTGAGTTTTACTCCCAATATCGCGTATCTTTCGGAGGCGGTGGGCCGAACGAATGCAAAGGCCTTTTCCAGATCCATGGTGAGGGACATGTTCACGAAGTTCTTTACCACGCCTAAAATCCCTAATCGGTCGCCGTTGTACCAGATGTTCTTGCCAATGGCCTCTTGGGGAGGGCCAAGGTCAAGACCCTTTAGGAATTCTTCGTTTACGATGATATGTTCCCGGTCTTCGCCCTCCCTTAAATCGTCAGGGAATCCAGTGCCTGCCAGTATCTCAAACTTGTGCATGTCCAGATAATTCTTGTCGATTTCATTGACCAAAAATCGTATGGAACTATTTCTGTCCACAGATTCGGCCAATCCCATGGTCGCTCCACCGGTGCCCAATACCATGGAGGATTTTGATATTCTTTCCACTTCCGGAATTTTTCCATATTCGGATTCGAGCAAATCGATATAGTCCCCCTTTATATTGACGTTCACGATTTGTTCGGTATCATACCCCAAGTCATAATCCACGGCAAACCTATATTGCTTATGGACAAGTACCGCGCACATGATGAGGCCTATGGAAAGGATAAACTGAAACACCATTAGAACCCTCCTAAGGTCGGTTCCGGAGAATACCTTGATCTTGCCCGCATCCTTGAAAATGATATTGGCATTGAGCTTCGATAGGATAGCGGCGGGCAGGAAACCTGCGATACAGCCTGTAACAATGGCAAATGCCACAAAGTAAAGCAGGTGGATATATTCCATATCCAACGAAAACATTCGATAACCCCTGGCCGCCGGATTGGGCAAAGCCAGAAATTCCGGTTTGATCAAGAAGAAAAGGCCCAGTCCCAGGATTAGGGCAATCAAGGCCAATAACACCGCCTCGACGACAAACTGACCGAATACCTGAAGACGGGATGCACCGATGACCTTTCTGATACCGATTTCCTTGGAGCGGCGCAACGCCCTGGCCAATGATAGATTGGTATAGTTGAAACAGGCCGATAAAAGCACGATAAAGGTCAGTAGTGCCATGAGAAAAATCCTGTTCTGGGGAAAAGATGGCCCAGGCAGGTTTTCAAGGAGACTGCTTTCGCCCGTAACGAAGGAATCGAGGGGCTGTAGCATATGGGTTATCGGGTCTTCGGTCGTGGAATTGATACCTTCCATGACGTTCGCAAGGACTTTTTCAACTTGTTCTTTTTTTACGGCCTCGCCCAGTACGAGATAAACATAGTTCAAGGAAATATTTTGTGGATCGGTCCAAAAATCCGATGCTCTGCGCGAAGGCGGGGCAGGGCCACTTTTCAGGGTGTTCAATGAAACCAACATCTCGAAACGCATATGCGAATTTAAAGGGGGATCCTCCATAATGCCGGTTACGGTACCATTGATGGTATCGTTCAGATCAGGGCCGGTCAACATGCTCACCGTTCTTCCCATTGGGTTCCCTTGGCCAAAAATTCTTCGCAAAGCCGACTCCGTCAATACGATACTATTCGGACCTGTCAATGCAGTTCGAGGATTTCCTTCTTTAAGCCGAAATGAAAAGACATCGAAAAAGGAGGGCGAGGAATAGAATCCCTTTAAATCGATTCCACCTTCAGCCGTTTTTATATTTGCGGTCAGTCCGTCGCGTACGATGGCGATTTCTTCCACTCCCGAAGCTTTTTCATCCAATTCGTTCGCGATGAAGATAGAGGCAGTCGCCAGCTTACGCTCCCTACCGAACATGTTTCTGGAAGATGTGACACGATAAATATTGTCCTTTTTATCATGAAAATCGTCGAAGGAACTAATCTCGGACAAAAGCAAGATCATCAATATGCCTACGGCCATGCTGATGGTCAGGCCCAAAATGTTGATTCCTGAAAAAAGGGTATTCTTTCTTAGGCCCCTTAACGAAACTTTCACATGGTTCCTGAACATGCCATAGTGGTTCGGAACTAAGTTCATTTTAATTCGCTTTATGATTATCGGTCGAAGCAATTTTAGGGTTTCCCAGAAATAATGCCTTCGGGCCTTTGCTTTGGAACAAGTCTTGATATTCTCCCGAAATAATTCCTCCATATCGCCCTCTATCTCCTCGAGATAGTCGTGCTTGACAAAAAAGCGCAAAAACCTGAGGATATATTTGGGCGGTCCAATGTCTTTCGATGGTTCCATGGCAGCCTACAGTCCTGAAAGTTCAGGCATCGATGACCAAAGCCCTGCCCTAATTTCCCTTATCTCCGTCAATACCCTGTGGGCCTGCCGACTGGCGGTATATATCCTTTTACGCTTTCCGCCCCTTTTTTGGGTCGCCTCCCCGAACTCGGAGGTCAAAAAACCCTTCTGTTCCATTCTCTTAAGTGCCGATTGTATCGACCCGACACTGAGTGTTTCGCCCAAACGGTGTTCAAGTTCCTTTTTGATACGGACGCCATAAGCGTCGTCCTGCAATACTACAACTACGAGCAGTACAAGCTCCTCGAACTCACCCAGTTTTGTCTTTTTCATTTTATTTAATTCGTAATTGCAGTAAATATAATCAAACTTATTTAATTCGTAATTGTAGTTTATATATTTATAAGGGCAAGAATGAATTTGCAACGGGAATACGGAAAAGTTCGTGCTTGCCCTTCACGATGGCAATTGATTCCCCAAATAACCCTGATGTATATTTACCAGAGGAACATTTCGGTGAATGATAGGGTTCTAAAACGAAATTAAAAAGACCGTCAAGTTCTCTAAAACCTTCGATTTATAGCACATACACAAATTATCCTTTGAGGTGTAACTTTTTTGATATTCCCGACTCTTTACGATAGGCCGTTACTTATGTTATCGCGAATCTGAGGATTTTGCAATATATACGACCAGAGGGTACCATAGTTCAAATACTTTGACCATGTTGAAACACAACTTCCTGCTCGCCATCAGAAACATCAAAAAATACAAAGGCTCTTTTTTAATAAACATCATCGGGCTTTCTACAGGACTGGCCTGCGTACTGCTGATCTTACTATGGGTCAACGATGAAGTCGGTGTGGACAAATTCCATCAAATGGATGATCGGTTGTATCAAGTGATGCGCAACCATCCCGTTGGAAACGAAATTCGAACAAATGAGGGCAACCCGGCACTGTTGGCCCAGGCCCTAAAGGAGGAAATGCCCGAAGTGGAACATGCGGTGGCCGTGGTTCCGCCCTTCTGGCATACCGGGCAGGGAATCATCGAACGCGGTGACAAAAAGCTCAAGGCAGATGCCCAATTTGTGGGGGAAGCCTATTTTAAGATGTTTTCCTGGAATTTGTTGCAGGGGAACAGGGAGGAGGTTCTTTCCGATAGGTATGGTATTGTTATCTCCGATGAGCTTGCCGATAAACTCTTTCCGGAAACTGAAAACGTTCTTGGAAAGACCATAGAATGGGAGTGGGAGGACTATAGCGGTTCATACCATATCAACGGGGTCTTTGAAAAACTTCCCCGAAACACCACCGAAAAATTTGATGTCCTGTTTCCCTATGAGCTGTACTTTCACATAAACTTGGAGGTACAGAACCTCGAAAATTGGGGCAATAGCAATCCGAGGACCTATCTCACCCTGAAGGAGGATGCCGATGTGGAAGCGTTCAATAAAAAGATTTCGGATTTTATCGCAACCAAACACGAAGGTTCGAACTCCACCCTGTTCCTCCGAAACTATTCCGATAAGTACCTTCATGGGCATTATGAAAACGGTAAGTTGGTCGGTGGTCGGATCGATTATGTATATCTGTTCTCTGGGGTGGCTCTCTTCGTACTGCTCATTGCCTGTATCAACTTTATGAACCTCTCCGTGGCGCGGGCCTCCCGCAGGATAAAGGAAATCGGGATAAAAAAGGCGATAGGGGCCGGTCGCAGAACCTTGATGCTCCAGTTCTTGGGCGAGTCGCTCCTGACCGCCCTTTTTTCGTTGATGCTGGCCCTGCTGCTCGTTCTTTTGATGCTTCCCGGCTTCAATTCCATTACTGGAAAGCAATTGGGACTTACATCGGTGTTGGAGTTCCTATGGCCCGCCTTGACCATTACGTTGCTTACGGGTCTTATTGCAGGTTGCTATCCCGCCATCCATCTCTCCGGCTTCAGGCCCGTGGCCGTCTTGAAGGGTACTTTGAAAACATCATCTGGCGAACTTTGGGTTCGGAAGGGATTGGTGGTCTTTCAGTTCGCGATTTCGATAATTTTGATCGTATCCGTTTTGATTATTCATGGCCAGACGGATCTTATCCAATCGAAGAACCTGGGGTACGACAGGGAGAACATCATCGTCTTTAAACGGGAGGGAAATCTGGAAAAGAATTGCGGGCCCTTTATGGACGAGGTCCGGAACATGCCCGAGGTCAGTGGTGTCTCAAGCTTTTGGCACGATCTGTTCGGACTCCATGGCGGTACCGGGTCGGTTCATTGGGAAGGAAAAGACCCTCAGGAACGTATCGAATTCAAGAATTTGGAGGGCAGCTATGACCTGTTACAGCTTTTGGAAATCGAAATGGCCGAGGGAAGGGCCTTCTCCAGGGAGTCCAAATCGGACACCCTCAAAGTCATCTTCAATGAAAAGGCCATCGAAGCTATGGGGCTTCGGGATCCCATAGGCAAAACCATAACGCTTTGGGGACAGGACCGACAGATTATCGGTGTGGCCAAGGATTTCCATCTGGAATCCCTTTATGAGCCGATAAAGCCAACTATCATACAATGCTATCCCATCGGTATCGATATTTTGGTAAAGATCAGGCCCGGAATGGAAAGGGCCGCAATCGATCGCATCAGGGACCTTTACGCTGAATACAACCAAGATCTTCCGTTCGATTTCAGGTTCATGGACCAGGACTATCAAAAGCTATACGCCTCCGAGACAAGGGTCGCGGTACTGTCCCGATATTTTGCGGGCCTTGCGATATTGATCTCATGCCTCGGGATTTTTGGACTGGCCGTCTACTCCGCTGAGCGGAGGCAAAAAGAGGTGGGTATCCGAAAGGTGCTTGGACAAAGTGCAGTACAGGTCGTCGCAATGCTCTCCGGGGAGTTCGTCAAATTAGTGCTGGTATCCATGCTCATCGCATTCCCGATCGTTTATCTATTGGCCAATAACTGGCTCTCCGGTTTTGCCTATAGTGTTCGGCTGCACCCCGCGTACTTTTATTCGGCTGCACTGGCTGCAATGGCCATTGCCATAATGACCGTAATTGGTCAGGCCATCCGTGCGGCCAACAGGAATCCGGTGGAAGCCTTGAAGGAAGAATAGCTACTTGGGCCGAGCGGAATGACTGGTTTCAATAGTTTTCCGAATTGGCCGACTATTCAAACGCTTTTGGAATACGGGAGTAGTTCCCGGGAAATGAATAATGTAGTGGACGGGTTTCTTGAGTCAAATGGATAACTTTATTCAAGAATGACCAAATTCAAAAAATCGTACTTATGAAAAAAGGTATATCTACCGTTCTTGTTTTAACTATCTGTTCTATCCTCATTGTCGGTTGCCGCGATAAGGAAAAGAACGATCAAGGCCATATTACCCTTGAATCCGGTCTCCAATACGAGATCTTAAAAACCGGAACCGGGGAAACGGTAAAAGAGGGAGATGAAGTAATAGTGCATGAAAGAATGGGCTACAGGGACGGGACCGAACTATACACGACCGATGGGTCGGAAAACCTGCCAAAATTCCTTGTCGGTGGAAATCAGGCCGTCGAAGGGGTCGACCAAGGGGTAAGGGGAATGCAAACAGGGGAAATACGGAAACTGATCGTTCCCCCTTCCTTGAGTAAAAGGAAACAATATCCGGATTTTCTTTCTCCGGATTCCACACTGGTCAATGAAATCGAAATCGTGGAAATCATCAAACCGGTAAAAGAGGATCTTATAAATAAGAAAATATTGTCCGATGGTCGGAAATCGGGGTTTGAAATGGTCCTTGTGGAAGGGGGCAACTTCATGATGGGAGGGGATGACCATGTTGATGACGGCGGTCCTATGGAACTGAGGATTGCCGATGAATGCCCGCATCCTGTGACCGTCAATGATTTTCACATCGGAAAATACGAGGTTACGCAGAAGGATTGGATGGAAATCATGGGTGAAAATCCAAGCAAGTCGAAGGACTGCGAAGATTGCCCAGTAGATCAGGTTTCTTGGTACGATATCCAGGAATTCATTGAAAAAGTGAACGACAAATATGGTGAATCTCTTCGTCTCCCGTCGGAGGAAGAATGGGAATTCGCGGCAAGGGGAGGCTCTAAATCGGAGGGGTATCTTTATGCCGGCAGCGATGATGTGGGCGAAGTTGCCTGGTATGCAGACAATTCGGGTGGAAGACCACATCCCGTTGGAATGCTCAAGCCCAATGAACTGGGAATCTATGACATGAGCGGAAATATCTGGGAATGGTGCAGCAATGCCAAAATACCGTATCCTTGCGATGAGATTGGCAAGGTATTCGAATCCAAGGTCCTGCGTGGCGGGACTTTTGGGAATCGTGCGACCAGTATCAGGGTCAGGGACAGAAATGGTCGTGACCCATCGATGAGATTGTCCACACTTGGCTTTCGCTTGGCGAAATGATAAAAAGGCACGTCCTATAAAACGGCCGTGGCTGTTGCATAAGTAGTCTTTGAACAAGAATTAGGCTCAAGAGGGTAGTTTTCATTATGCCTTTATGAGGATCGGTCTCGATTGGATCGACCAGTGAAAATCGGTCAGCAAGCCTTGTAGGGCATCCATAATGACCTTTAAAATACTTATGAAGGGTTTCCCTCCCCCTTTCTTGAGGTACTTTTTCAGGTTGAAGGCAATTGCTGCCATCAACATGACCTTATGTGCACCCGCCTTGCCCAGTACACCTATTTTTCTCAAGCCATAGAACTGGGTCAGGCTGCCGAACACCGGTTCCACTGTACTTTGCCTGAGTCTTTTCATTTGCCGGCCCCTTTCGCTGTGTTGTCGGGCGTAGGCCCTCAGGTATTGTTCGTCATAGATTGTTCTGGCGATTTTTTTGCTCCTCGTTTTTGGCGCACATTGGGGTTTCATGTGGCAGGCCCTGCAGTCCCTTGGTGCCGCCCAGTAGTTTTTCAGCACAGTGCCGTACTTGTTGGTACTGAGCCCCTTGAAGGGCAGCGGCCTGTCCGTCGGGCAACGGTACTCGTCCCTTTCCCTGTCGTAGGGGAAACCCTCTATCCCGGGTTTAAATTTCCCGAAGACGGGTATCCATCCGGTAAGCTTCCTTTGTTCAAGAAAATCGTAGTTGGAGCCGTTGGAATACCCTGTGTCCGCCAACAGGTCCGTCATTACAAGCTCGTTCTGTCCTAAACGGTCCTGGACCTTTAAGCCGATACCCTTCAGGTATTGGCTGTCCCTGCCGTCGGCAAAGTCCGCCTGAATATGGGAGATGACACCTTTCGCCGTATCGACCGACATACTACAAAGGTAGTTCAGCTTTCTGGCCTTGCCCGGTTTTACCGATATGCGGGCATCCGGGTCATGGGGGTTGTAGTGTGTCTTGTTGCTCAGCAAGCGTGCCTTTTTGTGGGATGCGCCCATCAGTTGCACCGGACCCTCCCTCAGGTTCCGGTGGTGTTTCTCCACACGCTTCAGCTCGTGTTCGGGGGCGGAGATATGTGCGGGAGAAGCGGTCTTCGCTTGTTTTTGCCCGGTTGCCCCGTTTTCTTCCGACACTTTTTTCAAGTGGTCGTCCATGGGGCTGGCAGGCATTTTCGGCACCACGCTTTCCATGGATGCGTTTGCCTTTATCGGGGCCGAGTCCACGGCCTGGGTGCGGCCGGACACCATCCCGCTGTCGACGCAAAGGGCAAATACCTTGTTGAAGAGTTTCTCGAAAAGGGATTCCGGGTAAAGCTGTCTTGTCCTGCTGATCGTCGAGTGCCATGGCAGCTCTTCGTCCAGGTCATAGCCCAGGAAGTAGAGCACGTCCATTCGCATACCGCAGTGTTCCACCAGTTTTCGGTCGGAGGTTATGTTCTCCAGGTATCCCGTGATCAAAAGCTTGAAGAAGACCACTGGGTCGATTGACGGGTTGCCCGTCCTGCCATATAGTTCCTCTGTGTCCCGGTAAAGAAAGCTCAGGTCGAGCGTTTCGCGGAGCCTTCTGTAAAGGTTGTCCTTGGGAACACGGTCCGACAGCCTGAAGCTGAGGAACAGTTTTTCGGTGTAGTTCTTTCTGCCTTGCATACCATAAGTTACCCATTTCCCAACGCTTATGAAAGCAAGAATTGATGAATATCAGAGTTGTGCAACAACCACGGCCGTTTTGCGGAACAGCTTAACTATAATCGAAAAGTATCCTATTCCAGTTCCATTTGTCGTTCTTTTTAGTAGTTCCGTTAATTCACCTTTTACGGCACTAAAAAATCTATAAATAATTTGCATTCGCCTTTAAATCTAAGCACCCTATCGGGTGCTTTTTGTGGTTAGGGAGAAGAAGAAATATGGAAATCCGTCCCTAATCAACTTCCTTATGCGACGAAATCCTTAATATAACTGGCTTTATAAAAAGATTAAAGCTATTACAAAATGTTGTACCTATGTTGTACCCAACAAAAAAACCCAAGACTGAAAATCTTGGGTTTCCCTTGTAGCGAGAGGGAGACTTGAACTCCCGACCTCAGGGTTATGAATCCTGCGCTCTAACCACCTGAGCTACCTCGCCATTTGATCAAAACGGCTGCAAATATAAAGTTTAATTTTGTGCCTATCAACTCTGGTACTTCAAATTATTCCCTCGGTTTTATTTTTTTATCATTTGGAAATCTATATATTGCCCGAAGAAAAAATCATCGTAATGGGCGATAAAATAAAATTTGAACTTGAATTTGTCATACAGTCCTCCCCCCAATTGCTGTATCAGTACCTGTCCACACCCTCGGGACTTTCGGAGTGGTTCGCGGACAACGTCAACTCCCGTGGGGAGATGTTCAGTTTTATTTGGGACGGTTCCGAGGAAATCGCCAAACTGTTAAAACGCAAAAGCGATGAGTTCGTAAAATTTGCCTGGGAAGAAAATGAGGATGATTCCTATTTTGAAATGAAGATCATCGTGGATGAAATCACCAAGGACGTCTCCCTTTTTATTACGGATTTCGCGGAGGAGGACGAAGTAGATGAGGCTAAAATGCTTTGGGAAAATCAGGTTTCCGATTTAAAGCATGTTTTGGGATCCCAATAACGACTTCTTATATTTAATTCTATATTTGACCTTGATTTTTTCAAGGTTTTTTTATGGTCAATTTTAACGGTACGCTCCTTCCCGAAAATGCTTTTTTTTTAAATCATGAAAATAGGGGACTCCGCTATGGGGACTCCCTTTTTGAAACCCTACGTGCCGTAGACGGGCAAATATTACTTTGGGAGGACCATTATCTCCGACTTATGGCTTCCATGCGTATCTTGCGTATGGAGATACCCATGGAATTTACCATGGAATTCCTGGAAGCCGAAATACGTAAAACGATCCATGCCGGTCCGTCCGCGAAAAATTCAAGGATCCGTTTCACCGTTTTTAGGAATGATGGGGGTCTGTATTTGCCCAAAAGCAACGAGATTTCATATGTTATAGAACGTAAGGAATTGGCCCATCCCTTTTATATTTTGGAGGAGAAATCTGTTGAGGTTGAACTCTTTAAGGATTTTTACGTGAATACCGGTTTGCTTTCCACCTTAAAAACCAGCAACAGGCTAATCAATGTAACGGGAAGCATTTATGCCCAAGAGAACGGTTATGATAACTGCCTATTGCTGAACCAAAATAAAATGGTGGTCGAGGCCTTGAACGGGAACGTTTTTCTGGTACAGGGAACTTCGATCAAGACCCCGCCTTTAAGCGATGGTTGTCTAAACGGGATTATTCGGAAAAAACTTTTGGAGATTATCGGTAACCTAAACGGCTATAACTTGGAAGAAGCGTCCATTTCTCCTTTTGAGCTCCAAAAGTCCGACGAACTTTTCATTACCAATTCTATCTCGGGGATACAGCCGGTTACCAAATACAGAAAAAAAGAATATACCACACAAATAGCCAGGGACTTAGTGGGAAAACTGAATGCAATGGTACGATTAGGTACTATCGGTTAGTTAAGACTTGGATTTTCAGGGGCATTGGACCAAAGCAGGTAGTTACCACCCAATTCGATCATTTTTTCTTTCCAAAAGGCCACAGAGGATTTTTGGATAATGGCACTTTCATATTTGTTCTTGACCACGATCCAGGATTTTGAGGACAATTCCTGATCCAACTGTAGGGACGACCAACCGGAATAACCCAAAAAGAAGCGGATATCATTTTCCGAGATAATCTTTTGGTTTATTAGGCTAATCGTCTTCTCAAAATCCCCGCCCCAATAAATGCCGTCCGAGATTTCTATACTATTATCGATCAGATGGGGGACCTTATGGATAAAATAAAGGTTGTCCTGCTCCACTGGGCCACCATTGTACACCTGAAAAGGGATTGTAATTTCCGTAATCAAGTCATTGATATGGTATTCCAAAGGTTTGTTCAGAATAAATCCTACCGAACCTTCCTCATTATGTTCAGCGAGGAGCACAACAGAACGATTGAAAGAAACGTCCCCTGTTAATGAGGGTTCCGCGATAAGAAGTTTTCCTTTTTTAGGTTTTAGACCTATCATAGTAGTATAGACTTGTTTATCTAAAATAAGACAATTCCCCTAAATACCAAAAGTCCGGATACAAAAAGGCATCCTAGACAAAGAAGTTCAGGATGCCTTGTTATATTGTAAAATCGTATAAACTAGTTTACCGCGTTCCCCAAATCGGCTCCTGCCTTAAACTTAACAACATTTTTAGCCGCAATTTGGATAGTTTTGCCAGTAGAAGGATTTCTACCTTCCCTTGCATTTCTCCTAGATACGGACCAAGACCCGAAACCAACTAGAGAAACCCGGTTTCCACTTTTAAGAGATCCCTCTACATTTCCCAAGAAGGACTCCAATGCCTTTTTTGCCGCTGCTTTTGTGATGCCAGCATCCGCTGCCATAGCGTCGATTAATTCTGTTTTGTTCATAATGTAATTAAATTAATTGTTGTTAAAATAATTTTAAAACCTAACAACAAATTTATATGGATTTGCCATGAACACAAGTAAAATCGAGGGAAATCCCCGTTTTTGTTGATAACTCGGGACGTTTGTTGATAAAGTAAGGCAATTTTTACGTTTCTCGCAGCCCAATAACGGCGGGGCTTTAGGCCATATAGGCAGTTTTGGACAATTTTAGGCCGTTTAGGATTTCTTGAGCCTGCATTTTTCGTTTCCCGGATAATTGCATTTCCAGAAGTTGAACAAAACCACCTGGAACCGCAACCCGAATTTCCTTTTTGTCAAATAAGATCTGGCCATTTTTATGGGAATGGTCCTTCCTCTCCAGGGCCACTGAATAAATTTTTACCGGCATAGTTGCCGTATCATTGATCAGGGTGCTCCAGGCAGCGGGGTAAGGACTTAGCCCACGTATGTGATTATAGATTTCCAAGATGGGTTTGTCCCAATCGATTTTGCAGGTTTCCTTATGTATTTTAGGAGCCTTTTTTAGATTTTGGGAGCTACTTTGTTTCTGTCTTTTTACGGAATGGTCTTCAATCTGCTGGATGGTCTTCAATACCAAATCCGCACCTAAAAGCATCAATATGTCATGAAGTGCTCCCGCGGTATCCGTTTCTTTGATTATTACCTTTTCTTGGAGTATGATTTCACCCGTATCTATTTTTTCGTCCAAAAAAAATGTAGTGACCCCGGTCTCCGTCTCCCCGTTGATAATGGCCCAATTAATCGGTGCCGCACCCCTATATTGGGGTAAGAGTGAGGCGTGCAGGTTAAAGGTACCGTATTCGGGCATATCCCAGACGACTTTCGGAAGCATTCGAAAGGCCACCACTACCTGTAGATTGGCATGCAACGATTTTAGTTCGGCTAAAAAGGACGGGCTTTTTAGATTGGTCGGCTGTAAAATTCTTATGTTATGCTGCTTGGCATATTTTTTTATGGCCGATTCCTGGAGTTTGCGACCTCGGCCGGCCGGCCGATCCGGAGCAGTGATTACACCCACCGGGGCATAACCGCTTTCGACCAATTTGGATAACGAGGCTACCGCAAAATCAGGAGTTCCCATGAAGACAATTCGCAATTTTCCCATATTACATCAATTCGTATTCGTTTTTTGTATTTATTCGTATCTCCCCATCCTCCAAAAGATACCCTATGACTTCTAGGATTTTATCCTCTTCGTACGTCAAGGTTTCAATCAATTGCCTTGATGTCCTTTTCCTTTCCCTTAACAATGTCAATATTCCTTCGGAAAGCGATTCCAAACTCTCAGCATTTTTGGAAGCCCTCCTCAGACAAACATCGCATATACCACAATCCGTCTTACGTCTCTCGCCAAAATACGCCAAAATCTGCCTATTTCTACACTTGGAATCCGTATTGATATAGCGGAGCATATGCTCCACGTTTTCTTGCTTGATCCGGTTTTGTTCCTTTACATTTTTAGCAAAAACATGGATGGTGCTATCATCCTCCCTAGGTACTAGAAATAGTATGTTCAAGTCTTGATTGACGGCATGGTATTCGATGATTCCATCATTTTCCAATCGACTCAGTATTCGGATAATGTTTTCTTCGTTTTGCCCTGATTTTTTGGCTATAAGACCGGTATTAATTTTTGTGTCAAAATCGAAAACTCCCCCATAGGTCCGTAATAGTGTCTGGACAACTCCGGCCATGGCACGGTTTTTCTCCAGATACTCAAGAATGTGCTGTTTGTTCGCCAGGAAACGAACTGTACTTGTCCTGAAAAAGGATTCGGACAATGATATGACCGAATTTAGATCCAGGATACGCAAAGCGTTGTAGGTCAATATCGTATTCAGTTGATACGTACTGCAAAATGCATTGAAGTTCAATGGATAAGCTTCGTTATTTCCCCCCCCGTAAGGTATTTGAAAATAATTGTTGAGCCGGTTGTATATTTTTTTGAGAAAGGAAACGTCCGGCAGTACACTTAAAAACTGATTCCTTACCTGCTTTTCATCTGTTTTATTGGTGATGAGAATTGCTTTCGCAGCCTTGCCATCCCTACCCGCTCTCCCGGCTTCTTGAAAATAGTTCTCCAAACAATCCGGAATCTGGTAATGCAACACCAGTTCTACATCCGGTTTGTCTATCCCCATGCCAAAGGCATTGGTGGCAACTATGGTCTTTACCTGGTTCGTAAGCCATAAATTCAGCTTTTTCTCCTTTTCCGCATTGGAAATTCCACCATGAAAAAATGTGGCACCAATCTTATTCGCATTTAAATAGTTGGACAGTTCTTCTGCCGAACGTCGGGTGCGGACGTAGACTATGGCACTCTTTTGGACCTGGGCACAGAGTTGTTTTAGCCTGTAGCGCTTATCCTCTTCCCAGATTACACTGAAAGCAATATTATCCCGGGCAAAGGAGTCCTTGAATACCGAATGCTCTTTAAACTGCAAATTTTCAATGATGTCCCGAGCTACTTTTTCCGTCGCCGTGGCGGTCAGGGCCAAAAAAGGAACGTCGGGATGCAGATCCCTTATCTTGGTGCATTCCAGATAGGCCGGTCTAAAATCGTGCCCCCATTGTGAGATGCAATGCGCCTCGTCTATGGCAACCAGGTTTACATTCATTCGTTGTATCCGTTCCAGTACCATTTCCTGCTTTAAGCGCTCCGGGGAGAGATAAAGGAATTTGTAATTCCCATAAATGCAATTGTCCAGCAGATCGCTTACCTCTTCAAATCGGATTCCACCCGTGAGCGCAATGGCCTTGATACCCTTTTTTTTAAGGTTGTCAACTTGATTTTTCATCAAGGCGATTAAGGGAGAAACTACAATACAGATGCCTTCCCTGGCCAAGGCCGGTACTTGAAAACAGATGGATTTTCCACCACCGGTCGGTAAGAGGGCGAGTATGTCCATTCCATTTAGGACACCTTCAATAATGCTTTTTTGGGAACCCCTAAACTCCGAAAAACCCCAATAATGTTGTAGAAGCTTACTTGGACGGTTTTCCATCATCCCGGATTTAGAAGATTCAATATGTGGTTCTTTCTTTCCTCTACAGGATCCTTGGGAACAACCTGCAGGTCATATCCAAAATGCCCGTAAGTATTCTTTAGGCATTCATGTACCCGTAAGGATTCCTCATAACTCTCAAATCGTGCATTGTCGACATTATGGATTTCGGGCCAAGGTGGCATCAGCAATACCAAATCATAACGAAATGTTTTGCAGGCCTTTGTGAATTTTTCGTCGTATTTCTGGCCAAAACAATCCATATAGGCCAATACATCCGGAATACCCCTATCAAAAAAAACAAAATCTTGGTCGGTTCCCTTGACCGATTTGTACTGTGCGATTCGTTGTTGCAGCAATTGTGTGTTAAATTGGATAGGGTCTTTTACGGAGACAATAGGATTTATGGCAAAGGATTCCAGTCCGGCTTGTTCCTTCTCCGCTAGGGTCATACTTCGGATTACTTCGTGCAAACAGGTGAACCCCATTTTTTCCAGGCTTTCGATTACCGAAGTCTTTCCGGTACTAGGCCCACCGGTGATTACAATTTTTTTTGGATTCAATAGTTATGTATATGGTATGCACAAAAATAATCAATACCCATTAGGTTAAGAAATCTGTGGTCGAAGCATTATCTTTGCAAAAACATTCTTCATGAATAATGAAAAATCCGATGAGTTTTATAGCCGTCTAAAGGAGCAGCTTCAGGAAAGCACGGACTGGCCTTCCAACTACTTGTACAAGTTCATCGTTCCTACGGATACCGAGAAGATAAACAGGATACATGGTATTTTTGACAATACCGGGGCGGTTATCGAATCCAAGAAATCAAAAAAGGGAAAATATACCAGTATATCCATAACCGTAAATAGGAAAAACCCGGATGAGGTTATCCAGAAATATAAGGAAGTAGGTACGGTGGAGGGCGTAATTTCCCTATAAGCCGAGTATTTGGGATATTTTTGTTACTTTGCAAACATACCCGAGGAACTACTCCATACTAATTTTTAAGCTAAAACCTTTAATTTGAATCCAGTAGAGAATTTAGAATACAACACGGAACGCCCCAAGTTGATCATACCGGAATATGGTCGTCATTTCCAAAAGATGGTGGATCACGCCGTTTCCATCAAGGACGATTCCGAAAGAAATCGGGTGGCCAAGGCCATCATAAGCGTTATGGGGAATTTGCAGCCCCACTTAAGGGATGTCCCCGATTTTCAGCATAAGCTTTGGGATCAGTTGTTCATCATGTCCGACTTTAAGCTCGATGTCGAATCTCCTTTTCCCATCACCTCCAAAGAGGTGCTGCAACAAAGGCCGGAACCCTTGGAGTATCCCCAGAATCATCCCAAATACCGTTTTTATGGCAATAATATCAAAAGGATGATCGATGTGGCCGTAAAATGGGAAAAAGGCGATATGCGCGATGGTCTTGAATATGCCATTGCCAACCACATGAAGAAGTGCTACCTAAATTGGAACAAGGATACCGTGGACGATAAGGTAATATTCAAACACTTGTACGAGCTAAGTGATGGTCAGATAAACTTGGTAGATGAGAACCTCACGGAAAGTGGACAGTTCCTTAAGAACAGAATATCCAAGACAGGTCGTAGCAGTTCCAGTAAGAAAAGCCAAAGAAACAATCGCGGTAAAAAACGATATTAATATTCCTGATCCTACATGGGAACATTTAAAATTGAAGGCGGCCACCGACTCTCCGGTGAAATAACGCCCCAGGGGGCCAAGAACGAGGCCCTTCAAATTCTATGTGCCGTTCTTTTGACCCCTGAAAAAGTCACCATCCACAATATTCCGGATATCGTAGATGTCAACAAACTGATATTGTTGTTGGAAGATCTGGGCGTAAAGATCCAGAAAAAAGGAAAAGGTTCATATACCTTTAAGGCGGACGATGTGAATTTGGATTATTTGCAATCGGACGACTTTAAAAGGGATGGCAGGGGACTTAGGGGATCCATAATGCTGGTGGGCCCATTGTTGTCCCGTTTTGGAAAGGGGTATATTCCCAAACCTGGAGGCGATAAGATAGGACGTCGAAGGTTGGACACCCATTTTGAAGGCTTCATTAATCTGGGGGCCAAATTCCGTTACAACAGGGAAGAGCATTTTTACGGTGTCGAGGCCAAAAGGCTAAAGGGAACCTACATGCTCTTGGATGAGGCTTCCGTAACCGGAACGGCCAACATTGTTATGGCCGCAGTTCTTGCCGAAGGAGAGACCACCATTTATAATGCCGCATGCGAACCTTATCTACAACAACTTTGTAAAATGTTGAATCGGATGGGGGCCCAAATTTCAGGAATAGGCTCCAATATGTTGACCATACAAGGGGTAGATCAACTGGCCGGTACCGAACATACCATGCTTCCCGATATGATTGAAATAGGAAGTTGGATTGGTCTTGCCGCCATGACCAAAAGTGAACTGACCATAAAGAATGTGAGTTGGAAGGATTTGGGTCTTATTCCCTCGGTTTTTGGAAAATTAGGCATCCAAATTGAACGCAGGGACGATGATATCTTTATTCCCAGACATAAGGATGGATACGAAATCCAGAACTTTATCGATGGTTCCATTCTGACCATTGCGGATGCCCCCTGGCCAGGACTCACTCCGGATCTATTGAGTATCATCCTTGTGGTAGCGACCCAGGCGAGGGGAGAAGTACTTATCCATCAAAAGATGTTCGAAAGCCGTTTGTTCTTTGTGGATAAACTCATAGACATGGGAGCGAAGATTATTCTTTGTGACCCCCACAGGGCTACCGTAATAGGTCACGATTTTAAGTCTACCTTAAAGGCCACTACTATGGTCTCCCCTGATATTAGGGCTGGGGTTTCACTTTTAATTGCCGCATTATCCGCAAAAGGTACCTCTACCATTCATAATATTGAGCAGATCGATAGGGGCTATGAGGACATCGATACAAGGCTACGGGCCATTGGGGCTAAAATCGTTAGGGTGTAATCAGCATAACCTAAAATCAAGATTCTTTTGGTGTAATCATTTCTCTACCAAAGCTCCATCTGGATATTGGGCAAATCTTCCTTTTTCCTTGGGATGTACATTGTCCGGATAGGGCCACGGCCAACCGCCGAATTGGGTAATACGATATTCTTGCATCGCTTTTTGGATTTCTTCCTCAGTATTCATAACAAAGGGACCATATTGTACTACGGTTTCCTCTAAAGGCTTGCCCTGTAATAAAAGAAGGGATGCCTCTTTTTCCCCATTTTGGATAACCGTATCTTGGGAAGCTTCCAATTCAACTCCAAAGTTTTGCTGGATGATATCACCTCCGATTTGAAGTTCAGCACCTTCATAAAAATACAAGGTCCTGTTTACGGGGATATCCGTTTTTGCTAGGGTATAGGAGGCATTGGCGTTTAAATGAATGTTCCAGATAGCAACTTCGTTTTCTACATTTGCCGCCCATGAATCCGGAGCGGGTTTAGGGGCCTTGGTGCCGGAGTAAGAGCCGGCAATCACTTTTACGGTTCCCCCTTCAAATTCAATAATGGGAATATCCTCGTGCCATAGCATCTTGAAGTGGGGGTCTACAAATTTGCTCGCTTTGGGCAGGTTCAGCCAAATCTGAAAAAGCTCCAAGGGATTTTCTTTTTCCGTATACAACAAAGGGAACATCTCCGAGTGTTGTACACCTCTGCCGGCTGTCATCCACTGCACATCGCCTTGCCCAAACCGACCGGCGGCACCCAGGGAATCGGAATGATCGCAATACCCTTTGTTTACGATTGTAATGGTTTCAAAGCCCCTATGGGGATGGGATGGAAAACCTGGGATAGTCTGTCCATGATACATACGCCAACCATCTTTTAGGGTAAAGTCGTTCCCCAAATTCCTGCCTTCCAAAGAAGCAGCGGGGGACATATCTTCCTTTCCTTTGGGATAATGGTCCAAATGATATACGCAAAATAAAAACGGATCCTGGGTCTGCCAGGGAAAGCCTAGCGGGAAACTATTTTTTATGGGACTTGTCATGAGTTGCGGTTTTGGGGTTTAATCCATTACGGTTTTGAGGTATTGTGTATAGATTTAATTGTCTTTCAAGATATTTGACGGGTTACTTCCTATTCGGGCCCAATTTTTATCTAAATTTCGGTGCCTGAGCCTGTCGAAGGCACCCCATATTCTGTATAGTTTCTTGATAATCTTGGTAGTTGGTTATGTTCGCCATCTGTTAAAGCTTCTTTCTTTTTCCTGCTCCAACCTTGTATTTGTTTTTCGCGTCGAAAGGCTTCATCAATTCTAGTAAAAATTTCTACATATAAAAGACTTATTGGCAATCTCCTTTTGGTATAATTTGCTCCTTTCCCATTTTGATGTTGCTGTATTCGTAATTCCAAATCTACGGTACTTCCGGTATAGTAACTCCCATCTGAACATTGCAAAATATAAGTATAGCCTTTCACAGTTTTATTTATGCCCGATACGTGCCTTCGACAGGCTTAGGCACCTATTTTCAGCCGGATTTCCATGTTTATTTGTATTCATTATTTAATTTCCTCATAGGACACAAACGCAAATCGTTTACTGTCCGGTGCCCAAGAGGGTACATTGATGGTACCTTGGCCCCCGGTAAATTCACATAAGGTCCTAATATTGCCACTGTCCAAATCATAAAGGCGCAAGGCTACCTTTTTCAT
The DNA here is from genome assembly GCF_965228935.1 of Ulvibacterium sp. GTDB lineage: Bacteria > Bacteroidota > Bacteroidia > Flavobacteriales > Flavobacteriaceae > Ulvibacterium. Next base: position 4,373,115 of record NZ_OZ245846.1, on the reverse strand, counting down.
GGGGGGGTGCCTATCCCCTTGATCTTCCAAATATGAAATAAAAACAAAATATCTTCCATTGGGAGAAGGGTGGGCGAACCAGTTGGAATAGGAATCGTCCGTTAGTTGTTGGGGGATGCTACCGTCTGCTTTCATCCGCCATATTTCCATTTTTCCGGATTGCATGGAGTTGTAATAAATAAATTGACCGTTGGGTGAATATTCAGGGCCATCATCCAATCCCGGTGAATCCGTCAATCTTTTTTCTTCGCCTCCCTTGGAAGGAATGCTAAAAATGTCGAAGTTATCGTTTCGCTTCGCCGTATAGACCAAGGTCTTACCATCCGGTGACCAGCCATGCCAATACGAGGGATAATTCGGAGTAATCAATTTTGGAGTACCTCCGGAAATGGGCATAGTATAAATCCGCGAAGTACCCGATGTAGCCCCCTCGATTTTATCATTGTTGCTAATGGCCAGTAATGTCCCATCAAAGGAAATGCCGTGGTCGTTATTACAATTTTTGAGGTTCCCGGTGGGAAGTAATTTCTTCGTACTGCCATCAACGGCCACTTTGTACAACAGGCCATTCTGGTTGATGATAAAATAACTCCCGTCCAAACTCCAATTAGGGGCTTCAAAATGGGCTTGCTCTTGGAGTACTATTTTTTTTTCGTTTGTTTCAATGTCAAATATCTCAAGTGTAGATTGTATCTGTTCTGATTGGGCATACATAAACAAAGGGAGCAGGATTAATGTAAAATTGAAAAGCTTCATCTTTTTGGATTAAATCGATTTAACGGAATCCTAAAGATAATGGAAAATAACGGGTTTACAGTTCCCTGATAACTTTACATGGATTACCAAAAGCAAGTACATTTACAGGCATGTTTTTGGTGACCACAGAGCCTGCCCCAATGGTGGTATTGTCTCCAATGGACACCCCGGGCATCAACACAGAATTTCCACCGATCCAAACGTTATCACCAACGACAACCGGAAGTGTGGATGTTAAATAAGACGTTCCTTTTTCCTTATCTTCCACAATCCTTTCTGAGGCCTTCAATGGGTGCAGGGCCGTATAGATTTGCACATAGGGCCCGATAAGACCGTTTTTGCCGATGGTAATCCTATTGTTGTCCAGAAAAAAACAGTTGGCATTGATAAAGGTATTTTTACCAATGGAGATATGTTCCCCATAATCGCAAAAAAAAGGGGCCTCTATCCAAACCCCATCTCCCTTATGGTGAAACAGCTTGTCCAGCAATTCATTTCGTCTAACCATTTCCGTGGATTCCAATCGATTGTATTCTTGGAAAAGCTTCCGCGCCCTATGATATTGATCGATCAATTCAGCATCTCTTGAATCGTAGTTTTGCCCAGACAGCATTTTTTCCTTTTCGGTCATGAACGGGTCTTGGAGGAAGCGGTCAATGCCTCGATTTGCTTTTGAACTTCATCCGCCTCCGCATATTTTGTGTCACTCGCGGAGCGATTACTTTTGGAAAGATCAAAAGCTTCCTTCATCAATTTTTGATATTTTTCCTGTAGTTTTTCTACTTCCGATTTCTTCTTGAATAGTCCGAACATCTTTTTTAATCCTTAAAATCAATTTTTGAATGTGTACCGTCGCAATACGGCTTGTTGGCCGATCCCCCACACCTACAAAATGCCGTAGTCCGTTTTTTATCTTCAATACGGCCATCTGCCAAGGTAACGGATAGGTTCCCTTGAATCAATAAAGGGCCATTAGGCGAAACCTGAATTTGCATATGGGATTTCATTTCCTTACCCTCTTGTTCATCTTCGTTGTCCATTTCATAACTTAAGGCTCCAGAAGGGCATTTGGAAATCTGTGCTTTTAACTCGTCCGTACTGGCATTTTCAGCCTTGATCCAAGGTTTTTCATTGGGGTTATAAACCTTGGGAAGCGTATTTACGCAAATTGCGGAATGTATGCATAATTTGGGTTTCCAAACCACGGTCAACTCTCCGTTGGAGTACTTCTTTACAATTTCTCGTTCAGCCATGATCAAGCAATATTAATTCCTTTTAAAACCAGTTTTTTCCATTCGGGATGCCGTTTAATGTACATGGCCACGAATGGGCACATGGGAACCAAGGTCAAGTCCTTTTTTTCGATATCTTCCAAAACCGCCTTGACCAAGGAAGTTCCGATTCCCTTGCCCTCCAAGCCCCGCGGGACTTCGGTATGTGTTAGATAAATTTTGTCCTTGGTCCTTATGTACTCTATTCTGGGTACAAGCCCATCAATATGAACTTCATATCGCTTGGCTTCCGAATTATCTATTAACTGTAAACCTTCCATTTTTTTATTGTCTTTCAGATTAGTTTGTTCCTATTGGCGGAGGTCCTTCCGGTACCATAGGTTTGTACACCTCATTGCCTTTACGTTGTTTGAATTCGGCTTTCACTTTTTCTACCAGCTTTGGATTTTCAAAAAGATCCACAGCGGTCATGCCCAGGGCCTTGGTTGCATGTACCATTCCCTTATGTCCTATACTCATGCCCCCGCAGGCTACGACGGCCCACGAATGCCATGGGGTGTCCTTCGGTGCCGTAGTCACCTTTAAATTGATATTGGGCACATTCCAGCTAACATCGCCTACGTCCGTTGAACCTCCTCCGGGATGCTCCTTGGTCTCCGCAAACGGCTTTAAATCGCTATCCATGCCTACTTGGGGTTTGCCCGTAGCTTCCTGTATCTTTTTTCCAAAAGCGATTTCCTCCTCGGTATAAGTCAAGGGATCCAAAAGCTCCAGGTTTTTCTGCATGATTTCGCCACCGGCCCGGTTGACCAAAACTTCGTAAATACCGGAAATAAGCGATATTTTGTAATCCACATTGGCCATGATGGCCGCACCCTCGGCCATTTTTTGTACATGCTCATATACCGGAAGCATTCCCTTTCGCTTGGTATCGCGAACCCGAACCCAGAGTTTGGTATAGTCGGGAACGACGTTCACCACTTGGCCGCCATCTTGGATATGATAATGGATACGCACTGTAGGTTTTATATGTTCACGGTAGTAGTTTATTCCCGTTGTATAAAGTTCCAGCGCATCGGAAGCGCTACGTCCATTCCAGGGGTCGCTAGAGGCATGGGCGGCCTGGCCAAAAAACTCGACCTTAAAATCGACCAAGGCCAGGGAGCTTTGAACATCGGCCTCCGTTACCGCGGAAGGATGCCAGCTTAAATTTACATCCACCCCGTCCCATAATCCTTCCCTGACCATCCATATTTTGCCAAAGAACTTTTCCTCGGAGGGCGTTCCAAAAAATTTGATCGTACCCTTGATCTTTCCTTGCTCCATCAATTCCTTAACCGCAATGGTGGAACCGAGGCTTGCCGCTCCAAACAGATTATGTCCACATCCATGTCCCGCGGCACCTTCATGTAAAGGTTCCTTAGTTGGAAGAGCTTTTTGGGAGATTCCCGGTAGGGCATCAAACTCCCCTAGAACACTGATTACCGGGTTTCCGGAACCATAAGTGGCTACAAAGGCAGTTGGCATACCGGCGACACCTCTTTCTACGGTAAAACCATTTTTCTCCGCATAATCTGCCAGAATTCGCGAGGAATCGTCCTCCTCAAATGCAGTCTCGGCCAGGGCCCAAATAGAATCACTTATTGCTATTAGCTCTGTCCTATGCTTTTCAACGGATGCGATTATGGCCTTTTTGCTGGAGGTCAGTTTTTGTCCATTGGCCGTAAGCCCGAGGAAAGGAAGAATTAAAAGTAACGTTCGTGTTTTCATGGGATAGGATTAGTTGTTGTATTTCTTTTTATCATACTCATAGGTTGAGCGGATCAATGCTTGAAGAACCTGCATGTCCACATCCGATAATCTTTTGATATAAAGACAGGATTTGCCCATGGTATGCTTGCCCAATTTGGCCAAAAAGCCTTGATTACGTTTGGCGCCCGCACCGACGTACAATGAAAAATTTTGCCTACGCGGTGAAAAACCGATGCTGAGCATATCACCTTCCCTTCCGGAATCGTACTTATAATGGTAACTTCCAAAACCAATAATACTGGGCCCCCACATAACGGGGCGTTCACCCGAAATCTTCTCCATTAAACTTAGGAGTACGTAACTGTCGTTTCTTTTGTCCTCGTCTTCAATTTTATCCAAAAATTCCTGGACGGAGGCATCGGTGGGTACGGTCTTGTTGTTGGACATTCCTTGGGTTTTTGGTCGAATTCTAAATATACTAAAAAAGGGAAATCATCCTACCGCGTCTTTGTAAACCTTTAGGCAACGTTCCCGGGCTTCCCTATGATCCACCATCTTCAGGGGATATGTACTTGTAGTATGCTCCGGAACCCACTTTGAAATATATTTTTCGCCCGGATCAAATTTAGTGACCTGGGTCATCGGATTAAAAATCCGAAAATAAGGTGCGGCGTCCACGCCACTGCCAGCGGCCCACTGCCAGTTTCCCACATTGCTGCTCATCTCATAGTCTAACAATTTTTCGGCAAAATAGGATTCGCCCCAACGCCAATCGATCAATAAATGTTTGCATAGAAAGCTGGCGACCAACATACGTACACGGTTATGCATATATCCGGTCTCATTGAGTTCCCGCATTCCGGCGTCTACTAATTTATATCCGGTTTCCCCTTTTTTCCATTTTTCGAATTCCTCTTCCTTATTGCGCCAAACGATACGATCGTATTTTGGCTTAAAGGCTTCCGTGACCGTTCTTGGGTAATGCCAAAGGATTTGCATGAAGAACTCCCGCCAAATAAGTTCGTTCCAAAATATTTCATTTTTTTCGACAATCGCTTTTTTGATCATTTTCCGAACGGAAACGGTACCAAAACGTAGATGTGGACCTAAACGCGATGTACCGTTTTCCTCAGCGGGATAGTTGCGAGTATCCTCATACCGTTGTATTAAACTGGGAGCAACATTATAGTCCACGACCTTTATGGAAGATGTTTGGAATCCAATGTCTGAAAGGGAGAGATTTGGTAACTCGGTTTGTCCTATCAGATTTTGGAGGTACAGAAGGGTATCGTGGATTTTTATAAGATCTGCATTAAACCTTTCTTTCCATTTCTTCATGTAAGGGGTATACACCACATACGGATTGCCATCGTCCTTGATAACCTCATTCTTTTCAAAAATGACCTGGTCTTTGAATGTTTTAAAACCGATATCGTTCTTTTCCAATAATTCTTGAATACGTTTGTCCCGTTCTTTTGCATACGGTTCATAATCGTGGTTTGTATATACCCCCTGAACGTTATATTCTCCCAGTAAGCCTTTGAAAATTGTCTCCGGTATTCCACGATAGATGGCCAAGGAACTTCCCCATTCATTTTGAAGTATGCTGCGCATTTTTTGAAGCCTTTGGTGAATGAAGGTAACCCGTGCATCATCCTTGGGCAGTTTGTCCAGGATTTCGGTATCGAAGATGAAGATGGGAAGTACAGGAAAATCACCTTTCAAGGCCTCTAGAAAACCAACATTATCCTCCAAACGTAAATCCCTTCGAAACCAAAAAATAGATACTTTGGAATTCATATTACGAGATATTCAGAGTAGACATTCCTCCATCGACCCCGACTACCTGACCTGTCATCCAACTGCTTTTGTCGCTCAAAAGGAAAACGGCCATATGGGCAATATCTTCAACTTGACCTGTGCGTTTTAACGGATGCCGCTCGGCCATATTCTCCTTTTTTCGCTCATTGTTGAGCAATTTTGAGGCCAAGGGTGTATCTACCAGGGATGGTGCTATCACATTCACTCTAAGTTTAGGAGCATATTCGGCGGCCAAGGATTTGGCGAACCCCTCAATGGCTCCTTTGGAAGACGCAACGCTGGTATGGAATGGCATTCCCTTGCCTACGGCCACAGTGCTGAAGAAGACCATGCTGGAACCTTGGGCCATTTTTGGCATAATTTCCTTCACTACTTTGACCAACCTCAGAAAATTCAAATTCATATCCGCTTCAAAAGTTTCCAAACCCATCATCTTAAAGGGTTTAAGGTTTATGCTCCCAGGGCAATATACAAAACCATGTATTTCTTCTGGTAGGATGGACAAGTCAAGACTATCCCTGGTAACATCAAATGGTATGTACTGGCACTGGACGTTTTCCAGACCCTCTTGGGTACGAGAGGCTATAAAAATAGTATGGATTTCATGAAGTAGCTGGGCTATGGATTTTCCAATACCATGAGATCCCCCTATTAAAAGGATGTTCTTCTTCATTTCAAAAAGATTTCAGGGATAATTCATTGGGAACGTCTTCCACCTTCCCGAAAAGCTCGATAAGCTTTTCTTCCCGATATTTGAAAATTTTTACCAACTGCTTTTTGACCAATAAGGGATGTACCATTTGACCAAGAACTCCAAAGGGTACCTTATAATCAATAATATCCTCCATTTCTACACCACTTTCGATAGTTTTCAGAAAATGTTTATGATGCCAAAGGGCGTAGGGCCCAAAACGCTGTTCATCCACAAAATACTCCCCGTCGATGACATGGGTGATTTCGGTTACCCATTTGGTGGTATATCCGGGAAAAGGAGATACTGTGTATTGTATAATTTGACCTGGAAACATGGGACGGTCCGCTCCTGTAAGTATATGAAATCCCATGTGGTCTGGCGTAATCACTTTGAGATTCGATGGACTTGATAAAAAATCCCAAGCTTTTTTCTTTGAAATGGGTAAAGCCTGCTTGGAATGTAGCTGGTACAGTTTCATAAGGTAGTTTGTACAAATATAAAATCAAAAATGTCTAACAAAAAAATAAAAAGGTTAAACAAATAATAAAACCATTGATTTTTACACCTAAATACTTGAATATCATCTAGTTTAATCATGCAATTTTGTACTTTTTTGTACATTGAAAACAAAATAGTCTAGTGAAGGATATCCTATCATATTATTTCCTCCTTTTTATACACGGCTTTCTTCTGGCGCAAGGAGGTATACGAACACTTGGGGAACTTCCTGGAACAGTTTCTGAAACATCCGGACTTATTTTTTATAATGGCCGATTAATTACACACAACGACTCCGGGAATGAGGCGAAACTATTTGAAATAGATACAACTTCCCTACAGGTGGTTCGCGAAGTTGTTATTTCCAATGCCCAAAATGTAGATTGGGAAGATATCTCGCAGGACGAGCTTTATATCTATATTGGGGATTTTGGAAACAACTTGGGCATACGAAGGGATTTAACTATTTACCGCATTTCCAAGGAAGAATATACTATTTCGGACAGGGTCAGCGCAGAGACTATTTCTTTTGAATATGAAGACCAGGAAGATTTCTCGAACAATGGAAACAGTGATTGGGATGCCGAAGCCCTATTTGTCCTAGGAGATGAACTTGTAGTGCTTACCAAACAATGGTTGGCCTTTGGAACGAAGGCCTACGGAATTCCCAAGACCCCTGGGGAATATGTTGCCAAGAAGTTGGGCGAATATCCGATAAATGGATTGGTTACCGGTGCTACATTAAATCCGAATACCGATGAATTGTATTTAACAGGGTATTCATTTACCTTAAATCCTTTTTTGGTTCGCGTTCAAGGAGGAACCCAAACTACTATTTTTACTGAAAATATGGAACGTTTGAATTTAGATATAAGCCCGGCGCAAATTGAAGGTATTACCTATATAGACAACGATTCATATTTCCTTTCCTCGGAAATGTTCTCTAGGACCAATCCTTCGATAACCTTAGAACCCCGTCTTTTTTCTTTCCATACCCAAAGTATGGAGGCCGGTGATGAAATTCCTATGGATGACCCAATAGATTCTGAAGATAATCCGGAAGAAATAAAGGAAGAGCTTCTCCTTTTTAAAAGGTTTGGATCGAATATGTTGGAATATAGACTGGTCACCTCGGAATCCGTTTACGGGTATTCCATTTTTGATACCTCCGGTAGGCGGGTCCAGCATAAAATTCGTCCTGGAATCCCAGAATCTACAATTGATGTATCCACTTTGAAATCTTCTGTTTACTATCTTACCTTTTACTTCGGCAACAAATCCTCTACTAGACCCTTTATTTGCAACTAAGATTGCTGTACTTTTTATTTAAGACTTCCTTAACAAACGGGGCTCTGGTTTATATTTAGTTTTGTGCATAACTCAAAAACTTTATTCAGATGAAAAAATTAATAGTTATCTTTTTTATTGCGGCCCTTTCCTTCCCTTTGGAGGCCCAAGTAAATACACCGGCACCAAGTCCTTTTTCCCGATTGGAACAAAAAGTTGGACTGACCGATGTTGCCGTTGAATATTCCCGACCCTCTATGAGGGGACGAACCATTTTTGGCGATTTGGTACCTTATGACAAATTGTGGCGTACCGGTGCCAATGCGTACACCTTAGTCTCTTTTGGTGATGATGTAAAAATTGCCGGTAATGCGGTAAAAGCAGGAACCTATTCCATTTTTACAAAACCAGGCAAGGAATCCTGGGAAGTGTTTTTTTACACGGATACACAAGGTGGCGGTACTCCAAGAAATTGGGATGACAGCAAAGTAGTGGCCAAGGTAACCGTTCCAGTGATTCCGTTGCCTATGGCTGTAGAAACGTTTACCATCACTTTGGATGATTTAAAGACAAATTCGGCCAATTTAGGCCTGCTTTGGGAAAAGACCTATGTTGGCGTACCGATTGAGGTACCTACGGATGCCGCTGTGACCAAAAGTATTGAACGCGCATTGAATGGTCCATCTGCAGGAGACTATTATGCCTCTGCCGTATACTATCTTATGGAAGACAAGGATATTAACCAGGCCAAGGAGTGGATGGACAAAGCCATGTCCATGACCGAAGAGCCTGCATTCTGGCAATTACGTCAACAATCATTGATCTTGGCGAAGGCCGGAGATAAGAAAGGCGCCATTGCAACAGCAAAGAAATCCTTGGAAAAGGCAGAGGAAGCGAACAATGCCGATTATGTAAAAATGAACAAAGCCTCCCTTAAGGAGTGGGGAGCCCTTTAAGAAAAAATTTAAAGGAACTTTAAGCCCGCAATAAATGCGGGCTTTTTTGTGCATTGTACTATCTTTAGGATAATAACGATAAAACATTGCGGTTATGGATAAAGTACTTTTTTGTCTTGCGGTTTCCGTTCTTTTATTATCTTGTGATACTACTAATAAACGACCGGTTTATACAGCGGAAAAATGGGAAAATCCCGAATGGGAAGATCCTGAGATTTTTCAGATTAATCGGGAGGAACCTACGGCCTCTTTCTACAGATACGAGAGCGTGGCGGGGGCATTGAAGAACCAAAGTTGGGAGAATTCTCCCTTGTATCGGTCGTTAAACGGAACATGGGATTTTTATTGGGCAAAAAATCCACAGGCCCGTCCTCAAAACTTTTATGAAAAAGGATTTGATATTTCAGGTTGGGATACCATAACGGTTCCCTCCAATTGGGAAATACAAGGGCACGGGATTCCCGTTTATACCAACGTAACCTATATGTTCCCTCCCAATCCACCTTACATTCCCCATGAAACAAACCCTGTGGGTAGCTATAAACGGCAATTTGAGGTTCCCAAAGACTGGGAAGGCAAGGATATCTATCTTCATTTCGAGGGTGTTAGCGGTGCCATGTATGTATGGGTGAATGGGCAAAAAGCTGGGTATAATGAAGGGAGCAAAACCCCGGCGGCCTTCAATATTACCGATTATGTGATTCCCGGTGAAAATTCCGTTGCCATACAGGTGCTTCGCTGGTCCGATGCCAGTTATCTGGAAGATCAGGATTTCTGGCGCTTGAGTGGTATGAACAGAGATGTGTATCTGTACGCTACCAATAAGACCACCATTAAGGACTTTAGGGTAATAGCGGATTTGGAAAATGAATATACCGATGGATTATTTCAGCTTTCCGTGGAAATCGCAAATCCTGGAAATCAAGAATTGGAGATACAACTTTTGGATGGGGATACCCAAGTATTCGGCAGTTCCAAAAAAGTAACCTCCGAAGAAGAGGTATCATCGATCACCTTTGAGCAGAAGCTTCCCGATATACAAACTTGGAACGCCGAAAAGCCCTATTTGTATACGTTGTTATTGAAGCTAAAGGATTCCAATGGAACCTTAATGGAAGCGGTTAGTTTCAAGACCGGTTTTCGAAAGATAGAGATTAAGGATACTCAATTTCTGGTCAACGGAAAACCCGTGCTGATAAAGGGAGCCAACCTTCATGATCACAATGATAAGACCGGACATGTGGTAACCGAGGACTTAACGTTAAAAGACCTCACTTTGATGAAACAAAATAATCTCAATGCCATTCGGTGTAGCCACTATCCCAAGAATCCCCACTTCTATCGCATGTGCGATGAATATGGGTTTTATGTCATTGATGAGGCCAATATTGAAATCCATGGTATGGGGGCCACCAATCAGGGACTGGATGATAATGAGGAGGCCCAGGCCGTACACCCGGCCTATTTACCTCAGTGGAAGGCCATGCATTTGGATCGTACAAAACGCATGTTCGAAAGGGACAAGAACTTTACTTCCATCGTTACATGGTCATTGGGGAATGAGGCCGGGAATGGCCAAAACTTTTTTGCTACCTACAACTGGTTAAAATCAAGGGATACCACGCGTCCCGTACAGTATGAAGGGGCTACCGCCTATGAAAACACGGATATTCAAGCACCGATGTATATGCGAATTCCGGATGTGGTTGCTTACGCGGAAGATAACCCCAAACGGCCATTGATCCAATGCGAGTATGCCCATGCCATGGGCAATAGCCTTGGGAATCTTCAGGATTATTGGGATGTAATCGAAAAATACGATGTTTTGCAAGGTGGTTTCATCTGGGACTGGGTGGATCAGGGGTTGTTGGCCGAAACTGAAAAAGGTGAAGCCTACTGGGCCTATGGTGGTGATCTTGGTGGACATGACCTTCAAAATGATGCAAATTTTTGTTTGAACGGGGTAGTAAATCCGGACAGATCTGCCCAACCCTTATTACATGAACTAAAAAAGGTATATCAGTACATAAAATTTAGGGAAGAAGATGCAAAATCTGGAAAAATAAGGATTATCAACGGTTATGATTTTACCAATCTAAGAGAATACCGACTTAGTTGGGAGTTGTTGCAAGAAGGTAGAAAAGTGGCTTCCGGAGACCTTCCGGAAATTGGGTTGAACCCTTCTGAATCAATGGTAATGGACATTGACCAACCTAAGCTGGAGAAGAATAGAGCCGAGTATCTATTGAATGTATATGCCAGGACGAATATAAAAACCGCCCTGGTTCCCAAAGACCATTTGGTAGCCTATGAGCAATTTTCCATTTCGGATTATACCCCGAAAGTTTTTGAGACCAAGGATTCTGGAAGCGGATTTTCCATTACCTCAAATGAAAATACTCTTATCATTTCGGGGAAGGGTTTTGAAATGAAGTTCGATAGTGGTAAAGGGGAATTAACGTCCTTGGATTATGGTAATGGGAATCTATTGCTACAGGGAATGCGCGCCAATTTCTGGAGATCAACTACCGATAATGATTTTGGGTATAATATGCCCAAAAAACTAGGGGTCTGGAAAGGTGCCTCGGAAAATCAGGATTTTGTAGGGCTTGATGTAACTTCCGATAAGAACAATGCATCTATTGATGTGGTAAAGCTTGCAGAAAATCCATTTGAGATCAATGATGATAAACTTAAAATAACGACTACCTATCGATTACCCTCTGTTGGCGGGAAAGTCAAACTTATTTATGATATCAATGATAAGGGCGAAATAAGGGTTACGAATCAACTTCTGGATATCAAGAATAGTCTACCTGTACTGCCCCGATATGGAAACAATTTTATTATCAATGAAAAATACGATCAAGTGACCTGGTATGGGCGTGGCCCTCATGAGAATTATGAAGATAGGAAAACTTCGGCTTTGGTCGGTCGGTATGAGGCCCAGGTAGCCGATTTGTATTTCCCTTATATCCGCCCTCAGGAAAACGGGAACCGCACCGATATTCGTTGGATCCAATTTGTTGATGGCCAGGGGAAGGGTATAGAGGTTTATGCCCCTGAATTATTTAGCTTTAGTGCACACCACCAATACAATACCGATTTTGATGCAGGGGAAACCAAACAACAGCGGCATACCTTTGATATCGTAAAGCGGGATTTGATTAACATTAATATAGATCACCGCCAAATGGGGGTAGGGGGTGATAATAGCTGGGGCCTGATGGCCTTGGAAAAATATCAAATTCCGGCGACCAATTTGTCGTATAGCTATGTTATCAAACCGATTCGATAAAATAACATTGTTCCATTTATGGTGCCGCCTGCTGCGCAGACCATTGTGCCAACTCCCAGACATCCATAGGAATATCGTTCCCATTTTGGGTGGTATTCGGATTTTGTTCGAGCTTTAGAGCCAATTGGCCTGTAGTATGGTTTTCACCAATGAGTCCCTTCAAATACTCCCTGACCCCAGCATAGCTGCCATCATTAAGTTTTTTAGCCGCTAGCAGGCCATATAAATGATTGATCGTATTTTTCTGATCTGAACTTTTGGTATAGGATACGATATTTTCCAAAAGGGATTTGCTTTCTTGGGATTTGCCCATTTTTTCTAGGGTCAGGGCCAAAAGAAAATCCTGTTCCCGCTCATCGGGGCCGTACGGTCTACCTACGCCTATATTTTCAGGCCACTCCTTGGATTTTTCCAAAACTTCCTTGACCTTGGTTAATCGATTTTTTTTGTACTGTTCCATGGCGACGGCCATATGTGCCCTTTCATAAATATCCCTACTTTCCCGTGCATGTTCATAGGGCAAGATTTGAATTTTGTCCAAAACTTTAAGCACCTCTCCATGACGATTGGTGTTTACCAGTGCCTTGGCGTAGGACAGACCAATACTATAGTTGCTCGGAAATTTGCGATATGCTTTTCTGGATAGGGCATAGGCGTCCTCATATTTCTTGTGCCTCAAATAGAATTGAATATGTTCCTCCCATACCCTCCAATTTGAAGAGTTGAGATCCAGTGCCTTTTTTAAATCATCCAATCGCCGGGCATATGGATTTTTATCCATGATCTCCGCTCGGAAACGATAGAAAATATCGCTATCAGGCTGTTCCTTTAGGGAATTCAACAATTCCTTTCCCTTTTGTTCAAGACCTACGGCCAAATAGTTCTGGGCCAAATAATAATTCAATTTCCAGTGGTTGTTCTGTACAACTGCCCATTTTAGGATAGGCAGGGTTTCACTTCGGTATGGAAATACAAAATCTATGGGCTCTTGCGTTAATTCATTTAATAAAGTGTTACTTTTTGAATTGTCGGTATTTCGTAACAAATAAGCGATCCAGAGCATGTTTTTGGTGGTTTCACCTTTCCCCAGGACGGCAAGGGCCTCATCCTCCAGACCATAGCTGTAGTATTGTAGGGCCAATTCCAATAAAGTCTCTTCCGGAAATTCATTATGGATTTCCAAATTGACCTTACCAACGGAATCCATAAACATCTTTTCCGTTAATACAAATTGGTTTAAGGGATCAATCTCCAAGATGGTTTCGATATGGCTATTGAATTCCTTGGTTTTCTTCTCTTCTCTTGAGACCAGGGTAAGAATGTAATGGGCGTGCAGATTATACCGATTAAAATCCAGAGCCTTTTGAGCGTACCTTTTTGCCCGGTCATAATTCTCGGATGCCAAATAGATTTCCGCCATTTTGTAGAAGGCAGCGTTACGGTACTTCATATCACGAGCAGCCCAACCCAAGGATTCCAAGGCATTTATAGTATCATCCATGGCTTGATAGGCTAGGCCGGCAAAATAATTGGCACCCGGATTATAGGTGTCCAATCGTAATACGGTATTGGCATGATCAAGTGCCTTTTCGAAATTGGTTCTTCGAAACTCCAGTTCCGCCAATTTTACCAACCCATCTTGATGATAAGGGTCAAGCTCCAAAAGTTCGGATAAAAGATCACGTGCTTTGGTATAATCCCTATACTTCATGGCCTCCCAACCATCCGTATAAAGTTGCTCGGTTTCTGAAAGTTTGGCATCTGCATCGGAATCAAAAGGTCTTTTAATTCGATTCCTTTCCGCATCGTTGATAAACTGTAACTCGCTTCCTTGGATGGTGACCTCGATTTTGTCGGAAGGTTTTGCCGTTGCCTTTTGGGAAAAAATTTCCATAGGTTCCAAGTTCAACCTTTCCGAATACACTTCCTCGTTGTTGACCATAATTTGAATCGTTTTATTCAAATCCTGTAGCGCGTTGACTCCAACATAGAGTTCGTTGCCCTCCAGTTTTACATTCAGGACCCCATCTTCAGAAGCATCTACCATTCCTCCGATTTCCTTAAAGGGGAACCATATCTCGCGCCAGCGATCCATGACATAGGGATCAAAATTTGCTTGGGTAATGGGATTTCCCGCTTTGGCAGGAGAAAATTGATTGAACAATCGACCTGCCTGAAATTCCATATATTGCCCATCGGTATCCGTCAACAGATCCTCCCAAATACCTCCGTTTCGGGATAAGGCCCATAACCAAAGTTTTTGACCCGGCATCTCTTCATACGGGCCCCAATGTCCAAAACCGAATTCTTTATCATGATAATATCCCCCGAAGAAATCTTCGTATTCCCCGACCACATGTTTCGATTTTGAACCACCATACCGATTGTTTTTATAAAAGGCCGTATTTCTCCCTTCTTTATCAAAAGGCCATGGGCGGGCGGTCCCGTTATGCTCCAGATATTGGTTGCCAGGATAAATAAATTCGAGGTCATCGGCCACGACGGCAGCGGCGGTCATCCAGTTGTAATATGATTGGTTCGCTGCAGTTCCGTTGTACCAGTAAGCTTTGGTCTCCACATAGGCCTTGTCCGCTTCCAATCGGATTTCGACCCCCCAATTGGTCCGTGACGTCAAGTCCATGGCCCCAACGATACAGCTTACACTGCCATCTTCATTTTCCCGGGTCACATAGTCTACCGGGGTTGCGGTATCCGGGCTATGCCCTATCAACCCAAAATTAAACTCGATACCCCCCGATGTCCAAGGCCCCCGCATGGCAATGTTCCGAAACTTCATCACTTCGTTTTTGTACAGGAACTCTTCCCCTGTACCCTTTTCGACCGCTCCCCATATCTTACCCCCGACTTCGGGAAGTACAAAGACCTGAATATAGTCGTTTTCCAAAGTGACTACCCTCCATGGTCTTTTTTCGGACACCTGATCATAACCATAAAACTTGAAATAGGGAAAAATCTTGGGATTATCGGCCAAGATAGGTACGGGGTCTGGGTCTTGGAACCCATAAGTATCCAACATCAGGGTTTCTTCCTTTATGCTTACGGATTGCGCATAGTTCATAAAGGGCATCATGATGATACCTAAAAGAAGGGGTACAAAATGTTTGGGTCGCTTTAGTTTTTTCATTTGTACATGTTACTTTTATAAGTTAATATTCTATTTTTTCTTGCAACATAAGGACGTTGTTTTTTCACTAGATGTAAATTGCATTTATACTTTACAGGCCAATACTTGTATTATCATTTATTGCATAAAAACTATTCCATTTAGGAATCGATTTCCCAATGCTCATCTTTTTAATGCGAAATGTCCTTTTAGCTCTTCATTGTTTTCAGATTTGGCTATGAACCAATAATCTGAAGCGGGTAAGGGTTTTCCCTTAAAGTTTCCGTCCCATCCCCTTGTTTCTGGATCCAAGCGCAACAACAAGTTTCCATACCTGTCAAATATGTGAATAACCTCTGGATAACCATCGTTTCCTTCACCTGTCGACTGAAATTGCCAGAAATCATTTCTGCCGTCGCCATTCGGAGTAAAAAACTTCGGGAATCCATCGAATAACAGATCTGGTTCAATATTTTGCTCTAAAATGCCACATCCATTTTTATCCCTTATGTAGATAGTAACTTTTGTTAAAGGTACCTCAAATACATTGCTGTCCTGATAAGGGCCATCAGAGGTGTTGAGTGAAAATTCATAATCCCCACTTCCTTCCACCCGAAGTTCTATACGAATACCATTTGCCCTTCTCCTGATATCAATATCGCTAATTTTCCCAATTTCGGAAGAAATTACTTGGAAAAACTTGGAACTTGCACATTCAAATGGGCCTTGAGGGGAGGACACGGTATTGTAGGCTTCATAACGATAATCGCCCTCTTCCGTTAAGGTTATTTCGGCTGCTTGTGCCAATAACTCTTCAGTACCATCTGAATTTATTCTGTACCAGCGGAAACCATCGGCGGTATCCTCCGAACGCACAACTCGGGAATTGCTTTCGGAACAAATTACTATTTGATCGGGGAAATTCACATCCGGTTTCAGGCTAGTCTCTTCTCCCGTGCCGGGGTCTACAAATGGTCCACATCCCTTAACAGTTGTAAAGGATGTCGCCGTACAACCAACAGCATTACCATCCGTATTGAATGGAACTATCGATACGGAATACTCCGTATTTATGGATAGCGCCCTAGTTTCCAAGGTATTTACATTTACCTGTTCCTGAATTACAACATCTCCTGAAATGATGTCCGTAATAGTTATTTCATATCCAATTGCCCCAGGTGAGGTAGACCATTCCAAAACAGGGTTCGTGCTTACATCAATACTTCCATCAACCGGACTAACTATTTGCGAACACTCTACCAGAACGGGTAGGCGGCGCGTCCTGAAGGTTTCGATCGGGCAATTTGATGCGTTTCCATTCTCGTTATAGGGTGTTATCCGAGAATATATAGTGCTCTCCGGAGGTAGTTCATCCGGTAAATCATAAAAAACATTGCGTCCAACATCAAAGTTGTTCAAAATATTAGTAGCGTTGGGATCGGTACCTAATGATAGAAAGTAGCCGCTAGCCTTGGCGGCATAAAACCAGATTATGTTTGCATCGCGATCAATATCCTCAGCACCGTTAAATGGATTTCGGAGCCTTGTACAAGGGGGAGGTACCAGAACATCTTCGGTGAAAAAACTTCCGATTTGGCAAACTTGATCAGCACCATTATCAAAAACCAAGGTAATAGTGATATATATTTGTGTCATTTCGGGGAGGCCAACAGGCGGTGTATACGCATTGGACGTTCCAACTCGTCTGCCATCCAAGATTTCCCCTCCACCCGGAGAGGTTCCGATGGATATGATATATTCCAAAATCCCAGGGACGGATTGCCAAGAGATTCGGGTGTCAACGGGAACATCGGTATTTCCGTCCGAAGGTACCACAAAAGATGTGCATATTTGGGCATAGGATAAAACCTGAAAATTAAAAATTAAAAAAATGAGCAATTTTTTCAACATTGGTAGAAATCTCTTGATATTTTAAATATACCCTTAAGCTGATGGCCTATATCGGATTGACGACCCATACAAAGTATCGGAAGTTCTACCCGATTATTTACCTCGGCAACGTTGCAATAAAGATGACGACTTTTTACATTTTTATGGATTAATTTTATAAGTGAGAACGGTATCGTTATTCCTTGCCAATATGATGAGTTGTCTATTCTTGGAAAGTTCAACCATCTCAATGTCACGGACTTCGCCGTTAACATTAAGTCCACTTTGTAAATTGTTTACAGGGTTGAAGTTTCCTTTCCCATCTCCCAAAAGAAGTACACCCCTATTGGCATCGTATCTTCCGTATTTAACCCGTGTTCCGAAGAAATTACCGCCCATGAGCAAATCCAAATTTTCGTCTTCATTGAAGTCGTGCACTAATATCCCATAAATCGGGGCAAACTGGGCGGGATAGGGTAGGGGTACTAACCTAAAACGTCCGTTGCCCAAATTCTCCATATAACTGGTGGCAAAGTTTTTGGACTGCAGGATTTGGGCGTCCGCCAATTCTTCCAGCGTAAAAATATCGGTGATTTTCTGGTCGGCATAATCCGAATAGTTGACGTATCTGCTTTTTAGCCCGTTCAGTTGCCCCACCAAATCGTCCTTGGAGAAAACAGGATAGCTTTCGCCCATTACATAGGAACATAGTATGGGATCCAAGGAACCATTGCTGTCAAAATCCTTAAAATAGAGCTCCACAGGTTCTTGGACGGAGGCTTTTAATTGGGAATTTAAACCAAAATTGCCCAGAACGTAGTCCATATCGCCATCAGCATCAAAATCTGCCTGTTCAATGGTATTCCACCAGCCTTCGGAATCGTTTAGGCCTGAAGAGTCGGTAATTTCCTCCAATTTGCCATTCGAATTTTCAAAAAGACGGATTCCCATAAATTCACCGATGACTATAAGGTCTATTTTGCCGTCTCCGTTGAAATCCGTCCAAAGCGCATCGGTCACCATTCCAGGGTCGACCAGGGCAGCGCCTATCTCTTGGGTAACATCGCTAAAATTTCCCTTGCCATCATTCTGCAAAATATAGCTTCGTGGCGAAATAGGATATTTTCCGGGAATAAGTCTGCCGCCCACAAATAGATCACGGTCTCCATCGGCATCGTAATCCCCCGACACTACTACAGAACCACTTGTGTACATTTCCGGCAAGGAATTTTTGCTCTTTTTGAAAGTACCGGTCCCGGAATTAAAATAGATACGGTCCTGTAGTTCAGGGGCGTCCATATCAAAGTCATTTCCGCCACTGACCACGTATAAATCCATATCCCCATCGTTGTCCGCATCAAAGAACAATGCACCAAGATCTTCAGAGTTTTTGTTCTCTTCAAAAACTTGAGAATTAGATTCTCGGAAACTTCCCGTTTTGGTTTGCAGGTAGAGCTGGCCAAGGCTTCCTTTGGCCCCACCTATGAAAATATCCTCCAGTCCATCATTGTTGACATCCGCTTTGGACAGTTTTGGCCCCTGGGTAGATAGTTTGTGGGGTAACAACTGCTCACGTTTGAAATCGACAAAATTGTTCTCCCTATGCTCAAAGGGGACCAAACTATCTTTGGAAATATCGGTAAAATAGGTAGGACTTAAAACTTTTCGTTCAAGACTCAACTTCCTTGCATTTTTTTGCTCAATGACCAACGTTTGATTTGAAGCAATATCCCGGAGCGTCTGCGTTTTGGATCCTGGCCAGTTAATGGTTATTTTATCCACGGTATCGACTGTCCCCAACCCAAAAACGAGCGCGGGGTCCACGGAAGATTGATAACCTCTTGTGGGCATCATTTCCTGGGTCAAAACGTTATCCCCGATTTGCAAATTGATTTTCGTACCAATACCGTAGGTGTTGGAAACATCTCCCTTCAACCGAATTTTCAGATATGTATTCTTTGTGAGCACTTCACTGTTATTTCGATATATGAAAGCTTCGTTCTCTATATTGTTGACAACTAAATCGATATCTCCATCATTGTCCAGATCGGCATAGGCAGCTCCGTTTGATAAGGATTTTTGATCTAAACCCCATTCTGAATTTACTTTGGTAAACGTCAGATCCCCATTGTTGCGATAGGTATAGTTTTCCTCGACCGTAGCGGGAATTTTTTCCAAAATTTCAGTGATAGCCTTTTTTTCTCCTGTTTTTCTTTGGTTTAATTTTTCCTGTACGGCATAGTTAATAAAATCCATATTGGTATAATCGCGCTTATAACCGTTGGTAATGAAAAGATCTTTGTTCCCGTCCAGATTTAAATCGGCGAAGAGGGAAGCCCAACTCCAATCGGTATTTGAAACGCCGGAGAGCTGGCCAATTTCAGAAAATGATTGTCCTTGATTGTTCAATTGCAACATATTGCGCATAGTCTGATTGTAGAAACCTGAGTTAACCAACCTTTGATATTTATCATAGTTATCGGGTCCGGTAACCATTTTTTGGCGAAAGTTGCCCTCTGGTAACATATCCAAGGCCATGATATCCGTGTAGCCATCGTTATTGATATCGGCCACGTCCGACCCCATAGAATACATAGGGGTATGGCCCATGAACTTTTCCAAACTCTCCGTAAAAGTTCCGTCCCGGTTATTGATATACAAATAATCCTGTTCGTTATAATCATTGGATATATAGATGTCCATCCATCCATCATTGTCCATATCGGATATGGCGATACCAAGCCCAAAACCCAAAACATTGGAAACTAGTCCCGCCTCCCGGCTTACATCCTTGAAAGTTCCATTTTCGTTTTTGTAGAGCTTATCGGCATAAGCTTCGTTTTTTCGTTCTTTTAAAGAAGCGGTAATCTGTCCAAAGCCTGCATATTTTTGTGTTGAATGATTTAGAACGTAAAGATCCAGGTCACCGTCGTTGTCGTAATCAAAAAAAGAGGCTTGGGTCGTGTAACCCGAATCGTCGATTCCATACTCCGAGGCCTTTTCGGTAAAAGTTATTTGTCCAGTGGCTTTTGACGGACCATTATTGATAAAGAGCAGGTTTTTTCTTTTGGCAGCCGTTTTACTAGCAGAACGACATACGTAAATATCCAATAAACCATCTCCATTTACATCGGCCATGGTGGTACCTGTATTCCATAGTCCTTCGGCGAATACTCCTGCCTCTTTTGCGATGTCCTTGAACTTTAGATTACCTTGATTGATATATAAATGACTGCCGACCATATTACCCGTGAAGTAAATGTCCGGTAGGTCATCATTATTAAGGTCTCCAATGGCGACACCACCGCCATTGTATAAATAGCCATATTCAAAAACATTGAAATCTTCCGTCTCCTGTAGTATATTTTTGAAATGGATACCCGTTTCCTTGGGGGATAACAACGTAAACAGTTTACCGGAGTCCTTTTTTCCACAGGAAAGACAAAAAACCGATAAAACCGAAATAACGAGGGTTTTGTGCATAACTGGCATTGGTACGTATAAAATTCTTAATTGAAATGGAATGGTACTTTTAATTTGCTAATACAAAATAGCGAAATACGGATGACCAGATTTATGTGGATTTCATAAAAGAAAAAACCGACAGTTTAATGCCGGTTTTTTCAAAAATTTCATGAGATATGAAAAAAAAACTATTTCTTGTCCCACCACAACCTGGTACCGGCAGTATTTTCCCCACCAAGGAACTCATCGATTGCCCTCTGGGTCTCCGCTCCATTTCGGTCGAATGTTTCTGGTGGGTAAACTCCCCTTCTTAGTATTTCATCTGGACCTACATTTGGGTTATCCGAAAATAAACGAGCATACTGTCTGGGATACCCCGTTCTTCTTAATTCGGCCCAAGATTCATACCCGTTCGGATAATTGGATATCCATTTTTGGGTAATAATTTGTTCCAATTGTCTTTCTGGGTCTCCATCGATCCAGGCCACCGGAATATCACTGGAGGGTTCTGCACCAGCCTCGTAAGGGATCGGGGTATTTGTACTGGTAATATAGGTCTCGATAGCTGCTGCATCGGCATTGATCAATTCGGTCATCGATTTTCGAATGCCTTCTTCATACAACTCTTGGGCGGTACCTCCCATGTTCCAGCCCAAGGTTGCCCCTTCGGCCCTTAAAAAATAAACCTCTGCAGTATTTAACGTGGTATAGGGAGGGTTTTCACCGCCTAGGGCCACATCGATCCACTTGGTAGCCATATCGGAAAATAAAGCATTTACACCTGCTTCCAATGCTACCACGGATTGACCATTCAGTAAACCTTCATAAGGGCTTCCGTCACCATCAGAATCCCCATCAACGGCAGGTGCGTACATAACGGGTAGCCTAGGGTCATCATAACCTTCCAAAATGCTCTCCGCCAAGGCACTCATACGAAATTCGCCCCAATCCGTAATAGTTTCGAATTGGTTTCTACGTTCATCATCGGTAGCTACATAGGCTCCTTCGCTGTTTTCCAAGAATACACCATCGGTCACCGCCTTTTCAGCTTCGGCCTGGGCTTTGGCTGGATCGGCATACCGAATACGCATGGCTACACGTAATCTTAAACTATTGGCAAATTTTTCCCAGCCTTCGGCACTACCGCCATACAAACGATCACTCCCAGGGAAGGCAACACTTCCGGCATTGGCCCTGAGTACAGCAACGGCCTCATCCAGTTTCACAAAGAAATCGGAATAGATAAATTCTTGGGAATCATAAGGAACCGATAATTCCAGATTGCCAAACTGAGAATAGGGCATGGGTCCAAAATAATCGGTCATCCGTTGAAAGGAATGCACCCACCAAATTTTGGCCATGGCGTTCCCTACTACATTTCCATTGGCCTCCGTAAAATCCATAACCTGTCTGGTCTGTTTTAGCTCGTTTTGGTAATGCGCTCTCCATTGCGCATTGATCCAGTTGAGGTTCATGGAATAGCGATCCGACTCGAACCGGGATTGTGTGGTGGCAAAATATTGCGTCCATAAATCACCGGATAAATTCTGTCCTATCTGAAAATTGGAATGAAAAGCTTGATACTGGGCCTTTGAAAAAAGCTGCCCCTGTAACAGCGGATCTTCCTCCAATCTACCGAAGTCCAAGCCCAACGGGTCGGTATTCGTTTCTTCAAAATTATCCGTGCAACTGCCCAGAATTAGGACAGCTACGAAGAATACACTTAATTTAAAAATTACATTTTTCATATTTTTTTCTTTTAAAAGTACAATTTTTTTTAAAATCCAAGTTGTAGGTTAAATCCGATAGTCCTGGATGACGGTTGTGCAAAGGATTCAAAACCATCCGTACTGGCCTCTTCATTATTCGCGGTAGATGGGTTTCTTGTCGCTGTGGTAACTATTTCCGGGTCTACATTGGCCTTATTGGAAAAGAAGAATAGATTTCGCCCTACCAAGGATATCTTCGCCCTTCGTAAAAAGGTCTTGTCCAGAAGTTTTTTGTTAAAGGTATACCCCAAGGTCATTTCACGCATACGGACATTGGAAGCATCCTGTGCAAAAGCCTCACCTATTGGGGCGTTCCTACCACCAATAGAATTCCAGAATACTTCGGGGTCTACCGCGATATCATTCGGGGCTCCATCCGACGCCCTAACTGCGGTAAGACCGGAAAATACATCCTGGCCAAAAACTACACCGTTTTCCCTGCCTATCGCGGTTTTTGCCAAGGCTCCGTCACCGGAGAGGTTGGCATCGGTGAAGGAAACCAGGGAACCTCCCTGTCTGATATCGATAAGGAAACTGAAATCTATGTTCTTATAGCTAAAACTGTTTCCGATACCGCCGAGCCAATCCGGGTTAAAGTTTCCAATGATCACTGTGGCACCTCCGGTGGTTATGGGGAGACCGTTATCATCCACCAATGCTCTTCCTTGATCATCCCTTTCCCAACCTCTGGAGTATACATTTCCCCAAGTATCGCCTACGTCCAATCGGAACCTTCTAATGAAATCACCACCAAAGTCCAAGGTTTCCAAATCATCGTTCAATGCTATTACCTCACCCACGTTCCTGGTAAAGTTGGCCGTGATATTCCAGTTGAAATCCGCGGTACGAACCGGATTGGCCGTCAATATAACCTCAACCCCTCGGTTTTCAACATCACCACCATTGACAAATCTATTACTTACACCGGAAGCGAAGGGTACATTTTGACGGAATAACTGATCAACACTGTTGGTTTTATAATAAGTAAAGTCAATCCCCAAACGATTATCTAACAAACGTAGATCAAATCCAGCTTCCAAAGATCTGGTCTGTTCCGGGCGAAGATTTTCGTTGGGTAGTGTATCGTCCGTATCAATAAAACCACCGGCCTCTATAGCGGCATTACGTTGAATGGCATATGGATCGGTATCGTTACCTACCTCTGCGTAGGAGCCCCTAACCTTAAGGAACGAGATAAAACTAGGCAAGGTCACCAAATCGGATATTGCGGCGCTCACACCTGCCGAGTAATAGTCAAAACGATTATTGTCCAAAGGTAGCGTGGAACTCCAATCACTACGATACGTTAGATCTAAAAACAAGGCATCTTTATAGGATACTTGTCCTAAAGTATACAATGATTGTACATTTAGATCGGTAAAGTCTTCCGTTACCAGAAGTTGTTGGGCATTGGCAATCGTAAAAATATTGGGGGCGTTCAGTCCACGGTTATCGGTATTGGTCCTTTCCGTAGTATTTTGCCGGTCGTTACCACCCAAACTAATGTTAAAGGCAAAATCCTCATTAATTTCCTTATTGTAACTCAATAAGAAATCCGTATTCCACTCCGTGTATCTGTTATATCCCTTTTCATAGTCCCCATTTTGCGCTATGATATAGGTATCATTGGCAAAGGTGGCAATATCCGCAGAGCTTTGCTGATCCACTGCCGTACGTACCAATAGACTTAAATTGGGCAATATGTTATAGGTAAGGGAAGCATACCCGATAACCCTGTTAACTTCTCTTTCCCTTAGGTTCCTATTGATAGTCCAATACGGATTGGCCCCCCCGTTATCCAAGGGTTTCCAATAATTTTGACGAAGTGCACCCGTACCTTCCTCTATATACTCAAATACCTCGGCATCCTGTGTTCGAATACTCCTGGGCAAACGATAGGCGTGACGCAACGGGTTGGCGAAATTTTCACCTGTCCGCAATTCGTTATCAATATCGGAACGGATATAGTTGATCCGTGAACTTAGCTGTAGCTTATCATCAAGGAACGAATTGTCCACCTTAACACTAACATTATGCCTGGAGAGCTCGTTGCCTGGAACAATACCCTTGCGATCA
The DNA here is from genome assembly GCF_965228935.1 of Ulvibacterium sp. Lineage (GTDB taxonomy): Bacteria > Bacteroidota > Bacteroidia > Flavobacteriales > Flavobacteriaceae > Ulvibacterium. Next base: position 4,348,497 of record NZ_OZ245846.1, on the reverse strand, counting down.
TCGTGGGTATAGTTAAAAAATGTCCTGGTCTTTTCGCCTCCGGACGTAATGGATAGGGTATTGGTAATACTTATTCCTGTCTGGAAAAAGTCATTGACGTTGTCCGATTGGGGACTGTAGGGGATAGGCTGGTTGATGTCCGGGCTGGGAGACCAGTTTACCTGCTCGCTTGCCGAATCAAAACGAGGCCCCCAAGAATTTACCGAACTCGCGATATAATTCCCGCCACTACCTTGGCCATACTCGTTTTGGAAATCAAAAAGGACATTAGCAAGTTCAGTGGTTACCGTAGCGGCATAATCAACTGTAGTTCTTCCGCTTACCCCGGATTTGGTAGTTACTATAATAGCTCCATTGTTCGCCCTGGCGCCATAAATCGCCGCGGCATTTGCACCCTTCAAAACACTTATAGAGGCAATGTCGTCAGGTGAAAGGTTGCTGATATCGCCTCCCAATGGAACACCATCCACTATATATAATACCTGGCTACTACCGGCAAACGAACGGTTACCCCGTAAAACTACTTTTGAGGAACCGCTTACCCCGGTACCCGCTCTTTGAATTGAGAGCCCGGCTACCTTACCTTGTAAAGAGTTGACTAGGTTTTGTTCCGGTCTGGCCTCATCGATAGCATCGATTTCAACGTTTTGTGTGGCATAGGTCAAGGATTTTTTCTGTCGTTTTAGACCCAATGCCGTTACCACGACCTCGTCTAATTGGTTTTCATCAATGACCATTTGAACATCAACGGTATTGGAAGCACCAACAGTGATACTTTGGGTTCTCATTCCTATGTAAGAAAAAACCAAAACATTTCCTTCGGCGACCTCTATAGTATAGTTACCGTCAAAATCAGTTTGTGTCCCATTCGTGGTTCCCTGAACCAGGACGTTTACCCCGGGCAAAGGTGACCCATCGGCGGCATCGGTTACCGTTCCTGAAACGGTTTTGTTCTGTGCAAGTAGAGGATATGTCCCTAATACCAGCACCAGAAATACAATCAATTTTCTAGTCATAATGTTAGTTTTTTGATAATGTAGTTAGTTTAACATTTTATTATAATATGTGAATTTAAACTATTTTTTCTATAAAACAAGTTGTCCAAGAAAAAATGTGCTCGAACACACCGCCGAAAATTCTCGTTAAACCGGCTTTGAAACCAGAGTATATAAGTGAAACGATTTGCATTGGATTTATTCGTTAAATATATTTTTTGGAATGCAAGAAGAGGCATTACAGTATACCTAACCTATCAATTTATATAGTATTTTACGTTTTCCGCAGTTACAATATCTATCGGCAACAATTCCTGAGAGGGCATTTCTTTTTCAAATAGAAAATATTCTGCCAAATATCCCACCCCAAGATAGGCTTGCCTTTTAGGTTTTTGATGAATAAGAAAATCTATCTTTCCTTTGCGAAGATGCTTCAAGTTTTGTTCCAAAAGATCGTATCCGACCATTGTGAAATTTCTCCCATCGGTCCTAAGAAACTCTATTAGCAAATGAGCTTTGGAATTGGTCACAAAAAAGCCGGTTATCCATGGGTGGCTTTCCAAGAATAAGGTAAACCCGGTTTTGAAGCGATCCGGATCGTCCGTTTTAAGATTATAGGTAATTATCTTTTTCGTATTGCGTTTTTTCTCCTTGAAGTAATCCCTGAAGCCGATTTCCTTTTGCCGCATATGCAGTTCCTCGTCAATATGCATAATGGCAATATGCGTGTCCCTGGCGGTGACCTTGTCAATTAGGTTCGCAGCTACCCTGCCACTTTGGACCAAATCCTGGCCAATAAAATTTTCTATACTTAAAGAATCGATATGATTGTTAAAAGATGCCAGGAATATTCCTTTTTGCCTACAGTTCTGAAATACCTTGAGCGATTCCCTGTGAAAAATCGGAACCATCAACAGGGCATCGGGGTTAGAATCGATTGCGACATTTGACTGCTCCACAAAATGAGTCGTCTTATTCGGGTGATATGGATATTCCTCCACTGCCACTCCAAAAGGGCCAAATTCCTTTGCCGCAATACGAACGCCTTCCATGGCCGGAAGCCAATACGGGTCTATTTCAAAGTCAGGTATTAGTACGCAAATTTTGTAGGTCTTGTTGATTTTAAGGTTCCGTGCTATGGGATTGGGCCTGTAATCGATTTTTTTTAATACCCGATCCACTCTTTGATAGGCATCCTTGGAAACCCGACCGCGTTTGTGAAGTACCCTATCAACAGTACCCTTGGAGACCCCTGCGAACTGGGCGATATCCTTAATGGTATATTTTTTTTTATTCATAGTGACAACAGATGGAATCTAAATTCAGAATGATAAATATAGTGCATATTTGGAAGGAGCAGATGAAACCCTTGAATGTAGTATCCCCTGATGGCGAAAAAAAGGAAGTGACGAGAGCTTGATAAAAATTTATCGTAATGGCCCAATATTAGAAAAGCCATTGGGGAGAAAAGGGGAAACCTTTGAAGAAGTGACTAGCCCAAAATTAACTATACCGAACTATGGAAAAAAGATTTCCAAACGGTTTTCGATATAAACTAATAGGAATGCATCAAAGTGAGGAGTAAAAATGATTTCAATCTCAATACGATTTTGTTGGTAGAGCGGTACGCCCTCGCAATTTGCCAAAATAATACAACCTCAATGAGTATTGGCCATTTTTCCAAGGCTTGTTCAAAGTTTTTGAACGATTCACAACGAAACAGGTTCTGTCCGAATTGGCGAATATGAAGTATGAAACAAATTAAATAATTAACAAAAAAGACAAATTAGGTTTGTAACTTTTTTCTTACTTTAGTAGTAAGTATTAACCTTTAATAAACTTGTCATGAAAAAAACAAAGTTTTCAGGGAAACTTTCCCTAAGCAAAAAACGGATTTCCAGTTTGAATTCACAAGCGATTACTGGAGGAGCGGGGGTATGTCCAAGTTCCTTCTGTCCCACTAGTAATGTGAATAGTTGTTCCTGGAATTGTCCAACAGAAACTACAAATGCCGATTGTACATCGGGGACTTCGGCAGCGATATCTTGTTGTTAACGAGGATTATCATTTCGAATCTTAACCATCAGTTGTATCTCTTCTGGTGGTTTTTCTTTTGTGATTTTAAAACAGACATAACCCTAAACAAAAGCATAACGGATCATATAATATGGGATTTTTTGATGGAAAATTCGAAACAAATCAACACTATTGTCAAACGACTTTACCGTACATAAAAATATACAGGGAGTAGGGGTATTAAAGTTATATTCAGTTGTTCCGTAGGTTGTCCGATCGGAACTACCAATGGTAATTGTACCTCAGGGACTTTGGTTGATAATTCCTGTTGCTAGGGACAGATGGATAGGAGTTTTGGTTTGCCCATCCGTTTATACCTTTATTGATGTTTTTTTCATGGCAAGTAGTTTGGCTTTTCAGGAAACGTTACTTTTTTAACAGATTAGAATCTTTATTTTATAAATATTTTCTTACATTTAATAAGTATTAATCTTTAAATATTTATCATGAAAAAAGCAAAGTTTTCAGGGAAGCTTTCCCTAAGCAAAAAGAAGATTTCCAATTTGACCTCACAATCGATTACTGGTGGAGCCTTGGCCACTGGATACGGCCTTACTTGTACTGATGGTTGCCCTACCGACACCACTAATGGGAATTGTACTTCGGGGGCTTCGGTTGTTATCTCCTGTTGCTAAAAATAATTTTAAAGAATTAACTTCTTTCACTTAACCATCAGTCACAAACTTTTACTGATGGTTTTTCTATTGTGCCTCTATGAAAACTTCAACGAAAGGTTTAAGTTTTAGGATTTTCATGGTATGCGATCGACTTTGATTCTTGGTCAAAATTAAAATTCGCTATGCTAAACCCTAAAATCGTGGTATACGGGACAGTGTATTTTTTGGAACAAAAAATTGTGCTATGGACAAAAAGAAATTAGAAGAAAATCTAAAGGAAATCGATACTAGTATTAGACGGCATTATCTAGAGGAAGAAAACGTGGGGGTTCTTGTAGGATTATCCGGTGTTTCCTTATTTCAATTTTACTACTCCAAGTATCTGGATGTCAACTCCAATGCCGATTTCGGTGTGGAAATACTTTCCAATGTAATCGAAAAAGTAGATCAGGGTTATGGCTATCCTACATTTTGTGATGGAATTGCTGGTGCCGGATGGGTTTTGGACCATTTGGAAAGGGCAAATCTCATGGAAGTCGAAACGGACAGTCTTTTATCGCAATTGGACAAGTATCTGCATGCAGCCATGCTCTCCGATATGAAAAATGGAAATTATGATTTTTTGCACGGGGCGACCGGTTATGCGCTGTATTTTCTGAATCGATATAAAAGCACGAAATCGGGAAAACTAAAAAAAAGATATAAAACCTATCTTTTGGAGTTTATCTCTTTTCTGGACGAATTGTCAGAAAAGGATAGGGATACCAACTTAAAGTGGATTTCCGTACATCCACGTAGCCAAGAAAAAAGCTATAATCTTGGTTTGTCCCATGGAATTTCGGGTATTGTTGGGATTTTGGTCAAATTATCACACCATGAAGAGTTTAAATTGATTGCCAAAACTATGCTTAGGGGAGCCGTTGGTTATATCATCGGTTTTAAAAAGGAAAATAGCTCATTCTCCCTTTTTCCAAATCATGTACAGGTCAACGGGGAAACCGGCGGTAATAGCAGATTGGGATGGTGTTATGGAGAATTGGGTATTGGATTACAATTGTTCTACGCCTCAAAGGTTTTGAGAGATGAAGAACTGCAAAAAGAATCGCTCTCTATTCTTAAACACGCCGCAAAGCGAACCTCACCGGATAGGAGCTTGGTCAAGGATGCCATAGTTTGCCATGGGTCATACGGAATTGCCCAGATCTTTTCCCGGATTTATAAAGAAACTAAAATTCCAGTGTTTAGGGAGGCCCTGGAATTCTGGATTCAGGACGGAATAAACAAAGCGATACATGAAGACGGTTATGCCGGTTATAAGCAATGGAGGGACGTAAATGAATGGATAGTAGGGATTTCCCTGTTGGAAGGAATTTCGGGAATGGGATTGGTCATCATTGATTATTTGGCGGATTTTGAAACTACCTGGGATGAGTGTTTAATGATAAGTTGACCCCAATATGGCCGAAAGTAACCCCTATAAAAGCTTTTACAACTATGTGTTGCGGACTCCTTTATTGTCCATGGATTGGTATAAGGCCCTAACCTCAAAAAAAACCATCTCCGATGAGACTTTTAAAGAGGCCTTCCACGACCCTATAATCAAGGAGGCCCTATTCCTGGCATCACCTTCACTATCCACGGAAATTGCCAGATGGGTGGATGGGGAACTAACGGACAAAAAAAAGATAGAGAAACTCAAATTTTCCATGCTCAAATATCTTACAAGAATGTCCTCAAGGTGTACGCCGTTCGGTCTGTTTGCCGGATGTTCCGTAGGAAGGTTTGATACCCAAACGGATATTGTCTTAAAAGAGGTGTATAAAAACCGCAGGCATACAAGATTGGACATGAACTATCTGGTAGCACTTTCACAGGATTTAGTGAAAAGGCCCGAAATAAAGCATCAACTTCTTTTTTTTCCCAATACCAGTATTTATAAAGCTGGAAAACAGTTGCGGTATGTAGAATATGAATACATCAACAGTAAAAGATACCACAACGTTGTAGCCGTAGATGATACGGAGTATCTTGATATTGTACTGGCCAAAGCGGACAAAGGTGCATTGCTTCTCGATTTGGCCAATGTTTTGGTAAGTGATGAAATTACCATCCAAGAAGCATCTTCCTATATAGAAGAACTGGTAGACAGTCAATTACTGATCAGCGAGTTGGAACCTTCCGTTTCCGGACCTGAGTTTTTAACACAGATTTGTTCCGTACTCGAAAAGCTGGATAATGCCAAAGATGTATTGTGTGCATTGCAGGGGGCGGAAAAAAGGATGCTCCTTATTGATTCTACCATGGGCAATGATCCGGATGAATATCTTAACCTAACAAAATCCTTAAAGGAATTGGGGACGGATTTTGATATTAAGTTTATGTTCCAGACCGATGTGGCATTGGGCATTAAGGCCAATACCCTAAACGAAAGTGTAATCAATGATGTAAAAAAAGGACTTATTCTTCTCAATAGGATTTCAATACCCCCGCAAGAGACGTTTCTTTCCAAATTCAAGGAAGCTTTCTATGAAAGATATGAAGAACGTGAAGTTCCTTTGGCGGCCGCCCTTGATGTAGAAGTAGGTTTGGGATATGTCCAAAACCAAGGCTCGGGGGACATAAATCCATTGGTAGATGGAATTGTTCTTCCCGAAAGGGACTCCAGACAATCGATTGTTGACATAAAATGGACCGTCATAAATTCCATATTTCAGAAGAAACTCAACAAGGCCTTTAGGGAAAATGCATATACCATTACATTGGATGACATGGATTTCCAGGAGTATGAGGTCAATTGGGATGATTTACCGGATACAATGTCCTGTATGTTGGAAATTGTTCTTGAAAACGGGAGGCAAAAAATTAAGTTCAGCGGTGGCGGGGGCTCTAGTGCGGCCAACCTTTTGGGTCGTTTTTGTCATGGGGACAAGGAACTTTATGATTACACCACGGAAATAATCCAAGTGGAAACCAAGATAAATGAGGATAAAATTCTAGCGGAAATCGTGCATCTACCCGAATCAAGGGTAGGTAACATTTTAATGCGTCCCGATTTCCGCGAGTATGAAATCCCGTATTTGGCCAAGTCCGTGAAATCAAAAGCATTTCAATTAATGCTCGACGATTTGATGATCTCCATTAAAAACAATACAATACTACTGAGGTCAAAAAAATACAAAAAGCAGGTAATTCCACATTTGACCAACGCCCATAATTATTCCCGGAATTCCCTTCCTATTTATCATTTTTTGGCGGATCTACAAACCCAGGGAACTAGGGGCGGGGTAGGGATTAACCTAAGTCCATTTGCCGAAAACTATGAGTTTCTTCCAAGAATCGAATACCATAACCTGATTTTACAGGACGCTACATGGCACTTGCGGAAAAATCATATCACGGCACTTTTAAAAATAAGGGACAACGATGAGCAATTATCCAGGGAAGTAGCCTCTTTTAGGGAAACCCTAAAAATCCCGCAATTAGCTATGCTCGCCGATGGGGATAACGAATTATTGGTGAATTTTCAAAATCTGACCTCCGTTAGGATGTTCTTGGATACCGTAGAGAAAAGAACGGATTTTAAGCTCACCGAATTCTTGTTTGCGGAGGAGGGAATCGTAAAACACAAAACGGAATATTATACCAATCAAGTAATCGTATCATTTTTTAATGAAGAAAAATTGGGTTATGACATCAATAGCGATAAACCAAAAAAAGATACAGAGAAATTACATATTGGGTGACAGTTGGTTGTACTATAAGATTTATACGGGCCACAAGACATCGGATGTAGTTCTTATCGAAATCATTAAACCTGTTGTTGAAAAACTAAAGGGGGAGGGCGTTATCAACAAATGGTTTTTTATAAGATATTCGGATACAAGACACCACATCAGAGTCCGTTTGCATTATTCAAATACCGAGAGGGTTGGGGAGATCATAAATGGACTTTATCCACCTTTAAAGCAGTTTATGGATCAAGACCTTATTTGGAAAATTCAACTGGACACTTATCAAAGGGAAATTGAACGTTATGGTGAGCATACCATGGAATTGTCGGAAGTTTTTTTCTATTACGATAGCAAAATGATAGTTGATTTTTTGGACTTGATAGAAGGAGAAGAGGGAGAGATGATCCGTTGGTTGTTCTCACTCCGTGCCATGGACTCACACCTCAATGATTTTTGTTATTCGGACGATGATAAGCTGCGGCTCATGGATCGATTGAAAACCGGATTTGGAAATGAATTCGGAATGTCCCGACCTTTAAAAAAGCAGCTCGACTCAAAATATCGGGAAGAGCGAAAAAAAATTGAGGAATTCATGGTTTTTAATGTTGCCGATAAACCGGATTATGCCCCAATATTGGACTGTATCGGCATTAAGGAAAAAGAGGTCGGCCCCATTGCTTCACAAATTCTAAATCTCTTTGAAAACGGAACTATGGAAATAAGGCTTGATGATTTAATGGCGAGCTACCTCCATATGCATATGAATCGCCTGTTCAAGTCAAAAAATCGCTTGCACGAATTGGTTTGCTACGACTTTTTACATCGCTATTACAAGTCCATGATCGCGCGTAAAAAATACCAAAAGGGCTAATGTACCACTTGCCCGAAGTTTTCAGGGCCATTTAGAGTACGTTTCAGGGCAATTGGATATTCGATGGTAACTTTTTCGTTTCCAAACATTTCTCGCTCAAGACCCATACATCCTTTTTAGTTGGTTTACGGCGGATTCCGTCAATTTTTCCCCGGCGCCTATGTCATAGGAAGTTGTGCCCGGTGTGGTCTCATAACCTGTTATCATAGGTAAAAAACCTTCAGGGCCTTGACTAAAGGAAACCTTTGTAGGGAAATATTTGTAGTTGCCGTTGGCCAAACCGACGACAATTGTATTTTTATAGGGAGAGTTCTTTTTTATGTATATACCAAACTCATTGAACATTTCACCCGGTAATGCTACTATGGCCACCTCGCCTACTTGCATGACCATGACTTCAAGTTCGTCAATTTCATTTTGAACATCGTACATCTCCAACCACCATTTGGCATAGAGTTCGTTGGGAATTCCATCCGGTTGCAGCTCTGGCATACCTTCCTTTTCCACGCGCTTCATTACTTTTTTTGCCCACTCATATTGCTCGTAGGTAATGGTCATTTTTTTCAGGGGAACCTGCTCCCTTGAAACCTTGACACTGCCATTCCCCGAAACCGGTTCGGCATTTCCCATGGCCTCCATAGCGGCCACACCCAATAAGTACCCGATACGTTGACATTCCTGATAGGTGTCCAAAAACCCTACCTTATGATCTACCTGGGTAACATTGCCGTTTGGGGCGTTCAAAAAAAGCACACCAAAATCCTTTCCCTTGACTTTTTGTATAGACTCGGTGAGATAGCCTGGATAATCCGCGGAATAAAGCCAATTATTTCCGGTAAGTGTAGTTGGATGGCATCCAAAATTGACGATACCATGTACCACCTCCCCATCTTGCTCTATACTTAAGGTAATAACTTCGGGATCCTTTCCGCCCAACGCCGCTTCAATATAACCGGGTTCAAATTTCTCCCAGACCATATGGGTAGTACCATCTATCGCCTTTAATCGTCTGTTATGGGAAATACGCGCTTCATTGGAGCGACCTACCAAAAGTTGGGCAGGTGCCAAATTCTTGTTGGCCTCATGAATTGCGTTCGCTGCTTTTTGAAGGTATTCCCTGGCCTCCGGTGAGTCCAGCTCCGACTCCGGTCCACTATGGGTATGCGTGGCGTGGATCATGATATTTTCGGCCTTAATGTCGGAATTTGAAGCTATATGTTCGCGCATCATGTCCACGGACTCCTTGGGGATATAACAGATGTCCACGGAGAGGATGGCAATTTTTTCCCCGTTACTTCCTTTCGCAACCACGGCCTTGCCATATAATGAGTCGTGAATCCCGCGAGAAGCGTAATCATTGCCCCGATAATTGCCTACCAAATTTAGGCCTACACGGGGTGTATAGTTTACTTCTGCATAACCAATTTGCAAACCGGGGTTTTTGGAATCTTTAGTGTTAGTCATAGTTTCACAGGATAAAAGTAAAAAGGTGCCCATAAAAAGGGCTAATGTGGCTTTCCGGAGTAATGCCGGGCTGTACGTTCGTATTTTCATTTTAGGACAGTATTTAGGATTCGCAACCAATTTTTATACATGATGTTTTCGATATCCATTTCAGTATACCCTCTCCTCGAAAGAATACCTTCAAATTTGTGTAGATCCGCTATGGAGTTCATATCACAGGGTGTTTGTTCCAACCCGAATAGGCCATCGAGATCGGTTCCAAACCCAATATGCTGGCAATCTCCAGCTATTTGACAGATATGGTCAAAATGATTCACGAGGCGTTCCATATCAATGCCGAGTTGCTTGGGGTCATCTATGTTCATCCTAAAATTAGGGTGTAACATCCAAGCGTCCAAAGAACCTCCGATAATACCATCCCTTTCAAGAACACATTTGATCTGGTCATCCGTATATTGACGTTCTCCAGGCACCAAAACCCTACAATTTTGGTGACTTGCAATTACCTGGCCTTGAAAAATATCCAATGCCTCGTAAAAACCCCTATCGGTTTGGTGCGTGAGGTCTAACATCAGGTTAAGTGTGTTCATCTCTTTTAATAGTTCTTTCCCCAGGGAAGTAAGTCCGCTACCATCAGAATGGGTACCTGCCGCATATCTTCCCGGACCAAAATGCGATATGCCTATGGAACGCAATCCTTGTTCGTGATAGCGATATAGGTAATCTAGGTTTACAATGGAATCCGCACCTTCCAGCGCAAGAAGATAGCCAATGGGCCTTTTTGGTTTATCAAGATTTTCATCCTTCCATAGGTCCAGATGTTTCTCTAAGTCTTTTTGGCTTTTGATTTGGGTCATTTCCCCCAACTCCTCCATTTCCCGATACCAGGCCAATTGGCATTGTGCATGGGCATAGGCCTGTTGCGGTGAATGCCACCCCGGCAACGCCATGGTATCCAAGGGGTCACCCACTTCTGAAAAACGGGAAATCATTGTGGTGATGACTATGCCGATATTGCCCTGGCGAAGTTCGGGCAGGGCCACGGTACCTTTTCCCCGATCTTGAAAATCCGTCCATCCGAGATCTTTCTCCTTTTTTCGGATGGCCTCAACCTTTTGTGTAAGGTCTCGGTTCATGGACATGGCATTGGTGGCTAGATCCAAATGACCGTCTATGATAAAAGGGAATTTGGATTTGGAACTCATTTCTTTGTTTTAAGGGATGAAATATCCTTTGTTTTATCCGTATATGTTGAGGACAAACGATTAATGTCGAATTTAAATTTCTCAAAAGTGCTCTCCCATGCTTTGGCCTCTTCCGAAGTATATTCATAAAACCCCTTTCCATTAAAAATTCCGTTACCGCCTTCTTTGGCGATTTCATTGATCAGTTTGGGCACCGTGGTTTGATTGCTGAGTTCGGGAAAAAGATCTTTCATTACGGAATGGTAGGCCTGTAGTCCCGTTAGGTCCATATAACGAAAAAGCCCACAGAAGGTCATCCAATGACCGCCATCGTTCTTACAGGCACGGTCTACATCCTCTATGGTGGCGTATCCATTTTCCACTAAATGGAACGCTTCACGGTACATGGCGTACATTATCCGATTGGTAATGAATCCGCGAATGTCCTTGCGCACCAAAGTAGGTTCCTTCCCCCATTTTTTGGTAACGGCATACAGTTGTTCACCTACTTCCAACGGGCTTTTTTCACCACAAACAATTTCCAAAAATTTTGAGGTATACGCCGGTTCTGCCCAATGCATCCCAAAAAAACGTTCCGGGACCTTGAGACAATTTTGCAACATACTTATGGGCATAGCCGAAGTGTTGGTGGCAATAATCACTTCATCCGGAACACTGGATTCTATTTTCCCATAGACCTCCTGCTTTATCTTTAAATCTTCCAGGACACATTCCATGACCAGCCAACAGGGTTTTAGGTCTGTATAATCCGAGGTGAACTTTATTTTTTTAAATAAATCTCCAGCCGGAACCGTACTAAGCCCTTCCCTATAACATTCCTCCAAGGCACGCAATATGCGATTCGGTGTATTTTGGTCGGTGTTGGAGGGTATAGGTTCCAATGCGATTACTTTTTGACCGTTTATTAACAAGGCTGTAGCTATGCTGGTTCCCATTAGGCCAAGGCCAACGATACCTACTTTGGCATTCGTATTTAACTCCATACTATCCAAATTAAACGAGGGCTTGTCATTTTCCCAACAATATATCGGAATGCTTTCGCCTTGTTGTTATTTAAGTTCCGCTAATACTTCTTTTGCCACTTTTATGGCATGTTCAATGTGCTCCTGTCGATGTACGGCCGATATGTACCACAACCCCCTTCCTATGACCCGTACGCCCCTCTGCTGTAGGCCATTTACAAACATTTTGGACTTTGGCTGCTCGTACGTCCCGAGTTCCCTAAATTCCTTGATTTTGTCCATGTTCGTAAAACCGGTATGGAACATTGGGCCCAACCCTTGAACCAACAAGTTTTGCCCAGTTTCTTGAGCTGCTCCTCTAAGCCCCTCCATTAATTGAAGACCAAGACTGTAAATACGTTCATAAGTACCTTCTTGTTCCAAAATTTCAATAGTTGCCAACGCGGCCGCAACAAGCGGACAAGCCGAGTTCATAGTACCTGCATGGATAACTTTTCCCTCCGCAACCAAGTGCATCCATTCCTTTTTACCGACTACCGCCGAAATAGGATAACCACTGGCCAAGGCCTTGGCAAAAATGGATAGGTCCGGAGTTACGCCGAAAAATCTTTGGGCGCCGCCCAGTCCCGTACGAAAACCCGTAATCACTTCATCAAAGATCAAGGCCGAGCCATAGTGATCGCACAATTCCCTCAGACCTTCCAAAAAGCCTTCCTCCGGAAGTATGCAGCCACTATTGCACATGATAGGCTCCGTAATTATGGCTGCAATAGTATCATGATGTATTTCTAGGGTCTTTTTCACCAATTCCAAATCGTTCCAGGGCAACAGTATGAATTCATCTAGAGCCCCTTCCGCAATACCCGAAGTCCAGGCCAATGGGATAGGATTAGGGCGAGACCCCATTTTTTCCCTATCCAAGGTGAGGCCCCAGGAAACATTATCCAACCATCCGTGGTAATGTCCTTCAAAACGAATGAATTTGTTGCGTCCGGTCTTTGCACGTGCCACGCGGAAAGCGGTTTGTATCGCAGTGGAACCATCCAGGCAAAAACGAATTAATTCGGCAGATGGAATATGTGCATTCAATTTTTCGGCCAACTCAATTTCCAATACATGCTGACCTGCATAAAGCTGTCCTTTTTCACTATATTCCCTAACGCGTTTTGCTATATGCGGATGGGAATGGCCCACTATCATCGGACCTTGACTTAGGGTAAAATCAAGATACTGGTTTCCGTCTACATCGTATAGGTAAACACCTTCTGCACGGTCGTAAAACAAAGCGTGAGGATGATTGAACTTCCGGAATTCGGAAGAAACACCGCCCGCCAAAACTTTTTTAGATCGCTCTAGCAGTTCGGCGGACTTGGCATGGTTTAATTTGATATCCGATCCTCTCATCCTCAAACCATGATTTTTCTATTCCGTGCAGGTACTGTCCAAGTGTCTACAAAATTGCCTTCCCGTATTACTTCCAATGTTTCGTACAGGTTTACGGTGGGACATATGTGATAGGGAATGGCAAAAAAAGGTTGACCCACCCGATATTTGGATGTGTCCGGGACTTCCACGACCAAATGCTCCTCATACTGACCAACGATGCTTTGATTTTCCAAATCAAGGATTTCTACCCTAGGCTGTGGAGGATCCGCGGCAACGGCCTTACTGCCTAGGTCAAAACACAGTAAGTTTTCATTTACTATGGACACGATTCGTGTTAATAGAACTGCGGCCGGAACAAAGGGTAGCTCCGGATAATTATAGCGATAACCGGCATCCCAAAAGAAAATGGTACCAGGGCTACATTCTATTTCATCCTTTTTGGCATAATATGCGAACGAGGGGGAACCGCCCATTACCACTTTGATCTTCCTTTTTAGATAGGTCTGCACCTCCTGTCTTAAGTTTTTCATTTGCCCAAATATCCGATTTGATTCGGTCTTTCGGATATCCGTATCGGGAGAGTGTACATGTCCATCATAGCCATGTAATCCCGCGATATTGAGTCCTTCCAAATCGGAACACGCCCTTATCAAATCCAAGGTTTGTTCAGGTAAGATTCCAGTACGGTCCATTCCTAAATTAATGTCCACAAAAACATCCATGGGGTGTTCCTTGAATAGTTCGGACAAAAGTCTGGCGGAATCCATATTGTCGATGAGGGATGAAAAAATGGTCTTCGGATACATCTTTCGAAGTGCATCGAACCGTAAGGCTTTTACTTTTGAGAGCTGATAGCATAGCAACACGTCATGAACCCCTGCCATGGCCAAAAGCTCCGACTCTGAAATAGTACTGCTTTTAAAACGGCTTATACCTTGTTGCAATGCCATTTTTATTACCTCCGAACATTTCACGGTCTTCACATGGGGCCTTAAAACAGTATTTTGGCCCTTTGTCAGGTTACATGCGTTTTGAATGTTACGATGTATTAAATCCGGAAATACGAAAAGGGCAGGGGAATCTATGGTGTGGACGGCCTGAGTATGATATGGCTCACTACTGATCATTATTGACCGTTCGGCAATTTGAAAATGATATCGATCTCAACCTTAATGTTCTCTCCCAAGACGGATTGTACCGTGGTCCGGGCGGGTTTTATACCCGTAAAATATGTCGCGTACACCGCATTGAATTTATCAAAATCGTTGATGTCCCTTAAATGCACGGTACTTTTTAAGGCATCGTCCATTGTACCACCGGCCGTTTCCACAATGGCCTTTATATTATCCAATGTTCGCTTGGTCTCTTCTTCAATACTTCCCAATACAAATCGGGACGTCCCAAAATCTACGGATGCCTGGCCACTCAAAAATAGCATCCCGTTATAGGCTACTCCGTCCGAGTACGCGCCGGTTACAAAATTGGGATCGCGTTGGGGGTGAGTGATTTTTACTTTGTCCATGATATCCGTGGTTTGTGATATTTTTTAAGATTTACCGAAAAAGCCAAATAAAATTCAATTATCGTGGCTTTTTTGTGAGATTTTCTTTCAAATGTATTCGTATGCCTTCAAATTTAATAATATCAAAAACCGATAATCTAATACAAATAATTATATTTAGCTGTGAAAAAAGGGGTTTTTGTAGGGAAAACTTGAAGAAGAGTATCAATCAAAATTAGGGGTAGGAATGGAAACGACAGAGATCCGATTGTTCAAAGAATCCAATCAATCATTTATTTATCATATAGAGGAAAAGGCCTTTAGCATATATCACCATCATCCGGAGTACGAACTGGTATACATTAAAAGGGGAAGCGGGGTTCGTATTGTGGGAGACAACATTAGCGAATTCAAGGAGGGGGACCTTGTTTTTTTGGGATCGTATCTGCCCCATGTTTGGCGTTGTGATGCATCTTATAACAAGGCCGATGGAACGTTCACCGGAAAAGGATATGTTATTCAATTCTTAGAGGAATTCATAGGGGAACAATTCTTTGATCTACCCGAAAATAGGGGACTTAAAGCGTTTTTTTCGCATGCTTCCAGGGGATGCAGATTCTTTGGAAAGACCAAGGAAAGCCTTGTCCAAATTGTCTTAAGGATGCAACACATGAATCCCATACAACGCTTTTATTCCCTGTTCGGCATATTTGAGATATTGGCCACCACGGAGGAGTATGAGTTTATCTGTAGTCCTGTTTTTAGGGAAACAGATCATATGTCCGAAAGCGGCCCTATGCGGGATGTCGTGGAGTTTATTTTGAAAAACTTTAGGGAAGACATCAAATTACGGGATGTATTGGAAATTGCCAATATGTCCAATACCCAGTTTTTTCTGGCCTTTAAAAAGATGTATCGTATGCCGTTCAAAAGCTATTTGCTAAAATTGCGGATAGGGTATGCATGCCGCTTACTGGCCGAACCTAGCAATAATATTTCACAGGTAGCCTATGAATCCGGTTTTGAAAATCTTTCCAATTTTAACAGGCATTTTAAAGCCATAAAGGGATGTACGCCTACGGTATATCGTAAAAAACTTGAAAAGCCACTGGTCTCCAAATTCTAGCTTTTTAGAGACTTTTGAATGAGTCTTTCCCATACCGGGGTATCGGCAATCGATATCCCTTGACTCAAAAAACTAGTTTCCAGTAAAGGGAAAGTCGGGATTGTCCGTTCTTGAAGACTTCATTAAAGCTTCCATCTCCGAAACAATTTCAGGATGTTCCCCAGCAACGTTGTGCAATTCCTTGACGTCCTTGGACAGGTCATACAATTCTATGGGGGCATCGGGATTGTCATAAACGTTCAATCGAACTCCTTTCCAATCGTTCAATCGCACAGCCTGTTTCCCATTTTGTTCGTGGAATTCCCAGTAGAGATGCTTGTGTTTCTGTTGCCCATTCGTGTTCTTTAGTGTTAGAATCATCGAAATACCATCGATATTTTCTGGAATTTCCGCACCTACCAGTTCTGCCAATGTAGGCAGAATGTCCCAAAAAGCCGATATGTGATGGGTCTTTCGGTTCGGTTCAATAGTCCCGTGCCATTTGGCTATCATGGGTACCCTGATACCGCCCTCGTATAAATCCCTTTTCCGCCCTCGGACGATTCCTGAGCTATTGAAAAAATCCGGATCGGCCCCGCCTTCCATATGAGGTCCATTGTCACTCGTGAAGATGACCAAAGTGTTTTCCGCAATTCCAAGCTGATCCAGGAGTTGCACTATTTCGCCTATTTGCCTATCCAGGCGGGATACCATGGCCGCAAATGTGGCTCTTGGCTTTTCTTGGGAGGCATAGCCTTTAGGGTGGTAGTCGTCCGAACCATAATCGTTTCCCTTCCATCTAGAACCTGAGCTGTTGTTTTCTCCCCAGGGCTTTTCTTCAAAAGTGTTTTCAAAAGTCTCCCAAATTGAATCTTTGGGCACAATCAATTCTGCATGTGGAATTACGGAGGGTACATACAAAAAGAAAGGTCGCCCGGCATTACTTTTGATGAAATCCAGGGCCTTCCTGTGAATCAAATCGGGGGCGTAAAGTACGGTATTCTTGGTATCGTTACCATCGAGAACTACTTTTTGATCATTGTCCCATAAATGGGTAGGATAATAACGATGTGCTTGCCCTTGGCAATTGTAGCCATAGAATTGATCAAAGCCCTGTTTATTGGGATCCCCCTCGGTACCAATAAAACCAAGCCCCCATTTTCCAAAAGCACCTGTAGCATACCCGGCTTGTTTTAGTACTTCGGCCACGGTCAGAGCTTCCTCCTTTATAGGAAACTGGCCCTCTTCCGCATTGCTTTTATTTCCTCGTATTGGGGTATGACCGGTATGCATCCCGGTCATCAATGCAGATCTGGAAGGTGCACAGACCGTGCTTCCGGAATAATGTTGCGTAAACAGTAAGCCTTGTTTCGCCAATTTATCGATATTCGGGGTGCGGAATCTTTTCTGACCGTATATGCTTAAATCACCGTAACCCAAGTCATCGGCCAGAATATAGACGATATTCGGTTTTGAAGTTGCTGGAAGTTTTTCGTCCGTTTTTTCACCGTGTTGTTTACATCCTAAAAAAATAAGGACGTATATTAGAACCAAGGTAAAATTACATTTCCTCATAGTTCATTGGGTACTAATCCAGTTTGTCCTTTTCGAAATCAGAGTCATTGACCCAACCCGTGTCCATTTCCTCTCCGTTCATGAATCGCTCGTAGAAGTTACTTTCCTTACCTATATAGGGATAATTTTCAAAAATTTCGCCATTTCCCAAAATTCGTGGATCTTGTTGGGCCTTCAAGATTGTGACCAATAGTGCTGAAAGCTCCGCTTTTATGGGTTTCATTTCATCCATATCGGCCAGATTTTCCATACACAGGGGGTCGTTCTCTATCTGATAGAGTTCCTCCTCGGGCCGTTTTCCAAAGTTCATTTGCCAGTATTCTGTGTTTTCCCCACTTCGTCGCAAATCCAAAATAACCGTTTTTGTGGGAGAGCCATCCGTGTTGAGGTAGCCCGTTTCCGGGTTTCCTGCAGGCCACCTTGTAGGCTCAAAATTTTTAACGTACAAATAATTGTCCTTTACAATTCCACGGATAGGATACCCCTGATCGTTGGGCCTGCCCACATCGTGGCGTTCCTTCCCGAAAACGACAAAATCCCTGTTTGTTTCTACCTTTTCGTCTTGCGAATCGCTAAAAACATCGGTTAGGCTTTTGCCGGGAGTAGGGGCCATTTGGGTTTTCTCCCATTCCAGTCCAGCGATTTCCAAAAAGGTCGGTGCAAAGTCGATGAAACTAACATACTCTTGGACTGTCCTTCCTGGATTCTTGATTCCTTTGGGCCACATAATGGCCAACGGCAAATGGTTGGAAAGTTCATATTCCTGACCTTTTATACGGGGAAAGGGCATTCCGTTGTCCGCAGTGACCACAATAATCGTATTTTCCAATTGGTCGTTAGCTTCCAAAGTAGCGATTATTTTTTTCAGATGAAGGTCGAAGTATTCCACTTCATAGGCGTAATCCAACATATCCGTCCGGACGGTCTCGTTATCTGGCCAAAAGGCAGGAACTTCCTTGATCTCCGACAGTTCCTTTTTCCCCTTACCGATGCCGGTCCCATATTCATAGGCCCTATGGGGTTCATAACCTCCATACCAAAAACACCAAGGGCCGTTGGTAGGGGTACTATCTAGAAAAGCCTTGAAGTTTGCACTATAATCGTTTCCAGAGATTTTCGTGGTAGGCGGATTGGTTGTTACATCCTTAAATGCCTTTCCGGTAAGCTCACGGGGAGTACCGTCAGAGGACGTCGCCCTACCCGGGCCCCAGCCCTTGCCCGTAAACCCTGTAGTATATCCATTTTCCCCCAGTACTTCAACATAGCTTTTGAATTTAAGGGGAAAGGTATTCCAATGATTGGCGGCTTCCTCCAGTTGCCATGAATTGCGTCCGGTAAGAATTGCCGAGCGAGAGGGGGCGCATTTGGCGTTCGGGGTATAGGCGTTCATGAAGAGTAGGCCCTCCTTGGCCACCCTATCGAATGCCGGGGTCTTTACCCAGTTTGTCCCGTACGCACCCATATGGGGGAAGGAAGCATCGTCCGCGATACAGAACAAGATATTGGGTCGTTCGTCAACTTCAACTTTTTTTTCGGAACAGGAAACAAGGGTAAGGACAAAAAAGATCGTAATCGCAGTCAGTCTCATTTTAAGCTTTTGAATTAATTAGGGTAACTTCATGGACGGATTTTTCAACATCCTATCAAACGCTTCGAAAATTATGGCAATTAAAATAACCAGTGCCGATCCGATGAAGTTCAGCCACAGATAACCTAATTTTTCCTCTCCGGGCGGGTGGACATGTATTAGATTGTAGTACAGGACAAAAATGATCATCTGGGTTAACAGGGCCGCAAAAAATACCGCATTCCCCTTTACGAATTTCAAGAAAAAGGCCAGTAAAAATATACCCAATACGTTGCCATAAAATATAGAACCGATAATATTGACCAACTGGATCAAATTATCAAAAAGGTTGGCAATGCTCGCTATGGCAATTGCGATAACTCCCCAGAGAAGTGTAAATAATTTTGAAACGGTGACATAGTGTTTTTGGGTGAAATCCCCATTTTTATTACGCTTGTAAAGGTCAAGAGCCGTAATCGTTCCTAGGGCGTTGAGCTCCGAAGCGGTGGAGGACATGGCGGCCGAAAGGATGACCGCCAGGAGAAGACCGATTAAGCCTGTGGGTAGGTTATTCAAAATAAAATGAATGAAGACATAATCCTTATCGTTGGTCTCTACCACATTGTTCGCCTGTTGTATCAAGGCCCGCGCCGTAGCCCTGTTGGTACTGTCCTTTTTATTGATGTTCATAATCTGGCGCTCGGCTTCCTCGACCGCCGTATACTCCTTTAGCTCCAAAGCCATTGAGAACTTGTTTTGGGCCATTCTTTTTTCATCCTCCAATTTCTTTTGACCTTCTTGAAGTAATGTATAATCCTCGGCATATTCCGATTCCATTACCGCTTGTGTGGCAGAAGGATTAAAATTTAAGGGTGAGGGATTGTATTGATAGAATACAAAGACCATAACACCAACAAGAAGGATGAAGAATTGCATCGGAATCTTAAAGATGCCGTTAAAGACGAGACCCAACTGGCTTTCACGTAAAGATTTACCGGACAAATAGCGCTGAACCTGACTCTGATCCGTTCCAAAATAGGCCAATGCCAAAAATAGACCTCCAGTGATACCGCTCCAAAAGGTGTATCTACTTTTTGGGTCTAGGCTAAAATCCAGGATTTCCAATTTATTACTGGCACCTGCAACTTTCATGGCCTTATTAAAGGAAATGTCCGCAGGGAGATAGCCAAGAATAAAGAAGAAGGTAACGAACATGCCCAGCATTATCACAAACATTTGCTGTTTTTGGGTAACGCTTACGGCCTTTGTACCTCCTGAGACCGTATAAATAATAACCAATATGCCAATAATAATGTTAAGTGTACGCAAGTCCCACCCTAGAACGGCCGATAAAATTATGGACGGTGCAAAAATGGTAATGCCGGCAGCCAGACCTCGTTGTACCAAAAAAAGCACCGCCGCCAATGTACGGGTCTTAAGGTCAAAACGATTTTCCAAAAACTCATAGGCCGTGTAGACCTTTAGCTTATGATAGATCGGTACAAAGACCAAACAGATAATAACCATGGCTATAGGCAGGCCAAAGTAAAATTGCACAAACCCCATTCCATCATGGAAGGCCTGTCCCGGAGTGGACAGGAAGGTTATGGCACTGGCCTGTGTAGCCATTACAGAGAGACCTATTGTCCACCATTTGGCTTCATTTCCGCCACGGACGTATTCGTTTACATTTGCACTTCCCCGGGTTTTCCAGACCCCATAGGCGACTATGAACAATAAAGTTCCGGATAATATAATCCAATCTAAGGCTCCCATTTAGATATAGGCTGTCATTATATAGTAAAAGAAAAGAACATATATCAAGTTAAGGATCAAAACCAAGGAGTATTCTTTTTTCCAAACTAGTTTTTCCAGCATCGTCTATCCTTTTACCTCGGTTTCCGTATCGATCTTTTCTTTTCCCAGCGAAAGCATGTTCGAGAATAATTTATAGGCTCCGGAAACTCCGGCCGGTAGCTCCCTAAAAAAGCTTAGGCCAGTATAAATGTAGTAGCCTTTGCCATACGGAGCTACAATAAGGCTCCCGTTGGCCTTGGGTTCGCCCTGATCGTTCATGGACAGGATTGGGGTAAATTCCTTGGACCATTTATTGGGGAAATAAAGGCCACGTTCCTGTACCCATCCCTTAAAATCCTCATTGGTAATAGCGTTGGGAAAATTTACCAAAGGGTGATTCTTTGCCAAAATTTCTACGTTCGAATTTTCATCGGTAACCCTATCCCGGGATAATGTGATAGGGTAGGGGGCAATATTGGGAAATTGGGAGTCCCATCTCCCTGAAGTATTATATTGAACAATAAGGTTCCCGCCATTTTTGGCATAGTCCAACAAGTAGCGTTGCTTAAATTTTAATTCATCCACAACATTATAGGCCCGGATACCGACTACCAAGGCATCGAATTTCCTTAAGCTCTCCGAAGTAATATCCTTTGGGTCTACCAGATGCACGGTGTAACCGATTTGTTCCAAACTTTCGGGAACCTTATCGCCGGCACCCATGATATAACCGATATTTTCTCCGGTTTTTTGGATGTTCAACCGCACCACTTTGGCTTCCGATGGCAACAACACGGATTGGGTAGGAATATGGTCATAGGAAATGGTAACCAATTCCTTGGAGATTTCATTCCCATTGATCTTGACCAAAGGGGTAATATAGCTTTCATCCTCATAGGAGGGTGGTATCAATGAAAAGACCAAGGTTTGTTCGTCTCCCTTCTTTGCAATTTTAAAGGATTTGGTCTCTTGTTCAACCGTCCATCCTTTGGAAAACATAAGCTGGACCTTCCCTTCAACACCGTCGGCATGTGCTTTAACGGTAATAGGGATTTTTTTGGGCTCGGCATTGGCAAAAATCAAGACCTTATCATCAAAACGTGCCGTGGCTTCGGGCAAAATTTCAAAAGGACGATAAAGTTCCCCCTTGTCCCGTTCCGCATAGCGATGTACCACAGGCTTTTGAAAGGTTATGGAGATTCCATTGAAGTCGAGTACAAAACTGGCTTCAAAGGGCTTTGGTGTTTCCGGCTTTCCGATCCACTGTTGTTTTTTCACGGAATACATGCCTAGACTTCCTTTTTCGTTCAGCCAATAGGGACTGGTATATACTGTGTTTTTTGGAACATCGAGGTCGATGGTTAAATTTAATTTTTGATTTTCCTTTAGGGTGATGTCCTTTTCGTTCGCCATCTTACCGGAAAGTGAGACCGATTTCAGCACAACATCCACATTACTTCGATTAACGGCCTCTACGTTAATTTTAACCGATTTGCCCGGATTTGTATAAGACTCGTCGGCCGAAGCCTCAAGATAAAGCCCGGTAATGGCCAAAATGAGATTCTTGATTTCTTCGGATTTAATTTTTTGCCAGTGTGCATCCTTAAGTCCTTGGATCAATTCATAGGCCCGTAAAAGGTCATCGATATGTTCCGACGGATCTTTGAAATTGAAGTTTTCTTCCACTCGGGTCAGGATAGCACCAATGGCCGCTCCACCTTCCAAACGAGACCAGCTCGTATCCACCCCATCAAAAATATTGGTCTTATCCTTGGGCAGCGTACCTTTTACAAGCTCAAGATATTCCTTTTCCGATCCCCGGACAGACAAGGTGCCAAATCCTTGAGACCGATGTTGGCTTCTGGACCGGGCCGCTATTTCGTTATTGGAAGTACCGAGCAAGGGATAATAGGTGCCAATGTCCGCAGTCAACATATTGGACTTATCCGCCTTTTCAAAATTTTCCCTACTTCCATAGAACCACCAAAATGTATTGAAGAACAATCTTGTGGGTTGCCATGTCTCCGTATAGGTAAGCTGTTCGGGATATGCCTTGGGGTCTCCTGTCAAATCAAAGGCCTCGACGCTCAGCATGGCAGAAGAGGTGTGATGACCATGTGTACTTCCTGGAGTCCTATGATCAAAGCGATTGATGATGACATCCGGTTTAAAGTTCCGAATGGCCCAGACCACATCCGCCAAAACCTCGTTTTCGTCCCATATTTTCAATGTTTCCTGGGGGTGCTTGGAATAGCCAAAATCATTGGCCCGGGAAAAAATTTGTTCCCCTCCATCAATTCGACGGGCGGCCAATAGTTCCTGGGTACGGAGCACACCTAAAAGTTCCCTGAGCTCAGGGCCTATCATATTCTGTCCTCCATCTCCCCGCGTAAGCGATAAATAGGCCGTTCTGGCCTTTTTCTCATTGGCAAAATAGGATATAAGCCTTGTGTTTTCGTCATCGGGATGTGCCGCAACATAGAGGACAGATCCCAAAAAATTCAGCTTTTGCAGGGACTGAAAAATTTCGGAAGACGGAGATATTTTTGGGGTTTGGACATGGCCTTTGGACGGACTCAGCAGCAAAAAAGCAAAAAATACCAAAAAATGGCGCATATCAAAGGGTTTTGTTGGCAACCAAATATAGAAAGATTAAAATGGGATGGAATTACATTTAGAACTTCTTTAACAATCTAGCAAATTTCCTATTCCCCTTTAATTTCCTTGGTGGCATCGATGAGTGCGACAGCTTTTTGGAGAAGAAGATTGTTAGGATAGGTCAGTAGTTCGCCGTTGTTCTTTCGCAAATACATATGGTACGCTTTTATATCCTCTATAAGATATATCTCGTAATTTGCCTCGTTATCGGCGATATCCTTATCCATTATTTTTATGCGATCGCCGATTTTATAGGGAAAGGAAAAAAACAAAATGACCCCGGCGGTAATATTGCTTATAATAGACCATTGCGCAAAAAGTGCTACGCCGATTACCGCAAAAACGGAGGAAAATATAAGCCCCAAATCTTTTATGTTCACTCCCCATATTAAGGTTAAGGCTACTACACCAATGATGACAATGGCGATGGATACATATCTGATTATGAGTAAAGTACGGGCCTTATTAAGGTCGCTTATCTTACCTACTTTTCGAATGGTCTTCTCAAAGACAAACCTTAACACCAATAGGATGACCAAAGTAGCTACGGTTCCTATTAATTCAGTCCTGTAGTCGAAAAAAATGTTTTCCATAAAGATTACAATCCTAGACTATCACGTAAAGATACGTGCTCATTTCCATTTCTTTGCCAGTACGGGGATTTTATAGACTTGATTTTCTTGGCCCTTGAGGTCATTGTTTTTGCATTTTGGCCGTAACCACTGATAAAAGTTTCCGTCCAACCCTCAATAGTATGCGGGAAGGCGGTCGAAAATTTGATTTTAAGCGTTCGTTGTAATTCCGGATAGGCGATAGTATATGTACTTTCTGCGCCATTATCCACAAGACGGACACTGGCATCATAGGATTTTAATTCTTTATGGGACAGCCTTAAGTATTCCATTGAGGGCAAGATTTTAAAATTCCCCACAGGTAAACCTTTTGGATCGATTCGAATTTTGTTCCACAACTCGTTTTCCAAAGTGACTTTGTCCAAAGAGATGTTTTGATCAGCCTCCGATTCAAAGTAAGAGTGGGACTTAACCTCAAATTGATCTCTATTGTTCAATTGGGCGTAGACTTGTCCACACCATTCCTGTGCGGAAAAAGTAACCTTAAGCGAATGCTGGTTATCATGAACGGGATAAAAACTGCTGCTCATAATGGAATAGGGGTATACACCCGTAAGGTACTTTTTTGTGCTATTTAGTTTCAACACCGGGATATTATCCGATTTATGGGCATCGGCCTTTACCTGCTTATCGGCAGAAAAGGGCTCGGTGACGAAAACTAGAACAGCATGCCCATCCCGCATTTGCCCATATCGAGGCTGTTCCAAAGCATAGGAGGTTATCTCTGCCTGGCCGGAATACCAATAGTCCTTAAATTCTTGGGAAAGTTTCTTTTTAGGGTTTTCGGCAGTGGCTTTTATGCTTTCGTTCAAGGCGATGTCCTTGTTTTCTTTGGTACTTTTCTCCTTGCACGACTCCATAGTGGTCATTACAATTGCGAATAACACCACGGCCAATTCAAACTTGATCCATTTTTTCATTACGCTGGTTTTTTCAAAATTACCGAAAAAGCTTCAACCCGCCATGTCCATTAACGTTTTGTAGACCAAATGCGTGGGAAGGCCTACCACATTTGTATAAGACCCCTTTATTTTTTTAATACCGATTAGACCTATCCAATCCTGTATGCCATAACCTCCCGCCTTATCAAAAGGTTCATAGTTACTCACATAAAAACTGATTTCTTCTTTGGAGAGTTTTTTGAATTTTACCTGGGTAGTCTCAGAAACTGTCCTTTGTTCGGCAACGGTAGTAAAACATACCGAAGTGATAACCTCGTGCCAATCCCCTGAGAGTGTTTTGAGCATGTTGAAGGCTTCAGTTGTATTGGCCGGTTTGGCTAAGGATTTTTTGTTGTGCCAAACTATGGTATCCGAGGTTATTAAAATTTCATCGGGGTTGAGTGTACCATGGAAAGCGGTTGCCTTTAGTTGTGCCAAATAATTCGAAATTTCGCTACCCTTCAGCTGTTTGGGATACTTTTCGGCTATCGGCCTTGGCCTAATTTCAAAATCTACCCCAAGCTCCTTAAAAAACTGCTGTCGCCGTGGCGATCCCGAAGCTAAGATTAATGAATACCCTTTCAGTTTTCCTTGTAACATTCGGGCCTAAACCTTTTGGGTTTCAATAGAACTATACCAGTGTCCCTTCACTTTTAGCACCTGCTCAATTACGTCCCGTACACAACCATCACCTCCATTTTTGTGTGAAACATACTTGCAAATGGCCTTTACCTCCTGTACAGCATTTTGGGGGCATGTAGGAAGGGCTACCTGTTGCAAAGGGAGAATATCCGGTAAATCATCCCCCATGTACAGTACGTTATCCGGATGTATGCCCTGTACTTGCAAATACTCTTCCAAGGGTGCCGTTTTATAATGGGCTCCCATGTAAATGTGGCTGACTCCCAGTCCTTTTAAGCGTTCCCGGACCCCTTCATTGCTACCCGCGGTTATAATGCAAACATGGTAACCTTTGTTGATAGCTGTCTTAAGGGCATATCCGTCCCTAACGTTCATTCGTCTAAGCATTTCGCCCGAGGTGGTCACTAAAAGTGTACCGTCGGTAAACACTCCATCCACATCAAAGACAAAAGTGGTTATATCCTTTAGAATTTCCTTATAGTTTTTTTCCATAGGTCTGTTGTATGGATCGACTCAATAATCGGTAAATCTCTTTTTGGTTTTCTTCTTTTATTAAATTAATATGCTTTTGTAGGGTACCGGTATCCTTTCTACGTGCCGGCCCAGTCTGCGATTCATAGGGTGATAGCC
The DNA here is from genome assembly GCF_965228935.1 of Ulvibacterium sp. Lineage (GTDB taxonomy): Bacteria > Bacteroidota > Bacteroidia > Flavobacteriales > Flavobacteriaceae > Ulvibacterium. The sequence goes on along the minus strand of NZ_OZ245846.1, from coordinate 4,322,142 downwards.
TTTCGATTTTTTTTGAGGTTTCCAAAATCAAGGGTTTCAGGATATCGAAAGAGAGGTTGTTCTTTTCGCAAATTTCATGGGCAATATGGAACATATGATTGGAAAAATTGTTCGCAAAAACAGCCGCTAAATGCAACTTTTTACGTTGCTCAAAATCGACAAAATAAACCCTGTCGGAAATTAGGGAGGCCAAGGTATGCAAAAGTTGCCCATCCGCTTCGGTCTTGGTTTCCAGACAAATGGGAACTTCCTTAAAATCCGCGTGTTGTGTCTTGGTAAAAGTTTGCAGGGGATAAAAAATACCTGCCCTTGGGTTATCGGCCAATACGTCCAAAGAAACACTTCCCGAAGTATGGACAACCAGTCCTCCCTTGTTCTTGAGATATGGTGATACCTCGGGAATCGCATCATCGCTTACCGCAATGATGTACACATCCGCATCCATAAACGATTCGAAGTTTTGAGAGGTATTGGTTTTGCCCGCGAAATGGGCAAGTGTATTAGGATTACGTCCGATTACTTGGTTCACTGTGACCTCCTTCTGCGCTAAAAAAGCGTCCCATAGATGTTTGGCCACATTTCCTGAACCTAGTATGGAAATTGAAATCATATGCAAATTTAGAGATATTCTTGCACCTTTAATTCATTTATCTTTAACAGTTTTGTTTAAGCTTTTAATTTGTTCTTGTCATTTAAAAATCATAAAAACGCCTTATTTTTGCCTTCTTAATCCATATAATCCTCCGGCCAAATGACAAAATTGCTAAAAGAAATTTTCTTTTCCACACGTCTCATGGCTGTTCTGTTCCTGGTTTTTGCCACGGCCATGGCTTTCGGTACATTTATTGAGAGCCGTTATAGTACGGAGACTGCCAGAATTTGGATCTACAACGCTTGGTGGTTTGAGGTCATAATGGTCTTTTTTGTCATTAATTTTGTCGGTAACATATTTAAATACAAACTCCTACAGTGGAAAAAGTGGCCCGTGCTTGTCCTTCACCTTTCCTGGATCCTTATTATTCTAGGGGCCTTCGTTACAAGATATATTAGCTATGAAGGAATGATGCCCATTCGGGAGGGGAGTTCCGAAAACGTTTTTTATTCGGACAAAACTTATCTTAAGGCCTATGTAGATGGACAAATCAATGGGGAACCTAAACGTAAAATCCTTGAGGATGATTTGATCGTTACTGCAGAGGGTCTAAAATCGAACCTGCCGTGGAAGTTGGATTTTAATGGACAGCCTTTTACGATTTCCTATGTGGATTTCATTGATGGGGCCAAAGAAGGATTGATAGAGGACGAAAATGGAAATGAATATCTAAAGATTGTAGAAGCAGGGGATGGGCAACGACATGAGCACTATTTGGAAAGTGGCCAAGTGTCCAGTATCCATGGCGTATTGTTCGCTTTGAACAAGGAGACCGAAGGGGCCATAAACATTTTTACCACGGACGGCACTTACCAAATCCGCTCCTCTTTCGAAGGCAGCTTTCTCCGGATGGCAGATCAATTGCAAGGAACACTTGCAAAGGATAGTTTACAGAATTTACAATTGCGTTCCCTTTACAATACTGCCGGAATGCAATTTGTAATTCCGGAACCTGTGGTCAGAGGCTCCTATGGGGTGGTAAAGGTTCCCGAGTCCCAGATTACGGAAACTACTTTGGATGCTTTGGTAGTAGAGGTTTCATCAGGTGACGAGACGGTTCGGAAAAAGTTGTTGGGCGATAAGGGCACTTCGAATTTCACGGAGAAATTCAATGTTGGCGGACTCGATTTTATGTTAGGCTATGGCTCCAAGGTACATGAGCTCCCGTTTAGCATACAATTGAACGATTTTATCGCCGAAAAATATCCAGGTACCGAAAAAGGATATGCTTCCTTTATGAGCAAGATTACGGTTAGGGATGAACGGCCGTTCGACTATGATATCTTTATGAACCATGTATTGGATCATAAGGGATATCGATTTTTCCAATCCAGTTTCCATCCAGATGAAAAAGGAACAGTATTATCTGTAAACCATGACCTGTGGGGCACCTGGATTACCTATATAGGATACTTTCTGTTGTATTTTGGCTTATTGGGGATTATGTTTTTTGGCAAGACCCGTTTTAAAGATCTGGCCCAATCCCTGGAAAAGCTAAGAGTAAAGAAAGCGGCAATGACCATTCTGGTCTTATTGGGAGCGGTAATACCCACTTTGGGACAGGAACATTCTACAAACGATGGTCATAATCACAGTATCGGACCGGATCAAAAACGGATAGATTCCGTTTTAGCGGCTACCACGGTAACCAAGGAGCATGCCGAAAAATTTGGAAAATTGGTAATCCAGGACGAGGGAGGAAGGATGAAACCTATTAATACCTTCTCATCGGAACTGTTGCGAAAATTAAGCGGAAAGGATTCCTATAGGGACATGAATGCCGATCAAGTGTTTTTGTCCATGATGTTGAGTCCAGTGGCCTGGTACAATACAGAATTCATACGTCTTTCCAAGGATGTAAAAAATGATAGTATCAGACATGTCATCGGAGTTACCGAGAAACAAAAATATGTGAAGGCTACCGACTTTTTCGATGCAAACGGAAATTACAAACTGGAACCCCTTTTAAGGGATGCCACGGCTACCAATATTCCCAATAAATTTGAACAGGATTTTAAGGATGCCCATATCCGCGTCAGTTTGCTGAATCAAGCATTGAGTGGACAGATTATCAAGATTTTTCCACTGTTAAATGACGAAAACAACAAATGGATTTCTGCTGTGGAATATCGCAGTGGACAATTCCAGGTGGCCGATTCGCTCTATGCCAATTTTATCCAGAATGCACTTCCGTATTATTTGGGAACCCTACAAAGGGCCAAACAGACAGGGGATTATACCGAGGCGGACAAGCTTTTGGCTGCCTTCAAACAAAATCAATCGAATCACGGAAATGAAGTCCTGCCCTCGGAACAAAAAATTGATGTGGAAATAATCTATAACAGTCTAAACATTTTCGGTCGTTTGTGGTGGCTGTATTTAATGGTAGGGCTGTTCATGTTCTTGGTTTTGATTTTTAGGATTTTCAAGGATAGGGAAATTTGGAAGGTCGGCACCTATTTTTTAAAGGGAACTATTATACTCCTGTTCCTTTGGCACACGGCGGGATTGATATTACGCTGGTACATTTCCGGCCATGCCCCTTGGAGCAATGCCTATGAAAGTATTCTGTATGTAGCCTGGGCTACCGTTGCCATTGGATTGGCGTTCGGTAGAAAAAGCGAAATGACCATAGCTGCCTCTACTTTTGTGGGAGGTATGTTGTTGATGATTGCCAGTTGGAATTGGGTGGATCCGGCGATAGGAAATTTGGTACCTGTATTGGATAGCTATTGGTTAATGATACACGTGGCGGTCATTGTAGCAAGCTATGGGCCCTTGATCGTGGGAGGTATATTAGGATTGGTAAGTTTGTTGTTGATTATACTCACTACGAAAAAGAATAAGGAACGGATGGAAATCAATTTAAAGGAATTGACCATTATCAATGAATTGGCCCTTACCGTAGGATTGGTTATGCTTACTATTGGGAACTTTCTAGGTGGCCAATGGGCCAATGAGAGCTGGGGCCGTTATTGGGGCTGGGATCCCAAGGAAACCTGGGCCCTGATATCCATAATGGTCTATGCCTTTGTTATCCATACCCGCCTGGTGCCCGGGCTCCGCAACCGATGGTTGTTCAATTTTCTGAGCTTGGTCGCCATTGGAAGTATTATGATGACCTATTTTGGGGTAAATTATTATCTGGTCGGTCTCCATAGTTACGGCCAAAGCGGGGCAGCTGCCATTACCCCGAACTATGTTTGGCACATGGCGTTAGGGGCTCTGATTTTAGGAAGTATCAGCTACTGGCGGTATAGGGTGAATTATATGAAGACGAGCTCATGAATTAGAGGCCATTTTTGGCAGGTCTGAGGTTCTTTCTCTATTTTTAATATGATGAACCAACGGATTAGTCACATCTTGGCTTCAAAAACATGTCCAATACTCATTTTGGTAGGAATCTTGTATTTTTCTCCGCTCGTTGCCCAACAGGTCAAATCGCCCATTCCTACTGAAGTTGCCCATGCTTCTCGCGCCGAAAAAGTCTATCTGCAACTGGATAATACCACATACAACACCTCCCAGACCATATGGTTCAAAGCAATAGTCACGGATGCGATACATCATTTTCCCACTACAATTAGCAACGTTCTATATGTACAACTTATCGATATCGGACATCAAGAAATCGTGGATAAGAAAATATTAAAGCTAAAAAATGGTAAGGCAGATAGTTTTTTTCAATTGTTTCCGGACTATTCCTCAGGAATATATCAAATAAGGGCGTACACGGAGTGGAATAGAAATTTTGGGGAAGACTTTATTTTCACAAAATATATTAACCTGTTCGAATTTAAGGATAATAAGGCCCCTAAAAATATCATCAAGAACGTTAAAGTGACCCAAGTGAACGATCAAACGTTTAGGGTCCAAGCCAACGTTTTTCCTTCTCAGTTGGATAGTCTAAGTAATGGTAAATCTATACTATATGTGAGTTGGGAAGGGTTTAAGGATTCAATGGCATTGAGAACAAATAGAGATGGAACGGCCTTTTTGAATCATTCCGCTCCAACCAATGTTTCAATGATAAACTATGTTTTAAAGACCAAAAACAATGAGTATTCTAAATCCATCGTTTTGGACAAAGAACGTCATAAACTGGATTTCTTCCCCGAGGGAGGGGAACTGGTACATGGGCTTAAAAGCGTTGTGGGTTTTAAGGCCTTGAACTATATGGACGAAGGGAAAAAAGTAAGTGGTGATATCGTAGACGAAAATGAAAATACAATTGTTGAATTTACCAGCAACGATTTAGGAATGGGCAAGGTTGTTTTGGTGCCGGATATTGCAAAACGTTACTTTGGTAGGCTAAAGACCAAGAACGGGTCGGTATATAAGTATCCGTTACCGCGAACCTTAAAAGCTGGAACTGTAATGACGGTAGCCCAGGATAGATCATATTTGAGGATAAAGTTAGCATCCAATCGTTTTCCCAATGATAGTATGTTTATCCAAATCCGACAAAGGGGAGAACCCGTTTATCTGATGCGGGCAAAATTAAAGAATGGTGATTTTCAGCATGTTTTTCAAAAGAACATACTTCCCGACGGAATAAGCGAACTCACGGTATATGATAAAGATGGAGCCCCGGTTTGCGAACGACTGGTTTATATCAAAAAACCGGAAGGTAGGCTTCATATTTCCGCAAAAACTAAGAAGATGGTCTATAAACAAAGGGATAGTGTTCAGATAGAAATAGAATCTTCCCAAAATGGAAGACCCGAGACGGCCAATTTGTCCATAATGGTGATGGATAGTTCCTACTTTAGGGAAACCAATGTTTCTCCAAGTACTATTTTGTCGTACTTCTTATTGGAATCGGAACTTCGGGGTACAATTGAAACCCCCTCATATTACTTTGAGGAAGAAACCACTCCCGATGACTTAGAGGTTTTGTTGCTTACACAAGGATGGAGAAGGTATATATATGATGAACCATCCAGGCCTACATATATTCAACCGGAAAAAAGCTTAAGGATATCCGGTTATGTTGGAGGCCTTCGAAACAAAAAACACGGGAAAAGAGCACTCAATTTGACCATGATCGTGCTGGGGAATCAGACGGAAGTTCGGCAAACCACCTTGGATAGCACGGGACGTTTTGAGTTCCATATAAATGAGTCGTATGGTGATGGGAGGGATATTGTATTCCAGACCAGCAATTTGGCAGGCAAAAAGAAGAGTGTTCCTGTTCGCTTGGACAAAAAAAGGGAATTGGAAATTAGCTATGACGTAAAAAAGAACATAGCCCCTGTTGATAGTATTTTAGAAGGGCGTATGCAAAAAATAATTTCCCAAGTAAAGGCTTCCGACCCTTTTGAAATCTTGCCCAATACCATTGAATTGGACGAGGTAACCCTAAGCGGATACGAAATAACTCCGAAAAGGCAGGAGATGATGGACCTACACGGCCTTCCGGAGTTAGTGGTGGAGGACACTGAGTTGAAGAAAAAGGTGAAAAATTGGACATATGGACTCTATAGCCTATTATTGTTTAATTATGCAAGTGATTTGAATGTTTCCAGAGTGGGTAGCAATGGTGGCTTTTTTTATGCAAATGTTCACGGTGCAGGTTTCACCTATGTATTGGTAGATGGAATACCCGTACGTATCTCGAATTATAGATTGATTCAAAACATTCCCGTTAGCGAGGTTAAAAGTGTAGAAATAATTAAAACTGCCACGGCCAATAGGTATTTTGGTGAGGTATTTGGAAACCCTACAGGATTGCCTCCCGCATATCCGGCAATCCTTGCCATATATACCTATGCTGGAAAAGGATTGTTCGGGGTATTGACCAGGACCAAGGGTATTACAAGGGACATTGTCCCAGAATTTTCAACTCATCGCGAGTTTTATTCACCGAACCATAGCAATAGCTCCACATTCGATTGGAGTATCCCGGATCAGAGGAAGCTTATCCACTGGCAACCCGATATGGATACGGATGCTAATGGAAAGGCAACTGTTCATTTCTATAACGCGGATGCTACGGGAAAGATGCTCATTATCATAGAGGGGATTACGCAGAATGGCAAAATAGGATATCAGGAACTGGTTTATGAGGTAATGGAGGCCGAAACGCCATAAGGTCCACTTCCCAAAATGGGTATTACAATTATAACCCAATCACAGCTTGACCTGAGCCCAACCCGAACAAAAAACCGAAAAATAATATTTTACAACCGGTTTTTTGGAATTGATATGATGTTTTCAAGACCATGAAGTTATAGAAGTAATGTTTGCCAAAGATGTCATAGGGTTTAAGCTAAAAAGGTAATCTATATTCCTATTGTGCTCCTTGACTTCTTTCTCTTCCCTCAACATAATTTCCTTACACAATAGCACATCACGATACGCTTTCTTCAAAAATCTTTTCAATACTTCATTATGGCCCTAACCAGTAAGGAAACCGAATTTACTTCCGGAATTGCCCATGAGGCCATATTTGCGATTATTGACATCGACTATGTTTTCCGCTGAGTCAAGTTTTAGGATTTACCTCTTTCTCATTTCAAATCTTCCTTGTTCTTTTTGTATTTTTAAGGAAGATGAAGAAAATTTTCGGAATTTATACAAGGCCGCCCATATTGAAAATTTTGTGTATTCTTTCAATAGGTTTTTGGCAAATCCTTTTCTGCCAGTCACCAAAAATAGTTACCGATATTGATGTCGCAAACGCCTCATATGCCGAGAAGATATATCTACAACTGGATAATTATGCCTATCACAACCGGGATACTATATGGTTTAAGGCCATTGTGACCGATTCCTATCTACATCTTCCATCCTCCAAGAGCAAGGTATTGTATGTAGAATTGATTGACCAAGAGGAGCAAATCCTGGAAAAGAAAATCCTAAAACTTAAAGAAGGCACATCAGATGGATTCTTTGAGCTACAACAGAGCTACCCTGGGGGTAAATATTTGATCAGGGCTTACACGAGATGGAATATGAACTTTAATGATGATTTCATTTTCAGTGCCTATATCGATGTTTTTGATTTTGACCTGTCCGACATACACCAAAAGCCGATACGGAATATAGTACAAACCGAAACGGGCGATGGGACTTTGCGAATTTTGGCGGATATATTCCCAGAAGTATTGGATAGTCTCCGGGCCACCAAGAGCGTTCTATATCTGGATTGGGGTGAGGGTGTGGATTCCGTTGCCATAAAAAAAACTGGGAGCGACCCATTTCGGTTTGTATATGATTTCCCCAAAACCACACAAATAATACGATTAAACCTAACCTCGGCAAGCAGGAAATATCGGGAATCCATTCTATTGAAGAAGGATGATCTCGACGTTCGGTTTTTTCCCGAAGGAGGGAACCTGGTAAATGGATTGGAAAGCAATCTGGGGATAAAGGTCTTGGACAAAAACGGCAAGGGACAAAGGATATCAGGGCATATTTTTGATGATTTAGGAAATCGTTTAGTTGATTTTGAAACGAATACCCTTGGAATGGGAAAAGTAGCGTTCACCCCTGATATTTCAAAAACATATTCGGCCAAAGTTTCATTGGGAAAAGAATTAGATAAGACATTTCCACTTCCCAAAATTTTTGCAAAAGGGGATGTATTGTCAGTGACCGAAGATAATCATCGGGTAAAGGTAAAGATAACCTCAAACCATAAGCAAAATGACAGTTTAACCATTCAAATTAAGTATCGGGGAGTTCCAAAGCATACGATAAAAACAAAGTTTCAAAACGGAACCTGTATGCAATATATCAACAAATCGGTTTTGCCATGGGGTATTATCGAAATAACCCTATTGGATCAAAATGCGAGACCTACAAGTGAACGTTTGTGGTTGGTGGACAACAAAAGACAAAAATTGACTATAAAGGCCTTTACCGAATATGATTCTTATAAAACAAGGGAAAAGGTGCGAATGGATTTGCACACTGCTGATATGTCGGGCCCAAAGTCTTCCAATCTCAGCGTTACGGTGGTTGATAAGGCGTATTATAAGTCATTGAATGTGGAGCGGCCCAATATTCTGTCCTATTTCCTGCTACAATCCGAATTAAGGGGGGATATAGAAAACCCAACCTATTATTTTCAAGAAAATATGGATTCCAAGGATTTGGATGCCTTATTACTGACCCAGGGTTGGCGAAGGTATAAATATGATAAGGCCGAGCAAGCCCATCCCATAGCCCCGGAAAAGGGATTGTCCATTTCCGGTTGGGTGGACGGTGTGAATAACAAAAGACACCGAAAAAAACCCGAACTTACCCTGATGACCTTTGGTGAAACGTCGCAAGTCTTTCAGCCATCGGTAGACGGCACCGGAAGATTTAACCTGGAACTTCCCGATTCCTTTGGCCATGGTGTTCCTTTTGTAGCTCAAATGAGGGATGAAAGAGGCAAGGATAAAGGATTTTCGATTCATATCCCAACCGAGGAAACACCTAAAGTTGAGTATGACCATCAAAAAAATGCAATTCCGGTGGATTCCTTGGTTAAAAAACGAATTGTGGAAACCATTAAAGTCGTAAAGAGATCAGATCCGTTCAGTATTCCGGAAAACACCATTGCTTTGGATGAGGTGGTGCTTACGGATTATGCCCTAACTCCGGAACGAGAAGCTATGAAGGATTTGCATGGACTTCCTAATCTTGTTATAGATGACAAAACCTTGATGAAAAAAATGAAGGACTGGACGGGGTTTCTTTACCCCTGGTTACATTTCAACATGCCAGAAGAAATTGAAGTAAGAACCATTGGGGGAAGCATGAAGATTGTTAATGTGTTGGGTTCGGATTTCACCTACGTGATTGTGGATGGAAAACCTGTATTTATTGAACGCTATTACCTTTTACAGAGTTTAAGGGTGCCCTCCATTAAAAGTGTTGAAATTATTAGGAATCCGGTCACGGCCCATGGGTATGTCTCCCAGGTCTTTCCGGATGTATCACCTTATGAAATTCTAACCAGTATGCCTCGTGCCTCAATTTTGGCTATATACACACATTCCGGTTCCGGACTATCTGAAGCTCTGGGGGAACAAAAACATCTTTTCAATGATATACTTCCGCAATACTCGCCCGTTAAAGAATTTTATGCGCCTGATTATTCAAAGATGGAAGGGGATACGATTGAAAATACGGATTTACGCAAATTGTTGTTTTGGAAACCTGATCTTCAAACCAATGAAGAGGGGGAAGCCAGATTGGAATTTTTTAATGGAGATCTTCCGGGTACAAAGTTGATAATCATTGAGGGAATTGATGCGGATGGTAATTTAGGGTATAAGGAGATTATGTATCGGGTGGTTGAGGACAAAAGTCCCTAATCGTATTTTTTTTATTTTTTTGACGGGCTGAATAAGAAAAATTACGATATTTGCGCCACCATGAAGTTATAGAAATTATGTACACCATAGATGTCATAGGGTTTAAGCCAAAAAAGTAATCGATATTCCTATCGGTCTGCTTGACATCTTTCTCTTCGTTCAACATAATTTCTTTACATAATGACACATCATAATACACTTTCTTTAAAAAAACTTTTTAAATATTTCATCACGGCCGTAACCGGCCGGGAGACCGAGTTCACCACCGGAAGTATTCGCAAGGCCATATTCATGCTTTCCATTCCCATGATCTTGGAGATGATGATGGAATCCATTTTTGCCATTGTGGATATTGCCTATGTTTCCCAGGTCAGTGTAAATGCGGTAGCTACGATCGGACTCACGGAATCTGTGATTACCTTGGTATATGCGGTTGCCATTGGTCTAAGTATGGCGGCAACAGCGGTAGTGGCCCGTAGAATAGGCGAGAAGGATGTAAAGGGCGCAAGGGAGTCCGCGGTACAGGCCATATTATTGGGTATTTTGGTCGCTGTTTTGGTAGGCATAATAGGATTCCTGTATGCCCGGGAAATCTTGGCACTCATGGGAGCCGAACAGGATTTGATAGATGAAGGATACGGATATACCCAATGGCTCATTGGGGGCAACATTACTATTTTGTTGCTGTTCTTGATCAATGCCATTTTTAGGGGTGCCGGTGATGCCTCCATCGCCATGTGGACATTAGTCTTGTCCAACGGTTTGAATATTATCCTGGATCCCATATTTATCTTTGGACTGGGGCCTATTCCCGAATTCGGAGTCATGGGGGCCGCCATCGCCACCAATATCGGAAGGGGTACCGCGGTACTGTTCCAATTGGGAATATTGTTTTTTGGCTGGGGCCGTATAAGACTTGCGCTAAAGGATATTGTACTGAACGTCAAGGTAATGTTTAACCTGATCAAAGTGTCTTTGGGAGGTATCGCCCAATTCTTGATCGGAACCTCAAGTTGGGTGTTCCTTATGCGGATCATATCTGAATTTGGAAGCGAGGTGCTGGCTGGTTATACTATTGCAATTCGTGTAATGTTGTTTACATTGATGCCCTCATGGGGTATGAGCAATGCCGCGGCGACTTTGGTAGGTCAAAACCTTGGGGCGAAACAGCCTGATCGTGCGGAAACTTCTGTCTGGAAGACGGGCAAATACAATGCGTATTTCATGGCACTTGTTTCCATAGTCTATTTGTTTTTTGCCAAGACCATTGTGGGGTGGTTTAACGATAATCCCGTGGTGATTGAAAATGGAGGCCTATGCCTGCAAATTATTGCGGCCGGATACATTTTCTATGCCTATGGAATGGTTATCACCCAGGCATTCAATGGGGCAGGGGATACCGGGACACCCACAAAGATAAATTTCGTTTCTTTTTGGTTATTTCAATTACCTGTGGCCTATCTTGGCGCCATAACCTTTAATCTAGGTGCAATGGGCGTTTTTATTGCCATCACCACCGCCGAGGTTTTACTTGCCATTATTGCAATAGTTTGGTTTAGAAAAGGGAATTGGAAACGGGTCCAGGTTTGATGTAATAGGGATTCAATGGATCAGAGTGTAAATGATATCCATTTGAAAATGAATCGATAAGGAAATTTAAACCCATCTTCGGAATTTGTTGCTTGGAATTTAGAATTTGTGATTTGAAAATAGGTTAATTTGAAAATGCCCAAAGCCTGATGCCCAAAGCCCAAAGTAACGTCAGGCTTCGAGTTCGTATTTGACATTTGTATCTGTATTTGAGTTTGAGTTTGAAAATGGATTAATGTGAAAATGAATCGATAAGGAAATATAAACCCATCTTCGGAATTTTTGATTTGAAAATGCCTAAAGCCCGATGTTCAATGCCCAAAGTACCGACAGGGGCCGAGTTTGTATTTGACATCTGTACTTGACATTTGGATTTGTATTTGATCTTTGAATTTGAACTTGAATCGATTTCATTACCTTTGTCAACTTCCAATTTAATCAGGAATGGATACTAAGGAAAAGGGACTCAATACCATTTGTACCCATGTGGGCGAAGTGAAGGATAATGCATACAAGGGATCTATTTCGCCCCTGTACATGAGTACGTCCTATGCCTTTGACGATGTGGATATAAAACGATACCCCCGGTACTTCAATACGCCCAACCAGGAAGCTTTGTGTAAAAAAATAGCTGCTTTGGAACATACCGAGGCAGCATTGATTTTTGGAAGTGGAATGGCCGCCATAAGTACAACTTTGTTGGCTTTTTTGAAGTCCGGCGATCACGTTGTCCTCCAACAAACTCTATATGGAGGTACCTACCACTTGATAACCGAGGAATTCAATAAATTTGGTATTGAATATTCGTTTACCCAAGGAGGGCGACTGGAAGACTTTGAAGACCTTGTCAAGGAAAATACAAAGGTGATTTATATCGAAACCCCGTCCAATCCACTTTTGACCATTACGGATTTATCAGGGATATCCGAAATTGCAAGAAAGCACGGTCTCATTTCAATGATCGATAATACCTTTGCAAGCCCTGTGAACCAAAATCCCTTCGACTATGGAATCGATGTGGTCATCCATAGTGCCACCAAGTATATGGGCGGGCATTCTGATATCTGTGCGGGAGCCGTGGCATCAACCCAAAAGTATATTGCACCTATATTTAATCTGGCCAAAAATTTGGGTGGAAGTTTGAGCGATTATACCGTTTGGTTGCTGGAACGCAGCATGAAGACCATGGGTATTCGCGTAAGGGCACAGAATGAAAATGCACAACGAATGGCAGAGTACCTTGCCTCACATGATGACATCCGGAAAGTCTATTACCCAGGGTTACCCAACCATCCAGATCATGCTATTGCCAAATCCCAAATGAAAGGTTTTGGAGGGATGCTTTCCTTTGAACTAAAGGAAAATTTGGATGCCCTACAATTTCAAAAGGCATTGGGATTGATTAAATCTTCCATGAGTTTGGCAGGAGTGGAAAGTACGGTCTTATCACCGGCCCTTACGTCACATGCCCTTTTAGGTGCAAAAGAGCGGGAAAGACAGGGAATCTCCGATGCGCTCATACGATTTTCGGTAGGCATAGAGGAACCGGAGGATTTAATAGCGGATATAGAAGAGGCCTTGACAAAAGTAAAAAAGCTGACCAAGTGAAGTTGTAGCAAGGAACAGGTCAATTTAAGGAACAACCGATCAAAGTTTTAACTAAACCATAAAAATGAAATTAGACATACTCGTATTCGGTGCCCATCCGGATGATGCCGAATTAGGAGCCGGTGCCACTATGGCCAAAGCGATTGCCAATGGAAAGAAAGTAGGTATTGTAGACCTTACCCGAGGGGAACTGGGAACACGGGGATCGGCGGAAATACGTGACAAGGAAGCGGCAAAGGCAGCAGAGATACTAGGGGTGGAGATTCGGGAAAATATGGAATTTGCAGACGGCTTCTTTGTAAACGATAAGGCCCATCAGTTACCCTTAATCCGTGTGATTCGGAAATATCAACCGGAAATTGTGCTCTGTAATGCAATAGAAGATCGCCATATCGATCATGCAAAGGGAAGTAAACTGGTAAGCGATGCCTGTTTCTTAAGTGGTTTGGTAAAAATCGATACGAAAGCGGAAGGCGATGATCAATGGCAGGAACCCTGGCGTCCCAAGCAGGTGTATCATTTCATTCAATGGAAAAATCTAAAACCCGATTTTGCCGTGGATGTATCAGGATTCATTGAAAAGAAGAATGAGGCAATTTTGGCCTATAGTTCGCAGTTTCACGATCCAAAAAGCAAAGAGCCGGAGACCCCGATAAGTAGCAAGAATTTTTTGGATAGTGTGAATTATAGGGCAAGGGATCTGGGAAGATTGGTAGGGGTGGAACATGCGGAAGGATTCACAGTGGAACGCCCCTTGGCAGTTAGGGATTTGGATGCGCTGATCTAAACTGCTTTTTGGTATTCCTTGCTGGCTTTGGGTACCGTAAAAAAGAAGGTCGATCCCTTTCTAAGATAACTTTCTACCCAAATTCTCCCGCCATTTTTTTCTACCATTTCCTTGCACAGGGAGAGTCCAAGACCGGTACCTTTTTCATTGTTTGTACCGTAGGTGGTTATGTTATGGTTATCTTCAAATATTTTTCCCTGGGTCTCCCGATCCATCCCAATTCCGTTATCACGTACTGAAATTTCCCAATGTTTGTTCTTTTCCGTGGCCTTAACGGTAATCATTCCATTTTCAGGGGTAAACTTAAGTGCGTTACTGATCAGGTTCCGAATCACGATATCGATCTGATTTGCATCCGACCACACCATTGTGTTCGGCAAAAGTTGACTCGTCATCTTGATGGATTTATTGGTCGCCATTTCAGAAAGTAGATTCAAGTTCTCTTCCACAATATTTTCAAGAAGGATTATCCTTGGCTTGGTAGTGGCACCGTTCATCTGCGACTGCCCCCAGGATAAGAGATTGTTTAAGGTGAAGGATATATGGTCTATATCCGTTCCCAATTTTGGAATGAAACTTAAAAACTCGGATTGGTCAATTTCTTTGGTATTAAAGAGCTTCAGCAACCCTTGAAAGGCTCCTATGGGCCCTCTAAGGTCGTGGGCGATAATTGAGAAAAGTTTGTCCTTGGTATCGTTGATTTCCCGAAGTTCCAAATCGTTTTTTTCCAGCTCCTCTGCTTTTACCTGAAGTTTCCTGTTCAGTTTTTTCTGAATTTTTTCACCCCTATGAACAAGAAATGTCACTACAACGAAAATCAAAAGAATGGCGAGTGCGGCATTGACATAATTCTGTTGGGTGGCCAAAGCAATTTCATTTTCCCGGACCAAGGCCATCTTTTGTTTTTCATGCTCTACCTTGGTCTCTAGCATGGTAAGGCTTTTTTTGTTTTCGTTTCGGGAAAGTGTATCGGAAAGACCTTGATAAACCTCATGATATTTTAGGGCTGTAGCAAAGTCCTTTTTGTTTTTATTGACTTTATAGAGGGTCTTGGCACATTTTTGGGTACCCTCCCTAAAATTGATTTTTGTTGAAATTTCATAGGCCTTAAGTGCGTAGTGCTGTGAAGTACTATCATTTTTAAGGCCAAGATGTGCTTCGGCCATTCCGTTCAACAGATCGATTTCCCCTCGATCATCGTCCAGTTTTTTATGGAGCATTTCAGCTTGATTGTACCAGTACAGGGCCCACTTGTATTTTTTCTGCTTTAGGTAGGTTTTTCCCTTTATTTCATAAGCAAAGGCAAGCCAATCCCTAATGTCATGCTTTTCAAAAACAGTGATACTACTATTTATGTTGAACATGGCATAATCTAGTTTTCCCATATCGGCGTATGCGGAAGCCATATTGCTCATGGTTTCTGCAGAAGTCACTTCATTGCCAATCCCCTGATTTATTTTTTTTACAATCTCATAAAACTCCAAGGCCTGTTCATAGTCCTTTTGCGATACATATAAATTTGCTATGTTTTCGTTTAAAATGGATAACATGAGCTTGTCATCCACACGTTTGGCAATTTGTATGCTCTCCAGATATCCGTTCAGGGCCTTGGCATAATCTCCCAAATAACCGAATTCACCTGCCAAATTATTTTTTAACCGCAGTATGAGTTTGGGATTGTTTATCTCTTCTGCAAATACCAATGCGCTTTTGTAGTGGGATATACCCTTGGTGTGTTCACCTCGGTCAGAATAATAATCGCCCATCCCCAAAAGGGATATACTTTTCCCTTTTTTATATCCTAAGGATTCGCTATGCTTAAAAGCCTCTTTGGAAAGTATAAGAAGGCTATCCAAATTATAAAACCGTAATTCTCCTCCAAGTTCGTTGAGCAGGTTGATATATGTGGTATCCTGCGGAGTAAAATCAGACTGGGTTCTCAGATTTTTTATCCGATCCTCCAGATTGTCAAGTTTTGTAGATTGGGCAAAAGAAAAATGTACCGAAAGGAGTCCGACAACGTATAAAAGTATGTACTGCTTCCAATGGATTGGAAAAGATCGAACAGGGGCATTTATCCAGGACATACTGCAGTGTCTTATAAATGCTTAAAATTAATTTCTCAGTTCTGGTTAGTCTAATTATTGTTGTGAAACCGCATTTTTTGTGTGTTTTGTCGGTATAAAAAGGTATTTCATCGATATTTTTGATAGATATAGCCCTTCTAAAAGCTGAGGCAAACCCTGAAAATAGCCGAGTCATATTTTGAAAGATCGATGAAAAAAAATTACCTTTGCAACCGCTTTGTAAATGGTGGTTGTAGCTCAGCTGGTTAGAGCGCTGGATTGTGGTTCCAGAGGTCGCCGGTTCGAACCCGGTCTTCCACCCGATTTAGTAAAAAGTCCCGTCTTTTGTTGACGGGACTTTTTATTTACTGACCTTGTCCACAACAACCTTTTGGTCTCGGTTGGCCACCTCCCAGGCCGTGTGAAATATTAATCTGGTCCTGTTCAGCAATAGATCGTAATTGATTTTATCCGGGGTATCACTAGGTCTGTGATAGTCATTGTGCGTACCATTGAAATAGAAAATTATGGGAATATTGTTTTTGGCGAAATTGTAGTGATCGCTTCTGTAATAAAATCGGTTGGGATCATTTTCATCGTTATAGGTATAGTCAAGTTCCAAATTGGTATACTTTTTATTCATTTCTTCGGAAAGTTGATGAAGATCGGTGCTCAATTTATCGGAACCAATGAGGTAGACATAGTTTCTATTCCCTTCCCGTTTAGGATCGATCCTACCTATCATATCTATATTGAGATTGGCAACGGTCTGGTCCAAGGGAAAAATAGGTTCAAAATCGGTATAGTACAATGATCCCAGTAGCCCTTTTTCCTCTCCCGTAACGTGAAGGAAAACAATGGAACGTTTAGGGCCCTTGCCAGCATCGGCCGCTTTTTTAAATGCTTCGGCAATTTCCAGCATGGCCACCGTACCGGAACCATCATCGTCCGCACCGTTGTTGATGTCGCCATCTGGGGTAACACCAATATGATCTAAATGGGACGAGATGATTACATACTCTCCGGGTTTTTCGGAACCCTTCAAAATAGCGACCACATTTTCCGAGCTTACTATTTCATTTTCGCTCCTTACCTTAAATTCCAATTGAACGGGAACTGTTTTTGAAGTCGAATCATTTTCAATTTCTGGAAACAGGGCCTTGGCGAAATCCGTATTTATGAAAAATTTGAAAAACTGTTTATCGTCCTTGGATTTTAGGCCCATTTTTCCGTTATCATTGTTTTTCATATATCGGAACTGGCTTTTGAACCTGCTGAAGTTGGCCCGATCGTAATAGAATATACCCCTGGCTCCTTTCTCAGAGGCCAGCTTCATCCGTTTGCCCAAAGATTCAGAGAGATTGCTCCAAATAGACTTTTCCTGGGTGCCGGAAATCGTATACGTACCGTCCGTGTTTTTGGGTTCACCGGATTTCACCAAGACCATTTTTCCGGTAACATCCAGACCATCATAATCGGAATATCCATCTTCTTCAATTCCATATCCTACGTAGACGATTTCCGCATAGGAACCATCGGCCGCATTAAAGGTAAGGATATGTTCGCCTATGGGATATTCCAAGGTATTAAGAATAACACTTCCTGTAGGCAATTGGGTTATTTCCAGAGGCACGTCCTGAAAATAGTTGCTGTCTCCCTTTGCCGCGGGAATACCTAATTTTGTATACTCCGTTTTTAAATAGTCCACTGCTTTTTTCTGACCAGGCTTTCCGGTTTCCCTACCTTCAAATTCATCCGAGGCGTAGGTATAAAGATGCTCCTTTAACTCCGCTTCGGTGATGGTCTCCGCAAAGGAAATCGAATTGACTTCCGAGACCAAATCCTGCACGGTTTCCGCTATCGGTTTTTGGGAAGAATTGCAGGCCATGAACAAACCTAAAATTGCAAAAATTATATTTTTCATCATATCTTAAGCGTAATATTCAAAATCCATCAAAAATAATGAAAAGACGGGGAATGGGCGTCTCAGGAAAACCAAAACAAAAACAGTGGTAAAAGTACAATTCGCCATGGTGCTATTGGAATTTTCCACCACAAAACTCATCGTTTTAAGACCGGTACGCCAAACAACAAAAACAAAGTGGGTTCAACATCGCTATTGGCCCTTTTCCTGAGTATGGTGAATGCCTTGGTCATATGATACTCTATGGTCTTTTTGGACACATTTAGATATTCGGCAATTTCAATATTGCTCAGGCCGTCCCGTTTACTCATCAGAAATATTTCCTTGCATTTGGGGGGAAGGTTTTGTATTTCCCGTTGTACCCTAAAGAGTAGCTTTTCAAAAAAGGCCTCGTCCCTTGTTACCAGTCTATCCAGTTCCTCGATGTATTTTTTTTCCAGGGCGGTAACGGACTTCCGTTTTCTATACTGATCAATAAACTCATTGTGCGCCGATTTGTAAAGAAAGCTTTTAATGGTGTATTCGGCATTCAGGTTTTTACGTCTTTCCCAAGTCCGGATAAATACGTTCTGTACGATATCCTCGGCTTGATCTTTGTCGTTTACCAAACTATTTACATAAACACATAATCGATGATGGTACTTATCCACCAAGAAGGAATAGGCCTTTTCATTTCCATCCTTCAAACATTGTATCAATCTTGTGTTATTGTTAAAATCGACCATCGCAAATAAGAAATTGATATTTTTTAGGAGTTATTTTCCCACAATGTATAAAAAATCCATGAAAAATTTAGGGTTTTAAAAAATGAGTTCGTAAACGAAATATACGCCATGGGGAAATCGGAGATAAAGAACATAATAACAAACTACTTCACCCAATCTATTACTTCCGAGGAACTGGATTCCTTGACATCATGGTTGGAAAAGAAAGGCAATCTAAAGACCTTTAGGTCTTTTATTGAAATCAATTATGCAATAAACTACGCCATGGGGCAATACAATTCCGATAGGACGAAAAAACGTCTGCTCGAAAAGATCAAAAAGGATAAAAGCACCTATCAAAAACTTAGACTTGGGAAGTTGTTAAAGTATGCTGCCGTTGCCCTGGTATTTTTGGGAATTGGACTGGTCTATAAACAGGTCTCCGCTCCGGACGGATCGGTAGAATCCGAAATGGATTCCACCGATAAGATTACCTTACGATTATCCGATGGCAGTACAAAGGTTCTTTCCGGTGAAGGGACTACTTCGGTATTGGACAATAAGGGATATCGCATTGGGTTGCAGAATGGAAACCAACTGATTTATCATAAATCCTCAGCGGGAAAAAAATTTGTATACAATACCCTAAAGGTATCCTATGGGAAAAGGTTTATGTTAATACTGTCCGATGGCACTAAGGTACATCTCAATTCAGGTACCACCTTGCGATATCCTGTAGAATTTATAAGAGGAAAAAACAGGCAGGTGTTCTTACAGGGCGAAGCTTATTTTGACGTTGCCCAGGATGCGTTGCATCCTTTTATCATCAATGTGGACGAACTCAACATTCAGGTTTTGGGAACCCGATTCAATCTTTCGGCATATCCAGAAGATGAGATGGTAAAGACCGTATTGGTCGAAGGATCGGTCGGTTTTTTCGAAGAAGGACAGGATTTTGATGAGGAGGATCAGACCAGGCTACAACCTGGTTTTATGGCCTCATGGCAAAAGGAAGACAGGTCCATGGCTTATGAGGAGGTGGACACCGATATCTATACGGGCTGGATGGATGGTAGAATTATCTTCAACCATATCCCTTTTAAGGATATTCTAAAAAAATTGGAACGAAACTATGATGTTACCATAACCAATAACAATAAGGCCTTGGATGATGTGCGTTTTACCGCCAGTTTCGATACGGAAACCATGGAACAGATTCTTAGCGCCTTCAAAAAGAGCCATCCCTTGCATTTTGAAATAAGGGAAGACAATCAAATTATTATCGAACAACCTTAAAAAATGGAATGCCTATGAAACAAAACTCTTGACAACTGACTCAAAAAAAGAAAATCGGAAAATGCTGGCACATTTCCCGATTGGATTTAGAGTGATCTAAAACTTACGTTAACCATCTAAATTACAGCAAAGATATGAAAATCCCGATGAAGAGAATAGGGAGGGCAACTCCCTATTCGTTGAAGCTCCATCTCAAAATGAAACTTGCCCTATACCTTTTTGTCGTTTCCTTTTTTCAGGCCCAAGGAGGTATGTCCGAGGCCTTGGAAACCAAAATCACCCTGCAACTTCAAAATGTAAGTGTTGAAAAGGTATTGAAGGAAATAGAGTCGCTTACGGAATTCAAGGTATTATATAGTGATGACCAGGTTGATTACGAACGGAAGGTTACGGTCAACTATATTGAGGAACCTGTAACCTATGTTTTGACCGATTTGTTCGAGGGAACCTTTACAAAATTCGAGGTTTTTGAAACCCAGATTATATTGACCAAAAAGGAACCATTGGACATTGTGGATGTAAAGGTTTCGATCCCTCCCCTGCAACAATCGGTTACGGGAACGGTAACGGATACAAATGGCTCACCGATTCCTGGAATCTCAGTGGTTGAAAAGAATACGACCAATGGGGTGGCCACGGATTTTGACGGAAACTATACCATTGAACTTTCCGAGGACAATGCAGTTTTGGTTTTTAGCGGATTGGGCTACGGAACAAAGGAAATTCCCGTAGGCGGATCCAGTACCATTAATGTTTCCCTCTCGGAGGATTCTGAAGAATTGGACGAAGTGGTAGTAACTGCCTTGGGAATCAGAAAGGATGCCCGAAAATTGGGCTATGCCGTTTCAAAGGTAGACGGCGAAGAATTGAATGTAAATAGGACCACCAATTTTATGAGCACCTTGCAAGGTAAAGTAGCAGGTGTAAATGTCTCCTCTCTGGGTACGGGGCCTGGAGGATCTACCAAGGTAAGGCTACGGGGTCAGTCTTCGATAGGAGGAACAAATACACCTTTATTGGTAGTCAACGGCGTACCTGTCGATAACACTTCTTTTGGAACAAATCCAAGAAGTACAGGAGGCGAAAATAGTGCTACTAGTGGTGGAGGCATTACCTCTGACGGTGGAGACGGTTTTTCCAGTATAAACCCGGATGATATTGAAAGTATGACCGTCTTAAAAGGTGCTGCTGCCGCTGCGCTTTATGGGTCACGGGCCAAGGATGGCGTAATCATGATAACCACCAAGACTAGAGGCGAAGGCCAAGGTATTGGAGTAACCTATAATCTCAATATTGTAAATCAAACCCCGCTGGATTTCACGGACTATCAATATGAATACGGTCAAGGGGAAAATGGGGTACGGCCCACCTCTGCAAATCCCACTTCTGGGCAATGGTCTTTTGGAGAGCGATTTCAACCGGGGATGACCCAGATTTTATTCGATGGTATAGAAGTGCCTTATGTACCACAATTTGATAGAGTAAGGAAGTTCTACCGGGATGGTTTGGATGTTACCCATTCCATAGCTATTTCAGGGGGCAACGAAAAAGGAGGATTCAATCTCTCACTTTCCAATTTGGCAAGTCAGGGTATAACCCCCAATAACGAATTTGAACGGCGGACGGTAAACTTAGGGCTAAGCTATGATTTGTCTGATGAATTGAACGTCACCGCTACCGTCAACTATTCCAATGAACAAAATACCAATCCTCCCAACGTAGCCCAACAGGACAATACCATTCCTGTGGCCTTGTATAACATGGCCAACTCCATGCCGTTGGATTTGTTGGACGCAAACAAATTTAATGCAGAAGGGAACGAATTTGTCTATTCCCGTTTCCGGAATAGGACCAATCCCTATTTTACGCTATCTGAACAGTTCAACAAAATTGAGCGAGATCGTATTTTCGGTAATATTGCTTTGCGCTATAAAATATTGCCGTGGCTTTCGCTACAAGGAAGGGTTGGCCAGGATTACTGGTCCCGGGATCAGGATTACAACAACTATCCTACGGGACAGGCTTCCAGACAACCCGCTCCGGAAGGTTTTGTAAATGGTCAGTATACCCAGGAATCCAGAAGATTTAGGGAAACCAATATTGACTTTCTCTTAACGGCGACAAAGCAATTTGGTGATTTTGGGGTAGATGTTAATGTGGGAGGTAACCTCATGGAACAAAAATCCCAAATCAATAGAGTAGTCGGTACGGATTTTGTAATACGTGATTTATATACGGTACAAAATGCCCGTATAAAAGATCCCACATACGATCTTTTTACCAGAGGGGTCAATTCGTTATATGGTGCAGCAGAACTTTCCTACAAGGACACCTATTATTTGAACGCTACATTGCGCAATGACTGGTTCTCTACCTTATCCCCCGATAATAGAAGCATTTTGTATCCCTCCGTAACAGGGAGTTATATTTTCTCCAATAATTTAAACGTGGACTGGCTGACTTTTGGGAAAATACGTGCAGCCTATGCCGAAGTGGGCAGCGATACGGATGTACAACCTTTTTCCGATCAATTATTCTATAATATCAATGCCAATTTGTTTCCCACTCCCAATGGCAACCTCAGTCCTGTTGCAGGGGCGGACGGAAATATATTGCCCAATCCTGATCTTAGGCCAATGCGCGTCAAGGAGACCGAGATTGGTCTAGACCTTAGATTTTTGGATAATAGACTGCGTTTGGATTTGGCCGTTTACCGGAAGACGACCTTTGACCAAATCGTTACGGCCCAGATTTCGAATGCTTCAGGATTCGTAAATCAACTTATCAATAGTGGCGAAAGCAGAAACGATGGTGTTGAGGCTTTGTTAAATGTGATACCTGTTCAAACCGAAGATTTCCAATGGGATGCTTCCTTCAATATAGCTTACAATAAGACCAAGGTAATTAGTCTACTTACAGACGAGCCAGGAGAACGAATATTGGTTGGTAGACATGTATTCAATGGTTTCCTGTATCAAGTTGTGGGAGAGGAAATTGGGCAATTGGCCGGTTTTGGTTTTCAAAGAGATGATCAAGGCAGACAAGTCTTTGCCGATGATGGCCGGCCCTTACGTACCGATGATATTGTATTCTTTGGAAGTGCTATTCCAAACTATATCGGTGGTATCACCAATAGTTTCCGGTATAAGGATTTTGATTTCTCCTTTCTTATAGACTTCAGATTGGGTAACGATATGATTTCTGGAACGAACTTTAACGCCACGAGGCATGGCCTGCACAAAATGACATTACCTGGCAGAGAGACCGGGGTTGTTGGGGATGGCGTAAACCAAGCAGGAGAGGTGAATACTGTCGCCACGGAATCACAACGCTATTGGGAAGTAGTACGTTCGCAACAGCTCATAGAACCGATAGTGTACAATGCCGGCTACTGGAAACTACGGCAGATAACACTGGGCTATGATTTTAGAAAACTTATTCCAGAAAAGTTCTTTCTTAAAAGCGCTAAGCTTAGTCTTGTAGCCAATAATGTGCTCATACTCAAGAAGTGGGTACCCAATATTGATCCCGATTCGTTTGGATTTACTTCGGATAATGTTTCCGGTTTGGAATCAACAGGAGTACCGACCACTCGTGCTATAGGATTTAACTTGAACTGTAAATTTTAAAGATAATGACAATGGACAATCTATATAAATACATATATGTTTTCATGCTGCTCTGCGTTACGCTTTCCTGTGAGGAGGATTTGGACGAACTGAACACCAATGTCGTAGATCCCACAAGCGTAGATGAAGTTTTTTTGTTGAACAATGCTATTATAGGAACCTCCTTCTCCAATGGACAATTGATTTATGACATGGCTATTGTACAACAGATGGTTTCCCCAAATTCCGGGGTGCTCACGGGTGGTAACTACAATCAGGACAACAGAAATTCCACGCAGCAACACTGGAATGACTATTACACCACGGTAATTAAACACACGGGCGATATTCTAGCCCAGTTGGCCGATCAACCGGATAAAAGCAATTTGTTGCATATGACTACTTTGATTCAAGCTCATGCCTTTGCACTTCTGACCGATACGTATGGTGATGTTCCCTACTTTGAGGCAGGTGTGGGGATTTCCGAACAAATCGTATTTCCCAGATATGATGCCCAAGAAGCAATTTATCAAGATTTGATCAATGTAGTGAGCACATCTGCCGCGGCCTTAAACCCTTCGGGTGACACTTACCCCGGAGAAGTATTGTATGGTGGGGATATTGCCAAATGGAAAAGGTTGGGCTACACCTTATTGCTGAGATTGGGGATGCGGTTGACCGAAGTAGATCCTGCATTGGCACAACAAACGGTTACCGCAGCCGTTGCGGGCGGACTTATGGAATCCAATGACGATAATTATGTGATTCGGCACGATTTCAACTATGTTAACTCGGCCGGTAACACCCTTAATGGCAGTGAGGCCAACAATTTCTATTTGGTAGATTCCTTTGTGGATTACCTATCGAACACATCCGATCCCAGATTAGGTTCCATTGCGGTTCGTTATGTGGGTGCCGCTTCCGGTCCCGAGCAGGTAGCGGATATTGCATCCAATGATCCTGCGGTGCAAATAGGTATGCCCATGGGTTTTGATAACGGTTCCATTGTACCGCAAGCGGAGGCCGATGGTTTGGCAAGCTTTTATGATTATAGTCAAGCAGACCGGACCCGTATTGCAAAAATAGACTCCCCCATGTTTATTCTTACCTATGGCCAAACCCAATTGCTACTGGCCGAAGCAGCTACCCGAGGTTGGGTGAGCGGTGCGCCTTCCAATTATTATGAGGCCGGGGTACGCGCCCATATGGAACAAATGGCACTATATGATGCAAGTATGGAAATCCCGACATCGGATATCGACGCCTATCTGGTGGCCAACCCATTTGATGTGGGTAATGCATTGGAACAGATCAATACACAGTATTGGGTAGCTTCCTTTTTAAATGGACCAGAGGCTTTTGCTAACTTCCGAAGATCAGGTTTTCCTGTTTTAACACCAAATCCCTTTCCGGCACAGGACATTTCCGGGGATTTTATAAACAGACATACGTATCCCAATGACGAAATAGCGGTCAATGGGGACAATCTGGCCGAGGCCGTGGCCCGTATGGGACCGGATAATTTGGACACCCAGGTCTGGTGGGATCAATAAAATAGGAATTGTAATTAAAATACTAGTTGTTAGAGTTAGTTTGGTTGTCGTTGACTCCTCCAGGCCAAAAGTTTGGGGGAGTTCAACTTTTTTCATCTAATCTCATATTTTTAGCTTATTTTCGAAGGGTATCGTAGTACCCTTCCAACCTAAATACACATAGAAATCATGACAAACAAAAATTTTGTTTTTACCCTTCTATTTATTTGCTCCTTTGCACTTGTACGTCCACAAGGGGTAGCATCTACTCCTGAATATATTAAAGAATTGACTTCCAGTTGGACAGGTCCGCGTTTTGATGACGGAAGGCCCAAGGTTTCGGATGCCCTGTTAAAAAGGTTAAAGGGAATTCAAATGGAAGAAGCCTGGGGCTATTTAAGAGGCCATGGCTATCACAACCAATATGAGGGCAACTGGCAGATTATTCACCCGGATAGCATTATGACAGGTCGCGTGGTGACGGCCCAATACATGCCTTTACGTCCCGACTTTAAACAATTGATAAAAATTAAGGGGGCCCAAGAAAACCGTGACACAATCGGCGGTAGTAATTCATGGCCTATTGAGATTTTACAACCCGGGGATGTTTATGTTGCCGATGGTTATGGTCGTGTAATTGATGGCACCCTAATAGGATCCAACTTGGGAAATGCCATCTATGCCAATTCCCAGAACGGGGTAATCTTTGATGGCGGGGTAAGGGACTTAAAAGGCTTACGCGATATCAAGGGATTCAATGGCTGGATCCGCGGTGATGACCCCTCTTTTCTCAAGGAACAAATGTTGACGTCCATTAATGCGCCCATACGTATTGGCAGGGCCTTAGTGTTGCCTGGGGACGTGGTACTCGCCAATAGATATGGTACAATTTTTATTCCTTCACATTTAGTGGCAAAATTGGTATTGGCATCCGAAGTGGTCAGTTTACGTGACCAATTTGGTTTTCAGCGTTTACGGGAAAAAACATATACCCCTGGTCAAATAGATACGAAATGGACGGATGCCATCAAAGCCGATTTTAGGAAATGGCTCAAAGCGTATCCGGATAGCAAGCTCCCCATGACCCGAAAGGAATTGGACGATTACATGGATTCACAACGATAAGCTTTCTTTTGTCTTTGTCATGAGAGTTATGGAATTCCTCAAAATCCGCTTCAATTCAGTAGCGAATTTCATGAAGCTGCCCACTGTACTTTTCAGCGTATACCTTTTGCTGTTGGGTTACCAAGTCGGGTTTGGTCAGCAAAAAGTTGTACTACAAGACCATAAGCCGCTCCTAGGTGAGGTGCACTACGGTAACAGGGTCGGGGGTATTCAAGCTCAGGAGGGCAAATCGGTACAGGTGATTGCTTTTGAACCGGATGATGTACTAAAAAGTATCCAGGTGTATGTTAGCAAAAATCCACCATCTCGCGGTTTTGAGACCATAGCGGGTTTTCAATTTGAGATAGAGCGGAAAGGAGAGGTCAGAACGTTCTCTTTTGGAAGTGTAAAAGGTGTGGCCCAGCAAAAGTATCTTGTCTCGGATAATCGAAAATTGGTCGGAATTAGTGGGGCTGCAGGCTGGCTTGTTGATAGTTTGGCCTTTATTTTTGATGACGGGAGCACTACCCCGAAATATGGTGGTATCAGGGGGGATCTAAATTTTAGGTTGGTCCTTAATAAAAAACCTACGGGAGAGTATCTAGGTCGTTTGATGGGTTTTTGGGGCTCCTCCATCCGTGGTCATTTAGAAACGATTGGGCTTGTTTTTTGGCCCATAGAGTAAAGGTTCAAAAGTTTGGTGAAATTCCTCCACACATATGAAAACATATAATTTCAATTTTTTGGTAATGAGAACATATATATTTGGTTTGTCCTTCTTTTTGGCATTAGTGACTTTAAACTGTTCATCAAGGCAGGATGTAATCAACAAAGATGAGGTCGTAAAGGCCGTAGAAAACCTAAATGAGGCCTTGGTACATCCCGAAAAGGAAAAATTGGAAAAGATTACTTCCGAGAATCTTACCTATGGACATTCCAGTGGAATTCTGGAAAATCAAGCTGAATTTATAGAGGCTCTGCTAAACGGCCCCTTTGATTTTCTATCCATAAATACCTCCCAAGATCAAATTACAATTTATGGCAACACCGCCATAGCCCGTCACATCATGACCGCAAAGGGGGCCAATAACGGGGAGCCGGTTGATGTCCATATCGGGATTATGCTGGTTTTTCAAAAGAGTGATGGACAATTACTGCTTCTCGCAAGACAGGCCTATAAATTATGACCCGCATTCCGCGTTTTAAATTTCTACGGAAAGAACGGAATTGTTAGGTTTACCTATTTGATCCATTTTATGGATCATATCATACGTCCAGTTTTTTTGCAAATCGTAATTTTGATTTCTTGTTTAAATAGCTCAATTTTACGAGCGGTTAAAATCAATTGAATACATGAAGAAAGTAGTTACATTTGGTGAGATTATGCTTCGCCTTTCTCCCCCTGGATTTTTAAGGTTTTCCCAGACCACAAGCTTTGACGTCGTCTATGGTGGCGGGGAATCCAACGTTGCGGTGTCCTTGGCCAATTATGGGGTTCCCGTGGATTTTGTCACCCGATTGCCAAAAAATGATATTGGGGAATGTGCCCTAATGGAAATGCGAAAAAGAGGTGTGGGTACGGATAAGATCGTTTTTGGAGGTGACCGTCTGGGCATCTATTTCTTGGAGACCGGTGCAGTAAGTCGCGGTAGCAAGGTCGTCTACGATCGTGCGAATTCGGCAATGGCCGAAATAGAAAAAGGCATGATAGATTGGGACGCCGTCTTTGAGGGAGTTGAATGGTTTCATTGGACAGGCATTACCCCTGCAATTTCCCAAGGTGCTGCCGACGTTTGCCTGGAAGCCGTGAAAGCCGCAAAAAAACAGGGCGTAACGGTATCCACGGACTTAAACTATCGCGCTAAATTATGGAAGTACGGAGTTGAACCTGAGGGAATTATGACCGAATTAACTTCTTACTGCGACATTATTTTGGGCAATGAGGAAGATGCCGAAAAACATTTTGGCATCAAGCCAGAGGGATTGGACATTACTACACAGGGAGAACATGTTAAGGCGGAGGCATTTCTGTCGGTCTGTCAACAGATGATGAAAAAATTTCCCAATGCCAAAAAAGTGATAACTACCTTAAGGGGTTCCATTTCCGCTTCCCACAATACTTGGGCGGGGGTGTTGTATGATGGGGAGACCATGTTTAAATCACCGGAGTATCAAATCACACATATTGTGGATAGAGTAGGAGGGGGTGACTCCTTTATGGGCGGTTTAATTTATGGTTTGTTACAATATCCCGATGACGACCAGAACGCATTGAATTTTGCCGTTGCTGCATCTTGCTTGAAGCATACCATTAAAGGTGATGCTAATCTGGTTACCGTTGCCGAGGTACAAAAGCTCATGGGAGGCGACGCCTCCGGTAGGGTAGCTAGATAATTTATAGGATATAGGGGTATTTTAAAATATTTGGATATAACAGTTTGGACCTAACCAATAACCGAGAAACATGGCGCAACATACAAGAATAGAAGTGGCTGGTGTAATGCAGGAAACCGGAATGGTTCCCCTGTTTTACCATCCTGATGTTGAATTAGGAAAACAGGTGCTAAAGGCTTGTTACGATGGTGGTGCACGCCTGTTGGAATTTACGGCACGAGGTGATTTCGCATTCGAGGTTTTTTTGGAATTGAACAAATATGCCGTGAAGGAGTTACCAGGAATGATTATGGGTGTGGGTTCCATTACCGACGCGGCGGCGGCATCCTTGTTTATGCAGATGGGGGCCAATTTTATTGTAACACCGTCATTACGGGAAGATATTGCCTTGGTCTGCAATCGGCGTAAAGTCTTATGGTCCCCCGGTTGTGGTTCGCTTACGGAAATAAACAAAGCCGAGGAAATGGGTTGCGAAATCATAAAGCTTTTCCCGGGTTCTACCTATGGTCCAGGCTTTGTAAAGGCGATCAAAGGCCCTCAACCTTGGACAAGCATCATGCCTACCGGAGGGGTAAGTACGGAAGAATCGAACCTCAAGGCTTGGTTCGATGCGGGAGTGACTTGCGTGGGTATGGGCTCCAAACTTATTAGCAAAGAAATATTGGCCAACAAAGATTTTGGGGAACTGCAAAACAGTGTTCGCAAAACATTGGATTTGATTAAAAAGTTGAGAAGTTAATAGCATATGAAAACCTTTATTACCGATGATTTTTTGCTGAACAATGATTTTGCAAAGATTTTATATCATGACCATGCCAAAAAACTCCCTATACTGGATTACCACAATCATCTCCCTCCCCATGAAATAGCCCAGAATCGGGTTTTTGAAAACATAAGCCAGATCTGGCTCGCCGGGGACCATTACAAGTGGCGTGCTATGCGGACACTTGGAATCGACGAAAAATACATCACCGGTAGCGCATCGGACAAGGATAAGTTTTTAAAATGGGGAGAGACCACGCCCTATACGGTCAGAAATCCGTTGTATCACTGGACACACTTGGAATTGCAGCGTTATTTTGGAGTAACGGAGCTATTGACTTCGGAAAGTGCCGCATCCATATATGACAAGACCACTGCAATGCTGCAAGAACCATCGCATCATACCATCCCTTTATTGGAGCAACAAAATGTGGAAGTAGTCTGTACTACGGACGAACCTATAGATTCCTTGGAGCATCATCAAAGCATTTTGGAACAAAAAGCAACGAGCTTTAAAGTATTTCCTGCCTTTCGACCAGATAATGCTTTTGCCATAGAAGGTGGATCCGCTTTTTTTGCCTATTTGGAAAAGTTGGAAAACACCACGGGAAAACCGATTAATTCCTATTCCGATTTGTTGGATACGTTGCGAAATCGTATCGATTACTTCCATGAAAATGGATGCCGCCTGTCCGATCATGGATTGGAACAAATGTATTATTACGCGGAAGGCGTGCATGATTGCGAAAAACTGTTTTCCAAAGTAAAAGAAGGCAAGGCACTTTCGACCGATGAAATACACTATTTCAAAAGCCGTACCCTTTTGTTTCTTTGTCGCTGCTATCATAAAAAAGGCTGGACCCAACAATTTCATTTAGGGGCCATTCGCGACAACAACCAACGTTTGTTGACCCAATTGGGGCCGAATTCAGGTTTTGATTCCATTGGGGATTTTTCCCAGGCCAGGAGCCTAAGGGAATTTTTGAACGATTTGGACAGCACGGACGAATTGGCCAAGACCGTGGCATACAATTTGAATCCGGCGGATAATGAAGTATTGGCGACCATGGTGGGCAATTTCAATGATGGATCAATGAAAGGGAAAATGCAATTCGGTTCCGGTTGGTGGTTTTTAGATCAAAAAGATGGTATGGAAAAGCAGATGAACGCACTTTCCAATATGGGCCTTTTAAGCTGTTTTGTGGGTATGCTGACCGATTCCCGAAGTTTTCTGTCCTTCCCAAGACATGAATATTTCAGACGGATTTTATGTAACCTTATCGGTCAGGATGTCACCAATGGGGAACTGCCCGCCGATGAAAAATGGTTGGGAAAGATAGTGAGCGATATTTGCTATCAAAATGCGAAGGACTATTTTAATTTCGCCGATTAAGTCAATCCATCAATTCTGGAATTGATTTTTTGATTCCCATTTCAAGACCGCGAAGCTCGGCCAATCCCCTTAGGCGTCCTATAGCGGAATATCCTGGATTGGTCTTTTTGTGTAAATCGTCCAACATTTGATGGCCGTGATCGGGCCGCATGGGTATTTGAAAATCGGATCTTCCAATCGATTTTCTTCTTTTTTCTTCCGTAAGTACACTTTTGACCATGCCATACATATCCACATTTCCCTCCAAATGGTTGGCCTCAAAGAAATTACCGGATTTATCATCACGTTGGGTACTTCGCAAATGTAGAAAATGGACACGGTCCGCAAAACGCCCCATCATATGTACCAGATCGTTGTCTGCCCTGGCTCCTAGGGAACCTGTGCAGAACGTAATTCCGTTATGTACGGATGGTACGTTTTCAAAAATATGGGCATAATCCGCTTCGGTACCCATAATTCTGGGCAACCCTAAAATGGAAAACGGTGGGTCGTCCGGGTGAATACACATTAAAATCCCATGTTCCTCGGCAACCGGCACCACTTCCTGTAAAAAATACACCAAATGATTTCGCATTTCGGTCTCGCCAATATCTTGGTACGTATCCAAAATTTCCTGAAACTTTTTTAAATCATATCCTTTCCCAGGGACAGGATAGCCCTCCGAGGAACCTGGTAGCCCCGCTATAATGGTCTTTACCAGTTCCCAGATATCCGTTTCGGACATTTTGTCAAAATAAGCCTTGGCACTGTTTATCCGGGCATCGGTATAGGTTTCTTCTGCATTAGGTCGTTTCAGCACGAAGAGATCAAAAGCGGCCAGGGCATCGTGTTCAAAGGCCAAAGCTTTGGAGTCGTCCGAAACACGATAATCCAAGCTCGTACGCGTCCAGTCCAGCACTGGCATAAAATTGTAACAAACGATCTTAATTTGGTTTTGCGCCAGATTAACCAAGCTTTTTTTGTAGTTCTCTATGTGCAGTTTATAATCGCCCGTTTGTGTTTTGATACTTTCATGAATGGGCAGGGATTCTACTACGGACCATACCAGACCGGACTTTTCAATTTCCTTTTTTCGAGTATGGATTTCTTCCACCGACCATATCTCCCCATTGGGAATGTGGTGCAATGCCGTAACAATGCCCTGTACGCCGGCCTGTTTGATATCCTGTAGGCTAACGGGATCACTAGGCCCGTACCATCGCCATGTTTGTAACATAATTATATTATTGTCAGTTGATTTGCTTTAACTTCTAAACCTCGAACCTTGAACCTCCTAAACCCCGCTATATGTACTAAAACCACCATCTATGGGTAAAACCACTCCAGTGATAAATCGCGCTGCGTCACTACATAAAAAGTGTACCGCACCATTCAATTCTTCGGCTTCCCCAAAACGTCCCATGGGAGTGTTCCGGATAATGGCATTGCCACGCTCCGTATAGGAGCCGTCAGGATTGGTCAATAATTCCCTGTTCTGTTTTCCTATGAAAAATCCAGGTGCAATGGCATTGACGCGAATTTTATCTCCAAATTTTGTAGCCATTTCAACGGCCAGCCATCGCGTAAAGTTTTCCATGGCGGCCTTGGAGGCCGAATATCCCGCTACCCGTGTTATGACCCTATCTACGGCCATTGAGGAATAGTTAATGATTACCCCTTCCTGTTGTTCCGCCATTACTTTTCCAAAGATCAGGGAGGGAAGCACCGTTCCATTGAGGTTTAGATCGGTTACTTTTTTGAAATCGCTCATGGACATGTCAAAAATCGTCTTATCCGGTGCAATGGTCGCTCCCGGAAGGTTGCCTCCTGCAATATTCAGCAGTATGTCGATTCTCCCGAAGTCTTTCAGTATTTCCTCCTTAACGGATTGGAGGGATTCTTCCGAAAGTATATCTGCCTCATAACTCTGGGCAACTCCACCATTCGTGCGAATTTCCTTTACGAGGCTCCACAAAGCCTCATTTTTTCTGGTCAATAAGGCCAGTTTTACATCCGCTCCGGCAAGACTAGTGGCTATACTTCCTGCCAAGGCGCCGCTGGCCCCAGTGATGACGGCCACCTTTTTTGCAATGTTGAACATCATGTTCCGATAGATTAGGCGCCCAAGATAAAACAATATGGTTTAAAAACTAAACAAAGACGTTGTTTGATATAGAAGTATCCAAAAAACGATTAAATTTAGCAGGAATACTACAAATCAATTTACATGCAAATTTACAAGACGGAGGAAGGTGCCGTAGTAAAAATAGGAGATTCATTTTATTTTGGGGAAGTTGACGAATGGGATGCCTTCATCAACCGAAAAAATCTACACAAGGCTTTGTTGGAAGACATCAAAGGTTTTTCACTGGTGGAGAAAGATGTTTTACAAAATACCGTTACTCCAATAGGTGCCCAAGAAATATGGGCTTCGGGGGTAACCTATATGCGTAGTAAGGAAGCACGTATGGAAGAATCCAAAAAAGCGGGTGGTGGAACGTTCTATGACCGCGTGTATGATGCCGAACGACCTGAACTTTTTTTTAAGGCCACCCCACAACGTACTGTAGGAAATAGAGGTACGGTACGCATTCGAAAGGATTCAGGCTGGGACGTGCCGGAGCCGGAACTTACCCTCTTCATCTCCTCGGAAGGAACCATTGAAGGATATACCATAGGCAATGACATGAGTTCCCGGAGTATTGAGGGCGAAAACCCATTGTATCTTCCCCAAGCCAAAACTTACGAAGGTTGCGCCGGTTTGGGGCCATGCCTTTATGTACCAGACAGTCCGATAGATCCAAAGTCAAAAATAAGACTTGAGATTTTAAGAAATAACTCAACCGTGTTTTCCTCTGAAATCATGATCGACCAAATGAAGCGAAAGCATTCGGAACTGGTTGATTTTTTGTTTCGGGAATGCAATTTTCCCAAGGGCTGCTTTTTGATGACCGGCACGGGCATTATTCCACCTGATGAATTCACCTTATTGGTCGGTGATGAAATCCGTATTAGCATTGATCATATCGGGACCTTGGTCAACTTTGTAGGCCAATAGCCATACCAGTGTTTTAGAGCGAATCATTTGTTGTAGTCTTTGAATGATATATGATATTGTTGGAACGTTTTTTTCCAGAGTTTTGGTTGTAAACCAAAAATCCCAAAAGAATGGGTTTTATACCCTATCGAAAAATTATATCCATTTTTTGATTTCATCAACATAAGAGCCTGAGGTATAATTTGGTATATTTAATACGTTCTCTTACCGACATATGAAAATGACCTCCTTCAACATTTTTTTGCGAACCGTTAATCTTGTCTGCGTCCTTTTCGTGACAAATATTGGCGAAGGCTGGTCGCAAGGCAAAGTTTCCTTTGATCACATTACTACCAATGAAGGGCTTTCCCAAAATGATATCAACTGTATTTTTCAGGATAAGCATGGTTTTATGTGGTTCGGTACCCATGACGGCCTCAACAAGTTCGATGGCTATGATTTTACCGTTTATAATCCTGACACAAACAAAGAGGGAAGCATTAATAGTAATCTCATTTATAATGTAGTTGATGATCGAAGTGGGAATCTATGGATAGGGACTACGGGTCGTGGACTGAATTTCTTTGATAGATCTACGGAAACTTTCAAGGCATTTACCCATGAGGAAGGCAATATGGAAAGTCTTGGTAACGATCATGTATCCGACTTGTTCGTAGATCATCGGAATAGGTTGTGGATCGGTACGAATAGCGGGCTCAACATGCTGGATTTAAACAAAGGCCAAGATTCAGTGGTGTTTCAAAAGTATCATCTGGAATACGCCTCATATCGCACAGGTTGGGATGGAAAACTGATATATGATGTTTTTGAGGATAATAGAAACCAGTTATACGTTGGTGGCGTAGGCGGTTTGTACAAAATGTCCAGGGACGAGAACGGGGATATTTATTTTCGATCCCTGAACGAAGCTTTAGGGTTGCCCGAGGTCATTGTGGGCTGTATCGCCCAGGATAAGTTCGGAAGACTTGTAATAGGCTCGGACAGTGGTCTTTTTATACAGGAAGGAGGGCATGACTTTGCCAAAGTCCATAAGATAGCCGAAGGAAATTATAATACACTTCTTGTTGACAACCAAGGAAATATCTGGGGCGGTACCTATAACGGACTTCTTTATTTTGAGAATGCTTCCGGCAATAAATTACCTGACCTTTTGGACAAGTTTGTATACAATCCCTTGGATGAAAGTAGTATAAGCAAGAATATCATTAAATCCCTGTTTTTGGATCGCAGCGGTATTATTTGGGTAGGTACGAATGGGGGAGGCATCAACAAATACGATCCTGAACGGAAACAGTTTTTGCACGTACGCAAGACTTTAGATCCCAATAGCCTTAGTTATGACAAGATCAGGGTCATGTTTGAGGATAGTCAAGGGACACTATGGATAGGTACCGAAGGCGGGGGACTTAATATGATGGTCTCCGGGAAAAACGATCGATCATACGACAACTTCAAGATTTTTCAATCCGTGTCCAAACCCTTTGCCTTGGAAGAGATCGGAACAAAAGACGGCAAGACTTTATTGATCGGAGTAGAAGGCACTCCAGGGCTGTACCGACTTAACATTGATAAACCCGGCAAAATTCAGGACAGTGATATACATCCCTTTCCAGATGTGGCCCAGAGTGTTTTTACCCTTCTGAAGGACAGTGATGGGATTTTATGGGTGGGAACCTATGGAGGCGGGCTTCAGCGATGGATACCCAAGGAAAATGATTATGAAAAGGATGTTTTTAGTAACAGTGTTGTAGATTCCGAAGGTATTTCTAGCGATATCATTCGCAATGTTTTTGAGGATAGCCAAGGTAATATCTGGATTGCCACCGGGAACGGATTGTGCAGATTGAAACCTTCGGAAAAAACCAAGATAAAACCCCGTTTTGAGGTTTTTAAAAATGTACCCGGGAACGCAAGAAGTTTAAGTCACGATTATATTTTGGCCATATATGAGAGTAGTGCGGGGAATTTGTGGATAGGGACCTTTGGAGGAGGGTTGAACAGATTTATCCCTTCGAAAGATGGTGGCCCAGAAACCTTTATTTCCTATTTGGAATCCGATGGACTGCCCAATAATGTCATTAAAGGAATTTTGGAGGATGAAACGGGCAATCTTTGGCTGTCCACGAACCAGGGTTTGTCCAGGTTCGATCCCAAAAAAGAGGTTTTTACCAATTATGATGTAAATGATGGATTACAAAGCAATGAGTTTCAGGAACTGGCCTGTTTAAAAAGAGCGGATGGGGAAATGCTCTTCGGGGGTGTAAATGGTTTCAATTCCTTTTATCCCGATGATATTCGGGAAAACAATTCCATGGCCGAAACGGTCATAACCGATTTTTTAATATCCAATCAATCCGTTGCAGTGGGCCAAAAAATCAATGGTAGGTCTATTTTAAAAAAGACCATTGCCCTTTCGGATGAAATTCGGCTGAAGTACAAGGAAAATAGTTTCTCCTTTGAATTTGCCGCACTTCATTACGCGGCTCCCAGAAAAAATAAATTTGCCTATATGTTGGAAGGTTTTGATGAAGATTGGATAAAGACCTCTTCGGACAAACGGTTCGCAACCTATACAAACCTTGCTCCCGGTTTATATACGTTAAGGGTAAGGGCATCAAACAACGACGGCCTTTGGGATCCAACACCAACTGAAATGAGAATAAGGATCGTCCCGCCATTTTGGCGTACCTCCATAGCATATGTTGTATACGGGTTGTTGGCCCTAGGTCTACTTTTGCTTTTCTGGCGGTACACGTTTATACGCACCACGGAAAAACATCAATTGCAACTGGAGCATATGGAAAAGGAGCAATACGAAGAATTGCAAAGGGTTAAGCTAGAGTTTTTTACCAACATTTCCCATGAATTCCGTACTCCCCTTACCCTTATAAAGGGCCCCTTGGAATATTTACAAAAAAACGGGAATAGTCTGGGACAAAAAGCGGTTCAAGATCAATATACGTTGATGCACAAAAACACGAATTATCTGCTTCGTTTGGTAAACCAGCTATTGGACTTTAGAAAAATCAATCAGGGCAAGATGCGATTGGTAGTGCGGAATACGGATATCATTGCCTTTATAAAGGAAGTCGTTGAACCCTTCCAATTTTTGGCACTTAAAAAAATGATCCAACTCAAAATTGAGAGTTCCCAGGAAAACCTGTTATCTTGGTTTGATCATGAGGCCTTGGAAAAAATAATCAATAACTTATTGTCCAATGCTTTTAAGTTTACTCCGGAAAATGGTGCTATTAAAATTGAAATTGGATTGGAGAACTTCCAACAGGTAGATTACGTGGCCATTCGTATCAAGGATTCAGGAGCGGGAATAGAAAAGGACAAGTTGGAAGAAATTTTTAGACGTTTTTATGTTGAAAAGGAAGGTAAAAAAGTGAATCCTGAAGGGATGGGCATCGGACTTTCATTTACCAAGGATCTGGTAGAATTGCATCAAGGTCGTATCGATGTTACCAGCGAACCTGGTGGAGGAACCGAATTTACCATTCTATTGCCCGCTAAAAAAGAATCCTATCTTAATATAGACGAGATTACCTGTAAGGAGGCCTCGGAGAACGACTTTTTGGTACGCTCTTCCGTAGCCGAGTCTTTTGCTATCGGTATAAACGATGAATTGGTTGATGAGAGCTTATCAAAATCCAGATCAAAACTACCGGTGTTGCTCATTGTTGATGACAATCCGGATATACGGGCATTTATAGGACAGTCATTGGGAAATCAATATACGATCTGCGAAGCCGAAAATGGAAAACAAGGATTGGAGCTTGCCAATAAAGTAGTGCCCAATGTTATTTTGAGCGATGTCCTGATGCCCGTTATGGATGGTATTGAATTTTGCAACGCCATCAAGGCCCAGGAAGAGACCAGTCATATTCCAATAATAATGCTCACGGCCAAATCTTCTGAAGAGAGTAAGTTGGAAGGCCTTAAAACCGGTGCCGATGATTACTTGACGAAACCTTTCAACATGGAACTGTTGAAGCTAAAGCTGGCGAATATAGTGAAGCAAAGAAATGAGCTTCGCAAGCGATTCAACAGGGATATCGCCATACGGCCCGGCGAAGTTACCGTGACTTCCACAGATGAAAAATTCTTGAACCAGGCCATAGAAATTGTTGAGAAGCATATGATGAATACTGATTTTAATGTGGAAATGATGGTCAAGGAAATGGGATTAAGCCGTAGTAACCTATATTTGAAATTCAAGGAATTGACCGGATTATCTTCTAGTGAATTCATTAGAAATGTACGCCTTAAAAGAGCTGTGCAACTTTTTGAAAGTAGTGATCTCTCCGTCAAGGAAATTATGTATATGACCGGTTTTAATACGGCCTCCTATTTTTCCAAGTGCTTTAAGAAGCAGTTCGGGGTAATTCCCAGTGAATACGTCTCAAAAATGAAAAGTACAAATGAAGCTGCAGGCATATAACAATGGCATTATGAAACATTTTAATATTATCTCTAGCCTTCTATTTTTTTTCCTTTTGCTGATAGTTTCGGGATGTAAGGAAAACGCCTCGGTATCCGAACCCTTATCCAAAAGGCCCAATGTAATACTTATTGTAACCGATGATCAGGGGTATGGCGATTTGGGGTATCATGGTAATCCCTACACAAAAACGCCACATTTGGATCGTTTTGCTACCGAATCCTTGGAGCTGACCAATTTTCATGTAGGTACCACATGTGCACCCACGAGGGCCGGTATTATGACAGGTCGTAACGCCAATCTTAATAATGCTTGGCATACCATTGCCGGGTGCTCTATTTTGTTGGAAACCGAAGAGACCATTGCCGAGGTCTTTGCCGACAATGGGTATGACACGGCTATGTTCGGAAAATGGCATTTAGGGGACAACTATCCCTTTCGTCCTCACGATAGGGGGTTTGCATATGCCATTTATCATGGAGGCGGGGGAGTGGGACAAACGCCTGACTTTTGGAACAATGACTATTTTGACGATACCTATTTCCGAAATGGAACGCCCCAAAAGTTTGAAGGGTATTGTACGGATGTTTGGTTCAACGAGGCGATGGACTTTTTACAAGGGCGTGATGTTAACCCCCCCTTCTTTCTGTATTTGGCCCCGAATGCGGCACATGGCCCTTTCAATGTCCCGGAAAAATATGCCAAAATGTATGAGGAGGCCAACTTGACCGAAAAGCAAAAACGCTTTTACGGCATGGTATCCAATATCGACGATAACTTTGGAAGACTGGTCGCCTATCTAAAGGAAAAGAAACTTTTCGACGACACGATATTAATTTTTACCACGGACAATGGTACGGCTTTGGGTATATCCCGAACGGCAGATGACAAAATGCTGGGGTTCAATGCCGGTCTTAGGGGAATTAAAGGAAGCAATTACGATGGAGGACATAAAGTACCTTTTTTTATGGGCTGGCCCAATGGCAACATTCTTAAGGGAACGGCCTCCAATGAGCTGGTATCCCATGTAGACTTGCTGCCGACATTGACCGATTTGGTTGGCATTCCCTATACTCCCAAAAACCCGCTGGATGGCACCAGCATGGCAAAAATCCTCACTGGAGAGGAACAATCCAAGGATCGCATGCTGGTAGTGGATACACAGCGCAACCAATGGCCCTTAAAAGGCAGGTATCCCTGTGTAATGTCCACCAAATGGCGTCTTGTTAACGGTGTTGAACTTTACAATACAGAAGATGATCCGGGCCAGCAGACCGATGTTGCCGAACAATATCCCGATGTGGTTTCCAAAATGCAGGCGTTCTATGATAAATGGTGGTCAACTGTGGAACTGGATGTGAGGTATGCCGAAATTCCTTTGGGGACTTCCGGAGCAAACCCGGTGTTGATTACCATACACGATATGCATACTACTGACGGGCTCCCTTGGAACCAGGTTCAAATTCGTAAGGGCGAGCTTTCCCCGGACGGATTCTATAACATAAAAGTAGTGGAGGACGGGGATTACCAATTTCAATTGCATCGTTATCCGCCCGAGTCGAATCTATCATTAAATGCCATAGCGGAAGAAATTCCCGGAACGCCCTTTAGGGATGGATTGCCGGAAGGGAAAAAAATACATCCGTCAAGGGCTGTGGTAGAATTGGGGGATATGGTTTTTCAGGTCGATGTGGACAATAACAAACCATTCGCAATTGTGAAGGGAAAATTGAAAAAAGGAAGCTATAAATTAAAGAGTAATTTCATCAATGTCCAAGGAGGCATAATCCCATCCTACTATACACAGATTGAAAAATTGTAATGCCCATGAAAAAACTGCTGATCTTAATTCCATATATCCTGATTTTTTCTTGTAAAACCGAAAAAAAGGAAGAACCGGCCAAACCCAATATCGTTTTCATCTTTGCCGATGATATGACCTATTCCGCTCTACGTGCCTTGGGCAACGACGAGGTAGAAACACCGAATTTGGATCGTTTGGCAAGGAATGGCACTAGTTTCACCCATGCCTTTAACATGGGTGGATGGAACGGTGCCATTTGTGTGGCATCGCGTTCCATGATTATTTCGGGACGTAGTATTTGGGATGCGCAAAAAATGGCGACAAATTGGTCCCAAGGGAGTGAATTGGAAAAGACATGGGGGCGTTTGATGGAAAAATCAGGTTACGAAACCTATATGACAGGGAAATGGCATGTAAAGGCTCCGGCCGATAGTGTTTTTCAGAATGTGGTACATGTGCGTCCGGGAATGCCCCGCGATTCCTGGAGCCATCAGGGTACCATTCCTATTATAAATGAAATGCTCAACAGTGGAAGTTCAGAATCGGAAATTCGGACGATAGGGTATAATAGGCCTTTGAACGAAAACGATACGCTATGGTCTCCTACCGATAAAAAATACGGGGGCTTTTGGCAAGGCGGTAAGCATTGGAGTGAAGTTCTCAAAGACGATGCGTTGGGCTTTTTGGACAAAGCCGGGAAGAGTAACCAGCCTTTTTTCATGTATCTTGCCTTCAACGCACCCCACGATCCCAGACAGGCGCCTCAGGAATATTTGGACAAATATCCATTGGAAAATATCAGCGTACCCAAGAGCTTTCTGCCCGAATACCCCTTCAAGGATGGTATAGGCAATGGCCCGGATCTTCGGGACGAGGCCTTGGCTCCTTTTCCCAGGACGGAATATGCCGTAAAAAAACACATTCAGGAATACTATGCCCTTATAACACATTTGGACGATCAGATCGGACAGATTTTGGAAGGCCTGGAAGCCACCGGAAAAGGGGATAACACCTATATCATATTTACGGCCGATCATGGTTTATCCGTTGGCCGGCATGGTCTTTTGGGCAAACAATCCCAATTTGATCATAGCGTCCGGGCTCCCTTTATCATTGCAGGACCTAATATTCCTAAGGCTAAAAAGGTAGAAGCCGATATCTATCTGCAAGATGCCATGGCCACAAGCTTGGATTTGGCGGGCATCGAAAAACCACCCTATGTCTTCTTTAATAGTGTCTTGCCCTTGCTTAGCGAAAAGAAGGAGAATCAGTATCCATCCATTTATGGTAGCTATGTGGACACGCAAAGAATGATCCGAAAAGAAGGCTTTAAACTAATGGTATACCCAAAGCTGAACAAAATATTGCTGTTCGATTTACGGAACGACCCCGAGGAGATGAACGACATATCGGAGGACGAAGCATATAAAGAAAAAGTGGACGAGTTGTTTCGGGAGTTGTTGAAATTGCAGAAGGAGATGAAGGATACATTGAATCTTTCCCATATTCGGGCATAACCCCCATTTTATCTACGGATTTAAAGCAAATTCTTTTACGGTTTTTGTAGTATGATTTTTTACAAATACGTATCTTTAATGCAATCAAACAGCCTATATACTACCCATGAAAAAATCAAATTCTCCCTCAAAGAAAAATCAAAAATCCAACCTTCAAATTTCGCGTAGAAGTTTTATCTCAAGAACAGCTTTAGCCGCCGGAGCCGTTAGCATTATTCCACGCCATGTGCTGGGGAAAGGTTTTGTTGCCCCTAGTGATAGAATAAACCTGGGCTTCATAGGTTTAGGGAAACAGACCATAGGTTTGGCTCGTGTTTTTTTGGAAAACACCAAGGATGCCCAAATTGTCGCCGGTTCCGATGTGTGGACCACTAAAAACGATTGGTTCAAAGGTTATGTGGAACAAATGTATGCCGAGAAAAGACAACAGACCGGCTATAAAGGAGTCAGGACTACCGGGTATTATAAGGAAATTCTGGATAGGAAGGACGTGGACGCGGTTATCATCGCTACTCCTGATCATTGGCATGCCATTCAGGCAATCGATGCCATGAATGCGGGCAAGGATATTTTCTGTGAAAAACCGATGACCCAACGCATCAAGGAAGGAATTGATATGGTGGAAACGGCCCGTAGCACCGAAAGAATTGTACAGGTAGGTAGCATGCAACGTTCTTGGGAAAAATTCAGAAGGGCCTGTGAACTGGTTAGAAACGGTTACGTAGGGGAAATCTCAAAAGTCTTGGTGAATGTCGGTGATCCGGCCATTCCCTTTAACATGGAAACCGAACCTACCCCTAAGGAGGTAGATTGGAACGCATGGTGCGGTCCCGCACCATTATTGCCCTATAATCATAGACTGTCCCCGCCGACCAGTGACCCCTTCTTTCCGGATTGGCGTAAATTCGAGGAAACCGGTGGCGGCATCTTGACCGATTGGGGAGCCCATATGTTCGACATTGCCCAGTGGGCCTTAGGTATGGATCATACCGGTCCGGTACGTTATATTCCACCCAAGGACAGGTCTGCCGTCCGCGGAATGCGTATGTTCTATGAAAATGGGGTTGAAATGGTGCACGAGGATTTTGAGAAAGGATGGGGTGTTCGCTTCATTGGAAGTGAAGGAACCCTGGATGTAAGCAGAAGCTATTTGGAGACCAGTCGCAAAAAGATTCTTACTGCGGAGCTCAAAGATTCCGATACCCGACTCTATAACTCCAATGATAACCACTATCAGGATTGGCTGGATGCCATTAAAAATCGTACCCAACCCATCTGCGATGTCGAGACCGGCCATCGTTCGGCGACCATAGGCAATATATGTAATATTGGTTATGATTTGGGACGCACATTGGAATGGGATCCCGTGGAGCAACATTTTAAAGGTGATGCGGAAGCAAATGCCTTGATGAATCGTGTAAGTAGGGATTTCTGATTTGCCATAAACACTAGGTCAAAGCTCGTTCCCGACGGAATTCCGCGGGTGTTTTTCCCGTGGTTTTTTTAAAGATTCGCGTAAAGTAGGACGTATTGCCCCAACCCGTCTTTTCCGCGATTTCCTTAATGGAGTTTTTTGTCGTCAATAATAAGGTTTCGGCACGCTCAACCCTTTTGGTCTGTAGATACCGGCTCGGACGCATCCCATATTTTTGTTGGAATACCCTAGAAAAATGGTCTGCGCTCAAATGGCAAAAAGCGGCTAGATCGGCGACCCCGAGATCTTCATGTAGATGCTCCCCGATATAACTGAGAACACCGTTAAAATTATTTTTCGCATTGATTCTGGTGCTGTTGGCATTGCGAATAAATCGCGAGAATAGAAGTAACAATAAGGCCTGCGTCTCCAAGAATGCCGGGGTAGAAAGGTTTTCGTTCATTTTCTCAAAACGGGATAATGATTCACGGTTGTCATAGACCTTGGGATTGTCGTCCTTTAAGGCGCGGTCAGGGTTGAGTTCCAACAGTCTTTTGAAATAATGGACATCCATTTCCGTGGCCTTCGATTCGTATATGAAATGTTTTAAGTTGTAAATGGATAGGCCGTTACCTACCTCTTCCAAAAAACTGATATAGTATTGTTCATGATGGGTATCGCAATGGTAGCGGCTATAGGTGAAGCTGGGCACCAAATACAAATAACCCACCTTAAAATCAAATTCTTGATAACTATGATAAATCTTTGCCGTACCCTCGGTTATCAAGTACAAGCGGGAAAATGGACTGATTACGTTGTCATAGTCCCACGAGGTATCCAGTTGGGCATAACCGATATTGAGTAGCGTCAACTTTAAGGATTGCAAGG
The DNA here is from genome assembly GCF_965228935.1 of Ulvibacterium sp. Classification (GTDB taxonomy): domain Bacteria; phylum Bacteroidota; class Bacteroidia; order Flavobacteriales; family Flavobacteriaceae; genus Ulvibacterium. The sequence goes on along the minus strand of NZ_OZ245846.1, from coordinate 4,278,304 downwards.
TTTTCTGCATTTTTGGAACCATACGGATTATCGGATTTGATATATCACTAAGTTACATTTTTTTAATCGTCCTACGGCTATAAATGCCTGTCAGATATGTTAAAACAAGGGGTCATGCTATGATTCATGAGGATTTCATAAAATATCAAAAAGTCGGAAAAGTACAATCCATAGCCTGATTTGTGCAAGAATAGATCATGATGAAGTACTAATTTTGATGGTTAGGTAAACGAGCAAATGAAATGGTAAGAATACGGTATGCGGTTTGGTTTTTGGGATGTATAATTTTCTCCTCCTGTGGTGGCCCGGACTTACCGGAATCGGTAGAACTGGCTTATGAAGGACTCCCGGAAAAAATAGATTTCAACCAACACGTAAAACCAATTCTATCGGACAAATGCTTTTTCTGCCATGGGCCGGACAAAACAAAAGCCAAGGCAGGGTTACAATTGCATCTGCCTCAATTGGCTTACGCCGAATCAGCGAATACCCCGGGAACCTTTTCCATTAAACCGGGAAATCCAGGGAAAAGTGAGGTCGTAAATCGTATTCTTTCGGATGATCCGGAACTGGTAATGCCACAACCGGAATCGCACCTTACATTGACGGATTATGAAAAGGCAATGTTGATCCGATGGATAGAAGAAGGTGCCGAATACAAAGATCATTGGGCCTTTATTGCCCCGGAAAAACCCGAAGTTCCGGTGCTAAAGCAAGAACGGAATATTGAGAACCCAATTGACAACTTTGTGCAGTCTAGATTATGGCAGGAAGGATTGCAACCTACAGAGAAAGCCGACAAGGAAACCCTGTTGCGCAGGGTCACCTTTGACCTTACCGGATTACCGCCTTCCTTGGAAGAAATGAATGCCTTTTTGGAGGATAATTCCTCGGATGCCTATGAAAAGGTTATAGATAGGTTGTTGAATTCTCCCCATTATGGGGAACAGATGACCTTGGATTGGATGGACTTGGCCCGTTATGCGGATACGCACGGGTATACGGTGGATCGCTACCGCGATGTATCCGTTTGGCGGGATTGGGTGATTAAAGCCTTTAATGGGAATATGCCCTATGATCAATTTCTGGAATGGCAATTGGCCGGGGACATGATGCCCAATGCGTCCAAGGAACAGATTTTGGCCACGACCTTTAATCGGTTACATCCCCAGAATTTGGAGGGAGGCATTGTAGATGAGGAATTCCGATCGGAATACGTTTCGGATAGGACCAATGTTTTAGGCGAGGGCCTCATGGGACTTACCATGGCCTGTGCCAAGTGTCACGACCATAAATATGACCCCATTACCCAGAAGGATTACTTTGAAATGTACAGTTTCTTTAACAATGTTAATGAATCCGGTCAGATTCCCTGGGATTGGTCCATGCCCGTACCTACTCTTATGCTACCGACCCAAGAACAGGAGGAGTTTTTAGCATACGTGGACCGCCTTATCAAAGGAAAGGAGAAAAATATTGAAAACGCAATAACAAGTGAAAGCAGTGCTTCGGAACAATGGATAACGTCCGAAGGCTATAAAAAAATCAACATCCAAAGCACCCCGGATGAGCTAATTGCCAAAATCGATTTTACAAAGGGACAACTACATAATAGACTGAACCCATCCCTAAAAGGAACGATGAAGCGGCAATACGCCCCAAAACAGGTGGCGAACATTGTAGAAGGCAAATCCGGGGAAGGATTGAAGTTGGATGGGGATGCCTGGTTGGATATGGACAGGATCGGGATATTTCAACGGCATCAGCCCTTTAGTATCGGGATTGCCATCAACATTCCGGAAGATTTGGGGAACGGAGTCATTTTTCACAAGAACTACGGTACCAGGTTGCATAGTTACCGGGGCTATCACCTAGCCCTAAAGGAAAATAAATTGGAAGCAATGTTGGCCCATGTATGGCCGGACAATGCCATAGTGGAATTGAGCTTGCAAGAAGTCCCAAAGAATACATGGGTACAATTAACGATGACTTACGATGGTTCCAGCACCTCCAATGGCCTAAGGATTTTCATGGACGGTACCGAGCTGAAAACAAATATCGAGGTAGATAATTTGTACAAGGACATCATCTTTAATGCCTATGAAGATTTTATTTATACCAAACCTATAGAACCCGGTCTACAGATTGGTGCCCGATGGAGAGGCAAGGGCATAGGTGAGGCCATAGTGGATGACATTTTGGTTTTTGATAAGGAATTGACCCAAGTTGAGGTATTACAAATCTCCAATCGGGATGCATTGACGGCGTTGCTTTCAAAATCGTCCGATCAGCTTTCCCAGCAAGAGAAGGCACATTTGGTCCGGTATCATCTTGCCAATTATTCCAAAACATATCGAAACTCTTTGGCAGAACTCGAAAAGGCCAGAAAAATATATGTGGACAGTGTAGATCGCGTACAGGAGATTATGGTGATGAAGGAAATGGACCAACCGAGGGAGACTTTTGTCCTGGAACGGGGCCAATATGACGCCTATGGGGAGCAGGTATACCCCGGAACGCCTGAAAAAATATTCCCTTATCCGGATAGTCTTCCCAAAAATCGATTGGGATTGGCCAAATGGGTGACCCATGAAAAGAACCCCCTGACCGCCCGCGTTGCGGTAAACCGATATTGGCAGAATATGTTTGGTACGGGAATCGTAAAGACTGCCGAGGATTTTGGGAATCAAGGGGAATTGCCCAGTCATCCCGAACTATTGGACTGGCTGGCCATAGAATTTGTAGAATCAGGCTGGGATGTAAAATCCCTGCATAAATTGATGGTCATGTCCCATACCTATCAGCAGTCCTCATTGGCCGGGGAAGAATTGATGGATAAGGACGGTGATAATCGTTTGTTGGCAAGGGGACCATCAAAACGGTTGACCGGTGAAATGCTACGGAACAATGCCTTGGCAGCTTCGGGATTGCTCAATAGGAAAATCGGCGGCAAAAGTGTCAAACCCTATCAACCGGAAGGGCTTTGGAAAATAAATGGGGCAAGCTATAAGGAAGATAAGGGGGAGAAATTGTACCGAAAAAGCATGTATACGATTTGGAAAAGATCGGTTCCCCACCCGACATTGGCTACTTTTGATGCACCCGAGCGTTCCATCTGTACGGTTCGCAGGCAAGAGACCAATACACCTCTACAGGCACTGGTTCTCCTTAATGACCCTACCTATGTGGAAGCGGCCAGGGTACTAGGAAAAAATATAACGGAACACGAAACGGTCCGGAAAGGAATAACCACGGTTTTTAGACAATTGACCGGAAGAAAAATTAGACAGGATGAATTGAAGTTATTGACGGACCTACAAAAAGACGAACTTGAAAATTTCAAACATAATCCACCCAAAACGGATGGATGGTTGAATACCGGGGAATTTCGTATCGATTCCACGGATGATGCCGCTTTGGTAGCGGCCAATGCCGTAGTGGCCAGTACAATCATGAACTTGGATGCCACGATTACAAAAAGATAAAATAGATCAGAGTTATGTGTCACCATCACGACATTTTAAAATCGAACAATAAGGATCTACAACAAGTAGAACACCAATGGGATAGAAGGAATTTTTTGACCAAGACCTCCTTGGGCTTGGGAGCCTTGGCCCTGGGTTCCCTTTTAAATACCGAAAAGGCCTTTGGCGCAATAGCCGGTTCAGGCCAGGCAAGTACAAACGTATTCAATAGGAACGGATTGGGACTTCCCCATCATTTGCCCAAAGCCAAACGTATCGTTTACCTTTTCCAGAGCGGTGGACCTTCCCAACTGGATATGTTCGATTACAAACCCAAATTGAGGGATATGTTCGGGAAGGACTTACCGGATTCCGTACGACAAGGACAACGTCTTACGGCGATGAGTGCCGAACAGACTACTTTTCCGATCGCACCATCGATTATGGATTTTAAACAGTATGGGGAATCACGGGCCTGGGTGAGTGAATTGATGCCGTATACCGCCGAAGTGGTCGATGATCTTTGCTTTATAAAATCGATGCAGACGGATGCCATTAATCATGATCCGGCCATCACTTTTCTCCAGACCGGAAGTCAATTACCCGGCAGGCCATCCATAGGGGCATGGCTGAGTTATGGGCTTGGATCGGACAATGATAATCTACCCACTTTTATTACTTTGATCACCAAAGGCATGGGTGGGCAACCTTTGTATTCACGCCTATGGGGCAATGGGTTTTTGCCAACGGAACACCAAGGTGTACAATTCCGATCAGGTAAGGATCCCGTATTGTATTTAAGTGATCCGAAAAACTATGACGGTAATGACCGAAGAAAAATGTTGGATTATTTGGGCAAACTTAACGAATTGCAACATGATGCCTACGGGGATCCCGAGATAATGGCCCGAATGACACAATATGAAATGGCCTTTCGGATGCAAACCTCGGTACCGGAAGTGACCGATATTTCCGATGAGCCGGATTACATTTTTGATATGTACGGGAAGGACAGTAGGGATCCGGGTACCTATGCCGCCAATTGTCTTATGGCCCGAAAATTATTGGAAAAAGATGTAAAGTTTGTACAATTATATCATCAGGGATGGGATCAGCATATTGGTTGTCCTGGAGGAGTCCGCAATCAATGTAAGCTCACCGATCGGGCCAATGCCGCTTTGATAAAGGATTTGAAGCAACGGGGAATGCTGGAGGATACCTTGGTAATCTGGGGCGGGGAGTTTGGACGTACCGTATATTCCCAGGGGCAACTGACCACTGAAAATTATGGACGTGACCATCACCCGAAAGCATTTACCATGTGGATGGCGGGTGCCGGGGTAAAGCCAGGGTTCACCTATGGGGAAACGGACGATTTTAGTTATAATGTGGTAAAAGACCCAGTACACGTGCATGATTTTCATGCTACATTGATGCACCTTTTTGGTATTGACCATGAAAGATTGACCTTTAAACATCAAGGTAGACGTTACCGCCTCACCGATGTGCATGGCCACGTAGTAAAGGACCTATTGGCCTAAAGAAGTGTCCTATCAACCTAAACCAAACAATGACCCAATAATGGATAGCAGAAGAAATTTCTTGAAAAAAACCGCAATCGCAAGTACGGCGATGGCCACCCTTCCTTCTTTTTCATTTGGAATCGTAAAAAATAGAATGCCGGAAGATGAGATAATCGGGCATGGGGATTTTAGATACAAGGTTCATAAGGATTGGGCCAAAATGACCGTGGGTCATAATCCTATCCTTAATTGCCATGAAATGCAAATGGACAGCAAAGGCCGGTTAATCATGTTAGGGGACCATACGGACAATAATATTCTGGTCTTTGATAAATCGGGAAAACTTTTGGATTACTGGGGTACAAGATATCCGGGGGGCCATGGATTGACCTTGCATGATGAAGGGGGAGAGGATATGCTCTACATCGTGGATTGTGGATGGTTTCAAGACAGGACCGGAAAGTGGGCCAAACAGTCAGGTACGGTAAGCAAGACCACAGTAGAGGGCAGATTATTGTTTATGTTACCAGATCCGCGCACTATTGGGGTGTACTCAAAAGATCAGGATTACCTTCCCACCGAAACGGCAATAGGTCCCAACGGTGATATCTATGTTGCGGATGGCTATGGCTCCGATTATATATTACAATTCGATGCCAAGGGGGAGTTCATTAGAAAATGGGGCGGCCATGACCATGAGGACGAAAACTTGAACTTAAGAAACGCCCATGGCATAACCGTGGATTATCGCGACAAGAAAAATCCGGTCTTGATTGTTACGTCCCGGGCCACCAATAGTTTCAAATTTTTCACCTTGGATGGGCAATATATCAAAACGGTGGAACTGCCCGGCGCATTTGTCTGTAGGCCGGTCATGGACGATTCCAACATCTATTCCGGTGTATGTTGGTCCCAGACCCGGGAAGGAAAGGATTACGTGAGGGATACCGGTTTTGTGACTATTTTGGACGAGGACAATAAAGTGGTCTCCAATCCTGGTGGGGAAGCACCCCACTATAAAAATGGCAAGTTGCAAAAAATGTATCAGTCAAAAACCCCTATTTTTAATCACGGACATGATGTGTGTATAGATGGGGACAAAAATGTATATGTCTGCCAATGGAACGCACACCATACACCTCCGATAAAATTGAAGCGGGTCTAATTTTTTGATCATTTGTTATGGATTATTGTGCATGACTTTCGTGTAACTCTTCGGTATTCCCTATTTTTAGGTAGTAAAATATAGCCTAATGTCACTTTTTCTTAGAAGCCTGTCCTTCCGAATTTGTATTCTTTTCTCCATCTTGATTTTGGCCTGTACCACCAAGGAAACGTCCCAAGAGGAACAGAGGCCCAACATAATTTTCATCATGTCCGATGACCATACGACACAGGCATTGGGGGTCTATGGTAGTCGATTGGCCGGCTTGGATCCAACGCCCAATCTGGACAGGATTGCAAAAGAGGGGATGATTTTCGATAACTGCTTTGTGAACAATTCCATTTGTGTACCCAGTAGAGCAGCTATTATTACAGGGCAAAGGGCACAGACCAATGGTGTAATCGACCTCGAAGGGCATATAGATCCGGAAAGACAGTATTTGCCGAAAGAGATGAAAAAATTGGGATATCATACGGCGATAGTAGGGAAATGGCATTTAAAAAAGGAACCCGAAGCTTTTGATTTTTATCAGGTATTGCCCTCCCAAGGAAAGTATTTCGATCCGGAATTTCGTGTGCGCGGTGATGAGCCCTGGCCGGAAAATATGGTTAGGACCCAAGGGCATTCCTCGGATAAGATCATGGACATCACGCTGGACTATTTAAAAAACCGAAGGAATCCCGATAAACCGTTTTTTCTGATGCACCATTTTAAGGCACCGCATGACGATTTTGAATACGCCCCTAGGTATGAAGATTATTTGGCGGAGACCTTTATTCCCGAACCGGAAAACTTGTATGACAATGGAAATAGCGGTTCGATCGCTACACGAGGAAAGAACGATTCCTTAACCCGTATTATAGGCTCTTCGGTATCACATCGGAACCTGATCCGGAACCAGGCCATGAATATTTACTGGAACGATAGCACGGTCTACAGAAATTATAGGGAAGCTAGGGATATCAAACCTGAGGAGTTTGTACAATGGGAGATGGATCCGGTGGAAAAGAAATATGCCAGCAAAGTGTACCAGGATTACCTAAAGAAATACTTGCGCTGTGTTAAAGGTGTTGATGATAACATCCAACGCTTATTGGACTATTTGAAGGAGGAAGGCTTGCTGGAAAACACAATTATCGTCTATACCGGAGATCAAGGTTTTATGTTGGGCGAGCATGACTATATCGATAAACGATGGATGTATGAAGAATCCATGCGCATGCCCTTTTTCGTACGTTATCCAAAATCCATAAAAGGCGGGGTTAGGACCGACGCCATAATCAATAATACGGATTTTGCACCGACCCTGATAGAATTGGCCGGTGGCAAGACACCCAATTACATGCAGGGAAAAAGCTTTAAATCCATTTTAGAAACAGGGGAGGAGCCGGAGGATTGGCAAAAGGCTACCTATTACCGGTATTGGATGCACTTGGCCCATAAGCATCAGAATCCGGCCCATTTTGGTATCCGCACCAAGGATTATAAATTGATTTTCTTTTATGGGAAATATTGGGTGGACACGGACGACCCCAATGCCACTTGGAACAAAAAGAGTTGGGGAAACGATTTCGCAAACCATACACCTCCGGCTTGGGAATTCTATGATTTGAAAAGGGATCCCAAAGAGATGAACAATGCATATAGCGACCCCGAATATGCTGAAGTCATTGCGGACCTTAAACTACAATTGATAAAACTACGGGAGGACTTAAACGAAACTGATGCGGACTATCCGCATATTCAAAAGGTTATTGATGCGCATTGGGAAGATTGAACATTTTAAAAACGCTTTAGGCTTCATTCTTAGTATTGTCTTTTTCAATGCCATTGGGACATTGACTACATTCGGTCAAGAAAGGCCAAATTTTGTTTTTATCCTAACGGATGACCAGTCCTATGGCTATATGGGCTGTACAGGTAACCCAATTGTAAAGACACCTCATTTGGATGGCTTGGCCAATGAGGGAGTCCTATTTACCAATGCCCATATTACGAGTGCTATTTGTACACCCAGCCGTGCCAGTATTTTAACGAGCCAGTTCGAACGGAAACATGGGATTAACTTCAATTCCGGTACCAGTATGGCAGAAGATGCCTGGAAGCAGACCTATCCCATGATTATGCGTAGGAATGGCTACTATACGGGTTGGATCGGAAAAAACCATGTACCCGTCGGGGAGGGAGGTTACGACAGCGGTATTATGGAAAGGAGCTTTGATTATTGGTATGCCGGTCATGGTCATTTAGGCTTTTATCCAAAGGAACGTCACAGGATTTTTGATGGAGCTAAATCGGAAACCCAAGTGGAAGTTCTTGAAGAAGGGGTATATGATTTTCTGTCCAACGAAGAAAAACTTGAGGGAGCCTTGACGTTTGTTTCTGAAAGGCCAAAGAACCAGCCTTTTATGCTGTCGGTCTGCTTTAATCTTCCACATACTGCAGGTACCTCGACCATGGAAATGAGGGAGACGGACGATACTATGTATAAATCCTTATATCGCGATATCCAGATGCCACTTCCCGAAAATTATGTGGCCAAAAAAGATATAAAAATCCCGAAACTTCCCCCTGCCATACATAGGGCCGAAGATCGGCAAACTTCATATGCGTATGTAGACACGCCCGCTGAGACCAAAGAGCAATATACAAGGCAATTACAGGCCATGACAGGAATCGACCGTCTTGTGGGACGGTTACGCAAAATGCTAAGGGAACAGAACTTGGACAAGAATACTATTATTGTGTTTACTTCGGACCATGGTCTTTTTATGGGACAATTCGGCCTAGGAGGTAAGGCCTTGTGCTATGAGGTAACCACACATGTTCCCTTGATTATTTATGACCCGACCTCAAAAAAATCGGGAAGAGGAAAAAAATCGAACGCGCTGGTTCAAAGTATCGATATCGCCCCTACACTACTTTCCATGGCCGGTTTTTCTATCCCGGACAGTTATCAAGGAAGAGATTTGACCGATGTTCTATCAGGGAAGGAAGCTTCTGTTCGGAACTATCTGTATACGGAAAACCTATGGTCTACGCACTTTGGCAATCCCAGATGTGAGTCCGTACAAAATAAGGGATGGAAATATATCCGTTATTATAAAAATGAGAACTTCTCCGCTCTTAAAAAAATAGAAACGGCCCAAGAAATGGGTATTCCTCCGGCCAAAATGCTTTATAAGGTACATGACTCGGATATAGCCATTTATCGCAATTATGTAGAGAGTCCATTGCAAGGAGAAGCTGCAGTATACGAAGAACTTTTTGATTTAAGCACGGATCCCGATGAGACCACCAACCTGTCCAATGAAGCCCTATACGCTACAAAGCTTGCTGAGATGCGGGCTGTATGGAAAAAGGAAATTCAATATGCCAGGGGCAAAGGTTTCCCTAAAGTGGTACGATATACCGCCGATAGCGAAGTGGAAAGAAGTTTTGGCGTTGAACCAAAGTAGTTTCTGAACCATTGACCAGGGTTTTGTTCGACCTTTTAGAACTAGAACTCAGCGGGATTTCCGTTTATTGTGATATTGTCAATTGTGGCTCTTCGAACATCATCAAGGATTACGGGTTTACGAGCATCCTCGGTTATGGTTTTTATACTGATGTTATCCAAGGTAAGGCCATAGATATGTCTTGCGTAGATTCCTGAAGCAGGTAAGGTGCCGACCAGACTAAATTCAGGCCACCAACCGTTGAGCACTTCTTGGGTATATTCGTTCAGGTCCGTTTTTTGCGCGTCTTCCTCGGTACCCCCTCCCGATATCGTAAACTGAACATCCCTGATGGTAATATCCTCAATATAATATCCTGGAAAACCAGTAAGAAAAAAAGCGGAATTCTTATCCAGCTTTGAGTTATCCACAACAATGTTACTAAAAATAAAATTATGCATGCTATGTAAAGGCTCAAGTTCGTCCTCAGGTGTTTCCACGGAAGCCCTTTGCTGTGTAAACGTCATAAAAATAGGTCGTGGTACATTTTCCATGACCAAGTTGGAAAAGACCATGTTTTTCATTTCACCTCCTTCGTTCTGTTGTATTTTCAGCCCGGAATCATCGATGTCCTTAAACGTACAATTGGTCACGGCAACCGACTCGATATTGCCTCTGGAAAGCAGCCCTATCCGCATTCCTCCCCATTTTGTACTGAAATGACAATTACTTATGGTGATGTTCTTGCAGGGCTTATCCGGTCGTGAAGCTTGTAAGCATATACTATCATCACTGTTGTCAAAGTTGCTGTTGGTTACCCGAACATTGGTACATCCGTCAAAGTCCAGACCGTCACCGTTGTTATTGACCCGGCTGATTATGGTAATACCGCTGACACTAATATTGTTGCAGTACAGCCATGCAGAGGTCCAAGCTGCGGGGTTGATAAGGGTAATATCATTGAGATGAACGTCCTCACAATTCAAAAACCGAATAAGCATGGGACGACCTTCGCTGAAATTTTTCCGATGGCCATTGCCATCAATTGTTCCATAACCTTCAATGGCCATGGACTTGGCATCTTTGGCAAAAATGAGACATCGGTTCATATGGGGCTCGTTCTTGTACATGTTTTTATACGTATCCGTCGTATAGTCATCGTAATTGGGACTCCCTAGTAAAGTTGTACCATTGGCCACATGAAGGGTTACATTATCCTTTAGATAAATGGTACCGGTCATATAAGTACCACCTCCCTTCAACAAAACGGTTCCACCACCATTTTGTGTGCATTCGTTTATGGCAGTTTGGATGGCAACGGTATTCAAGGTAGTTCCATCACCGATTGCGCCGTAGTCCGAAACATCATACGTTTGCCCGAAGAGCGATTTTGGGACTAACGCGAGACTTAAAATCAAAAGATAGTTGAAATATGGTTTCATACGAATGCGTTTAAAAGTTGGTCCAGAACTTATCCTCCCATTGTAACCCCTTTTTTCTGTGTGTTCTTAAGCGCCGTCTCAAATCTTCCAATGTCCCGGCATAGTTGCTTTCTTTGCTGAGGTCATTGGTTTCATAAGGATCGTTTTGAATATCGAACAATTGGGTATAGCGCCTACCCTGTACCACATATTCTATCAATTTAAAACGTTCGTTGCGCAACGCTCTTTGCGTGTGGGTATAACCAAAATAAAGCTCTTTCCTGATTGGAACGGTAGTGGAATCCTGTATGGATTTTACCAAACTTTTGCCTTTGACGGAATTGGGAACTTCCGTTCCGGTAAGCTCACAGATCGTTGGGAAAATATCAAAAGTATAGCATAAGGTATTTCGCTTTTCATTTTTGGGAATTCCCGGACCGTTAAAAACTAAGGGAACATGTATACCACCATCCTCGTATAGATTTTGTTTTCCAAAAAGACCATGGCTCCCCATGCCCAAGCCACTATCCGAGGCGAAAACAATAATGGTATTATCCCGTATACCCTTTTGTTCCAATGTCTGCAGCACTTTTCCAATTTGGTCGTCCATATGGGTAATTATGGCATAATAGTCCGCCAGCTGTTTTTTGGTGTCAAGTTTCGTTCTTGGATAGGGTGCCAATTTCTCGTCCCGAATATATAGATCCCCATTATCGAACGGATGCATCGATTTGAAATTGACGGGTAGCTTTATTTCCTCTATAGGGTACATTTCATGATATTCGACCGGGGCGTTTCGGGTATCATGTGGAGCGTGAAAGGGGAGATACAGTAAAAAAGGATCTTTTTTATCGTATCCCTCCAAGAAGTTTATAGCCGCTTTGGCAAAAATTTCACTGGAATGTGGCCCGATATGATGCAAATTCTCATCGGGATTTAACTTAACGTCGTGTTCTTTTCCATCAACGAAATACAAATGCGCTCTATCATAGGCGCCATCTTCCCTAAAGTCTTGGTAGGGCATTCTAAAATGGGGCACATAATATCCGTTGGAAAGTCCGTATAGTTTGGCACCCGCCTTAAAACCCCTCATAGAGGCTTCCGGACCGTTATGGGATTTTCCCGTAATAAAAGTGAAATAACCTGTATTTCCAAGAGCTGTAGGCAATGAAACCATACTTTCCGGAAAGTAATGCCCGTTGCCATCAGGTAGATCAAACACCCCTCTGCCCGTCAATAATTGCGCTCGACTTGGAGCACAGACCGCACCGGAATTGGCCCCTTGGATATAGGCATTGCTGAAGGTGGTACCGCTGTTGATCAGGGCATCGATGTTAGGGGTCCTTACTTGACCATTGCCCAAAGCCCCTATGGCGTCATAGCGATGGTCATCCGTAAAAATGATAAGAATATTGGGCCGGTCTTTGGTGTTGTTGGGTGGATATGCCTGCACACTCCATGGAATAACCCAACAAAACAGAAGGCTGTAAAAAAGAGATGGTAGGCGCATTGTGCCGATCAAGCCGAATCCCCCTGGAGTTCTCATCCTTCTTTTTGATGGTAGATCTTATAGGTCCTATGGCCATAGATAGCTACAACTAAAAGGCATAGCAACGAAAGCACAAAAGAAAAACGCATTTCGGTTACCCCGAGAAACGTAACATCTTCATAACCAAACCCTCCAAAATCGAGCATATATCCTTGTAAATAAGGTAACAAGGCTCCACCAACAATGGCCATGACCAAAAATGCCGCTCCAAACTTGGCATCCTCACCTTGACCTTCAAGGGCAATCCCATAGATTGTGGGAAACATGATGGACATGAACAAGGAGGTGGCTACCAAAGAATAAATACCCAACATACCGGGCAGAAAAATAGCCCCGACCAGAGTGAGCATTCCACCTATTCCGAAGAACATCAACAATTTGCCGGAATCTATTTTACTCATTAAGGCCGTACCGATAGTTCTACCCGTAAGGAAAACCACATATCCGGCCAATCCGTACCAAACCGCGGATTTGGCATCGATACCCAAAGTCTCCGCATACTGGTAAACAAAGGTCCAACACATAATCTGGGCACCTACATAAAAAGCTTGGGCAACGACGCCAAAGGCAAATTTAGGTTGCTTCCATAACCTTCGTACGGAATCCATAAAGTTGACCTTGGTTTCCTGATGTTTGTTCTGTGGCATTTTAATCACACTGATCAGGATAAAGAAGAAAGCAACCACTATACCTAAAATGACATAGGGATTTCGGATGATTTCAAGATCGGAAGTTCTAATGACCGCTTTGGCACTTTCTGATAAGGTGTCAAAAATAGGGGTGCCATCAGCATTGGTGTCATCGGATTGTAGGGCACCTAGCACGAAATTTTGGGCTATCAACAAACCTGTGATGGATCCCACAGGGTTAAACATTTGGGCAAAGTTCAAACGTTGGGTGGCCGTTTCCTCGGCACCCATAGATAGGATATAGGGATTAGAGGTCGTTTCCAAAAAGGCCAGCCCAAAAGTCAAGATGTAAAGGGCCGCTAAAAAGAAGCCATAACTTTCCTTTGCCGCAGCAGGATAAAACAATAGGGCACCAACAGCGTATAAGACCAAGCCCAATAACACTCCCTTTTTATAGGAAAAACGATTTACAAATAAGGCTGCGGGAATGGCCATGGTAAAATAACCACCATAGAATGCCAATTGCACCAAAGATGCCTGTGTATTGCTCAGCTCCAATACCTTTTGGAAACCTCGAACCATGGGATTGGTCATATCATTGGCCAAGCCCCATAAGGCAAAGAGGGAGGTAATCAAAATAAAAGGGATGAGTACCGATTTTGATACTACAGGTATTTTTTGGGTCGTATTCATAATTGGGTGGTTTAGTGGTTTTTATTTGATATGTTCATTTGGTTTATGGCCTATGGCCTATTTTCCTATTATTCCGTCAACAGTGCCCGATCCAAATGTACATATCCGCCATCGACGGTGATAAACTGTCCCGTGGTATGCGATGATTTTTCAGAGATGGTAAACAAACAGAGATCCGCAATTTCCTGTGGGGTGGTCATCCGATTTTCCAAAGGAATTTTTTTGATTATGGATTTCAATTTCTCTTCGCCATTTTCCAAAGTTTTTATCCAGGAATCATAGGCCGGGGTCCAGCTTTCCGCAATAATAATGGCGTTGGAACGGATACCTTCTTTGATCAGATCAACGGCCCACTCGCGGGTCAACCCCAAAACCCCACCTTTTGCCGCAGCATAGCCCGAAGTATTTCCCTGCCCGGTCAATGCCACTTTGGATCCGATATTTAAGATATTCCCTTTTACCTTTTTGATATAGGGCAGGCAATATTTGGTCATGGCAAAAAAACTGACCAAGTTTAATTTCAAGGAATACATAAAGTCGTCAATGGAGGCATCCAAACCGGCCCCGTCATTAACGCCAACATTATTGATCAAAGCATCTACACGTCCGTATTTATCCCCTATAGTTTTTGCAGCACTTTCTATTTGTGCGGAATCCGACAAATCGGTCTTTACAAAAATGGAATCGATACCTCTTTTCTGCAAATCGGACTCATAACCATAGCCACGGTCATTACGACAAACTATAACAGGTATGGCCCCTTCATTGGCCAAGGCCTGGACAATGGTTTCACCTATGCTACCTTTTAGACCGGCTGCCCCGGTGACCACTACTACCTTGTTTTTTAAGCCTAAATCCATTTACTCTTATTTTAAATTATAAAACTGTATTGCGTTCAAACCCATAATGGCGGCCTGCTCGGTGAGGCTAAGTTTGGAAATGAAATCGGTTACTAATTTTTTTACTTGCCCGTAAGTGCCCGCGACGAGACAGACCGGCCAATCCGAACCGTACATAAGTTTAGAGGGGCGAAAAGCCTCGAGTACTAAATCCATATAAGGAGTTATCTGTTCCGGAGTCCAAGAGGTATATCCCGATTCGGTTATCATTCCCGATAGTTTGCAGTGGACGTTTTCATATTTGGCAATCTCGGTCATCAGAACCGACCAACCCTCATAAAAGCCATCTTTAATGTACGGCTTGGCAATATGGTCTATGACAAATTTTTGGTGCGGGAACCGTTTTACAAATTCCAAAGCGGCACCAAGCTGGTGTGGAAAAATAAGTATGTCATAGGTATAATCGTATTTTTCCAAAAATGAGACGCCACGTAAAAAATCGGCCCTCAATAAAAAATTGTGATCGGGTTCTCCTTGGACGATATGCCGAAAGCCCTTGACCTTTTCGTGTTGCTTGTATTCCTCAAGGACTTCGTCGACATTGTCCCCACGTAAGTCGACCCACCCCACAACGCCCTTGATGAACGAATGCTTTTCCGCCAGCCATAATAGAAAATTGGTCTCTTCCAAGGTTTGGTCCGCTTGTACGGCCACACAACCGTCCACACCGTTTTCCTCATAGGTCTTTTTTAGGTCGGACGGCATAAAATCCCTTCGGATAGCCGACATACTTTCATCTATCCATGAATGTTTTACAGGTTCGTACTTCCAAAAATGTTGATGTGCGTCAATAGTCATTTTATTGGGATATGGTTACTTTGATTACGGTTGCCAATTCGTCCAATTGTTTCGTAGGTGTTTTAAGTGTCAGCCCCTTTTCCTCATCATAATTCCAAACGATTTTCTCATCACTCCCCAGAACGGAGACATTTTCGATAGTGGGCACGTCCAAAATACTTTTTTTGGCGAAGGATTTTAGGGTGAGTTCCTTGGCTGGCTCAACAGAGCCCAGAACAATGCCATAAATAGTATAGTCCTTCGTGGTATAACGAATGTCCTCATTGGAATAGGTAAGTTTCATAAAGGCTTGATGATTCTCAAAATGACCTTCGGGCTCTTTGGTAGGACCTTCGCCAAAAGTATACCATGCTTCGGTATCATAAATGGCCTCCCCATATCTTTTGAGCCAATCGCCCATCTGTAATAAACCATCTTTTTGATTATCGGGAATAGTACCATCCGATTTTGGGGAAACGTTCAAGAGAAGCACTCCATTTTTACTTACAATATCAATCAGCATATGGAGTACATCCTTGGCCGGCTTTACGCCAAGATTCTCGGTATAGCACCAACTGCCGTTGCTGATCGTGGCATCGGTCATCCAGATTTTTGTACCTATTTCATTTTTTCTGGCCTGTTCCAAATCCTCCACGCTCATGCTCAAGGGAAGGTCGTGCTGCTTTCGAACAACGACCACCTCTTGGTCTTTTTCTTTGGCTTCATTTAAATAGTAGGCCGCGAAATCCTTGCGATACTCCTGTGGAATATTTCCCAAAACATAATCGAACCAAATGATATCCGGATGATAGTTGTCTACGACTTCCTTAAGCTTGCCCAGCCAGACTTCCTTATACCATTTTTCATGTTCCATGTTTCCATACATCAATTGCAGATCCGGGTCGTTGGAACTTGGCGGCATCCCTTCAAAGTAGGGATAATGGCTCAATGGTTCTTCCTTTCCCAATTCCGTACTACGCTGTAGATTTTTTGCATGGTGAAAGGCAGTAATGAATTTCATGTCCTTGCCTTTGATTGCTTTTTCCAACTCTCCGGTGATATCACGTTTTGGTCCGGTGTCCATTACATCCCAAGGTGTAATTTTACTGTCCCACATGGCATATCCGTCATGATGCTCCGCCACAGGGCCTGCGAATTTGGCCCCGGCGTCCTTAAATAGTTGGGCCCATGAATCGGCATCGAACTTTTCAGCCTTGAACATAGGTGCAAAATCGTGATATCCGAATTCCGAGGGCTCACCGTATTTTTCTACATGATGCTTGTAGATTTCGTTGTCCTTAAAATGCATCCAACGCGGGTACCATTCGTTTTTGAATGCCGGTACCGAATAGAGGCCCCAGTGGAAATAGATGCCCAATTTTGCATTTTTGAACCATTCGGGCGATTCGTTGTGCTTCCCAAGAGAGGCCCAATCCTGAGTATATTCTTGTTTTTCAACAGTTAGGGCATCCTTTAGTGCGGTGGGATCCGTTTCCTTTTTTCCTACACAGCCCAATACCCCGATTGCAACGAGAAAGGTGAAAATCTTGATTTTTGAACTTTTCATTTATTTGAATTTATTGCTTAATCGGACCTATGCACTATTTGCCAAGTTGATAGAGACATTTTTAAACTTTTGTATGAAAACCCTACTCCCCAATCCATGTTTCCTATAGTCTCAAGGGTATTCTATAATTACGATTTAAGGTGCGATGTCAAGGCCGTTACCATTCCATGGGTAACGATATCTTGTAAACTGCTTTCCACAGCTTCCGGTAACCCGTTAAATTCGGTAAGATCTTTTCCCCAAAAAGATGTATTCATCAACGTATTTTTGGTAATTGAGGTGATGTCTCCCGAAGCCCATTGGGATTTAAAAAAATCCAGAACCGCATTGTCGTCCTTTAAAGGAATGGATGCTTCATTTCTTTCCCCCTTATAAAAAGCGATTAATGCGGCCAGTGAGAACAATAACCTTTTGGGAAGCTCATTGTTTCGCTTAATATACTCCAAGATCGACGGTAATACCCTGGTCTTGAATTTGGAAACCGAATTCAATGAAATGCTTAGCAAGGCATGTTCCAAATAGGGATTTCTAAATCTATCCAGAACGTCATTCGCAAACTGATCCAATTCTTCCTTGGGTAAATCCAAAGTAGGGCAGATTTCATTGAAAATAGCGTCCTTAAGGAAAGTACCTACCGTAGGATCCTCCAAGGATTCCCGAACTTTATCTATTCCATATAAGTAGCCCACCGGCACCAATGAGGTATGGGCACCGTTTAATATTCGTACCTTTCGGGTACGATAGGGTTCCATATTATCCGTAAAAACAACGTTCAATCCACATTCCTTGGCCGGAAATTCCTGTTGTATGGATTCCGGCCCTTCTATGACCCATAGATGAAACTGTTCTCCTTCCACGATCAGATTATCCTTATATCCAAGGTCTTGGGTCAAGGGTTCTATTTTATCCCTCGGGTAGCCGGGGACGATCCGGTCTACCAAGGTATTGCAAAAGATATTGGCTTCTTCTATCCAATTGATGAATTCATTGCCTAAACCCCAATCGTCGGCGTGCTGTAAAACAATCCTTTTCAAATTATCCCCATTTCTATCGATTAGCTCACAGGGGATTAGGATAAGGCCCTTGTCGGGATTTCCTTCAAAGGCTTGAAACCTTCGATACAAAAGTGCGGCCAACTTACCCGGGAAACTCCTTTGAGGGGTGTCTTCCAATCTGTCCGTTTCGGAATATGCTATTCCCGCCTCGGTGGTGTTGGAAATGATAAACCGCAAATCGGGATTATTTGCGTTGGTCAGGTAATCGCTATAATTCTCATAAGGATTTATCCCTCTTTGGATACAATCTATGACCTGGTGCTCACTAACGGCCTTTCCATCCTTAATACCATTCAAATAAAGGGTATACAGTCCGTCCTGATCGTTGAGCATTTGTACCAAACCTTGTTCTATTGGCTGTACAACCACGACTCCTGTGTCAAAATCAGCTTTTTGGTTCATTTCATCGATCATCCAGTCGGCAAATGCCCTAAGAAAGTTTCCTTCTCCAAATTGCAGTATTCTTTCCGTATAGGAGCTTCCGGAAAATGTGCTTCTATTCAATGCATTCATTTACATACTCTTTATAGGGAAATTCCCCTTTTCCATGGAATGAAATCTTCTTGGCCCAAACGAACCGCAGCAGGGACAACCTCTCCACTGGCAACCTCAATAATGTATTCCAAAAGTTCCTCGCCTACACTTTCAATGGTATCCTCACCTGTGATGATACTTCCCGTGTTAAAATCGATGATATCCTTCATACGCTCGCTCAGGGTATTGTTACTGGATATTTTGATTACCGGGGCTACAGGGTTTCCGGTGGGTGTCCCTAATCCTGTGGTGAAACAGATAACATTGCAACCTGAGCCTGCAAGACCTGTGGTACTTTCAACATCGTTCCCCGGAGTACACAATAGGTTTAGCCCCTTTTTGGTTACTTTTTCAGTATAGTCCAGGACATCCGTTACCGGCGAAGTACCCCCTTTTTTTGCAGCCCCCGCGGATTTCATGGCATCGGTTATCAATCCATCTTTAATGTTTCCCGGAGAGGGATTGTTCTTAAAACCGGATCCCAAAGCAACGGCCTTGGCAGAATAGGAATCCATCAATTCCGCAAACTTTTTGGCATTTTCCGGTGTTTCGCATCGGTTGATAAGTTCTTGTTCCACACCATTGAGTTCTGGAAATTCGGAGAGCACCGTGGTTCCGTTCAGGGCGACCAATAAATCCGATGCATATCCCAAGGCCGGGTTAGCGGATATTCCAGAAAAGCCATCCGAACCGCCACATTCCAACCCTAAGACCAAATGGTGCAACGGAGCGGGCTTTCGTTCCGTTTTGTTGGCCTCGATCAACCCCAGAAAAGTCTTTTTGACAGCTTCTTCGATAAAATGACGTTCGCTCTCGCTTTTTTGCTGCTCTAGTATATATAGAGGTTTTGAAAAGTTGGGACTATTTTTTTCAATAGCTTCCTCCAACAACTTCACTTCTGCGTTCTGGCAGCCCAAGCTTAGTACTGTTGCACCGGCCACATTGGGATTGGTAATATATCCGGCCAAAAGATTACAAAGCGTATCGGAATCCAGACGGAATCCACCACATCCACCTTCGTGGGTTAAAAATTTAATCCCGTCCACGTTCGGGAAGGTACGTGTTCGTTTTACATCTTCCGGGGTTTTCATGATTTCCGCGGCTAGCAGATCATCTGTAGAAGCTCCCTTTTTGTACTGATTTATAAGTGTTTGGGTATCCACAATGAAATCAGTGGTGGTATGATAACCCAGGGATTTGGACAGAGAGGATTTTAACACCTCCACATTTCGGTTCTCACAAAAGACCATAGGAATGACCAGCCAATAATTGGCGGTGCCCACACTTCCATCGGCTCTGTGGTAACCGTTAAAAGTCCGATCCTTCCATTTGGAGATGTCCGGGGCGTTCCAGCTTATCTTTTCCTTGCCCACCGCATATTCGTAAGAAGCGTGAACCACATTTTCCGTAGTGATGGTCTCTCCTTGGGCGATAGGTTTTATGGCCTTGGCCACCAAAGTGCCATACATAAAGATTTCATCTCCTACCTGTAGGTTCTGGGTCGCAAACTTATGTTTCGCCTTGGTCTCACCTGTCAGGTGAAACGGACTGCCATTATGTTCGATTGCGGTACCTTTTGGCAAATCGGTCAGGGCCGCTAAAATATTATCCTTGGGGTGAATCTGTATAAAGGTGTTTGACATAAACTCAATTCAATAATCTGTTATTCTTCAAGATTGAAAATCCACGGTGGCCTTGATTACGCCATTTTCAGGATCAAGCCAGCTATCAAAATGGGCTATCATATCACCATAGCCTACGTTATGGGTAACAAAGGAATCGATGGGAAATTCATCTTTTTCCAAGATGGAAATTACATATTCAAAATCTTCCAGAGTGGCATTTCTGCTGCACAATATCGTAGTTTCCTTGGCATGGATGGCAGGATGTGTAAAAGTAAGTTCTCCTTTGGAAAGGCCCACCAAGACATACTTCCCTCCATGGGCCATATAATCCGGACCGGATTCCAAGGCTCCCTTATGGCCTGTAGCGTCAAAAACAACGGTGGCCATATCCCCTTTTGTGATTTCGGAAACTTTTTGGATCGCATCGGGTCCACCTAATAGTATATGATCGATACCTATTTTCTCTTGGGCGTAATCCAGTCGTTGTTGATTCATATCAACAGCGATTACGCGGGCCCCCGCAATTTGGGCCAATTTCATAATGCCAATACCAATGGGCCCACAGCCCACCACAACAATGGTTTCGCCGCTCTCTAGTTGAGACCTTCTAATGGCATGTGCACCTATCGCCAAAGGTTCTACTATGGCCATTTGGTCGTCGCTTAAGTTTTGTGCCGGTATCAAAAGATCTATCGGAACGGAAATGCGTTCTTGCATACCACCATCCGTATGGATGCCCAGAACCTTAATATTGGTACAGCAATTGGTTTTACCATTTCTACAGGCCACACATTTTTTGCAGCTTATATAAGGCATGATCACCACATTATCACCCGATTTTATCCCCTGCGGATTATCATCGATTTCAACAACCTGTGTTGCCAATTCATGTCCTAAGATCCTCGGATACGTAAAAAATGCCTGATTGCCCGTATAGGCATGTAAATCTGTACCACAGATACCTACTTTCTTAACTTTAAGAAGTGCTTCTCCGATTTTCTTCTTAGGTTCGTCCTTTTCCTTTAGGATAAACTCACCTGGCTTTTCACAAACAATATAATCCATTTCTGGGTTTAAAATTCAACATCGAAAAGAGCGCACCAAATGGGCGCGCTCCGAAATTAAAAAAAACTAACTCAATTAGCTATTTTATCTGCCTATATCCTAATTTCCAAAACATGGGCAAAGTCCCCGGTTTTCTCTCCCATATTGGAAACCAAAAGACCTTCCTTGGTTTGATTGAAATCCAACTTGGAGCTACTTCCCAAAAGACGCACACTCTTAATATCCAAATTCTTGGCATATCCACTATCCGAACCCAAAGTTTTTATATTGATTTTTCCATCCGAAGGCCAATCCAACATAATAGCATATAACTTGCCCTCCTTTTGGGTAAAGCGGATGTCCTCGGCGGTGAACCCTTCCTTAACATTATGCTCGGACATATAGCCCCCTATCACCTTGGTAGGACCCTCCCCAAAGGTTTTCCAGTGATCGGTATTGTAAATGGCTTCTCCATTTGTCTTTAACCATTTCCCTATTTGCAACAAAGTTTCCTTTTGATCTTCAGGGATGGTTCCGTCTGGCTTGGGACCAACGTTGAGCAACAAGTTTCCATTTTTTGAAACAATATCTACCAGATCATCCACAAGGCTATTGGCCGTTTTGGCCTCTTCGTTGGTTACATAGCCCCAAGAGTTTTTTCCAATCGAGGTATCCGTTTGCCACGGCAATTTGCGAATACCCGGAAGTTTTCCACGTTCAAGGTCATAGATTACGGTACCTTCGGGAAAAGCTTCATGGTAGAGGTTTTTATCGTTTATCACTACTTCTTTGCCCCATTCGATACCTTTATTGTAGTAGTAGGCCGCTATCTTTGGTCGATACGCTTCAAAATCGGGAATATCCAAATAGAAATCGAACCAAAGAATATCAGGTTGATAGTTATCTATCAAATCAACGGTGCGATCCCACCAAAGATCCTTAAATTCATCTGATACCGGTTCGGTAACATCTTTTCCTTTTTTGGAATACAGATCCGCATATTCCGGATCAACAGTATCAAAATGGTCCTTTTTATTGTAAAATGACCAGTTGAACGCATAATGTGATGATGCCCCCATAATGAGCCCCTGCTTTCTTCCTTCTTTAAAAAGTTCGCCCAGTACATCGCGTTTTGGTCCCATATTCATGGCATTCCAGCGCGTGGTGTTGGATTTATACATGGCAAAACCGTCATGATGGTCGGCAACTGGGATTACATACTTGGCCCCGGCCTTTTTAAAAAGATCGATCCAGCTTACCGGGTCGAATTTTTCCGCTTTGAACATAGGGATGAAATCCTTGTAGCCAAATGTTTTTTGATCGCCCCACTTCTTTTTATGATGTAGGTAAATTTCGGTGGGCCCATTGCCCAAGTTTTTAAGTTGTGCCGAAAAATTGGCGGTGTCCATATACATCTGCCTTGGATACCATTCCGAACCATAGGCCGGTACCGAATAGCTCCCCCAATGAATGAAAATCCCGAACTTACTATCGTTGAACCATTCCGGATCCTTATAGTTCTTTTTAATCGACTCCCAATTTGGCTCAAAAACTGGGATTTGATTAGTTGAGGACGATTGGGCTACCTGTTTTTCATTTTTGCCATCACAAGAAAAAAGTATTGAAATTATAAGAATGGGACCAAAAAAATGTTTTGAAATCTTCATATAAAGAAAGTTGGTTAGTCAGCACTTTGGCCGTTAAAGCTAAGCTAAATTGAAGTTTTTGATGGGAAACCGAAATACCTTATGTTCAAATGAGTGCAACAAATGGTTATTTGTACATGTTTGTAGCCTATTTATTACAAGTACATTGATCCTGGGTGCTTTACCGAGTTGAGCTCGGGGAAAATTTTTTCTGGTACGCCAAAGGTGAAGACCCCATTATTTTTTTGAATTGTCTATAGAAAAAAGGAAGACTTTCATAACCACAGGCAAAACCGATCTGCGAAATGGAGTAATCCGTATCCAACAACATACGTGCGGCCATATTGATACGATATTCGTTGAGGAAGGTAAAAAAAGGACGCCCCATCATTTTACTGAAAAAACGGGAAAAGGACTGTTCGGACATATTTACCAGTCCGGCTAATTCCCTGAGATAGATTTTCCGATTGAAATGCATACCTACAAAATCGTGGACCTTTGTCATACGGCTACCGTATTCGGTCGGGATATCATCGGTAAAACTGGCCTCGGAAAGTGTCTCGTATTTGCATTTTGATAGTGCAATCAACAAAGTCAATAATCCAATATACAGATCATGACCTTGCAGTTGGGGCAGTTCCTTAAACGATCTAATCAAAGGGGCGGTTTCTTTTTTATCAAAAATAATTCCCCTGGAAGCAGTTCTCAACATTTTAAAAATTGGGGCCAACTCGGGTATTCTTACAAATATACCTTTGTCCCATTGCACTACTACCGATTTGGATTGTCCGTCCCTCTGCACTTGATTTTTCCAGCAATGTGGCAGATTGGAACGGACCAGTACCAATTCACCAGGCTCGTAGGGACCTACATAATCACCAATGAATTTGGTCCCCACACTTTCTTCAATATAGGTCAACTCATGTTGTGGATGAAAATGCCAGGGGGTTTCAAAATTTTTCTTAGCAAAGCAGAATCCCGTTATAGTTCTTCGTTGATCCAAATGGATGGGTTCTAAAATGGGTTTCATTACCGGATTTTATAATAATAGAAGGATAACACGACTTACTTTGGCACTGGACCATGTAGATTACCTAAAACAATAATGAAGCTACATTACTACTTTATTTTGTCTTCAAAACATGAAAATACAAATAATTTAAACAGAATAGTTTACTTATTGGTCAAAAAAGGAGAAGTATTCCCCTAATTTTCTGGCAATTTTTGTAGCAGAGGTATAACGATAACGATTAAAGAAAGTAAAATGGAAAAAAGTGAACTACAAGATCCTTTTGAGGAAGCCCGTGTAAATAGGGGCTATGGCGAAATGAACGATCAAGAAGATCCGGTAGTCATGCTTTTACGTCATAAGGATGTACGCAAGTCGGCCCATAACTACAAAACTTTTATGTCCGGGGCGACCCCAGGGCGAATCGTAGTTCCATCCGAGGTCAATATACGGGATACACGTCAGGTTCCTTTTGAAATGGATCCCCCGGCACATGGCAAATTCAGGGCACTTGTGGAACCTTGGTTCAAGAGGCCACTACAATCGGAGTATCAAGAGCAATTGAAGGAGCAAATATACACGGCGATCGATACTGTACTTTCAAAGGACACGGTAGAGGCAGTCAATGAATTTTCCTTGCCCGTACAATCACACGCATTAACGCTTTTGTTGAATATACCTTTCTCGGAGGCCGAGACCTGGATTTCTTGGGGCACCCATGTTTTTCGAAGCGAGGAAACAGCGCTTGACGGTGATAAGGCGGCCATTCTTTATGACTATATCGATGAACAAATTGAACGTGCCATCCAACATCCGGGGGAGGACCTTTACTCTGTTTTATTGGCATCTGAGGTAGAGGGTAGGAAGTTAACGAAAGAAGAGGTCAAGGGCGTAATGATCCTTACCTTTGCCGGTGGACGGGATACGGTCATCAATGCTGTAACGAATTCCATTGCTTATTTTGCGGAACATCCCGAATCACTTGAACGGCTACGCAACGAACCGGAAATTATAGGTAATGCAGTAGAGGAGTTGATGCGTTATTTCTCGCCTTTAACACAAATGGGACGTGTGGTGACCGAGGACACACAGGTATGCGAGCATGCCATCAAAGCCGATAGCCGTATATCCTTGTGTTGGGCATCGGCCAATAGGGATGCTTCGGTATTCGAAAAGCCTAATGAAGTAGTGCTGGATCGTAAAATCAATCCTCATGTAAGCTTTGGTTTTAGTCATCATAACTGCTTGGGGGCAACCCATGCCCGTCAAATCATGAAAACGCTACTTACCGCATTGGCGGAAAAGGTAGATTCAATTGACATCTTGGACTACAAGGAAAATATAGAGGATTTGGACGAGTTCCAACGAAAAGTAGGGTATGAACGAATCAATGTAAAATTCAATCGTTTAATGAAATAGCAAGCACCTATGGCAAAAATTACATTTATCACCAGCGATAACGAAACCCATATTGTAGAGGGCGATTCCGGTTCGGTTATGGAACTGGCGGTCAAGAACGGTATCAAGGGTATTGATGGGGACTGTGGTGGGGTATGTTCCTGCGCAACCTGTCACGTCCATGTTTCGCCCGAGGATATGCCCAAGACCGGTGAGGCAAGTGAGATTGAAAAAGATATGTTGGAATTGGATGATAACGCCGATGCGTACAGCCGTTTAGGTTGTCAATTGTCGGTAAGTGAAGCCTTAGATGGTATAGTATTGCGCGTAGCCAAATGATTAGTTCCTAACCCATGGTCGCAAATAGTTCCAATAACGAGATATGTGTAGTCCTGGGAGCCAGCCATGCCGGAGTGAATTTTGCATTCTCGCTGCGTCGGGAAGGCTGGAACGGTGCCATTATATTGTTTGATTCAGATCCGGAGCTGCCGTACCACAGACCGCCCTTGTCCAAAACCTATTTGACGAATGGGGACGACATAGAAAAAAACCTGTTAAAACCAGCTGAAAGTTATAAGAAAGAAGGGATAAGCCTACGTCTTGGTACTACCGTCTCCACCATTAATAGAGAAGCACATACCATTACCTTGGAAGATGGGGATGTCCAACCCTATGACAAATTGGTAATCGCCACAGGTGCCCGTCCGATTATTCCCCCAATTCCCAGCATTGATACTTCCAAAAATGTTTTTCCGATACGCACTGCGAAGGACATCACCCATATTCGTTCGGCTTTAGAGCAAAGTGAGGATAATCGGATAGTTATTGTTGGAGGAGGTTATATAGGGCTGGAGGCGGCGGCATCATTGAAAAAAATAGGAGCCCACGTAACGGTTTTGGAACGTGAAGAACGTGTTCTGGCCCGTGTAACGGCTCCTGAAATGTCGCATTTCTTTCAAGAGTTACATACCGAAAATGGAGTTCCGATCTTAACGGCTAAAGATGTGAAGGCCATCGAAACCCAAAAAAAATACTATGAAGTTCTTTGTACCGACGGGTCACGTTATAAGGCGGATATCATTTTAATAGGCTGTGGTATTCGGGTAAACAAGGAGCTGGCCGAGGAGGCGGGATTGGATATCGAAAACGGAATTCGCGTAAATTCCATGGCCTGTACAAATGACACGGATATTTATGCCATAGGTGATTGTACATTTCATTATAATCCGCACTATGATCGTTTTATTCGTCTGGAATGTGTACAAAATGCTGTAGACCAGGCTAAAGTGGCGGCAGCGGCTATTTGTGGAAAGGAACCCATTTATGATGCAATACCTTGGTTTTGGTCCGATCAATATGACATAAAACTGCAAATGGTAGGTCTTTCGGAGGGATACGACCGAGTTTTGGTGCGCAAGGAGTCAAATCGTGACAAATGCTTTTCGATTTGGTATTTCAAGGGTGATACGTTATTGGCGGTAGATGCCGTGAATAATGCCAAGGCCTATGTCTATGGTACCAAATTCATTAAAAGTGGTGAGAAAATTGATACATCCAAACTGGTGGATTCCTCTATTGAGTTTAAGCCGGCCAACCTTTTGGCAGAATAATTTTTTGTTTACCCAAAATTGGTTAACATAGAACTGTTATTGGAAAGATTAATCCCGAGTATCTAGATAAGAATAAATATGTCCTTACGTTCCAAAAGTGCAATTGCCACAGGAGATGGTAATTTTGTTATAGATTATGTAAACTTGGGCGATCCCGAACCGGACGAGGTCTTGGTGAAGGTAAAGGCGGCGGGACTTTGCCATACGGATTATGACTCTTTACACTGGGAAAAACCGATAGTTATGGGCCACGAAGGTGCGGGAGTCGTTCAGAAAATCGGTACTCAGGTCAAAAATGTTACTATTGGGGATAACGTAATCCTGAATTGGGCAACACCCTGTAGAAAGTGCTTTCAGTGCAAGGAAGGAAATGAACATATTTGCGAGAACAACTCCCCGGTGGTGGCCGGTGCCAATGGATATACCGAAGGCCATGCCCATTTAAAGGGTACAATCTGGAAGAATACACCCATAGAGCGCTCCTTTAACATTGGGACCTTATCCGAGTATGCCTTGGTGAAGGCCTCCGCGGTGGTAAAGAATCCCTCGGATAGGCTTTCCTTTACTGCGGCTAGTATTATTAGTTGCGGAGTAATGACAGGATATGGTTCCGTAGTAAATTCGGCAAAAGTAAAGGAAAATAGCTCTGTTGTGGTTTTGGGAACGGGAGGGGTAGGATTGAGTGTGATTCAGGGTGCAAAAATTAACAAAGCCTCAAAGATTATAGCTATCGATATCAACGAGCAACGATTGCAAATGGCCCAAACCTTTGGGGCTACCCATTTGCTAAAAGCGGATAAAAATGATAAAGGATTATTGAAAGCCGCCGAAGAGGTGCGACAAATGACCGACGGTCGGGGTGCCGATTATGCCTTTGAGTGTACCGCTGTGCCCGAACTCGGTGCTGCTCCCTTGGCTATGGTCAGAAATGCGGGTACCGCTGTTCAAGTAAGTGGAATAGAGCAAGAAATCGTAATTGACATGAATCTATTTGAATGGGACAAGATTTATATCAATCCGTTATATGGAGGTTGTAACCCTGAACGTGATTTCCCAAAAATAGTGTCCCATTACGAGTCCGGAATCCTTAAATTGGATGAAATGATTACCCGAACCTATCCGTTGGAGAACCTCCAAAAAGCTTTTGATGATATGTTAGCGGGTAGGAATGCCAAAGGCGTAATCCTTTTTGATTAGAAAAGAAAAAGATGTTTAGAACTACCGAGTTGTCCGACCCTAGTTTCGAGCATGGAAATTTAAGGTTCATAACCGTAAAAACACCAAATTTAAAGGGGCGTGGGGACATTTGTGTATTCGTGCCCCCATTGGAAGCCTTGGCAGATCTTCCTTTGGTCATACTGCTACATGGGGTTTATGGCAGTGCCTGGGTGTGGTCACAGAAGGCAGGGGTACATCTATCCGCTTGGCAAATGATGGAAAATGGTGAAATACCGCCTATGATCATAGCTATGCCTTCGGACGGGTTATGGGGCGATGGTTCCGGTTATGTGCCCCATGACGGACGTAACTTTGAAAAGTGGATTGTGGAGGATGTTCCCCAGGCCGTAAGGGAAAACATTCCTTCGGTCGGTGAAAACTCGGCTATGTATATTTCCGGATTGTCCATGGGCGGATTTGGCGCCTTGCGCCTGGGAATAAAATATAGGGAGAAGTTCAAGGCGATATCGGCACATTCCTCCATTACGGATTTAGATCAGATGCCCTTGTTCGTAGAGGAACCCTTGGAAGCATATCTCCAAGGAGATGAAAAGGAAAACTCGGTCTGGTCCCTGATCCGGAACGATTCGAATAATTTGCCAAAGCTTAGGTTCGATTGCGGCAAGGAAGATCTGCTGATAGATTACAATCGAAAATTGCACCAACAATTACTAGACCATGATATAGACCACATATATGAGGAATTTCCTGGGGAGCATGAATGGGTCTATTGGGCAGAGCACATTAAGGATACCCTTCGTTTTTTTGGAGGGCTACAATAGATTTGTGCATTATCTTTACATACCAATAAACAAATAGTAAAATCACAAAATTAGGTAGTATGGAATCGGTAAAGGATTTGGCGGATGAACATGGATTGATATCGAATCTTTTTAAGCTTCCAAAAACGTCGGAAGAATGGGATCGGTATAGATTAAGTGATGAACAAGTTGCCCACTTTCATGAGTACGGTTATTTGGCCGGTATTAAAATGCTGGACGATGCCCAGGTAGAAGTTTTGAGAAGGGAATTGGAAGAGGTCATTGATCCGGATCATCCCGCACACCATTTGTTCTATGAGTTCCAAAGTAACGAATCCGAAGATCCAAACTCGGTTTTGTTCCATTCATTAGGCCATTGGCGTATTACTCCGGGATTTCACGATATTCTATGGAACCCTGCCTTTGTGATGGCGGCCTATCAATTACTGGAAAACAGACCCGTTCGGTTTTGGCACGATCAACTGTTCTGTAAGCCCGCGAAACATGGTGGGGTAGTGGCATGGCATCAAGACTATTCGTACTGGACACGGACCGTTGCCATGCAACACTTGACCTGTTGGACGGGGCTGGACGATGCCTCCGTCGAAAATGGATGCCTACACTATATTCCCAGAAGCCATAAATGGGGTTTATTAGATGCACCCGCGTTGGCCGGTGATATGAACGGATTGATGGAATATCTTACCGATGAACAAAGGGAACAGTTCAAAAACCCTGTGGCCATTGAGCTTAAGAAAGGATACGCTGCCTTTCACCATCCGTTGATGGTACACGGTTCCTATGAAAACAAATCTGATATAAGCCGCAGGGCCTTTGTCCTCAACGTTTTCGCGGACGGTACGATAAGCAACACCAATGATGAGCTTTTGGCCGGGGTACCACATATCCCGAAGGGAAACAAGATGGAAGGCAAGTTTTTCCCCTTATTGTTTGAAGGTTAAGGGAATAGTCGACTTAGTCGATAGGCTCAAGAGTGTAAGCCCTTACCCAATCGTAATAGGTGGTGTTCCGAGAATCATCCGCCAGTTCTTCCGGGGTCGGGGGAGTTTCCCAGTTGTAGGTTTCGGTGACCAAATGCATATACATGGGGCGATAAAAGGGATCTTTCCTTATTGACGTACTTGGATTAATGGTATATACAAATTTACCGTCCAGGTAAAAATGAAGCGTAGTGGCATCGACCCACCAGCAACCATATACATGATAGACCTCATTGGCTGGTGGGTCAATTTTAGCTCCGGGCCCTGGAGCCGAGATATACTTCTCCTTACCATCACAGGGTGTATCTATAAAATGGGCATTTGACTTCATCGTGGTCCTAAAATCGCCGGCCCTTTTTTGTTGGCCTACGATTTCAACAATGTCCAACTCCTGTTGTTCGGTAACGCAACCATTTTTAATTCGTTTGTTCTTTAACCAAAATGTGGAGGACATGGAGATACTGGAAGCCTTTATACGAGATTCATAATAACCATAGTGGGCGTCCTGAGCCACCGAAGCGACCGCTCCACCAGCTATGTTGTAAATGCTGTCACCCTCCAAGACCGAATTTTTTATTTGAAGATTGCCGCCCTTTACCGAAACCGAATACGCCCTAAAAGTGGCGGGCGGCCTACCATTTACCCAATAAGGGGAACGATCGTACCATTTTTTGGTGTCTATTTTTGAGCCGTTAAACTCATCAGAGAACTTTTCGTTAACGACCCATTGATAACCCTCTGGGGGTTCTGGCGTTTGTGCACTTAGGCGAAAACAAAAGAACAAAAGTATAGTGGAGAAAAGAACTTTCATGGTCATTTAACTTTTGGGTGTTATTTTCAGTACAAAGGCATGTTTCCCGATTTTTTCTGGGGGGAAGCCAACATGTAATGCATCGTCATTGATTTCATAATTCAAATTTTTTGGATATCCGAGCAATTGAATACTGCCTATCTTTTTGTGGTATAGATGATTTCCTTCTTTTAGACTTTCCAATCTAACGGTCTCTTTGGGCCAGTCCAATACTATAGCATATAGTATGTCACCCTTAGTCGTATACCGAATATCCTTTGCCGTATTATCTGCATTCTCCCGTTCGCTCAAATGCCCCTCAACCACCTTGGCCGGACCTTCCCCAAAAATTTTCCAGGGCCTTGTGCCATATATGGCCTCACCGTTGGTATTAAGCCAGGCCCCGATTTCGAGCAAACGCTCTTTGACCGGTCCGGGAATTTCCCCATTCGCTTTGGGGGTAATGTTCAAGAGGAGGCATCCATTTTTACTTACGACATCCACCAAAAAATCAATGATTCGGTTGGCACTTTTGTAATCGGGATCGCTGATGTGGCTCCAGGCTTTCCAATCGATGGAATCGTCGGTCAGCCAAGGAAAATCCTTCATCTCGCTCATTCTGGCCCGCTCTACATCCAGAACTGCGGTACCTTTGGCAAAATCATAGAATTTATAGGTGGCCACTACCTCCTTATTTTTTAGGGAAGCATTAGTGTAATAGTATGTAAGGAATTCCTTTCTGAAGGACTCACCGATAACATCCATTTTGTTATCGAACCAAACCAGATCGGGATCGTACTTATCCACTATTTCCTTTAGCCTATTCAGCCAATCCTGATTAAATTTTTCATCGGCCATGGGATAATAACCGTCAAATCCATTGTCCAGGTCATGGGTGGACGGCGGGTACTTAAAGTCTCCTTTTTTCATTTTTGGACCGTACAGATCGGCATAGTCGGGATTCGCGGCATCCGTAGTCTCATCCCAGGTAGGATACCAACCCAGTAACCAATGGCGATGAAAAGTGGCCACGAACTTCATATCCCGTTTTCTGATTTCACGGGACAGTTCCCCCATAATATCTCGCTTTGGACCCATATCCTTGGCATCCCATCGGGTCAAGTCACTATCCCACATGGCAAATCCGTCGGCATGTTCAGAGACCGGGCCTGCAAATTTGGCACCGGCTTTTTCAAATAGATTGGCCCATTCCGCTGCATCGAATTTTTCGGCCCTGAACATGGGGATGAAGTCCTTATATCCAAATTCGTTCAAGGGACCATAGGTCTTTACATGATGTTCGTAATACTTTTTGCCCAACTCATGCTCGGGATTATTTTCATTACAGTACATCCAGTGGGAGTACCATTCATTTTCGAACTCGGGAACCGAATAAGGCCCCCAATGGCAATAAATTCCAAACTTGGCATCCCTGAACCATTCCGGGGTGGTATGCTGCCTTAACGACTCCCAATTAGCTTGGTACTCCTTATTTTGACCAAATGTTGGTTTCGCAATCAAAACAAGTAACAATAGCGCCAAGGTAATTTCAGCCTTTTGTTTGCTATCGTTTAAAACACAGGAGAATACAGTATTCATTGATGTTACGGGGTGTTGGTTTACGGTGTACAAAGTGAGGCAAATTGTCCTATTTTGTTGCTTCAGATGTATTTTTTTGTATCATAGATGTTTTTGGATAGCAACAGTGTATTTTATAAAAGCTAACCGGTTAAATTCTAAAAGTGAGAGACTAAGGTAAAATAATGTAATCGTTGGGTAAATTACACCATAAAATGTTGGTTATATACGTTTTCATTTGTAATTGGGATATAGTAATCGCACATGGTTACTTCAGTTAAGCCTACTATTTGAAGCATAAAATAAAGCCGATGAATATAACTAAGATAGAGCCATTTGTAATCGTAAATAAGTTGGATACTCCATTTTATTTTTCGCAATGGCAATATGATATCAGAAAAATATGCATCGTAAAGGTTACCTTGGAAGATGGTACCTACGGTTGGGGCGAAGGTTATGGCCCGGCTGGTGTTATAAAGGCCGGAATAGAATTTTTTACTCCTTTCCTATTGGGTCGCGAGGCATTGGGCCATGAAGTTATTTGGCAGGAAATGTACCATCGTTCGTTGGATTATGCCCGTAGTGGAACACTTCAGGCGGCCATAAGTGCCATAGACGTAGCCCTATGGGATATTAAGGGCAAACTTTTGGGACAACCGGTTTCCGTTTTGTTGGGAGGAATAAAAAATCCGATTATAGAACCTTATGCCACAGGCCTATATTTTACCAAGGTGGATAATCTGGAGGAAGAACTGGTCTCTGAAGCCTTGCATTATAAAAAGGAAGGCTTCAAGGCGATAAAGATGAAAGTGGGGTTGGGTATCGAGAAGGACGTTGCCAATGTAGCGGCAATTCGAAGAGCCATTGGGACGGATATGCGATTAATGATCGATGCCAACCATGCCTATAATTATCGGGAAGCCTTTGAACTGGCACAGAAAGTGTCCTTGTATGACATTTCGTGGTTCGAGGAACCCGTTTCGCCTGAAGACTACGAGGGCTATAGAAGATTGCGTGGAAACACTGGCATACCTATTGCCGGGGGAGAATGCGAATACCTAAAATTCGGCTTTAAGCGTTTGCTGGAAAATGAATGCGTGGATATTGTTCAACCTGATATTTGCGCTTGCGGGGGGCTAACAGAGGCCAAGGGTATCGCTACCTTGGCCAAAGCCTATAGTAAGGACGTAGTGCCCCATACCTGGGGTACTTGGATCGCTATTAGTGCTGCTACCCACTTTGTAGGGAATTTGGATGAAAACCCAGGGCGAATGTATAACGACTTGCCTACCATGGAATTGGATCGTACCGAGAACGCGTTGCGCGATGAGGTAACCCAACATAGCTTAAAACTAGGGAATGGTCTATTACATGTCCCAAAAACACCGGGATTGGGGGTAGATGTGGATATGGATGCCCTTGAAAAATATAGGGAACGCGAAATAGATAGAGATGAAGCAAGCTTTGAGATTCGGACATAGGAAGTTATATATTAATGGTGCTTTGACCGAGGCCTCTACCATGGAATCCTTTCCGGTTATTTGCCCCGCGGACGAAAAACCAACTGCGACCATAGCATGGGCCGGGAGGGAAGATGCCAATCGTGCACTTTTTTCGGCAAAGGAAGGTTTTGAGCTATGGTCCCAACTCCCCCTGAAAGAAAGATTGCAGTGGATAAGGAAGTTGAGGGACAAAATATCGGAAAAAAGCGACCTACTCCGGGAAAGTATCATGTATGAAATGGGCAAGACCTGGGAAGGAACCGAAGAGGATCTTTCCAGCATCATCAATTCCTTAAGTTATTATTCCGAGGAAATTGTAAAGAGGGGTGATGTTGACATTGAAGATTGGGACGGGACACATGAGCACCGCATTGTCTCTCAACCCTTAGGTGTGGTCGTAGCATTTTTGGCCTACAATTTTCCCTTGTTAAACCTAGGTTTCAAGTTAGGGCCGGCATTGGCGGCAGGGTGTAGTATAATTTTAAAACCATCCGAATTTTCCCCATTGTCCGCCTATTTGATCGGGGAAATCTGTGCGGAGATCAATTTCCCAAAAGGAGTGGTCAATATACTTTGTGGAGACGTGGAGAATGTAGGTCTTCCGCTTTGTGAAAGCAAGATTCCGAGTTTAATTACCATGATCGGCTCCACTGTTACGGCACAAAAGCTAATCGAGCAAAGCAGTAGAACATCCATCAAAAGATATAGCATGGAATGTGGCGGCAATGCACCTTTTATCGTTTTTGCGGATGCAGATATAGACCTGGCCATAACCCAGGGTGCAGCCTTGAAAACTGGAAATGCAGGCCAGATTTGTGTGGCCCCCAATAGATTTTATATCCACGAATCCGTCATTGACGATTTCATGGAAGGAATTACAGACGTATTCAGAAATACAAAAATCGGATTTGGCAGGGAGAGCAATCCGGATATGGGGCCTTTGGCCAACAAATCATCTGTGGAAAAAGTATCCCGCATCGTTAAGGATGCCCTTGCGGAAGGTGGGGAACTGGTTTACGGAGGAAACCCGATGGATACCCCGGGGTATTACTTTGAACCAACGGTCATACGCATGCCGAATAACAAAGCTGAGATTGTTCAGCATGAAATCTTTGGCCCAGTTGCCTTATTACTTCCATTTTCGACCAAAGAGGAAGTTTTAGAATTGGCGAATAGCACGGAAGCGGGCCTGGCTTCCTATGTATATTCCAAAAATGAATCGACCCTTGCATACTTCGCAGAAAATCTGGCATTCGGGGAAGTGCATTTGAATGGGTTAAAGTATGCCATTTATCTTCCTCATGGTGGTATAAAAAATAGTGGAATAGGCGTGGATTGTTCTACCTTTGCCCTAGATGATTACCTAATCAAAAAAAGGGTTACCAGAGCATTGAACACGGTATGAACATTACTTCCCATTTTATAAGTTGCGATTGGGGCACTTCCAATTTTAGGTTGCGATTAATAGAGACGGAAACACTTCAGGTCATTTGGGAAAACCGAACGGATCAAGGTGTAAAAAGGAGATATGCAGCTTTCAAGGCCCAAACGGCATTGGATCAAAAAGACTTTTATTTGGATTATTTGATGGGAGAGGTTCAAAAGCTTCCCGACGGGCATCGAAGTCATCCTATAATCGCTTCGGGTATGAGCTCTTCAAACATAGGTTTGTGCGAACTGCCCTATGCCGACCTTCCTTTTGATGAAGGCGGCAATACATTTATTTCTAAAAGCATACCCATTGCAACTAACCAAGACCTATTGCTTATTTCAGGGGTGAAAAGCGAAACAGGTATGATGCGTGGGGAAGAAGTACAGGCGATAGGCTTAGGGGAATATTTACATTCGTATTCCGAAGGGATACTTTTATTGCCCGGCACCCATAGCAAGCATATCTCATACCGCCAAGGTAGCTTCCATAAATTAAAAAACTTTATGACTGGGGAACTTTTCGAGGTTTTGGGCAAAAACAGTATTTTATCGAATTCCATTGAAATAGCGGAATGGGATGCCCAAGGCAAAAAGGCCTTTCTTGAGGGGTTCCACTTGGGATTGGTAGAGGGGTCAACCCCCAATTTATTAGGTATTCGTGCCAGGCATGTTGTCGAGGACATGGATAAGAAGGACAATTATTTTAGATTGAGCGGACTTTTAATCGGGGATGAACTGTCCTACTTAAGGAGTAGCGGGGAAAATGTTTTTTTGGCCGCTCCCGGCGCCATTTTCGAATTATACAAAACAGGGCTCGAAACTTTTGTCGCCCCTGATAAATTGATACTTTTGGACGATGCGGTTCTTGAACGGGCCTTGTTGATCGGCCAAAGAAAAATGCTTCTCCTTCATGCAAAATAATACGCCTTTTTCATGGGAATACTTTAAGGACGCACCCCTTGTGGGAATAATCCGGGGGTTGGATATGGAGACTATCCTTCAGGTTGCCAAAGTCTATAAGGAGGCAGAACTTTCTACTTTGGAGGTTACGATGAATACCCCTGATGCCATAAAGATCATTTCAACTCTACGAAAGGAATTTCCAAAGCTTAATATTGGGGCAGGTACGGTATGTTCCCTAAATGAACTCCAAATGGCCATGAAGGCTGGATCCCAATTCATTGTTACCCCGATTTTGGACGAAGAGGTCATCAAAAACTGTGTTACCCGCAATATCCCGATTTTCCCGGGAGCTTTCACGCCTACGGAAATATACAAGGCATGGAATCTAGGGGCTTCGGCGGTTAAAGTCTTTCCCGCTACGCAACTTGGCCCCCAATATATAAAGGATATTCTGGGGCCCCTGAATGAAATTAAATTGATGCCCACGGGTGGAGTTTCCAAGGACAATATCAAATCTTTTTTTCAAGCAGGAGCCTATGGTGCCGGTTTGGGCGGTTCACTTTTCAACAAAGCGTTGATAGGAAATGGTGATTATAAGGGTTTAAGGAACCACTTTAAATCCTTCAAAAAAGAGCTGGAGGGTATTCTTCCTGAATAACATCCATCCACATATTTTTAAAATACTTGGGTTTTTAGTGGGTTTGTTCATATTTTGTCTAGTCCAATAGAACTGGTTCGGAAAAGACATTGCCTACATTTAACGGATGTATTTTAAGGAAAGTTCCTATTGGGTAAACGAAGAACCATTTTAATCCAGTAACCCATGTATCCATCTAAATTCAGAAAACTATGTATCATTTGCTCCATTTTTTATGGTTGTATGGTTCATTGTCAGGACATACTAATAGAAGCCGAAAGTTTTGACAATCCCGGAGGTTGGGTCGTAGACCCCCAATTTGAACAACAAATGGGCTCACCCTATTTACTGGCGCACGGAATGGGACAGCCTGTAAAAAATGCGAAGACCAAAGTTAAGTTTGATGCCAAAGGGGGCTACCACATTTGGGTTCGTACAAAAAATTGGGTGCCCGGTAATTGGGAAGCCCCTGGGAGGTTTCGGCTGAAAGTTGACGGCAAGAGGGTCGGAAAGGTATTGGGTCTCCGTTCGGGATGGGGTTGGGAATATGTGGATAGTATCTCGGTTACCACCAGGGAAATTAATTTGGAGTTAGTGGATTTGACCGGTTTTAATGGACGAGTGGATGCCATTTATTTTTCCACGGAGAAAAAGGAACCACCGGCTTCCGAGAAAAAGTTAGCGGAATGGCGAAAAACAATTAAGGCCGAACCCAATGCACCTCCTCGAACGGAATCATATGACCTAGTGGTAGTTGGTGGAGGAATCGCGGGTTGTGCGGCTTCCATAGCCGCTTCAGAGCAGGGCCTACATGTGGCATTGATTCACGACCGTCCGGTTCTGGGCGGGAATGCCAGTGAGGAAATTCGCGTACATACTTTGGGTATCTATGGAAATTTTGAACGAATCTTAAGAAAATTGGATACGGAGCATTATCCCAATGGAAGTGCAGATGCCAAATTGGACCAGAAAAAACGGGATGATAACGTAAAGAGTTATGAAAACATCGCATTATTTCTTAATCACAGGGCCTATGATGCCAAGACAGAGGATAATACCATTCAATATGTTGATGCCAGACATACATCCACAGGCGAACGTATCCGATTTACTGCACCGCGATTTATAGATTCCACAGGAGATGGCTGGATCGGATATTGGGCAGGTGCCGAATTCTCGTACGGTCGGGAAAGTGTAGACACCTATGGGGAAGATTGGGAGGAGCATGGCGAATTATGGAGCCCAAAGGAGCCGGACAATGCCGTTATGGGATCGTCGGTATTATGGGGTTCCAAAGAAACGGACAGGGAACACACGTTTCCGGAAGTACCTTGGGCAATGCCCGTGGCTAGACAATATGCCAAGGTCGCCGGGGAATGGCAATGGGAGTTCAGCAGACCCGATTTAAACCAGATCGATGATGCGGAAGAGATTCGCGATCATATGCTCCGTGCCATTTACGGGTCGTTTTACAATGCCAAACAAGATTCGACCTATGCCAAACGCAAATTGGAATGGGTATCCTATTTGGTTGGAAAAAGAGAATCGAGAAGACTGGTTGGGGATCATATCTTTACGTTCAAGGATGCGAAGGAAGGACGTAAATTTCCGGATGTGGTGGTTGTAGAGACCAGGGATGTTGATATCCATTATCAAACGGTTCTGGAAGACGAGGAAAATCCTGATTTTATCTCCGAAGCCTTATTTTACAAAACCCCGGAATATTACATTCCGTACAGAAGTTTGTACTCCAGGAACATTTCCAATCTTTTTATGGCGGGTAGAAATTTCAGTTGCTCTCATGCTGGATTGGGAGGCCCTCGGGTTATGCGTACAACGGGACAGATGGGAGCCGCCGTGGGATTGGCGGCGGCCCTTTGTAAGAAATACAATGTGGGTCCTAGGGAAATCTATACGGGCTATCTGAATGAATATTTGGCCCTGATAGAAGAACAGAAATATGAAAAAATCCCAGAGACAAAAAGATGAAGTTTTTAACAACTATGGTATTTGTTTTCGCACTCTTTCTATCAAATGAAGGAAGTGAATTTCCATTGAAACACTCAATTGAAACATATAATGATGTTTTGGACAAGGCTCCCGAGTATTACTTATTGGAATGGAAAGTAGGTACAAGATTGTCAAAAAAGAAAGCGGGCCTGTTTATTCAAGTTGATTCCTTTGATGCCCAGGAAGTCGTGGTGATGGTCAACGAGAACCAAGATCCTGTGCTATACGCTTCGGACATTGCAACACCGGTCTGTGCCGATGGAGAATGCAAATTGATGCATATTCGCCTGTATTGGACCGTATTGGGTGAATATGCCGGTTTTGATACCTATCCGGAACTTCCGCTTACCAAGCACGATCATGACGAATTCCAAAAGGAGGATTATGGGAAACTTCATAAACTATTGGCCGATGATAAATCCATATTAAAAAGGAGACGGCTAGATCAATTGGTGGAAGAACCGGTAATGCGAAATGTAAACGGTGTGGATGCACTTTCCGGGGCAACCGTGGCCGAAGTAAAGGAATCTGTGGTTTCGGGTGCACTCTATTCCTGTTATGTGGCCTGGCATTTAACGCATGGTGCTATTCGGGATGAAATAAAGACATATACCCTTTCTGTTTTGAATGCGAATATGCTTAGGGACATGCTCTATAGCGAAAATACCGATTATCAACTTTTTGCCCTGGAGAAAATGGATTCTGACCAATTTATTGAACATCATTTGCGAATAGTACGGATTTTCAAAACGGCCGTTCCACTGGTGCGCAGTATTATTGCCAAGGAGATGCCGGATAAGTTTCAGAACAGACCAGAATTGCAAAAACCATTCTGGGAGGCTTTTTCCGAGATAGATATTGGTAGTCGCAGTTTATTGTTGCGGCATTTCGAAAGTGCTCCAAAGTATGTCGGGAATATCATTTCTACCCAACTTGGGTCAATGACAAAAAATCAAATCATAGTATTTCTAGAGTTTCTTTCATCCAAAAAACATGCTCCAGAGCTGCTTAAGAACTTGCATTCTTTTGCCGATTCGGAAAACGAAGCGTATTCCTATTTGGTCAAGAACTATCTAACGGAATATGAACAATAGGATAAAAACCCAAAGGGTTCATTTGAAATTGTTCAACCTGTCCCCAAACGATAATGGCTATCAAAGCTCGAGCAACCATTATTTTAGCCGGAATGAAGGATATTTTGAGTTACTAAGGTAAAATAAAGTTATCGCCAGTTAAATTTTGCAAATACAGACCTCGATGAAAAAACTAGTTTTGAACGATGGATAGGATAAAAACGAAGCAATCGCTTATAGTATTACTTATAATCTGTTTTCAATTTGGATGCCTTGCCCAAGAAAGACCGAATATCGTTCTGCTTTTCGCGGACGATGCCGGTTACGCCGATTTTGGTTTTCAAGGCAGTAAGGAAATGAAGACGCCCAACTTGGATACATTGGCAAACCAAGGTGTCAGATTTACCCAAGCCTATGTAACTCACCCCACATGTGGTCCCTCTAGAGCGGGATTGATCACCGGAAAATATCAATATCGGTTTGGCTATGAAGAGAATAACGTACCCACGTATATGAGTGAGGTGTCCGCCTTAGTTGGCCCCGAAATGGGATTGCCGCTTGAAGAGGTTACCATGGCCGATTATTTAAAGGAACAAGGTTATGCTACCGGTTTTTTCGGCAAATGGCATTTGGGCGGAGCCGATCGGTTTCATCCTACGAAACGGGGCTTTGACGAATTCTATGGATTCAGGGGCGGGGCACGGAGTTATTTTGAATATACGGAAAGCCCAAAGGAGCCCTTGAATAAAATGGAACGCGGTTTTGGGAACTTTGAGGAACATGATGGGTATTTGACCGATGCCCTGGCCCAGGCGACTTCCGAGTTCATTGCACGGAATAGTAAAGCAAAAACGCCGTTTTTCGCATTTCTTTCCTTCAATGCCGTGCATACGCCCATGCATGCCGAGGAAGAAGACCTAAAGCAATTTCCCCATTTAACTGGGAAACGCAAAATTGTGGCCGCAATGACCTTGGCATTGGACCGGGCGATCGGCAAAGTTTTGGATAAACTGAAGGAATTGGATTTGGATAACAATACAATCGTGGTATTTACCAATGATAATGGTGGGCCGACTGATGCCAATGCCTCAAGCAATCACCCTCTTAGCGGGATTAAGGCTACCCATTTGGAAGGCGGGATTCGGGTACCTTTTCTTATGAAGTATCCTGGCATCTTAAAACCGGGAACGGTTTATGGAAAACCCATTAGCACATTCGATTTACTGCCCACTTTTTATACGGCCGCTGGGGGTAATACAAAAAAATTGGGATACTTGGATGGCGTCGATTTAATTCCTTATCTCACTGGTA
The DNA here is from genome assembly GCF_965228935.1 of Ulvibacterium sp. Classification (GTDB taxonomy): domain Bacteria; phylum Bacteroidota; class Bacteroidia; order Flavobacteriales; family Flavobacteriaceae; genus Ulvibacterium. The sequence goes on along the minus strand of NZ_OZ245846.1, from coordinate 4,237,044 downwards.
AAGTAAAAGGACGCCCACATGAAACCCTGTTTTGGAAGCGGGATGCCAGGGCTACTATGCGAAAAGGGGATTGGAAGCTGATTCGTTTTCCCGATCGTCCTGCGGAACTCTTTTACCTGCCCGATGACGAAAAGGAATTGAACAACTTGGCCGATTCAGAACCGGAAAGACTGCGAAAAATGTACAAAGAACTGTTTGCATGGGAAACGACCTTGGAGCGTCCGAGATGGTTGTTGAAAAAAGTTTATGAACAGCGCGATGTGGAACGGACGGACGCTTTTTGGCAAAAAAATGTGCCTGAATGATGCGCAAAAGAATCCAAAGTTAAAATGATTAAAGTATTTGTCGCCCTCGGAAGCTTTGCCATGTTGTTGAGCTGCGGATCGGAAATGGAAAATACAGAAAAGAAAGGGAAACCGGAATCTCATGATAGACCCATTGCTATGGTTAAAGACAATAATAAAGGTATTATCAATAACACGAACAGCCCCCATGTAAAATTGAAAAGTATTGATATTGGAGATTGTCAATGGACCGAAGGTTTCTGGGCAGACAAATGGCAAATGGCCGAGGAAGTGATGATACCCTATATGGGTACACTCTTAAAAGGTGACATTGGCCATGGCTATAATAATTTTAAGATTGCTGCTGGCCTTAAGGAGGGTGAGCATAAAGGGTTTTGGTGGCACGACGGGGATTTTTACAAGTGGATGGAGGCCAGTGTGTATATCTATGCCATTAACCAAGATGAAAAGATTGTCGATGAACTGGATGAGATTATTGAGGTTATCGGAAAGGCCCAACGAGAAGATGGGTATTTATCGACACCCATCATTATCCGCGACGATATCCAGCCGTTTTCGAACAGAAGATACCACGAGTTGTATAATAGTGGGCATTTGTTTACAAGCGCCTGTATACACCATCGTGTAACGGGAAAGACCAACTTTTTGGACATCGCCATTAAACATGCTAATTATCTATATGACCTTTTTACCCCGATACCGAATCATCTGAAAAGATTTGGATTTAACCAAACACAAATCATGGGGCTGGTTGAATTATACAGAACCACCCAGGATAAAAGATATTTAGCATTGGCAGAACAGTTCATCAATATACGCGGCACCTACAAAATTGATGATGACAAGACCACAAAAGGCTACCCTATAGGGGATATGGTTCAGGAACGGGTTCCGTTACGTCAGGAAACCGAGGCAGTCGGTCATGCCGTATTGGCATTGTATTACTATGCCGGGGCTGCGGATGTATACGCCGAGACCGGTGAAAAGGCCTTATGGGATGCACTCGATCGCCTTTGGGAAAATGTAACCCATAAAAAAATGTATGTTACCGGTGCCGTGGGCCAGACCCACTACGGAAGGTCATCACGATTGGATAAAATAGAGGAAGGGTTTATTGATGAATACATGATGCCCAATATGACCGCCTACAACGAAACATGTGCCAACATCTGCAATTCCATGTTCAATTATCGTATGTTGACTTTGAGCGGGGATTCCAAACATGGTGATATCATGGAGTTGGTATTACATAACAGTGGTCTTTCCGGAATTGGTATTGAAGGTAAGGACTACTATTATTCTAACCCACTTCGAAAAATTGATGGAGCGTTGGATTATGAACATATGAATGTGGAATTTCCCGAACGCCAACCCTATTTAAAATGCTTTTGTTGTCCTCCCAACTTGGTACGGACCATTGCCAAGTCTCCAGGCTGGGCCTATAGCAAATCCGAAAATGGAATCGCCGTAAATCTATACGGGGGCAATACCTTGGAGACTACATTACTGGACGGCTCCGAAATTAAACTTTCCCAAAAAAGTAATTACCCTTGGGACGGAGCAGTTCAAATAACCATGGAAAAAAGTAAATCCGAACCTTTTGAAATACTCTTGAGGATTCCCGCCTGGGCCAAAGGAAGTAAGATAACCGTAAATGGTCAAGCGGTCGAAAATATAAACGCCGGAAGTTTTGCTCGTATAGAGCGCAAATGGTCGGAAGGTGATGTAATCTCCTTGGAAATGCCCATGGAAACGAAATTTATTGAAGGGCACCCAAGGATTGAAGAGATTCGTAATCAAGTGGCCATCAAACGGGGCCCTATCGTATATTGTCTGGAATCGCCGGATCTTCCTAAAGAAACGAACATCACGGATATCTATATTTCCGGTAACGCGAAGTTTAAGCCTAAATTCCAGCCAAATTTTTTAGGGGGCCTTGCCACGATAGAAACCGAAGTGATGATTCGGAGAGATAAGATGGAAAGCATGTATAACGAGGTAAGCCGTCCTCAATTGGAATCTTTTAAGACCCATTTAATACCCTACTACGCCTGGAGCAATAGGGGACAGGGGGAAATGACCGTCTTTATCCCGGTTATTTGGAATTGAACAAATCTACTCGCACGAAACACCTTGTGAAAACCAATTAAACCTAAGGAAACAAATGACGCAACATAAAAAGAATGCATTTACCTATGCCACAATTGTAGCCATGGGTGGTTTTGTCTTTGGTATTGATGCCGCCCTAATTTCGGGGACGGTCAAATTCATTACGGAGGAATTCGCACTTACCGATTTGGAATTGGGTACGGTTGTCGGAGCTCCTGCCTTGGGGGTCCTGTTTGCCCTGCTCTTGGTAGGATATGCCTGTAATACATTTGGAAGGAAAAAGGCCCTGCAAATAGCTGCATCACTTTATCTTGTTTCCGCCATTTTTTCCTGTTTGGCCCCCACATATGAAACACTGATAGCGGCTCGTTTTTTGGGAGGACTGGCCTTTAGTTCCATTTCCATGGCCTCCATGTATATTGGTGAGATAGCACCCCCGCGCTGGAGGGGAAAATTAGTTTCTATGATTCAGATAAACATTGTAATAGGCCTATCCGCAGCCTATTTTTTGAATTATCTGATTTTAAATCTGGCCAATTCCGATTTAGTATGGACCAAAACATTGGGCATGGATGTGTATACTTGGCGATGGATGTTGGGATCCGAAGTGCTTTTCGCTACGCTGTGGTTGGTCTTTCTTTTTTTCATACCCAAAAGTCCGGCATGGTTGGTATTCATGGGTAGAATTGAAGAAGCGAAGAATACGTTGCTTAAGGTAATCCCGGAAAACGAGGTGTCCGACCAAATTTTGGAAATGCAGGAAGGGCTATCTAATGGCGATGAAGGTCGTTCCATTATGGCACAGTTAAAGGAAATTTTTAGTAGACCTATGCGTATTACCTTAATAATTGCAATGACCATTGCCATAGCCCAACAGGCCACAGGTATCAACGCTATTCTTTTTTATGCTCCCACCATATTTGAGCAGTTGGGTCTAGGTACTGATGCGGCTTTTGCGCAGGCAATTTGGATTGGTCTAATCAGTGTTGTGTTTACCATCCTAGGACTACTTTTGGTTGATAAAATTGGCCGGAGACCTATGATAATTGGAGGTATGCTGTGGATAATCATAAGTCTTTGCATTTGCTTCTACGGATTTAAGATGGCGAGTTATTCCTTGAATAAGGAGGCCATAGGCGAAATGACGGTTATTCCGGATTCCGAACGATTGAATACTTTGGTGGACATAACCTTTAAAAGCGACATCGAGTTTAAACAGGCCCTGATAGAAGCATTGGGTGTGGAGGATACACGGAAACATTCGAGTTTAGTGTTGCAAAAAGCCGTAAAGATCAACGCACTACTGATTCTGATAGGTATTCTGAGCTTTATTGCGGCCTTTCAGTTTTCCGTAGGCCCCGTGATGTGGGTATTGTTTTCTGAAATATTCTCAATATCCATTAGAAGCGTGGCCATTCCCTTCTTTACGCTGGTTACCAGTACCACAAGCTATTTGGTACAGCAGTTTTTTCCGTGGCAATTGGCCACTATGGGAATCAGTGCCACTTTGTTGTTTTATGCCGTTACGGTAGGTATCGGGTTGATTATTCTTTATGTCTATCTAAAGGAAACCAAGAACATGACCATTGAAGAAGTACAGTTGGCCCTGACCCCTAAGCAGTAATGGTTTTTAAAAGGAACATGGACACATGAAAAAAATCTATAGGTATATCGGTATTTTGATTCTTGTCCTGTCCTGTCAAGAGGAAGGAAAAGTAGGGAAGACAACTGTCAAAAAACCAAATGTTCTTTTCATTGCGGTTGATGATTTACGGCCGGAACTGGGCGCGTATGGCTCTAAAATAGCGATAACCCCAAATCTTGATGCTTTGGCCGGCGAGGGACTTTTGTTTGAAAATGCCTATTGTCAACAGGCGATCTGTAGTCCGTCACGTGCCAGTTTAATGACCGGGGCAAGACCCGAAACCATTGGAGTCATTGAAAACTATACCTATTTCCGAGATGCCAATCCTCATATCATCACCTTGCCCCAGCATTTTAGGAACAATGGATACGAGACCGTTTATGCCGGAAAGATATATCATGGGAAATTTACGGATTCGGCACTTTCTTGGAGTCGACAACCTGCCGTTGACAAAGTCAGATTTAAAAAACCAGATTACCCCGGGGCCTATGCGCTAAAGGAAAATCAAGAAATTTACAAAAAGAATCAGGCGGTTATCCGTGCAAAATATAGCAGTGTAAGTCATTATGCACTGGGCAGGGGACCGGCATATGAAAGTGCGGATGTCCCTGACCATGCCTACATAGACGGGTACCACACCGAATTGGCCATGGCCACAGTAAAAGATTTGGTGGAAGATGATAACAGGCCTTTCTTTTTGGGCCTTGGTTTTCGCCTGCCGCACCTTGATTGGAATGTGCCCAAAAAGTATTGGGATTTATACAATAGGGAAGAGATACCTATGGCCAAGCATACTATGGCACCTAAAAATGGTGCGGCCATGGGTCTCCATGCCTCGTTTGAGCTTCGTGTTCGGCACGGCATTCCCAAAAGTGGGCCAATAGATGGTAAATTGGCCAGAACCTTGAAGCATGCCTATCTGGCCTCCGTAAGTTACGTAGACGCCCAAATTGGAAAAATGATTGCCGTTTTGGAGGAAAATGGGGTACGGGATAATACGATTATCATCGTTTGGAGCGACCATGGCTGGCATTTGGGCGATATGGGCGTTTGGGGCAAGGCGACCAACTATGAAATCGCCACACGGGTGCCCCTGATACTATGGACACCGGACATGCCGGAAGAAACAAGAGGTAAAAAAACGAATGCTTTGGTAGAACTTATTGATATGTATCCGACCTTATCCGAATTAGCGGGTCTTGAGATACCAGGTCATCTGGAAGGGCAAAGTTTTGTCCCCCTGATTAAAAACCCGCAAAAAGAATGGAAGAAGGCCGTATTCAGCCAATTTCCAAGTCCGGCACTTCGGGAGTGGGCGGCCAATCCCTTGACGGCAGAAATGAGGGAAACGTATTTTGGCCCTCTGATCGAGGAGGTGGAAGGACGAATTATTGAGCAGCAAGAAGATTCTTGGAACCGAGATCTTTTTGAGAATGATTTGATGGGGTATTCCATGCGCACCGATCAATATCGTTTTGTCGCTTGGAAAGATCGAAAAAGCCCCAAGGCAAAACCTATTTATGTGGAACTATATGATCACAAGCTGGATCCTGATGAGACAACCAACATAGCGGACGAAAATCCAGACCTCGTAAATCGATTGATTTCCCAAATGGAAGATGGTTGGATGGGCAACCGGGCCGATATAAACTAGCAGATTCGAAACTTGGCAAGGTGATTAAACGAAGGGAGTAAGCCTTTAAAATACACTATTTTACCTTTATGTAACCTTTGTAACGATTAATTGAGGTAATTTATTATTTTTAGCAGTGTATTGCTAAATGGGAACAAGAAACCCGGTCTTTCTTTTATGCCGATGTTTTTCATATTAGTAGGAAAAAGTACAATCTGTAAATAATGAAACTTACCTATAAACAAACCGAAAGAAGGCCTGAAAATTCCTTTCTGGTACGGCAGGATAGAATGCCATGTATAGAGCAGGACTGGCATTTTCACAAGGAATTGGAACTTATCTATTTTATAAAAAGTACGGGTACCCGATATGTCGGAAATTCCATAGGTAATTTTGCTCCAGGCGAATTGTATCTTATTGGTAGTAACGTCCCCCATCTTTTTAGGAATAATAGGGAATATTATTCGGATACCACGGAAGATGAGGCCGTAAATCTTGTTGTCATCAAATTTGAGAGCGAATTTTTGGGAAAGGTTTTTTTGGATTTGGCCGAAACCCAAAAACTGCATACGCTTTTTCAAAAAGCCGAGCGAGGGCTAAAGTTTTCGAAGGCTGTAACGCATTTAGCGCACAATTACATATTGGGAATGGTAGGGGATGAAGGATTATCCAGAATCGTTGGCCTTTTAAAAATCCTGGATATACTATCGGTAAGTGAAAGTTACGTCACCCTATGTTCCGAAGTAATTGTCAACAACTACAATCAAAATGAAAAAGATCGGATGGCCCGGATCATTTCCTTTCTGACCGAAAATTTTGATAGAAAGATAGAGCTGGATCAAGTGGCTTCCATTGCCTATATGACCCCGAATGCATTCTGCCGCTATTTTAAGAAAAGGACGAAGAAATCCTTTACACAATACTTGAACGAAATTCGTCTACGGCATGCTTGTAAGTTATTGATTGAAGGTGAATTGCAAATTTCTACCATTTGCTATCAATCGGGATTCAATACGATTACCAATTTTAATAGACAATTTAAGACTTTGATGGGGGTAACGCCTTCAAATTATATGGAGCGATATAAAAATGCTGCAGAATTGGTTTGAATATCCTTTCTAACAACATAAAACATAACTGCTTTGTTCTATTTTTATATTTTGGCATTTCTAATTTTCGGCTGAAACGTGGATTCCAATAGGGGTAAAATAGTGCTGATTAGGGTTAATTTAGTTTTGGAATCGGTTATGTTGAATATGTACGTTTAAGAGGTCTTAATCTAGGGCATTTCTAAATAGGTATAGGGCAGCTTTTCCATCAAATAAAGAGACTGGAATCTAGAAATCAAATGTATTGAAAAAAGAAAAGAATAGATACAACAAAGGATAATATTATGAATATGGCCTCCACAAGACGAAAACACTTTATTTCTATTTCCATAATGGTACTGATTGCCATAACAGCCTGCAAGCAACAGGAGCGGAAGGAAGAAGTAACCAAGAACGAAATTTCAAGACCAAATATCATTATCATATACGCCGATGATCTGGGTTATGGGGAAATGGGAGCCTATGGAGCAACAGAATTGAAAACACCCAATCTGGACAAACTGGCCAACGGTGGTATGCGATTTACCCATGGCTATGCCTCTTCCGCCACCTGTACCCCTAGTAGATATGCTTTGTTGACCGGGATTTATCCATGGCGTAACAAAAGAGCAAAGATTCTTCCCGGAACGGCCCCATTGATTATTGATACGGCCCAGGTTACCGTTCCTAAAATGCTAAAAAAGCAGGGGTACCAAACCGGTATTGTTGGCAAATGGCATTTGGGGCTAGGCAACGGAAATGTGGATTGGAACGGACGGATTGCCCCGGGCCCCAACGAAATCGGTTTTAATTATAGCAACATCTTGGCGGCTACCCAGGACCGAGTGCCTACGGTCTACATTGAAAATGGACATGTAGTGAATCTAGATCCCAATGATCCCATAGAAGTCGATTATACCAAAAATTTTCCGGGCGAACCTACAGGACTTGAGAATCCTGAAATGCTCAAAATGAAATGGCATCATGGGCATAACAACAGTATCGTAAACGGAATTCCCCGCATCGGTTTTATGAAAGGGGGCGAGGCCGCCAAATGGATAGACGAAGACATGGCAGATTACTTTTTGGCCGAAGCCCAAAACTATGTAAAGCAACATAAGAGTGCTCCATTCTTCCTGTATTACGCGTTGCAGCAGCCGCATGTACCACGTACGCCACACCCCAGATTTGTGGGCAAATCCGGAATGGGGCCACGGGGAGATGTTATCGTGGAAGCGGATTGGGTGGTTGGTGAGTTCATAAAAACACTGGAAACAGAAGGACTGTTGGAGAATACCCTAATTATATTTTCCAGTGACAATGGCCCGGTGGTCAATGATGGATATTACGATGATTCGGTAGAAAAACTGGGGAATCATAAACCTGCCGGTAACCTTAGAGGGGGAAAGTATAGTTTGTTCGAAGCAGGGACCCGCGTCCCGTTTTTTACATATTGGAAGGGGAAAATCAATCCCGGTGTATCGGATGCCCTGGTATCGCAATTGGATTTGTTTTCGTCCCTGGCCTCCTTGGTGGGCAGCAATGAAAGTACGGATGACAGCAAACAATTATTGGATGTATTGTTGGGCAAGAGCCAAAGGGGTAGGAGTGAGCTAGTAATCGAAGCAACTTCCCGAACTGCTTTTCGCAAAGGTGATTGGGCAATGATTCCACCCTATGAAGGCCCGGCAATCAACATGCAAGTGAACATTGAACTGGCCAATGCCGATGAATACCAATTGTACAATCTAAAGGAGGATATTGGACAGCAAAATAACCTGGCAAAAAAACAGCCTGAAAAATTACGGGAAATGATTACCGCTTTTCAAGCCATTCGCGGTGATGGGGATTCGGAAATCGAACAGCTGGAATTGAAATAGCAAAACATGACCGGGTTGGCCGTATTGGTTTTCTGCGTTGTTCTGCTCATTGTGGCCATTACGGTTCTCAAAGTACACCCTATCCCTGCACTTTTGGTAACAGGACTTATTTTGGGGTTGACCTCAGGCAGTTCCGTGGAAGCGGTTACCGAGAGCCTGCTTAATGGTTTTGGCAATACCCTAAAATGGATAGGACTGGTTATTCTTTTTGGAACCCTATTAGGGGAAATTCTTGCAGTGACAGGAGGAGCCGATGTCATTGCCGAAAGTATCATTAAGCTATTTGGTGTTAAACATTTGCCTTTGGCGATGGCAGTCATTGGTTTTCTTGTGGGTATTCCCGTATTTGTCGATGTTGCTTACTTGACATTGTTACCGACCATTACGGCCCTATCCAAAAAATCAGGGCATTCCGTACTGGTCTTGGGGCTCTCCCTTGCCAGCAGCCTAACGGTAGCCCATGCCCTTATTCCACCTACACCAGGTCCATTGGCCGTAGCCGCGATATTGGAAACCGATATCGGAGGAATGATACCTTTTAATATAATAGTCGGTTTAACGGCGGTGTCCGGCGGACTGATTTGGATCAAACTCAATACAAAAAATCTAGTATTCCCAATTACAAATTTGGGTACGGCAACAGAGACCAAGAAAGTTTCAATACAGGGCATAAGGCGTATTTTACCTTTTGTGTCCTTATTGATTCCTTTAGTACTAATGGGAATCGGTAACTTGTTTTCAGGAGCGAATCCTTTGATTGCATTCATCAAGAATCCGGTCTGGGCACTTTTGATCGGGGTGGTTTTTGCCTTGCCCTTGCTGGAAAAAAAGGAGTTTACAAAAAAGTTGAACGATTATTTTCAGACTTCGGGTGCCAAATCTGCAACGGTTATATTGATTACGGGGACAGGGGGCGCATTCGGTCAAGTTATTAAGGATACGGCAATAATAAATACACTCCTGCCGGATACCGTTGGACTTGAGGCTATTGGTATCATCCTTCCATTTTTACTGAGTTTCATGTTTACCACCGTTACGGGTTCCATTACGGTCTCCTTGACAACCACGGCCTCCATTATGGCTCCCATGGTAACCGGCGGAACACTCCCGGCAGAATTGACCGCTGCTTCCATCGGGGCCGGTTCACTTGGGATTATACACGTAAACAGTAGTTTCTTCTGGTTGTTTAAGGAAGTGCATGAGGTAGGGACTTCCAAACTTTTAAAAACGTTTAGTGTGCTCACCGCAATTGTGGCAGTGTCAGGAGGTTTCATGGCCTTGTTCCTATACCTGTTGGATACACTTTAAACCATTAGGAATTAACGGTTTGTACGTGTCCTTGCTATCGCCATCTGTTATGCTACCCCTTGGTTAAAATAATACCACTACAGGTTATTCTCCGCATAGGCTATGGTATGATCAAAACATATCTTGCCACATTGAAAGACATGGGATAAGCGAGATTTTTTCGATATACGTTTTGAAATATAGGCTTTCCGACCGTTACGGGACAAAATCATTTGTGATAGCTTTCAAATCATATGTTTCCTTGATACAGATTATATATGTAAATCTTTGTTAACGGTATTTAAGAGAATTTGATGACCACATCAAAGAGCCATCAGGTCTTTACCAATAATCTGAACACGATGTACGACTACAGGATCAAAATCGGAATAAAGAGGCCCAACCGTTTAGGAGTCTTTAGGGAATTTTTTGCCCTTGTCTAGTTTTAGTCTAGTTGTATTAACATTCAAAATAATGCGATATTCCTATTTTTCAGACCAGTTAATTGAAATGATGGCAATGAAAGGCTTTAACTGTTGTCAAGTAAGTAATATGCCATGTGTCTAGAAAATAGGGAAACATTGAACTTTTAATTCATTCAAAACTCGAACTTTTTCAACTTAAACTTAAACCAAATGATTATGAGAAAACAACTTTTCAAAGTTTTGGGAAAATGCCTTTTAACGGGGGTTTTTCTCATTTGCTTTGGGCTTCAACAATTGTATGCCCAGCAGACCATCACGGGAACCGTTACGGATGAAAATGACCAAGGTGTTCCAGGAGCCAATGTAGTGGTACAAGGAACAACCAATGGTGTGGTAACCGATTTTGACGGAAACTTTAGTATAGAGGCAGATTCCGGTGATGTGTTGGTGATATCATATTTAGGTTATTCCACTCAAAGTGTCACGGTCGGGAATCAGACTACGATTAATATACAAATGGTTCCTGATGCCAGCGAGCTCGATGAAGTGGTGGTAATCGGTTATGGAACGGTGAAAAAGAAGGATTTAACCGGTGCAGTTTCGCGGGTATCTTCCGAGTCTTATGAAAATCAGCCAGTAACCCGGGTCGACGAGGCACTTCAGGGAAGGGCCGCCGGTGTTACCGTGGCAAGGGCGAACGGGGCTCCAGGAGCTGGAATCAAGGTTCGTATTAGAGGGGTAAACTCCATTACTGGGAATAATGACCCGCTAGTGGTCATTGATGGGATTTTAGGCGGTGATCTGAGTACCCTTAACCCAAACGATATTGCCGCCCTGGATATTTTAAAAGACGCCTCGGCTACGGCCATTTATGGGGTTAGGGGATCTAATGGTGTTATTTTGGTAACCACTAAAAAAGGTTCCGGTAAGGGAAAAATAAATGTCGACTTTTTTACTACGATTTCCCAAGTTCCCGATTTACTCCCCACCCTGGCAGATAATGTCGGCGACTTTGCAAGAATCGAGAACCTAAGAAAATTGAGTATTGGACAGAACCCTACTTTTACCGATGCTGAAATTGCAGAATTGATAAGTAATGGGGGTACTAACTATCAGGATGAGATTTTAAGGACTGGTTTCAGCGAGAATTTACAGATTTCGGCAAGTGGTTCCGAAGGGAACATTCGTTACTTTCTTTCTGGAAACTATAGGGACGAGGAAGGAATTGTTATCAACACAGGATTCCAGCAATTTTCATTACGATCCAATATAGACGCTAAAATTGGCAATAGGCTTCAGGTAGGCCTAAACATTTTTGGTTCCCGCGGGGAAACGAGGAATAACTTTGAGGCCTTCGGGAATGGACAGGGGAGTCTTATATATAAGTCGCTCACTTGGGATCCTACCACCCCTATTTTTGATGCGAATGGTGACTATAACCGTAGATCCATTAAAGGAATTGCCTCGCTGAATCTTAACCCTGTATTGACATTGACCGAGTCCCAGGCGACCGACGTCAATGAGAGATTTGCGGCCACCTTAAATGCCACCTACCAAATCACGGATAATTTTAGCTATACTATTATTGCCGGTACGCAGGTCAGTAACCTTAACGTTCAGCGATATGATGTAGAAGGTTCGGATGAAATCCCGGATGCCACTTTTAGAACTGATAAACGGACAACATATCAAATAAGTAACATTTTTACATGGCAAAAATTATTTAATGATAAACACAACATAAAATTGACCGGGGTACAGGAATACAACAATACCAAAGATGTAGCTAACAATTACAATGCGGACAATTTACTGTTACCGAATGGATTTTATTTTGCCGAAACCGGTGCCGGTTTTTCAATCGGCAATGATTTTGGCGAAAGAGAGCTGTCCTCCTTCATGTTGAGGGCCGAGTACATTCTTGCGGACAATTTATCGATTACGGCGACCGGTAGGTATGACGGTACATCCGTTTTTAGACCCGGTGAAAAATGGGGATTCTTTCCATCCATAGCTGCGGCATATAGCCTAATTAACCCTTCGGAAGATACCGGTTTCATAAACAGTTTAAAGCTAAGGGCCGGTTGGGGACAAGTAGGTAATCAAGGTATTGATAACTTTGGAACCTTTGCCAATTTGGATGATAATATTTATGCATTTACCGGAGGGGCACCCTCCCCGGGAACATTTATAGACAGTTTTGCCAATGAATTACTTACTTGGGAGACAACTACCCAGACTAACGTGGGTGTTGATATCGGCTTTAATGAAGGCAGGGGTAGCCTAAGTATCGATGGTTTTCAAAAAGTAACCTCCGACTTATTGCTAGAAACACCGGTTTCCGGCACCAATGGAGGTGGTAACATCAATAGCAATGTGGGCGAGGTAGAGAACTTTGGTTTTGATGTGGCCTTGGGATATGATATCATTCAAAACGATAAGTTAAATTGGAACGCTAATCTTGCACTTTCCTACGTAACCAATGAAGTTACTCAGTTATTCAATAATCTGGAACGGATCGATGGTCAGGTTACAGTGCCTGGCGGTCAGGCCCGGGTAGCCAATATCATTGAATTGGGGGAGCCTCTGGGGCAATTTCAGGGAGCCACCTTCCTGGGAACCTGGAAGAGTTCTGAAGCTGCAGAAGCCGCCACTTTTGGTAGAGTGCCCGGGGATGCAAAGTATTTGAGGGATGAAAATGGTGAAATAGTCTTTGGTGCCATCGGTAATGGACAACCCACATTAACTTGGGGTTTCAACAATACCATTTCGATCGGAAACTTTGATGTCAACTTTTTCTTGAACGGGTCACATGGGTTTGACATATATAACTTAACGCAGGCAGGTATTACCGGTGGTGCAGGGGATTCTCGAAGTTTTATGGCCTCGGACCAAGTAAATCAATGGACACCTGAAAATGAAACCGATATTCCTGCTACGGTACAATTTTTCAATTCTTCACGATATGTTGAGAAAGGAGACTTCATTAGATTGAGTAACTTAACAATAGGCTATACCTTTAACGATGCCCTGGGGAGCGATACATCGCTGAAACTATATGCCGGAGGGCAAAACCTTTTCCTGATAACCGATTTTAGTGGGTATGACCCCGAATCATCATCGAGAAGGACGGAACAGGGGAATGCAGATGTGGGACCCGGTATCAACGTTGGAGCGTATCCCATTGCAAGGACCTATACCTTGGGTTTAAAAGTAGGATTCTAAAAAAAATGCTAACTGAAAAATATATCGTAATCATGAAAACAATGAAAATCAAAATATCGTTAGGGGAACTGCAGGGGGCATTTCTCCTTGTGGCCCTAACATTCGGTTTCACCAGTTGTGAGCAATTTGATTTGGAAGAGAACCCAGCTGCCTCCCAACAACAAGTTGTTACCTATAGCTCCATGCCACAGTTGGAGCTGGGAGTAACCGGTATCTATGGAAAGTTGAATAAAGCGGCGTGGATGTCCACCTTTTATGTAAATGGATGGTCCGGTGATGACATCACAACACATGTGGCAAGTAACAAAGCTGATTTTAGGGAGTATGACCAACGATTTGTAACCGCGGAAAATTCGCGGACCCAAAGTAATTGGAATTCGGTCTATGAGATGATTCGCGCTGCCAATACGGTTTTTCAAAGTATAGAAGGAGTAACACTGTCCGATCCGGATCCCACAAAACAGGAAAGGCTAATTGGGGAGACCTATTTCTTGAGGGCTATTATGTTCAATCATTTGATGCGGATTCATGGGAGGATTCCCCTAGTTTTGGAAGTGGATCCTTTTCAGCAGCCACCTTTGGCTTCCCAATTGGAGGTTTTTCAACAAATAGAAAGTGATTTGCTACAGGCAGAGGCAAGATTGCCCGAAAGAAGTGCATTTCTCGGGTCAACTACACCCAGCAAGGGAACGGCCCGAGCCTTTTTGGCCCGATTGTATTTGGATTGGGCGGGTTTCCCCCTAAATGATAGGGACAAATATGCACAAGCGGCGGCAAGCGCCAAAACGGTTATTGACAACGCCGCGGGCCATGGTTTTGGACTGGAACCCGATTTGGCAAAATTGTGGTCGTTGGAAGGCAGGTTCACTGAGGAAGGGGTTTTTACCATTGCCTACAGTAATGCTGCCGGTAACCTTACTAATCGTAAAATGGGAAAATTGGGGCTACCATCGGATCCCGGCTTGAACGGTTGGCAGGAGACCTTTGCGGAAATCCGGTATTTTGAGGACATGCCCGAGGGCTTTAGAAAGGATGCCACCTATTATTCCGAGCTTCCAGTGGATGATTCCGGTGCCATTAATGTAGGAAGTCCTACCCGAATGCTGCGCTGGGAGGAATTCACAGATCAGCAAAATCCAATTTTGAGAAAAATAGTCGGCAACTTGGCCGATGGTGACTGGAACGAGTTTCAGACACTGCGAAGTGACCTGTTTATGAGGTACGCAGAGGTATTGTTGATATATGCAGAAGCATCCGGCGAAGCCGGTTCCGCAGGAGCGGATGCTTGGGAGGCCCTTAATCAAGTACATAGAAGGGCCGAGGGTCTGGACATAAACACTCCGGTGGCAAGCGACCTTACCAGTGCCGATGGCACTATCCAGGATTTAGCCTTTACCGAGAGAAAATGGGAGTTTGCAGGGGAGTTTATCCGTTGGAACGACTTGGTCCGTAAGGAAAAAGTAGAGGAGGCACTAGGTAATAGAAATCCGCAGGTCTCCATAGGTACATCGTATGACGAAAATGGTGTGGGTACTCCGACACCCTTGACTTCCGCGCAAAACCCGATTTTGGGATCTTTGGGTACGGACAACTACTATGCACCCATACCACAACAGGAAGTGGAACAGAATCCTAATCTAGCGGGAAATTAAAAGGCAAGTTTGTTAGAGTTAGTTTTAATTTAGTTGAGCAAAAACGGCAAGGTTTATCATAAATCTTGCCGTTTTGCCTTTATGGGAAGTATAGTATGGGAACGGCACTATTTTTCCCGTTTTTGAAAACGGATTATATGCCCTTACCGGATAAAATATAGTATTTTGGTTTTCAACCTATGAATCAAAGTATTCCTGATATATGTTGAATTCAAGGCATTATGAAAAAGGTTTGTCAATTCCCAAAGTAGTATTGGGCCTTGCTTTTTTAGTGTTGATGGTAAGTTGCATCCAAAAAGGAAGACATGTTGAAGGGGAAAAATTGGCAAAGATTCATTGTGCCTCATGCCACTTGTATCCGGAACCTGAACTATTGCCCAGGAGGGTATGGGGCGAGAAGATTATGCCAAATATGGGGCTTAAAATGGGAATGTCCCACGGACCCTTATATTCCTATGGCGACAAAGAGACCCTTAAAAATTTAACTCCAACCTTATCACAGGAAGATTGGGACAGGATTGTACACTTTTATTTGAATAAATCAGAGAATAGTGTTACCTATTCCTCGGTTCCCGTTCAATATCCAAGTACGCTTTTCGAACCACATTTATTTTCCATTGACTCCTTATCCGTCATTTCCATGACCCTGTTCGATGAAAAAAAGAATGCTTTGCTTTTGGGCGATGCACTTACTTCCGAATTGTTGACCTTGAATTTGAAGGGTGATATTCTTGAAACCAAAAAGCTGGAAAGTCCATTGGTCAAAACCGAGGTCAAAGATACTGTGGAGTACCTATTGACCATAGGTGATATAAATCCCTCGGATAAGGCCGAAGGAAGCCTTAAAATAGGTGAAAGCGCTATAGAAGATTTGACAAGGCCTGTAGATTTTTTGATCCGTGATATGGATTTAGATGGATATGACGATGTTTTCGTATGCAGCTATGGGCATAACGTTGGAGATTTTTCCTTGTTCAAAAATTTGGGAAGAGGGGTATACAAGAAGCAGGTAATCCACCCCTTGTCCGGTTCCATAAAAGTAGAACTGACCGATATGGATAATGACCAAGAGGATGAAATTGTGGTCCTATTCGCCCAGGAACATGAGTTGCTAATGATTTGGGATTATAAGAATAATACTTTCAACGGCCAAAAGGTGCTACAATTTCAGCCCGCCTTCGGGTCTGTTGATTTTCAGTTGAGGGATATAAATAATGACGGGCTTAAGGACATCATTATTGGTAATGGCGATAATTCCGATCTGTCCACCGTGCTTAAAAACTTTCATGGAGTAAGGGTATTTTTGAATAAGGGCGACCAGGAGTTTTCAGAAAGTTACTTCCTACCAATCCATGGCGTGAGTAAAGTAGTTGCAGAGGATTTTGACTTGGACGGGGATATCGATATAATGGCCATTTCCAATTTTGGTAATTTTTCGGACCCACAGTTCAGAAGTGTTCAGTTGCTGATGAACGAAGGGCATTCAACATTTACTTCAAAATATATCGAGAATCTCCCTAATTTTAGATGGCAGACCATAGACGTATCGGATTATGATAAAGATGGGGATTTGGATATCTTTTTGGGAGCTTTCAATTTAAACATCGGACCCGAAGAATCATACCTATCCGAAGGGGAAAATATCTCATGGGTAAAATTGGAAAATACAATGTACTAGTCAGTATAACTTTTCGTTAGATCTATCGGGTACGTTGACGATACTAGGCTTTTTCATTAATGCAATAACATCGTTCAACTCCCGATCACTAAGTTCCGATACTCCCTTTCTGAAATAGAAATTGGCTACTTCCTCAATTCCATGGATGTATAGATCAAACTTATAGTTTCCCAAAACCCAATTCAAACACTCTTTTTGGGTTGTTTCCTCCTCCAGCTTCCATGCCAGGACATAGGCTTTGTAATTGGATATTCGTGTACTATCATCATCCCTTCGCGTAATTTCGGAAATCATGGCAGCCAAAAGACTTGGACTCTTCTGGAAATCTTCAGAAACCAATCCTTTTAGTATTTGGTTATTTAAGTTTCGCGATAAAATATCAGGATTTTCCTTTTCATATAAATCGTAAAATCTTTGGGGCAGTTCCTCCGCAAACTTCACTCGTGTTACAAACTCCGTTAGCTCCTTTTCCGATACAAAATTCTTCCAGGAATTTCGTACAGAATAATAGACCAAGAAAGAACTGAAAAGACCGATAATAAGAACCCAAACAGTAAATTTTATAACTCGTTTTTTGTGTACCATGTTTAAATAACAAAATTATAGGATATCCCTGTTTATCGGATAAACGAAGCTAATTATTTTCTTTTTAGGAACAAACTAAAAGGGCCTTCTTTTGAATATTTCTATTATAAATATTGAATCTTTTTGCTTTTTGCGTAACACCAAATCCTATTTCCGATTTTGTTTTACTGACCAAATGTTTTTTAGTCCTCGATTACGGGAAAATTACTCGTAAAATTCAGGCCTACCCCTAAAAAACTTCGTATTTTAGATACATTAACCGAATTACATTTTTGACACATGTACATCATCCGATATCCAGACTTTTTCGCAGAATTACGGCGTTGTAGAATATGGGAATTTCTTCTTTTTTTGATTACGATCGCTTGTACCGAACCGAAAAAGGATTCCATGGATTCCCAGGCCGGTAAAATGCAATCCAAGTTGTTCACCTTGATATCCAAAACTGATTCGGGAATCGATTTTGTAAACACTCTAGAGGAGACTTTGGAATCGAATTACTACCAGTACATGTACACCTATATTGGGGGAGGTATAGCTGCAGGGGATATCAATAACGATGGTCTTGTCGATTTGTATTTCACTTCAAATTCTGCCGAAGACAAATTATATCTTAACAAGGGTGATTTTAAATTTGAGGACATCACTCCGGGTAGTGGAATTTCAAACAATAAAGGATTCAACACCGGAGTAACCATGGTTGATGTCAACAATGACGGAAATCTTGATATTTACGTTTCCCGTGGAGGGTGGAAGGATGATGACAATAAATTCGCCAACTTGCTTTACATCAATAATGGAGATTTAAGCTTCACCGAAAGGGCGGAGGAAATGGGGCTGGCGGATGCCAATAGGACCATACAGGCCACGTTCTTCGACTATGATAAGGATAACGATTTGGATGTATATATTTCCAACACTCCGGACATTACAAGTAGGACAAAAGTCCTTGATTTGGACAAAATTCAAAAAGACCCTAAGACCTTGGAATTAAAAGGATCTGATCGGTTATACAATAATGATGGTACAGGTCATTTTACGGATGTTTCGGATGAAGCCGGCCTTCAATATGATATCGGTTTTGGCTTGAACCCCCAAGTCGGGGACTTAAACAATGATGGTTGGTTGGATGTCTATGTTTGTAACGACTTCAATGTGCCCGATTTGGCCTACATCAATAATGGAGACGGTACGTTTACCGAGTCCAGGGACGAACTGTTCAAACATATGTCCTTCAATAGCATGGGCAGTGATATGGCGGATATCAACAATGATGGCTTCTTGGATTTGATGACCCTGGACATGAATCCGGAGGACTATGTCCGTTCAAAAACCACAATGGCCATGACCTCGGTGGACCAATTTGAATTGATGGTGGAAAAAGGATATCACTACCAATATATGCACAACATGCTACAACTCAACAATGGCAATGGTACCTTTAGCGAGATTTCAAAAATGGCCGGAATGGCCGATACAGACTGGAGCTGGGCCCTATTATCGGCTGATTTCGATTTGGACGGATACAATGATATCTACGTTACCAACGGGGTTTTTAGGGATGTTATCGATCGGGACAAGAACAACGAAATTTTAGGGATACTTCGAGAAAATGGACGTAAACCGACATCCGAGGATTTTTTGAGATTTGCCCAAATGCTTCCCCAGCAAAAACTGAACAATTACTTTTTTAGAAACAAAGGCGATACTACCTATGAAGACGTTTCAAAACATTGGGCAGATTCTATGCTTACTTTTTCCAATGGGGCGGTTTATTCCGATTTAGATAATGATGGCGATTTGGATGTAGTGGTAAATAACATCAATGAAACGGCTACGCTCTTAAAAAACAATGCCTCGGAATCGGGAATCGGTAATTTTCTAAAGTTGTCATTTAAAGGCCCCGAAAAAAACCCGAACGGGTTGGGGGCCATTGCCAAAATATACATGAAGGACAAAGGATTTCAGGTCCGGCAATTGATAAATACAAGGGGGTTTTTGTCCTCTGTATCCAATGTCCTCCATTTTGGAATTAAAAAAGAGGATGAGATTGCAAAGTTGACAATTCTATGGCCCGATGGAAAGCAGGAAACGCTTCGGGACATTACCGCCAATCAGCTTCTCACCATCGACTATGCCAATGCCGTTGAAGAAACTGAGGATGAATTGGCAACGACATCAATTTTTTCAAAACTACCTTCTATCCATAGGCATATTGATCCCTATTTCAATGATTATAATCTACAGATACTATTGCCCCATAAATTATCCCAGACCGGCCCAGGTGTTGCCAAAGGGGATGTTGATGGCGATGGCTTGGAGGATGTTTATATCGGAGGGGGACACGGGCAATCAGGGCAACTGGTAATGGGAGGAACCAACGGAACTTTTCGGCCCAAGAGTATAAATGCTTTTACGCGTGATGCCCAATACGAAGATCAGGCTGCCGTCTTTTTGGACGTCGATAACGACGGTGATCAAGATTTGTATGTGGTTAGCGGGAGCTATGAGTTTTACCGAAATCCCAGACTTCTACAGGACCGATTGTACCTGAATAATGGAAAAGGTGATTTTTCCAAGAGTACACTGCTCCCGGATATGTTTGCCTCGGGTTCGGTTGTAGTCCCAAGCGATTATGATCAGGATGGTGATGTGGATTTATTTGTCGGAGGAAGGGTGATTCCCGGAAAATATCCCTATGCACCAACAAGCTACTTACTTCTAAACAACGGGAGTACTTTTGACATAGCCACTAGGGAATTGGCTCCGGAATTGGAGTCCATCGGCATGGTTACCGATGCTGTTTGGAAGGATATTAATGGTGATTCCAAAATTGATTTGATCGTTACGGGGGAATGGACGGGTATCGAAGTCTTCATAAATGAAGGGAACAACAAGTTGGTCAAAAATAATAGGTATAAAGGTTTGTCGGCAGTTAAGGGATGGTGGAATAAACTTTTGGTAGATGATATCGATGGAGATGGGGATAATGATATTGTTGCCGGAAATTTGGGACTTAACTACAAGTTCCATGCATCCGAAGAAAAACCCTTTGAAATCTATACCTCTGATTTTGATTTCAATGGGGTGGAGGATATCATTTTGGCAAAGAAATATGAGGGGAGACAAGTACCGATTCGCGGTAAAAGTTGCATGACCCAACAACTACCGCATCTGGCCAACAAAATCCCGACCTATACGGATTTTGCAAGTAAGGATTTGGAGGGGATTGTCGGTAAACGTATTGAATCGGCGCTACATTACAAGGCGACCGAGTTTAAATCTGGAATCTTTGTGAATCAAGGTGCCGAGGGATTCACGTTTAAGGCTTTTGATTTCCCGGTACAACAATCGCCTATAAACAGTATACTTTTCGATGACTTTGACGGTGATGGAAAGAAGGACTTGGTATTAGCCGGAAACAATTACCAATCGGAAGTAGAGACCACGCGTGCCGATGCCGGAATAGGCGCTTTCCTCAAAGGGGATGGCAACGGGAGTTTTGTGCTGGTCCCACATTTTGAATCCGGCTTTTTTACGGATAAAGATGTAAGAAATATGATTACATTGAATACCCCAAGGAGTAAATTGGTGATGGTGATTAACAATAATGACTACCATGACCTTTTCAAGGTAGAAAAACCAATGGATTGATGTAATGCCCCAAGACCAAAAGACATATTTCGTTCACATAATTTTTTGGTTGTGTTGTTTGTGGTTTTCAAAAATTGCATATACCCAGGATAGTATCGATAGATCTTTATTGGATGCAGTGGACATTGCCAAGGTCATTAGACATCAAGACCCGGACAGTTCCGTAATTTTATTGCAAGAGGCCTATGATAAATCCATGTCGGTCGGTGATACCCTTCAAGCCATTAACGCATTGCTGGAAATGACCGATGTTTATGGGCATCAAGCCAACTATGCCAAATCGTATGATTACTTCTGGGACGTACTTTTTTTATCGGATGATATTAAAAACGACTCCCTGAGGGCCATTATTTATTATCGATTGGGCCGTATGTACAGTTTTTACAAGCGCCGGGAAGATGCTTTTAAGTATTTACAGACTTCCTTGGACATCAACAAAAACTTGGTCCGTACCGGAAAATTGGATAAGGCCTATTTGGTCCAGAATTACTACGCTTTCTGTAATACTTATAGGGAATTGGATGAACCGAATACGGCAAAGATCTATCTGGACAGTTGTTTTGCCTACTACAAGGATATTCCTGGACAGGTGGATAGGGCCTCTCTTCGGTTTGAAAAAGCCTTTATCCTGGATCAAGAGGGTAAGACGGAAGAAGCCCTACGGATTATGAAGGAGGTGGAACCTTGGTTTTTGGAGAATCTACCATCATATTTAGTGCTGGTCTATACCTATTGGGGAGATATGTTCCGTAACATATCCAATTTTAAGGAAAGTAGGGCCTATTATAACAAGGCATTAAAAATTTCCAAAACGTATAACAGTCATATAGATTTTACACCTTTGGTCTATGAAAGGCTGGCGGATTTGTATCTAAAGGCGGGAGACTATCAAAACGCTTTTGAAAACCAAAAAGCTGCAAAGGATCTGGATGCCCAATTTTTTGACAGCCGAAGCGAGAGCAATAGGCCCTTACTGGAAATAAAGGACGAATTCCGTCAGGAGAAGGAGCGTCGGGAAAAACTGATCCAACAACAACGTCTGGAGCAATTGGAACAAGAAGATAAAATTTCCCTACTTCAACGAATTATTCTTTTGGGCAGCCTGATTTTTTTGATAATTATTGGTCTTATCTATGTAAAGCATCTTCGCTCCAAGCACAAGGCGGAGAAACAATTGATCCGCCGTAATAAGGAACTGGAGATACAAAAAGCGGAAGAACTTTTGGAACTCAAAAACAAGGAGCTTGCCACATCTGCCCTACAATTGGTGGAGAAAGATGAATTTCTACAAATGTTGAAAAGTAAGCTCAAAGAAAATGGGGACAGTGTAAAGGCCTCGGAGCTGAATCAAGTACTCAAATCCATTTCCGTGAGCAACAATAATAACTGGGAAGAATTCAAACTACGGTTTACGGCTGTCAATGAAAAATTCTACAAGGAATTGATTCAACGATATCCTAAGCTCACTCAAAGCGACCAAAAGATATGTGCTTTGATCAAGCTTAATTTTTCCAGCAAGGATATGGCAAGGCTTTTGGGAATATCCGTTGAATCCGTACATACTACGCGTTATCGACTACGAAAAAAAATGGGTCTGGATCGTAGCGTGAACCTAGAGGAATTTATATCCGGTATGTAAGAACGTGATATCCAATGCTAAGCCCGACTTGTACAGTTTTTGTCTAGTAGTTTTTATAGGATCGTACAGTCAAAAATCCTACTTTGGAAGCATCAAAAAAATCACATTGTCCAGTGGTTCCAAGCATAGTTAAAAAATGAAAATGATTTCCTTTTAAGGCTTAGGTTTTCAACCCACATCCTACTTGTATCGTAGGAAAACGCTACTTCAATAATCATAATCGCACCTATAAGCCCAGAATGAGGCCAAGAAAAGGCGGTAGTTTAAAGTTGAAATAGCAATGTAAAGACTAAATGGGCGATCCATCGAAATAAACAATAAATAACTATATGACACTATTTGAAAAATCGCTATTCTTGGCTGGATCGGTACTGCTGACTTCCTGCAATTCACCTTCAAAACCATCCCGTGAAAGCAAAGATGAATCCACAATAGAACATGAAATGAAGATTACCGATGAAAAAATCGACCACCTAGGTATTACAAACAAGGATTTTTTAAGTGCGGCCTCCAAAAGAGCCTTACAATGGCCGGATATCGGCAATGAATGGTTCATCGAATTTAGTGGCCCACAACCGTTAAAGGGAGATTTGGCCTATGAAAAAGGAGTTGTTCGGCGAGATCCAAGTGCTATGATCAAGGAAAATGGCAAATACTATGTGTGGTATTCAAAAAGTACCGGCCCTACCCAAGGCTTTGGCGGAGATATAGAAAACGAGAAAGTATTTCCTTGGGACCGTTGCGACATTTGGTACGCCACTTCCAAAGATGGGATTACTTGGAAAGAAGAAGGATTGGCTGTGGCCCGAGGAAAAAAAGGCGAATATGATGATCGATCGGTCTTCACGGTAGAGATTATGAAGTATGATGGAAAGTATTACCTCTGCTACCAAACGGTGAAATCGCCTTATAATGTTCGGGTGAAGAATCAAATTGGTTTGGCATGGGCCGATTCGCCGGACGGACCATGGACCAAGAGCAAGGAACCCATCTTGAGCCCTGCGGACAATGGGGTATGGAAAGGGGAGGAACAAAATCGCTTCATGGTAGAAAAGAAGGGCGATTTTGATAGTCATAAGGTACACGATCCCTGTATACTGCCTTATAAGGGGAAATTCTATCTGTACTATAAGGGTGAACAAATGGGTGAGGAGATCACTTTTGGTGGGCGTCAAATACGGCACGGGGTCGCCATTGCCGATAATCCCAAAGGGCCTTATGTAAAATCTCCGTACAATCCGATAAGCAACAGCGGGCATGAAATCTGTGTTTGGCCCTATAATGGAGGAATAGCCTCGTTGATTACCACGGACGGACCGGAAAAAAACACGATCCAATGGGCACCGGATGGAATTAATTTTGAAATTATGTCTTCCATAAAGGACGCACCGCATGCCATTGGCCTAAACCGAAGTGCGGACAATGAAAAGGAACCTACGGAGATTCTTAGATGGGGGCTTACACATATTTACAATAACGGGGACGAACAAAGTATTATGCGATTTACTTCAAGACGTAGAACCTCGCATACGGCCAAAGGGGAAGCATCAAAATAGTGAACACAAAAGTGTATAAATTCAAACATAGCACATGAAGGCAACGGTTTACGAAGGAAACAAAACCTTTTCAGTTATTGAAAGGGAAATGGAAGCGCCTTCAAAAGGGGAGGTGAGGATCAAAGTGGCCTATTCTGGGGTATGCGGTACGGATGTCCATATTTATCACGGGATGATGGACAAGCGCGTGAACATTCCGGTAACCATTGGTCACGAAATGTCCGGTACCATCGATGCGATCGGTGAGGGGGTGTCCGATTTTTCCGTTGGGGAAAAAGTGGTGGTACGGCCTTTGGACGATCGGGGTGTAAAGCCTTCTGACAAGGGATTCAATCATATTTGCGAGGATTTAAAATTTATAGGTATCGATAGTCCGGGATCCATGCAACAGTATTGGAACGTACCGGCCTTTACCTTGCACCGGCTGAAACAGGAAACCGATTTAAAATTGGCCGCCTTGATAGAACCGCTTTCCGTGGCAGTACACGATGTTCGGCTAAGTGGACTGAAAGCTGGGGAAACTGCAGTTGTTCTTGGTGGAGGGCCCATAGGACTGCTTGTGGCCTTGGTTGCTGGGGAGACGGGAGCCGAAGTCATTGTTTCCGAAGTAAATGAAAATCGGATTGCAAAGGCCAAGGAATTGGGATTGCACGCGGTGAACCCTACAAAAATAGATTTGATCGATTATGTTCGGGAACGGACAAAAGGCCGAAGGGCGGATGTGGTGTTTGAAGTGGCCGGGGTAAAGGCAGCATTGGACGTTATGACCGAAATCGCAGGAATACGCGGGCGCATTGTAATGGTGGCCATTCATGGACAGAAAAGGGAAGTAGATCTGTTCAAGTTTTTTTGGAAGGAATTGAAGTTGATAGGGGCACGGGTGTATGAGAAGGAAGACTATGAAAAGGCAATCACTCTGATTACAGCCAATGAATTACCATTTGAGGAAATGATTACGGACGTACAACCGCTAAGCAATATTCAAGAGGTGTTTGAGAGTATTGATAACAATCCTGATGGTATGAAAATACTTATGGATTGTCAGGCTTAAAAGAGAAGGGGACAAAAGATGAAAAAATCTACTTTTTTAGTTTTGGGACTACTTCTCATAGGTATTTCCTGTAACCCTTCCAAAGAAAAAAAAGAGAAAGCAAGCCCTGATATTCCGGGTTTGGAGAAAATAGTCAAACAATTAGGGATTACGAATAAGGACAGTCTTAGCGCTTCATCGAAAAGGGCAATTGAAATGGGCTATGATGCCGGAACGGAATGGTGGACCAAGTTCCGTATCTCTGATATAAAAGGAGACCTAGGGTTTGAGGAAGGTGTTATAAAAAGAGACCCTAGCGCCGTAATTCAGGTTGATGGAACTTACTATGTCTACTATACCAAAAGCTTTGGAAGGTCATTTGGGTTTAAAACGGGTGATCCGTCAAAAAAAGTGTTCCCATGGGACTTATCGGAAGTATGGTGTGCAAAGTCAGAAGACGGCTATACTTGGAAAGATGTTGGTTTGGCCGTTGGACGGGGAGCAGCAGGTTCATATGATGATCGTTCCGTTTTCACTCCCGAGGTCTTGGTCCATATGGGAAAATTTTACCTGGTATACCAGACGGTAAAGGCGCCTTATGCGAATCGTGTAAAGAATCAAGTAGGAATGGCCATAGCCGATTCTCCAGAGGGGCCATGGAAGAAGTTGCCCAAACCGATTCTATCTCCGGCTACTAATGGAAAATGGTTAGGTGAAGAAGATAACCGTTTTCTAGTAATCGAAAAGGGCGATTTCGATAGTCATAAGGTACATGACCCTTGTTTAATGTTCTATAAAAATAAGTTCTATCTATATTATAAAGGTGAACGGATGGGAGAAGGCCATACCTTGGGAGGCCGCGAAATCAAATGGGGTGTGGCCATCGCGGATAACATTACAGGCCCGTACAAAAAATCACCCTACAACCCTGTGACCAATAGTGGACATGAAGTCTGTGTCTGGCCGTACCAAAACGGAATCGCGGCAATGTTGACTTCCGACGGCCCTGAAAACAATACAATACAATGGTCCCCGGATGGGATTAATTTTGAGATAATGTCACATATTGGTGGGCGTACAAAACCACCGCATGCGGCTGGATTGGTGAGGTCTTTAAATACTGAAGAAGCTCCGTTGGCTGCTTTGGAATGGGGATTGTGCTTTGACCACAAGGATGGTTGGGATTATATCAAGAGATTTGAGACTTATATCAAAAAAGCGTTGTAAGGGAAATTTTAAACAATCAAAAGTATTCCGGTCTTCACTGGAATGACATTAAATATATTTAGATGAACATATTGAATCAATTCAACCTAAAGGGAAAAACAGCACTGGTTACAGGGTGCAAACGCGGTATCGGAAAAGCAATGGCCTTGGGCTTGGCAGAAGCTGGCGCCGACATTATCGGGGTAAGTGCTTCTTTGGAAAAGCATGGTAGTATCGTACAACAAGAGGTAGAAGGAATTGGAAGAAAATTCAAAGCCTATACCTGCGATTTTGGAAATCGTGAGGCCCTTTACGAATTCATTGCGCAAGTGAAGGATGATTTCCCCCAAATTGATATTCTGGTCAATAACGCAGGTACCATTTTGCGCGCACCTGCAATAGAGCATTCCGATGAATACTGGGATAAGGTAATCGAAGTAAATCAGACCGCGCAATTCGTCCTTACCCGGGAAATCGGAAAGGAAATGGTCAACAAGGGTTCTGGAAAAATTGTGTTTACCGCTTCGTTATTGACGTTTCAAGGAGGGATTACCGTTCCTGGATATGCGGCCAGTAAGGGAGCCATAGGACAAATGGCCATGGCCTTTGCCAACGAATGGGCAGGAAAGGGAGTGAATGTAAATGCCATTGCACCGGGTTACATCAGTACGGACAATACCGAAGCCCTACGAAACAACCCAGAAAGGAACGATTCCATTTTGGCCCGAATTCCAGCAGGGCGTTGGGGTCAGCCCGAGGATTTCAAGGGGCCTATCGTATTTCTGTGTTCCGAGGCTTCCAATTATATGAATGGAACCACTATGCTGGTCGATGGGGGCTGGATGGGTCGATAAGATCTAAAGGATTACGATCCCAATAAGTCGGGAATTCAACAAAATTTGAATAAAAACAACGATTAGAACCAATACAAGCGTTATGTCAACAATAAAGGAATATCAACTCTTCATTGATGGAAAATGGATTCCTTCGGCTTCCGGAGAAACCATTGATGTAATCAATCCCTCAACCGAGGAAGTAGTGGCCAAAGTACAGAACGGCACTATCGAGGAAGCCCAAATGACCTTGGAAGCGGCAGAGCTCGCACAAAAATCCTGGAGAAAGGTACCCGCGCGTCAACGGGCGGAACTTTTATACAAACTGGCCAACGAAATCAAGGAAAATGCGGATTATTTGGCTGAACTTTTGGTAAAGGAACAAGGCAAGTTATTGAAGGTCGCGCGAATGGAAGTTGCGGTAACGGCTTCATTTATCGAATATGCCTGTGAAGGGGCAAGAAGAATCGAAGGCGATATTGTTCCTTCGGACAATCCCAACGAACAGATTTGGATCCAAAAAGTTCCCCGTGGGGTAGTGGTAGCCATAACGGCCTGGAACTTTCCATTGGCCCTGGCGGGACGCAAATTGGGCCCGGCATTGGTTGCTGGAAATACTTTGGTGATCAAACCGACCTCTGAAACGCCATTGGCCACCTTAGAACTTGGAAATCTGGCTAAGAAAGTGGGTCTGCCCAATGGAGTCCTCAATATTCTTACCGGTCCCGGTAGGGCCATGGGTAATGCGTTGATTGAAAGCCCTATAACCAAAATGGTGACTATGACGGGTTCTACCCCTGTGGGGCAACAAATAGCCCGAAATGCTGCCCAAAACTTGACCCATGTACAATTGGAATTAGGCGGTAAGGCTCCCTTTATTGTTTTTGAGGATGCCGATTTGGATGAGGCCGTTGATGCAGCCTTGCATTCCCGCTTCGATAACTGTGGGCAGGTCTGTACGTGCAATGAAAGAATGTATGTTCATGAGGAGATTTACGATGTCTTTATGGAAAAATTCATCGCCAAGACAAAAGCTTTAAAAGTAGGTGACCCAATGCTCGAGGAAACGGATATGGGACCCAAGGTCAATGCCGTGGAACTAAAACACATGGAGCATCTGGTTGCCGTTAGTTTAAAGGAAGGGGCCACTTTGGCCACGGGTGGCAAGCGTCCCGAGGGGAGTCAATTCGAAAAAGGATTCTGGTTTGAACCTACCGTACTTACCGATGTAACCCAAGATATGACCATAGTCCGTGAAGAGTCCTTCGGGCCTATTTTACCTGTACTGAAGTTCAAGACCTTTGACGAAGTCATGAGTTACGCCAATGACTGCGATTACGGCCTGGCGGCCATGGTTTTCACAAACGATATGAACACCATAATGAAGTGTAACGACGAACTGGAATACGGTGAGATCTATGTGAACCGTGGTCATGGCGAACAGCATCAAGGGTTCCATAATGGCTATAAGTTATCGGGAAGTGGGGGCGAAGACGGTAAGTATGGTTTCGAGCAGTATTTGGAAAAAAAGACATTTTACATCAGACATAAGGCCTAGATGCGTACACGGATAAAGACCATTGACTGTAACCTGTTCAGAGTGCCTTTGCCAGAGGTTATGAACGATGCAAAACATGGGGACCACACCCATTTTGAATTAATAACCACAACCATACAACTGGAAGATGGCGCTCTGGGAACGGGTTATACGTATACTGGTGGAAAAGGAGGGCGTGCGATAAAAGCAATAGTTGTTCATGATATTGCCCCGGCCCTCATTGGAAAGGACGGCAAAGATATTGATGCACTTCATGATTTTATGGAATGGCATATGCACTATGTGGGGAGGGGCGGTATCGTTTCCTTTGCGGTTTCCACTATCGATATTGCCTTATGGGACATCAAATGCAGGAATGCCGGACTTCCGCTATGGAAAATGGCGGGAGCTGCCGGAAATACATGTAAGGCCTATTGCGGCGGAATCGATTTGCAGTTTCCTATTCCAAAACTTTTAAAGAAAATGGAGGGTTATTTGACCTCGGGGTTTAATGCCGTGAAGATAAAGATAGGTCGGGAAAATTTAGATGAGGATATAGAACGGATAAAAGCGGTACGGGAGTACATTGGTCCTGACGTCACTTTTATGGTTGACGCCAATTATTCGATGACGGTCGAAAAGGCGATTCAAGCCATTGAACGATTCAGGCCCTATGATATTACCTGGTTTGAGGAACCTATAATTCCGGACAATTATAAGGGATTTGCCCAGATTGTGGATGCAACCGGATTTCCCCTGGCTATGGGCGAAAACCTTCACACGATACACGAATTTGAATATGCCGTAGACCAGGCAAAACTTTCCTATTTGCAGCCGGATGCCTCCAATTGTGGTGGAATTACAGGTTGGTTACGCGTCGCTCGATTGGCAAACGAGAACAATATTCCCATCTGTTCCCATGGTATGCAGGAACTACATGTAAGCCTGGTTTCCGCACAACCCAATTCGGGCTGGCTGGAAGTGCATAGTTTCCCTATCGATCAATATACCCATAGGCCTTTGGTTGTTGAAAGTCATCATGCCGTTGCCCCCGATACTCCAGGGGTTGGTGTTGAATTCGATTGGGACAAACTAACCCCTTATAAACAATAGAATTGAAGATGAAGACTATCGGGACGCATTTTGGAACGCTGGAAGGGGATACCGTGAGGTTATACACTTTGGAAAACAATAATGGTATCCGCGTTAAAATATCCGATTTCGGGGCTACCATAACCTCTATTACCGTACTCGGAAAGGGGAGGAAACCGGAGGAGATCGTATGCGGGTTCAATACCTTCGAAGGCTATTTTTCAAAGGAATATCGAGATAACGCACCCTATTTTGGAGGCACCATAGGGCGGTATTGCTCCCAAATAAAGGATTCCAAATTCAATTTAAATGGCCTGGAATATCAATTGGCCCAAAACTGTGGAACCAACAATCTTCATGGTGGTACCGTAGGATTTGATAAAAAAATATGGGAGGTGAAGCCATTGGAACAAAATAAATCCAAATTGGAGATGAAATTGCGGAGCTCGCATCTCGAAGAGGGTTTTCCGGGAAACGTATACATAAACGTTACGTTTTCCCTAGACGATGAGAATCGATTGCGAATAGATTACAAGGCACTTTCAGATCAAGATACTCCCTTTTCAATGACCAACCACACGTATTTTAATTTATCAGGTTTTGCGGAAACCGTGGAGGGGCATACCGTACGAATAGATTCAGATAGAAAACAAATTTGGGACAGTTCAGGTGCAGGGATCAGCGAATATAGTCTAGTGACCGGTTCCCCGGAAGATTTGCGTAGTCCCAGACTTATTGGCGACGTCCATGAGGCCATGGGGGACGGATTTGAGCATTATTACATTTTCGGGGAAAAAGGTTTTGATTTGGAAAAGGTGGCCGAGATAAAAGACCCTAAAAGTGGTCGTTCATTGGAAATATCCACGACCGAACCGGGTATGCTCTTTTATACAGGAAAGTACACCTCTAATGAACTGATGCGGGAATCGGGGCAACACTATGGCAAATACCGAGGATTCTGTTGCGAGACCCACAGATATCCCAATGGACCCAATCTTCCCGATTCGCCAAAAAGTATCTTGAAAAAAGGGGAATCCTTTGAGAGCACAACCATTTTTAAGTTTGGATGGTAACGGATGTAGACCTGCCAGGTTTTAAAAACTTGGCAGGTCCGTAGAATTGAGCAAAACATAAAGATCAAACCATGATAGAAGGAGTTTTATGGGCCATTTTCGCAGGCCTTATGCTGGGGCTCTACGCCCTGCCGGAAAAGTTTACCAAAGGGTTCATGTATGAAAATACCTGGAGTCTCTTTTTTTTATTGACCATGTTCGTTGTACCCGGTATCGTTTCGGTGGCCCTGATAAAAGGCTTTGGGGACATATTTGGAAATATGCCATCGGATATTTGGATCAAAATGGGTCTAGCCAGTTTTCTTTGGGGCATAGGTGTTATGATGTGGAGCAAAGCGATCAATTACATTGGACTGTCCCTTGGTTTTTCCATATTCATTGGAACCGTTATTTTGGTAGGTTCATTACTGCCTTTTATTGTCGATGGACTTCCCCCGACCAATGTCCTGTTATTTATAGGGATTGGAATCCTAGTAGTTCTATTGGGAATCGTCCTCAACGGAAAGGCCGGTCTGATTCGTGAAAAGGATGAGGCAAAATCGGACGGGAACCAAGAAGCCGATACTTCACAGGGTTCCATGGCCACGGGTATTTCAATTGCGGTCATAGGTGGACTTTTGGCTACGGGCTTTAGTTATGCCAATGCCGTGGGCAGACCTTATCTGCATCAGGCAAGTGTTGCCCAAGACAATGCTGATTGGATAACCGCGGTAGCTATTATGTTCCCTATTTTTATTAGTGGGGGAATCGTAATGACCGCCTATTTTCTTTGGCAACTGAACAAGAAGAGTGCCTGGGGCCATTTTAAGACTTCTTCCTTGGGAAAAAATATGTTCCTGATTTTGATTATGGCCGTGTTCCATTATGCGGCATCCGCTCTTTTTGCCTATGCCGCCTCAAAATTAGGTGCTTCCGGAAATACGGTGGGTTATGCCATTTTCAACACCGCTTCCGTAGCCACGGCCATTGTCAGTGGAATATTGACCAATGAATGGGTACGTGCCTCTCCCAAGGCACGAAAGATCTTGTATGCCGGCCTTTGTTGTATGATAGTTGGCATTTTGGTAATAGCCTATGGTAATGGACAGATGTAACGATTAATTTCTTAAAGATGGGATTTTTCAGTCGAGGAATATTTTATTTCTTGCTTCTTTCTATTCTGTCCTGTACCGGGTCTCAAAAGAAAGAAAGGGTAATTGCCAAAATTGAGCATCCAAATGTAATTTTGGTAATGACGGACGATCAAGGTATCGGTGATTTGGGCGCTCATGGAAATCCATGGATACAAACCCCAAATATCGATGCGTTTTATAACGAGTCGCTACGGCTTACCGATTTTCACGTCAGTCCCTTATGCACGCCAACGAGATCTGCTTTGATGACGGGTCAATATCCCATAAACAATGGAGTTTGGGCAACATTCAAAGGGAGGGATATGTTACACGGGAACTCTATAATTATTCCGGAAGTGTTCCATGAAAATGGATATGTAACAGGATTGTTCGGTAAGTGGCATTTGGGGAACAATTATCCTTCACGACCTACGGATAAAGGTTTTGATGTTGCCGTTCATCATAACTCGGGCGGGGTAGGCGAATTGTCCGATTATTGGGGCAACAATTACTTTAACGATATTTATTTGGTAAACAATGAGCCAAAGCAATTTGAGGGTTACTGTACCGATATTTGGTTCGATGAAGCCATAAAATTCATCGAAGATCAAAAAGACAAGCCGTTTTTCATTTACCTCCCGACTAATGCCCCACACCATCCGCTTTATGTGTCGGAGCGCTATTCCAAACCCTATGATAGCCTGGTCGAGAAACATATACCAAGTGCTGAATTTTATGGAATGATTACCAATATCGATGATAATTTTGGTAAACTGGATAAGGCCCTTAAGGAATTGGGATTGTACGAAAACACCATATTGATATTTTGTACGGACAACGGCAGTCAATTTGGGGTCAGCCCGGATTATCGTTTAGGCTGGAACAAGGGATTTCGGGGAAGGAAATCCGATAAGCTGGAAGCAGGTCATAGGGTTCCTTTTTTCATTCGATGGCCCGAAGCTGGGATAAAGGGTGGTAAGGATCTGAACGACCTAACGGCCCATGTAGATTTGTTACCAACATTGGCAGGGCTTTGCAATATCGTACTTCCAACAAATTTTGAAGGAGATGGTATTGATTTCTCGAAGACACTTTTAGACCCTAATGAGAAGATTCCAGAGCGGACGGTCTTTGTCCACCACCGGCAGGATTATCGCCCGCCAGCACCTTTAAAGGGTTCTTGTATTATGCGCGGTAAATGGCGTTTGTTGAACGGCTCGGAGCTCTATGATATTACAACGGATCCGAAGCAGGAAAACAATATTCCCGAAGATTATCCGGAGGTAGTGGCGCAACTTCTTGAAGACAATAAAACCTTTATATCCAAAGCCATACAGAAAAAGGAATACCAGGAATTGGCCTATAAAAAGGTAGGGAGTAATCTTCAAAAGACAACGACACTTACCATACAGCACGCCCTTGGTGAGGATGGCCCCATATGGATGCAGGATGAAATTGCGGCCGGTATCAAGAACAAAAATGCATCACACCCCATAGAAATTGTGAAAAAGGGACTCTATAGAATTCGCTGTAGACGTTGGCCAGTGGAATGCACAGGTACCATTCAGGGCATTCCGCAAAGGAATCCCAAAGGGTTGTTTAAATATAGACCTTTGGATGTTCAGGAGGTTAAGATTTCCCTGTTCGATAAATCATATCAAAAAAAAGTAGAGTCCTTGGACGAGCATATTGATTTTGAAATTGAACTGTTCCCTGGAAAGACCATACTCAATACTCAGTTTATTATAGAAAACAGAACATATGGTGTGTATTATACCTATGTGGAATTGCTAAAAGAGTTGTAAATTCCTTTGCTCTTTTTAAGGAGGGAATGGCCAAGTAGATTTAAACAAGACCTAAGTTGTCTTAAAAGAATATGTTGACGGATTATGGGAGAAAATGGTTTCTCTGGAAGTGTTTTTATTACAGGGGCCAATCGCGGTATGGGCCTAGGGTATGTCGTTCATTATTTAAAGCAAGGTCTTTCCGTTATAGCCACGGCCAAAAAACCTGGAGAGGCAGAGGAGTTATTGCGGCTTGAAAAAGAATATCCCAATCAATTATCAGTATTGGGGTTGGATGTCAGTTGTGAGACCTCCATTTTAAACCTAGAGGATCGTTTACAGGATATAAGGGCCACATTTTTTTTGGCCATAAACAATGCCGGCATTTCCTTGGAAGAAGAATTTGGTGAATGGACAAGTGCGATATTCGAGACCCATTTTCGGGTAAATACCATTGGACCTGCACTGGTTTCCCAAACGTTGGTACCTTTTTTGGAAAAGGGAGCTAAATTGATTCAGGTCTCCTCCGGTCTGGGATCACTGGGACAAAGTAGCAATCTTAGTAATGGCTTAAGTGCCTATGCGGCCAGTAAATGCGCCCTACACAGTATTACCGTACGCTTGGCCGAAAAACTAAGAACAAAGGATATAATGGTGTTTGCCATTAATCCAGGGTGGGTCAAAACAAAGATGGGTGGTGACAATGCTCCTTCCACGATTGAGGGAGCCGTAGGTGATATAACTGAAACTATAGAAAGGCTGACATTTGAACAAACGGGCAGTTTTTTATCCGAAAAAGGGGAGTTGATCCCATGGTAGACCAATATTGAATTACGTGAACATTGTAAAAATGAAAAAATGATGAAGTATACAAAAATTACAATTTACCTCGCGGTGTTTTTGTTTGTGGCGTTAAACCAACTAAAGGCCCAAGTAATTCAAGGTGAGCTTAAAAAATGGCACAAAGTAACGCTGGTCTTTGAAGGGCCACAAACTTCGGAAAGCGCTGAGGAAAATCCTTTTCTGAATTATCGTTTGAATGTCACGTTTACACACTCCAGGTCGCAGGAAGAGTTTGTAGTCCCAGGCTACTATGCTGCAGATGGGGATGCTGCCAATACAAGTGCTGAATCCGGAAATATTTGGAAAGTCCATTTTGCTCCGGATAAGGAAGGGGAATGGAGGTATGAAGTAGATTTCAAAAAGGGAAAATGGGCCGCTGTACGTACATCGGAAAAGATAAAAAGTGCGGAATACATGGATGGTAGGACAGGGAGTTTTACCATAGGCAAAACAGATAAGACCGGAAGGGACCTTAGGGGAAAGGGAAGGTTACAGTACGTAGGTGAACGCTATCTAAAATTTCAGAATGGGGAATATTTCTTAAAGTGTGGGTCCGACGCGCCCGAGAACCTACTGGCCTATGATCAATTTGATGGTACTTTTAAAAATGATGGTCATAAAGATGAATTAATAAAGAAATGGGAGGCACATCGCCAAGACTGGAAAGAAGGTGATCCCACATGGAAAGATGGGAAGGGCAAGGAGATTATAGGAGCGTCCAATTATTTGGCTTCAAAAGGGATGAACGCTTTTTCATTTTTGACAATGAATATCGAAGGTGACGATCAAAATGTTTTCCCCTATGTGGATTACGATACTTGGGATCGTTTCGACGCTTCAAAACTGGACCAATGGGAAATCCTTTTTGAACACGCCGATAAACTGGGCATGTTTTTGCATTTTAAAACCTTGGAGTTTGAGAACCAGGGCTTACTGGACAATGGAGGTACCGGATTATACACCAAATTGTATTATCGTGAACTTATTGCACGTTTTGGACATCATTTGGCTATGAACTGGAACTTGGCCGAGGAAACCGGGGATTGGACCGAGACCCCGCCAACTTTTCCCTTGGACGCGGCCGAAAGAATTCGTTTGGCCGAATACGTTTCCTTTGTGGATCCCTATAAGCATCATCTAGTTATCCACAATGGGGCCTGGTACGATGGGATTTATGGACCCCATACAAAGTTTACGGGAGCCTCGTTGCAGACCAATAAAGCCGATTTCAGTAATGTTCATAAATCTGTTTTAAGGATTTTGAACGAATCCAAGGAAGCCGGTAAGATTTGGGCCGTAGCTTGTGATGAACCCGGAGACCATAGACATTCCCTGATCCCGGATGCGGAAGATCCCGAACATGACAATGCTCGAAAAAATGGGCTTTGGGGTGCCATGATGGCCGGCGCATGGGGCACGGAATGGTATTTTGGTTATGAGCACCCGCATTCCGATCTAACCTGTCAGGATTATCGTTCCCGAGATCTGTTCTGGGATCAGGGCAAAATATGTCTTGATTTTTTCAAGGATAATAGGATACCTTTTTGGAAAATGGAATCCAATGATTCCCTTATTTCATCGGAAGGGGATTATGTTTTGTCCCAACCGGGAGAAAATTATGTGGTATTCCTGAAAAATGGGGGTGAATCGATGTTGGATTTGGGAAGCTCCCAAGGTGATTATGAAGTTTCCTGGTACAACCCTCGTAAAGGTGGAGCATTGCAGAAAGGAAAGTTGAAATCAATATCCGGTTCCGGAAAGCAATCACTTGGTAAACCACCCGTAAGGAAGGAGCAAGACAAGGACTGGGTAGTTTGGGTTCAAAAGAAGTGACTATGAAAAAGGTTTTGTTTCCTTTTGTATTGGTTCTTTTCTGGTCCTGCCAGAACCGACCCGATTCCATAGAAGTGTATATAGAAGACGATTTAAGGAAAAAAACAACGTACGCATTTGAGGACTTGGCAAGCAATCTAAAAGTCCATGGACTTGATTTGGTTTTTTCCGAAAGTTCAAAAGAAGCCCATTTGATCGTTAAGATTTCCGAATCCGAGGAAAAGGAAGCGAATGATGGTTTTTCGATTGAAAGGAAAGATGGAAAATTAATGCTTACATCGGAAAGCTCAAGGGGAGTGCTCTATGGAGTATTGGATATAGGTGCCCAATTGAAAAAAGGTATCGACTGGCATGCCATCGAAGAAAAATCCATAACCGCCCATTATCCATTTAGGGCCATAAAATTCAACTTGCCGTGGTTTTCTTATCGCAGTGGGGAAAATCTGGCCCTTCATTACGAAACGTGTCGCGATTTAAAATTCTGGGAATCTTTCCTGGATATGATGGTCGAAAACAAATTCAACACACTTACACTTTGGAATTTACATCCCTATATGTTTATGGTGCAGTCCGAGGCCTTTCCCAAAGCATCGCCCTTTTCCGAAACGGAAATGGAAGAATGGCGAACCTTTTGGAAAAGTCTGTTCAAGATGGCACGGGCAAGAGGTATCGACCCTTATATTTTTAACTGGAACATTTTTGTTTCTAAAGAGTTTGGTGAGGAGTACAACATCGCCAAATATTCAAAGGATAGCGGTTTTTATGGCGATGGAGAGACGAATGAACTCATAGAACAGTATACCAAGGAAATGGTCACTAAGACTATCAATGAATACCAAGATTTGGCTGGAATCGGTATAACTTTGGGCGAGCGTATGGGGGGGATGACCTCGGAAGAACGCCGGGATTGGATAGACCGCACCCTTATTCAAGGAATCAAAGAGGCGGATCGGAAGGTAAAATTGTTTTATAGGGCCCCACTTTCGGCCGGAAAAAGTAGTGAAGGTACTACCAGTGTATCCACCGAAAGGTTAACACGGGAGGCGATAGAAAATATCGGATTGGAAAATGATGTGCTTTTGGGTTTTAAATTCAATTGGTCGCACGCCCATTCGTCTCCTAAGGTGTCCATTGTGCATGGGGGTATTTTAACGGACACCTATTGGAAACCTGCGCCTAAGAACTATAAAGGGATATGGACCATGCGCAACGAGGATTTTTTCGCATTACGCTGGGCGCAACCGGATTTCATTCAGAATTTCATACAACATAATAGCCAGGATTATATAGGAGGGTGTATCATTGGTTCGGAAACCTATATTCCCGCCAAGGACTACATCACCAAAAAAGAATTCCGAACATGGGACTACGCTTTTGAGCGGCAGTGGCTATTTTATAAGGTGTGGGGCAACTTGCTTTATAATAATGCAACGCCGGACGCTTATTTCGCGGAAGCCTTGGCTGAAAAATTCAATTTGGAAGATGCTTCGGAACTGATTTCGGCTTGGAAAATGGCTTCTAAAAATGCCAATCGGTTTGCCAGTTTTTTTCGCGGTACCTGGGATGCTACCTTATACACCGAAGGAATGACCACGGTAGGAGGTAAATTCATCGATATAGAAAAAATGATGGCCCATCCCGTTTTGGATTCTTCCTATGTAAATATCTCCGACTTCGTAAAAGAAAACTTCAACAAGGATCAAATTACACCCCTGCAACTGGCCGATGACACGGAAAAAGAGAGTAGTAAGGCCCAGAAAATTGCCAACAGGATAAACAATGAAAATCTATCCCAGGAATTACAGATCGAGTTAAATGATATTGATGCCTGGGGTCATTTCGGCTTGTACTTTGCCGACAAAATTCGTGGGGGCGTGGCACTTCAAAAGTATAGAATCGATGGAAGTAAAGAACTTCAACAAGATGCGGTTTCTCATCTGGAGAATGCACTACAACATTGGAAGGACTATACCAAGGCCATGGAAAAGTATAACGTACCCGTTATGCCCTATCAGTTTGATCAAGAGTTCTCATGGCGAAAACATATTGTTGATGCAGAAAATGATATTCGCATTGCGGAAAAATGATGGCTACCGTATTCAATAGTATAAAATGAAGACTTTACTCCCACTTCTTGGACTAGTATTCGCCTTCCTAGGATGCAAAGAGAATGGTAAAGAGCCTAGAAATGTATCGATAGATGAAATTTCAGGAAGTGAGGAAGTGAAGGAATTCATGGAAACCTTCAATAGTTTGGGAATCCAGTCCGATAGTACTCAAAATATATCTCCCCAAGAGGCCCTAAAAAAATTTGATATTGCCGAAGATCTACAGATTGAATTAGTGCTTTCCGAGCCTAGAATTCATCAACCCGTGGACATAAGCTTTGACCATCGCGGACGCCTTTGGGTTGTGCAATACAACCAATATCCCTATCCTGAAGGGGTCAAGGTCACAGATATAGATCGACACAACCGCACGGTCTTTAATAAGATTCCCAAACCACCTCCGGAGGGTGTAAAGGGTGCTGATAGGATAACCATCTTTGAGGATACTGATAAGGATGGTTTGTATGATAAATCTATAGATGCCATTACCGGACTTAACATCACCACAGGAGTAGCCTTGGGCCGCAAAAGGATATGGGTGCTCACCCCCCCTTATTTAGTGGCCTATCCGGATTCGGATGACGATGGTCTTCCCGATGGAAAACCCAAAGTGCATTTGGAAGGTTTTGGATTGGAAGACACCCATGCAGTCGCCAATAACCTTCGGTGGGGTCCCGATGGATGGTTATATGGAGCCCAAGGTAGTACCACTACGGCGAATGTGAATTCTGAAGTTTCCAAAAACGTCTATTTCAGCGGACAGGGCATATGGCGTTACCATCCGGAAACCAAGGTCTTTGAGATATTTGCCGAAGGAGGTGGGAATACGTTCGATGTGGAATTTGACGCAAAGGGAAGGGTGTATTCCGGGGACAATGGAACGGCCCGAGGGTTCTATTACAAACAGGGTGGCTATTACCAGAAAAACTGGGGGAAACATGGGGCCTTGACCAACCCTTATGCATTCGGGTTTCTTCCGGGAATGGAATTGGAAGGGGAAAAGTTCCGGTTTACACATGCCTGGATCAAATACGAGGAGGCGACTTTACCCAAACGTTATCAAGGTAAAATATGGGCCATAAATCCCTTGCATAACTTTGTTCGGCTTACGCGTATGGAGGAAAAGGGATCATCTTTTCTCTGTATTGACGAGGAAAAGATTTTGGAATCAGCGGATCATTGGTTCAGGCCCGTGGATATCAAATCCGGACCGGACGGAGCCGTTTACATAGCCGACTGGAACGATAGTAGAATGTCCCATGTGGATCCAAGGGATACTTGGAGCAAGACAACGGGCAGAATCTATAAATTACGGGGTAACGGAAAATGGACGGCCCCAAGTTTTGATTTGAGTACCTTGACCAATTCCGAATTGGTGCAACTATTGAGTGATAAGAATAAGTGGTTCCGACAAGAAGCGTTACGGCAATTTGGAGATAGGAAGGACAGCAGTGTTATACCAGAACTTGAGACGCTATTTCGTTCCCATGCTTCCGGGCAAACTTCCTTAGAGGCACTTTGGGCCATTCATCTGACCGGGGGGTTCAGCGAGAAAATCACACTTGAGGCTATGGATCATACCGACCCCCATGTACGATTGTGGGCTATCCGGTTGATTGGTGATACAAATCAGGCTTCAAATTCTATTGCTCGAAAGTTAAGGGAAATGGCCCTTTCCGAATCCCATCTGGAAGTTTTGGGACAACTGGCCTCAACGGCCAAACGCCTTCCTCAAGAGGTCGCCGTACCTATTATCGCTGGTCTCCTTGAGAACGGCATCAATCAGGAGGATATCGAAAATCAAATGTTCACCTGGTGGGCATTGGAATCAAAAACGGAAACAGGAAGAAAATCCGTATTGGAGCTTTTCAACAAGAAGGAAATATGGGACAAGCCCTTGGTAAAAGATGTGGTTTTGGAACGTCTTATACAGCGCTACGCCCTCAAAGGCGGCAACGAGAATTATACTTCCTGTATAGCGTTGTTAAACCTTGCGCCCAGTGATGCACATGCCAAAATACTTTTTACCGGTTTGCAGGAAGGATTACGAGGTAGAGATCCCTTTGAAATACCAACAGATTTGGCCCAAATGATTCAGAAGTATCAGTCCAGGTTCGGGGAAGGTAAATGGGCATTGCCATTACGGCGGAACGAAACCGAAGCCGTGTACAAGGTTTTGGAACTATTGCCCAACAAAAATGCCGATAGGCTGGAACGACTCGCCTATATCAAAATCTTTGGGGAAATTAATCAGCCCAAAGCAGTTCCGGTTTTGTTACAGATTACACAAGACCATAAATATTCAATAGCGGTTAGGATAGCCTGCTTGGAGGCTTTGGGCCACTATAATGAAGAGGTTATCGGAAGGGAGATGGCGGAGGCCTATCTTTTTAAACTCCGGGCGGATCTGGATCTAAGAAAGGCGGCCTTTCAACTTTTTGCCAGCAGGGCCTCATGGGCAAGTGCCTTTCTCGTAAAGATCGGCGATACCAAGGAAGTAAAGAAAAGCGAAGTGCCTTTGGAAATCGTTCGGCAGTTTAAACTTTTGGGGGATTCCGACCTGACCAAAAAAGTAGATGAATTATGGCCCAATGTTAAAATGGTTTCTTCAGAGGAAAAGGAGAAAGAGATAAAAAGGGTTCAAAAAGCCCTGGTTTCTGGAACAGGAAATGTAGGGAAGGGCAAAAACCTTTATGGCATGTACTGTGCCAGTTGCCACATCTTGGATGGAGAAGGTAAGGAAATAGGCCCTGAGTTGACCGGATATGATAGAAACAACCTAACCTATATGATCCTTAACATCGTTGATCCGAATGCGGATATCCGGGAAGGGTATGTAAACTATCGGGTAAAGAAAAAAGACGGACAGGTCATTGTAGGGCTACTCACGGACCGTAGTGCAGGAAAAATTAAAATAAAACCTTTGGGAATGGATGAGATAACACTTGCCACGGGAATGATAGATGAGATTGAGGCTCAAAAGGCATCTATAATGCCCGAGCGATTATTGGCCGGTCTATCGGAGCAAGATATCCGGGATTTATTTGCCTACATGAGTAAATAATAAATTTTTAAAATGATATGGGTTTAATACGGACATTAAGGACATCCTTGTTAACAACTTCTGTCCTATTCATAGCACTTGGTGCAAATCCTTTTTTACATGCCCAAGAT
Organism: Ulvibacterium sp.; assembly: GCF_965228935.1. Lineage (GTDB taxonomy): Bacteria > Bacteroidota > Bacteroidia > Flavobacteriales > Flavobacteriaceae > Ulvibacterium. The sequence continues at coordinate 4,195,058 of NZ_OZ245846.1, read as the reverse complement.
GGCATAGACCTTGATTTCGCCCTGCGCAAAATAGAGGAGGCTAAAGGGGGGAATGGGCTTACATCCTTAAAAATCGATTTTAAGTTGGATACCAAATTAGGTTCCGAAGCTTACCGGATAGATACTTCCCGAAATAAGGTAACCATTTATGGCGGTGATGGGAGGGGACTTTTATATGGTGGTTTGGAAGTTGCCGAACAAATCGTTTTAAACCAAAAAATTATCGAAGCACAAGGGAAGCCCTATCTGAAAAAACGGGGCTTAAAGTTCAATATCCCTTTGGATGCACGTACGCCCAGTTATGATGATACGGGCGATGCCGCCCAAAACAATATTCTGGAAATGTGGAAATGGGAGTTTTGGGAAGAATTTCTGGATAACATGGCCTTGCATCGTTATAATACATTGACTTTATGGAATCCGCATCCTTTTCCCTCTATGATTAAAATGGACGATTTTCCGGATGTGGCCCTTGAAGATGTAAAGGTGACTACGCTAAAACCTATCGGTAAGGAAAACGAATGGGCAGAACCGCAAATGGTATCAAGCAATGTGATGGAAAACCTGAAAACCGTCAAGAAAATAACGATAGACGAGAAAATTTCATTTTGGAAAAAGGTAATGCATTTGGCTAAACAAAGGGGTATAGATATCTACTTTATTACCTGGAACATTTGCCCTAACAGTGTTGCGAAACCTGTACCTCCGTTCTATCGTACTTATGATGTTGATCCCTACGATGAACCTGCGGGCAAATATGGGGTTTCCCATCAGGCTGATGACCTCGAGACCATTTCCTATTACCGTGCCGCAGTAAAGAATTTCCTGCTTACCTATCCCGATGTAAAGGGAATTGGAGTAACAGCGGGGGAGCATATGTCCAAACCTTTTGGTGACTATAATCGTGAAAAATGGTTGTGGGAAACCTATGGTATGGGTGTGCTGGATGCCAAGAAAGTACAACCAGATCGAAAAGTACATTTCATACATCGGGTCTGGAACTCGAATATGGAATTGATAATGCGCTATTGGAAAGACTATCCAGATCAATTTGATGTCAGTTTCAAATATGCCAAGGCAAGACTGTACTCTTCTCCGGACATTCCCTTCGCGGATAATCATATTGAAGCAATGAAACCCTATGGACTCAAATCCTGGTGGAACCTACGCAATGACGATATTTTTGTTTATCGATGGGGCGATGCCGAGTATGTTAGGGAATTTCTGGGCAACTTTCCAAAGGAACATACCGCCGCCTATCACATGGGCTCGGATGGTTATGTTTGGGGAAGGGAATTCGTTTCAAAGGATACAGAGTTTGTAGGCCAGCTCGAAATTGAAAAGCATTGGTACAATTTTATGTTATGGGGACGATTGGGGTATAACAATACACTCAGTAGGGGTTTTTTCGTAAAGAAACTGCAAAATCGTTTTCCAAATATAGAGGCAATAGTGTTGCACGATATTTGGCAATCCGCATCCAAGATAGTTCCCCAGGTCAATCGCTTCTATTGGAAGGACTGGGATTTTATGTGGTCCATAGAAGCTTGCTATAACGAGCGAAAAGGTTTTCAAACGGTTCTCGATTTTATGGATAACCCTACCATGGAAGGGAGTACGATAATAAATCCCAATACTTATGTGGAAACAGTAGATGAGGGAAACACTGTGGATGGCATAACCCCGATACAAGTTGTCCATAATTTAAACAAGTACGCCACAGTGGCAATTGATGGTGTCCAAAAATTGAAAATGATGAACAAAACCATTACTACGGAAGCCACAATTCTGCTGGACGATATCTTGGCGATGGCCTACTTGGGAAAATATTATGCCACCAAAATTCAAGCAGCCACCGAATTATCTTTTTTTGCAAAAAACAGAAAAGCCATACACCAACAAAACGCCATAGATCTTCTTAAAGAAGCCATAACTCACTGGACAAACTACGCGGAGATTTCGGAAACCCATTATAAGACCCAGATGCTGGCAAGGACAAAAATGATCGATTGGCAAGCTATTCTAAATGATGTAAAACAAGATGTTGAATTGGCCAGAAACATAAAATTTTAAGGAACTGGAACAGGAGGCTTTTCCTCCATTTCAAAATAGTTAGGAAATGAAAACAACAGTATTGAAATTCTTTATACTTGCCGGTATATTGGTCGTCCTAAATGCATGCAAGGAAAAAACCGGACCGGATATCACGGCGAAATTGGAAAAGGAAATGGTTGAAAAACCGGATTTATTCTACCATTATTCCATTTGGCATGCCTTTGTAAATAAGATTTTTGAGGGCGACATAACTGCAGGGGAATTAAAGACCAAGGGCGATATTGGTCTGGGATCCTATAATTTTTTGGATGGGGAGTTGATCATGCTCAATGGTCGGCTTTATCAGGCCAAAGAAAACGGGGAGGTGGTGAATCCTTCCAATGATACCAAGATTGCCTATGCCAACGCTACTTTTTTTGATCCGGAGGATACATTTAATTTGCAGGAAGTCCCCGATTACGAAACCTTGCGGAAACGTATCAACGAAAAATTACCGACAAAAAATATATTCTACGCCTTTAGGATCCATGGGGAATTTTCTAAAATGAAATGTGGTGGGTTACATAAACAGGAAAAACCCTTTGACAAAGGTTTGGATTTTCTGATTCCCAACCGTCCCATTTTTGAAAGGGAGAATTTTTCCGGAACCATGGTCGGATTTTTTTGTCCGGAGTTCATCGGTGACATCAATGCTTCCGGTTACCATTTACATTTTGTTTCCGACGATGAGACCTTTGCCGGTCATGTTATGGAATTTGAGGCAAAGAATCTCAAGGTTGAAATAGACCGGATATACGAATACCAATTTGTACTGCCCCGGACGGAGGATTACAAAAACGTAGGATTTGAAAAAGAGTTTCAATACAAGAAACAATAGCACATTTGAGCACCTGAATGGAAAATACACCAATAACGACCCGAAAAAGATACAATATTCTTGCCATGATATTCGTAACGGTGGTCATCAATTATTTAGATCGTACGAATATCTCCATAGCAGCTTCCGCCATTCAAAAAGACCTTGGAATCAATTCGGTACAAATGGGGTATGTTTTTTCTGCCTTTGCCTGGACCTACGCTTGTTTGCAAATTCCCGGTGGGGTGGTGGCCGATAAGATAAAATCCAGGGTATTGTATACCTTTATTATGGCTTTCTGGTCCATAGCGACCTTGATTCAAGGATTTGCCAATTCGTTTATTACCTTAATTGGGCTTAGGGCCAGTATTGGTGTTTTTGAGGCACCTTCATATCCCATAAACAATTTGATCGTTACACGATGGTTTCCCGAAAATGAACGGGCATCCGCTATAGGAATTTATACTTCGGGCCAGTTCTTGGGCATGGCCTTTTTACTTCCGATCCTTGCCATTATTCAAAATTATCTCGGTTGGCGCGGACTCTTTTTTGTCTCGGGGGCCATTGGCATCCTTTGGGCAGGAATCTGGTATTACTTTTATCGAGATCCCCAAGAACATAAATATGTTAGCGACTCGGAATTGGAACATATCAAGTCTGGAGGTGGTCTTGTGGAAATGAAGGAAAAAGTTGAAAGGAAAATGAGTTTCAAATGGACCGACATAAAACAAGTTTTTCTCTACCGTAAACTTTGGGGGCTTTATATCGGTCAGTTTTGTCTTGGGGCCACCATTGTGTTTTTCCTTACCTGGTTTCCGACTTACCTGGTAGAGTACCGGGGGCTGGATTTTCTGCAATCCGGATTTCTGGCTTCCATTCCCTATTTGGCAGCCTTTGCCGGAGTCTTGTTATCCGGATTCACCTCAGATTTTCTGACCAGGAAAGGCTACTCTATAGAAATGTCAAGAAAAGCACCGATTATTGTAGGCATGCTGCTGTCTACCTGTATTATTGGCGCAAATTACACGGATAGTACTTTTTTTATTATATTCTTTTTGGCTTTGGCCTTTTTCGGTAATGGCCTGGCAAGTATCGCATGGGTATTCATTTCACTAATGGCGCCTAAAAAACTCATAGGTCTTACGGGTGGGGCCTTTAATTTTATCGGCGGTTTGGCCGGAATTGTGGTACCCATTGCAATTGGATATTTGGTAGAGGAAGGTGATTTTGGCCCAGCGCTATTTTTTATTGGGGGAATAGCCCTTTTAGGATTCATCTCCTATACCTTTATAGTGGGCAAGGTAAGGCGTATAGTTCCAAAAGAATAGATTCGATGATAATCCAAATTTATTTAAAAGTCGGCAAATGAAGATATCGGACATAAAGACCTATCCCATTAACATTGGTTCGGGAACCCAATTAGTTGTAAAAGTAGAGACGGATTCCGGTATCTATGGATGGGGTGCCTCCGGGCTTTCGGGTCGGGAGTTGGCCGTAATAGGTGCCATAACGCATTTTAAGGGCTTTTTAATAGGCAGGGATCCCAATAAAATAGGAGCTATTTGGCAAGAATCGTACAGAGGACAGTACTTTGAAGGGGGAAGGGTGTTGTCGGCCGCCATTTCGGCAATCGATATTGCACTATATGACATTAAGGGTAAGACCCTTGGTGTTCCCGTTTATGAACTATTGGGAGGGAAGCAACGTAATTTTGTGCCTTGTTTTGCATCCATTCGGTTTGCGACCCGTAAGGAATTGTTGGATTATGCAAAGACTTGTGTAAGGAAAGGTTGGAAGACACTTCGTTTGGCACCTGCCGAATTTGAATCCCAGAATGTAAAAAATCGCTTTGAACCCAGGGAGTCCATAGCACTTTTGGCCGAGTGGGTCACTGAACTACGAAATCTGGTGGGTTCGGAAGTCACGATTGGCATTGACTATCACACCCGACTTACGACTGCGGAGACCTATTCCTTTATTAAGCGCATGCCGGTAGGAACCCTGGATTTCATAGAGGAACCGATACGAGATGAAAACCCGGAAACTTATGAGAGCCTTCGTAAAATGGTGGATGTACCTTTCGCCATTGGTGAGGAGTTCTCCAGTAAATGGCAGTTCCTACCTTTTTTGGAAAGAAACATTGCACAATATGCGCGTGTCGATGTCTGTAATGTTGGGGGAATTACCGAGGCTATGAAAGTAGCGGCCATTGCCGAGGCCCACTATATCGATTTGATGCCGCACAACCCATTGGGTCCCATATGCACCGCAGCCACTATTCATTTAGCTGCGGCATGTACCAATTTTAGTTGGTTGGAGGAAGTAAATACCCCGGCACAACAGATGGGTACCAACGACCGAAGTTTCTATCCCGTGCAACCAGAGTTGGATGGTGCCGGATATCCGGTTCCGGACACTTCCGGGTTAGGGGTGGAATTTGACGAGGCATATGCCCTGAGCCAAGAATTTAAACCCGTCGAAATACCTAGGTTAAAAAGAGATGACGGTTCTTTTACGAACTGGTAGCGGGCAAAGGCTCTCCCTCCAATGGATAATCTGAATCATAAATATGGGCCTCCTCCATATATGCCTTTAGTTTTTCAACAACATCCGGATAGTCGTTTATCAAATTGTTTTCTTCCCCTATATCATTGGATAGGTCATAGAGCTCCCAGGAATTGGTCTTGTAGATGTGAAGCAATTTCCATTTTCCGCTACGAATGGCCTGAGCGTCATGGTCGCTTTCCGCAAATTCCCAGTATAAATAATCATGTTCCTTTTGCGATTCGGATTGCCCTAAAAGGGTAGGGAGAAAGGAGATGCCATCCGTTTCGGTGCTTAGGGAGTACCCAATAATGTCAGCGTATGTTGGTAGCATATCCCAAAAAGCAGTGGGAAGGTCGGATACGGTATTCGGTGCAATCTTCCCGGGCCATTGGGCGATAAACGGAACCCGAATCCCTCCTTCGTATAAATCTCGTTTGGTACCTTTTAGCGCACCGTTGCTATCAAAAAACTCAGGATCTACGCCTCCTTCCTTGTGGGGACCATTATCACTGGTAAAGATGACCAAGGTATTTCTATCTATTTTCAAATCCTTTAACTTATCCAATATTCGACCTACATCGGCATCCAGGAGACTTATCATGGCCGCCTTGGCCTTTTCTGGTTCTGGCCATTTTCGATTCTTATAGATTCCCAAATTTGGAACTTCCATCCCATGGTCCGCGGTCAGTTCCCCTTCATTATTGGCATGAGGGATGGTCAACGGTAAGTATAGAAAAAAAGGCTTTTGTCTTGGACTGTCCAAAAAACGTAAAGCCTCCTTGATGATCAGTGAATGCGAATATTCATTTTTTTCGGTGGCGGCACTTCCTATTCCCTTTGCATAACCCTCCTGGGCGAAGATTACCTTGTTATTCAAAAGTACTTTTTTTCCGTCCTTTATCAGATGATCGGGATAGTAGTTATGTGCGTGTATCTGGTTCAAATAACCAAAATACGTATCGAATCCCTGTACGGAAGGTTCCCCGGTAGAACCCACTTCACCTAGACCCCATTTTCCCATAAGGGCGGTGGCATACCCCACTTTTTGGAACATTTCCGCCAAGGTAAAATCACTGGAAGACAATATGTTATTATTGTTTCCCCGTACCGCTGCATGCCCCTGATGTAGACCGGTCATCAAAGAAGCCCTTGATGGGGCACATACCGTATTACCTGCATAGTGGTCGGTAAATCGGATACCGTTTTGTGCCATTTGGTCCAACCGAGGAGTCCTGATCTTTTCCTGTCCATAACTTCCCAGATCCCCATAGCCCAAATCGTCGGCCAGGATATAGATAATATTGGGGGCATCGATGACCTTGGATACCTCGGAATTTTCCTTTTTAATCTTGCCGCAGGCACCTAAAACCAATACGGCCCAACCGAATAGAATGCTTTTTTTCATCACCAAAAATATACATCAAATCAGTGGTAATTTATTCAATAAATTCAACTAGGCCAAAACGATTGGCTTGATGTACATTTTTCGAGATATCATAAATGGGAAACAAAGTGGAAGTAGACCTTCTATTGCCCTTTAAATCGTTCCGATCTTGGCGCACGGCCAAAATAGCCCAACGTGTTCCTTTTTGTAGGGGTACCGCTTCACCCAATTCACCGAAATTTGAAATAGGTATGGCCATTTCCATGGTCCAGCCATTATCTATATCGGAGTTATCATTGACGGTGCCGTCATAAGTCGTTTCAACCTCAAACTCGGGATTGAAGCTCCGGTAGACGATGTCCTTTCCTTTGTAGTATGAGTTGAAATAGATGAAGTCATTGGAAGCCTTGTTCAGGTTCAGTTCATATCCAAAATGGGTATCCAGGCTATCAGGTGCTGTTATGAAAAAGATTTCGGCACAATCATCAAAATAGGGCTCTCCATCGCGACGGGTTTCAAGAACGGTAAGGTACTTATCTTCCATTTGATAGAACAGGTATAGGTTTTGCTCGTCCCATAACATCCGAAAGGTAGTTTGTTGTTGATCGTCCGGTTTTTCCACCCTATAAAAGTAATCCAAAGTTCTTGCCTCGGTCTTCTGCCAAATTTCCTCGTTCAATTCTCCATCGATCATAATTTTTTGGTTGGTCTTCGAAACCCTAAAAATGGGTTGTTCCCCAAGGGAAAGCTTTTGAACGTCTTGCCCTACGACCCTAGCAAGTCCATTGAAAAGGATCACTATGGACACAAAAATACACCTGTGCATGGGGTACATGACTGGGCTGATTTAGATTTCCATCATGACCTTTGCCCAAAGATTGTTCTGGTATTCACCGAGGGCGGTTTTCAGGAGACGTTTGGCGTCATCCTTATTTCCCAACCCAAGATTGCCCAAGGCCTCAAGGAAATACGATTGGGAGATTGCCTTTTTGTTGGTTGCCGAAGCCTCCTCTACGGCGACCAATGTATTGTCGTTTCCGCGGTTTCTTTGACGCTGTGCATTTTGGATCAGGTCGTTGAACATGTTTTTTGCCTCATTGGTCTTGCCTAATTTTTCATGGGCCATCGCCTGATAGTAAATTAGGTCGTACATGCCTCTTCCGTTTTGGGCCGTTGCACTTTTTTGATAACTATCCCTTGCCTTTTTGGTGTTTCCCATTTGTGTATAGGCCTCTCCCATATAATAATAGATCATGGCATTTTTTTCGTCATGGGTGGGTTTGCCCACTTCCAGATTTTCAGGATACAGAAGCGCACGTTCCAAATGGGAAATGGCCTCTCTATAGTTGTTGTTTTTCATTAGTTCCTTGGCTTTCAACGTATGCGCGTCCACATAATGCCAGTACGTTTCCCGGCCACCTTCCCAGGTCCTAAAATGATGTTCGTCCAAAAATTGAATGGCCTCATCATATTCGCCATTGAGGTTTAAAAGCTGGACGAGGGTTTTTGGAGCGGCTACGTCCTTTTTGACTATTTTGATATTCTTTCGTAGTATTTCCAAGTTTTCGGTGAAGTCCTCATCGGATTCGTCATAATATTTGGAAAGTTCGGCATACCATAACGGGTTGTCACCATGTAATGATATAGCCTTTGTCATGTGTTCAATGGCCTTTTTGGGATTCTTCCCATGATAGAAATCGCCAAATGCAAGATTACGCCAGACCATTGGGATACTGGTATCCATTGCACCGGCTTTTTCCCAAGCCTCCATCGCATCCTCTGGACGATTGTCGTAAAGTAGATTTCCCATAAGATAGTAGGCCATTGCATTTTGGGCATCAATCTTTATGGCATTCTTTAACACAACTTCGGTCTCCATCCTATAGGGAAAGCTATAATCCAAGGAGCAACTTTTAGCTGTGGTAAGGTAATCCTGGGCTTTTGCCGTATTACCCATTTGGCTATGAAACCATGAAAGATAATAGTGCACCAGAGGATTTTTAGGGTTCTTTAAACTTGATAATAGATCCGTACCCTCCTTCAATAGGCCAGAGTTCATATAATGGGTGGCGATCTCCAAGTAATTGTTTTCTATATCTTGCATGTTCCTATGCCAATCCTCTAGGGAAGCTTTTCCCTCCAAGAGACCTTTTTCATAAAGGGCGGTAAAATTCAACGGATCATAGGCCAACTGTTCTTCCAGAAGGGAAATAGCCTTGTCGGTATCGCCAAGTTTTCGAAGCAGAGAAGCATAAAGAACCGTAATGCGGCTATCCCTGGTGTTTGTGGAATAGGCCTCATTCACATATTCCAAGGCCTTGGTGAAGTTCCCTTTTTGTCCCTCTAACAACGCCAATTGGTAATTACCTGCAGAAAACCACTGATAGTACCAGGTGGAACGGGCCAAATTTTTATAAGCCTCTTCTGTTTGATCTAATGCTTTATGTGCCATTCCCAAATAATAGAAAAGCTCACCCTCTTTTGGCTGAAAGTATTTTACCTTAAGCTTATTGGCCGCTTTTTGCAAATAGGATAAGGCTTCTTTGTACTTCATTTGATTCAATCTTCGTTTGCCCAAGGCGATATTCGTCCGGTAATCGTTGGGCGATTTCTCCAGGGCCGCCAAATAATAGTCATCCGGATTAATACCTGGACGGTTAAATTGCTCTACGAATCTACCGGTAAGGTAAAGATCTTCGATCGTAGTAATCTCCTCGGGCTTTTTTACCCGCTCCTGTACTTCCGGTAATTCAGGGTTTTGAGGTTTGTAAGGCGTGTAGGAAACCAATTCCCTTCCTTGACCATCCTTCAATTCAACATAAAGTTGATACTCGTCCAACGGTTTACGGCTCTTGTAATTTGAGGTAAACGGAGTGGCCGGATCAATATCAATGGTCTTTTCCACTAAAACCTCATCACCGTTTTTCAATAGTACTTTAGCATTTTTAAAAACGGTAGTTGTATTGAATCCATAGAAAACAGTTTTGCTATTCCGCATTTGAAGTGTTACCGAAGCATCGATGGTAGCATTCTTTGCAATCTCGATATCCCGCAACGGATACCAATAGTTTTTGGCATCCTTGACCGAATGTGGTAAAATCCAGCTGTAATCGGGTTGATTATTGGAGAAGGTTCCTGTCATCAATTCCACATAGGCCTTTCCATCATCGGTTAGCTTTCGCCTGGCATTTTGACCTTGTAATCCTGGCCCGAACTGCCATAACTTTGATGAGTTATTCTCATGGAGATCTCCTACATGTACGGTTCCCGCATTTTGTCCATAGTCATACCCTCCGATAAACCCTTCCTTAATTTCCCACATAAAAAATGACACGGGATTGGGGTGATTTTTCCACCAGGTGAGGTCAACTCCTTCCGGGTAGCTGGTTCGGCCATAGTTATCTGTGGCATTGGAAATGGGCCACTTAATAAAACTTCTGTTGTTATGGAATACACCTATTTCCTGGCTTGGGGGCCAGAATGTTCGGAAATCCTCATTGGAAGTTATGGCTACATTGGCCCAAAAAAGAAAAGTTTTCGTCAATGTGTTGGTGTTGTTGATTCGATAATCCACTTCAATATAGGATCGGCCGGGACGCAGCGTCATACCGATAACCCCTCGCATATCCATCGTTTTTTCGGTCTCCCCAATCCAGATAGTGGCACTTCCATCCTTATTTTCGACCATTCTATAGTCGCTTTTCATCATGGTGGTCGTACGATGATGATGTGGAAAACACCATTCTATTCCGCCGGATACCCAGGCACCCAAAGTACCGATTAAATCGGGTTTAATTACACTATTGGTATGGAACAACTCATGTCCGTTGGTTTTGTCGATTGCCGAAAACAATCTACCTCCGAAAGCGGGAAGTACCTTCACCTTGATATATTCATTCTCCAAATAGACCATTTCATACGTGACATCGGTAAGGGAATCCCCAAGTTTCGTCTGTGAGGGATAGGGGTAAATCTTACCTTGGGCTCCTTGAACACCACGTCCTGTATAAAATAGGGGACTCGTTTCATCTTGTCCTATTTTATAGGTGGGTATTACTTCCGTGCCTTCGTAAACCTTTACCTGGGCAAATGACAAAACGGTAAATGATAACAGAAAAAGCAGTGAGATGATTCTTTTGCTATTTTTTTGATTAGGCTCTTCCGTTCCGTCACTGGCAGTAGAAAGATTTTGTACTATGGATAACCGATTGGGAAATGAAATGTACATGGGATTTTTAGATTTTATTTTTAAAAGTAAATAAGACCGTCAAAAAAAGGTAGCATAAATGGGTCAATCTCTAATACAAATGTTTTAGTGTTTCCTTTGAGCTCCCCTAAATAGGGCTATGCGGACTCTTGGGCCATTTTAGAGATGGCCCTAGCCCTTTTTACCTCCATTTTCTTCAACATCCAATCAGGATAGTTGGCCGGACTTTCCGCCTCATAAATCCTTAAGTGTTGATCGTCTTGTGGCTTTTTTAGTTCATCGGCCTCGCATCCCAAAACAATGGCAGCCGTATCTACTCCAGAATGGGATGCTCCAGCCACGCCATGGGATAGAATACTTGCCCCACATAAGTATAGATTCTCTATCTCACTTTTTGCCTTAAATGCAAAAGGGCCTATGTGCCTTAGACTTTTTTCGGTTCCATAGACATTGCCCCGCGTCGTATTAATGTAATACTCATTGGTAATGGGAGTTCCCAATTCCATTTGTACTATATGGTCCCTTATTCCAGGGATGGCCTTGGAAAGGCCATTAAGCATCTTTTGGGTAAGTCCTTTCTTAAATTTAAGATAGTCCTTGGATCGGGGTTCGGTCTCTTCCTTGTATTTTTCAAAAGTACTGTAATCTACCAATGTTATCGCTTCTATGGTATGGTGCCTGCCGTCATAACTAACGGGATCCTTGAGCGAGGTACAGCTGACGAACATGGCTTCAAAAGCCTCTCCATTGGAGAGATTTGGGGTCATAAGGTCATCATATAAATCGTCCGTGTCCTTATTGGGCATCAACCAAATATTGCCCGAGTCCAGACCGGCCTTACGTAAATCCATATCTACGGTCAAAAAAAGCATTAACGAGGTGCAGGAGTATTTGGTTTTGGACAGTTTTTTTTGAAGTTTGGAACTTAGGTTTTCCTTGCCGATCAAATTCAAATAGGTAATTCCGGGATCCGCATTGGAAACTATGGTATCGGCATATAGGAACTGGCCGTTTTCCAATTCTACCCCTATTGCGCGCTTTTTCTTGTCGCCCTGGGTCAAAATCCGATTTACGGTCGTGCTGGTACGGAGGTGTCCCCCGTGTTTTTTCAACGCATTTGTCATGGCCTTTATCAAGGCACCGCCACCTCCCATGGGATAATAGGCCCCATTGAAGTAGTGGCTCATTAATGCACAATGCAGGGGGAAGGCCGCTTTTTTGGGTTGAAGCCCATGATCGCCACATTGAATGTTAAGGATGTTTTTTAGCAAAGGATTTTTGATATGCCAGCCTATGACCTTTCTTAAGCTAAAAAGCCCGTATTTGCCCATATGCCTAGTTTTATAGGGAATGGTCAACTTCTGCCAAAAACCTTTGAAATAAGGTAGGGAATAGATTTGTATACTTACGTTCCGTACCAAGTTCAGATAGGTGCGTATGGATTTCCTTTCCTCCGGAAAACGTTCCGAAAGTCGGTCAATAAGCTGTTCGAGATTTGAGGGAAAGTCAAAACGTTCTTCCCCGATCCAGGCATGTTCGTACGCGTCTGGATTCATTCTAAAGAACACCAGATCGTTGGCTATACCCAGGCCCCTATACAGGTCGTTTGTAGCCTCGCCTTCGGCCAAAAGCCCTACATAATGTACTCCCGGGGTAAATCGATGACCATCCAAATAAAAACTATGGCACCATCCACCGGGAACATCGTGCTGCTCCAGCACCAATACTTTTTGTCCGGCCCTGGCCAAACAAATTGCCGTTGCCAGTCCCCCGGCCCCAGAGCCGATGACAATTGTATCCCACTTGTCACCATGGGGTATATTAGGATTCTTATCGGATGCCGAGTTATCGATTTCAGTGGTTTTCCCCATTCATCTTGTTTTGTTCGACCCAGGCTCTAAGCTTCACCAGATTTTTATTTGTTTGAGGCCGTCTCGGGAAACATGTCCTTCCAAATAACAGTTTTATGGGTTTCCGCCGAGCGCTTTGCAGCTTCCAATATCTGCATTACCCGTTCGTTATTTTCCAGTGAGGAGACATCGTATACCGATAGTTGATAGTTCTCCTGGACCACCTTTTGCAATAGGGCGAAGGGATCATGAACACCTTGTGGTAGGGGATCGGCCTCAAAGGAAACGGACTCTTGTTTTCTCCCAGTCATGATTTTCATGGCATTTGCATTTTTGCAAATTACATAACCTGTGGTTCCATAGATTTCCATGTCCTTTACGTGATGTGGCCAATTCCAGGAAGCTTGTATGATAACCTGATTTTCCGGATAGTCCAGTATTATAGTCGCATCATCGTCCACTTTCGGGTATAAATGAGGTTTTAATTGTTGGGTAATACAGGTAACGGATTCGGGCTCTTGTCCTTGCATAAACCAAGTCGCCAAATTGGCACCATAGCAGCCAAAATCCGTAAGGGCACCCCCACCATTCAAAACGGGATCGGTAAGCCATTCCAAAAACTCCGGATTACATCCTATTTCAATGGGGCCAAAATGACCTGTATGGAACACCATACGTCGTATGTTCCCAATTTTGTCCTCGGAATGGACAAGGTCATATGCCTTATGGTTGCTGCCATACCAAGAGGTCTCGTAATTCGTAAGTAAATGGATTTTATGTTTTTTGGCCAGGGAGATCATTTCCTGGGCATGTTCCCAACTCACGGCCAATGGTTTTTCTACCATTACATGTATACCCAACGGAGCGCAATATCTCACAGTTTCCAAGTGGTCGTAGATGGAGTTAAATGCGGTTACGGCTTCAGGTTGCACCGTTTTTACCATCTCGTCCAAGGAATCAAAAACAATATCCATGGAATATCCATGCTGATCCGCATAGCGTTGGGCAAGCTCCCTGTTAGGTTCCACAATTCCCACAATTTCGATATCACCCAATTTTTCCCTTCCCAGAATCCAATGTACATGGGTGTGGACAAGTCCTACCACTCCGATTCGTAGCGGTTTTTTGGTCTTCTCAACTTTTTTCAATTCCATAGTCTTATCATAAGCCTGTATTGACGAGCAGATGGCAACAAGTAATAATAGGCCCAAACACTTTCGAAATACACTGCTCATTCTTCGGGATTTAATGCCTGTGAAATGGCGGTCTCGACCAAGGGTTCCATAAGCTTGTAGCCCTCTGCGGTAGGGTGTACGCCGTCATGGGCATATTTATCAGGTAACCCGTTACGCTCATCCGCCATGGCGGAGAAATAATCCAGATAAACGATATTGTTCAATTCCGCATAGGTTCTGATCATTTGGTTGAGCGCAACGATTTTCTTGGCCGGCTCCATTCCCGGTTTCCAGGGATAGTCATAGGCAGGTAGGGTAGAGGAGAGTACTACCTTAATGCCATTGGCCTTTGCAAGCTCGGCCATGGAAATGATATTATCAGAGATCATATCCAATGTAGATGGCCCCGTATTGCCGGCAATATCATTTGTCCCTGCCAGGATTACGACCACTTTTGGCTTCAATTCGATTACATCTTGACGAAAGCGAAGCAACATTTGAGGTGTGGTCTGGCCACTAATACCCCTGTTGATGTATGGTTTTCCCTTGAAAAACTCGGGTCGTGTCTTGAGCCATCCAATGGTTATGGAATTACCCATAAAGACCACCCGGTTCTCTTCCTCGGTAGGAGCGGGCAGTCTTTCGTTCGCCTCTCTAAAATGGCCAAGATCAGGCCAATCTTGGGCGTTCACCGATGTCATAATTCCAAATAGGACCATCATTATCATCGTATTTTTCATAGTTCCTTTAATTCGTTATTTCAAGCCTTTACGTTGATGTACAATATCCGCAGCTACAATGTTTCCTTTGGCTTTTCCAAATTCAGTTCGAATATAATTTAAAATATCCCTTATTTCGTTGTCCGGCAATATTTTGTATGCCGGCATTTCTCCCTGGTAGGTAACACCGTTTACCTGTATGGGCTGGTTGAGCCCTCCTAAGGTCACATCAATGAGTCTTGCTACATTACCCGAGACCCATTCACTGTTGACCAAGGGTGGTATCTGCCCAACATTTCCTTTACCATCCGGGGCATGACAAGCAGCGCAATGGATGCCATATAGTTTGGCACCGTTGTCCAGATCCTTATCGGATGTAGTGGATTTTGCAATTTCCGGACTTAAACTGATCGGAACAAGTTCTTCTTTCAATCCAACAGGGTTTTCCAAAGTTGCCAGTTGGTTTTGTATACCTTCATCGGCTATTTCTATCTTAAGAATGCGATCACCATTAGCTTTGGGCAAAGAGTCGTACAACCAAGGTTGATGTCCCTGATGCCAATCCATATTGCTTGTCGCCAAATAAATCTCCCCCTCTTTACCTACGGCTACATCGCGCAGTCTCCCCAAGAATTTTTGAAAAAAGAGATGCTCTTCATTGATTTTATCACCCTTCGCATTTAAGGACAAAACCCGAAAAGAACGGCCCTTTAAGGTGGTCAACAGCAAACTGTTTTTCCATTCGGGGATTTGATCGCTATCGTAATACTCCAGTCCTGCCGTAGCAATGGTGGGTGTCCATGCCATTAAGGGTTCTTGGGTAACCGAATCCTTGCTGTACGCCTTTTCGTTTTCCAAATCGATAAAGCCATGGATATCCGGCCAACCGTAGTTTGCACCTTTTTGTATGAGGTTTACTTCATCATCGTTGTTCGGGCCGTGCTCCGACGCATAAAGCCGACCCTTCCCAACCGTGATACCTTGAATGTTACGGTGACCGGTACTCCATACGGGGTTGTTGGGATATGGGTTGTCGTCGGGGACACTGCCATCGAGATTAAGTCGTAGGACCTTTCCGTTTAAGGTCCCAATATCCTGAACGGTTCGGGTATCCCCCGCATCTCCGGTGCCGATCCATAGCTTATCCTCAAAAATAAGCATACGACTTCCATTATGATATGTGTTTCCAGGAATATCCTTCAAAATAAGCTTCGGGTTCACCAGACTATCGCCTTCCAGGGAATACCGTACAATTTTAGAGGAAATAAGATCTAGAAAATTACTATCCTTTTCCGCTACGGCGTAATGGATATAAACAAACGGATGGGTTTCAAAATGAGGGTGCAAAGCCATGCTGAACAGTCCGGACGATTTTCTATAGAAAAGGTCGTCCAAAACGGCTAAATTTTGAATTTCACCTGTTACGGGATCAACTCGATTTATGGTGCCTTTTTGTTCCGTAAAATATAGCCATCCCCCCGGACCGGGTACCAGATCCCATGGTACTTCAAGGTTTTTGGCCACTTCGGTTACCAGCAATGTTGAGGAGTCCAGTTGTACGTGCGCCAAATAGTTCTTTCCATTCCAACTGGATTTGGGTGGTGTTGAACAGGCAACTATCAGTAGTACGCAAAAGGTTACAACACCAATTATTAAGCCTCTTCCCATAGTTGCTCTGCTTTTTTCAAATCCTTTTTCAAAGCGGTAAACACAACTTCCGGGGATACCGAAATTTCCGATTTTCCATGTGACGCACCACCCAATGGATATTCGGCATGCAGAATTACCGGAACGTTGATCTCGTATTTTTTTAAAAGGCTGAAATACTTTTTGAAATCGACCATTCCCTCGCCTAAAGGAACGTTTATGACCTTCCAGCGACCCCCGACCTTTTCCCATTTGTAATCTTTTAAAGCGATGGACTTAATGTGGTCCTTGATAAGTCTTAGACCATTTTCCCAGGAAAGGCCGCCCTCTACCATGGCGTGCCGTATATCGTATTGTGCGCCAAAATATTCTTTGTCCGCTTGTTCCAGCAAAGTCTTTACCTCCCAAATAGATGCTCCCACCCAAGTCCCTGAGTGATTTTGGTAACAGCCTTTTAAACCCAAAGACCGATTCAATGCGGCGAGCGATTTAATGGTCTGTGCATGTTCCTTTAAGGTATCGGGCATGGATCGGTTTTCATCATACCGGAACCAATTACAGCGATAATGGGTAATGCCCTGCTGTGAAGCAACCTCCAAGACTTTGGCATCCAAGGGATCATCGGCATTGTCAACTGCGGTCGTCATCAGATGACACTGTGAGCCTCCCTTCTTTATTTCCTCAATAGCCTTGGGCAAATCCTCTGCCACATTTTCTGGAAGTACATGGCCTCCTGGCCTAACCGTAAGATCCAATCCTGAAAAACCCATTTCCGCTGCTTTTTCACCTGCGGTCCGATAATCCAAAAATTGTAGGTGTTTTGAAAATAAATAGACGGGCAATTTTTCCTTGCCCTCTGTAGCTACCTGGGATAAGGTCGACAATGGGTGCAAAAAAGGTATGGCACCCAAACCCCATGTAGAGGTCTTTACAAATTGCCTTCTTGTTGTTTCTTTCAATGCAAATATTTTTCTATTAGTTACTTCGTTTCAGTTGCTGTTCTTCCTCCTGGCTTAAAGGTAAGGCTTTTATCAATGTATCGATTTTAGGTCGTAGCATTATTAAATAAGCCAAAAGGGACAGACCTATCAACAGATATAATGCATTTCCTTTGATGTAGTAGATGACCAAGGCAAAAAATGCCGGACCCTCCAAGAGTGCATATTGCACCAAAGATGCAATTTGGTAACGGACCAATTTGCCGGTCAAATTGTCTTTTCGATCAATACGTTGTAACTGTTTTTGGAACAAAAACTTGCCAAGAAAATAACCTAGGATAGCGATTGTCGGAACAATATATACATAGAGATCATTGGAATCCGTCCCAACAGTGAAAGAACGGTTCTGAAAGTAGACGAACAGGGTAAAGGCCATGAGCCCCAAGGTCAAGGAACCATGAAGAAACGTAAGGGTCCGAATAAAGGATTTAATTTGCATAAAAAGTCCAGGCAATTGGCCTTCTTACCGTTTGGCACTGGTACGCACTAAAATAGTGGTTTTAGTCGAGAAGTAATTTCTGTAAGGGCTATTTCCAAATTTTACATTGGATATAAATAATTTGGGCAGTTTATTTATACTTTTAAAACGCGAGTAATCGAAATTCCAAAGACATGAATAGAAGAACCTTCAACAGTAAATTATCCCAAGGTATAGCCGGATCGGCCTTGTTAAGTGGAATACCTTTGGCATGTGCCATGGGCGGGGCCCAGAACAAAAAGAAGCTGGGTATTGCCCTTGTAGGATTGGGAAGCTATAGTACATACCAGTTGGCGCCAGGGCTTCAGGATGCCGAGCATTGTTACTTGGCAGGCATTGTTACGGGAACCCCAGAAAAGGAGAAGGTCTGGATGGACCAATATGGGATACCAAAGGAAAATGTATACAACTATGACAACTTTGATTCCATAGCGAAAAATGATTCCATAGATATTGTATATGTGGTCCTACCCAATAGCATGCATGCGGATTTCAGTATTCGCGCGGCAAGGGCGGGTAAACATGTTATTTGTGAGAAGCCTATGGCCATGAATGTAGAGGAATGTGATGCCATCATTGATGCCTGCAAAAAGTCGGGGGTAAAATTAAGTGTTGGGTATCGTATGCAATCCGACCCCTATACCAATGAGATTAAACGGTTGGTAAGCGAAAAACCATTTGGCAAGGTCATGTATGTATCTTCCGATGCCGGCTATATTTCCAGGGGCAATCCGGAGCAGTGGCGGTTGAATCATGCCTTATCAGGTGGAGGAGCCTTGATGAACATGGGGGTCTATTCCATACAGAGCAATATATATGGTGTAGGACATAACCCTATTTCGGTTTCTGCCCAGGAGTTCAGTACCCGTCCAGAATATTTTAAGGATACCGATGAGTCCATTACCGCCCAAATGGAATTTCCGAACGGGGAAGTGGGTCATATGTTCACATCCCATAATGCCAACGCCAATCGTCTTTTCGTTTCCTTCGAAAAAGGATGGGTTGAGCTTAACCCCTGCCATAGTTATGGGCCAATATCGGGAAGGACTTCGGAAGGAAATGAGATCAAGTATCCGCACCAAAGTCAACAAAAAGTGCAAATGGACGATTTTGCCAAACACATTCTATTCGGTACACCAAATGTGGCCCCAGGGGAAATGGGCAAAAGGGACATGGTCATTGTAGAGGCCATTTACAAGTCCATTGCCGAAGGAGGAAGACGCATACCACTGGATTTAGGGAATATGGGAATTGTTAAAAAGGATATATAACCAATAGCTGAAAATAAGCCACCTCCACACCTACTTTTTCCAACAGGGGAAAAACGACTTCTGTGCTATGAATTGGGTATGGCATATATCTTCTATTCCCCCAATTACACCCTTATCCCTACCTATACTGCCACTTCCGGACTTCCGATGCATTAGGGAATGCCCAATCGCTCTTGTTAAAGAAATCTTTAATTAGACTTATCCTAAATAGTAACACTAAGTTAACCGCTTTAACACAAGGTTAAAGATATGCTAAAATAATGACCAATCTCAGTTAACATGTTTTGCGAACTCGACAGATACCTTTGAGGGAAACAATAACATTTAAAACTTTAAAACAACATGAGAACACTTAAAAATTTATTGCTATGTACAGGAATCATTGCCCTGTCGTCCTGTGACAGATTGGATGATTTCATAGGAGATGGCGGTGGTGGCGATGAGCCCAAGGGAACTATTTTTGAAAACAAATCCAACTTAGAGCCCTTGGTGTCCATTATGCCCCAATTCAGCTTTGTGGAGGCCTACTCTTTGATCAGTACATCGGATGTATTGCCAGGTAATTTCCAAATTGCCGGCGCTGCCGATGGTGCAGGTTTTTTGAAAGATCCCAGTAGTGACGGATATATTTATATGTTGAATTGCGAGGACGACTATTCCGTAGTCCGTATAAAATTGGACGAATACCTTAATCCTGTTAGCGGTGAGTACGTTTTGAACTCGGGAGTGGCCGATTTCGCAAGACAATGTTCCGGAACCATGTGGGAGAGGGATATTCATGGAGGAGCTCAAGACCTATACCTTTCGGCCTCGGAAAACTTCAACTATGATGTAAAGGGATTAGATCCTTACCAGGCAGTTCCGACACCTACTGCAGATTTTGGTTTGGATGCCTTGGGAGAGTTCCATTGGGAGAATGCCGTTCCGCTTCCTAGGGATGCCTATAGCGGAAAAACCGTAATTATTGGCGGTGATGATGATTCCAGTGGCTCCGAAGGCCAGGTTACCCTATATTATTCAGAAAATGGTGATGGGGACTTGCATGGTGGTAAGATTTATGTTCTGAAAGTAAAACAAGTATCCGATGGCACCGTCGACGATGAAGGCAATCCTGGTGTAATGGATGCCGACCCCAATACCACCTATAATGAAGGTGATTTGGATTTTGGAGCTACCTATGATGTAGAGTTCGTGGAAATAGAGAATGGTGGTGCAATGACCCGCGAAGAAATGGAGGATGCCTCAATGGCCGTTAATGCCTTCCAATTCATGAGGGTCGAGGACGTGGATTATCAAAAAGGATCCGATGCCAACGGAAGAAACGTATACTTTGCCGTAACAGGTAGAGGCCCGGGAAGAGGTACCTACAACGACTGGGGTACGGTCTATAAACTAGAGTTGGACGAGGATAGCCCTATGAGTGGGAAATTGACCCAGATTATCTCTGGTAATACCGATACAAACAATATGGACGGTAATCTACCCAGTCTACAAAGCCCCGATAATATCTGTGTCACTGAAAACTTTATCTATACCCAAGAAGATCCCAACTCCTTTAGTAGGGGACATACCGCCTATATTTACCAAAGTGACCTTAATGGTAATTCAACCAGGGTTGTTCTTGAGTTTGTAGTACGAAGCGACCTTGCCAAGGATGGCAGTGTTGGAGGTGGTAGTGACACCGAGGAGTTTGATCGTGATTCCGGGGAATATGGATCTTTGATAGACATTTCTGACAAAGTTGGTGAGCCAGATACTTTTTTACTTGCGCTACAGCCCCATTATTGGGAAAGTGATGACTTTTTGAGCTTGGATGGTCATGATTTGCGTAACAATCCCGAAGCCATTGCGGCTGCAGAGGCACGTGAAGGTTTTTCCCCACGTGAGGACGACCAAGGTTCCCAAGTATTGATTATAAAAGGTCTGCCCAGATAATCAAGACGTTTTAAAGACCAAAAAAGACCCCTATGGTAGAGATAGGGGTCTTTATGCATTTAAATAATTGCGAAAATGAAAAAGATTGTTTTTCAAGGTATCCTAGGATTACTGCTTGTTTCCTTCAACTCCTGCAAGGTGGATAGTTCCAAGAAAGAATATGTGGAAGACAGAAGCCCTGCCAGTCCTGTGGATTGGGGTCTGGCCCATGGGTTTTACCTAAAGAATATTAACGAATCCATTGGGTGGCTAGATTCCCTGGCCCGGTTGCCCATGGAGAGCAAAGAAGCCAAACTGGTTTTTTCAAAGGCACGGAATGCCTTTAAGAGAGCGGAACCCTTTGGGGCCTATCTTAATCCTGAAATTGGCCATAGGGCCAATGGCCCGGCACTTCCGATCTTAACGGATGACAGCCAACGGGTGTTGCAGCCTGTTGGTTTGCAGAAAATCGAGGAAAGCCTGTTTGAAGGGGAGGTGGCCGAAACACAATACCAAAAAGAAATCAATGTTACCAAAGGATTGTTGAACAACCTAAAGACCAATATTGAGAAAAGAGAGCTTACGGCCCAACGTTTTTTTATAGCGACCCACCAACAATTAATGCGAATCATAAGTCTGGGAATATCCGGATTCGATACCCCTGTAAGCCTATGGGGATTGGAAGAAACCTTAGTTTCCCTAAAGGCACTGGAAGAGGTCTATACTTTGAGCATAAAGAATTTGATCCTGAAAAAGGACAGGGGTTTGGACGAAGCCTTTCACAAAAGTATAGCCGAGGCTGAGCGGTTTATCGAGGAGAATCCCAATTTTATGGAATTTGACCGTTTCACCTTTATACGGGACTATATGAATCCGATTACGCGCCATTGGGTGGAAATTCGCAGAACCGCGAACATATGGGATCCGGTAGACAACAAGCCCTTCAATTTTGACGCCCCGACATTTTTTGAGGAAGATGCCTTTAACCTGGATTTTTTCACACCTTCCGTAAATCAAAATCCAAATCCCGAAAGAATCGCTTTGGGAAAACGGCTCTTCTTTGATCCCAAGTTGTCCGAAAACGGAAAAATGGCCTGTGTTAGCTGTCATAATCCGAGCAAAGCCTGGGCCGACGGGATGGTGGTAAATTTGGATAAAAATGGTAACCCCCTACAACGAAATACACCCACGCTTATAAATTCCGCTTTTCAACAAGCTTTCTTTTGGGATGGTCGTTCCCCCAACCTTTTGGATCAGATCTCTTCGGTTTTTACCAATGACAAGGAGTTTGATAGCTCAATTCATCAGTTTGATACGGAGATTTTACAGGACTCCAGTTATGTGGAACAGTTCAAACAGGCTTTTGGTGGTATTTCGGGAAGAAACACACAGGTCATCAAGGCCATTTCGTCCTATATCTCAACTTTAAATGGTTTCAATTCCAAGTTTGACAAAAATATCAGGGGAGAAGAAGACACCTTTACAGAAGAGGAAAAGCTTGGCTTTAACCTTTATATGGGCAAGGCACTTTGTGCCACCTGTCATTTCATCCCATTGACCAATGGTACCGTTCCACCATTTTTTAACGACCATGAAAAGGAGGTAATCGGAGTACCGGAAACGGTAGCCAACCAACAATTGGACGATGACCTGGGCTTTTATTGGCGCTTTGAGATGGATTTGCACAAAGGGATGTTTAAGACCCCCACAGTCCGTAATGCCGATGTTACCGCACCTTACATGCATAATGGGGTGTACAGGACTTTGGAAGAGGTCATGGATTTCTACAATGAGGGCGGGGGAGGAGGCATGGGTTTTGATCTGGAATACCAGACCCTGCCCTTCGATGAGTTGAATCTGACGATAGAGGAGCAAAATGCGATCATAGCCTTTATGAGAACATTGACGGATAACAAGGTGCCGTATGATGAAGCATATTCCGAACCTAACAAAGCCTTGTAATCTATTTTGAAAAACAGCATCAAAACTTAAAGAATACCTAACACATCGTTAAGATTTGATTGACGTTAAAGGGTCGGTAAACCCTTAATTTCAAGGAAAATTTAAGAACACTGAAAATGAAAAGAATCAATACAATTTCCAATCTCTGGCGCTTCGTAATTCCTCTATTTGTATCCCTCCTGGTCTTTGCATGTAGCAAAAATGATGATGACCCCGTTGACTCGGACGGTAATGGGGATGAAATGAATGATGGGGAAAATCAGGAAGAGACGTTGCCCAACCTTGTTGAGCTCGCTCAATCCGTGGATGTTTTGGAATATTTGGTGGAGGCCTTGGGACAAGCCGATGCAGGTTTGATAGAAGCACTTTCGGAAGAGGGTACAAACACGGTTTTTGCACCGACCAATGATGCTTTTAAGGCGTTATTGGGCCAATTGGAAGGCTTTGAAAAATTGGAGGATTTTGATGAAACGGCCGAAAAAGAATTGTTGGCCGAAATCTTAAAATACCACATAGTAGGAGGAACCTCCGCATTTTCAGACGCTCTTTCGGACGGCACGGTCTTGGAGACCCTTCAGACAGAGGAATTAACGATCAAAGTTGATGCCACCGTCCTTGTTCAGGATAAGACCGACGAGGATGCGGAAGTGGTGGGGGCTGATAATGAGGCTTCCAACGGTGTGGTGCATATTATTGATAAAGTGCTTTTGCCACAAGCTGTCCTAAATCAATTGTATCCCAAACCTTCCCTGGTGGAGTTGGTCAGTGAAACCGATGAACTATCGTTGCTACGGGATGCCGTAGTAAAAGCTAATTTAGTGGATGCCCTTAATGCAGAGGGACCTTTTACGGTGTTCGCACCTTCCAATACGGCCATACAGGAATTGTTCGATTTATTGGGAGACGATTACAACAGTTTTGATGATTTTGATAACTTCATTGAGCTTCAGATATTGGAGCAAATTCTGCTGTATCACGTGGTAATGGGGAATGTGGCCTCTACCGATCTAGCTCCGGGAATGGTACCCACACTACTTAGCGACAATAGTATTGAGGTAATCGCTTCCGGTGAGACTTTTGTAATCGGGGATGCCTCGGAGACCGATGCCAACATACTCGATGCGGACAAGGAGGCATCCAATGGCACCGTACATATTATAGACAAGATTCTCATTCCCCAAGAAGTATATGATCTATTGGGTCTTTCGGGAGATTCGAGTGCCAAGACCATTGCCGAATTGGTAGAGGAAACCGAAGGTTTTTCCTTTTTAAAGGAAGCCTTGGAGCTTACAGGGCTTTTGGATACTTTGGGAGAGGATGGACCGTTCACGGTTTTTGCTCCTTCCGATGAAGCACTTTTTGGATTATTGGCCCTTTTAGGGGAGGGTTTGGGCAGTATAGAGGATTTTGATTCCGAATTTGAAATAAATCTGTTGCGAGATGTGCTATTGTATCATGTACTTCCCGGAGTTGTCACTTCGGCTAATCTTGGGATCAGTACCGCGGATACCCTATCTGATGGAAATTCCCTCGAAATCGTTTCCACGGATAATGGATTCGGATTGGTCGATGCTACGGATTTTCCAGCTAATTTTTTGACAACCGATATTCCGGCGCAAAATGGTGTTATTCATACCATAGATCGGGTTCTGGTGCCTCAGTCCGTTATCGAAACCATTACCACGGAGGCCACCAAGGCTGTTATGGCCTTTGTCGATTCTTTGGATTTAGATCAAGACGATTTGGATTATGCACAATGCTTGTTGGTGCGTTATCATGAACTTTTTCAGGAAGTGTTGCATGAGGAATTCACATTTTTCTTGCCTACCAATCAGGCCTTTTTAGATCTTTTCGCTTCCTTGGACGGTTATGATTCCCTTGCGGATTTTGACACGGCCGAGGACATAGAAATCTTGGCGACTATCTTGTCCTATCACTTTATTGAAAATACCAAATTGACCTCCGGACAGTTAAGTGAAGTTCAGACCGCCACTACCTTACAGGGGGAGGAATTGATGATCAATGTAAACGGGGGTGTTTCCATTTTGGACAAGACCGGTAATCCTGCCAATGTAACCGCTCCGGATGCAGAAGTATTGAATGGGGTCATTCACATTATAGACAAGGTTTTGTTGCCCCAGGAAATTTTAGAAGCCCTTTCGTCCTAAAACTTTTCAAAGACCCCTAGTCCAAATAGCGCGAAATCATATTTCACAGGGTCTAGGGGGTCTAACCTGCGGAGGTTTTTGTCCAATTCGGATACGGCTTTTGCATCGTTTTGTTTACGGGTCAATAGCCCCAGTTTTCGGGCCACATTACCGGAATGCACATCCAAGGGACAGGACAACTGCGATGGATTTAGGGTTTTCCATAAACCAAAATCAACTCCTGTGCTATTGTTTCTCACCATCCATCTGAGGAACATATTGATGCGTTTTGCCGCCGAACCTTTTTCCGGATCGCTGATGTGTTTTGTAGTCCGGCCAAGGTGCGGAAGTTCAAAAAAAAGGTGTTTGAAAGTAGAGATGGATGATTGCAACGATTTCGATTTCGCATTTTTGGCGAAAACCCTTTCCAGCCCACCGTGTTGCCCATAGATATTTTTCAGACCTTTGATGAAGTAGATAAGATCGATTCCGTTAAAAGTCCTATGGACAAAACCGGATAGTTTTTCCAAATCGATTTCCCGGTGATTCTTTACAAAGTCAGCAGGAGCATTGTCCAAGAGTTCCATCAGGGAAGTGGCATTATTGATGATACTTTTACGATTTCCCCAGGCGATTGTCGCCGTTAAAAAAGCACTGATTTCAATATCCTCTTTTCGGGAGAATCTATGGGGGATTTGGAGAGGATCCGTTTGTAAAAATCGAGGATGGTTATAGTATTCCACCTTGGCATCCAAAAACTCCTTTAACTCGGCTTTCCTCATGATATTGGAACATTAAATGTTTTGACCAAGATAACCGGCCCCATTAAAATCAGGTTATAGCAGGCATGGAGCATTATGGCCCAAAGGAGACCAAACCGTACCCGAATATATCCCAAAATGGTACCGGCCACCAACTGTGGGGCAACGAGAACAGGAGAAAGCAAAAGGGTGGTGGAGTGCATTTCAAAATTGGTAATATGATAAAACCCAAAAATCAGGGTAAAGGCATAAAAGAACAAAGGAAACCGCTTGTTTTTCCTAAAAAGGCTCAAAGGTGCCCTGAAAATAAGTTCTTCCACAATAGGGGCAACGACCACGGCGCCCAACAATACCCATAAAAAAGAATAGCGTTCAATGAAATCATCAACGGCATGTTTTCCAAAATCCAGATCAAAAATGACCTGAATCGCACCTATTGCCCATCCCAAAACAAAACTCAGAACAAGGGAAACTCCGAGTAATCTCAAAAAAATACCAAACCGATAATTGAAATCCCGATTTTCATCTGTTCGGTATACAGGATTCTTTAAAAAGACCAAAAGTTCGTGGAGCATAAAAAATCAATTGAACCAAGCTTGTCGGCAAACGGTTTGCATTCGGCTATTCCGGAAATACGGCGTTTTGGGAATCGGTAATACGTCCATCCACCATGGTAAGCTTGCGATCGGCCATACCCGCAAGTTCCTTGTTGTGGGTTACGATTACAAAGGTCTGCCCAAATTTATCCCGAAGTTCAAAAAACAATCGGTGTAGGTTGTCTGCGCTTTCAGAATCCAAATTTCCACTAGGTTCATCCGCAAAAATTATGGAGGGATCATTTACAAGCGCACGGGCCACGGCTACCCGCTGCTGCTCGCCCCCCGAAAGCTCATTGGGCTTATGGTGGTATCTATCGGAAAGTCCTAGGAAATCCAAAAGTTCCTTGGCCTTTTTCTCCGCTATCACTTTAGGCGTGTCTTTGATGAATGCCGGGATACAGACGTTTTCGAGTGCAGTGAACTCCGGAAGAAGTTGATGAAACTGAAAAATAAAACCAATATGTTCGTTCCGGAACTTGGCGAGTTCCTTGTCTGAAAGGCTTGTGGTATCTACACCATTGATCAGAAGCTCGCTGTCCTTTTTGTTGGATTGTTCGTCCAAAGTCCCCAATATCTGCAATAAGGTAGTCTTACCGGCACCGGAGGCACCTACAATGGAAACAATTTCCCCTTTTTGAATACTAATGTCTACCCCCTTCAGTACTTGGAGTTTTCCATAGGATTTTTGGATATGGACGGCTTTGATCATGGATATTGTCTAAACACTGCCCGAAAGTAAACATTAACCATAACACTGCAAAAGCGATGGGATTTTAATGCAGAAACCTGTTGGTAAAGACAAGGACATCAGTTTACGGAACTTGATATTTTTGTTCTTGGAACGCTAATAATACGTTAATTTGCGATTCGAAAAGTCTAAAAAATAGTTTTGTTTATATTTTTGAAAAAAAAATTAAACAGAAATACATATAGTTATGGCACCTTATCAAAATATGGAGGAATACAACTTGGAAATAACGAACGATGTCAAGGAACGTTTTTCCAAGATCATTTCGGAAATAGGGGAGGACGTTGATCGTGAAGGTTTGGTCAAAACCCCGGAACGGGCGGCCAAGGCTATGTTGTTTCTCACCCAAGGCTACAAACAGGATGCGGCCGCAATCCTCAAAAGCGCCATGTTCAAGGAATCTTACAACGAAATGGTCATTGTAAAGGACATTGAAATCTATTCGTTGTGTGAACATCATATGCTTCCCTTTTTTGGAAAGGCGCACATTGCCTATATTCCCAACGGGCACATCGTTGGATTGAGCAAACTACCTCGTATCGTGGATGTTTTTGCACGTAGATTACAGGTTCAGGAACGCCTCACCGAACAGGTCTTGGATTGCATCAATGATACCTTAAAGCCCCAGGGGGTGGCCGTAGTAATTGAGGCGGCACATATGTGCATGATGATGCGGGGCGTCCAGAAGCAGAATTCGGTTACCACTACCTCAGGGTTTCGGGGATCCTTTAAAAACGAGGAGACCCGGAACGAGTTTTTAAAACTGATCAGTTCCAGTCTTTCCTGATACATAACCTGACTTCAAAAACGAAATTTACATTTTAGATTTGCATTATCCTTGGCATCGGTATTACTTTGGAAGAAGTAATGATTATTTTTAAGTCATGTCAAAAATCAAGGATAAAAAATACAAAGCTCTTCTCTTAGGCTTATTGTTTGATGGTATAGGAATGCTTTCCTTTACCATACCTCTCATCGGTGATTTCACCGATATTATTTGGGCTCCGGTCTCGGCCTGGCTCATGACCCGGATGTACAAGGGAAAAATTGGTCAGGCGGCCGCCGTTTTTAATTTTATTGAAGAAATAATTCCCGGAATGGATGTTATTCCCTCATTTACGATAATGTGGTTTTACACCTACGTGTTTAAGGGAAAGGGAAAGCGAAACGTAATTGAGACCAAGTAAATAAGAGGATTACCGTTCCGCTTATCAAACCCGAAATCACCGTGGGCATGTTTTCCAAACGTATTGACACCAAGATGTAATCCAGGTTACCTTTTCGAACCGTAAAAATCCTAACTTTATGCCTTCTGAAAATCAAATGGGTTAATGAATAGGAGAAAGTTTGTTAAAAAGACCACTTTGGCCGCAATGACGGGAATGGTTGGTTGCGATATTGTTTTTGGTTCGGTCATACCCGAAAGCTACGTACCACTTTTACTTCAGGATCCGGATCCCTTTAAGTTATTCGATAAGGACAAGGAAATGGTCGTTTTAAATGACAAACCTTGGAATATGGAGGCACAGGCCCATTTATTAGATGATAGGATTACCCCGTCCAAATACATGTTCATACGCAACAACGGTTTGATTCCAGAGGATACTGACATAACAAATTGGGTCTTGACCTTGGATGGGGAATCGGTGAAACGGAACAAAAGCTATTCTTTGCAAGAACTGAAATCAAGATTCCGGCATCATACCTATCAATTGACCCTGGAATGTGGGGGAAACGGCCGAAGTGAATTCAATCCCCCGGCCAAGGGAAATCAATGGACCATAGGTGCCGTTTCCTGTGCGGAATGGACCGGGGTGCGACTACGGGACATCCTTGAGGATGTGGGTATAAAGGACGATGCAGTGTATTTGGCATACCATGCGGCGGATATTCATCTAAGCCGAAATCCCAAAAAAGAACCCATTTCACGGGGAGTGCCTATAGGCAAGGCCATGCAGGAAGAGACACTTTTGGCCTTTGCCATGAACGGAAAGGATATCCCTTTGGTTCATGGCTATCCCCTGCGTTTGGTAGCAGGTGGATGGCCCGCTTCCGCCTCCGGTAAATGGGTCGATCGGCTGAGCGTTAGAAACCAAGTACACGATGGCCCCAAAATGGGAGGTAGCTCATATAGGGTACCTTGCAATCCAGTAGCACCCGGCGCAAAAGTTGCCGACGAGGATATGTGTATCATCGAGTCCATGCCGGTAAAATCATTGATTACCTACCCAAAATCAGGGGCGATGATTTCGGAAGGAAAAAAACTGAATATCCGCGGTCATGCCTGGGCAGGGGAATTAGAGGTAAAAAAAGCGGAGTATTCCATTGATTTTGGATCTACCTGGAAGGCATGTGATTTGGAAAAGCCGGTCAATCGGTTGGCGTGGCAGCATTTCTCCGCAAACATCGATTTCCCAAAAAAAGGGTATTATGAGATATGGGCCCGGGCTACGGATTCCAAAGGTGTTTCCCAGCCCATGCTTCTTCCGGGATGGAACCCCAAGGGCTATTTGAACAATGCCTGTCATAGGATTGCGGTAAAAGTGGTTTAATGGGAAACGCACATAAAACATACAGGAAGCGCGCTCGGAGGCTCTATCGTATATTGATCGTGGTAAGCGTCCTGGCACTTATTACCTCAATTATTGCATTCTACTTTTATAGTGATCAGGACAATTCGGAATACATGATACTTCCCAAAAAGTCGGAAGAAGGACAAATCGTAAAAAGTATTGATTCTATCACAGGATTTATCCAAGCCCCGGGATTGCGGGAAACCATAACCCATTGTACCCCTTGCCATTCTGCACAACTGGTTACCCAAAACCGAATGACCAAGGAAGGCTGGCTTTCCACGATTCGTTGGATGCAAGAGACGCAGAACCTATGGGACTTGGGTGAAAATGAACCTATTATTTTGGACTATCTGGCCACTAACTATGCACCCGAGGAAAAGGGGAGGAGGGAAAATTTGGAAGTACCGGAGTGGTATGTATTGGAGGAATAAATAGTCCGTGAATTGTGGGCTACATGAACAATAGTATGGAAAAGTACGGAGATGCATTTGTAAACTCCTTTTTGGGAACTTTGGAATGGACATGGAAATCCATCAAATTTGAAGTGCCCTGGTATACCAATTTCTTTTGGGGAATAGTAGCGATTTCGATTTTGGTATGGATACTTGAAATTCTATTTCCCTGGCGCAAGCAGCAATCAATTTTCAGAAAGGATTTTTGGTTGGATGCCTTTTACATCTTTTTCAACTTTTTCATTTTTACGATTGCCATAAGTGGATTTTATAAAGTATTGGAATTAATATTTTTAGATTTGGGGATTTCAATTAAAGATTTAACTGTATTGCATTTAGATGCATTACCCTCATGGGCCCAATTAGTAATCTTTTTTGTGGTGCTGGATTTTGTACAATGGTTTACCCATATCCTTTTGCATAAGTATAGCTTCCTATGGCAGTTCCATAAAATACATCATAGTGTAAAGGAAATGGGTTTTGCGGCCCATATGCGGTATCATTGGATGGAGAACATTCTTTACAAACCGCTTAAAACTTTCGGAATTATGCTTTTAGGGGGATTTGAGCCGGAACAGGCCTATATCGTACATTTTGCCGCGATAACCATTGGCCACTTGAACCATGCAAACCTAAAATTGACCTGGGGTCCCTTAAAATATGTCTTCAACAATCCGGTCATGCATTTGTATCACCATGCCTACACCTTGCCTAAAGGTACATATGGGGTAAATTTTGGAATCAGCCTTAGTATCTGGGATTACCTGTTTAAAAGTAATTATATCCCCGAGGAAAGCGGATCGATACCTTTGGGATTTAAGGGAGATGAAAGTATACCCAAGGGATTTTTTGGGCAGTTCTTTTATGGATTTTTTAGACGTAAAAACCTTGGGAAAAAATAATTCAAAGAAAGGTACGGACAGGAATTTTTTGGAACTGAAACATCATGAATTAATAGTTAAGTTTCAACTGTAAAATGAAATTTCGGCCCAAATCATCCGCAAAAAAACGTTGACGATTTAGGTAATCCCTATAATTGGTATTCAATACATTGTTTACCGTAAGCCGAGTGGTAAGCTTGGTAGAACTTCCTAATGGAAACTCCAATTTTGAATCGAAGACCAATACGTGGTAAGCTTCCGGAGGCGTATTGATTTCCAATACCACATCCTGTTGTTGTTCCGGTGAAAAAACCGTAACATTCGGTGGAAACTCATTCTGTCTAAAGACGTAATTACTTTCCAGGGAAACCTCAAAATTTCGCCATTCCGGCTGGGCGAACTTCAGCTTGTTCCTAAAATTGGCAGCGGGGATATTGATCAGGGCCAGGTCGTTTTCAATATCATTACCCTTGACGAGGGAAAATTGATGTTCCGTTCTCCAACGGTCCGCCCAATCCACATAGGCATTGGCATCGATACCGAGCAACCGGGCATCGGTCTGTCGATAACTCCAAACCGGAAATGCGCCCCGGATCGTGAATTCTACTCCAGTGGGCTCCAGTAGAATAAAATCCTTTATGAAATTGGCATAGGGTTCCAAGGTAAAGCCCCAACGGTCAAAATCCCGCTTCATGGATGCCGAAACCTTGTGTGATGTTTCACTATCAATTCTCAAATCGCCCAACTCAATTCTGGCCGCCGAATGGTGAAGGCCATCGCTGAACAATTCCGAAGGATTGGGTGCCCGTTGGGAAAGGGCATAGTTGAACCGAAAGATATTTTGATTTTCATCAAAGTACCGCAGGCCTGTTGTAGCCGAGAAGTTATGGTAATCAAATACCGGATTGGTAAGTATTTGGTTTCCGGCATTTTCAACAATAAAATCCTGGAATTCCTGATCATATCCCCGTTCGGCCCAACGGGTGTTCAGATAGAATTTTTGGGCGTCTATCCGGGTAAAATCATAGCGGAAACCTCCATCGATCAACAACTTGTCCGATAGCCGATATTCCCCGATCAGAAAACTGCCCAAGTCGTACTTCTCATAATCGGGTATCAAACGCCTCACCCCGGTATCCGGATTGGCAAAATTATCCTGATACCTACCTAAAATCCCAAAGTGCACCTGAGACTTCTGTTTTGCGTCCCATTTAAAATCCGCTCCTAAAGTGTGGGTGGTCAATTCCAGATCAATAGAGGCCCGATCATCCGACTCTCCGCGACGTATATCATATTCAAATCTTCGGTTCACTTGGACATCGTATTGAAGGTTTAATTTCCCCAATCCCTCAAAACGTTTGTAAAACTTCAGTTTCCCTAAATGTGGAAGACCTCTTGCCTTGGATTTTGAAGGTCGTAGGTAAAGGGCCTTATTACTTCTGGCCGACCGCTATTGATACCGCGTATTAAATCATCGACATTCCCAATGTGGGATGCCCGCAGAATAGCGATTTCTGCATTATAATAGGAATAATTGGCGTCCCAACCCCAGGTGAACAGTTGTTTTCCGAACCGAAGGGAGGCACCTACTTCCCTTATTCCCGTGTTGGATAAAACATAGTCCGGAGCTTCCTGATCACCGAGACGCTTGTAAGAACCCTGTCCCTTTATGAACCAGCCTTTATCAAAGACCTTGGTAAGTTCCGAAGTAACATTACCACCCCTACCGTTGGACATTCCGTTCAACAGTGTTTTCCCGAAAAGGGTATCCTTTGCCGGAATCCGGGCCTGCTCCATAAGAATTACCCCACCAATGGCATCACCCCCATATTGCAGGGCGGCCGCACCCTTGATTACCGAAATGGAACCGGTAGAATTAATATCCACGTTCGGGGCGTGCTCATCGCCCCATTCCATGTCCTGCATACGAACCTCATTGTTCAAAATCAACACGCGACTTCCGTTTAAACCGTGTATTGCCGGTTTTACGATATTGGCCCCGGTGTTCAAGGAGGAGACCCCACTTAGTTCCCTAAGTGCATCGCCCAAACTGCCACTGCTAAACTGTTCCAGGGTCTGTTGCCGCAATACCACCTCCTGTGCGGAATTCGTCTTGTGGATGATGGCATCACCTACCACCTTTACCTCGTCCAACTCTTCAAGATGATGCTCCAGTTTAACGTCCAATTCGGTATGGGCCTTATCGATTTCCACTTTTATAAATTGGGTAATGCACGCCTCGTGGGATACTTCCAGTTCCAGAGATCCCATACAAAGGGAATTCAATTGGAACCTTCCCTCGTCATCGGTATATACTATGTCCGGATTACCTGAAATTTGAACGGCCGCCCCAGTTAAGGGCATACCGTTATGAAAATCAATTACGGTGCCCGTTAGGATATTGGAGCAATCCTGTGCAATACCATTAGATAAAGATACTGTCATGAGCAGTACCGCAAACAAAAGTTTCATGAGTTATCCATATAGTTTAGAAATGGCTTCGGTCATGGAAAAAGATGGGAAGCTTTGGGGAGTCTAAGCTATATCTGGAGGAGGCCTACAATGATTTTTGGTTACAACACTGTCGGAAACGGTGGAAAAATAAGGGTCGTAATTAAGTTCCAACCGTAAAAAGACCAAATTGGAAACATCAAGAACGCCGAGCAAAGGCATGACATATTCCGTATTTTGATTCTCGATCGCCAGCTCGCAATATTCGCAATTTTCGATGCGATCGCAATCATTGTCCGTGTGGCAATATACATGGAAGGTGGATACTTTGACGGACAACAAAGTCGTAAAGAAGATGAATAAACCGATATTACGATTCCACGCCATAGTCCGCAAAATTAACCAAATTAAGCACTGCAGGACAGTTAAACAAACCCTAATTATTTAAAAAGAAAACCAAGTCCAAGGCGCGACAGCATTTTCTTTTCAAAGTTCCAGAAGAATTTGAACTGCCCGAACAACCATCCAAAAACTATGAGCAAGACTTGATAGACTGGAAAAATTAATAGAATACGTACCGTCCAATAGATCCAAGGATTGGTTGTTTCTTGTTGAAGACCTATGAAGCTTGTAAGAGGTTCGGCTAGTTTGGCCGCCGCGGAGCCCGTAATGGCAAATACGATAAAAATTATCAGCAACTGAAAATTGGAATGGATGCCCCAGCGCTTTTTTAATTTCTCCATAAATCTAGGATAAGGAGCAAATATAGTCCTTAAATCCGAGGCAACCAAGGCCCCAAACGTTGGCCGTATTTGCGTTGAAAAAAGATAAAATAATTATACAATTTGTAATTTAGCTCGTAGCCGTAATCAATATTCGGATTGTAGTCTATTTGGAGTTCGTACAAGTTCGGATTAAAGCGTAGAGGCTGCAATACCCTTTGGTTCCAGTTGGTAACCATGATCAGATTGCGGTTTTCCAGAAAGGATTGGGAATAGAAACCCTCTGGTCTAGCGATACTGGTAAGCCACAAATTGAATCCGGGTTCAATGATAATTATTTCGTATTCCGTACTATCGCTTTTTATTGCTAGGGTATCCCCAACTTTTTGGTCAAAGGCCATCCTTTCTTCAACCGTAATCCCAAGAGCTTTCCTGGAGTTTTGACAACTGTTGACAACCAAGCCGATTAAAAACAATAGTATTCCAAATTGAAAAATCCTTTTCTTCATAGCCATGTCTTTTTTATAGCACATCGATATTTCCATTTAATAAGCCACAAAAAAGTCGCTCGTATTTACGAGCGACTTTTACCTTTATCAAATAAGGTCGATATAATCAAAATTATTTTTTGAAGAGGCCTCCCAACAATCCACCAAGTCCGCCACTTTTCTTATTGCTGCCCATGACCATACCCGCCACATCGTCCAATACGCTCCCGTCACCATCGGCATCGATTAGGCTCATGATCAAACTTTGGTTTTGTTGTGGCTGACCCCCCAGCATACTTCCCAATAAACTGTTCATTCCACCGGCATCGTTCACGTTGCCGTTGTTCCTTTCCCTACCTAGATATCCCATTACGATAGGGGCCGCAATTTTAAGGATATTGGCTATGGCACCTGCATCCAGACCGGATTTCTGGCTCAATGCGTTCTCTACCTGTGGTTGCTTGCTTCCGAGTACGTGGCCCAGAATTCCGGCACCGTCATCCATCACGGACTGGTCTACGCCTCCTCCGAAGAGACCTCCCAGATCATCGAGGATACTGCCGTCGTGTTTATTGGATAGTGCGTTCATAAGACCTTCGGCCCCCTGGGGCGAGGATGCATTTTTCTTCATCGCACCCAATAAAAGGGGCATTGCCATGCTCAGTACATCGGCGGTCTTGTTTTCGGTCTGTCCGGTCTGCCCGGCCACTCCATTAATTAATTGTTTGCCCATAGGGCTGTTTAGTAAATCTAATAATCCAGACATGTTATAGTTAATTTTAAAATGGAACGGTAATGTACAAAAACTGTGTTAATCCAATTGGTCTTTCTGGAAAATAAACCTACTTCAATAGCGAAATTATCTGTGAGGCCAATTCGGTTCCGATTCGATCCTGTGCCTCTCCTGTCGCCGCACCGATATGTGGGGTCAATGAAATTTTGGGGTGCATCAAAATTTTAATTTCCGGACTGGGTTCGGATTCGAAGACATCCAATCCGGCAAAGGAGACTTTTCCGCTTTCAAGCGCACCCATCAGGGCCACTTCATCCACAACACCGCCTCTTGCCGCATTTACAATACCCACACCATCCTTCATGATCGCTAATTCCTTTTTGCCAATGACATACTCTTCTTGTGCAGGGACATGAAGGGTGATGAAGTCCGAGGCCTGCAATACTTCTTCCTTGGTCAACGAGCTAAAAGTAAAGGAAGCCGATTGGCCGTCAAAAAACGAGACCTCAAGCGAGGCTGTCTCCAAAAAGGGATCAAAATAAACAACCTTCATACCAACTCCCAAGGCGATTTTCGCCGTGGCCCGGCCAATCCGCCCAAAACCGATTACCCCTAAGGTCTTTCCCCTAAGTTCCGTTCCTCCGGCATAGGATTTTTTGAGCTGTTTAAATTTACTATCCCCGTCCAAGGGCATCTGTCTGTTGGCATCGTAAAGGTAACGGACACCTCCGAACAAATGGGCAAATACCAGTTCCGCAACCGATTCCGAGGAGGCGGCAGGAGTATTGATCACATGTAACCCCTTTTCCTTGGCATAAGCAACATCGATATTGTCCATACCAACACCACCACGACCGATCAGTCTTAGACTTGGGCAGGCATCAATAAGGTCTTTTCGCACTTTGGTGGCACTGCGTACCAAAAGCCCGATGATTTCATGTTCGTTGATGTAGGGAATCAGTTGTTCTTGGGCAACGGTTGTGGTCAAGACCTCAAACCCTTCGCTCTCCAAAGCTTGTATCCCTGATTGTGCTATTCCGTCGTTTGCTAATATTTTCATTTTGGTTGTTGGTCGTCAGTCTATTGTTTTAATTGCTCCTTGATTTTACGGTCAACGAACAACTAAAAACGCTCAATGATTATCCCTTTCGCTCCATTTCGCTCATAACATCCACAAGTATGCCTACGCTCTCCAATGACATGGCATTGTACATCGAAGCTCTATAACCGCCAACGGATCGGTGTCCGTTGAGGCCATTGATACCAGCTTCCTTCCACATGGTATCAAAGGGCTCCTTTAACCTTTCATCGGCCAGGTTGAAGGTTGCATTCATATGGGAACGGTCCTCTACTTTGGCAAAGCCCTCAAAAACAGGATTCAAATCGATTTCCGAATACAGCAATTGCGCTTTCTTTTCATTGATTTCCTCTATGGCCGGAATTCCTCCCAAGTTTTTAAGCCACTCCAAGGTCAACATACAGGTATATACCGCAAAGACCGGAGGTGTATTGAACATGCTATCCTTGGAAATATGAACCTGGTAATCCAACATAGACGGAATTTTACGGGAAACCTTCCCCAGAACATCTTCCTTAACGACCACCAAGGTGGTGCCTGCGGCCCCCATGTTCTTTTGGGCTCCGGCGTAGATCAGGTCAAACTGGGAG
Organism: Ulvibacterium sp.; assembly: GCF_965228935.1. Taxonomy (GTDB): domain Bacteria; phylum Bacteroidota; class Bacteroidia; order Flavobacteriales; family Flavobacteriaceae; genus Ulvibacterium. The sequence goes on along the minus strand of NZ_OZ245846.1, from coordinate 4,157,769 downwards.
AAATCCAATTGTCTGGAAAAAATATCGGAGCTCATATCACAGACCAAAGGAACGGTGGTCTTCGGGAATTTTTTTACCTGGGTCCCGAAAATGGTATTGTTCGATGTCAGGTGCAGATAATCCAGATCATCCGGAACCGTATACCCTTTGGGTATATAATTGAAATTCTCATCTTTTGAGGAACCCACTTCCATTACCTCACCGAAAATCTTGGCCTCCTTAATGGCCTTTTCACTCCATGAACCGGTATTGAGATACCCTGCTTTCTTATCCAATAAGTTGTAGGCCACCATTAAAAACTCCAGACTGGCTCCACCTTGCAAAAACAAGGCTTGGTACCCTTTACCTTCCAGTCCCAAAAGCTCCAGTGCCAAGGCCCTTGTTTGTTCCATTATGGCCACAAATTCCTTACTTCTATGGGATATCTCAATAAGCGATAATCCGGAACCGTTAAAATCCATAACGGCCTCGGAGGCCTTTAAAAAAACCTCTTGTGGAAGAATACAGGGTCCTGGGCTAAAATTGTGTTTTTTCATATGATGTCCAAATTTATTAGGTTCCGTAAATTATTCGGTATTTCAAAGGGGTTATTCGAATTAAGCCGTTAAAGGTCATAAAATTATGGGGAATCATCCTCATGGAAAACAAATAATTCTGTTATGTTTTTAACAGGAAGTCAACAGTGTCCACCCCATCCGCATAATCCTTGAGCATCGGTTTTTGGGTGGTTCCGAAAGGAATCTCGTCCGGGATGGATCCATCGGATACCACGCACTGTATTTTTTCCTTATTCTGTTCCAACTTTAGTCTAGCATCCTTTACGGATCGGTATCGCTCATAAAACAGTGTGGCAATGGGTGAACTGTAACTTTCATCCTCTTTGAGCATGAGGAACCCATTGTCCAGGATCTTGAATTCGCTCATCAGATATATGGCCTTGTTGTAATCATAGTTATTGGCATACTTTTGATGGTCTATGATGTCCCTATAGGGGTAAATGGAAGTAAAGAAAGTATCAAAATCATAATCCATCGGAACCAGGAGTTTGGACACACTTCGGCACCCTAGGCCATAGTATCTAAAAATATCCTCGCCCAAAGCCTTTAGCTGGTCCGGAGATTCGTTTGCGGTAAGAATCGCGACTGAATTCCTATTTCTTCGGATCAGGTTGGGTCTTTGCCCGAAGTAATATTCAAAATATCGCGCCGTATTATCGCTACCCGTGGCAATAATGGCATCAAAGGTATCCAGTTTCCCTTCCGTAAAGCGGATTGCATCTTTTAAGGTAGAATCCATTTCACCAAGATATTCGGCCAAAAAGGGAAGCAGGATGTTGTCATTGGAGGAAAGCTTTACCAAGGCGGAATTTCCCGTAACAAGGACCGCCAAAAAATCATGGAAACCCACCAGGGGTATATTTCCGGCCATGATAAGTGCGATATCCTTTTTTTTGTTTTTTCCCAGATCATAAGCGGATAACCAATCCATTAAATTTTCCTCGGTCAATAGTTCCTTCCAGGTCGCCAGGGCAAAAAGGATATTTGCTCTTGTAAACCAGCCGTTGGACTCACCGGCCAAACGGATCTTTTGGTTCAATTTATGAAACCAAGGGTCTTCTGAATGTCCTTTAAAGGGCGGTTCATTAGGATTTTCGCAAAATTCCCCAATGAATTTTCCAAGTTTAACAAAAGCTTCTAATCTACGTTTAAGGTCAGTCATTATATTTGTCTAGTAATTCTGTAGGGTTTACCTTTGCTTTTAAGGAATTGCAAAAATACACATACAAAACTAAAATTGCTGCTGAACGGATTTTGATGTAAAACGGATTCAGTCTTAAAAAAGAAAATTATGGCTATTATCATAACGGATGAATGTATAAACTGTGGGGCCTGTGAGCCCGAGTGCCCGAATACCGCTATCTACGAAGGAGCGGATGAATGGAGATATAGTGATGGAACCTCGCTAAAAGGTGATGTCGTATTACCGGATGGAAAGGCCGTAAATGCGGATGAGGTTCAGGAACCTATTAGCGACGAGATCTATTACATATCCCCGGATAAATGTACCGAGTGTATGGGATTTCATGAGGAACCGCAGTGCGCTGCAGTCTGTCCCGTGGATTGTTGTGTTCCCGACGAGGATAGGGTAGAGTCTGAAGAGACCTTGCTTACCAAACAGCGTTTTATGCATCCGGATGATTAGAAGAACCATTTGATTTACTTGGAAAATAGAATTTAAACCCGATACTACTATCGGGTTTTTTGTTTCCTGTAACTACCCGTTTGCAACTGAAGGACCCTATTTGTCAAAGAACCATTGTCGTTGACCGTCTTCTTTAACTTGGTGCCAACGGCATCGTAAATATAGATGTTTCCTTACTTCTTTTTGCCTCTTCCCGCTCCGCAATACCCACCATAGGCGGGCAGGGTTGTACTGCTGCGGAAACTCCATTATGTTATCGTTTTCATCATTTGAGGCACTACCCTAACCTCTGGTAGAATCGATTCTTCCTCCAAATAGTTCGATGCCGAGGAGTATAACCAATGCTCGGGTTTTGAGACAAAGTTCTCGGAAACCGGATTGTTATGGATGTAATTGATCTTGTCCCATAGAAATTTTTCGGAGTACAGTTCAATGGCATGGTTGCCCGTTTTCTAAAATTTGAAGGCCTTGCTCTGTGAATTGTCCCGTGCCGCATTTTTAAATATTGAAACCAAGTTTTCCCTTCTTGACTCGGGCTCGTTGAGAACCTGGTCCAGAACTGTCCTAGCGGAATGTCTCTTGAAATCGCGTACGGTATCTTTCAATTGAAAAGGTTCATCACAGTTCGCGATCAAATGCAAATGGTTGGTCATGACACAATACGCATACACGTTCAGGCCCTTTTGACCAATGCAATACTGCAGTGGATCCACAATGGCCTGTTTGTGGTTCTTTCTGGTAAAGACATCTGCCCAGGCAACAACGGTCATGGTCATATAGTACGAACCATTGGTCTTTATCGTATGTTTTACGCCCTGTTGCATACCACAATTTATAAAAAATTGTGCGCCAAGTCATCTTTTTGGGAACAACAGTAAGAATGTTTTACCGCAGCAGTACAACTACTGCGGAGCGGGGAGTGTCAAATTTCACTGTCCCACAACATTACAATTTCAAATGATTTGTCTAGTGCTTTTGTTATCCAATCATTGGTTACCGTAAATTGAACTTTTAATTTATGGTAATTCCAAGCACTTATTTTTACAATGTTTTTTGATTCGACTTCAACCCATATTTGATATTGGTTTCCTTTTTTTGTATTAAGGTTAAGACTACGGACTTCTTGTCCTTGATACTCCTTTAACAGAGGGAGATTCTTTGTATTTGCCCAATCATTAATAACACTATCAATCTTTTCAAACATTTTTATTTTTTAATTTAAAGAAGAATCTAAATTGAATGGTTTTGCAGGTCCAAAGTCAATTAGCTTCCTGTCATTATAATTCAATATTTGGAATTGCTCTCCTCCTCCACGGCGACCAAAAGCCGGAAGAGCTCTTGACCTCTGTAATTGAATACCAGCTGGAACAGTTACTTCTTGTATTAAACTTGCATTATTACCTGGTGGTAAAGCTAATGCTTCTTGAGCAAATTGTGATGAAGATGGTTTTGTTTTTGTTAAAAATCCTCCTTGACCTCCATTGTCAGAAACACGGAAGAAAGAACTACTCTGCTCAGTAATAAATGAGGTTATTTTACCGCCTGCATTTGGAACATTCCCCCCGTCCGTTAATAACAAAGGACTTGCAATGTCTTCAGCCAAATCTACCAACTTATTAGTGGTCTTCAATATAGCTCCAGTCTCACCTGCTGGCGATGGGTCAAACAAGGTTAAAATAGCACCCACCGCATAACCTTGGCCTTCGGGTGTCTTCAAAGACTCCGTCACATTATCCACTACGGCACTGGCAACACCTTGTGGATCCTCTGCTATTGCGGCTGCAACTGGTGCAAAATCGGCAGAAGCCTGAACTACACCGGTCGGACCAATATATTTTGCCGATTCAACGATGCCGACCGCGGCATCTTTGATGGCCCTACCAAACCCCTTGAGACGATTGTACGCATCGAATCGGTTCACTTCCAGTCCCTCAAGTTCTGTACCAATACCGAACTTGTTCTCTTGGAAGGCAAAGGTAGAGTTATAGTAATAATCCTCGGCCAAAGGATCCACTTGCCAGAAGCGAACTATGTCGGGATAGCTAGCCCTATAGCGCCATTCGTGGAAATTCAGCCCAAGGTCCTCGGTGAACTCCTGACCCTGATAGGTCTTTAGGTTGTTCTTCACACCGTTCATAACAGTATTGTAACCCTTGTGTTCCAGCCCTCCGGGATAGTAGTTCTGTTCCCTGCGTATCTCGGTGGCCGGATCAATAGACCCATCGACGACCACATCGTCCGCATAGGTGATACGGGTATCGCCCCATATATCCAGGTACCTGTACACATACACGTAACCTCCAGAACCATCTGGCTCTATGTAGCCCTCGGGATGGTCGAACTGTTTGAGATTGTCGTTCTCATAGACGAAGTTCCCCACATAGTCCGTAGTGGTGATCGAGCTGCCTTCGGTTGTTGTCCTACGGAGCTTCTGCCCAGTGGCATCGTACACAAATTTGATGGTGCCGTTGTGCCCATTCCCGTTTACGGCAATATCAGTGGGCATGTCAAGATGGTTATAACTTATAGAGGTAATCCCCTTGTTACGGTCAAGGATCATATTGGCATTGGCGTCATAACCGTAGTCGTCATCGGTATTGGTACCGTCCTTAAAGCCATAATCAACGTTGCCCGTGTCGCTTACCTTGGTCAGCTTGTTCCCCGTACCGTAATCGTAGTCCAGGATATCCATATCGGGGTATGTGATGGTACCGCCGTTGTCCTGCCATCCGTCCCGCCGTAGGGTCAGGAGGTTCCCCATCTTGTCATAGACCATGGAAACATCGTAATTGCCATTGTGACTCACCGCGTTATCCAAACGGTAAAGGGCGTCATAGTCATATCTGTACCAGCGAAGCAAATTGTCGTTGGCCGTTTTCCATTCCGTCTCTGCTACGTTCTGGAAATACTGAGGTGTTCCTCCGTGAACGGGGTCATTGTAGTTTATTCTAAAGTTAAACAATTTATTCGGGACCGCATCGGAAATATCGTTGATTCCTGTAAGCCATCCCCTTACATTGTAGCTATAGTCCACTTCCTGGAGTTCCTGGCTAGTGGCATAAGCGCTAGCCGGCGTACCGCCCACTTTCTTACGGATCAGGAGACCCAGTTCATCATAGTCGTTGTATAGGATTAGTTCCTCGGATCCATTAGTTCCCGTAGCGTTGGGATCTATATAGAGCCGGGCATCCGGCAAGAGCGTGGCTTCGGTTACAATAATGCTATTGGTTGCCACACGGCTGTCCGTGATGATTCCGCTCAAGGGCAGGTTCGCGGTAGCCCCTCCTGTACAGGAATCGCCAAGGGTCTCGTCCCCGATACACTGGGTCTGGGCCAAAAGTCGACCCGTATGGTCATAGCTGAAATTGTCGATCGTAACGATGGTAACAGTGTTCCGCGTATGGGTCGTTTTTGTCTTCAGTGGTTTCCCGGTAAAGTCCAACTGGTTCTCCACGATATCCACCGTACCCAAATATGCATTGTTGGTATAACTGTAAATTGGCCTGCCCTTGGTATCGTAATAATTTACAGTGGTTATCCAATCGGTGGTGCCCAGTACCTTTACCTTGCTCCCTGTGGCCAGGCTTTTTACATCGGGGGCACTGGCCACGCCCAGGGCAGTGGCCGTTTCCCCCGTACCGGCACGGTCAAAATTATAGTCATCAAAATAGTTTACCGTTAGTATGTCCAGATTGGCCGTTGGAAAGGTAGCATTGGTGTAGTTATAATTTGCTGCACTGGCATTGTCCCGTTCCTCGTACATGTCCGTACTGTTGCGGTTGCCGCTGCCGTCCACATAGTGGTTATCCAGATCAGATTGCATATCCACCCTGCTAATGGAACCAGTATGCGTATATATGCCTGTATAGGCTACCCTACCAAAGGCATCATATTTGGTAAACAACCATTCGTTGTTCGCCCTTAGGTTGGCATCCTGGGTCATAACGGGTTGATCCAGCTTGTTATAGATAATATATTCCCTTTCCTTACCGGGCAGTTGCTTTTCCACCAGGCGGTTGCGGTTGTCGTAGACATATTGGTAGCCCAGTTCGGCGAGATCGGTATTGATCTCGACCAAGGTAGCTGTGCTTGCTTCCATCTTGGGGGGCAATACGTAGGTAAGGTTGCTATAATCGTCATAGATATAATAGGTATCATGGGGCTCCTGTGGGCGCGCTTCTTCCCCTGGGTCCAGAGTGTCGCCATCCCCGTTCCGATCCATGGCCGGTATATCCGCATAGGTCCGTTTGAGCACTATCCTGCCCTGTTTGTCCGTAAACTCCTCGGTGGTGTGCAGTTTGCCGTCCACCGTATCATGGTTCTCGTCCTTGGTAACATTTTTAAAGAGTTTGCCGGGGGGATAAAAACCATCATCGGCCCCGGCCAGAACCGGACTCTCCAGGCCTGCCGTAAGATCTACGCTAAACAAGCGTACTTGTAGGGTATCATTGGACGTATAATCGAATTCGATGCTTCGATCGTCCACAGCAACATTCAGTTTCCAGTCCTCCCCGGGCGCGGCCTGCCGCAATACCCGGTTCATGGGGGAAGGCTCAAAGTGCTTTTGGGAGTAAGCATTGACATCGGCCTCCAGCAATCCCGTAAAGTCGTCGCCATATACCGGATGGGTCTTGTAATACTGTTTTGTGGCCCTTTCCATGTCCCAATAACGGTAGCTGCCTATAGCACTGTCCGGTTCATGGAGGGGCAACCATTCCTTGTCCTGCCTGCCATAGGCATCGTACCTGATATGGGTCACAATGTCCTTTTGATCGTTGGGGGACTGTCTGATACCCACCTGTTGCATAGGCCGGCCCAGGCCATCAAAATAGGTGATGTCCTGTACATATTCGTTCTCCACGTCGAACAGCCCGTCACCGCCCTCATCGAATTTCTGTAACGGGACTGTGGTCCGGGGTTCCCGATAGGTTCGGGTATAGACGTAGTTCTGGTCGAAGGGATCTATTGGACAGTCGTTCGTCGGCGACTGAAAATCCGGGCAAAGATCGGACGCATTGGTCACATAGCCACCGGGCTGTGTACAGGCCTGTATGCTAACATTGGAATCTCCCAGACCATCGTTGTCCTCATCATAGTAATAGGTAGCACTACCGGTATCGACAATGGCCTGAACGGCATATCTGGTCGGTGAAAAGCAACCTGTGGTGCTGTTGTAACTCTCCACAAAGTAGGTGGTGGTGGCACCTATGCCCGAGGTGGTATACTCCAAGGTATTGGCACTGACCCCCGTAGTCAGTGGTGACCCGCCCGAGGCGGCGGTATACCATCGGATTTCATCGCCATGGGTACCCGGCGAGGCAGTCAGCGTAACGGCCCCCGGACCACATCGGGAGACATCGCTCCCCGAAGCCTCCAAAGGGACGTGATTGATCGTATAGTCGATGACCCGGGGTTCTCCCCAACAATTGGAGTCGTTGTGCTTTGCCCTGAGATAATAGACGCTTCCGGCGGTCAAGGTAACGGTTGGGTCCAAATTGGCCGGACCGGTGCTTGTGCCCGTTGGTTCGGCCTGCCAGTACCAGGTGGCATTGGCGGTCGAATTCGGCTCGCCCTTGGTCAGGGTAATCTCCCCACAGACCGAGTCGTCGAAATCAATTGGATCCAAAGGTTTGCCCGGTACAAAGGGCTGTTCAAATATCTCAATGGGATCGGATGCGATGGAAGAGCAGCCGTTGTCCGTAGCTGTAATGGTATAGGTACCCTGATAGACCGTAAACGTATCCCCATTGACCGCGACGACCCCCGTAGGTGGATCTACACTGTAAGAGTAGGTACTATTGTGATTGGTAATCCTAAAGCTACCGGTAGGGGACGAGCAGGTGGTCTGCGATACGAGCTGTAGGTCAGGTTGTAGAACATTGGCCCGGATCGAAACCGGGACCGTATTCGAATAGCCGAACCTGTTACAGGACAACGCCTTTCTTCGGTACCATCGGTCGCCCACCAGGCCGCCCGAGGGATCATAAGAGGCCGAGGTGGCCCCCGGAATGTCGTCCCAAATACTGTTATCGTCCGAATACTGCCATATATAGGAGAAGGCCCCGTCCCCTCCGGACGGCAAAACGGAGTTCGCCATGTTCCCCGGGTCCGTACCGTAACATATCGTTGTTTGCGGGGGGGCGGAAACCTGCCCACCGTCTATCGAACTGTCGATATACTCTCCGGTTACTTCCTCCAGGGGCCCCTCGCAGTTGCCCACCTTGATCGCGACCCAATAGCTTGCGCTCTGGCCCGGCTGAAGGGTTATGGTCTTTCGGGTGGCCAGGGTACCCGAAGAAGCATCATTGATCGGTACATGGGATACAATGTTGTTGCGGTTCTGGTCGGAATACCATACATGGACCATGTCATTGCGGACATCCCCATTGACCGTTTTCGAGTTTTGGACGGAGAGCTCAACGGTGGAGCCCGATTCACAATCCCGTATAGGGCTGTTGTTCGAAGGTGCGGGCAAGCCGATCACATTTACCTCGACCAATCTGGCGTTACTCTCGCAACCAAGGTTATCGGTCACTTTTACGCTATAGGTCTTTTTACCGGCAGAAGGACTTACCGTAAGCGAAGGTTGATCGCCCACCTCGGTACCGCCCAGATACCATTTATAGGTGCCGTTCGGTATTGGGTTGCTTACCGTCAAGGTAGTGGTCTGGCCCGAACAGATTTCCCTGTCCGAAACGCTAGGGGGCGAGGGTGCCGAAGGTATTCCGTTGATCGTTGCCGTTCTTGTTGATGAAACACATCCACCCGAATTTTTGACCTTAACATAATATGTCCCGGGAGAAAGTCCGGACTTGGAGCTTGTGGCCTGATAGGTAGCGCCGTTATCAAAACTGAACGTGTGATTGGACTGGGAGAAATTTGTCACCGTGATGGTCCCGGTAGGAATGGAACATGTCGGCTGGATCTGGGTCGTGGAAGGGGTTCCTATGGGGTTGCACTGTACGCTAATGGATTTAGAACCGACGTAGGTATAGTTATCCAATTGGACGTTCAAGGTGAAATTGCCGAATGATGTGGCCTTGACCGTTACCGACGAGGATGAATTGCTCCCGATGATTTGCCCTCCCGAGCCACTGATCCACCAATAGTATGTTGATGCACTGGTGAAAACATTGTAGTTTTTTTGGCTGTTCAAAACTATCGAAGCATCTCCGTTTATGGTAACCGTTTGACCTTGTTGGGCCATAGCTCCAAAACTCCATAGAATTGCCATAGAAAAGGCAAACAGTACTTTCCGAATATGTGTATCCTGAATTTTCATGACTTTAAGAAATTGGTTAGCGTCTAATTTTGAGGGGTTCCCTGGTAATGGTACTCATAGTCCGTGACCAAGTTGTTGTCCTGATCGCGCACTTCCTTGAGACGGTTGAAATCGTCATAGATATAATAAATGGTATAGCCCCGGGGATCGGTTATACTGGTTACCCCGATTAGCGGATCATAGGTGTAGGTGGTAACCAGTGCGCCAGCAGCAGCGTTCCTAAGATTGTCCAATGCGTTACGCAGCAAATCCTCGTTTACATCATTAGTATCTGCATTGGAAGCGTTTACCGCTGCATCAATTATTGTTTGAATGCCACTCGCTTCTGTACTTGTGAAATTCTCTAATTTGGCTATGGGGTATTCTTGTTGGTAGCCCCAAATGTAATAGGTATGGGGGCCATCGATTTTTGAGACTACCGAGAGATTTCCCTTGCCGTCATATGAAAAATCAAACTTATTACTAAAATCATGCCCTCCTTTTGAGTAAAAATTTGATTTTAATTTTACTAGATTATTAAACTCGCTTTTATAAGTGTTTTTAGAACGAAAAGTACGTGAGTTATTATTATAAGTTTCTATGAAGATTGGTTCTATTCTATTTTGTTCAACCAATTTTTCGATAGCATTAAGTTCATCTAAAGTAACCGAATTACCAGTAGGGTAGCCATCAACTGAATAGTAATATTTGGTTTTTTCGATTTTGTCACTGCTATTAACAAATTCATGTGCTGTAAGTTTCATATGATTATCGCCATTTTTCTCGTACTCAAAGGTCTTGGTTAATGAAATACTGCCGTCGTTTTTATAATCCGAGACGATTCTTCTAAACACAAAAGGAAAATAACTTTCGACACCCCCAAAATCCATCAAATAATGTGAAGCACCGGCCGCATCAAATGGAAATGTATTACTTGTGGTTCCTAGATGAAAATCGGAAGCATATTTTTTCTCTACCTTAAGGCTATTTATTAATATTTGAGTATGGTTCGGTGGGTTTAGTTCATAGAGATTTTTTTCCTTTTTTGCCAAAGTACCATCCTCTCTGAATTCTGTAGTTTCGAGAAGTAGCCCACGTAGAGCATCTTTGGACACATGGGAATTATCATGATATAAGTCTGAACCATTCTGACCACGATATGGGTATTGTATTTTATTCCCTTCTCCATCTGGATAATTCTCTGAATTGGTAAAACTATATAGTATTTTTCCATTACCGTTTTGACTGACCGTTACACTACTATAGCCAACTAAGCTTCCCTTTGTCAACTCAAAATCATAAATAGGCTGAGAGCTTCTTTTGAGAAACAAATGTTCAAGTAATGTGTTATTTGTTCTATACTCAGAGTAATAGGAATCATTCTGAAAAAAACGCCACCAATTTCTATCTATAAATTGTGCCGTTCTTCCAGAAGAAAAACCGGTGTTGCCATAAGTATATTCTTTAATAATGTCGTTTGAGGTCGACTGCCCATCATGGGTTATCGTCTTATATACACGTAATCCTCCAATAGGACTCTCAAGATTATAGCTTTTATCCCTATATTTATTGATTTCATAAAAGAATTCATTACTACCCCCCGTTGGGTAGATTACTTTTTTTAGTATAGCAGCTTTCATTTTATCTTCGTCGGGGGACCTATCCGCACCGGTAAAAGAAACACCAAGCCTATTACTATTTGGAATCAATGTATTTTGAGTATTATTATTATAAAATCCCCAATAATCTTGACTATTCGAAAATTGGCCAGGGAGTTTGGTCTCTTCATATTTAAATTGATATTTTTTTGGATTGTTGGCACTCGTGCTTTTTTCTTCTAAACCAACGAGTTTTAATCTCGAACTTTCGGATACACTGACATATGGCAATTCTAGAAAAATGGAATAGTCAAACTCAAAGTTTTTCATCGTTTCCAAAGCATTGTTCTTCAATACAATATTTTTCAGTGCATAATTTCCTGGCATATCAGGACGAAGTTGTGTATCCAACACAAATTCAACGGTTCCATTTGCAAAAAAAATTTGGTTTAACGATTTAGGATTTACAACGGTTTGTAAGACAGGAAAAAAACTTGATTGGTCTTTACGAGAATGTATTTCCGGACTGGTATGACAACAGCCTTCATTTCCATACAGATAATAATCATCAAAATATTGATTACTATTAATAGTATGCACGTTCTCTTCTTGGCTACATTCAAAACCATAACTCAATTCGTTATATGTTTTCGATTTTGTTACGACATAATCAAGTCTTTCCTCCACAAAATAGTATTGTTCAATATTTGCTTGACTTTGATAATCAAAGGTTATTTCAGAATTATAGCCAGCGGAACTTATTTTATGGAGATACCAGGTATTGACTACCTTATTTTCTACTCTTGGTATGCTTTGAAGCGGATTATAGTCTTCATCAAGTAAATCTGGTATGGCTTTGAAATCTTCTTTGGATAAGTTCTTGTCCTGATACCCCAAAAACCCTAGTGCCCAAACAGGTTGTATTGTTGATTTTTTTGATATCTCGGTATAGCTTGAATTATTAGGAAACTTATGCACAACTCCATTACTTGTTATAATTTCCCACTCATCAGTAGTTGCCAAAGGGCCAATACCTGGTTTAATAGAAACATCAGTAGCTCCGTTAATTGGTGTTGGTTGCCCAGCCTTATCCAATACAAAGGAACCGGAGGCACCTGGAACGGAATAGTGAAAAATATCCGGTTGTGTATCTCTAAATCTATTCCAAAACACAATCGTGTTAGCCCCTGGTTGTCCATGATTTTCAATTGCAAAAGGAATTTGGGTGATAGCATTTACCAGAGCATATTGGCAAGCCAATTCACAATCGGGTTCTTCAGCTACCGGAAAACGCGAGGTACTGCAATCAATAAGGGCATTGTCCTTTAAGAGTTGCACATAGTCATCCATAACTTTAATGCCATTGTTATTCCCCAAAGGAAACTCCTCATTATGATTCGTGATATCTATCAAGTCATGAAACCGACCTAGGTTCTCTATGTATACATTGCCGTTTGTTGGATTAGTCGCCATAATCAATTCGTCTGGGTTTCCGCGTACTTCTCTGATTATCTGACCACCAGCAACCAGGTTCCAACCTAATCCTACCCAACCCGCATCTTCATTAACTTTAATTCCTGGCTCATGGTATCTAATGGAAATAGGGACTTTCAAATCCTTTTCTTTTATTTCATAAATAGGAATAGCAACGTCTATCATCCCGGTATATAAATCAACCAACTCTTGATTAGAATAGTCATTAAAACTAAACATAGAAGGATTTCGCATAAAGTTTTCAGTCGTGGAAACACCTGGCAGTCTGCTAAATTGCTCTTGGCATGTACCCCTCACCGAAGTAAGTAGAGCTATTGATATAAATAATATTCTTGTTTTCATTTTTCTATTTGTTATTCAGAAATTCATTAGTTCGTTTTTAAACTGATTTTCAAAGTCTTTCAGCTGTTCAATTTGCTTTTGTTGTTGAAGAATGTAAAGTGTAAGTTCCTCGATCTTCTCCAGCAGCAGTTTGTTCATCTCCCCAATCTCTATCCCGTTAGCCTCCACCTCTTTTGCCGAAGGGATATTGATCAAATGACCTTTTTCTTGGATATGTCTTTCCACTTCTTCCAAGGTAGGCAGGTCATATCCCTCCGTAAAGACATAATCGGCCCAGCCGGTCTCTACATTTACTTCTTCTGCACGTATCCTACCACCCACGGCCAATTTCCAGGTGCCGATGGTCGTTGTGCCAATGCCTACATTACCGATGGTATAATTGATATCGTTTCCCGAGCTGTTCCAAACTGTGCCTCCGCCGCCTCCCGAACTGTACGTGGTTACGGACACAGCATTGCTGGCCGTACTTTCATTACCTGCGGCATCCAGGGCCGTAGCCGTAAAATTGTAGTTCGTCCCGGCAGTAAGACCGGTTACCTGGTAGGTACTTACATTGCCCAATGTGACCTCCAACGCCCCGTCCTTGAAAATTTTGTAACCGGTAACGGCGGTATCGTCCGTAGAACCGGACCAGCTTAGATCCGCAGTACTGTCGGTATGGCCGGTACTGGCCAAGGTGGGCGCCGTAGGGGCCTGGGTATCCGAACCGCCGCCAAGGCCCAACAGGTCTTGTACCGTAGGCTCCTGGCCGTTGACCTCATAAATGGTAGGTTCCCAGAAGAATTGGCGGTCCGCCGTATTGGTAGCATAGTACAGATAGGCCCGGTGGCGCATCTGGGAGGAAGTGGACGAAAACTTAAAATCGGTAAGATCTTGCACTTTTACACCGCTCTGGTCATAGATACCTCCCTGACTCACCGTGGAGGAATACCCGCTCTCGTGTAGAAAACCCACCAAAAGGTACCAGGTGTCCAATTGGGGCAGATCACCCAAGAAAAAATAAGGGTTGACATTTAGGCTGCCATCGAGATTAAGACTGTTCCTTGTGTTACCGGAGTCATAGGCGTATAGGCCAAAATATGTATTGCCACTGTTGGAATTCGTTTTTTTTATCCATACCGTAAAGCGATAGGTTTTGGTATGATCTGCAGCCAAATACGTGGTGCCCCATCCGCCGTCCACATCGTTGGCCCCATCCGGGATTACTTTCCATAAAACCGTTTGGTTACCATGGGGGTCGGTTCCCAGTTCCCTTACGTTCTCGGCTTCGGTTCCCTGTAACCAAAAACCTGTGGCACCTCCGGTTCCCACGGTCCAGGTCGACGTATCGAGCAGATTGTTCTGGGCCAGGGAAAATGTCCCTATTAACAGCAAGGAAAATTTTAACATCGTTTTCATTTTTCTATTCTTTTAAGAGGTTTATTTGACCGATTAAATGGTATACGGTCTTTTGTTGTTCAATGGTATACAGCGTCAACTCCTTGATCTTCTCCAGTAGCAGTTTGTTCTTCTCCCCCGAGTTCTGCTTTTGAAGCTCTGAACTGGGTAGATCCATCCGCCCAAGCTTTCGTTGAGATAGTCCCTTGTTCCAAACAGGAATGCCATAGGAAAGGCCTTCCGTTTGAAAACTCCTTTCGCAGGTAGTAACTTGTTGCTAAATAAATCCGATGTGGGAATCCGTGAAATACCGGAGACTTTAAAGAGTGGTACAAATGGACAGCAAATGACCTGTCCAGCGGGGGAAGCTTTCATATCAAGTAGGTTAAATTTGGGGCTGGTACTTAATTAATAAATAGATATTTAAATTACATTTTTTGTAAGATTTGTATTCAAATGTATAGAGTTTATGCTATACATAAAAATGATTTTATGGTTTTTCGACGAAATACATAAACCATATACTCCGTCCAATTTCTGCCCGTTTCTATAATCGTATAATTCTTTTCTCGCTGTATCTATACCTAAATCTAAATGGTTTTCCCATTAAAATGATACTCCGTAAAAAGGAATAATTGCCTTAAACCCAAGCAAAACCTATTTGGATTTTGAAGCCCCAAAGAGGTAAGGGAAGCGAATGGTCAATTACCGATTTAGGATGACCAGAGGGACAACCCGACCTTTGAGACACAAGCATATTGCCGAGTGAGGTTTTGGACTTTGATTCTTTATTTCCCCGGTCATTTTCATATACGTCCGTGATATTGGATTCAAAACCATTTTGAAAAACTATCTTTGCACGCGAATTGGAAAATGGAAACTTTTTCCAAACCTTAAAGCTAACGTCTTCCACAAATGAAAGCAGGTATTGTAGGCCTACCCAATGTAGGCAAGTCCACTCTTTTTAATTGCCTATCCAACGCCAAGGCGCAAAGTGCCAATTTCCCGTTTTGCACTATTGAACCCAATATTGGGGTGGTAAATGTTCCCGATCCGAGGTTGGAAAAACTGGAAGAGTTGGTGAATCCGGAACGCGTAGTACCCGCCACGGTGGAAATCGTGGATATCGCAGGGCTTGTAAAAGGAGCCAGCAAAGGGGAGGGGTTGGGCAACCAGTTCCTGGGAAACATCCGTGAGACCGATGCTATCTTGCACGTATTACGTTGTTTTGATAATGATAATGTAGTCCATGTAGACGGTTCCGTAGACCCTATCCGTGATAAGGAGACCATTGATATGGAACTGCAATTGAAGGATCTGGAAACCGTAGAGAAAAAACTGGACAAGGTAAAACGTGCAGCAAAAACCGGAAATAAGGAAGCTCAGAAGGAAGAGGCCGTGCTAGTAAAATTGAAGGAAGGTTTGGAGGCCGGCATCTCTGTACGGGCCATTTCCATTGAAAAGGAAGCGCGAAAGGAATATATAAGACCTTTACAATTCATAACCGACAAACCCGTGCTATATGTGTGCAATGTGGATGAAGGGTCTGCGGTCTCGGGGAATTCCTATGTGGAAAAAGTACGCAATACCGTAGCCCATGAGGAGGCGGCCATTCTTGTTTTGGCGGTGGGTACGGAAGCGGATATCACGGAACTGGAGACCTATGAAGAACGGCAAATGTTCCTGGAAGACCTTGGACTGGATGAACCGGGTTCCGCGAAACTGATACGAGGGGCCTACAAATTACTAAATCTGGAGACCTATTTTACCGCAGGGGAAAAGGAAGTCCGGGCATGGACCATTCCCGTAGGCGCTACTGCACCCCAGGCCGCCGGGGTAATCCATACCGACTTTGAAAAAGGATTTATCCGCGCCGAGGTCATTTCCTATTCGGATTATGTGCATTATGGTAGCGAGCAAAAAGTAAAGGAAGCCGGTAAAATGCGGGTAGAAGGAAAAGACTACATTGTACAGGATGGGGATGTAATGCATTTTCGGTTCAATGTGTGATATATCGAACAATAAGATTTGGACCTAGATAAGAACTTTACACAATACTGATTAAAACTTTTCCTGCTCAATTTCAAATATTTGTCAATGAGGGTCGTTTAAGGGATATGAAAAAAATTGGAGTTGTCATCTTAATTTTTCTCTTTTTAACCGGGTGTTCCAAATCAGAATCCGAACCCACCGCAGAACCAACCAATGAGGAATTGGAAATTCCGAAAATAACTACTTCTTCAATTAATCAAATCACTGGCAATACGGCTTCTTCAGGTGGGAATATCCAAGAAAATGGTGGAGCCAACGTAGTATCTCGAGGAGTATGTTGGAGTACTTCAACAAATCCTACTATTACGGACAACAAAACTTCAGATGGATCCGGAATCGGAAGTTTTAATAGTCATATATATGGCCTTAATGCGAATACTACCTACTATGTAAGAGCTTATGCAACAAACTCGGTTGGTACAGCATATGGCTCCCAGAAGGAGTTTGTAGCGATAAAGCAAGAGTTTCCCCACAAAGTGTTTGACGGCGATGTCATTCTTCAAAATCAGAATGAAGTGGATAACTTTGCTTCTCAGTTATATACAGAAATCACAGGAAAGTTGTTTATTAGTGGTAGGGAAGAACCTTTTATAGAGGATTTAAGTTCGTTGGAGACCATTAATCGAGTGAGAGGTGATCTCGAAATACAAGAACTTAATATATTGGAAAACTTTAATAGTTTGCCCAACTTGGAAGCAGTAGGAGGCAAACTATCAATAGCGGCCAATACTGGTATCACTAAAATTACGGGACTATCTTCCCTAAAGTCGGTTGGAGGCGAACTTAGGATATACTATAACGGGAGTTTAGAGTCAATAGAGGGCTTAAATAAATTGGAAAATGTTGAATCATTAACCGTTATTGGCAACAAGCCTTTACATGATTTGGGTACATTAAAAAGAATACCTAACATTAAAAAGGACATACAGATTGGTTATAATGCTACTTTGGAACGTATTTCGGGATTTGATGGCATTGAAACGCTGGCAAATGTATTAATCAAAAATAATGACAAGTTGCTATCTATAGATGGCCTCTCCGATTTGACTAGTTTGGAAGAAAGCTTGGTTATTGATGGGAATGATTACCTGGAGATAATAAATGCATTCCAATCCCTAGAATCGATCAAAAAAAACTTTCAAATTACAAAAAATGGCATTTTACCTCGTTTAGAAGGTTTTCCATCGCTAAAAAATATACTTGGCGGTTTCTCTATTCATAAGAATCCGGTTCTTTCCGAGATTAGAGGATTTGAGAGTTTGGAGTCCGTTGATAGACTTTTTGATATCTCGTTCAATGATGGATTGGACACAATTGACTCATTTAACAATTTATTGTCCATTGACGATGAATTGAATATACACGCCAATTTCAACTTACGGATTATTAATGGCTTCAATGGTCTGATAAATATCGGCGAATCGATAGATATATCCCACAATTATGTATTGGAGGAAATTATAGGATTCGATGAAATCAGAAATATTTCGGAAAATATTTGGCTCGTACAAAATGATGGATTAAGGAATTTGGACTGTTTTAAAATGTTAGAATCAGTTGAGTACCTTGAAATAAATGGCTCTGAAGATGTAGTGGATTTGGCTAATTTCGAAAGTCTTGTCGAAGTAACGAGTATTGCTGTTAGACGAAATCAAGGTTTAAAGAACCTAAATGGACTAAATACAGTAACCGGTATTTCTGGAGGCCTCCTTATTTCGGAAAACCCTTTGCTTGAAGACTTGGAAGGTCTATCTAGTCTAAAGTCCATAACCTACGGACTGAGAATTTCAAATAATGCCGTTTTAGACAACCTTAACAACCTTGAAAACCTTGTTAATTGTGGTGCTATTGATATTGTTCAAAACACTCATCTCGTTGATTTTTGTGGCTTACAAAACTTATTCGATAGTGGGTGGAATCAGAATTTGCTTATTAATGAGAATGGATATAATCCGTCCTATAATGACTTAGTTATGGGAAATTGTGCTGAATAGGTTTCCCTTTTCACCTAAGAATTATTTTCAATATTCATGTAGCACATGACCCGCTTAAGTATTAAAACTTCAAACAACGATTTCCAGATGGTAACTGACCATCGTAATCCTGCAAGAAAGGATTGGAGCCCATAAAAGATTCATTTTACCTTTATGGAATGTTTAAAAAGTCGTCCGCTTCGGGTGTTGGAATCCTATTGGCCATTGTAGGGGTAGTGCTCTTTTCCACGAAAGCGGTCATGGTAAAGCTTGCCTATCAATACCGGGTAGACCATGTTACCCTGCTTTTGTTTCGGATGGGCTTTGCCCTTCCTTTTTATATGTTGATCGCGTTATGGAAAAAACCGTTACATCCCAAGGAAATCCAGGTCAAGGACTATGTTTGGGTTCTATTTTTCGGGTTTGTCGGTTACTACCTCGCCAGCCTTTTCGATTTTATAGGGCTACATTATATTAAGGCCGGACTGGAACGGATTATTCTATTCATCTACCCCACTATAGTAGTGTTGCTATCCTGGCTTTTCTTTAGAAAAGTAATAAGCAAGTCCCAAACATGGGCCATTTTGGTTACCTATCTTGGGGTGGTCGTTACTTTCTGGGATGAGATTCAGATTCAAGGTGAATCAGCGGTATGGGGTGGGTTTTTGATTTTTCTTAGCGCAATTACCTATGCCGCTTATTTAGTGGGCAGTGGTTGGTTGATTCCAAAGTTTGGCGTGCTCCAGTTTACTTCCTACGCTATGATCGTTTCGACCCTATGTGTAGGTGTACATTACGGAATTTCAGGTGATTTTGAATTGGCCCATTATCCATGGCAGGTATATGCTTTGGGATTGGCCATGGCACTTTTCGCTACCCTGATCCCCTCATTTTTGGTTTCTGCGGCCATTGAAAGGCTTGGAGCGTCCACTTTTTCCATTTTTGGGAGTCTGGGCCCCATTTCTACCATTGTTTTGGCCTATTTCTTTTTGGATGAACGGATAACGGGCCTTCAGATTTTTGGAATGTTGATCGTAATCGGGGGAGTAAGCCTGGTTTCGGTAAAAGGCAAAGCAAAGAGCTAGGAAGGCAAGGCAAAGGATTTGGACGTAACTCGTTTCAGGTACGGTTTTGCGACTTCGACTCCAATCCTCTGGTCCCGACTATCAACAAATTCCGTACTTTCGTTGTTAATTACTTTCATAGGCACCCATTTTGATTTTTGCCTCGAAATTTTATATTAGCAAGGATAAACCTGCATTAAATGGCTCAAGCACAATATACCGAAGACAATATTCGCTCGCTGGATTGGAAGGAACACATCCGAATGCGTCCCGGAATGTATATCGGTAAATTGGGGGACGGCTCTTCCGCGGATGACGGAATTTACATTCTCCTCAAGGAGGTATTGGACAATTGCATCGATGAGTTTGTCATGGGAGCCGGCAAGACCATTGAAATTTCCATTCAAGGCGAACGGGTAATCGTTCGTGACTATGGTCGCGGCATTCCCTTGGGCAAAGTAGTGGATGTTGTATCCAAAATGAACACCGGCGGAAAATATGATACCCGGGCCTTTAAGAAGTCCGTTGGACTCAATGGCGTAGGTACCAAAGCAGTGAATGCCCTCTCTACCTTTTTTAGAGTGGAATCCACACGGGAGGGCAAATCCAAATCCGCGGAATTTGAAATCGGGGAGCTCAAGAACGAAGAGTTGTTGGAGGAGACCGCAAGAAGGCGTGGGACCAAGGTTACCTTTATCCCGGATGAGTCCATCTTCAAAAAATACAAATACCGAAATGAGTACGTGGAACGCATGGTGAAGAACTATGTGTATCTAAATCCTGGTCTCACTATCGTGTTCAATGGCGAAAAGTTCCATTCCGAAAACGGATTAAAGGACTTGTTGGAGGACAACAATAATGTAGAGGACATGTTGTACCCCATTATTCATTTAAAGGGAAGTGATATCGAGATTGCCATTACCCATAGCAGAACCCAATATAGTGAGGAATACCACTCTTTTGTGAACGGACAGCATACTACTCAGGGAGGTACGCATCAGTCTGCGTTTCGAGAGGCCATAGTAAAGACCATCCGTGATTTCTACGGAAAGAGTTATGACCCCTCGGATATACGGAAATCCATTATTTCGGCAATATCCATTAAGGTCATGGAGCCTGTATTCGAAAGCCAGACCAAGACCAAGTTGGGTTCTACGGATATGGGAGGGGGTTTACCAACTGTGCGGACCTATATCAATGATTTTGTGGGTAGGCAACTGGACAATTATTTACATAAAAACCCGGATACAGCTGAAAAACTACAGCGCAAGATTATACAGGCGGAAAAGGAGCGGAAAGAGCTTTCCGGTATCCGAAAATTGGCACGGGAACGGGCAAAAAAAGCAAGCCTGCACAATAAAAAGCTGAGGGACTGTCGTGTACATTTGGATAACATGAAGAACGATAGGAGATTGGAAAGTACCTTGTTCATCACCGAAGGGGATTCCGCTTCCGGGTCCATAACAAAATCCAGGGATGTGAATACACAGGCAGTGTTCAGTCTCCGTGGAAAGCCTTTGAATTCCTATGGCATGTCCAAAAAAATCGTTTATGAGAACGAGGAATTCAATCTCCTACAGGCAGCACTGAACATAGAGGATTCCATGGAGGAACTGCGCTACAACAATATTGTAATCGCCACGGATGCCGATGTAGATGGAATGCATATCCGGTTGCTGTTAATTACCTTTTTTCTCCAATTCTTCCCGGAACTGATAAAGGAAGGACATTTATACATCCTACAAACCCCTTTGTTCCGGGTCAGAAACAAGAAAGAGACAATATACTGCTATAGTGATGAAGAGAAGATACAGGCCATTGAAAAACTGACCGGGAAGCCTGAGATCACTAGATTCAAGGGCTTGGGAGAAATATCTCCGGATGAGTTCCGGCATTTTATCGGGGATGATATCCGATTGGAACCCGTGATGTTGGATAAGGCGATGTCCATTGAACAGTTGTTGAATTTTTATATGGGCAAGAATACCCCCGATCGTCAAAAGTTCATTATCAATAACCTTAAAGTAGAAGTGGATTTAGTTGAAGATAATCCATTGTAAAACAAAATTATACGTATCTGTTCTGAATGGAAGAGAATGAAGAAGTGAACGAGGCACATGAACAAAGCCCGGATAGCTCCCAGGATACCCTTACCCGGGTTACGGGCATGTATAAGGATTGGTTTCTGGACTATGCTTCCTACGTTATTCTGGAACGGGCCGTACCTGCCATAGAGGACGGATTTAAACCTGTTCAGCGCCGTATTATGCACGCTTTAAAGGAGCTGGATGACGGTCGCTACAACAAGGTGGCCAATGTGGTGGGCCATACCATGCAATACCACCCTCATGGGGATGCCAGTATTGCCGATGCCATGGTACAGATCGGTCAGAAAGATCTGTTGATCGATACCCAGGGAAACTGGGGAAATATCCTAACCGGGGACAGTGCCGCCGCTTCCAGGTACATCGAGGCCCGGCTTTCCAAATTTGCGCTGGAGGTCGTATTTAGCCCTAAGATTACCGAATGGCAGCTTTCCTATGATGGCAGAAAAAAGGAACCCGTCAACTTACCCGTAAAGTTTCCGTTATTATTGGCCCAAGGGGCCGAAGGTATTGCCGTTGGTCTTTCCACCAAGATACTCCCCCATAATTTCAATGAGCTTATCGACGCTTCCATAAAGCATTTGAAAGGACAGCGTTTTAAGTTGTTTCCCGATTTTCCTACCGCCGGTATTATTGACGTGGGCAATTACAATGATGGCCTGCGGGGAGGTAAAATACGTGTCCGGGCCAAAATTTCCCAAAAGGACAAAAACACCTTGGTCATTAACGAAATTCCTTTTGGCACCAATACCTCCTCTTTGATCGACTCCATTCTCAAGGCAAATGATAAGGGAAAAATAAAAATCAAAAAGATAGAGGACAATACGGCGGCCGAAGTTGAAATTCTGGTGCATTTGCCTAGCGGCATCTCTCCGGACAAGACCATTGACGCCCTCTATGCATTTACCTCATGTGAATCGTCCATTTCCCCTTTGGCCTGTATCATCGAGGACAATAAACCTTTGTTTATTGGGATTACCGAAATGTTGAGACGTTCTACGGATGCAACCGTTGAATTGTTGAAGCAAGAACTCGAAATTCAGCTTTCCGAACTTCAAGAGCAATGGCATTTTGCCTCGTTGGAACGCATCTTTATTGAAAACCGTATCTATAGGGATATCGAGGAAGAGGAAACCTGGGAGGGGGTGATAGCCGCCATAGACAAAGGGTTGAAACCCCATATCACACATTTAAAAAGAACGGTCACCGAAGAGGATATCGTACGGTTGACCGAAATTCGAATAAAACGTATTTCCAAGTTCGATTTGGATAAGGCCCAACAACATTTGGAAAGCCTGGAAGAAAAAATTGCCCAGACCCAGCATCATCTGGACAATTTGGTCGATTTTGCGATCGATTATTTCAAGGATTTGAAATCCAAATACGGAAAGGGACGCGAGCGGAAATCGGAAATCCGGGTTTTTGATGATATCGAGGCGACCAAGGTGGTCATACGCAATACCAAACTCTACGTAAACCGGGAAGAGGGTTTTGTCGGTACTTCGCTTCGCCGTGATGAATATGTTACGGATTGTAGCGATATAGATGATATTATCGTTTTCACCAAGGACGGGAAAATGATGGTGACCAAAGTGGATGCCAAAACCTTTGTAGGCAAGAACATTATCCATGTTGCCGTATTCAAGAAAAAGGATAAACGTACCATCTATAATATGATCTATAAAGATGGCAGGGGAGGTGCCACGTACATAAAACGTTTCGCCGTAACCAGTATTACGAGGGACAAGGCCTATGATCTGACCAGTGGCAAGGCCGGTACCGACGTATCCTATTTTTCCGCTAATCCGAATGGCGAAGCCGAAGTGGTAACCGTAAACCTAAGGCAGGTCGGAAGTATCAAAAAATTGAAATGGGATATGGATTTTGCCGATGTGTTGATCAAGGGCAGGGCCTCCAAGGGAAACATCGTAACAAAATACTCGGTAAAACGCATAGAGCTTAAGGAAAAAGGACTATCTACCCTAAAGCCCCGTAAACTCTGGTTCGATGAAACCGTACAGCGTTTGAATATGGATGAGCGCGGAGAATTCCTAGGGGAATTTACCGGGGAGGATCGCTTGCTATTGGTAAATCAAAATGGTCTGGTAAAAACGGTAATCCCCGAGCTTACGCTCCGTTTTGATGATGATATGATCGTCTTGGAGAAATGGGATCCCAACAAACCACTTTCCGCAATCCACTGGGAAGGCGAGAAGGAGCTATTCTACGTAAAGCGATTTTTAGTTGACAACCCGGATAGGGAAGAAATTATCATTACGGACCATGCCAAATCTTACTTGGAAAAAATCTTCACGGATTATCGTCCCAGGGCAGAAATAGTTTTCTCCAAGAAACGGGGGCAGGATCGAAGGGATAATCTAGAAATTAATTTGGAGGAATTCATATCCGTAAAAGGGATTACTGCAATGGGCAACCAACTGACCAAGGAGAAAGTGCTTGAAATCAATGCTTTGGACCCATTGCCCTATGAACCGCCCAAACCTAAGGATACCCTGGATATAGAGGTGGTGGACGAGGAAAATGTAGCTTCGGGAACAACAGGGGACAAATTAAATCCAAATGGAGATGAGGATCAGGGGAAGGGTGATAATGAGCAAACTACCCTTTTTTAAAGCATATATCCAGATATAGACTTCAATGGAATCCATCTTCCGGACATGCAATTATGGCAATACAGGTACGGAGACTTGGATAATTACGGATATATGTTTAAGTAAAGTAAGAAATTATCTTCCAGAAGCTTATAAAGGGTGAACATTTTGTTTTTTTGAAACTAATAGCCTTATATTTAGACCAAACTGATTGTTAGATGGATTTTACCAACCCCCTGGTGTACGGCGTACCCTGTTTTATAGCTTTTATTTTACTGGAATTAACATATAGCAAGACCCATGGGGACGATGATCTATACGATTGGAAAGATTTGTTCGCTAGTGGTTTTATGGGTGTGGGATCGGCAATTTTGGGCCCTCTGTTCAAAGTTATATTTGCCATTGTATTGTTTGAATATACGTATGAATTTTTTAATCCCGAAGTCAATGGGGTTCGGACCAACATCATGGGGTATGCATCTTTTGGCTATGCCTGGTATGTTTGGTTGCTCTGCCAATTGGCGGACGATTTTACCTATTACTGGTTTCACAGGGCCAACCATGAGGTTAGGGTACTTTGGGCCGCGCATATCGTGCATCACTCTTCGGATAATTTTAACCTTGGAACGGCCGTTCGAAACGGTTGGTTTACCATAGTTTACAAACCCTTGTTTTATATGTGGATGCCTGCCATTGGCTTTCCACCGGAAATGGTGATGGTATGTTTGGGTATAGAGGCATTATGGCAATTTCAATTGCACTCCGTATATGTGCCGAAAATGGGCTGGATCGAGAAGATTTTCAACACCCATACCATGCATCAGGTTCATCACGCACAGAACGTTGAATACTTGGACAAAAATCATGGAGGCTTCTTAAATATATTTGACAAGCTGTTCGGAACCTGGAAGGAATTGGACGATGACATCGATGTAAAATATGGGGTAATCCATTCACCTGAGTCCTATAATCCCATGGTCATTCTTACCCATGAGTATAAGGATATTTGGAGGGATCTTAAAAAATCGAAAAAACTTTCCCATAAGTTGATGTATATTTTTGGACCTCCTGGTTGGAGCCATGATGGGAGTACATTGACCGTGCGCCAACAGCAACGCCTTTTTGAAGAGCAGAAAAAGGTAAATCCAAAATTGGCCTTTAGTAGACCCAATTGATCCATTATCGGCCAAGGAGTATATTAATCACTTTGACGACTTTCCAAAGCTTCTTCTTTTTTTCGCAACTTCATATTTAAAAATTCTATGAGCAGGGAAAAGGCGATGGCAAAGTACAGATATCCTTTTGGAATGGCCCCAACTTCTTGGTCAAAAATCCGGGTATGACTTAAATGTGCCGCTTCGGCAATCAACATAAATCCAATAAGTATTAGAAAAGAGAGCGCTAAAAGTTGCATGGAAGGATGCTTGTTGATGAAGACCCGGATGGGATTGGCAAAGACCATCATAATGATGATGGAAATGACAACGGCAATGATCATTACCATTAAGGCGTCCATAGGACTATCTCCTATTCCATTGGTCATACCCACGGCCGTAAGAATGGAATCTATGGAAAAGATGAAATCAATAAGCACTATCTGAACTATGGCGTTTGAAAAGCTGGTGATTTTCTTTGCATCCAATTCGTCCTTGTCGTGCGAAGGCAACTCAACCTTTTCGTGAATTTCCGAAGTACTTTTATAAAGCAGAAACAATCCCCCAAAAAACAGAATCAGCGCCTGACCACTTATTCCTGTGGTGAGCCAAGAGGTATTTATATAATAAAAAGGGTTTTTTAGACCTATTAAAAATGAAACGGCGAACAACAGGATTATTCGCTGTACCATGGCCAGGAGCAAGCCTATATTGGTAGCCTTTTTACGTTGGTTTTGGGGGAGCTTATTGGCCACTATGGATATGAACACAATGTTATCTATCCCAAGCACGATTTCCAAAAATGTTAAGGTCAACAAGGCTACCCAGGCATCCGGGCTTGCAAAAAATTCAAACATATTCAGTTGGTTTTTATAGCTGTTCCTCTAGACTTTTGGCTTTGGCCGACTATACCATACTCAAATGTATAGGAATCATCCGTAGTCGACAATATTTTCATATGTATGGACTTCTCCTCGGATTTGTTCTTTGGATTTATCTTCTTTACAATGTATTCGCAATCATTTATCCAGCGGACGGATGAGGTATCGATTTTTCCCGCGAAGTAGTCGATTTCAATGGAATCATTGCGGACAAAAGTGGTGGTGACCTCCTTCCCATCAATACGAGCGGTAAAGGAAAAGCTCCCTTCCTTAAAGCGTGAACAATCCCTTTGGGGCCCGTAACAGGATGCCATCATAAAAATACCGATCAAGGCGAGTATTGGATTCTTGAACATGAACACAAAATAAGCAAATTAATGACTAGTCTGCGTTATAGATTTTGAAACTTCCATTGGAATAAAGAATAATGATTTTGTCAACGGATTTAAGATTACCATCGATTTTTACATTTTGCGCTTTTACGATAGGTGATGGGGTATGGACATCTTTTTCCGCGGACATCAAGGGAAAATTTCCCTTTCCCTTAACAAGCCAATATAAATCCACTTCGGGGAAAGTGTCAACAACTTTAAGTACAAATTCGAGACTTGGCTTATTGCGTCCCGTGAGCAAATGGGAAATACTGGACCGCTGCACACCGATCCTGTCCGCAAACGCGGAAGCGGAAAGATCGTAATAGCGTAGCAACTTCCTCAGCCGTTTTGTAAAATCCTCCTGATTTACCATTGTGATCAATTTTAGCACTCTAGCGCAGCCATCAAAGTAAAATAGAAGTAAAAGCGGTTGTATTTACTTAAAAAATAATTACTTAATGTTTAGGTAAAACAATTTAAAATATTGATAAACAAATAGTTAAATAAAAAACCTAAACCATGCCACAAATCTGTATACAAATGTACAAATCATTGGAAATAAAATGTATAATAATGTAACATATATGAATACAATTGTAACTACCAATGGTGTTACCTTTGTAGCGTAGCAAGTAGGCCCTATGCATTTTCAGAACCTATATTATCCGAAAATCAAGGAAAAGAACATCCTAGGACGCTATGTGACCCATGATCAAATAGCAGGGTTTCTAAATAGGATGTCCGAACCATTTCAGGTGGATACTGTAGGATGGTCCGTTGAAGGGCGTTCTATTGAAAGTATCACTTTGGGTTCGGGCAAGCAAAGGATATTGATGTGGTCCCAAATGCATGGTAACGAGTCTACCACGACCAAAGCGGTTTTAGATCTCGTAAGTTTTTTAGGTTCTGAAGAAGTAGAAGCTTTTAGAATTTTAGATGAATGTACCTTAAAGATTATTCCGATGCTTAATCCGGATGGCGCCCAAGTCTATACCCGTGTCAATGCCAATAGGGTTGATCTTAATAGGGATGCCAAAAGGCTCACGCAACCTGAGAGTAGATCGCTTCGGATGGTATATGAAGATTTTCGACCCCATTATTGTCTGAATCTCCATGATCAGCGTACCATATTTAACGTGGGCAACACCCCAAAACCAGCTACGGTTTCTTTTCTTGCACCGGCCAGTGACGAGCAACGGAGCATTACGGAATCCCGACGAAAGAGTATGTTACTCATAAGTGCTATTGATCATGGCTTAAATTCCTATGTCCCCGGACAAATAGGAAGGTATGACGATACTTACAATGCCAATTGTGTTGGGGATACCTTTCAGACCTTGGGAACGCCAACGGTTTTGTTTGAAGCAGGGCACTTTGCCAATGATTATGAACGTGAGCACACGAGAGCCTATATTTTTTATGCCCTGTTTTTGGCCTTGGATACCATTCGTGAAGAGGGATTTAGAAAATTTAATGAATCGGATTACTTCAACATACCGGAAAACAATAAGTTGTTTTTTGATGTCTTGATCCGCAATGCCGAATCCATCGATGCATCATTCCATGGGAAAGATAGCATAGGCATTTTGTATAAGGAGGTGTTGAAAAATGGGAAAATACACTTCGTTCCTAAAATTGAAATGATGGGCGACTTAAAGAATCATTTTGGTCACCAAACATACAACTGTTTAAATAACAATGACTTAAAACTTTTGAAACGACAACCCTTTTGGGAGGACATTACCAGCTAGTTTTATATTAATTTGTCAAAAAATATACTTTTATTACGTTTTCGTTAAAAAAACATAAGTTTTACTGCGTTTAATTTCTTAATTTTTTATTTTTGCCGTAAATATATAGATATGGGTAAAGTAAAATTGGATGAAATAGATCACCAGATTTTGGATATGTTGATAGACAACACCAGAACACCATTTACGGATATCGCCAAAAAGCTTCTGATTTCTGCAGGAACGGTTCACGTTAGGGTCAAAAAGATGGAAGAGGCCGGTATCATCAAGGGGTCTTCGCTAACTCTGGACTATGTACAATTGGGCTATGCCTTCATTGCCTATGTTGGAATATTTTTGGAAAAAACACATCAGACCAAATTTGTGATCGAGCGTTTGGAGCAAATACCCAACGTTACAATTGCCCATATCACAACTGGTAAGTTCAATATTTTCTGTAAAATCCGCGCAAAGGATACTACACATGCCAAAAACATTATATTCAGAATCGATGATATAGATGGTATCAGTAGAACCGAGACCATGATTTCCTTGGAGGAAAGCTTCAATGACAAAAAGCGGTTGATGCATACTATTTTCAACGAACTATAAGAAGCTTCAAGACTTCTCTTCAATTAACTACGCTCATAGCGGATCAGTACAAAATCCATGAAAACCTCCGAAATACATTTAGCGGACAGTGATGTATTCTATAAAACCTACATAGATGTCCTAGGTGAGGTGGAACTGATGGATTTTCTACAAAGGCAATTGGAAAACTTTCCCCAATTCATCAATAGTATCCCGGATAGTAAATGGCACTATGCTTATGAAGACCAAAAATGGACCGTTTCCGAAGTCTTGCTGCACGTAATCGATGCGGAGCGGGTCTTCCAATATAGGGCCTTGCGCTTTGCACGGGGCGACAAAACGGAGTTACCCGGTTTTGATCAAGATCTATATGTAAAATATTCAGGGGCGGATAGACGATCTAAGGAAAGTCTTATTGAGGAGTACAGGGTAGTAAGGCGTTCCTCAATTGCGCTTTTTAGCAGTTTGGACAGGCAAAGGCTTAGCGCAAAAGGTACGGCCAGTGATATGTCTTGGAGCGTAGCTGCCTTGGGATTTGTGATATGCGGACATCAAAAGCACCATCGCAATGTCCTAAGGGAACGATACTTATAGGGATCAATCAAAATCCCTCTCGTCGTCCAATTCAGTATCAGGACTTATTTCAGTTTCCATCTCCGGAGCATCGACTTCCTCCAAAACAGGTTCCGACTTTGAATCCAGCTCCTTTTCTATAGTATCCTCAAAGTTGGAAATGAAACTGGAAAGAGACTTACTGATCTTTACCAAGTAAAGAATGTCCTGGGTTCTCAACTCAACGGCCTCTACAATTTCGCCATGTGCATTTTTAAAGGTAATGATATCATCGTCCCCGTAACCATCCGGATACGTTTCGATAAGCAAGGCAGCCAAAGTGTGATTCAATTTTTTGTAATCAACCAATTTTCGTATCATAATTAGGTCAGATTTAATTTGGGCATTAAACAGGACCTAAACTATATATTTTTTTTATTGGAAAACGTGAAGAGTTGTCAATCCTTCTTTTTAGTATATGTATGTCCTATTCTTTGAAGTAAGAGAAAGCGGAATGGAAGAGGTCGTCCGGTATTTTAACATCCACTACCGGTTCGGCAATACGCTTTAACAGTACAAAATTGATAGTCCCGTAGGCGTTTTTTTTGTCAAACTTCAATAAATTCAAAATACGGTCTATATCCTCGTCCGAAAATTCCGGTTTGGGGTACTTGGAGAGAAAAACGGCCTTTATATCCTCCAGTTGGTTTTTTGGGAGCCCCATCAACTTAAAGGAAAGATAGGCTTCCAAGATCATCCCGACGGCAATGGATTCACCGTGCAAAAGCGTTTCATGTTTTTCGCTCTCCAAAAAATAGGATTCGATGGCATGACCCAAAGTATGGCCAAAATTCAATATTTTTCGTATGTTTTGTTCCGTGGGGTCTTGAAGGACGACATTGTTTTTAATGACCACCGAAGTATGGATCAAAGTATCCATTGTACTGAAATCGGAAACGGATTTTAGGGTATCCCAATAGACGGCGTCCTGAATGAGTCCGTGCTTCAACATCTCGGCAAAACCGCTTTGCATTTGCCTTTCTTCCAAGGTTTTTAGAAACTCCGGTAGTACCAAGACCATTTTGGGCTGATTGATTACCCCGATCTGGTTTTTGAGGGATCCCAAATCAACACCGGTCTTGCCGCCGACAGAAGCATCTACCATGGACAAAAGGGTAGTGGGTACATTTATAAAATCGATACCTCTTTTAAAGGTAGAGGCTACAAATCCGCCTAAATCCGTGAGCACTCCCCCTCCCAAATTTATGAGCAAACTTTTTCTATCCCCATCAAATTCCGATAAAGCATTCCAGACTTTCACACAGGTTTGGATGTCTTTATGTATTTCCCCGGATTCGATTTCCAAGACCTCAAAATTAAACTCCGTACCAAGCCCATTACAAAATAGGGTCAGACAATGTTCCCGGGTATTCTCGTCAACAAGGATAAAAATTTTGGAATAGCGCACTTTGGATAAGTGCTTGTCCAACGCATCATAAGCCTCTTGGTTAAAATGCACGGCGTATGAAGAAGTGATAATGGATTCCATCAGAAGTTGAATATTAATTTTCGCCGACACGAAAATTTTTGTGCTTTTAGGGATACAAAATAAAGGTTATTTTTTATCAATGGAATACAATTTCTGTCTTTATATTTGATTCGGTTTGAAATCTATGAAAATGGATCGGATTTTTGAAAACACCGCTACGGCTTTTGCCCTAAAAACAGATTCGGAATTGGAGCGGGCCTATTTCCTCTTTAAGATGATCGCCAATGAACCGTTGGTAAAAATAGGGACAGTGGTGACCAACTTTGCCATAAAGGCACACTTACCCGTGGAAGGGTTGATCCGTGCCACGGTCTTTGACCATTTTTGCGGAGGCGTAAGCGAAGAGGACTGTATGCCCTTAGTGGATAAAATGTGGGAAAAGGGCGTGTGTTCGGTGTTGGATTATTCGGTTGAAGGTAAGGACGAAGAGGATCCCTTGGATAATGCCTTGGCAAAAGTTTTGAACGTTTTGGATTTTGTAAAGGAAAAGGGTGCTATCCCTTTTGCCGTTTTTAAACCTACAGGATTCGGACGTTTTGCCCTTTTTCAAAAAATCAGCGAAGGCAATTCCCTTACCACAACTGAAAAGGCGGAATGGGAGCGGGTAGTGAATCGTTATGAGACAGTTTGCAAAAAAGCGCATGATCTTGGAGTTTCCCTTTTGATAGATGCCGAGGAAAGTTGGATACAGGATGCTGCCGACCGTCTTGCCGAGGATATGATGCGAAAATTCAACAAAGAGAGACCGCTTATTTTCAATACGCTGCAGATGTACCGCTGGGATCGGATGGACTATTTAAAAGGACTCCAAAAAAGGGCTGAAAGGGATGATTTCAAAATCGGGATTAAAGTTGTACGGGGCGCTTATATGGAAAAGGAAAATGAACGGGCCGAAAATCTGGGATATTCCAGTCCCATTTGTGCCTCAAAAAAGGAGACCGACCTAAATTTTGATACTGCGGTCGGCTATATGCTAGATCATCTGGATACCATTTCCATATTCTCGGGAACGCATAATGAAGAAAGTAATTATAAATTGTTAAAGCTGATCCAAAAAAGGGGTATCTCCAATTCCGACCCTCGAATTTGGTTTGGACAGTTGTTGGGAATGAGCGACCACATTACTTTTAATTTGGGAAAAGGGGGCTATAATGTGGCCAAGTATTTGCCCTTTGGCCCCGTGAGGGATGTAATGCCCTATTTGATACGCCGTGCCGAAGAGAACACCTCCGTCGTAGGGCAGACCAATAGGGAATTGGAATTGTTGAAAAAAGAACGGAAACGACGAAAAATTTAGAACAGGATGTTTTCAAGGATAGCCTTGTTCCTACAGTTACGTACCCTTAGTACGGCATTTTTTCCTTTTGCGGTCCCTTCTATAAAGTAAACTTTGCAAGGCTCGGATTTTGTGTCGCTCTTTCCAAAATCAATGTTTCCATCGTTCAAAAAATAATGGATATCCGTCGAATCCACTACTTGGGAAGTTAGTAGCCCATTTATTTCATGGGAATAGGAAATAGGTTTAGATCTAATATCCTTTAAGACCCTACAATTGGGAAAGTAACAAAATTCGGTTCCTGTCCCGTCCGTTTTTTTCTTCAGGAAAAACGTCAAAAATACCAGTCCCACGGACAGGCCCAATAGAAAGAATCCCAAGCGTTTTAAAAAGGGCATATTAAAAAATAAGGAAATTGATATCGCTATATTGAAGATCAAACCATTCCCCAACGGATTTGTTGGTAAGTATCCCATGATACAGATAAAGACCATTGCGCAGTCCTTTATCGAATCTTAGCGAATTTTCCAGTCCTCCATCCTCACCAAGTTTAAGTAGATAGGGCGTAAAGATGTTGCTTATGGAAATGGAGGCCGTTTTTGGATAACGGGAAGGTATGTTGGGGACGCCATAATGTATAACACCGTATTTTTCAATGGTCGGTTTGTTGTGACTTGTAATTTCGCTGGTTTCAAAACATCCGCCCATGTCAATGCTCACATCGATAATTACGGCACCCTTCTTCATATGTTCCACCATGGTACTGGTTACGACCACCGGTGTACGATCCTTGCCCCGGGTAGCACCAATAGCGACATCACATCTTTTTAAGGCCTTCAATAAATTTTTAGGCTGAATGGTGGAAGTATAGACCGTTTGTTTTAGGTTGGTCTGAATGTTCCTCAATTTGGTAATGGAGTTATCGAATACCTTTACATTGGCTCCCAATCCCAGGGCCGACCGGGCCGCAAATTCGCCAACTGTTCCAGCCCCTATGATAACCACTTCTACCGGGGGGACGCCACTGATGTTTCCGAACATAAGGCCATTTCCCTTGTTGGTGGCTGCCATAATTTCCGAAGCGATGAGCACAGAGGAAATCCCCGCGATTTCACTCAAAGATCGAACGGCCGGATGTTTGCCGTCCTCATCCCGAATATATTCAAAGGCAATGGCGGTAATCCGCTTTTTTGCCATTTCCTCAAAATAGCTCTTGGATTGCGTTTTAATCTGTAACGCCGAAATTACGGTAGACTGTGGGTTCAACAGAGCAATTTCCGAAAGGCTGGGAGGCTCTACCTTTAAAAGTAGGGGGCAGGAGAATATTTTTTTGGTGTCCCTGGTAATTTCCGCTCCCGCATTGGTATAATCCATATCGGAGAAATGGGCTCCCTCTCCGGCACCGGATTCGATAAGAACACGATGGCCATGGGCCGTAATGGCATTTACTGCATCGGGTGTAAGGCAGATCCGTTTTTCCTGATATTGGTTTTCTTTGGGAATGCCTATGAACAACTCCCCTTTTTGCTGTAGGACTTCCAATTTTTCTTCCTGGGGAAGCAGTTGCTGTTTACTAAAGGGAGAGGTTGGTTGATTCATAAAATGACTTCTATCCAAATGTTTTTTGGATTGAAATTAAAGGTAAAATTACAATAATTTACTGAAATTCAGATATACACCATCAGGTGTGGAAAGCACTACAGTTTTAAGTGAAGCCAATTCTTGAGGTTGTGCTGCAATTGCTTGAACTGGGACTCCAGGTTCCGGGTGGAAAGTACACGGTCTATCTGCTCTGAAAGGGTTTCATCCTCCAATTCTACCGGGTCTTCCTTTTCCGGATTCTCGGATTTTTTTTCCGGAACCATGCCTTTTTCACGATAGGTACGTAACTCTGCTTCCATGGCCTCCAAATCTATACCGTGAACATATTTGTCATACAGCTTAATTCTGATAAAATAGACAAAAGGTACAACTACCATACAAACCGGTAGGAGCCACCAAATATTTTCAGTGTCAACATAGACTTCACCGGAGAAGAAAGCCTCAAACAACTGAAATGCAAACATGGCTATAGGTATAATAAGAATGTGATACCACCAATCCTTTGAGGTAAAAAACCATATCAACAAAAGTATGAAAGGAATAATTTTAACGCTGAGAAACCATACATATGTCGAAACATCGGCAAAACCGTTACTATCTATAGTTATCCCCAAAAAAGAAATAGTGGCCTCCGGATCAACCGGTAAGTAGTCATACACTTTATATAGGAAAGGTGTAATGGCTATAAAAAAAACTGCTAAGGAATCAAGTATCATTTTTTTCTTGATTCTACTCTTTTTTATTCTATCCGTCATTGAAAATCGATACTTACTATAGTTTGCAAACGACGAAAACCTAAAAAAAGTATACAAAAAAAGGGCAACGTTAAATTGCCCTCTAATTCCTTTTATGAGAAAATATCCTACCGCTTCTGGGGTTTAGATCTTATTTTGTCCTTACGAATCCCTTGCTCAGTTGATTGGTCTTCGTTAGAGTTACTATACGCTTCGGCCGTAAAAGCTAGCAAGGTTACAACAGCCAATAGGCCAAATACAAATTTTTTCATTTTCATGGTTCTCGAGGTTTTAGTTAGAAATTGGACAAATGCTCTAGTACAAATGTAGGAAAAATAGGGGCAAGAAACTGTTGTGAAATGTTAAAATTAGGTATTTGGTCGTAAAAACCGTTCACTTTATCGAAAATTGTGCATTTCGTCGAAAAAATGCAATAAAAATTTGTCCTTGACGATATATACATGATTCGATTGACATATCCTCATGTTTCCGGACATTGATGTTACTTAAAACGCCCGGTAAGTAGTGTTAAAAAATAATTTTTCGGGTTTGTGCATCCAGAACCTCGATATTGATTCTTGAAATATCCCTCGGAAGAAAAGAATTGATTTTTTCCGGCCATTCCATAAAAATCCATACATCTTGACTCAAATAGTCTTCCAGGCCCAAATCCAAAGCTTCGATCTCATTCTCCAAGCGATAAAAATCAAAATGATATCCCAAAATCCCCCCATTTTCCATATGATATTCGTTTACAATACCAAAAGTGGGGCTATTTGTAGCCTCCCCGCCACCCAGCTCTTTGACCAAAGCCTTGATAAGAGTGGTTTTACCCGCTCCCATTTCTCCATAAAAGCACAGTATTTTGGATTGAACTTGATGCAGCAGTTGCTGCGCCACTTGCGCAATTTGATTTTTTGTATAGATTATTTCCCTCATCCTATAGATAAAAATCGGACAATTCCAAATGTAATTTGTAGCTTAGGGCACTGAAAAGTAATAAGAGATGAAATCGTTTTGGCGTCGAAAGTACATATTAGAAGTCTTATTGGCAACTATTATTGTTTTCCTTCCTTTTTCTATCTATGCACACTTATATTTTGAGGACAACGCTCAATCCATTTATTTTCTCGGTTTTGAATATCATCATAATTTGCCGAATAGTGGGTTGTTCATTTGGTATTTATTGACTCGACTTGTTTCATTTTTCTTGTTGGTAACATGGTTCTTCACAAATGAATATTGGTGGCGTTATTTCATTCTTTTCCCACTGGTTTATTGGATAGATATTTTAGCTAGGGACTCCTTCTATTATAATGATTTATTGGAAGAAAATCTTGAAATTTTATCGATTGTCCTTAATCTAACAATTATTGGACTATTACTTGTAGTTGAACATCGGATCATAAGAAAAAGTGAGACCTCGAAAAATATTGAAACAAAAAAGAATTGGTGGACTCAAAACTATGAAAGACTCTACAAAACTTTTAGTAAGGAAGCCCAAACTTTGACTGAAGCAAAACAGGTTTTGGCAAAAAAGGAATATCTACGGAAGCTAATGGTCATCAAGACCTTTATGAGCGGTTCCCTTGAAAATCTTACGCCGAACACCACCAACTCAAAACGAAAGGGAAAATGGGACTTTCTGATTGTTGCACTGTTAGTTTTTATTCCTTTTCTGCTCTATTCACATATCTTTATTCCAGAGAATATTGAGGAGTATACGATTTTGTGGTTTACGATTCATAGCCATGGCTTTGTAGATGTAAATACATTTTATTGGTTTGTATGCCTTAAGTTGGGGATTTTACTGCCCATGGTCATATGGTTTCTCACAGCTAAGGACTGGTGGCGATATGCTATTCTTTCCCCTATTGTATTGGTCGTTTATCAATCGTTCGAAGCCTTTGCGCCCTATAAAATTACTGATGAGATTTCCTTATTCAAGGCATTGCCGCTAACTATTGCCATTGTTTGCTTTTTGGGGTGGATAGTTCATATCGTAGGACATAAAACGAAGGTTTTGGAATTATACGAAGGAATCACCCAGGAAATAGAGGATATAATCCCCAAAATAGGGTCTCACACCGAAATGTTTTCGGAAAAAGAAGCGGAGTTCAAAGATTTAAAAGAAAATACGCAGGGGATGAAGGAAAAGCAACGTATTGACTTACTTATGGATTTACGTGAAGAATTGTTAAAAGAATATGCAATAAAAAACAGACTGTAATCAATCTTTATTCCCTAAATTTTTCTGTGTCTGCTCAATTTCTTCCGTAATCTCCTTTAAAAGTCGTCTTAGCTCTTCCTCTTGGCGCTCCCTGATTTTTCGTTCAATGATCTCTTCGATCTCCTGCTGCTTCTCAATGGAGAATTTGTCCATGTTGGCCATGAGTTCCTCCCTGTCCTTAAGCATTTTGCCCTCACCTGTAATGAGCCATACCACATTAAGCTGTGGATATACCCTAACAATGTTTTCGATTACATCACTACCGATGGAGGCATTGTTCTTTTTCATTCGAAGCGTATAGCCATTACTCGCTCCGATGGAGATATCAAATTTTCGGGCACTCAAGCCTGCATATTTGATGAATTGCATTAAACGATCTATGGTCTTAAGCATAAAATTATATTGTATCCAATTACAAATATAAACTTTCTTGCGAAAGGAGTATTATATAACAATGAATGGGATTCTTTTGGGTAATAGGCAATTAAAATTGAAATTAAGGATTTTGATAGAATCCCATGCCTCATCTGAACCGGAACCATTCGTTGGCCAAGGTAAAGCCATAGTCCAATAAATCCCGGATCAATTACAAATCACAAAATAGGAAGTCTTACCAATCGCGATTAGATTTCCATTTATCTTGGTTCCAAAACCACAAAGGGGATGATCATTTCTTCCAAGGAAACCCCACCATGTTGATACGTGTTTCGATAATAACTTACATAATGGTTGTAGTTGTTGGGATAGGCAAAGAAAAGATCGTTCTTGGCAAAGATGAAGGAACTGCTCATGTTAATACTGGGGAGGTGTATTTTTGCCGGACTCTGCGCTTCCAATACATCCTTTTCCTCATAGGTAAGGCTACGCCCGGTCTTATACCTAAGGTTGAGACTGGTCTCCTTGTCCCCGATAACTTTTGAAGGATGTTTTACATTAATGGTACCGTGATCCGTGGTAATGATCAATTTCAGTCCCATGTTCTGGGCTTGCTGTATAATTTCCAATAAAGGAGAATTCTTGAACCAACTCTGGGTCAATGAGCGGTAAGCCTTATCATTGGAGGCCAATTCCTTAATGACCTCCATTTCCGTTTTGGCATGTGAGAGCATATCCACAAAATTGTAGACAATTACCGTAAGGTCATTATCTTTTTGAGACCTAAAGTTTTGGGAGAGTTGTCTACCCTGTTTTAAACTGCTGATTTTATGGTACTCCCACCTCAAATTAAGCCCTAGTCGTTTGATCTGCTCATCCAAAAACTTATCCTCAAAAAGGTTTTTCCCACCTTCATCAGTATCATTTTTCCACCAATTGGGATATTTCCGTTCCATATCCAATGGGGTAAGGCCGGAGAAGATGGCATTTCTGGCATATTGGGTCGCTGTGGGCAGAATACTAAAATATGCAGCTTCCGTAGTTTTTTTGTAGAAGGATGCCACGGTATCCTCAAAGGAGTACCACTGGTCATACCTAAGGTTATCTATTACTACCAAAAGGGTGGGGGACTCCATGATTCTCGGTTGAATCCATTCTTTGAAAAGCGTATGGGACATTACAGGCCCATCAGGAGAAGTAAACCAATCCAAATAGTGTTTATCCACAAACTTGCCGAATTGATTGTTGGCTTCCACCTTTTGTGATTCCAAAATTTCGAACATACCACTGTCCTCAATTTCTTCCAATTGAAGTTCCCAATAAATCAGTCTCTTGTAAAGATCGGCCCATTCTTCCCATGAATTTACCATGGACAAATCCATGGAGATTTTTCGGAACTCTTGCTGATAGTTGGCCGTGGTCTTCTCGGACACCAAACGGGAATGGTCCAGGTTTTTCTTTAATGACAGCAGTATTTGATTTGGGTTTACCGGTTTAATAAGATAGTCCGCTATTTTGGATCCTATGGCCTCTTCCATAATGGATTCCTCCTCGCTTTTGGTAATCATCACAACAGGTAGGGAGGAAGCCATGGATTTGATTTCATTTAAGGTGTCCAATCCGGAGATTCCGGGCATGTTCTCATCCAAAAAGACGATGTCCACCCTGGAACGGGTTAGTTCCTCCAAGGCTTCCTGCCCACTTTTACAAGTTATTACATTATAATTTTTATTTTCCAGGAAAAGGATATGGGGCTTCAATAAATCAATTTCGTCATCGACCCATAAGATGGTTATCTTACTCATTCTTGTTATTAGGTTTTAAATTCTGCTCGACCCATTTTCCAGGACTAATTGTTTCATTTCCTAACGTACAGGTCCATGTTTTGAATTAGGTTTCAACACAATTGTATAAATTTGGGCTCTTATCCGATCAAACATTTGTTTTGCCTAAATCGAACAAGCTGAAAATCTTCAATGATCCAATTTACGGATTTATTAGAATCCCCAATACCCTCATTTTTGATCTTATTGCCGACCCCTATTTTCAGAGACTACGCAGAATTTCTCAAATGGGTCTTTCCTATTTAGTATATCCAGGGGCACACCACACTCGATTTCATCATGCCTTGGGCAGTATGCATTTAACACAACAGGCAATTCAAGTACTTCGTTTTAAGGGAGTTGACATCACCAAAGAAGAGGAGGACGGATTATTGTGCGCCATTTTATTGCACGATATAGGCCACGGCCCATTTTCACATGCCATGGAGCACAGCATTGTAGACGGAATCGGCCATGAACATATTTCGCTTCTATTTATGGAGGAATTGAATCAAAGGTTTAACGGAAGTTTAGCGATCGCCTTGGAAATATTCAAGGGAAAATATCCGAAGAAGTTCTTAAACCAACTGGTTTCGAGTCAATTGGATATGGATCGAATGGATTATCTAAAACGCGATAGTTTTTATACCGGTGTCGCCGAAGGTAATATCAATGCAGAACGATTGATTACCATGTTAAACGTGACCGGGAATGAATTAGTGGTAGAGGAAAAAGGGGTTTACTCCGTGGAGAAATTTTTAATGGCCCGTCGCTTTATGTACTGGCAGGTATACCTCCATAAAACAGGATTGGTGGCCGAGCAATTATTGATCCGTATCCTAAAGAGGGCCAAGGAGCTTTTGTTGGAAAACCAAAAGATCCTATGTAGCCCAACATTACTTTTCTTTCTTAACCATAGAATTACCAAGGACAATTTTGACCGTAACGTTTTGGAAGCTTTTTCAAAGTTGGATGATGTAGATATCCTGGCGGCAATAAAGCAATGGCAGGGGAATGGGGATTTTGTGCTCTCCAGGCTTTGTCAAATGTTGATCAATAGAAGATTGTTCACCATCAAGTTGAAGAACAAGGCCATAGACCCCAAAAAATTAACGAAGCATTTTAATCGTTTTAAGGATGAACATAAGCTTTCGGATAAAGAGACCGCTTACTTCGTTTTTTCTGGGGAGATTGAAAATAGGGCCTATGATGAAAGGCAACAGAATATCAACATTTTAAGAAAGAACGGAAAATTACAGGATGTCGCCAAGGCATCTGATCATCTTAACCTAAGGACTCTTGCAAAAACAGTGACCAAGTATTATATCTGTTACCCCAAATATTCTGTTTAACAATTTTTCTTACTTTTGTGCTCATGGTATTTACAGCAGGTCAGATTGCCGGTATTTTGGAGGGCGAAGTAGATGGAAATCCAGAGATAGCAGTCCATAAACTGGCTAAGATTGAAGAGGGAGAAAAAGGTTCCTTGACCTTTTTGGCCAACCCAAAATACACCTCTTTTATATATACCACAAAGGCATCCATTACTATAGTAAATAAGGATTTTATCCCCGAACAAAATGTAGAGACCACCCTGATAAAGGTAGAGGACGCCTATGAGTCCTTCTCCAAATTATTGGAATACTACAATCAGGTAAAGAGCAACAAAACCGGAATTGAGAACCCGGTATACCAGTCCGATACGGCCACTTATGGAGCAAATTTTTATTTGGGAGCCTTTTCGTACTTGGGCAATAATGTAAAAATTGGCAATAATGTTAAAATTTATCCCAATGTCTACATTGGTGATAATGTGACCATAGCCGATAACGTAATCATATTTGCCGGAGCAAAAATTTACTCGGAATCCATAATCGGAAATAACTGTGTGGTTCATAGCGGGGTTATCATTGGTGCCGATGGCTTCGGGTTTACTCCCGATAAAAACGGGGAGTTCAAGAAAGTCCCCCAAACAGGGAACGTTGTTTTGGAGGACAATGTAGACGTTGGGGCCGGTACCACTATTGACCGTGCCACTTTAGGTTCTACCATTCTGCGCAAGGGCGTAAAATTGGACAATCAAATTCAAATAGCCCACAATGTGGAGATAGGGGAGCATACCGTAATAGCCGCACAGACCGGTATCGCGGGTTCTGCCAAGATAGGCAAGCGCTGTATGATCGGAGGCCAGGTGGGCATAGTAGGGCACATCACCATCGGTGATAACGTTAAGATTCAGGCGCAATCCGGAATCGGGAGAAATGTAAAGGACAATGAAGTACTACAAGGCTCCCCCGCCTTAAATTATGGGGATTACAACAAGTCCTATGTGCACTTTAAAAATTTGCCGAGAATAGTAACTAGAATCGACCAATTGGAAAAAAGAGATTGACGGTGACCAAAACAAATCAAAAACAACGAACCATTAAAAAAGAGGTGACTCTTAAGGGTGTAGGCCTACATACCGGTGAGAATGTTACACTTAAGTTTTTGCCCGCCCCGGAAAATCACGGATATGCGTTTAAACGAGTTGACCTTGAAGGGGAACCCATTATAGAAGCTGATGCCAATTACGTCGTAAACACGCAGAGAGGTACCAATCTAGAAAAAAGAGGGGTCAAGATCCAAACTTCGGAACACGTCCTTGCCGCGCTTGTGGGAATGGAAATCGATAATATTTTGATCGAATTGGATTCTCCAGAACCCCCCATAATGGACGGATCATCCAAATACTTTGTTGCCGCCCTGGAAAAGGCCGGAATTGTTGAGCAGGAAGCGGAACGTGAAGAATATGTGGTAAAGGATGTGATTTCCTATAAGGACGAGGCAACGGGAAGCGAAATAACGGTAATACCCTCGGATAGCTATAAGATTACGGCCATGGTGGATTTTGGCACCAAAGTTTTGGGTACACAAAACGCTACTTTGGAGGATATCTCGGATTTCAAGACCGAGGTCGCAGATGCCAGGACCTTTAGTTTTCTTCATGAATTGGAGATGCTCTTGGAAAATGGCCTCATTAAGGGTGGCGATCTTAACAATGCCATTGTCTATGTGGATAAGGAGATTTCCGAAGAGACGATGAAACGATTGGAAAAAGCCTTTAACAAGGAAAAGTTATCCGTGAAGCCGAATGGTATTTTGGATAATCTTACGTTGCATCAGCCCAATGAGGCGGCGCGGCATAAACTCCTTGATGTCGTTGGGGATTTGGCCTTGACCGGTACAAGAATACGCGGAAAAGTAATTGCCAATAAACCTGGGCATTATGTCAATACACAATTTGCCAAGAAACTGGCCAAGCTCATAAAGCTCGAAAAACGGAATAATGTTCCTAAATATGACTTGAACCTACCTCCGTTGATGGACATTCATCAGATTATGGCCATGCTTCCCCATAGACCACCTTTTCTTTTGATAGATAGGATTCTAGAGTTATCGGACAAGCATGTGGTAGGCATGAAAAACGTCACCATGAACGAACCTTTTTTCGTGGGACATTTTCCTGGGGCACCCGTTATGCCCGGGGTTCTGCAGGTGGAAGCAATGGCACAGACAGGGGGTATTCTAGTACTCAGCACGGTTCCCGACCCCGAGAACTATTTAACGCTGTTCATGAAGATAGACAAGGTGAAATTCAAACAACAAGTCGTTCCCGGTGACACCTTAATTTTCAAATGTGATTTGATTTCCCCGATACGTAGGGGCATCTGTCATATGCAGGCCTATGCTTACGCCAATAATAAACTAGTTTCCGAAGCTGAGATGATGGCCCAAATCGTTAAAAGAAAGGAAGAATGAACCAACCGTTGGCGTACATCCATCCTGGGGCAAAGATTGCCAAAAATGTAGTGGTGGAGCCTTTTGCTACTATACATAACAACGTAACTATTGGTGATGGAACCTGGATAGGTTCCAATGTAACCATTATGGAAGGGGCCCGGATAGGAAAAAACTGTAATATATTTCCCGGGGCCGTAATATCTGCCCCTCCACAGGATTTGAAATACGAAGGAGAGGAGACCACTGTTGTGGTCGGTAACAATACCACAATTCGGGAATGTGCTACCATACATAAAGGCACTTCCGATAGGAACAAAACGGTCATTGGCAAAAATTGCTTAATAATGGCGTACTGCCACGTTGCCCATGATTGTCTGGTAGGTAATAACTGTATTTTTTCCAATAATTCAACCTTGGCCGGACACGTTACCATAGGGGATAATGTAACCTTGGCAGGCCTTGTGGCCGTAAACCAGTTTGTTGCTATTGGCAATCATGCCTTTGTTACAGGTGGATCGCTGGTCCGTAAAGATGTACCACCCTATGTAAAGGCCGCAAGGGAACCGCTTTCCTATGTGGGTATAAACTCTATAGGTCTGAGGCGAAGGGGATATCAATCTGAAAAAATAAAGGAAATACAGAATATTTATCGCATCCTTTATCAAAAGAACTATAATAACACCCAGGCCGTACAGATTATCGAAGCGGAAATGGAGGCGACCCCGGAAAGGGATGAAATACTTCAATTTATTCGGGACTCGCAGCGTGGCATTATGAAAGGTTATTTTAGCACAAATTAAATTACTATGGCATCAACTTCCGATATAAGAAAGGGATTATGTATCCGGTACAACAACGATATCTATAAGATTATCGAGTTTTTACATGTAAAGCCCGGTAAGGGACCTGCATTTGTTAGGACCAAATTAAAAAGTGTAACTACGGGAAAAGTAGTGGACAACACTTTCTCCGCGGGGCATAAAATAGATGATGTAAGGGTGGAGACCCGTTCTTATCAGTATTTGTATTCCGAGGGAGAGACCTATCATTTTATGAATACCGAGGATTACGACCAGATTACACTTCAGGAGAGTACCTTGGATGCTCCCGGACTGCTTAAAGAAGGGGAGGTGGTTACCATATTGTTCAATACCGAGGATAGTATGCCCCTGTCCGTGGACATGCCGGCAAGTGTTGTTCTGGAGGTGACGCACGCGGAACCCGGTGTAAAGGGCAATACGGCTACCAATGCAACGAAACCGGCCACCGTAGAGACCGGAGCTCGAGTAAATGTTCCACTTTTTATCAATGAAGGGGATAAGAT
The DNA here is from genome assembly GCF_965228935.1 of Ulvibacterium sp. Taxonomy (GTDB): domain Bacteria; phylum Bacteroidota; class Bacteroidia; order Flavobacteriales; family Flavobacteriaceae; genus Ulvibacterium. The sequence continues at coordinate 4,113,711 of NZ_OZ245846.1, read as the reverse complement.
AAAGATAGATACCGAGAAAGGAAATTATTTGGAACGGGTAAAGGAATAGGATGTTCTTGTATGGTATAATGAAACGTAAGAATTGAACTTGAACTCTTTTAATTGAAATTTCCCAAACCATATACGCTCGGGCAAATTGCCGCTATCATTGGAAGTAAATATGTAGGGTCGGATGATTTTCCGGTGTTGGGCATGAATGAAATTCATGTGGTAGAACCTGGTGATATAGTTTTCGTAGACCATCCTAAATATTATGATAAGGCCTTAAGTTGCAAGGCTACTATAGTATTGATCAACAAGGAAGTAGAATGTCCGGAAGGCAAGGCACTTTTAATTTCGGAGGATCCGTTTCGTGATTTCAATAGACTTACCGAGTTCTTCTCCAAGTTTGAGAAATCCCATAGCCCTATTTCGCCATCAGCAAAAATTGGAAAGGATACTATAGTGCAACCGAATGTTTTCATTGGCAATAACGTGAAAATCGGCAAAGGATGTCTTATCCATTCCAATGTTTCCATATATGACAACTGCATTATTGGCGATAATGTTATTATACATGCTGGGACGGTTATAGGTTCGGATGCGTTTTATTATAAGAAGAGACCTGATGTATTGGATAAATTGATTTCTTGTGGTAGGGTAGTTTTGAAGGACGATGTGGAAATCGGGTCACTTTGTTCCATTGACAAAGGGGTTACCGGGGATACTACGATAGGAAAAGGCACAAAGCTTGACAATCAGGTACAGGTAGGACATGATACGGTAATTGGGAAACGGTGCCAAATCGCTTCCCAAACAGGGATTGCAGGCTGTGTGATTATCGAGGATGAAGTTACTATTTGGGGTCAGGTTGGCGTTAATAGTGCAATTACCATTGGAAAAGGAGCAGTAATTATGGGACAATCGGGAGTTAGTAAATCGCTTCCCGGAGGGAAGAGCTACTTCGGTACTCCAGTGATTGAGTCCAGGGAAAAGTTAAAACAATTGGCCCACTTAAAGCAGATTCCCGAAATACTCAAAAAATTAGATGAATAATATACCCTTTAACCCTGTAAGTTTGGCTCCAAACGTATATTTTTGTGCAGCTTAAAGTAATCAATACAATATGAGTGTTCTAGTCAACAAAGATTCCAAGATTATAGTCCAAGGCTTCACAGGGAGTGAAGGAACTTTCCATGCCGAACAAATGATAGCCTATGGAACCAACGTCGTTGGCGGTGTAACCCCCGGTAAAGGCGGACAGGAACATTTGGGAAGACCTGTTTTTAATACGGTAGAGGAGGCTGTTGAAAAAGTGGATGCGGACACCACTATAATCTTTGTCCCACCTGCTTTTGCCGCAGACGCGATTATGGAGGCGGCCAATGCGGGAATAAAGGTAATCATTACCATTACTGAAGGAATTCCGGTCGCGGACATGGTAAAGGCCAACAACTACCTAAAAGATAAAGATTGCCGATTGATCGGGCCCAATTGTCCTGGAGTAATTACCCCAGAGGAGGCCAAGGTAGGAATAATGCCCGGTTTTGTTTTTAAGAAAGGGAAAGTAGGTATTGTTTCAAAATCAGGAACCTTGACCTATGAGGCCGCTGATCAGGTAGTCCGTCAGGGACTTGGAATTACTACGGCGATAGGAATCGGGGGTGATCCCATAATAGGCACTACTACAAAAGAGGCCGTGGAGCTCTTAATAAACGACCCAGAGACGGAATGTGTGGTAATGATAGGTGAAATTGGGGGACAGTTGGAAGCAGATGCGGCTAAATGGTACCAAGAAAGTGGAAGTGAAAAACCTATTATTGGTTTTATTGCGGGAGAAACGGCTCCGGCCGGAAGGACCATGGGGCATGCGGGTGCCATTGTTGGAGGAAGCGACGACACGGCACAGGCAAAAAAACGTATTATGAGGGAGTGTGGTATTCATGTGGTGGATTCGCCAGCGGAAATTGGGAAAAAAGTAAAGGAAGTAATGGCTTAAGGCCCTTTTTCAAAATACATAAATCGGTGTTAAGATAAATCCCGCTATTATGGTATGAGCGGGATTTTTTTCATCTTTATATGAAACATGCCTTATATTTGAAAAACGGCTGAACAAAGAAAAAATCGGATGAAACTTTTAGAGGGAAAGAAAGTAATTATTACAGGCGCTAGCAGGGGTATTGGAACAGGAATAGCAAGAATCTTTGCGGAACACGGAGCCGATGTGGCATTTACCTATAGTTCTAGCGAAGCGCCAGCCTTGGCATTGGAGAAAGAATTAAAGGAAAAGGGAGTAAAAGCCAAAGCCTATAAAAGTAACGCGGCCAGTTTTCAGGAATCCGAGGCTTTGGTCGCTCAAGTTTTGGAAGACTTTGGCGGAATAGATGTTCTCATAAACAATGCGGGGATTACCAAGGACAATCTTTTGATGCGTATGGGCGAAGCGGATTTTGATGATGTTATCGAAATTAATCTAAAGTCGGTATTCAATATGACGAAAGCGGTGCAACGTACCCTCTTAAAACAACGAGAGGGTTCCATAATAAATATGAGCAGTGTAGTAGGAATAACTGGAAATGCAGGCCAGGCCAATTACGCGGCCTCAAAAGCTGGGATAATCGGTTTTACGAAGTCCATTGCCTTGGAACTGGGCTCTAGAAATATTCGTTGTAATGCCATTGCCCCAGGGTTCATAGAAACGGAAATGACCGAAAAGTTGGATGAAAAGGTAGTGCAGGCTTGGAGAGAGGGCATTCCCCTTAAAAGAGGAGGTACCCCAGAGGATATTGCCAATGCCTGTCTTTTCCTGGCCTCGGACATGTCTTCCTATATTACCGGACAGGTTTTGAATGTAAACGGCGGAATGCTGACCTAAAATGTCACTAACCGTAATTTTTACATTTCGAACTTAACCCTTATCCTGAGCTTTATGGATTCCCAAACAGCACTTTTCATTATCGCTGCCGCCTTATTGGCACTGGTAATTGTTCTGTTTCAGTACCGTTCGAGATTTAAGGAGGGCAATGGTCTGTATTTTTTATTATCCGCACTGCGATTCCTGGCCTTGTTCGGAATTTTGGTACTATTGATAAACCCAAAGTTTACGAAAGAGGAGTATAACCTAGAAAAAACCGACCTTATCTTATTGACCGATAATTCAATGTCCGTACAGGCTTCGGCGGATACCATCATGTCCGCGACAGAAGCCATTACCCAAAACAACGGGATTCTAGAAAGATTTCAGCTAAGACCCTATAGTTTTGGGACGTCATTGGCAAGCTCCGATTCATTGTCTTTTACAGAAACACAGACTGATATTGGTAAGGCCATATCCTCCTTGGAAGATATCTATAGCAGCTCCAATAGAAATATGGCCGTACTGTTGACCACAGATGGAAACCAGACCAAAGGAGAGGATTACGGCTTTATCTTCGAAAATGACCAAGTACCTATCTATCCCATTGTCATAGGCGATACTACAAGATATGAGGATATAAGGATAGCGCGCGCCAATACAAATACTTTCGCTTTTTTAAAGAACAAATATCCCATTGAAATTTACATCACTTATGAGGGGGGTAGAAGCATAGAATCGACTTTGAACGTCACCGTAAATGGAAAAATGGTCTACAAGGAAAATGTAGGGTTCACACCTTTGAACAATACAAAAGTCATTACTGTTTTGGCTACCGCGGAAACGGTTGGAGCCAAAACGATCGAAGTTGAAATAAATCCCTTGGAAAACGAAAGAAACAGATTTAACAACAAAAGGAGTCTCGGGCTGGAAGTCATCGATGAAAAAACGAACGTAACCATAATTTCGGCCAAGGCGCATCCGGATATCGGTACGCTAAAGAAATCCATTGAAAGCAATGAGCAACGTTCCGTTTCCATTAAAGAACCTCAGGTACCAATCAAAGAGTTGGACAATACGGATGTTTTCATTCTCTATGAACCCAACCGATCTTTCCTTCCGATATACAAGTATATCCAACAACGAAAAACGAATTTTTTTACTATTTGCGGTGCAACCACGGATTGGAATTTTCTTAATGGAATACAGGCCAATTATTCCAAGGATGCCTATGGCGAACAGGAGGAAATACTTCCTGTTTTGAACAAAGGTTTCGGTATTTTCGATATCTCGGGATTTATGGTCGAAAACCTTCCTCCCTTGGAGGGCGAATTAGGCGAGGTACTGATTAGCTCGCCCCATGAAGTACTATTGGGGCAGAATATCAAGGGAGTGGAATTGGACGAACCCTTATTGGCCGTAATCTCCAAGGATCAGGCAAAAGAAGTGGTGCTCTTTGGAGAGAATCTGTGGAAATGGCGGATGCAGGATTATAGGGACAGTAAAAATTTCCAAAACTTTGATGGGATTATTGGAAAAATCATCCTGTATCTTTCATCGAATACTTCCAAGAATCGATTGGATGTGGACTATGACTTGATATACCAAGGGAGCGATGATGCCAGGATATCGGCCAGATATTTTGATGAGGCCTTTGAAATGGATCGGAATGCCAATTTAATCCTAAAAATACAAGGGAAAGGAAACAATAGGATCAAGGAAATTCCAATGTTGCTAAAAGACAGTTTTTATCAGGCAGATCTGGGCGACCTCCCTTCCGGGGACTATACATTTACCGTATTGGTTACCGATGAAAACCTTTCGTCTTCCGGAAGCTTTACTATTTTGGACTTCAACGTTGAACAGCAATTTCTTTCCAGTGATTATAAAAAATTAAATCAATTGGCCCTGGATAGTAAAGGTAAGTTGTTTTTCCCGTCGAATACGGATGCCTTGGTGCGGGAACTTTTGGAAGATCCACGTTTTTCCCCGGTTCAAAAGAGCAAGGAAAATGTTGTATCTTTAATCGATTTTAGGATACTCCTAATGCTAATAGCTGCTGCACTTTCTGTGGAATGGTTTATCAGAAAATATAACGGACTAATTTAATACGAATAACTATGGATAGATTACCAAAAATAGCGGTACCAGTAATTTTTGGATTCATTGTACTTTTTTTACTGTTTTCCAATGCGTTTGTCAATATCGGAGCAGGTGAAGCAGGGGTATTATGGAAACGGTTTGCGGGCGGTGTCGTTACGGACAAGCCCCCATTGGGCGAAGGTTTCCACATTGTGGCACCTTGGAACAAGGTGTATGTTTATGAAGTGAGGAGGCAAGAAATCTTTGAAAAAATGAAGGTGCTTTCCTCAAATGGATTGGATATTCAATTGGATGCCTCTGCATGGTATATGCCAAAAGCAGAGGAATTAGGGAAGTTGCACCAAAAAATTGGGGACAACTATTTGGATCGTATCCTTCTGCCTACCATCCGCTCTGCAGCCAGGTCGGTAGTTGGGAGATATACCCCGGAGCAATTATACTCTAGTAAGCGGGATGCCATCCAACAGGAGATCTTTGAGGAAACCAAGAAAATCGTTGACAATCAATATATTATTTTGGATGAGATTTTGGTGAGGGATGTAACGCTTCCACCTACCATTAAGGAGGCTATTGAACGAAAACTTAAGCAGGAACAGGAGTCGTTGGAATACGAATTTCGATTGGAAAAAGCGGAAAAAGAAGCACAACGCCAACGTATAGAAGCACAAGGTAAGGCAGACGCCAATAGAATATTAAGTGCTTCCCTAACTGACAAAATATTACAGGACAAAGGTATAGAGGCGACTTTGCAGCTATCACAATCCCCAAACGCCAAAGTGGTAGTGGTCGGTTCCAGTGGTGATGGCCTTCCTTTAATATTGGGCAACAATTAATGAATTGTGGCTCTTGAACCTTTAAATTGGATATTTTTAAAAGCAGAACGGATAATAATCCACAGTGCGATTAAACGATTTAAATTTTTGTCGAATCAAAATAAGTTCTATTTTTACATCCTGAAATGAGAAATTATACTACACATCATCATTTTTATACTTGCTCTCAAGCGAGGTAGAAATGTATTGTAGTTATGTTATACAATATTCGGACCCGTTTGAGAAATCAAGCGGGTTTTTTGGTTAAATCAGTTTATAGTTTTCACTCGAGGGAAAGAACCATAAATTTTAATAATGACAAACATTCGAATAGCCATACAAAAGAGCGGTCGTCTTAACGAGGATTCACTCAAAATATTGAAGGACTGTGGTATTTCCATAAATAACGGAAAAGACCAATTAAAAGCCTCGGCCAGAAATTTTCCGTTGGAGGTGTTCTACCTTCGAAACGGCGATATACCCCAGTATCTAAGGGATGGTGTGGTGGATATAGCCATTATCGGCGAAAATGTATTGGTGGAAAAAGGAAAGGACATCAGAAAGGCGGAAAAGCTTGGTTTTTCCAAGTGTAGGGTATCCTTGGCCGTTCCCAAAACCTTAAAATACAGTACAATCAAAGACTTTGAAGGGAAACGTATAGCAACATCCTATCCCAATACGGTCAACGAATATCTAAGGGAAAAAGGAATCAAAGCCGATCTGCATATTATTAATGGTTCCGTTGAAATAGCTCCTAATATAGGTTTGGCCGATGCCATTTGTGATATTGTCTCCAGTGGAAGTACCCTGTTCAAGAACAACTTGGAAGAGGTAGAGGTGATTCTGAAGAGCGAGGCGGTGCTGGCCGTTTCGCCAAAAATTTCAGAGGAACGTCAGGAGATTTTAAAGCAGTTGCAGTTTAGGATCCAATCCGTTTTGCAGGCTCGGCAATCCAAGTATATCTTATTGAATGCCCCGAACGATAAACTTGATGCTATTATTGAACTGTTACCGGGCATGCGGAGTCCAACGGTTCTGCCCTTGGCGGAAAAGGGTTGGAGTTCGGTACATACAGTACTCAACCAGGACAAATTTTGGGAAGTGATCCATGAATTGAAACAAGCAGGCGCGGAAGGTATTTTGGTGTGTCCCATAGAAAAAATGGTGCTCTAATGAAACAAACATGAATTTTTTTAATCAAAAACTACACACAGTGGAACGATTAAAATAAATTCATGAGAGAACAAGTGCAACTAGTGCCTGCCTGCCGCAGGCAGGGTTGCATGGATTCTTAAATTTTTATATAGCTTGTTTACAGCATTTAAAAATTTTAAACACATGAAAAAGATATACGATCCAAAGCGAGAAGATTGGAGGCTTATTTTAGAAAGGCCTACCCAAACTATATCCGATATTGAAAATGTAGTGGGTAACATTTTTGAAACAGTAGGGCAAAAGGGAGATGAGGCGATAAAACGATATACCCGGAAATTCGATGGTGCCAATTTAGAAAGTATAGAGGTATCCCCACAAGAAACGGAAGATGCCAAAGATTTGATTTCCCAGGAGTTGAAGGAGGCGATTCGGTTGGCCAAAACTAACATTGAAAAATTTCACCAGGCTCAGAAAACAGACCGGGTCACCGTGGAAACTATGGAAGGGGTGCAGTGTTGGCAGGAAAAACGTCCTATCCAAAAAGTGGGCCTATATATTCCAGGAGGAACGGCACCTTTGTTTTCTACCATATTAATGTTGGCAGTGCCCGCATCTATTGCTGGCTGCAGCGAAATTGTACTTTGTTCTCCACCAAATGAGGAGGGGAAAATACATCCAGCCATTTTGTATACGGCAAACCTATGCGGAGTAACCCAGATTTTTAAGGTAGGGGGTATTCAGGCCATTGCAGGAATGACGTTCGGTACCGAGACCATTCCAAAAGTATACAAGATATTCGGGCCGGGTAACCAATATGTCACCGTTGCCAAACAATTGGCTACCAAATATGGTATTGCCATTGATATGCCCGCAGGCCCCAGCGAATTGTTGGTAGTCGCCGATGAAACGGCCAATGCGGCTTTTGTGGCTTCAGATCTTTTGAGTCAGGCAGAACATGGTACGGATAGTCAGGTTATTCTGGTATCGACTTCAAGAATCATGATTGACAAAGTCGAGAAGGAAATAGAAACGCAATTGGAGGGCCTACCAAGAAAGGAAATCGCCAAGAAGTCCATAGCGAATAGCAGATTGATATATCTAAACGATGATGAAGCAGCTATTGAATTGATCAATGAATATGGACCTGAGCACTTTATAATATGTGTGGACAATGAGGATTTTTATATTAAAAATACAATGAATGCCGGATCGGTCTTTATTGGGAACTATACTCCGGAAAGCGCAGGGGACTATGCTTCGGGTACCAATCATACCTTGCCCACCAATGGCTACGCCAAACAATACAGTGGGGTAAATTTAGATAGCTTCATGAAAAGCATGACCTTTCAAAAAATAACAAAGGAAGGGATTCGGAATATTGGCAATGCCGTTGAGCTTATGGCGGAAGCCGAAGGTCTGGAGGCCCATAAAAATGCTATGACATTGCGTTTACAAAGTATGGATCAAGATTAAGGAGATTCCACCGCAATAGGGAATAAGAATGAAAACGGAATTCAATATAAATGCGTTGGTTCGGGAAAGTGTCAGGGAATTAAAGCCGTATTCCTCTGCTCGGGACGAATATGTGTCCGACGGCTCGGAAATGGTCTTTTTGGATGCCAATGAGAACCCTTTTAATAATGGGGTCAACCGGTATCCCGATCCACAACAAAGGAACCTCAAGGCGCTTTTGGCAGAACAGAGGGGAGTAGCTATGGAAAATTTGCTTTTGGGCAATGGCAGCGATGAGGTCTTGGACTTGATTTTTAGGGCCTTTTGCGAACCTAAAATAGATAATATCATCTCTTTGCCACCTACCTATGGCATGTACAAGGTCTTGGCCGATGTAAATGATATTGAGAATAGGGAAGTCTTATTGACTCCTGGTTTTGAACCTGATGTAGATGGAATTCTAAAAAATATAGATGAAAATACGAAGCTACTATTTCTTTGCTCGCCCAATAATCCCACAGGGAATCGTTTTTCCGAAAAACGAATAGCAAATCTTTTGAATAGTTTCAACGGCCTTGTGGTCATAGATGAAGCCTATATTGATTTTTCGGAGGTAGAAAGTTGGATAGTCCGATTGCGAGATTATCCCAATCTTATCGTAACACACACCCTATCCAAAGCGTATGGCATGGCAGGGATCCGTTTGGGTATTTGTTGTGCGTCCCCTGAAATTATTGCCGTATTGAATAAAATAAAGCCTCCTTACAATGTAAATGAACTGACCCAGCAAAGAGCTTTACAACAGGTGTTGAATAACGAAGCCGTAGAGGAGGAAGTACGAAGTATTTTAAAGGAAAGGCAAGAATTGACGAAAGTGTTGCCCGAGTTCGATTTTGTCCTCAAGATATATCCTACGGACGCCAATTTTATTTTGGTAAAAGTGGACGATGCCAATAAAAGATACAGCCAGCTATTGGATAAGGGAATCGTGGTACGAAACCGAAGTACCCAACCACTTTGTGAAAATACATTGCGATTGACCGTTGGGACTCAAGAAGAAAATGGGAAATTGATAGAGGCCTTTAACAGCCTAAATTAAATACAATATGAACGTGGACAATACAAATAATCCTGTTCCCACAGATAAGAAACGTAAAGTACTTTTTATCGATCGCGACGGTACCCTGATCCAGGAGCCGGCAGATGAACAAATCGATAGCTTCGGCAAATTGGAATTCTATCCAAAGGCCATGGGCTACCTGGGAAGGATTGCCAAGGAATTGGATTACGAACTGGTGATGATTACCAATCAGGATGGGTTGGGTACCGATATTTTTCCGGAAGATACCTTTTGGCCGGTACATGATTTTATTCTAAAGTCCTTTGAAAATGAAGGGGTAGTCTTTGACGAAGTTTTTATTGATAAAACATTCCCGGAGGATAACGCGGAAACACGAAAACCAAAAACAGGATTGTTGACCAAGTATTTCTCGGCGTATTACGATTTGGAAAACTCTTTTGTAATAGGGGATAGGCTTACGGATATGGAATTGGCCAAAAATTTAGGTTCCAGGGGAATTTTTATCAACAACCATACACAATTGGGTACTTCGGAAGTTAGTACGAATACCCAGGAACTGGAGAAGTATATCGTCTTGGATACCAATGATTGGGAAGAAATTTATGGATTTCTGAAGCTAAGGGACAGAACAGCTGAAATCCACAGAAAGACCAATGAAACAGATATTCATATTGTCCTCAATTTGGATGGTACGGGACAAGGAACAATCTCCACTGGATTGGCCTTCTTTGACCATATGCTGGATCAATTGGCCAGACACGGACAAATGGATCTGGATATTAGCGTAAACGGGGACTTGGAAGTAGATGAGCATCATACCATAGAAGATACGGGCATTGCCTTGGGTGAAGTGTTCTATCAGGCCTTGGGAGCCAAGTTAGGGATAGAAAGATATGGTTTTTGTTTACCTATGGACGATTGCCTGGCCCAAGTGGCCATAGATTTCGGAGGTCGTAATTGGTTGGTTTGGGAAGCGGATTTCCGAAGGGAAAAAGTTGGGGACATGCCCACGGAAATGTTCCACCATTTTTTCAAATCCTTTACCGATGGGGCCAAGGCCAATTTGAACATACAGGCAGAAGGTACTAACGAACACCATAAGATAGAAGCTATTTTTAAGGCGTTTGCCAAATCCATAAAAATGGCGATTAAACGGGATAAGGAAAAAATGGTTCTTCCCTCTACAAAAGGAATGTTATGAAGATTGTGATTATTGATTACGGTGCGGGAAATATTCAAAGTATCCGTTTCGCCATTCAAAGACTGGGATACGAAGCCAGTCTTAGTAACGATCCGGAAGAAATCAAAACTGCGGATAAGGTGATATTTCCCGGTGTTGGCGAGGCCAGTAGTGCCATGAAAAAATTACGGGCCAGTGGATTGGATAATCTAATACCCAATCTAAAACAACCGGTATTGGGCATTTGCCTAGGCATGCAGCTTATGTGCAATTCATCCGAGGAAGGAAATACCGAAGGGCTCGGAATATTTGATGTGGACGTGGTTCGGTTTTCGAACCAGGTGAAGGTACCCCAAATAGGTTGGAATGAAATAGCCAATTTAAAATCGGATTTGTTCCATGGCATAGGAGAAAGGGAATACATCTATTTGGTCCATAGCTACTATGCCCCGGTTTGTGAAGACACCATTGCGGTTTCGGAATATGAACTGAATTATAGTGCGGCTTTGGGAAGGGGCAATTTTTATGGTACACAGTTCCATCCTGAGAAAAGTAGTAATGGAGGGGAAAGGATATTGCAAAACTTTCTTGAGATGTAATGGAAGGAGGCTTTTACATAGCAACGGAAAGGGAAAAAATGGATATCCCCTTCATCCATAACTATTTATCCAAAAATTCCTATTGGGCAAAGGGTAGGACCGTGGAATTGGTTCTAACGTCAATAGAGAACTCCTTGTGCTTTGGGGTTTTCAACAAGAGGAATCAACAAGTGGCCTTTGCGCGCTTGGTAACGGATTATGTGGTTTTTGCGTGGCTAATGGATGTTTTTGTCCATTCGGAATACGAGGGACAAGGTATCGGCAAAATGTTGGTAGGACATATTGTCCAACTTCCAGAGTTACGGAATGTCAACGGAATTGGGCTACGCACCAACGACGCCCATGGGTTTTATGAAAAGTTCGGTTTTGAAAGGATATCCGAACCACAAACTTGGATGCTAAGAAAGAAAACTAAAGGAGGAGAGTGAAACTAGAAATACAAAAGGAGAAAAGCGAGATTTGAATAAAAGAACCCAAAAATTTGTTTTGTTTCTAATTTCGTATTTCCCATTTTAGTTATGAGAATTATTCCGGCCATAGATATTATTGAAGGGAAATGTGTTCGGCTATCGAAAGGCGATTACAACACCAAGAAGATTTACAATGAAAACCCTCTTGAGGTGGCCAAGGCGTTCGAGGCCCACGGTATCCGATATTTACATTTGGTGGATTTGGACGGTGCCAAGTCCAAACACATTGTCAATCACAAGGTGCTATATCAAATTGCGTCCAAAACGAATTTGGAAATAGATTTTGGAGGAGGGCTCAAAACGGATGAGGACGTAAGGGTAGCTTTTGAAAACGGGGCCAAACAAATAACTGGAGGTAGTATTGCCGTAAAGGAGAAATTGATTTTTTTGGGATGGTTGGAAAAGTTCGGAGCGGAAAAAATCATCTTGGGTGCTGATGCTCAAAACGAAAAAATCGCCGTTTCCGGATGGCAGGAGGAGTCGGATTTGGATTTGGTTCCTTTTATAAAGTCGTATCAAGAAAAGGGAATTACCTATGTGATATGTACGGACATTGGCAAGGATGGCATGTTGGAAGGACCCTCATTCGATTTATACAAAAAGATTCTTTCACATACCAAACGGACCAAAACACAGATTACTATGAGTGGGGTAGAGGATGTTGAAGTGCCTGGCATACATCTTATCGCATCCGGGGGTGTTTCGCAGTTTGAAGAGTTGCCCCAACTAAAGGAAATCGGTTGTGAAGGTGTTATAATCGGTAAGGCCATTTATGAAAATCGGATCAGCTTAAAACAGTTGGAATCCTTAAATATATAGGTATGAAAGACAAGGTGTCGCAATTGGCGGAGGAATTTATAGTCCAATCCATATATAGAATGGACGAAAGTACCAGGATGATCCATATATGTATGGAACAATTATCCGAGGAAGAAATTTGGACAAGGCATAACGAATCTTCCAATAGTATTGGTAACCAGATTTTACATCTGTGTGGAAATATAACCCAGTATGCCATAGCGGCCCTGGGCCAGAAAGCCGATTCCAGGGAACGCAACAAAGAGTTTGAGACACGTTCCGGCTATTCAAAATCCCAATTGGTACGGATGCTTGAGGATACTGTGGAAAAGGCGAAAAGAGCCATCAATGGGTCTACTGTGGAAAATTTAATGCGAAAACGCAACGTCCAAGGTTTTTATTTTTCAGGGATGGGTATTGTTATCCATGTTGTAGAGCATTATTCGTATCATGTGGGCCAGATTGCACAATGGACCAAGATGTTGAAAAATAGGGATTTGGGTTTTTACGATGGAATAGATCTGAATGTAAAGAACAAATAATAATCTAGGGAAGTTGGAGGTAGGAAGTACGAAGTACAAAGTGAGAAATTGAAGTTGGTCAATCTAATTATAGGATACAAAAGATGCAAGATTTAAAGTCTTTGTATTTTATCCCTTTGACCTCAAACTTAATCATATGCTGACAAAAAGAATTATCCCCTGTTTGGATATAAAGGATGGCCGCACAGTAAAAGGCATAAATTTTTTGGATTTGCGTGATGCAGGAGACCCTGTGGAACTTGCCAAATTCTATGCCGAGGAAGGCGCGGATGAATTGGTGTTCCTGGACATTTCGGCCACCGAGGAAAAACGCAAGACCTTGGCGGAATTGGTCTATCATGTCGCCGAAAAAGTGAACATTCCATTTACTGTCGGTGGTGGTATCTCCTCGGTAGAAGATGTCGACATCCTACTTAAAAATGGAGCCGATAAGGTCTCGATCAATTCGTCTGCAGTAAAAAATCCGCAATTGATTAATGACTTGGTAGCGAAATTTGGTTCACAATGTATTGTTGTGGCCATTGATGCAAAACAGCTAAATGGAGAATGGAAAGTACACTTGGTCGGTGGAAAAGTGCCTACAGAGGTAGAATTATTTTCATGGGCCAAGGAAGTAGAAGAGCGGGGCGCGGGGGAAATCCTATTTACTTCAATGGATCATGACGGTACTAAAAACGGGTTTGCAGATGAGGCTTTGGCCAGAATGTCCAAGGAAAGAAATATCCCTGTAATCGCTTCGGGAGGTGCAGGAAATATGCAACATTTCACAGATACCTTTGTAGACGGCAAGGCCGATGCCGCTTTGGCCGCCAGTGTTTTTCATTTTAAGGAGATGAGAATACGGGATTTAAAAAAAGAGCTTAGGAAATCCGGGATTCCAGTAAGGCTTTAATATGTATCACCAAGATAGGAACAAATGGATATAGATTTCAATAAAAACGAAGATGGCCTGGTACCTGTAATTATTCAGGACGCAGTTACTAAAAAAGTCCTGATGTTAGGTTATATGAACCAAGAAGCGTTTAATAAGACCAGGGAGACGGGAAAGGTAACCTTTTTTAGTAGATCCAAACAGCGATTATGGACCAAAGGGGAGGAAAGTGGCAATTTCCTGCATTTGGAGGATATCAAGAACGATTGTGACAAGGATACTTTGCTGATTACCGTAAACCCCGTTGGGCCAACTTGCCATACCGGGAGCGATACGTGTTGGGGGGAGGAGAATACTTCCAGTTTCGGGTTCCTTTCGGAATTGGAAAGGATCATAGAACAACGAAGGACTTCCGCTACCGGCGAAACGTCCTATGTTGCCTCGTTGTTTGAAAAAGGAATGAACAAGATTGCCCAGAAAGTGGGTGAAGAAGCGATAGAGACCGTTATTGAGGCCAAGGACAATAATGATGAACTTTTTCTGAACGAAAGTGCGGATCTATTGTTCCATTATCTGATTTTGCTTCAAGCCAAAGGCTTTACCTTAAAGGATGTTGAGAAAATACTAAGGGACAGACATTGAATTCCCTTTATTTCGGAACAAATATGGGCATCTGTGCGACGCCCATATTTATCAAAAACAACAGTCAAACTACTAAAAAATCAGTCTGTTTTAATTATTTCGGAAGCGCCGGATAACCTTCTAATATTCACACTGGCATCTCCCCTGTACCTTAGGGTACTTGCACCGGAAGCCTCTATATCTATGGATTCCGTTACCGTTAAATAGGCATCGCTGGCACCGCTTAGCTCAATATCCAATTCCTCGATCGTTAGGTCATAATCCTTAAGGTCACTACTACCCGAAAGACGTGCCCTTAACGATTCGGTATTTCCAAATAGATCAATATTGGAAGCACCCGATGCCCTGATATCCAGATCGGTAAGATCCATTTCACCGGAGAAGGAAGATGCCCCTGAAACTTCCAAATCCACGTCCCTGGTAATCAATGGACTCTCCAAGGTAACGTTAGAAGCTCCCGAAATATCAAAATCGGAAATCTCCCTTGTGGTTATAAACACGTTCAAAGTTACATTTCCTCTCAATTTGGTATGTTTCTTTAACCTGATCCGTAAAGTATTCCTTTCTTTTTGGACAATAATGCGGTCTTGAATATTATCATTGGCCTCGACCTCTATTCTTTCCTCTACATCGGAGAACTTTACATAAACGTTGAAGGCACTGGATACCCGTAGACGCGAGTAATCCGACAAACCATAACCGACTGTTGAAATCCTATCGGAGGCCCGTATCGTTTCATAATCACAGGAAACCATTTGCAGACTTAAAACGATAAGAGCGGCAAATACAAGTACGCTTTTCATTTTGATAAATTTTCTGATTGATTTTCAAGATTGTTTTTCAGCTCCATGACCGGAATCCATTGAAAGTTTACCGGAAACCATTGCTCATTGTTCTTCAAATGGATAGCGTGCGATGTATTTCCTTTTTTTAGGTATACTTGATTGTTTTCCGAAAAAACATGCTGGGTTTCAATTGCTTCGTGGCATACTGCGCAAAGACCGGTAAACGTATTATTTTTCATATTATATATTTTTTTTATAACGGTTCCTACCCATATTAAAAACACCTATTTTAACCCCTATTCCGGCTGAAAAACCATTGATTCGCGATACAGGACTGAAATCAAGGTCTATCTTGTTGGAAAAACGATATTTTACACCGGCTTCAAGTTGTAGATATCGGGAAACATTGAATAACATACTTACCCCGGGTTCCAGTACAAAAATGGCATCCACATCATCCTCGGTAAGCTCATAATCCCCATCATCGAAATTATCATCCACATAACCAACGGCACCCGCACCTATCAATATGGGAAAGGAAAGGTTTATGGTAGATTTGCTAAAAAATATGGGTTCCAAATGTAAGCCGCCATAGGCCCCGATCAAGTCCTGGTCCCTATCCAGGTCACTATTAAAAACATCCTGCACAGAGTAGAAAAAAGTTCCCGAGAAGCCTACCTCAAATTGTTGATTGGCTACATAGGCAACTTTGAGACCGCCCTGATAGGTTGGCTCGCCATCAATTTCACCAAACTGGGCGTTTAGTCCCAAGTATACGCCGTGGACCACATTTTTTCGATCGTTGAATTCAAGGTAATCCTCATCTTCCTGCTCGTCTTCCTGAGCGTAGGCAAACCCTGTAAAAAGTAGAATTAGAAGTAGGGAAAATAATTTTTGATGTATCATGCTTTATTGTTTTTTGATTGTCTAATTCAAAAGACAACGTAGTTAGGAAAAGGTTGCATATTTTCTATAATTTTTTTTTGACCGAAGTTTTTTGGCCAACCGTACCACCTATTCAAGGTTAGTTCCAAACAGGTAGAAAATGTTACAGGGCTAGAATTCCTTTAAAAGTATGACCCCCTTTATGCCGGTAATGGAAATCTCACCTGCCAAGCCTTTGCCGTAAGTGGCCGTTATTTCGCGAATCCTTTGTCCCTTGTTCAGCATCTTGGTCTCTACGTTCTTAAAGGATTTGGGAAGCCGCAAAAGGCCTTCTTCCAAGGTGGCGTCAAATCTAAACGAGAAGTCGGAGACCGTAAGGCTTACTTCAGAAGATTCCTGATCGATAACTAGAGTCGCATCAGGACTACGCACGTTGGACACCCTGAAATCCGCAATTTTCATGGTGAGGTTGATCAGGTCTTCAATAGTATTCAGTTGCATATTGGTGAATCTTAAATCCCCGTTTACGGCACCTACTTCCCCTATGGTTATTTCGTCCTTACTGGAGTAGATTTCCAGAGAGGATACCCGATCTATTTCTATATCGGTACCGCTACTATTGATCCGTAAGTCTTTGGATTCTTCTATGTCCACACTTCCATTTTTTACGCGGATATTCCCATAGTTAATGGTTTTGGTCCTTAGTTTTCCATATCTCAAGATTACATCTGCATTGTTGATATCCTCATTGACCCAAACATCGCCATGCTCAACGGTAGCTTTCAGTTTTCCTGACCAATCTCCGATGATTACATCCCCAAATTTGTTGGTAATATCCAGTTCCGCATTTTCCGGTAATTGTATTGTATAGTCTATTTGCACATTGCTTCTATCGAAATCAAAAGGGTTTGCCTTATTGAAATATCGGGCGAAAAAACCAGTGTTTTTCTCTGCGATTTCGGAAGTAACCGTTATAAAATCCTCGATTTCCCGAATATTGAGCGAAATACGGTCCAAAAGATTCTTTGCATTTTCCAGTTTCCTGTGCGTTACCGTGATATCTACCGTAATGGAGACATTGTCCCTATCCCATCCGGTAATGGTTACATCGCCGTACTTGTTCTCCAGATACAACTCCCCGGAATTGGTCATTTCATAGGTTTCCCTAAGCTGTTTCGACACCTCCTCTTGGGCTTGGGTATAATGGCCATATAGTACGAGGGCCATTAAAACAAACAGTTTTTTATAAAATGTATCCATCATAATCTTCATTTGTTATTTTGGAATCATTGATTTGATGCAACAGATTCTCAATAAGTTCAATTCTTTTTTTGTAGTTGGCAATAATAGCTTCTAGAATACGCTCATTGTCCAGGTTTTTTTTCATTTCCAATTTTAGGAGTTCATATTCCTCGTCCAACTCATCCATGAATAAGAGAAACTCCTCCTTGTCCCCATCGGATAGTTTAGGGTGATCCTTAACCAACTGGACCTGATACGAAACCAAGCTCTTATAATGCATATCGATATCCAATAGTTCCTGGGAAACGATAGTTTCTTGTATATTGGAATCGTTCATCAGGGACACGCCTATAATCCCCGTAATCCCTAGAAGTAAAACGATACTCGCCGCAACACGTAGTAATGGAGATCGCCACAAAGGCACGACTTTTGGCTCTGAATCCTCCAGTTCCGAGGCAATATTGGCCCAAAGTTTTGCCTTATCCGCTTTATGTTCATCGAACAACGCCTTATTTTCCCTAATGTGCTTTTCAAAATTGTCCATTATAAGGTGTTTATGATTTCAACTAATTTTTTCTTTGCCCTATGGTATTGAGATTTAGATGTGGATGTTGAGATGTCCAATATCTCTCCAATCTCTAAATGATCATAACCTTCAATAAGGTAAAGGCTTATAATCTGCTTATATCCGGTTGGAAGTTTTTCCAATCCCATCTTTACTTTTTTAATATCGATTGCCTCTACATTTTCCTCAACATCCTCCTTTAAATAAAACTCATGGTCCTCAATAGGCGTAATGGGAATCTTTTTTAATTTTAAATGGTTGATACTTTTATTTACCACGATTCTTTTTAACCAGGATCCGAACGTACTTTCATATTTGAAGCTCCCAAGATTCCTAAAGGCATCCACAAAACTTTCCTGTACAATATCTTCGGCATCCTCCTTTATTCCCAACATACGCATGCCAATGTTATACATGGCATCCACATAGAGCTCGTATAACCGGTACTGCGAGTTTCTATCACCAGACTTGCTACGTTCAACAAGCTCCTTATGGGTAAAGCGAATATTGGTCTCCAATTAAATTGAAATGGTCGTTTAACTTCCTAAAACTAGGCCTACTACACTGCTAAAGACAGATGGATATTTCAAGGGTTGCATCGATTGAAATAATTTTACCAAAAGTAAAGCATTTCCACAATGGAACTTGGCACTTAAAATGCTTCCTGTAAATGCATGTGATGAAGGTTCCAATCCAAATCGATATCCTATAAGTTTAGGCTCTTCTACCAAAGTCCCATACCCTTTTAAGGAATCTCATCTTCTCCCTTGATGTCAGAGGACATTTGGGATTTTTGATGGTTTTTTTAAATAAAACATTGGTTATCAAATACTTAAATGTAGATTTTATTCTATGTGAGTTTGTTAAAATATTGCCAAAAAGGAAGAATTTTTGAAGGCACATGCAACCCTGGATTTTTTAAGCTGTCAATAGAGCGTAAGAATTTTAAACCCAAAAACATTTGAACATGTTCATCAATTCGAAGTCAAAAAATCTCCCGAAAAAAAGTATCAAGACCTTCCTCATCTTCCTGGGCATACTTATGGTCAATGCCTTCGTTTTCAGTCAGGATGGCTATACCATAAATGGTATAATTACCGATAAGGCCAACGGAGAAACCTTATTCGGTGCCTCCGTATTTTTAAAGGACACCAACATAGGCGTGGTAACCAATGAATACGGTTTTTATTCCATAACGGCCCCAAAAGGAAACTATGTTTTAACAATATCCTATATGGGCTATTTGGAAATAAATCAAGAAATACAATTGAACGAAAACCAAAAATTGGATTTCGAAGTTGAAGAGTACACGACCCGATTGGATGAGATTGTCGTAACCGCCGAGGAGTCGGAACGCATAAGTCTCAAAAAACCCGAAATGAGTATTGCCAAGCTCAATATTAAAACGGTAAAGCAAATGCCCGTGGTTTTAGGTGAGGTCGATGTCCTAAAATCGATTCAACTATTGCCGGGTGTCACGAATAATGGGGAAGGATCCAGTGGATTTAATGTAAGGGGCGGGGCCGTTGACCAAAACCTGGTATTGTTGGATGAGGCCATTATTTATAACACTTCCCACTTGTTGGGTTTCTTTTCCGTATTCAACGCGGATGCCATAAAGGACATGAAATTATATAAAGGGGGAATCCCCGCCCGTTTTGGGGGAAGGGTCTCCTCGGTCTTGGATATTCGACAAAAGGATGGGAACAGCAAAAACTTTTTCCTTACCGGAGGAATCGGGGCAATTTCAAGTAGATTGGCAGCCGAGGGTCCCATGTTCAAGGACAAGGGCTCCTTTTTGGTCGCGGGAAGAGGCTCCTATGCCCATCTTTTGTTAAAGGCGGCCGGTGAAAAGAACAGTGCCTACTTTTATGACCTAAACCTTAAGACCAATTACAACCTAAACCAGAACAATAGACTCTTTCTTTCGGGGTACTTTGGGAGGGATGCTTTTGATTTTGGGGATAGCTTTGATAGCAGCTACGGAAATTTATCCGGAAACCTGCGTTGGAACCATATTTTTAATGATCGTCTCTTTTCCAACCTTTCCCTTATCTATAGCAAATACGATTATGATCTTGGGATAAAGATCGAGGAGTTTGAATGGATTTCTTCCATCAATAACTACAACCTAAAGTATGACCTTGCTTATTACGTAAACGACAGGTTTAAATTGGACTTCGGGGCAAGCAGTATATATTACGATTTTGACCCCGGTCAGGTACGGCCCACTTCGGAAACATCGGCCATAAACCCACTGTCGCTCGACCGGAAGAAAGCCCTTGAAAGTGCAGCCTATATCGATGCGGAACACAAGCTTACGGATAAGTTGACCGCACAATACGGATTGCGTTATAGTGTCTTTAACCGTTTGGGCGGGCAGGCCATGGTAGATTATGCCAACGATCAGCCTGTAGTCTATAACAGCACCCTGGGTATTTACCAGCGCGGTACGGAAATCGGAGAAACGGACTTTGGAAAGGGTGAGACCATAAAAAGCTTTGGCAATTTGGAACCCCGAGTGTCCCTCGCATACCAATTAAATGATGTCTCCTCGGTAAAGGCGGGATATTCTAGGGTTGCCCAATACATTCATTTGTTGTCCAATACCACTACGGTAACCCCATTGGACGTTTGGACGCCAAGTGGACAATTCATCGAACCGCAATTGTCCGACCAATATGCCTTGGGTTACTTTAGAAATTTTCTGGACAAGACCTTTTCACTGGAAGTGGAAGCGTATTATAAGACAACTTCCAATCGAATCGATTATATCGATGGGTCGGATCTTATAGGCAACAATACGATTGAGACCGAAATCCTTAATGGGGAATCCCGCGCCTATGGTCTGGAATTCTTGGTACGAAAGACCGAAGGTAGGTTGACCGGGTGGCTGGCCTATACCTTGTCAAAATCGGAGCAAAGGACACCGGGAGGTAATGCAGGAGGGCCGGGAATAAATGACGGCAAATGGTACTATACCCCCTTTGATCGTACACATGACCTTTCCTTGACCGGTGCGTACCGATTAAACGACAAGTGGAGCTTTGGAACCAATCTGGTATTCCAAACTGGAAGACCTGTTACCTATCCCAATGGCCAGTATGAGTATGAGGGCCTATCCATTGCCAGTTATTCGGATAGGAACTCGGATCGTTTGCCGGCTTATCATAGATTGGATGTCTCGGCAACCTATATTCCCAATAGACGGCCAGAAAAACGGTGGAAAGGGGAATGGGTCTTTAGTATCTATAACCTGTACAATCGTAAAAATGCCGCTGCAATCTCATTTGGACAAAATATAGAGACAGGGGCCAATCAGGCCACCCGAGTTGCAATTTTTGGAATGGTACCCTCAGTAACCTATAACTTTAAATTTTAATTAAAATGAAGACTCTTTTTAAAACCGCAATATTGTTTCTGACCCTAACCTTTATATCCTGTGAAGATGTAATAGATGTGGACGTACAGACCGCTCCCTCAAGATTAACCGTTGAGGCCTCCCTGGACTGGGAAAAGGGAACCACTGGAAATGAACAGACCATTAAGTTGAGGATGTCCACCGCTTTTTTTGATACCACAACAAACACCGCTGTAACCGGTGCTTCAGTAAAGGTCACCAATGATTCCAATGGTACCGAGTTTATTTTTGCGGATGAGGGCAACGGGGAGTATCGTACGAGTTCGTTTGTTCCTATAATCAATCAATCCTACACCCTGGAAATACAATATGATGGGGAAACCTATAGCGCCACCGAGACCTTGATGTCAGTGACGGACATCACCGAAATCAACCAATCCCGCGAGGATGGTTTTGACGATGAGGCACTGGAGGTTAATATTTTCTTTACGGATCCCGAGGAGGAGGACAACTATTATCTCTTTAGGTTTCAGGAACGGGGGGATTTGCTGCCGGATTTTGAGGATTTGGACGATGAGTTTGTAAATGGAAACGAAATCCCTTGGTATTATGAAAAAGACGATGACGACGATACCGAGGAGTTTGTCCCCGGTGATATAATCGATATTGCCCTTTACGGAATTTCGGAAGATTACTACAATTACATCCGTATCCTTATTGAACAATCCGGAGGTGTAGACCTTTTTGCCACCATTCCCGTAGACCTGAGGGGAAATTGTATAAATCTGACCGATCCGGATAATTACGCCCATGGTTATTTTCGGTTGACACAAGTGGTAAGGGCCAGTTATGAATTTGAATAACTGAAAATCTTTGTTGCTGATTTTTGGGTTTCCAAGGGCCGTCTAAGGAAGTTGCCTTTGTAGAAGAGGTAGGTTCAATTTAGGCGGCTTTTTACCACCATACCACAAAGAACTTGTCAATTTGGCCGTCGGGTTTTTTCATCCAGATCATAGGAGCATTTTCCTTGAGCATTCTAAGGTTTACTTCCATCAGGACTTCGAGGTGGGACACCCAGGGGACATCAGTATGAGGTACAACCGCCCATTCCGATTTAAAAGGAATATAATAGGTATTGGATCGAAATTCTTTGGTATTGAAATCATCAAAGCGAAGCCAGTAGCCAAGAATACAATCCACATTCAATGGTCTAATAGGCACCTTTGTATTTTCAAAAGGAGTGAACAATTGGGCCTTAAAGCATGCCTGATGTTCAATTTTAGTAGAATCGATGGCCTTACCGGACAAAGCTTTTATTCCTTCATGAGAATGCAACAAGGGGAATTGTTCTTCCTTAATTTTTTCCATTTTGGTAAAGAACATATCCCTTCTATTGGGGCCCATTAAACGATGTATGGGTTCGGATATTTTTGGGTCGATGATGTAGAATTTATAGGTGAGCTCTACATGAATCAATTTTTGGGTTTGAACTTCCTTCAGGATAAAATCGATTTCACCGATGGTGCGGTTGCCCTCTTTAATGGGTAAACCATGTAACAAGATTTCATAGGTATCCGAATGGGTAATGCACTGTTGAAACACATGTTCCATCTGATGGCCCAATCGAATTCCTTGGGGAATGGGCCGCGTTGAAAAACGGTTCAAATCGATTTTGGGGAAGTTAAATTGGCGTATGCCGAATTGCGAATTCCTCCAAAGAGGAGGGGTGTTCAGAAAACCATGAAATTGTTTTTTAATCATCTTTACTGGGAAAAAATACCGATAGTACTATTTAATATGGATGATTTCCTTAGGTTTGAACGTATAAAGTTAAGTTTTCTTTAAAACCGGATTTGATTCTGCCAAATGTGTTAATTTTATATAATGGCTATGATGACAAGAAAAGGTTTTCGCTTTGTTCCCTACGAAGCTCCGGAACAGACTCCCTTTGAAAAACTCTTTGATATTTTCCAGGAACTTATTACGCATACCTCAGGTGATTTTGACGAGGCAATCGACTGGTTGCGTGAATTGGATAAGGAGTATGAACTTACCGATGAGAACTATACCATTGACGATTTTATCGAGGACCTAAAAGCGAAAGGATATATCCGCGAGGAGTTTGAAGAAGGGGATGGGCAGTCCGATGCAGGTGAAAATGGGGAAGATGGGGAAGATGGCGATGGAAATGGGACTATCTCCATTACTGCAAAAATGGAACGGATAATTCGCCAAAGAGCCCTAGATCAAATCTTTGGCAAACTTAAAAGAAGGGGTGCTGGCAATCATAAAACAGGTTCTTCCGGTCGGGGGGACGAACACACCGGCGATTTTAGGGAATACCGTTATGGCGATGCCTTGGAACATATCTCAATGACCGAGAGCCTAAAAAATGCCCAGATAAACCATGGTATCGGAAACTTTTCATTGAGCGAGGAAGATTTGGTTGTGGAGGATACCCACTACAAGGCCCAAATGAGTACGGTACTGATGATCGATATTAGCCATAGTATGATCTTGTACGGCGAAGATCGCATTACACCCGCTAAAAAGGTCGCTATGGCCTTGGCTGAACTGATTACGACAAGATATCCCAAGGACACCTTGGACATTTTGGTCTTTGGAAACGATGCGTGGCCTATTCCCATAAAAGATCTGCCCTATTTAAAGGTTGGACCGTATCATACGAATACGGTGGCCGGTCTACAATTGGCTATGGACATGCTCCGGAGAAAGCGGAATACCAATAAACAGATTTTTATGATTACCGATGGTAAGCCCAGTTGTTTGCGATTGCCGGATGGTACATATTACAAAAATAGTGTCGGTTTGGATGATTACATTGTGGAAAAATGCTACAATATGGCCAGGCAGGCTAGAAAACTACATATTCCCATTACTACGTTTATGATTGCCCAAGATCCCTACCTTATGCGATTTATCCGTCATTTTACGGAAGCGAACAAGGGGAAGGCCTTTTTCACGGGATTAAAGGGATTGGGCGAAATGATTTTTGAGGATTATGAATCGAACCGACGCAAAAGACTAAAAGGATAAAAGCAGAAAAAATCTATGACATTGAAATATACGGAGATTACCACACTTGGCGAGCTAAAAAAGGCAGGGTATCAAGGAAAAAGTATTAAGGATGAACTGCGTGACAATTTGCGTGAAAAAATCAAGGCAGGGGAGGAGACGTTTACCGGGGTATGGGGTTATGAGAACTCGGTAATCCCCGAATTGGAAAGGGCCATCCTCTCCCGACATAATATCAACTTGCTGGGATTACGGGGGCAGGCCAAGACACGGTTGGCTAGACTTATGGTAAACCTTTTGGATGAATGGATACCCATAGTGCAAGGCTCTGAAATCAATGACGATCCGTTTAAACCGATATCCCGTTCGGCAAAACGACTCATTGAAGAACATGGGGATGCAACCCCTATTTCATGGTTGCATAGGGATGATCGGTTTTATGAAAAGTTGGCGACCCCGGATGTAACCGTAGCGGATTTGATCGGGGATGTAGACCCTATTAAGGCGGCCAATTTAAAGTTGTCCTATGCCGATGACCGTGTCATCCATTTTGGGATGATCCCAAGGGCCAACCGATCCATTTTTGTAATCAACGAACTACCCGATCTACAGGCCAGAATCCAGGTATCACTTTTTAACATCCTTCAAGAAGGCGATATCCAGATACGGGGCTTTAAATTACGATTGCCCCTGGATATCCAATTTGTGTTTACGGCGAATCCCGAGGACTATACCAATAGAGGAAGCATTGTAACCCCCTTAAAGGACAGAATCGGCTCCCAAATATTGACACATTACCCGGAAGACATAGAAACGGCGCGAAAAATTACGGAGCAGGAGTCCAATTTGGACGCCCGGCAAACAAATCTGGTATATGTGCCGGATTTGGCCAAGGATTTGTTGGAACAGATCAGTTTTGAGGCCCGGAACAGTGAGTATGTAGATTTTAAAAGTGGGGTAAGTGCCAGGGCCAGTATTACCGCTTTCGAAAATTTATTGAGTACGGCGGAACGGAGGGCCTTACTGTCCGGTGCGGATAATACCAGTGTTCGGCTAAGTGATTTCTTAGGGGTTATTCCTTCCATTACCGGAAAAATAGAACTGGTATACGAGGGGGAACAGGAAGGAGCGGATGCCGTTGCCGAAATACTTATTGATGATGCGGTGAAATCGGTATTCCCGGAATACTTTCCAAAAATCAATAAATTGGAACGAAAGAACGAAGAGACCCCTTATGATGACCTGGCACATTGGTTTTTTGAGGGTGAAGGTTTTGAGCTTTTGGACGATTATACGGATGAAGAGTATAAACGGGCCTTGGATAGTATACCCGCGCTGAATCAATTGATCAAGGAATACCAGCCGGATTTCCCCAAGAAAGATGTCCATTTTCTTAAAGAGCTGTTGTTGTGGGGACTGGTCGCTCACAAAAAATTGAGCAAACATCGGTTTACCGAAGGGTATCAGTTTAAGGATCTTTATGGAAGTTTTATCAGTGGTCTTTAATGACGCCGCCTGCACTTAAATGCTGCTTGTTGACATACAATAAAAGAAGAAGACGCCCCGACGGACAAATCCGGTCAGGGCACTTCTTTTCATAGCAACAATTTTCCCGTCAAATTTGATAAGCCGGTAAATTAAAAATAAAGGAACTTCCTTCTTTGGGTTTGCTCAACACGGTTATTGTGGTATCGTGCAAATCCATGATTTTCTTTACAATGGCAAGCCCCAGGCCATAACCTTGCTTTTTGGCATCCTTGTTCACGACTTGTTTATATCGGTCAAAAATGAAAGGCTGCTCGTTAATGGGTATGCCATTTCCTGTATCTGTAATGTTTATTTCAACGTTTTTGTCCTTCCGTTGGATTGACAGGGTCACTTTACCGTTGGATTGGGTATATTTTAAGGCATTTTCGATAAGATTTTGCAATGCCCTTTCCACCAAACTTACATCGGCAAAGACCATACTGTTCTCTTCCGGGTTTTCCAAATGGAGATCTATCTTCTTTTGATCGGCCAACACCTTGAACTTGGCAATAAGATCATGGGACAGTTCGGTAATCGAAAAGGGTTCTTTTATGGGAGTAACCTGTTCCGCCTCAAGTTTGGAGTATTCGAACAGTTGATCGATAAGCTTGGAAAGCTTGTTTACATTGCCATGAGTAATTTTAAGATACTCTTGTTTCTCGCTCTCCGAAAGCGAGTCCCTTTTCATTTGTAGCGTTTCAATATAACCCTTTAGAACGGCCAATGGGGTTCTTAGGTCATGAGACACGTTGGCAATAAGTTCCCTTCGTAACAAATCAACTGATTTCATCTTATCCATATTACCGACAATGGTATCGGCCATATCATTAAAGGATTTGGCAAAAACCTCAATATCCGATTTTTCGGGGTTTTCGACCCGCGCTTCAAGATCTCCCTCTTGAAACCTACGAATGGTACCCGTAATTAAGCGTAGATTTTTGGTAAGGAACCAGATACTCAACAATCCCACTAAGGCTGTAAAAAAAGTGGTTAAAATGACCGCCCGTATTCCTAGTTTGGCGAAATACTGCCCTAAAAGATTACTGCTTACCAATTGAAATTCCACACCTTCAAGGACAATATAGATATATCCCTCGCGCCCATCAATATTGAACTGGGCCGCAGAAAAAATCTTCTGTTCACCCGGGTTTCTGGGATCATCCCCCAATACAAAGTCTTTCCCGTCATTTTGTATAAAAGATTTAATAGGGGCAAGGGAAACACTTTGTTCCGGGGCGTTGTCCCCATGATCAAGGACAACGGAATATAAAATCTGCCCGGTATCGTTCAAAAGATATACCTCTATTCCTCGGTTTACCGCCATCATATCGTGCATCAAGTCACCGAACAGGGCCTTATTGACGCTACCATCCTCAAGAAATGGCGAGGCATTTTGAAATTTTTCCTCAATGACGTGATTGGCCAATTCGGAATTGAGACGTTGGGTGGTCTCCTGATAGTACTTATTGGCAAAATATCCTGTAATAACAATATAGGATATGCCCATCAGAAGTATTAGAAAGACAAACACCAGCCATAACTTCTTTACCAATCGTGGCGTAAGGGTCTTTTGGGAATTGCTCATACCGCTATATCTTCGTTAAATTTATAACCAACGCCCCAAGTGGTCAAGATGTAATTAGGGCGGGCCATGTCCGACTCTATCTTGGCACGTAACCGATTTATATGCGAATTTACGGTATGCTCGTAACCTTCAAAATTGTAGCCCCATATCATATTCAATAATTCGGTTCGGGTGTAGTTACGTCCCGGATTGGAGGCCATTAAGGTAAGGAGTTCAAATTCCTTGGGGGACAGTTCCACTTTTTTGTCCTTCAAAAGCACCTTTCGCTTATCGATATCGATAAAAAGCCCCTCGGCCGAGATAGTGGAGGTATCCTTTTTGTCCGTTTGGATCATATCCGTACGTCGTAGTACCGCCTTTATCCTGGCCAAAAGCTCCCGTATACTAAAAGGTTTGGTAATATAATCATCGGCCCCGATCTCAAGTCCCAGTACCCTGTCGATTTCCTCGGATTTTGCCGTCAACATTATTATAGGTGTGCTTTTTTCGGCCCGTAGCTTTTTGCAAATTTCCGTACCATCCATTCCTGGTAGGGTCAAATCCAGTAAAATTAGATCATAGTCGTTTTCCAATGCCATTTGATAACCTAAATGGCCATCGGCCGCCTTGGAGGTAACATAGTTCAAATCGGCCAAATGTATCTCGAGTAGCTTCACTATCTCAAGATCATCCTCAATAATCAGTAGTTGTTTCATAGTTAGTTTGATACGAAAAAAATCAAAAAATATCACATAGATATCACGGGTAATTTAAAAATGTCCTTCCATTTTTTTTGACCCCATAAAGTATACCTATCAATATAGAGAATCCTTCATTTTTCCTATAGCCGTATTTTTTTTGTGAGCCTTACAATTCTGGGCCAACATTTTTAACAGGATAAGCCAATATCCATTTTACAGAGCTGTCTGGAATAGAAAAAGGCCCTTGGGTGTCCAGGGCCATTTTAAGTATTTTGAACATAATATGATTTCTATTCCCAGGAATCGATTTGCCGGTTTATGTCATCAAATCTATAATCGCCTATAAGGCTTTTTCTGTAATGAAATGCCAATAGGGTAAGTCCTAACAATAAAAAGTGCAGGAAAAGGATCAAACCCCCAATTGGAATGAACGTTTTTGGAATTATGTGGTTTTCATACATATTGTAGCTCATCAAAATATAGATGGATTCAATGAATTTAAAGATATAGAGCAGAAAAATGACATAAAGCGCATATTCCAAATTTCGCATTTGGGGATCGGTCACTTCATTCTCGGTGATTTTGAACCAAAGCACATATAAAAACGTGAAATGGGCCACGGTGAGCAACGGGAAAATATAGTTATCCGGCTTCAGAAAATAAAATTTATTGGTGTAAAGTCCGTAAAAGCTAGAAACAATCAACGCTCCAAGTACTACCATGGAAATGTAAATGCAACGTTTCCAGGGCACTAATCTCAAAATGGAATTCATGATACTAATTTTTCAGGTTTCGGGGAACAATAATTCAAAGCCTACAACGAGACCATATTGTAGTTTATTTCAAATTTTCGATAAAGGGCAATTTATGTTGCCAAATGCCAAAAAAGTGTGGTGTCCTTTCCCATCATCGGAAACAATTTGGGATAAATCGAGCCATATCAAATCAGTTTCAAGATAGATGAAGTAGATTTCGCCGACTTTCCCTGTTTTCCTTCAAATTCAGAACTATACTATGGCATTTGAAACATAAAATTCGACAAAAAAACCTTAAGTCCTCTAGCCAAGCCAAAGTTTTTTTGTGGAAATCCGTGCAAAAACTACTAACCCTACACCAATCAAAATAATAAGTAGGGGCATACTGATTTCCCCGGGGCCATACACCTCTAGGTTCTTACCGATAAAAAGAGAATGGAACATTTGTACCAGTATACCGACGAGGGAGATCAATAGTACGGGCCTTGCCCATTTTTTCCGAAGCAAGAGGGCAGTACAGCCCAACAGACCTCCCCACACGTTCAAGGCAAATGCGGCGGTAGCCCAGGCCGGCCGTGTCTCCAATAACGCTCTTTCAGCTTCAGACAGTGCCGCCAAGGCCTCTTCGGTCATAAAGGCCTGTTGTAGATAGGCCAATACCCCCATGAGGTTCCAGAGCAATGCCAATATACTGACTATCCAGAACCACAGCGGTGGTTTTTCCATCGATCGAGTGCTCATAATTAAAAGGTTTGATGGTTGAATACCTTACAAAATACAAAAAAGCAGTAGTTTGTGGAGCATATAAAATCATAGATGCACGTAAATTATGAAGGAAAACCATGTGTATATTCTAAGGGTACAGTTTTTAGGTTTTAGATACAGCGGTTGGCAAAAACAGCCTAACCTAAGGACCATAGAAGGAATGCTCGTTAAAACGCTGAAATTCATAGTTCCCGGTGTTCCTTTCAAAATCTTGGGGGCAGGTAGGACGGATGCCAAGGTATCGGCATTGGCGGCCGCATTTACCTTGACTTTTAAGGAATCACCTATTCAAAATATGGACCATTTCATAGGGCTCTTCAATGCAAATCTACCGCTGGATATTCGGATACTGTCCATGGAGGAAACAAAATCGGACTTCAACATCATTCTGGATGCGAAGATTAAGGAATACGTGTACTTGTTTTCCTTCGGGCAAAAAAATCATCCTTTTTGTGCGCCTTTCATGGCCAATTTTTTGGAGGATTTGGATATTGAATCGATGAAGAAGGCAGCCCAGCTATTTGTGGGCACACACGATTTTTCAACGTACACATCCCGATTACAGAAAAATACAAAGACTGTCCGTACCATTATTTCCTGTGAAATAAGACCAAATACCTTGCTTAAGGCCAATTTCTTCCCTGAGGATAGTTATGCATTCCACGTTAGCGGAGCCGGTTTTATGCGTTACCAGATCCGAATGATGATGGGCGCATTGGTGTTATTGGGCAAGGGAGAGCTCAGCTTGGAAAACATACGCTCATCATTGATTGCAGGGTCGGAAATACAACTCACCTATGTGGCCCCGGGATCGGGTCTTGTATTGAATGGATTGGAGTTTGCAAAAGACGAGTCTTAGATTGCTTTTGGCTCGACCAAGACGATAGTAGTATTTAATCGGGGCAGACCTGGCGTATGCTTTTACCGACTTGGTAAAAATGGGTTTATATCATTTTTTGTACATTGTTGAAAAACGCATGGTATGCCATTATGGTTATCTATTCTATGTTTTGTTCTTGGGATGTACCTGATTATTAGCATCTTGCTGTATTTCCTACAGGATTATTTAATGTTTAAGCCTGAAAAACTTCCAAAGGATTTTCAGTTCCATTATGAAAATCAGGAGACCGAGGAATACAATATAGAAACCAGGGATGGAGCGATCATCAACGGGTTGCGCTTTAAGGCAAAAAACCCCAAAGGATTGGTGTTTTACTTAAAAGGCAATTCAAAGAGCATCCGTGGATGGGGAAAGTTTGCCGTTGATTTCACCCGGCATGGGTATGACGTACTCATGGTAGATTACCGGGGGTTCGGCAAAAGTACGGGGCGCCGTACCCAAAAGGCCATAAAAAGGGACTTACAGGTTATCTATAATAAGGTAAAGGAAAACGTCCGTGAAAAGTATATTATTCTTTATGGACGATCTTTGGGATCCGGATTTGCGGCCAAATTGGCTTCCATGAACGATCCCAGAATGCTCATTTTGGATGCGCCCTATTATAGTTTAAGTAAGGTGGCCAAACGATATCTCCCCTTTATGCCGTTGTCCTTATTGATCAAATTCCCCATGCCCACGAACAAATGGTTAAAATATGTAAGGTGCCCTATCCATATCATCCATGGCACGGATGATCGATTGATTCCCTATAAAACCAGTGTTAAGCTTTCCAAGATACAACCGAAACTGACCACCTTGCACACCATTATTGGGGGAGGCCATAAAAATCTGAACACTTTTGAATCGTATCATAAAATATTGACTGAAATCATCACCACAAGGCCAAAGGAAGTGAATTTGGAAGGTTCCAGCATCAACGTAAGACATTCAACCAAAAGAATCAATGCGTAGACTTAAGAAAGCCGGAATACTCCTTGGCGTTCTCTACTTGGGACTAACCCTTTTGGCCTATTTTTTCCAAGAGCGTTTAATTTTTTTCCCCTCGGCGATGCCTATGGAGCACACCTACGATTTTTGCCAATCTTTTGACGAGTTTTTTCTGGAGACGGATGACGGTGCGAAGTTAAATGCGGTGCATATTAAAAACGGTAGTGAAAAAGGGGTAGTGCTCTACTTTCATGGCAACTCCGGAAATATTTCCAATTTGTACCATGTCGCCAATCGCATTTCCGATAAGGGGTATGATGCTATTTTTGTAGATTACCGGACATATGGCAAGAGTACGGGAGCTTTAAGCGAAGAAGCCTTGAACAAGGATGCCCAGCTGTTTTATGAGTATACGTTACAGCATTATGAGGAGAATGATATCATAGTATATGGCCGTTCCTTTGGTACCGGGATCGCTTCCCGATTGGCGGCAAAAAACAACCCCTGCCGGTTAATTTTGGAATCCCCTTTTTACAGTGCGGTGGACTTGGGGAAACATCGCTTCCCTTTCTTGCCCGTATCCCTACTTTCCAGATATAGGTTCCCGTCCCACGAATATCTGAAGGAGGTCAACTGTCCGATTTTCATTTTTCATGGTACGGAGGACGCGGTAATCCCCTATGATTCCGCAAAAAGGCTGTACGAATCCATTCCGGGCAGCGCAAAACAATTGTTTACCATAGAAGGGGGAAGACATAATTATTTGCAATCATCCCCTATATTTCAACAAGGAATCGATAAAGCGTTGCGCTAGGCTATTCAAACAGATCCGATGAGAGATAACGGTCGCCCCGATCACAGACAATGGAAACCAGGGTACCGCTTTCCAAGGTTTCCGCCAAGCGCAAAGCAACTGTGGCCGCACCGCCACTGCTCATTCCCGAAAAGATACCTTCTTCCTTGGCCAAACGCTTGGCCATAGCCTTGGCTTCATCCTGGCTCACCTCCATAATTCGATCCACCTTGGACGCATCAAAAATCTTGGGAAGGTATTCCTTAGGCCATTTCCGAATACCGGGAATACTGGAATTATCCGTGGGTTGTACCCCAACAATTTCTATGGCCTTGTTTTGCTCCTTTAAATAGGTAGAAGTTCCCATAATGGTCCCTGTAGTTCCCATGGCCGATACAAAATGGGTAATCTGCCCTTGGGTATCCCTCCATATCTCCGGTCCGGTCGTCTTAAGATGGGCCTTCCAATTATCGTCATTGGCAAATTGGTTGACCATGGTAAATCCTTCGTTTTTCACCTTGGCCTCGGCATAGTCTCGAGCGCCTTCAATCCCGGTTTCAGAAGAGGTTAAGGTTACCTTGGCCCCATAGGCCCGCATGGTCTGTACCCTTTCTTTAGTCGCATTTTCTGGCATTACCAATTCAATGGTAAGTCCATAGATTCCTGCGATCATGGCCAGTGCAATGCCCGTATTGCCACTGGTCGCCTCGATCAATCTGGACTCCTTTGAGATATCGCCCCGTTCCAGACCACTTTTTAGCATATTGTACGCTGCACGGTCCTTGACACTTCCGCCCGGATTGTGCCCTTCCAGTTTAAAAAATAGCTTTACATTGGGATTTTGGTTCAGCACGCGGGATTCCACAAGGGGTGTATTCCCGATCAAATCCAGGATATTTTTAGACATTGGAAGAGGTTTTGATCTTAATCTCAGGGGTGTGAAAGACCGTGGAATGGGGAGGAATGGAGGAAGTCAACCAAGCGTTACCGCCAATGACGCTATGTGCCCCGATAACCGTTTCACCCCCTAAAATGGTGGCATTGGCATAAATGGTTACATTATCCTCAATAGTAGGGTGACGCTTCGTTCTTTGCAGATCCTTGGCGACGTACAAGGCTCCAAGCGTAACCCCCTGATAAATCTTAACGTTGTCCTTGATCAAGGCGGTTTCACCGATGACCACACCTGTTGCGTGATCGATAAAGAAAGACTTGCCTATTTGCGCCCCGGGATTGATATCCACACCGGTCTGTCTATGGGCATATTCGGTCATTAACCGGGGAACCAAAGGGAAACCGGTTTTATAGAGCTCATGGGCCAAACGATAAATGGCAATGGCGTAAAAGCCGGGATAGGCCATATAAACCTCCTCAATGGATAAGGTGGCCGGATCACAACTTACAATGGCCTCCGCATCAAGATTCAAACTTTCCAGTATTTCAGGTAGTTTTACCACATAGTTGTCCCAGAGCATTTTACAAGGTTTGTCCACCTCCCAACACGCCAGGTTCACCATCGCATCGAACTCCTTTTCCAGATATTCCAGATTCTCGGCTACGGGGGTATCACTATCGAACAGGGTGTAAAAAAGTCGATTGGTAAAGCCCTCTACCTTTTCCTTTAGGACATACCTAAGATTGGGCTGTTTTTTGTGAAGATTGATTTTTTCAATTATGGGCCGATAATCCATGGGAAAATTCTTATACGCTCAAAATTAACCAATATTTCAAAATCGGTAATCCCTAAATGGTTAACTTTAGCTTAAAATAACAACTGCTAGGTCGTATGTTACAGCCATCAATTACCAAGAAATCCTTG
This sequence comes from Ulvibacterium sp., assembly GCF_965228935.1. GTDB lineage: Bacteria > Bacteroidota > Bacteroidia > Flavobacteriales > Flavobacteriaceae > Ulvibacterium. The sequence goes on along the minus strand of NZ_OZ245846.1, from coordinate 4,079,547 downwards.
GGTTTTCTAAAAAAACTGGAAAAAAATAACAATCGGGAATGGTTTAATGAACACAAATCGGAGTTTAAGCAGCATGAAACCGATGCGAAAACCTTTTTCTCGGGGGTGATGGAAAACCTTAAGCTGCATGACGATATAGACAAATTGAAAGTGTTCCGAATTTATCGGGACGTCCGTTTTTCCAAGGACAAGAGTCCCTACAAGTCCCACTTTGCCTGTTCCTTTTCCCGTGCCGGTGCACGCTTACGCGGGGGGTATTATATACAGCTAAAACCTGGCGGAAGTTTTTTGGCCACCGGTTTTTGGGATCCCAACAAAGAAGATTTGTTTCGGATACGCAAGGAATTTGAACTCGATGCCTCGGAATTTAGAAAGATTATCAACGATACGAATTTTAAGCAAGTCTGGGGAGATCTGATCGGGGATGGTGTAAAAACCGCACCCAAAGGTTTTGATAAGGAACACCCGGATATTGACCTGATAAAAAAGAAACAGTTCATATTTGTCCGTAATTTTTCGGACGATGAAGTTACCTCGGATAGTTTTCCAAAGCATGTGGATGATTCGTTCAAAGCGATACGACCTTATTTTGATTTGATGAGCGATATTCTGACCACCAATCTCAACGGTGAATCGATCTTAGACTAGGACAGGCTCCTCAAAAAATTGTATTTGATCCTTTAACCGATCAATGACCATACCCATCATGCGCTTGTTCAGTGCCGAGGAGTTTTGAATGTACTTTTGGTACTCCTCTAGGGTAAACTGACCAATGATCATCCCTTTTAGGGAATTTCTGAATTTGATATCTTTTTGAATGGCATTTTCAATGTATTCCAAACGCTTTTCCAAGACCAGATCATGGAAACGATTTTTATGTTTCGTAATGTAATTGGCAAAAGCGGCCAGGAGCAAGGGGTTCTGAAACTTGATAATGGGCCGTAAGGCTTCGTTCTGGAAACGCTCGGCATCGGTCATTTCAAGGGTAATTTTAGCTTTTGGAATATTAGGACGAATGTTTAAAAGAGAATGGGACCTATCGCTCATGTCGAGAAGTTTGTATAAAGTTAGCGGTTATTGCGCATCCCAATTTTGGAAAATCTTGAAGTTTTCAACGGGGTTATGAACAGTGGGAAAAGTTTTAGGTGCGCCCAAAGGCATAAGTAAGAAAAATCAGCAAAAAGCCGTACTTTGTGAGGAATACTTTAAGGAGGGAAAACTTACTGTTTCTGAAATATGTGAAAGGCTGGATATTTCTAGAGCAACCTACTATAAGTATTTACGATACAGAGGGCTTTCTGGAAAGTTAAGACCCTACAGTAAATGAACGAAAACAAATATTTTGCTCCATCTCAAAGCAAATAGAGGTATTTTTCATTCATAAAATCAAGCTAGCAACTACCAAAAGGAACACTATGGCACACAAATGCTTCATAAGTTTTAAAACAGAGGACATTGCATTCAAAAATCATATTCGTGATGAATTGGACATTGATATGATTGACAAATCATTGGATGAACCAATCAACTCTTGGGATGATGATTACATTATGCGAAAAATTAGAGAAGACTATTTATCTGACTCTACAGTAACGATTTTTTTAATAGGCTCAAGAAGTTCGGAGAATCTTGGGTCTCACGAACAAAGATACATTAAGAAAGAGCTTCAGGCATCTCTTTACAATGGTGTAAATAATACAAAAAATGGTATTCTTGGAATAGTACTTCCTTCCATGTACGATTCCATTTATCAAGGCTCGTATAATTGCCCAACATGTGGTGGAACCCACAACTACGTTGGAATAAATGATTCAACGGTTATAAGAGAGTTTAGTCATAATTACTATATCCCTGCATTTGGTAAATGCTCTTGGAGTGAGGATGATAGATATTGTGTGCTAGTAAAATGGAGCGATTTCACTGTTAATCCCGAATTCTATATTGACCAAGCATTTGACAAAAGGTCCCAACCGATTTCGAATAAAACAAAAGTAAAGCCATAATGGAATTAAAGGATTTTCCAAATTACTACCAAGCTGCTGATAATATTTCAATTAAATCGCAAAAGGCTTATTTGAACATAATAAGAGTCGACTTAATGTCTATGATTATTGCAGCATTGCTTGCGATATATAGCTTCCAAGACGTTAACCAAAAATTTTGGATTTATGGTTTTACAGGGTTCTTTTTGCTATTAGGTTTGATACTTACTATCATTTTAAAAAGTAGAAAATATGAGGATGTTTGGTACCAAGGTAGAGCGTTGGCAGAATCAAGCAAAACCTTAACATGGAGATTTATAACCTGTGCTGAATATTTTGAACAGTCTTTAGACTTGAATACAGTAAAAGAGAGGTTCATACAAAGAATCAGAGAAGTTGCCAATGAATTTAAAGACTTATCGGCTTCTATGGACTCAAAAATATTAAATCAAGAAATTATAACATCAAAAATGCTCGAGGTTCGTAACCTCTCAATGAATGAACGAAAAGATTATTACATTAAAAATAGAATAGAAGACCAACAGAACTGGTACTCAAAAAAAGCCGAGTGGAATAAAGGTAGATACAACTTTTGGTTCTGGATAATACTTGCCTCTCAATTCTTTGCTATAGTCTCAGTTGTCATTCTGATGAGTAACCCTGATAGTAATTGGAATATTGTTGGACTGCTAACGACTATAGCTTCTTCAGCAATTAGCTGGTTACAGATAAAACAGCATCAAGAGCAAAAGCAAGCATATACAACTGCATCAGAAGAACTAAATTTCATAAAGGAATTATCTTATAATGTAAATTCAGAAAATCAATTATCAGAATTCATTCTTGATTCTGAAAATGCAATATCAAGGGAACATACTTTATGGCTTGCCCAAAGACGCAAATAAAATGAAAAAGGGTTACAACAAAGCTATTTTACTTGAAAACCTAATATGGATTTTAGAATCTTCTGATATAAAAAAAAGACCGTGCATTTTTATAAGTCATAAAAGAGAAGACAAAGAACAATGCAGAGAAATTGCTAAATATTTGAAGCAAGCAGAAATTGATTACTATTTAGACGAAGAAGACGATGTTTTACAAACAGCAGCAAGTAGTAATAATCCTATATTAATTACAGAAAGTATTAAAAAAGGCATTAAAGAAAGTACACACATGCTTGTAGTCGTTTCAGAGAAAACTTATAAATCACAATGGGTACCTTTTGAAGTTGGTTATGGTCATTCAGCTATTCTAGATTATGGATTAAAGGAAGATGAAAAACCAAATAGATTAAAATTGGCGATTTTGACTTTAAAAGACATCTCAGAGAAAACTCTTCCAGATTATATGCAAGTTGGTCATATCATAAGAGGAACGAAAAGTCTAAATGATTACATCTCTAAAATCACAAATCGTTTAGAGAAATCTCTGATCAACGAAACTAGAATTTTTTCGGCATCAAAAATGCAACATCCATTGGATAACGTGTTAAATTGGAAATTATAAAAATGAAAGCTGCCAATAAAGAACTGAAATAAATCAAGACTTAAAATATGGTGGAAAATTCCCGTTACAGTAACATTTTAGATATGTCTTAACTTAAAACTCCACCTCGAAAATAAATTAGAATTGTAAACTATATACCTAACTTGAGGAACCATTAAGATAAGAAATATGACTCACGATTACGACGTAGCCTTTTCTTATGCAGGAGAGCAGAAAAGCTATGTATATCAATTATACGAAAGTTTAAAAAGTCACAATATTTCCATTTTTTACTATGAAGGAGAATTAGCAAAAATGTGGGGAAAAGACCTCTATCAATATTTAAATGATATTTACTTGAATAAAGCAAAATATTGTGTTCTCTTCTTATCACAAAACTATGCTAATAAACTGTGGACAAAACATGAATTAAAGGTTGTCCAAGCTAGAGCATTTAAAGAAGCTGAAGAATATATTCTACCTATTAGATTTGATCAGACTGAAATCCCTGGTCTACTTCCAACCATTGCTTATATAGAATCTGTTGATTACACCATTGAGGAGATTTCGGATTTAATATTAGAAAAAATCAAAGGTGCGGAATACAAAAATTCATCATCCCATAAGGCTAACAACAAAGTTCTAGAAATCGCCTTGGCCGATGCAGTCATATGGGCGGAGCAGTATCTTCAACCGCAGCCACTTAATTTGTCAGATAAGATCGCAGAGGCTGTAAGGAATTCATTTTTTAATTCGGAAATTATCCCAAACATAGAGATAATAAAGCCTTATATCCTAAATGAAAAGGCTTCTTATAGAGTCGTTGGTTATTTAGCCTATCAAATTAAACCCTTTTCAAATCAACAAATAATCCTTGACTTTCTAAGCAGTCTTAAAATAGAAAAACAGGAAGCTATCAAGAACAAAGAGACTAGGCCACTTTGGCAGTTACTTGTATGCATTGAACTACTTAGTGAACTTGATAATGATGTATCAATTTTAATCGAATCCTTAAGTATGTTTCTAAATTTTATGGAAGAAAATCAGTCTATTGATTTAGGGGGAGAATGTAAAGATCGAATTAGATATCTTATTGAAATGTATACATGAATATCTGTCCCTAGCGAATTGTATGTTACCCGACTTCACTTACATTCATTGGAGGGACTGCGATTAACTATGAAACTTCAAAAAAACGATTCTTCGCAGTAGTGTGTAATTTGTTTTCAGGGTATGTAACAAATTAGAGTGATTTTCATCTAACAATTAATCAATCAAAACGAAATACGATGAGAACCACTATTACGACCCTTTCACTTTTTTTTGTTTCAATCATTTCATTTTCCCAGAATTTGCAATCCCTGTTAAAGGGAAAGAATATCAACTCCACTTTTTCAATTTTGGCATATGATGAAAATGCTCAGGAATGGGGCATTGCTGTTGCCACCAACAACATCTGTGTGGGAAATTCGACCATCTATATAGAACCGGGACTGGGCGCATTTTCGGTAATCGCCGAAACGGAACCCAGATATGCGCAGGCAGGCTTCGAAAAGTTAAGGGAAGGAAAGTCCATCACAGACGCCATCCTGTACACCAAGAACGAAGACGGGCAAGCAAACTATCGACAAGTTTCAGGAATGGACAAAGATGGAAACGTTTATGCCTTTACCGGAAAATCATTGAAATTTTGGAACGGAAAAGCTTCCCAAATTGTGGGAAAGAACTATGTGGTAATGGGTAACCAATTGGCAGACAGCGTGCTCACCAGTATGTCCAAAACATTTGAAACCGCCGCTGGAACACTTGCACAAAGACTCCTTGAAAGCCTTATGGCCGGTGAAGCATCGGGAGGACAGATTTCCGGGAAACAGTCTGCAGCGCTTGTGGTAAAAGGCACCGACAATGAATGGTACAATCAGATAGACCTCAGGGTCGACCATTCCAGCAATCCAATAGACGACCTACAGACACTCCTGGATTTCCACTATGGAAGGATTAGGTTGAACCAAGCGCTCTATGCATATGGCAAAGGAAACCGCTCAAGGGCATTAGAAAAATTGTCAGAGTCGGAGAAAATGCTTGACGGATGGACCGGGATGTATTCGAGAATCGCTTCAGCCAACATATCATTGGGTGATGAAGAAAGTGCTATTAAATGGATCAAGAAAGGGATTTCAGAAAATCCGAATTGGTCGATATATCTACCAGCATTCCATTTTTTGAAAGATCACCCTGAAATGAAGGGATTGATTAATCCAAGTACATTTACCACAAAAGATTGGGAGGCCGCTCTAAATATGTTGAGCAATCTTGGAAGAGAATTGGAGGTCATAGAATTGGCCCACCGACTGAAATCGGATAAAATTGAATCGTCATATCTCAATTTCCTGCTTGGAAGAAGCTATTTTTACGAAAAGGAGAATGAAAAGGCAATCAAGTTCCTGGGGTTGGCACTACAAATGGATAAGGAAAATATAGAGGCTGAAATGTTGTTCCGCAAAATAACTGGCTAAAAGTTCAATTGAACGATAAGAGATGATAAAAAAATTAATTCTATTTGCTTTGTTCGGCATTACAATCTCCGGTCACTCGCAATTATCGGAATCACTTCATCAAATGAAATCCGATCCAGAACCAGATTTTGCCACTTATGAGCAATTATTTTTTGATGCCACGGAATATATCTTCGACAATCCTGTAAATTTTAAATCAGAGGAATTTGTAAGTGCTTGTCGAATCGTGGATTTTTGGAAAAATGAGGATACTGGAATCAACGTTCCTATTTTCGGAAGTTTTTATAATTCCTTGAATCCAAAAAGTAATCAGCGCTACTTCTATATGATTGCGATTACGAATTATATTTTGAATGAAAAACTCAACAATGACAGATATTTGAAAAACACTAAAATTGAAGGTAAGAAATATAGCGAACAGGAGGATGTTAAAGAATCACAGATAGAAGGAGCTAAAATATTTTTAGACTACGTTTCAAATAAAAATAATGGCCTCATCTTAAACTCAAAGTCAAAGAAATTTTTGAAAGCTCATGAGAGAGGGAGACTGGATGAAGTCTTCTTTGATTAAATCAAAAGTTCAAAAAAACGATCAACAAGACCACAATGAAAAACTTTTTCTACCTGTTCTTCTTTTTCTCTTGGTCAGCATTCGGTCAGGAGGTAACAAATCAAACTGAAATTCAAGAGAGGAGCTATCATGATAAAATAGCGGAGAAAGCTTGTAACTGTATTTCAGAATTGGAGATTATCAATGATGTTAAAGAAGCCTTGACCACCTGTATCATTTCTTCAACTAACAAGGTTCACGAGGAAGATGTGGAAAATAAGTATTCAAGGGACTTCACAGTTGAAGGAATTAGGTCTCATCATAAAAAAGTGAGAAATTTATTGATAAAAAATTGTAGTATAGTATCAACCAAAAACTAATCAATCTGAATAGTTCAAATAAACGATGAGCACGAAGCTTAAAAAAAGATATAAGCTCCATTTTTCAAGTCTAAGGGATTTAATCAATTCCTGGAACTTGATATCGGATTCTCCTCCTGATGAGTTCGACTCTGTAAACCATATGTGCCTAAGTTTTCTATATAGAGGGGCTGATGAATTCAAACTTAGGGAAGCCATCCATCATGACCTATCCGTTAATTATGGATTTTCCATGGACAAGCAAGAATCTGAATTATTAACTAAGCAAGTAATTGAATGGTGGTTGGACAACAGGTAAAGTTCAAAAAAACGATTTATAGCTAATAGATGACAAAAAAATACATAGACCCAAATCCAGAATCTGGAAAAATCTTTTATCGTGATTTTCATGGCAAAGGCAAGGTAGTAATGCTGAATTTATTGAAGTTTCGAAAATTTGCCGATTACACTGACCTTGAATTAATAAAGCCTGAAAAAGAAATCAGCGGTGAAGAGGCCTACCGGTTGTATATGGAAAGTATCTTGCCAATATTGAAAAAGGCAGATAGCAGAATACTATACTTCGGAAAAAGCCAAAACTTTTTGATTGGACCGGAGTCGCAAAAGTGGGATGCCATATTATTGGTTGAACATCAATCGGTTTCCAAGTTCATGGAGTTTGCTCAAAGTGAGGACTATTTGAAAAAGGCTGGACATCGAAAGGCAGCCATAGAAGATTCCAGATTATTGCCGTCAAATGAAACTAAAAACTGGGTCTAGTCAAATGCAAAGTTCAAATAAACGATAGAAGCTTTACAAATAGACCCTTTTGTAAATCGTAAAGCTTTAGTTTAAAGCCTATCGATCAAATGGCTTACTTTTTTGGCCAAAGGACTGGCGGCCCCATCATAATTGGATAGTACCACTACAACATACCCCTGATCCAGAAAGATATCCAGATTGGAATTAAGCCCTGGAAATCCGCCGCTATGTCCCACCACTTGGCCACTTGGCGATTGCCGGATCGTAAAACCGTAACCATATCCCGCATTGGAATAATCGGTCCAAAGCAGATCCAAGGATGCTTTGGAGACCAGTTTTTCGTTCACCAAGGCCATCGCAAATCTATGGAAATCTCCTACCGTTGAAAAACCTCCCCCGGCGGGCCCTCCCTTTATCACATGCTTATAGAGGTTATTGGTCCATCCATAGGAATTTTCCGATCGCTCATAGCCCATGGCCAGATTTTCTACGGGTTGGTCCATTTCATAAGCATCGGTATGCAACATCCCGGCGGGCTCAAATAGGTTATGCGCCACATACTTAAAATAATCCTGCTGGGTTACTTTTTGGATAATCACGCCCAACAACAACATCCCCGTATTGCTATACCCAAAGCGTTCCCCGGGCTCAAACGCAAGGGAATCCCCCTGTACAAGGGGCTTAAAATCATCGATACTCCTATATAATGCCCTGGACGAATTCCAAAAGGTTTCATTAAAATAACTCCCCAAACCACTGGTATGGGATAACAAGTGATGGATGGTTATCTTAGAAGTAATCCCGGATGGAAGCCATGTTTCATCCACATATTGGTTTATTGGATCTTTTAAGCCGATAAGGCCTTTTTCCACCAACTGTAAAATGGCAACTGAGGTAAACATTTTGTTCATGGAGCCCAAATTAAATTTGGTGTCCAGATTGTTTTTGATATGAAAACGTTTCGAAGCTTCTCCCTTCGCATCCGCATAGAGGATATCGTTTCCTTGGGCCACCAATATAGCCCCTGAAAAAAGGTCCAGTTGGGACAATTTTTCCACCGCTTTTTTGGTTTCTTCGATAAGCTCTTCCGGCGAAATGTTGGATTCGAGAATATCGGTGGGTGTCTCGGCGGGAGAAAAGCCGATACCCTTGAGGAGCAACCCTTCCTCATCAACAAATGAAAACCTGATTTTTTGCCAGGAACCGTAATTGTTATCCTTTAGGATAAGTATGGTTTCTTGCTCATTTTTAGGGTCATAGGTTCTAATACTGTGAAAGCTAACGCCCCCGGTCCGGCGGTAATAGTTTAAGAAATGCCCTTGATGTGCCTCCATAGGGGCCATATTTTGAAAATCCTCGGCAAAATTGGTTTCGATGAATTCTTTTATCGTATCCGAATCATTGGAGTTTATGGTACTGATAATTTTCTGGGTTACCGTTCCTATACGGCCTTTGGGAAAAGCAGTTTCATCGGTATAGTTAAGCTTTTTGGGCTGGGGACTGCAAAGCATGGGAAAACATATACATAAGATATAAATGGATGAGTAAAATTTCATAAGCGTTCTTTCTTAGGGTTATGGCAAGCCAAAATCGTTCTTTTTAAGGATAAATCGGCCGGACTCAAATTAAGGACTGTATAAAAGAAAAGAAGTTACAAATGTTTACGGGACTATTTTGAACTATGTGATTAAAATTGTAATAGGTCTCGTTCAAGGTGAAGTGTTCTAGCCAAGCAAGGGCTATGGTATAAAATCTAAAGGACACTGTTGCGAAACAACGGTAACGGACATTCCCAAACAAAGTTGGAAATAATGTAACTTACAGGTCGGTTTAGGATTTGAAAGGATTCTTACTTTATTTAAATTACAACTAATCTCAATTTCAATATGCGTATCGTAAAGCCGTTTACCTTGCCCGTCTCCGTATGCTGTATTTTGTCCCTTCTAGTTTTGGGCTGTACCGAAAAAAAGAAAACTACAGCAATGGAAAAATCAGCGAATTTGGTACATCCTAAAGATTGGCCAAGCCTTGAACCGCTACCCTTGGATCCTGCGATAGAAGCCCAAATAGATGAGCTTCTGCCAAAACTGACGCTGGAACAAAAAGTGGGTCAGGTTATCCAGGCGGACAATGGATCGGTCACACCCGAGGAAGTAAAGCAATACCGCTTGGGCGCTGTACTGAGTGGTGGGAATTCCGCCCCTGGGCCCTTACCTTATGCGGATACCAAGACTTGGTTGGAAATGGCCGATAAATACTACAACGCATCGATCGATGACGAAGGTGTAGAGGTGGCCATTCCCTGTATATGGGGCATAGATGCGGTACACGGCCATGCCAACCTTACCGGAGCCATTGTCTTTCCCCATAATATTGGACTCGGGGCGATGCACAATCCGGATTTGATCGAGCAAATTGCAACGGTGACCGCCCATGAACTCACGGTATCCGGTCATGATTGGACCTTTGCCCCGACTTTGGCGGTACCTCAGGACGTACGTTGGGGGAGAAGCTATGAAGGATTCTCCGAAGACCCGGAGATAGTTAGGTCGTACGCAGATCGCATTGTCTACGGGCTACAAGGCCGTTTTGGCGAAGAGGATTTTATGGGGGCCGGTCGTGTTATATCCAGCGCCAAGCACTTTCTTGCCGATGGGGCTACCGAAAAAGGTGTCGATCAGGGTGATGCCCTCATTAGTGAGGAAGAATTACGTAAGATACATGCGGCAGGTTACTACAGTGCCATTCCCGCAGGCGTACAGACGGTGATGGCTTCTTTCTCCAGTTGGCAAGGAAGAAAACTCCATGGCGACAAGGATTTGTTGACCGATGTCCTAAAGGGGCGACTCGGTTTCAACGGTTTTGTGGTGGGTGATTGGAACGGTCATGGCCAGGTTGCCGGCTGTACGAATACCGATTGTGCACAGTCGCTGAATGCAGGTCTTGATATGTTTATGGCGCCCGACAGTTGGAAGGGTTTGTATGAAAGCACCTTAGAGCATGTAAAGAACGGGACTGTTCCCATGGAACGATTGGATGATGCCGTACGCCGTATCCTGCGCGTTAAAATGGCATCCGGTATTTTTACCAAAGGTGCACCGAGCACCCGAAAAAATGCTGGAGATGAAAGTCTTTTGGGACTCCCTAAGAATAGGGCCATTGCGCGCCAAGCGGTTCGGGAGTCAATGGTTTTGCTTAAAAACAACGGCCTGCTACCCTTGGATGCTACAAAGACGATTTTGGTAGTCGGTGATGGAGCGGAAAGCATATCCAAGGCTTGCGGGGGCTGGACACGCTCTTGGCAAGGGGTAGGGCATACCAACGATGAGTTCCCCAATAGCGAGTCGATACTGGAGGGTATCCGGGAAGCGGTCCATGAAGCTGGGGGTAAGGTCGTATTTTCTGCCAATGGGGATACAAGTGTAGCGGCCGATGTTGTGGTCGCCATCTATGGAGAGGATCCCTACGCAGAGTTCCAAGGAGATCGTGAAAATCTCGATTTTGTTCCGAATGGGTTTGATGTAAATACATTAGCGGAGTTTCAAAGTCAGGGCGTTCCTATCGTGTCGGTCTTTCTATCGGGCCGGCCGTTATGGAGCAATCCTGAAATCAATTTATCGGATGCATTTGTCGCAGCCTGGTTGCCCGGTACCGAAGGAGGAGGTATTTCGGACCTGTTGTTTCAAAGGGATCCGTCCTTTGATTTTACAGGTCGTCTATCTTTCTCTTGGCCGGCCAGTGCCGTCGTGTCGAAAGATGCGGAACCCTTGTTTAGGTTAGGCTATGGCCTTAGCTACAAGAACCCTACAACAGTGGATCAGCTTTCGGAAAACTCAGGGCTGGAAAATAGCGCTATAGCATCTACTGGGGAGTTTTTCAGTAAAGGGGCTCCTGTTGCGCCTTGGGGACTATGGTTGGTTTCGGGCGATTTGAATAAACAGATTGCCAGCTTTCCAACTTCGGTCGGGGGGTTGATCATTAGTAAGACCGACCATGAGGCCCAAGAAGATGCCTTGAGGATAAAATGGACCAGATCGGATCATGACCAAATGCGAATCACTGCGGCTTCACCCAATGATATGTCCCGTCAGGCGAATGGTGCCATGGAACTTACTTTCTCCGCAAAATCATTTAAAGCGAGCGAGGCAGTTGTCCAAATAGGTATGTGCGCTGAAAACTCCTCTTGCGATCAATTCCTTGATATCCGTATAGCCGCCAATGACTGGAACGAATATCGAATAAGCCTAAGTTGCTTTGCCGATCTTGGTGTGGACATGACCAAGGTCAGCTCCGCACTAACGATTACGGCTGGGGAAGGTGTGGATATTGGACTAAGCCATATTCGCCTGGAATCGGATATCGATGCCAAGCCAGGATGCGACGGTAAGTAGCAAGATTATGTAGTCTTCGACAGGCACGACATGCCGACCGTTCCCAAGGTTTAACTAAATGATGATTTCAAGAAAGGCATTAAAGTATTTTTACTGACCAGGTCGATTTTTGATAAGCCCGGTCAGAATAAAAACTAGAACACTTAGGGCAAAAAGTATGGCTGTAGCTGCGATATAGGATACTAGAGGATTCATAGGGTACTCGTTTTTTAATGAAAAGACAATTCGTATAGCAGGAGCGGGGTTTTTATTTTGATATGAATCTAGTAATTGATCATGGATTTGAGGGATACAATTGTATAAAGTGCTGTCCTTTTCGTATAAATTGCAGTAAAATCGATTTTTTAAATACACCGGTCGTCTAAAACTGATGGATTTTGAGAAAACAAGGTTCAAACAAATGATTGAATGTAAAATGTATACATAATCAATGTTCATTTACCTTTGATCATAATCTCGCGCAACCATTTCAAATTTTATATATCCTAAAAGAAATACTATTGGAAACCTAGGCTATGAAACAACTTTTAAAACCTTTTGTTCTCAGTTTTATAGTACTATTTAGTTGCACTGAAGATGAAGAAAGACAAAGAGTTGAGGACCTATCAATTATTCAGTCGATTCTTGAGAAAGGGATAACTGTTGACTCAATTGCTCTTGATTATGCAACGATGTATAGAGGTGCTTATGGTTTCCCTGCCATAGAAACTATCCAAATAGAAAAATTCATTGATGAAGATGAAATTTTAGTATACTACGATTTTATTTCCCATAGTAGGGATTCTTTATATCGGTATATTGAAAACAGGGATAGGGAACATCATGAACAAGGGATAGTAGTGGATTATGCCATAAAATATAATGACAAATTGGAAAGCATTATTGTGGAGGTAAAAAAGAATAACGCCGAGTTTATAGAGTTTACGGATAATTCCGAAGACATAACACTAATTCCAACCCCAGAAATTAACAGTCAAGATACCTTTGCAAAATATGAGTTTACCATAGAAGAGTTTACTGAGAGATACCAAAATAGTAGATTTCCCGAATTTTGCGTATTGTCTTTCGATAAAAAAGAAGAGGTATCCAATACCTATGCTTTTAGGGTTACCTTTAAATTCAACAATCAAAAAGAGTTTGCCTTGAATACTAGTCCAATAGAATTTTAAATCACGAGGTTTCTATTCATATCCGGTTTCTAGAAGGATGATAAAATTATATTGAAAAGCAACAGTCAATAAGCCCCCCTATGAAAAGCCTCAATCCAGTTCCTAATGTTCAAATAAGGGATTAGTACCGCAATGGTAGGCAAAAGCAAAATCCTGACCATCCCTTAAGATAATTCCGTCTGAGTTGGCATAATTCCAAGTCCTTAAGATTTGTCTTCATCAGATGATTTCAGGTTTGTGCTTTTAAAGTATCTTCGCATATTCATAGTCTTTCGGGTGGTGCCTTTTGCAACTTCATCGTATGCCAAGAGCATTGAAGGAAAAGCAGTAAGCAACGATAAGGACGTTGCCAACAATTAAGTTGAATTATAGAAAGTTGTATCGGACACCACCAAATCCATGCTTTAAATCAGGTCATTTGAAAGTTTTTGGTATTGGTGTAACCTTAGTTTTGTTTTTGGTAAGTCATTCATCTTATGGTCAGGAGCTACCTGAAAAAGTTGTAAATGAAAATGCCCAATTTTGGATTTCAACAAATAATGTATTCAGGATTGCCGATCGTTGGGCTATATTGAATGATATTCATATTCGGAGAAACAATTTTTTGGCGGATTCCAATTTCTACTTCCTTCGCGTTGGCGGCCAGTACTATTTAAATGCTAACCTTAGGTTGGCCACAGGTTATGCGCACCTTTGGTTGACTCCAACTGGTGATTGGGACCGTTTTCAAAACGAGAATAGAATTTACCAGCAGCTAAGTATATCCAAACGTTATGAAAAGATGAACGCTTTGTTTAGGATTAGACTGGAGCAACGCTTTTTCAATAATGTGCAGGATGGTCAATCCTTGGAAGATGATTTTTTTGTTAACCGTATTCGGTTTCTGGTCAGTGCCGGATTTCCTTTTAAACAAAATGGCCCTACGGAATTGATATTAGCCAATGAAACACACCTGAATTTTGGCAAGGATGTGGTCTTTAACACCTTTAACCAGAACAGATTAACTATTGGCATAAAGCATACCTTGAGTAAGAATTGGAAAGTGGATTGCGGATATATGATGGTCTATCAGCAACTCGCTGCTGGTAATGTTTACAATCTTAATCATACTTTCCGCCTGTTCTTCTATGGGAGCTTTGATTTCAGGAAGAACAAAAACTTACCATTCAACGAGGTAAGGCACGGGGAAGAGTAAAATAAGTTTGAGTTATGAATAAGACAGGATTTAAACCTATTTTCCTAAACTTAGTTGTTTTGTTTGGTCAAGCTGGGTGTTGCAAAAAGTTCAAACTAACCATGAAAAAAGCGCACTTGCCTTATGGCGGTTCGACCATCAAAAAAATGTGGATTTAAGACCTAAAACTCCATGCAGCGATCTGTAATCCCAATTTAGAATGGATAAAGATTCACATCTCTTCGTTAAAAACACCTATTTCACTATAATAAAAAAACGTTCCCCATCATCTACTTCCCAAACTACCTCGCCGTTTAGGGCAATTTGTGTGGTAATCGCAAAATTATCGCCTTTTTCAAATTGTGCAACAAAAACGTCCATGTCCTCCTCATCCCATTTGACTACCCTTTTATTACTATCGCCCTGGGATTCATCGAACTGCATCCTCATCCGATAATTGATATATTGGCCTTCGGGACTTAGCAGGGAAATTCCCTTGGGTGCATCCAATCCACTATTAAAGACCCTTATACTGTCCCCCTCGATTACATCGTAAACCTCGATATCAATTATGTTAAAAGAACCAGGGTTACCGGGATCGAGAAGATCCCCGTCCATATCATCCAGAACATAGAAGCTGGCTGCTACATCAATATTGGTACAACATACCTCATCGTCATTCCCACACGAAAGGGCCAATACCAAGAAGAAGGATGAGAACAGTTTTTTCATAACATGGTTTATTGCAATTGCTAGAAATTGTTGGTTTGGATATGGCCGCTTACTTTTCCTTAAGGATAGCTTCATTTAAGGAGCCCCTTTTCCCAGTTCACACATGTTTTAATCTTGTATTTAGGTTTGGTAGTTACATGATTTAACCCATAAATTTATATATGGGGTTTGGCGGCTTCTATGACAAATGTCATACATGGAAATTAATTGGGATAGAAGATGGATTTTTTTGAATACCAAATAAAACAACGCACTTGGGGGCATCCCAGAAGTCAAATTTTTTATCCTTACATTAAATTTGATGGATACAAATGAATTGGTCTATTTAAAAAGTCTCCCCTAAGCGGTAAAGGAAATTAACTTCAATTCCGCGAAGGGATGTTCATATTGGCAGCTATACTACAGGAAATCCATAATTTTATGCAAAACGAATCATGAAAATATCCATAAATCCATTCAATGGTGAAAACCTGTACGAATTTGAGGAATTGAATGATGTCCGATTGGAAGAACGAATACTACAGGCCCAAAGTGCATTTCAAATTTGGAAAACAACGTCGTTTATAGAGCGCTCCAAATTAATACGGGCCGTGGGTAGGGATTTAATGGAGAACACTAAGGCATATGCCGAAATCATTACTTTGGAAATGGGAAAGCCCATTGTACAGTCCATTGCTGAAATCGAAAAATGTGCCTGGGTATGCGAATACTACGCTACCCATGCGGAAAGTCAATTGAAGGATGAAGTAGTTAAGACCGAAGCGGAGGAAAGTTTTGTCCGTTACGAACCTTTGGGACCGGTTCTGGCCATTATGCCCTGGAACTATCCTTTTTGGCAGGTATTTCGCTTTGCCGCACCCAATCTGATGGCCGGTAATGTCGGGCTGTTAAAGCATGCTTCCAATGTGATGAAATGCGCGGAGACCATCCAGCTAATTTTTGAAAAAGCGGGATTTCCAAAAGGATGTTTTCAAAATCTGCTTATATCCAGTGATAAAGTAAAATCGGTTATTGAAAATGATTGCATAAAGGCGATAACACTCACCGGAAGTACTCCGGTAGGGGCATCCGTGGCAGCTATCGCCGGAAACCATATAAAGAAGACCGTTCTGGAACTTGGGGGCAACAATGCCCTTGTTGTTTTTGATGATGCCCAACTGGAACGGACATTGGATATTTGCCTACAAGCCCGATTTCAAAATACGGGGCAGAGTTGCATTGCCGGTAAACGCCTCCTGGTACAAAGCGGTATCGCTATGCGGTTTATTCAAGGTTTTAGAAATAAGGTAGCCGATCTGAAGAGCGGAGATCCCATGGCCAAGGACACTTTTATAGGGGTTTTGGCCCGGGAAGATTTGGCCATAGCGCTGGAAAAACAGGTGAGGAAATCCATTAAAATGGGAGCAAAGGTAATTTTAGGGGGGAAACGCAAGGGAACCTATTTTGAGCCCACAATATTGATAGATGTGACCAGGGACATGCCTGTTTTTAGAGAGGAGACCTTTGGTCCAGTCCTTGGAATAACTATTTTTGATACCGAGGAAGAGGCGATAGGCTTGGCCAATGATTCGGATTTTGGATTGGGAATATCGTTGTTTACATCGGATAAAAAAAGAATACAACGATTAATTCCCAAGTGCAATGAAGGGGCTGTTTTTGTAAATGAATTGGTAAAGAGCGACCCGCGCCTGCCTTTTGGTGGGATAAAGACATCCGGTTATGGTAGGGAACTTTCGGCACATGGTATTCGGGAATTCATGAATAGGAAAACCGTTTATATAAAAAGTTGATGGATTCCGTTTTTTGGTTATCCATCAAAAACCCAACAAAATATAATTGTTTATAGTATGAAATTCGGAAAGGTAGATCAACCCGAGCTTATCGATTTTAGTATTCCACACGACCATCCCGATACGGACGTCCTATTGGCAAAATATAAGGACGGAAAGGAACCCTTATCCGTTAAAGTAGGTTGTGCCAAATGGAACCGGCAGGATCTGAAGAACTTCTATCCCAGAGGTACAAAGGACGAATTGGCCTATTATTCTACCCAGTTTAATTGCATAGAACTCAATGCGACCTTTTATCGCATCTTTCCGGCCAAGACCTATGAAGGCTGGTATGAAAAGACGCCGGAGAACTTTACGTTCTTTCCCAAGATCGTACAGAACGTAAGCCATTTAAGAAGGCTCAATGAACAGGCGTACCCTATTCTGGAGGAGTATCTAAATGTAACGGCCAACCTTCAGGAGAAATTGGGAACCATGTTCCTGCAGATGCACAACAATTTTAGCCCCAAGGATTGGGATAGGGTAGTGCGCTTTGTCGAAAATTGGCCCAAGGAGTTCTCCCTGGCCATGGAGTTTCGGCATACGGACTGGTTCAATGACGGGAAGGTGGCACAGGAACTGTATCACTTGTTGGAAGAGAACCACATTGCCAATATTTTGGTCGATACCGCTGGCAGAAGGGACATTATGCATATGCGGCTTACCAACAATGAGGCTTTTATTCGCTATGTAGGGGCCAATCATGAAAGTGATTATGCCCGATTGGATGATTGGGTGGAGAAGTTGTATGATTGGAAACAAAAAGGCCTAAAAAACATCCACTTTTTTGTTCATCAAAATTTGGAATTGGAATCTCCCTTGCTTTCGGTCTATTTCATTAAAAAACTTAATGAAAGGTTGACTTTGGATTTAAAGATTCCGGCAACCTTGGTAAAGCCCAATACCCTTTTTTAATAGGTCGCCCCCACTTCCACAAAGGAGTTTTTGAAGTGTCGTTTAGGGGCTTCGGGGGAAGCCATACAGCATGTGGAACCCAAATAGAACAAAGCGATTTCATCCATTTTTTTTATCGTTTGGCCCACTTTGATAGGTTGGGCCAGTTCTATGGTACGTACAGCAGGGCCACCGACTATGGACAAATACCACGTACGGCCTATTTCATCGGTGATATCCACATTGTAACGTTCATTCCTAAAGGCTGGTAAGGATGGATTTTGTTTGTATATCCAAGGACGAAGGACTATTAAATCCCCGGGGATATGTTGTATCCGTGATATGGTACCATTGATCGGGGCATGTATCCGGTGATAGTTTTTATTGTGCAAAAATACATTGGTAAACGTGTACTCCTTAGGGATGGTAGTGCTCTGGGTCCCAAAAATAGTGGCTATGGACCGTACATCGCTTTTTACCCGGGATGTTTCTATCTCGGATACCTTGCCTTCATCACATAGCAGTCCTTCACAGGGCCATACAAACGGGGCGCCATTTTTGGGCAGTTCCTTAAACTCCCGGATGAAAAAATCCTGAAAGCTTTCAAAATCCGTTTTTCCAAAAGGAGGTTTAAATTTATCCAGATAGTTTTTATCCGAATAGTTGATTCGTATATACGTTTTGATGAATTTTTTTGAAAAGGGTTTATCGTATAGCGAAGCGTATTTGGAGGATACCTTGCGCTGTATGGTGCTGGGCATGGCGCCCCAAATATTCACCGAAAGAAAGGTATACAATTTGGCTCGCCATTCCGGAACCTTGAATACCGTAAATTTTGGATCGGAATAGTAATCGTTTTCAAGATACGTAGCGGCTTCCATTGGCTCTATTACACCCTTCTATTATCCCATAAAACATTTACGATTTCCCATTCCCCATCTATCTTGGCCAGACGCATATAGTCATAAAAATCATGTGGGTCGGTACGGACACCGATGCTGGCCACGTCTTCATCCATGTCCAGAATTTCAACGGTAATCCTTAGATGTTCAATGGGTCTTTTGGCCACTTTTTCATCTGTTAATCTTGCCGGGGAGGCCGATTCCGGATACCCCCTGCTTTTTAGAAGTTGGGATGCTTCGCCATTCCCAATACGTGTTTCCGTGACCTCGTAACGAGTTGCATTTTCGATTGATGCCCGACCACTTTTATAATAGTTTTCCATATAGTCCGTAGCGACTTGTTCAATGGCCTTTTCATCGGAAACATGGGCGAATCCCATGAATGAAAAGAAGGATAGGAGCAGGATGAGCAGGAACTTTACAATTGTTGTCATGCGAAGGCGGATTAGGTGATGGAATAAATGTATTTCATTGTGGCCCAATCCAAAAGTCAATTAAGAAAAGTTTATTCTAAGCTTAACAAATTTTATAAGTTGCTTATCACTTCTGTTAAAATCGGAAACCATTTTTAATGAAAAAATTGGGTATGACTTGCGCCGATCTTTTAATGCGATATGTTCATTTTGAGAAGAGGTCTATCGTCAAAAACTCCATAAAGCAGGGCCAAAATTGGCAAATCGAAAAAACGGGGGAATGATAATCAATTTATGGATCTGGCCACAATTTCTTCCTTAATTTTACATCCATAAAAACGGTTCGGCTATGAGATTTCACACCAGAAAATGGGTAAAGCCCGAGGATTTAAATGCCAATCAAACCTTGTTCGGAGGTCGTGTACTGGCCTGGATCGACGAAGAGGCCGCATTATATAGCATCATTCAGTTGGAGAACAAGCGGGTGGTGACAAAGTATATCTCTGAAATCAATTTTATGAGCACGGCGGAACAAGGGGATATTGTTGAAATTGGGATTGAAGTGGTGAAATTCGGGATATCTTCCTTGACACTTAATTGTGAGGTCCGCAACAAGATGACCCGGGAGACCATCGTTACCGTGGATAATATCATTATGGTAAACCTTGATGAGAAAGGAAAACCCGTGCCCCATGGGAAGACCAAAATTGAATTTGTCAAGGACAGATTGGAAGGAGGAGATTGACCTCGCGATACTTTTTGGTCGTTTTCCGGACTTCAATCAACACCCAGAATACATTACCGCTCCACAACTGAAGAATTTGCTTCCGTTTTGCAACATTTAACGTTGGTATCGGTTCTATCTTTTAGAAACACTTTTCTGTTGTAATCCATGCACAATAGCGAATTTGTCATAGCATCTGACTTCAAACTGGGATAGCTGTTTGGGTACCTGTTTAATCCATTCTTACAAACTTTCCATTGCTTTCCTTTTCCCCTTTGTAGGAGAATAAAGTGATGGAACCGAAAAGACAAATCATATTCTTTATGTGACGGAAATTTTAGACCTACAAATAAAGCTATTTGACAACACAATAGGAAACCTAGGTAACATTTAATTGTGTACGATATGTGAATTAGTGAGTTTTAATCTAGTTAAAATCAGAGTGTTAATAATCATTAGGAAGATACAAGAAAAATGAAGGACAATTCTTGCAATTTTCCCCGATAACCAAATCAAAACCATTGAATTCTAAAAAACTACTTTCCTCCCTGGAGAACATGGAATCCATGCTCAACAATTTTTCATTTGAAGAGTTAAGCACTTCGGAAGCCTCCCACCTAAAAAAATCATTCCAAGCCTTTAAGGATGACCTGGAAAAAAAGGTGTTCGGAGAACCTTGTTCCGTAGCAGTGGAGGTCAAAAAGGAATCCGAGGATGGGAATCCGAAAAGAAATGTGGATCCGTCGCCTAATATGCTTATTGCCAAGGTAAGTCACGAAATACGGACTCCATTAAATGGAATTGTTGGATTTACCGATCTTTTAAAGGAAGAAGGACTCACTTCCAAGCAATTGGAAAAGGTCAATGCCATACAATCTGCATCCTATTCGCTCCTGGAAATTATAAACGAACTTTTGGAATACTCCAAATTATCCGCCGGGGTGGAAGAGTTTGATGCGATCGATTTTAACTTCCATAATGTCATAAAGGATGTGACCTATTTATGTAAAACCCTTATTACGGATAAGAAGGTGGCATTGGAAACGGATATTGACCCGGGTATACCTAAGATCTTGGTCGGTGACCCCTCAAAACTTTCCCAAATTCTTTTAAATCTCTTGGGCAACGCCATAAAATTCGTAGAAGAAGGCAGCATACAATTGACCATAATACCGAAACAGAAAGTCAAGGATCAAATACTCCTCGAATTTTCCATCGCGGATACAGGTATCGGAATTCCTGAAAGTAAATTGGCCAACATTTTTGATCCGTTTAAACAAGCTACCGAAAACACCTTTCTTAAATATGGTGGCTCAGGACTGGGTTTGAGCATAGTGAAGCAACTTATTGAAAATCTGGGTGGGAACATTTCGGTCTCCAGTACACTGGGCATCGGTACAACATTCAAATTTGATATTCCATATGCATTGGGCGATAGTAAAAGGATTGGCCAAACACAGAAGTCCACAATCAAAAAAGAAAAAGTTCAACGATCTATCAAGGGAATGCGGATCCTGGTTTTTGAGGATAATTTGCTCAATCAACGATTGATAGAAGAACGCTTAAAATCATGGGGGTGTACAGCCTTTATTACGGAAAATGCCCGTTACGGTCTCGATATTCTTGAAAAAACAACATTAGATGCCATTTTAATGGACTTACGAATGCCCGAAATGAATGGATTTGAAGTAACCCAGCAAATTCGCCAGAACAAAAATACCGGAATACGGGAAATCCCGATTATAGCCCTTACCGCCGATTTTTCCTTGGGAGACAAGGATAAGTGTAAAAAATATGGCATCAACGATTGTATCCTAAAACCTTACAATCCAGATGAATTGATGTTGACCTTACTTAAAAACAAAAAAGATGGAAATATGGAGCCAACAAAAGAACTTCAAAAAAACGTGATCGGTACCCATAAGGATTCCAAAAGAATAGACCTTGCCCCCATCCTTAAGGATTGTATGGGTGATGTAAACCTCTTACAGGAGTTGATTCAACTGTACAAACGAAACGCTTTGGAATTCATAGGTTCCGCCAAGACCCATATAAAGTATGGCGATTTTGAAGAGTTGGGACTTGCCGCCCATAAGATAAAGGCAGGGCTTGCGATGATGCAATCCCATGAACTTCATGCCATAGTCGTACAAATTCAAGAGGCCTGCAAGACCGAAGGGGATGTAAAACAGCTAAAATCACTGTACGGTTGTTTTTTGGATGAATATCCAAAAACAGAGTCGACCATTGACCAAGCCTTCTTGGAACTAAAACTAACCGGGAAATGATAGTGGGGAAAAAATTGCTATTGGCAGAAGATGATAATCTCCTGGCCTCTCTGCTTAGGTACCGTCTGGAAAAAGGTGGGTATGAGGTAAGTATAAGTAAAGATGGGAAAGAAGTAAAGGAATATCTGGCCGAGGAGATACCCGATATAATTGTGAGCGATATAATGATGCCCTATTTCTCGGGAATGGAACTCATAGACTTTGTACGTAACGAATTGGGTTCCAAAACCCCGATCATAATTATTTCTTCCGCTGGAAATGAGGAAAATGTATTGACTGCATTTGAATTGGGGGCCAATGATTTTATTTCCAAACCCGTGAGCCCTTCTGAATTAATAGTACGGGTCAAAAGAGAGTTGAACAATGCAAAAATTTGATTGACAGAAAGTTAACATACCAAAATTTATCGTTGATAAGCGCACCAAAGATCCATACGGATCTTTTGTGGGATTTAACCTTTTTGTTTGTTGGGCTGGCCATGCTCTATTTCATTGGCATCTTCTTTTTACGAAACAAAATTTCCAATAAAGCAGCAAAAGTCAGACAACGGAAAAAGGAACTTTCTCCCATGATAAACGAATTTTTGTTTCATCAGGAAGATGCGGATACCAAGGAGAAGGCAAATTATTTGAACCTTAGAATTGAAATAAGGGAATTGCTCAGGGTCGGTTTAAACAGGATTGTGCTATCGGAAATACTATTGGATTTGAGCAGGGATGTTTCCGGGGATACCAAAAAAAGGCTGTTCAAATTATATCAGGACCTGGACTTGGATAAAGATGCCTATTATAAACTAAAGAGTTGGCGTTGGGAAGTTGTTTCCAAAGGTATCCTGGAACTTACCCAAATGCAGGTAACGGAATCCTATAGTTTCATAATCAAGTTTATCAATGATAAAAGGAGTACCATTCGTAAACAGGCTGAGATAGCTACGGTAAGCCTAAAACATGAAGGGATCGATTATTTTTTGGACACCACCAAATATAGAATATCCGAATGGCAACAGTTAAAATTGTTGAATGTTATTCGAAATTTGGAGGATTATCGGCCACCCCGTTTCAAGGCGTGGCTTACCTCTAAAAACAAGGATGTAGTACTTTTTGCCATACGGTTGATCAAATTCTATAATCAGAACGATGCCAGTTCTTCCCTAATAGAATTATTAAAACACCGCAACCACCAAATTAAACAGGAAGCGATCCAATGTATCAAGGAGTTTCATATAGTGGAGGCCTTGGATACCCTTAAGCTGGTTTTCCAAAAAGGGAACACGGACGTTAAGATTTCCATCTTGGATGCCATAGCGATTTTGGGAAGTGCCGAGGAAATGGAATTCTTGAAATATGTAGAAACCAAATATTCCGATTTCGCCATTAAGGGCAAGGCCATTAGTGTCATGAATAGGTTAGTTCCGGAAAGTATAATGCCTACGGAAAATATAGATAATGGGTTGGAACATGATTGGAACAAAAACGCTCCTACCGGGATCGATGGCACAAACAAAACCAATGTTACTTCCGGAACGGACGTGGATAACCCGGTTGCATTTACTCAAAAAGAAACCGATCAAGTTTCCACCGACGAAGGAACAAAGGAGGGAAAAATGGAATCGCCTTTGGAGGAAGGAATAATTGAAAACATGGAAATCACCTCGAATGATCTACCTGTTCCAGAAGGGGAGGAACTATACATCAATTTGGATTTTCTGCCGATTGTAGTAGCTCCAAGGGATAGGGAAATGGATATATCCCTTCAAAGCGAAAACTCCTCAAGCGGACATACGGACAATCAAGAGCCGGATATTGAAAGCCTTTCTCAACTCACGGTAGATTTTGAGGAAATAGTGAGTGCCGAATTTAATGATGACGAAATTGAGCTGGAAACGGGAGAGATGGACATTTGGGAAAATAGGGATTTATCCGAATTTAGTTTTTTACCTATTGTAACAAGTAATGCTGATGAGCAGGACAAGCCTCAAATGGGGAATGATTCCGACCCAAAATCGGAAACCGCAAACCTTGTTGTCCATTATGAAGATGTTCTGCCCCATAACAATCTACAACAAGAATCAAGGGAAACAAATGATGTGGGCAGCTCTGATGCTAAGGAAGTTCCTATACAAATAGAGGAGAAACAGAATCCTCAAAGGCCGAGATCCATAGGTGAAATAGATTGGAAACACATAAGAAATCTAAATGTAGAACATCACATTTTGGAAGTGTTGCCACAGGATATTGGTAAGCAAGAAACCGAAGAGGAGTATTACGACTGGCCATTGGATGGATTGGATGGTTTACAGGTAGATAAAACCAACGAACACGAAAATGAATCCCTCTTGGAACTAGAAGACTTCCTCAAGCATCTTCCCAAACCTCAATATTATAGTAATGAAATTCTTTCCGTACTGGAAACGCTCGATCGGATCGAAGAACTGGGAGACCAACGTGAAATCCCCTTATTAAATGACATCATGGAACAAACAAAAATGGACTTTATCAAAGAACGCGCAAAGGAACTCATCAAGAGATTTTCCCGTAAAGATGATATTTACGAGGTGGACTGGGAGTTGGACACCTTTCAGGACAACATTGTGGAATACAACATTTTTGAGGAATTGTTCACGACCTGTGATACGGATTCCAAAATCATATTAATAAAGGAAATGTTGGTCGTGGGGGATGAAAAGGAAGTAAGGTTCCTGAGAAAACTGCTTCATCAAGAACCTGAACAGAAAATACGGAATATGGCAAAAAAGGTTCTAAGGCAATTGGAAGAGCGCTTGGTACATGAAGAAATGGAACACCAAGATCAGACTCAAAGTGAAACGGAATACGAAACGGGTACCCTTCCTCTGGAGCATGCTTTTTTTAACGAGGTGCAACTTAAGGATCGTGATGGTTCCGAACTATCTCAAGATAACTAAAAAACATTGGATAAGTTAAATGGATAGTGGACTACTACATATACTCCTTGAATACATAAACATTGTCTTTCTAACGTTTACGGTGGTGTTGTTCTCCATGTTTACCGCAATGGGGTACTTATCTACACGGAATTCAATTCATTATAGAAGTAAAAATAGTTTTGGTGACCTTTCCAAGATTATGGCGTCTCCCTTGGCCCCAAGTATAACCATCATAGCACCGGCATACAATGAGGGCATGACCATTGTGGAAAATATCCGTTCCCTTTTGTCCCTGCGCTATGTAAACTATGAAGTGATGGTGGTCAATGACGGTAGCAAAGACGATACCTTGGAGAAAATGATAAATGCCTACGACCTTGAAAAAATAGAACATACGATAGATCCCAATTGGCGCTCCAAGCCTATTCGAGGCATTTATAGATCCAAACACCGCTCTTTTTCCAAACTTACGGTCATAGACAAGGAAAATGGTGGCAAGTCCGATGCATTAAACACAGGTATGGCACTTTCCAATAACAAATATGTAGGTTGTATAGATGTGGATTGCCTATTGCTGCCGGATGCTTTGTTGCATGTGGTAAAATCCTTCTACCAACGTTCACAAAAGCGGGTAATAGCTGTTGGTGGGGTCATCCGTATTGCAAATTCCTGTATTATCCAAGGGGGTCAGTTGGAAGAAATACGATTACCCAAAAACTGGTTGGCCAAGTTCCAATTGTTGGAGTATACCCGTTCCTTTATTTTGGGACGGATGGCATGGGGCCGTATAGACAGCCTACTTATTATTTCCGGGGCCTTCGGATTTTTTGATCGGGAAATAGCCCTGGCTGTGGGAGGGTATGATACCAATACCGTTGGGGAGGACATGGAAATAGTGTTTAAAATGCGACGTTACATGCACGAACGCAAAGAACCTTATACGGTTGAATATATACCCGATCCTTTGTGCTGGACCGAGGTGCCGGAGGACACCAAAATATTGATCAACCAACGAGATCGTTGGGCTAGGGGCAACCTCGAGACGTTGTATAAGCATAAGGATATGTTCTTTAACCCCAAATTTGGCCGCTTGGGTATGCTGAGTTATCCGTATTGGTTCTTTTACGAGTGGCTGGCTCCCATTTTGGAGTTTTTCGGCTTTTTCTCCATCATTTTGTTCTATTATTTGGGTATTCTCAACTGGGAGTTTTTCTTGGCCATAACGGCTACCGTATACATGTTTTCCATAATGTTTTCCTTTTATGCGATTCTTTGGGATGTCTACTCCTACAATGAATATAAAAAAACAAAGGACATTTTAACCTTAATGCTATGCGCTATAATAGAACCCTTTGTTTTCCACCCCATAGTGGTCTGGTCCGCCATACGGGGCAATTATAAAAAATTGTTCAAGGTAAAATCGGGTTGGGGTTCCCAAGTCCGTAAAGGATTCGCAAAAGCCTCCTAAAATGCAGAACGATTCCAACATATCCACCATTTCGGAAAATGGAAAGACACTCAAGGATTTCATTCCTTTGGTTTTCAGTTTTTTTGGATGTTTGGTCGTATGGTCCCTATACCAGAATATACGACTATACCTTTCCGGGGCGTTGGACGGTTTTCTGAACAAAAGCTTTTTTTTGTTGGTAATGCATCATACGGGCTTTTCAGCAATCCTGGCCTTATTCGCTGCATTCCTATTCAATTTTTTGGAGCGAAGAAAACCCGATTTGGGACTCAAGACGACACGAATTGTTTTCTTGGCCTTTCTGATACTGGAAGGATTTCTTGTCGAATACTATGTCCAGAACTATGAAATTCTGGGATATGGAATTGTCTCTACCTTAAGATCGGACAGTTCCCATTTTTCACTTTTCCCCTTAGCATTGACGTTGCCTTTAATCGTGGCATCGTTCCATTATTTAGGTAAGCGTTTCGTATCCGTGTATGGACCCATTAGCAAAATGTACCCCTTTACCATTATTCTTTTCAGCATTTTTTTGGCCACGCTCAATTCCGATAAAAAACCCATAAATGAAAACAAGGCCCAACATCTGATCGTTAGTTTGGCCAAAACTACTCTTGATTTCAATACGTACGAAGGAGAAAAGGAATACCCACTGTTAAGGCCTTATGTACAAAAAGACGACTTGAACCCTTATTTCGATCTAAGGAAAGAAAAACCACACATCGTATTTCTAATCGTAGAGGGTCTCGGGTCGGATTTTGTTGGCAAAAATGCAATCTATCCGGGATTTACCCCTTTTTTGGATTCCATACAAAACAAGGCTTTGGTCTGGGAGAACTTCGTGAGCAACACCGGAGAAGGTGCAGCGGCCCTTTCTTCTATAATCGGCTCCCTACCGTTTGGCGATGCCGGGTTTACCAATGAAGACGGTTTTGTCCATAGGCATACACTCTTTGGAATTCTTAAGAACAACGGCTACACCACCTCCTTCAATTATGGGGGAAATAGTGCCTTGAACCGCTTTGACCGATTTTTGGACGAGGAACGCGTGGATCGGATATTGGACAAAAACAATTTTGGGGATGAATATATACTACAGGATGAAGATGCCGCGGGAATTTCCTTGGGCTATCCGGATAAAGAGCTTTTTAAAAGAGGACAGTCCCTGTTAAATAGTTTTAGTGGTCCAAGAATGGATGTGTTTCTTACATTAAGTACCAAATCGCCATACCTCGTTCCAAATCGGGAGTATTATTGGAATAAGGTCGATCATATATTGAAAGAGTCATCCATCGGGAGGCGAGAGCGCAAATTGGTACGAAACCATAAGGAGATTTTTGCCAGTCTCAACTATGCAGATGAAGCCATAGAGGCCTTTATTACCCACTACAGGAAAACACAGGAATATACGAACACCATTTTTATCATTACGGGAACCCATAATCTCACCGATTTACCCCAAAAAGATGAGTTGAGCAGATATCGGGTGCCCCTAATGATTTTTAGCCCCTTGATCAATTCCCCAAAAAGAATTGGGTCTTTGGCTTCCCACATGGATATAATGCCTTCCCTGGTTTCCTTATTGGACAGGGAATACAAGCTCAAAATACCGCAGCAAGTAGCCTGGCTCGGAGAGAATCTTTTAAGCCCCGATGCTTTTGACGAAGCAAAGCGGATTCCGCTTTTCAGGGGTAAAAATAATATCCAGGATTTCATTAATGGATCCTATTATTTGACGGATAATTCCATTTATAGGATGGATAAAAATTTAAGCTTAAAGGAGTTTGATGACGACACCATGGAAAAACAAGTGAAGGACAACTTTGGATATTTTAAATCGGTAAACAAATATGTACTCAAATCTAATAGGATAATCCCAGGGGATGCGACCATTTTTGCCTCTTTACAGACAGATTTTAGTAAGCAGGATATGGTTTGGATACAAAGCGTCTTTAATGGTAAGGATTTCGATCGAGCCTATGCAACAGCACGAAATCTGGCACATGACCGAGATTGGGACAGGGCCTTATTATTATGCAGGTACATCTTAAAGGAAATACCACGGCATGCGGATACTGAGATTCTAACAGGCCGCATCCATGCCTGGCAAAAGGATTATATCAAATCCATAGCGGTTCTACAGGAAGCCATACGCAAGTATCCCACATATGCCGATGGTTATGCCGCACTCTTGGACACTTATTTTTGGTCAGGTCAGCATCAAAAGGCCATAGATTTATCTAAAAGAATAAGACAAAATGGTATCGCTTCCGATGAAGTCGAAAACAAGATTTTGCGTGCCAGGAAAAAGTTGAAATCCGAAACGGCAAAAAAGGATGTCGATCTAAATGAAAATGCCACAGTAGAAACAACATTCACGGAGAATTGAAGAATTTCAAAAACATAACTTTCCTATTTATTTGCCTATATGGGCTGGCGTGTCAGTGTCAAGATTTGGCTTACAACGGTAATCCGGACACCTCTTTTTTTACGGCAAGGGATTTGGCATTTGGGGGTAATGGACCGGTGGCCCGTGACACTTTGCGCCATATTCTTACCAAGTTCCCGAATTATACCGATGTTAGAAACCTTTTGGCCAAGACCTATAGCTGGGACAAAAAATATGACGAGGCCCGAAAGGAATTCAACAAGATCACATCGGTAGAGCGCAAAAACAAGGAGGTCTGGGTGGCGGCCATAAAAAATGAATTGTATGCCAAGGAGTTCCATATCGCTTTGGGTTTGGCAAACAAAGCACTGATATATCTTTCCAATGATCCGGATTTGGAAGCATTGCGAGGGCAAGCCCTAAAAGATTTATCGGAATCCAAAACTAATATAGAATCAAACGGGACGAAAATACGGGAAGAGACTTCGGAGAAAACAACTTTTACTAATACCTTCGGAATTTCCAATGCCTTTGAGGTTTTTGATATTGCCTATGAGCCCATGATGTACACCAGCTTGGAATACCAAAGGGAAACCAAGGCAGGAAAGATAATTCCACGTTTAAATTATGGCAACCGTTTCGAAATTCAGGGACTACAGTATGAGCTGGACTTCTATCCCAAGTTTTCAGAGAGGTTCTACGGATACCTGAACTATGGGATTTCAAGATCCGTCATTTTCCCAAATCATAGGGTAGGGGCAGAAGTTTTTGTGAATTGGCCCAAAAATATGGAGATTTCCCTTGGCACGCGCTATTTGGATTTCGATAATGTAAGGGCCCATATAATCACTGCTAGCGCTGCTCTTTACCAAGGCAATTATTATTTTTCGATCAGGCCTTATTTTTTACCGGATATAAATAAGGGCACGGGGCTCTCCGGTACGCTTTCGGCCAGGAGGTATTTTAGGGATAAAGCAAATTATTTGGGTATCACTATCGGAATGGGCTACTCCCCGGAGTTGAGACAATTACAGGATGGGGATGAACTTTTGGCGGAAACGGTATTGTATATTGAGTCACAGCAGGCTATGTTGGAATATCGGTTTTCCGGAAAGAAGACCCCAAATCTATACAGGGCCAACCTCGGGCTGGGTCGCCAAGAATTGGTTTTTGAATCCGGACGATTTTTTTGGGTGGTATCCGCGGGGATTACCTATCAGGTCATGTTTTAAGAAACAAGCATCGATGAAATACCAATTATTCCGGTGAACGACTTCTTCCAAAAAAGCTCTAAAAAGCCCATATCTCCGGGTTTAACAAGTTATACAACGAAAATCTGAGTTTACACCACAATTAATTGATTTTAAAACACGTTAGTAGTATGTTTATATCATAAAACGAAAAAACCCAAATCGAAGCCGGTAGTAATCGGAAAAACTTAACCCAAATCATCATGCTTTACGATACATATGGAGAGGAGTACCTAACCTTTCTACAAGAGTTGAACGAAATTTTAAGTTTAAATGAATTGACCGAACTGGACTACATGTAGTAGGGCGTGAAGTTCGTTTTTAAAACCAAATCTTATGGCAAATCAAAATCCAGACAACGCAGCGTATTTGAATTTTATCGAGGATTTAAACGAAATTCTAGGAGATTTCAATATCAACAAACTAAGTTATTCTTAAGTGTTTAGTGTATTAGTTGTAAAAAACCCCATAGGTTAAAACTTATGGGGTTTGTTCTTTATGGGTATTTCAATACTATCCCAAATAAGCTTTCAGCAGCTTACTTCTAGAATTATGGCGAAGCTTGCGAATGGCTTTCTCCCTTATTTGACGGACCCTTTCCCGTGTAAGGTCAAAGGTTTGTCCTATTTCTGCCAAGGTCATGGATTGCTGGTCTCCAATACCGTAATAGAGCTTTACCACATCGGCCTCCCTGGGAGATAGGGTATCCAACGCCCGGTTGATTTCCGTATTCAAGGATTGCTGCATCAAAATCTTGTCCGGTCGGGGAGATTCCCCGGAACGCAATACATCGTACAAATTGGAATCCTCACCTTCCCGCAAAGGGGCATCCATGGAAACATGCCTCCCGGAATTCTTCATGGATTGTTTTACTTCGGTAACCGTCATTTCCAATTCCTTGGCTATTTCTTCCGCGGAAGGTGGTCGTTCATGCGCCTGTTCCAAATAAGAAAATGTCTTTTTGATTTTATTGATGGAACCTATTTTGTTCAACGGAAGCCTAACGACACGGGATTGCTCTGCCAAGGCTTGTAAAATGGATTGCCTGATCCACCAAACTGCGTAGGAAATGAACTTGAAGCCACGGGTCTCATCAAATCGTTTGGCCGCTTTGACGAGGCCTAGGTTACCTTCGTTTATCAGGTCGGGCAGTTTTAATCCCTGATTTTGATATTGTTTGGCCACTGAAACCACGAATCGCAAATTGGCATTGGTCAATTTTTCCAATGCGGCTTGGTCCCCGGCCCGGATACGTTGCGCTAATTCTACTTCTTCATTTGCATTGATCAAATCAATTTTACTGATATCCTGCAGATACTTGTCCAATGATTTTGATTCCCTATTGGTGACCTGCTTGATGATCTTTAACTGCCTCATATATGTTTTTGGATTTTGATGTTCGACAAGTTGATAGTATACATTTTTATTGTGTCTTTTCCAAAGGCATAAGAGAATTCTTATACATAATTTATGAGAAACTTATGATTTGTTTTAGGGATTTTGGGGAAATCAAATGAGTTCCTCTATTTTTGGGTTCAAATCCCGTTTTTATGGGCAAAAGAGCCCTTGTAAAATACATAGCTGAACTTCCAAAAAAAGAATTGGAGGAACAGTTGCTGGATCTCTATATACGCTTTCCGGTGGTTAAGGAATACTATGATTTTGTCTTTGATCCCAAGGAAGAAAAACTTATACAGGATGCCAAGGCCAAAATCTCCAATGAGTATTTCCCGGTGAAACGAAAACGGCCCAAAGCTCGTAGATCCGTTGCCCAGAAACTGATCAAACATTTTATAAAGCTTGGGGTGGAACCCTATCTAATTGCGGATATAATGCTCTACAATTTAGAGGTAGCCCAGACTTTTGAATTGGAAAGAAATGTTCCGGATGCCTTTTATAAAAGTATGTTGAATTCATTTAAGGAAGTCATTCACTTTTTGGTGTTGAATGCAGCGATAGAGGATTTTAAAAAAAGAATATTGAAGATTTACCAGACCGTTCAGGAGAACCATTGGCCCTATGCCGAGGATTTTTCTCGGGCATTGGATATATTGGAATACTAATGGCTATTGTAATTATAAGACAGGACGGAAAAATTCCCGAATGGAAGGAGGCATTATCAACTGTTGCTCCAAATATTCCTATTTACAGTTATTTGGAAGAACACCCCAAGGACACCATTGAAATGGCCCTGGTCTGGAAACATCCACCGGGGACATTACGTGCATATCCAAACCTAAAATGCATTTCTGGATCAGGTGCCGGGGTGGATTTTATCTTTAAGGACAAGGAGGCACCATTACACTTGCCCATTACCCGGGTGGTCGATCAGGTACTTGCCAAAGATATGTCCGAGCACGTTATCGGTGTTATTTTGGCGTATTTAAAAAACCTGTATACCTACAAGGTAGATCAAGCCAACCGGATATGGAAACCCTTACCGTACAAACGTATAGCGGACTATACCGTGGGTATCCTGGGAATGGGTGCTCTGGGAATCGTTTTGGCAAAGGATTTGGTTCACTTTGGTTTTAAGGTTCAGGGCTGGTCCAATTCCCAAAAAAGCATTGAAGCGGTAAAGTCCTTTGTAGGGCAGGATGGACTATCCGATTTTTTAAGCACTACAGAAGTTTTGGTGTGCCTGTTGCCCCTTACCTGGAACACGGCCGGTATTTTGAATAAGTCCCTTTTCCAACAATTGCCCAAAGGTGCATTTGTAATCAACGTGGCCAGAGGAGGGCATTTGGTGGATGAGGATTTGTTGGAAATGTTGGATAATGGACATCTATCAGGAGCCGGATTGGATGTGTACCACGAGGAACCCTTGCCTGCTTCTCATCCTTTTTGGGCGCATCCCAAAATACATATGACCCCACATTATGCCAGTGTTTCAGATACCCGATCTGTAGTACCTCAAATTTTGGAAAACTACAGAAGGCTCGAGGCAGGGGAGCCCTTATTGAACTTGGTGTCCAAGGAACGGGGATATTAATTCCTTTGATTTCACGGAATAAATTTCTTCTAAGGACAAAATTCCATTAATTTTGTACAATTGGGCCGATGGCAATCGATCCCATTGGAATAAGTAATCAAAAACCCCTAAGAATTTTACCTCATTGGAAAACCAAACTACCGAGAAAACACTTTATGATTACCAAAGAGAAGACCTGAATACGATTTTCAAGTATTTGGGCGAAATGCCCCAAGGCTCGAATTTATTATACCAACTTCCCACAGGGGGAGGGAAAACCGTAGTTTTCTCTGAGATTGCCAAAAGATATATCAATCAGTCGCAAAAAAAAGTGGTGGTACTTACCCACCGGATAGAATTGAGTCTTCAGACATCAAGGATGTTGACCGGATTTGGGGTAAAGAATAAGATTATCAATAGTGAGGTAAAGGAATTTAGCGACCAGGATGAATATATGTGCTTTGTGGCCATGGTGGAAACATTGAATAATAGGCTGCAGGAAGAAAAGGTAGAGATCAAGAATATCGGCTTGGTCATTATCGATGAAGCCCACTACAACTCCTTTCGTAAGTTGTTCAAATATTTTGAAGAGTCCACTATTCTTGGGGTTACGGCTACACCTTTGAGTTCCAATATAAAACTCCCCATGAAGGATCACTATCAAAAATTGATTGTGGGGGAATCCATTGCGTCCTTGATCGAAAAGAAGTTCCTGGCCAAGGCCAATCTGTATCATTACGATGTAGGCCTACAAAGCCTTAAATTGGGTATTAGTGGCGACTATACTGTAAAATCCTCCGATGAGCTCTACGGCAATCAAAATATGTTGGGGAAGTTGTTGACGGCCTATCAAGAAATTGCATCGGGTACCAAGACTTTGATTTTCAACAATGGTATCAACACGTCCCGCTACGTTTATGAGACCTTTAAAAAGGCTGGATATGATATCCGCCACCTGGACAATAAAAACAGTGCTTCGGAAAGACGTGAAATATTGGATTGGTTTTCCAGCACCCCCAATGCTATATTGACTTCAGTAAGTATCCTGACCACGGGTTTTGACGAACCTACGGTGGATACCATTATTCTAAACAGGGCCACACGATCGTTGACCCTATACTTTCAGATGATCGGTCGGGGTTCTAGGATCTTGCCCAATAAAAATGAATTTACCGTTGTGGACCTGGGTAACAATATAGCCCGTTTTGGTCCTTGGGATGCACCGATCGATTGGCAGGAGATCTTCCATTTCCCGGATTTCTATTTGGAGAACATTAAGAACGACGAGGAAATAGAACGGGAATTTGTCTATGAAATGCCGCCGGAGCTCCGGGCCAAGTTTTCCAAATCGGAAGAAATCGAGTTCGATATCAAGGAAGAGTACAAAAAGGTGTTTGCCCAGGGCCTTAAATCCAAGACCGTTCTGGAACGTAGTATAGAGCAACATGCACAGATCTGTGTAGAAAATGCGGAGGATGTGTTCGATGCCCGTATTTTGGCCAAGGAACTCAAGGAAGAAATCGCATACCGTGTTCGCCAATATTCCTATTGCATTATGAACAACACCAAGAATTACAAGGAATGGTTGGAGGAGGATTACGAAAGAAAGCTCCGTTCCAGTATTTCCAGGAGATTTGCGGCTAAAATGTAACTCCTCAAAAAACGAAATTAGAGGTATGAATTTAGAAGTACCCTGAACTTGGGCTTGATACTTGAATTTGAACTTTGGTTTTGAAAAAACTTCTCATCATTGGTTTCACATGGCCAGAACCGAGTACTACCGCTGCCGGAAGTCGTATGCTGCAACTTATCCATTTTTTTCTTGAACAAGGATATCATGTTACGTTCGGAAGCACTGCCAGGGAAACGGAATATTCCGTGGATTTGGAATCTTGGGGTGTCGATAGGGTCCCGTTGTTATTGAACGATTCCGGTTTTGACGTTTTCGTAAAGGAATTGAATCCCAGCATAGTTCTCTTTGATCGTTTCCTAACGGAGGAACAGTTTGGCTGGCGGGTAGCAGAATTTGCCCCGAACGCCTTCCGGCTTTTGGATACGGAAGATCTTCACTCCCTCCGTCACATACGGGAGAAATGCCAAAAAACCGCGAAGGAATTCACACTTTCCTTATGGAGGCAGGACGACATGACCAAACGGGAAGTAGCCAGTATCTATCGTTGTGACCTGTCCTTGATCATTTCCGATTATGAGATAAAGTTATTACAAGAAGTACTAAAGGTCGATTCGGCCTTGCTGTATCATTTGCCCTTTATGCTGGATCAAATCGTTGCGGAAAAGGTTCTGGAATGGCCTAAGTTTGATGATAGAAACGATATTATCTGCATCGGAAATGGGAAACATACACCTAACGTGGATGCCCTGCAATGGTCGGTACAGGAGATATGGCCTTTGATTCGAAAGGAACTTCCAAAAGTACACCTTAAGGTTTATGGGGCCTATCTCCCTCAAAAGATACGGCAACTACACAATCCTAAAAAAGGACTTTGGATTGAAGGTTGGGTGGAAAATATAGACACCATAGTCCAGAATGCGAGGCTGGTTCTCGCACCGTTGCGCTTTGGAGCGGGTGCCAAGGGAAAACTGATTACCGCAATGCAAAATGGAACGCCGAGTATAACCACGCCCATAGGGGCCGAAGGTATGCACGGAGACGCTATGTGGCCGGGTAAAATAGCGGAGGACGCGAATGATTTGGCGGAAGTGGCCATTGCGCTTTACCAAAATAGGGCGGAGTGGGTGCTGGGCCAGAAAAATGGAATAGAATTGGTGAATACGTTCTATAGCCAAGATAAGCATGCCCGATGTTTAGGTGTACGCTTACAGGAAATCCAAAATAATTTGGAAAGGCATCGCAACAACAATTTTGTGGGCAGTATGTTAATGCAGCATACCCTGAACAGTACTAAATACATGGCCAAATGGATAGCGGCAAAGAATGCGAAGGATTAACCCATGGTAATTTCGGCCTTTCGAAGTTCGGCAATGGTTTCCACGCCCAGTTGTACCATATTGTTACGTAGATCATCGATCAATATATGGGCCACATGATCACCTCCATATTTGCCTAAGGCTGCCACACCGCATACAAAAGGGCGTCCTGCCAATACAAAATCGGCTCCGAGATATAAGGCGCGCATGGCATCCAGGCCGGTTCGGATACCGCTATCAAAAAGTATGGGCACCTTTCCCTTCACTTCTGTTACGATATGGGGAAGCGCCTCCAAGGCTGTAATGGCCCCATTAAATTGACGGCCACCATGGTTGGATACATAGACACCGTCCAAACCAATTTCCACAGCTTTTTTGGCATCCTCGGGATGCAAAATTCCCTTTAAGACCACTGGGCCTTTCCACAAATCCTTCAATTCCCGACAATAATCCCAATCCAAGGTACCTCCCAGTCGGTTGCCTACAAAACCGCTTACAAACTTCATATCGTTATTGCTCGTATAGTGCTCCACGGTCCGTAATCGGGGTAGCCCGCGTATTAAAGTATGGTAGGTCCAGCTAGGATGGGTCAACCCCTGCCATAACATTTTGGGCGTAATTTTGGGAGGCATGGAAAGCCCGGCCCGTTTACTTCGTTCACGCCTACTGGCCATGGGCACATCCGCGGTGACTACAAGGGTGTGAAAACCCGCATCCCGGACCCGTTGCAAAAGTGAGTGCAGTAAGGGTTTGTCCCTGGGCGGATAGAGTTGAAACCAACCCATATCCCCAATGTCTTCCCCGACGGTTTCAGGGGTTTCGGTAGCTACGGTACTTAGGCAAAAGGGGATTTGAAGACGTCTGGCGGTAGCTGCCAAATAGTGTTCTGCCTTGGGCCACATCAATCCGGTCAGTCCCACAGGTGCCATACCTATGGGGGCGGTATAGGTCGTACCAAATAGCTTGGTTTCTGTGTCTACCTGTAAAGGGCCCTTACAAAAACGAGGTACAAAGGTGATCTGCTGAAAAGCGTTACGATTTCGTTGTAACAGGTCTTCATCTCCGGTACCCCCGTCCAAATAGGCCCAGGCTACCTGGGGTATTCTTTTTTTGGCCTTTTTGGCCAAGTCCATTAGGGTAGGATAGCGGTTGGAAAACTGTTCCCGGTATTTTTCATAAGCCATGGAATGAAAATAAGGGAATTTGATTAAACCTTGGTTTTAAACGATTGGAAAATTAAGGCAACATTCTGTCTTCAGTCCAGGTTGTTCAGTTCTTCCTCTATTTGTCGTTTTACTTCCTGGGCCTGTATTTTAATTTGTTCCCATCGTGCCATCTGCTCCCGATTGCTACCAAACTTTAAAAGCACCATTTTCCAAAAATCCCTATTGGTTTTGAGGGCTTCCAAATCGATACTTCGTAAGTCGGAGATACTTTGGACATCGAGCCCCAAGGATGAAAAACCTTCAGGATTCATAAAAAGAGTCTCTATAAAAAGAGGGGTGATGGATTCATCCGTTATTTGCCGGGTAGTGCCGTCGGTATCGCTTTCCTTGGCGTTGCGATAATAGTCAAAAATGTTTTGTTGTAAGCTTTCATTTTGTACATAGCTCATCTTGCCCGAGGAGACGGCTTCATCAAAAATGCCGCTATTGCTCTTAAAGTACTGATCAATGACAAACTCGAAGGATTGTTGGATAAAACTCGATTTATCGATGCTTTCCGTTTGTTGTAATAACTGTAAAATACTATCCAGCCTGCTCAGACGTTCCTGGGATAGTTGGGTATTGTTGTCGATTTGTTGGATATCCAGTCCGATTTCGTTGGCAAGGTTTACGAGAAGTACAATTTCCTTGTCCCGTTCCTTTTTGTATTCACTATAGTTGTTCAATTGCAATGCGATCAAAATACCGATGACCACCAATACGATTTCCCCGATGGCATAAAGCAGGTATCGGCTGAATTTACCGTCGGCCAGTAGATTTTTACGGATTTTTCGAAAGAATTTGAGCATCACGGATTGTTTACCATAAACACCAACATCTAATATAAAATTTGTTTTTATACTTCCCTAAAACCGATAGTTTTTAATTGTTTCGACCGATAATTGAATTGATCGAAATTATTTGGTGTCATTTGCAGTAGCTGGATAAAGCATTCAACTTATCTCGCACTTTGCTATTCCTAAAAGTCAATCCTTATACATTGATACAACTGAGATGTCATAGTGTAGTAAGTCACCCAAATTGATGTAGAAAGGATCCGGATATTTCTTTGGCAAATGGAGACCTACTTGGCCCATACTATACATAAATTCCCGTATTTTGTAAAAACAAAAACACCAAGATGAAAACACCCAACTGGAAAAAAGTCAAGGAGTTTGAGGATATCACCTATAAGAAGTCGGATGGTGTTGCCCGTATTGCCTTTAACCGACCCAATGTCCGTAATGCGTTTCGCCCTAAGACCACGAGCGAGCTCTATGAAGCCTTTTATGACGCCCAGGAAGATACTTCCATAGGGGTGGTACTTCTTTCCGCGGAAGGCCCATCGACTAAGGACGGGGTCTATTCCTTTTGTAGCGGAGGGGACCAAAAGGCAAGGGGCCATCAAGGCTATGTGGGCGAGGATGGGATGCATCGCCTAAATATCCTGGAAGTACAACGGTTGATCCGTTTTATGCCCAAAGTGGTCATCGCCGTGGTACCAGGGTGGGCCGTCGGTGGGGGCCATAGCCTTCATGTAGTATGCGATCTTACCCTGGCCAGCAAGGAACATGCCCTTTTTAAACAGACGGATGCGGATGTCACCAGTTTTGATGGGGGTTACGGATCCGCCTATCTGGCCAAAATGGTGGGACAAAAGAAAGCCAGGGAAATCTTCTTTTTGGGCCGAAGCTATACCGCGCAAGCCGCCTATGAGATGGGCATGGTAAATGCAGCGGTACCCCATGAGGAATTGGAGGATACGGCTTATGAATGGGCCCGGGAAATTCTGGAAAAATCACCTACCTCCATCAAAATGTTGAAATTCGCCATGAACCTAACGGACGATGGCATGGTGGGGCAGCAAGTTTTTGCCGGTGAGGCAACGCGATTGGCCTATATGACCGATGAGGCCAAAGAGGGTAGGGACGCCTTTTTGGAAAAACGAAAGCCCAACTTTGGAAAAAATAAGTGGATTCCCTAGGAGTTTCAGGTTCAAGGTTTCAGGTTACAGGTTCCGGAAAGAATGGGTCGGTGAGTGTTTCTTTGGGAAAGGAAGCAAACTAAAAAGAGCCCCGTCTTTACGATCAAGGCTCTTTTACGAGAACACTATATGAAAATGAAAAAATTAACTCCTTGTTTTTAATTACACTGTAAACATACGACCAACATGCGCTTGTTGGAAATTATTGTTGTGTGATAAGGGAGATTTGTGGTGTACGTGGTACTTTTTGATATATAAGTTGCACTTGCGTCCCAAAATTGGGATCTAATTCTACAGAAAATGGACATATCCACTTTTATCCCCCGATTTTATGGGGAATTTCCCCAAGCGGAACATACGGATCCATGGGATATCATTGCACAACTAGAAGATATCATTCGGGTTAGGCTTAAAAAGCTTTCCGAAAGTGAGTATGATATCGACAATGGGGTGGCAGTCCATAAATCCGCCCATATTGAAAACGGTGTAACTTTGAAGAGGCCTGTAATTATAGGTAAGGATTGTGTAGTAAAGGCAGGTTCCTATTTTAGAAGCGGGGTATATCTATGCGCCGATGTGGGTATTGGGACGAATTGTGAAGTAAAGCAAAGTATTATTTTTCCCAAATCGCGAATAGCACACTTAAACTATGTGGGGAATTCCATTATTGGGACCGATGTAAATCTGGAAGCAGGTTCCGTTTTGGCGAATCATTTTAACGAATATAAAGACAGGACTGTACCTGTGGTATTGGATAATGCCATTGTGGATACGGGAACGACCAAATTTGGTTCCTTGCTCGGAGATCACTGTAGGGTAGGGGCCAATGCAGTATTGAATCCGGGAACTCTTTTATCCAAAGGCTCCATAGTGGGAAGGTTGGAGCACGTAGATCAATTAAAGAGGTCTTAGGGTATCGCTCGGAGAATATCTTTTAAAAACCCGTTAAAATCAAAATCCGGAGCTTCCGCCAGTCCGGTCCGTACAACAACCAGTTCCTTGGAGGGAATGATAAAGACGCGCTGCCCTTGATACCCATTTGCGGAATATAAATCTCTTGGCGCATCAGGGTATTTGCCATGGGCATTGAGCCAAAAATGTCCGCCATAGGTGCCGCCCGATAAATCTGTGGGTTCGGTAACGTAATCTACCCAGGCCTTGCCAAACAATTGTTCTCCGTTCCAATTTCCGTTGTTTAGATAGAGTAACCCAAATTTAGCCCAATCACGGGTGTTGGCCCAAGCGTAGGAAGACCCGACAAAGTTCCCCGCCATATCGGTTTCTACCAACATGGAATGCATTCCGATCCTATCGATCAGGGCCGAATAGGGGAAGTTTACGTACTCCTGATATGTGTTAAATTGGTTTCTAAGGATTCCGGAAAGCAGATTGGAGGTTCCCGAGGAATAGTTCCAGATTTCCGTAGGTTTTGCCAAGGCTTTCTTTTCAGCCTGTATCTGGGTCATGTCCGAAACCAGGAAAAGCATCTGGGTTACATCCGAAATGCTCGAATAGTCTTCGTCCCATTCCAGTCCGCTTTGCATGCGCAATAGATGGTTGAGGGTAATATCATTGCGTTCATCATTTTTCCAAGCTTCCACCATGCCGGTCATGCTCAAGTCGATTTTACCTTCAAATTCAAGGATACCGAACAAAGTGGCCAAGACACTCTTGGTCATGGACCAGCCCAAAATAGGTGTCTCTTTCGTAAACCCTTCAATATAGCGTTCAGCAATGATATGGTTTTTGTATACGACCAACACCGAGCGCGTCTTTTGGACATCGGGATTTTCAAATGCGTTGTATAGGGCATGTTCCAAGACTTGGTAATCCACTTCCTGGAACACGGTATCCTTAGCTTCACCATTCCCAAAAGGGAAGGGCGTACGATCGCGCGTAAAGGAACGTTCTGGCCCGGGAATATCAAGGGCATCATCGTACTCATCATTTACCAAAGTACATCCCAGTCCGGGTCGGCATATGGTCTTTCGCGGCATAAGACCAAAAACCGTGGCCGTAGCGGAGTTGTCGTCCACGTCAACATCCGCTAATTTTATCAAGGGCACGTTGTTGTCATTGAGAACTACGGAAGCTTCACTGCGTTGGGCAATGGATAGGGTAGAGGCCATATTTTTAGAGGCATAGCCTGAAATAATGTTGAGCTTGGGGTAATTGAGCCACGCTCCCATAACAAGAAGAACAAGTAACAGTACCAATGCACGTTTAATCCATTTCATTCTTTGCGATTTATATAGGTCGAATATAGTTATTAGTTCTATCTTATTTTATAAATTGTGAAAAGGAAATTTGTTCGTAAATATGAAGGTACTGGTTTGTCTAAATATTCCCGATGCGGGTATAAATCGAATGAAAGAAGCAGGTCTGGAAGTGGTAAAATGGACGGAGGATCTTCCTATGTCCCACGAAAAACTGAATGCGGAAGCCAAAAAATATGATGCGCTTTTAACCACCAGTAATTACAAAATCGATTCCGATTTTTTAAGGGACAACCCCCATCTAAGGATTATCTCTCAATATGCCGTCGGGTATGATAATATCGATTTGGAAGCAGCAGCCCGATATGGCATTCCCATTGGCAATGCTCCCAATGCCATGACCGATGCCACGGCCGACATTGCATTTGGGTTATTATTGGCGGTTTCCCGAAAAATGTTCTTTATGCATAAAACGATTGCCAAGGGCGAATGGCAACATTTTAGGCCCCAGGCCAATTTGGGAATAGAACTTAAAAACAAGACCGTGGGTATATTCGGTTTGGGAACCATTGGTCTGGAATTTGCGAAACGCTGCCAAGGTGCCTATCACATGAAAATCCTGTATTGTAATCGGTCTAGAAATCAGCAGGCCGAAAAAGAATTGAATGCCATAAAAGTAAGTTTTGATGAATTGCTTGCAGAAAGTGATGTAGTTTCGGCACATTGTGCCCTGACCGATGAAACTAGAAATACCTTCGGTAGAAAGGCATTTGAACAGATGAAGTCAAGCGCTATTTTTTTGAATACGGCGCGCGGTGCCGTTCATAATGAAACCGATTTAATATGGGCCCTGAAGAACGCGGAAATCTGGGGAGCCGGTTTGGATGTTACCGATCCGGAACCCATGGATTCCGATAACCCCTTGTTGGATATGGAAAATGTAGCGGTTTTACCCCATATTGGATCCGCAACGGTTACGGCCAGGAATCGAATGTCGGTGTATGCCGCAGAAAATATTATTGCCTGTTATAAGGGGGAGGATATCCCGTATCGCGTTATATAGAAACATATACACTTATGTCGAACATCGGATTGATTATTGAGGAGCGAAGTCGTGATATCGGCGATTTTCTGGTAGGTCGATTAATCCCCTTTCGTAAAAAACGGATGATAGGGCCTTTCATTTTTATAGACCATATGGGACCTACCCAACTTGGCCCCAAAAAATATATGGATGTGGATCAACATCCCCATATTGGCCTATCTACCCTGACCTACCTATTGGAAGGTGAAATTATGCATGAGGATAGTTTGGGAACTCGACAACGTATTCAGCCTGGATCTGTAAATTGGATGGTAGCCGGCAAAGGGGTTTCCCATACCGAACGAACTCCCGATATTATGAGAAATGGGCAAATTTTTACGGCCCATGGCTATCAAATTTGGGTAGCCTTGCCCAAGGAATTGGAAGAAACGGAACCTGAATTCCATCATATCGGTTTGGAGGAAATTCCGAAATGGGTAGAGGGTCCCGCGTCATTCAAATTGGTAGCCGGGGAAGGGTACGGACGAAAATCTCCCGTTCCCGTGCATTCCCCCCTTTTCATGATTGAAATTACCAATACGGACGCCTATTTTTTGGATATCAAGGATAAGGTACAGGGTGAGATTGGCATATGCATCGTGGAGGGGAGCATAGAGGCCTGCGGGGAAACTATAGACAAAGGCAATATAGTGGTGTCAAAAGTAGAGGATACCTGTAAAATAAACCTTAAGCCCAATACCCATCTATTGTTATTCGGTGGCGAACCCTTCCCTGAAGAACGCCATATTTACTGGAATTTTGTTTCCTCCAACAAGGAGAGGATCGAAACGGCAAAATACGATTGGGCCCAAAAGACCTTTCCGATGATGGAGGATGACAAAACCTACGTTCCCCTTCCAGGATCATAGCTTTTCCCACATCTTGTCCGGTCCCAGTTTAAAACTGCCTAGATGATTAAAACTGCACTCATCCGGAGATATTAACGACAAAAAGGTACTTTCATCCTTTGCCTTGTACAGGTAATAGGTTTCCCCGGTAACGGGTTCAAAATTAAATTTGGCATTATATACCAAGTTGTTGTACTCGTATTGCTCCATCAGTTTTTGATAGGCTTCCTTTATGGCATCATACCGTGACTTAAATTGATGGTTGGCCGTAACGATATTGGTATTTTTCCAAGAGGTAACATCGGGAGGTGTTATCCTGGGTGCGCCTACCCCACTGGCATAGGGCAATAACTTGGAATGATACTCCTGGGTTTCGTCGTCAAAGACCACGGCGTCCGGCTTTTTCTCTTCTTTCATAGCTATCAAAATTACGAAAAGCAGAAAATAATTTTGGCATAAGTTTCGGTATGGCTATATTCCATTCCAATTCTTTATAAAATGTAGTATATGAAGTGGCGTCCTTTAAGGTGTTTCGTTTACCTTTTTTTCCTTTTTTGCGTCTTTGTTTTTAGTTCATGTAGCTCCGGAAATAAAAAAGAAGTGGCCCTTTACCAAACGCATTGCGGCAGCTGTCATTTGCCTCCCGCAATTGAAGGACTGCCCAGACATATCTGGAAAAACAATGTATTACCGGAAATGGGAGCCAGGCTTGGAATCCGGGATAACGGATACGACCCGCTGAAGGACTTGCATTTTGGTGAGCAGGCCATGCTACTCGAAAAGGGAATATATCCGTATTCTCCCATGTTGGACATAGCCGATTGGGAATTGTTGCGGGATTATATCATTAATATGGCCCCAGATTCCCTTCCCAAGCAGCAAAACCTTGATGTCGCCAAACCTTTGAGAGGATTCGCTAAGGAGCTAATTTCCTTAGACGATAAGGAGCAGTCCCTCTTTACCTATTTAGAGTTTGATGAAAAAAACAAAAGCCTTCTTTTGGGAGATTTAAAAGGTTATGTATTGGAGTATGATATTGAAAAAGATACGCTTCAGCCAAAAGCTAAATTGGCCAGTGCCGTGGTGGATCACTATAACGATGGCGAGCTATCCTTTACCACGAGTATCGGTTCCATACGCCCAACTGCCTTGTCTACGGGACAGGTCTACATGTGGCAAAATGGAAACCCTATGGTCATGCCAATACAATTCCATAGACCGGTGCACACCGTGGTAGAGGATTTGAACAATGATGGCAAAAAGGAACTGATTGTTAGTGAATTTGGGGATCTTACAGGTAGTCTTTCC
Organism: Ulvibacterium sp.; assembly: GCF_965228935.1. Taxonomy (GTDB): domain Bacteria; phylum Bacteroidota; class Bacteroidia; order Flavobacteriales; family Flavobacteriaceae; genus Ulvibacterium. The sequence goes on along the minus strand of NZ_OZ245846.1, from coordinate 4,034,800 downwards.
CTTTTATTGAATAAGGGTAATTCAACTTACGAAAAGAAGATTCTTTTAAATCAACCAGGGGTAATCCGTGTTATTGTCAAGGATATGAACCAAGATCAAAGAAAGGATTTGGTCGCAATTACTTCCCAAGGTGATGAGGGTGTTACTATTTTATACCAACAGGACGATTTAAGTTTTGAACCGGAAAAAGTGATACGATTTAGTCCGTTGTACGGTTCAAGTTGGTTTGAACTTATTGATTATGATGGTGATGGCGATGATGATATTATTACGGTCAATGGGGACAATGCGGATGAATCCTACGTTCAAAAGCCATATCATGGAATGCGAATACATCTCAACAATGGAGAAAACCAATTTAAAGAAACGTATTTTTATCCTATGAATGGGGCTTCACGGGTGGTTGCCCATGATTTTGACCAAGACGGCGATATCGATTTTGGCTTGATCTCTACTTTTCCCGATTACGCAACCAAACCGGATTATTCCTTTGTTTACTTGGAAAACAAGGATACCGCTAATTTTGTTTTTGACCCTCATATCATTAAAGACCCGGATGCCCGATGGTTTTTGATGGATACCGGTGATATCGATGAGGATGGTGATATGGATATCATCCTAAGTGCATTTACGTATACATTTACTCCTGTGCCGGATGAATTGACGGAGGTTTGGAAAGAGAAAAAAGTAGATCTTATGATCTTAAGAAATCAATTGATGGACAAAATGCCATGAGTAGTTCTACTCAAATAGTATGGTTTGGAATCTTTACAATAACTTTGATTTCCTGTAACGGCCCTATAGTAGAGGAAAAGTACAAATGGATACCTTTGGAAGTCACAGCTACGGCATATAATTCCTTTCCTTCCCAAACATTAGGCAACCCGGCCATTACGGCATGGGGAGATACCCTTGTACCCGGTACAAAGGCCATTGCCATATCACGGGATTTATTGGAGATAGGGCTTAAACATAATACACCTGTACAAATTCAGGGCTTTTCGGATACCTTTTATGTTATGGACAAAATGCATAAACGATGGAAAAAACGAATCGATATTTATATGGGAGAGAATTATAAAAAAGCCAAGGAATGGGGTAGGAAAAAAGTGCAGATCACCTATGCCGTAGAGAAAAGAGATAGTATAAAACCCGATTAAATCTAGATGGAATGAAACCGATTTCAATACTGCTTATTTTGCTATTGTCAATTTCCTGTTCGGTTTCTAGGGAAATTGTGGACAAGCCCATTGTTTTTGATAATCAGCGCAAAACATTGACCTTGGAATACCTATCCGATCGTTATGGTCTGGAACAGGAAGAACCCACAATACGCCCAAAAATGATAGTATTGCATTGGACGGTTATCCCCACTTTTGAAAAATCCTTTGATGCGTTCAACAAGGCAACACTTCCCGATTGGCGACCGGACATTACTTCGGTAAGTGGGCTCAATGTATCCTCTCAGTTTATGGTGGATAGGGACGGTACCATATATCGTTTGATGCCCGAAACCACTATGGCCAGGCACGTTATAGGGCTCAACCACTGTGCTATCGGGGTGGAGAATATAGGGGGAACGGAAGACCTACCCTTGACCAAGGCCCAATTAAAATCCAACATATGGCTGGTTCGGTATTTGAAAGGGAAATACGATATTGATTATGTAATAGGACATTATGAATATACACTTTTTGAAGACCATCCCCTATGGTTGGAGAAGGATGACGGATACCGTACCGAAAAGACCGATCCCGGAAAAGATTTTATGGAAAAAGTCCGAAAAGCGGTCAAAGACCTTAATTTCAAAGCCGTACCTACAAAACCCAATAACCATGCAAATTAAATTGTTTCCGTTTTTGTTCCTTTTTTTGATACCGTTTTTCATGTGTTCCCAAGAAAAGGAGATTACTTCCGAACTCTATGAAACCTATGGGACGTATAAGGAACCGAGTCTGGACAAAAGGAGGGTCAAGTATCATGAAATCCAGCCTTTTATTACGGAATACAGGAAGAATCCGAAATTTACGGTCAAAACGGTTGGAACCTCAATAGAAGGTCGGGACCTTAACCTGATCAGCATAGGAAGGGGGGAAACCAGTGTCTTTCTTTGGTCTCAGATGCACGGCAACGAACCAACGGCAACCCTAGCCATTTTTGATATTCTAAATTTCTTGGATAGCGATGATTTCGCAAATGAAAAAAAGGAAATTTTGGATAATCTAACGCTTCACTTTCTACCCATGTTGAATCCAGATGGGGCGGAAGTCTACCAAAGGAGAAACCGTTTGGGTATCGACATCAATCGGGATGCATTGCGATTGCAATCGCCCGAAGGGCGTACATTGAAAAGAATGCGGGATAGCTTGGAAGCCGATTTCGGTTTTAACCTCCACGATCAAAGCACTTATTACAATGCCGAGCGTACGGAAAAACCAGCGACGATTTCCTATTTGGCCCCGGCCTACAATTACGAAAAGGAAGTAAATGAAGTAAGGAGCAATGCCATGAAGGTTATTGCCTTTATGAACAATATCATCCAAAAATATGCTCCGGGACAAGTGGGTAAGTACAATGATGATTTTGAACCGAGGGCTTTTGGGGACAACATCCAAAAATGGGGTACCAGTGCCATTTTAATAGAATCCGGCGGATATCCCAATGATATTGAAAAACAAGAGATACGAAAACTGAACTACGTTTCCATCCTCTCCGCCATCCATACGATTGCCAATGGTAGTTATACCGATATCTCGTTGGAGGATTATGAAAAGATTCCCGAAAACGACCGGAAGCTGTTCGACCTTAAGATTGAAAGTGCTACCTATCCATTGTTAGGGAATGATTACATTCTGGATATCGGTATCAATCAATTGGAGGTAGACAAGGAGGGCAATACCGATTTCTGGTATAGCAGCCGGATTCTTGATTTGGGAGATTTGTCCACGTATTACGGATATGAAACCCTCAACGCCACAGGCTATACCCTAAAGGCAGGAATGGTATATCCAAAAGTTTTTGGGAACCTACAACAGTTGGAAGACCTGAATACTGTTGAAGCCTTAAAAAATGGGTACATCTACGTTAGAGTGAAAAGTATTTCCTCGGAACAATTGGAATCTCCTTACCTTTTGCATATTATTAGCGAAAACTACGAAGTGCCTACACTGAATTTGGAAGTAGGGATCAATCCAACTTTTGTTTTGGAAAAAGACGGCAAAATCGAGTACGCGGTCGTAAACGGATTCCTAATTGAACTGGACAAAGTCGGAAAATCAATGCACTCCTATTTTAAAGGGAAAAATGCAATGATTTATAGATGATCCTTCTTTAATACCCGAACTGAATATTTGTATACGGCCCATATTTGAGCAGAATTACCATCATAACGAATAAGGTGGTCACAATGGAGGAGAACAATAATAGAACCAAACTTTTATACCACTTGGATAAAGGCCCTATGGCACTGTTTTGAATAATTTCGTTGATTACATCCATGACTTTCATTCTTTACGCCCAACTGTCCCTGGGCATGATTACACATCTTCATAGTTTTTAGGATGTAGGTGGTCAATATAAAATCTGAGTCGTTAGTTGTTTAAATAACAATGTTCGGGCCAAAAACCCTAATGCAATCGTTCAAATCTCGATAAAGTGCATAAAAAAGGGAGAATCGAACAATTCTCCCTAATAATATACACTTGTTGATATTTGCTACTCACACCCGCCGGTAAACCCTTTGGCGTTGAATTTGGTCTGTACCGCACCTTGTCTGCTTCCGTCCTTTACCTGTATGGCCAGGTTACTTTCGCCACTACCGTCACGTTTTGGGCTACAGTATTCAAAGAGGTAAAAACTATTGGCCCGTTGGGACACCCTAAAGGAAATGTCGTTAAAAGTAGTCTCCAATTCTTCCTTGTTCCCGGCAAAAACGCTAAAGGTCTTTCCTATATCGGTCAATACTTGGGTATCGATCTCACTTCCAAGTCCAATGGTAAAAAACGAGATATTGGAATTGGCATCATTGACCTTTTTTAAGGCTGCTTCCTCGGTGAAGCGGGAAGCTTGATCTGTACCGTCGGTAAAAATAACGACTGATGCGGCTCCTATTTTTCCATCGGAGGTACTTTCGTTCAAAAGTCCGGTAGCAATATCGGTTGATTTTATTACAGCACCGTAGAGATCGGTTGAAGGGTCATTGCTGATATCTTCCGTTATTCCCTCAATGGCTACGGTAAGCTCTTGCTTGGAAGATGTAGGGGCATTCAATAAATGGAGCTCGTTCTCCCCGTCAAACCAGTATATGGCCATCTTAAAGGAATCCTCGGGTGTCGCCGGCATTACATTATCGATAAAACTGATACTCGCCGATTTCAATTCTTCCAAACTGCCACTGAGTACACTATTGCTCAAATCTAGTACAAGCAGCGTATTATTGGTGAAAATCTGGGAGTTGGGAGATATTCGGGCCAGGGACTCCGAAGTGGAAATGGTATTAAAACAGTCATCGTTCCGCCCCTGTTCATAAATGGTAAATTGATCTGCGGTGAGTCCGGGTACCGGATTATTATCGGTATCGGATACTCTAAAAAATATGGATACTTTTCCGGGAAGTGTGGTGAACTGTTCTTGAATGGATAATACCAAATCGTTTTCACCAAGATCCAAGCATTCGTCCACAGGTTTTCCCTTTCCGAGCCCGTCCCCGAGATTAAGATCAAGATTAACGTCATCATCGGCATTGCCACAGGACAACAAAAGAAAGGCAATAGAAAAAAAGGCTAGGAGTCTGAAGTTTGATTTCATTTTCATATGTATTGGGTTCAACACACAGAACGGGGGAAATGGATGAAAAGTATAAGATCTAAAAAAAAATATGTTAAACATTGTTAAAGATGGAAACTTGGAATTTTGTAGCTTTCACGATTGTTTTCTCGATTTTGCAAATTCGCAATTTATGCACTTACGCACCATCATTTTTTTCGTATTGGTTTTCCAGGGACTATTACTTATGGGACAGGGCAAGACCATTGCGGAGAGACTGGGATACCCGGAAGATGCCAAGTTATTGATTATCCATGCGGATGACCTTGGGGTTGCCCATTCGGAAAATAGGGCCAGTACCTATGCTTTGGAAAAAAGTCCGGTAAACTCGGCCAGTATTATGGTTCCTTGCCCTTGGTTTCCAGAAATTGTGGCCTATGCCAAAGAAAATCCTAAGATGGATCTGGGAATACACCTTACTTTGACCAGTGAATGGAAGTATTATAAATGGGGGCCTGTGACGTCCAAGGACTCGGTTTCCAGTTTAATTGGGGAGGACGGTTATTTTTATCCTTTGGTGCCTAATTTTGTCGCCCATGCCCAACCGGACGAGGTAGCCCTCGAATTGCGAAATCAGATAAAAAGAGCCTATGGGTTTGGCTTGGATATAACACATTTGGACCCCCACATGGGAGCCGCCGCAAGTACGCCCGAACACATTGCAACCTATATGAAGTTGGGAAAGGAATTTCGTCTTCCTGTATTATTGGATTCCAGAATATATGCCGTGCAAGATGCCGCCATAAAATCGCTTCTAGACGAAAGTACTGTGGTGATGGACTACATCCATAGCATTTTGCCTGCAGATTTTGAAAAAGGGAGTAACGAATATTACAGCCAACTTCTAAAAACCCTTAAACCTGGAATTACTTGCCTGTTGATTCACTTGGCTTACGACGATGCCGAGATGCAAGGTATCGCCGTGGACCACCCGGAATGGGGTTCGGCCTGGCGGCAAGCTGATCTTGATTTTTTTACGAGCAAAGAATGTACCCGACTCATAAAGGAAAATGATATTGTGCTGGTGACATGGCGGGAGATCAGGGATAAGATTACCAGGGCAAAGTAACTACCGAACCAATTCAATGAGGCATAAGTTCCTTAGCTGTTTTGCAATACTTTGTATTGCATTTTCTTCCAACGCGCAGAAAAAGAATGCGTCTTATCGCTATCATATCAAAAAAACGACGCTACCCGTAACCATTGATGGCATAGGTGATGATGAAGTCTGGGCAACTACCGATGTGGCCAAGGATTTTTTTATGGTCTTGCCTATGGATACCGACAAGGCCAATGAAAAATCCGAAATCCGCATGACGTATGATGATCGGAATATTTATCTGTTGGCCACATTTTACAACAGTACCAAGGGAACCAACTTTGTAGAATCCTTACGTCGCGACTTTTCATTTGGAAAGAACGATAACTTTTTACTTTTTATAGACCCTTTCAATAATCAAACGACCGGATTTTCATTCGGTTCCAATGCCGCCGGAGCACAGTGGGATGGTACTATGTTTGCGGGAGGAAGCGTAGATCTGAATTGGGATACCAAATGGGTATCGGAAGTCACTAGGGATGAGGAAAAATGGGTCTTTGAAATGGCTTTGCCCTTCAAGTCTATTCGCTACAAGGACGGCGTAACCGAATGGGGCATAAATTTTAGTCGGCTGGATTTGAAGTCCAGTGAAAAATCGAGCTGGACACCCATCCCCAGACAGTTTCCGACCGCCTCATTGGCTTATACGGGAACCTTGGTATGGGACAGGCCACCACCGGCACCTAAAACGAATTTTTCAGTGATTCCTTATGTATTAGGTACGGTAGAGCGAGATCTAGAGATTGACGGCGATGCCAAAACCGATGCCAAAATTGGTGGGGATGTTAAATTTAGCCTTACCTCTTCCTTAAATCTAGATCTTACCGTAAATCCGGATTTTTCCCAGGTCGAAGTGGACAGACAGATAACGAATCTAGATCGTTTTGAGTTATTCTTCCCCGAGCGCCGTCAATTCTTTTTGGAGAACAGTGATTTGTTCGCAGACTTTGGTTATCCCACCATTAGACCTTTTTTTTCGAGACGTATCGGGTTGGGGGTACCCATACGGGCAGGGGCAAGGGTAAGTGGCAACCTGGATAATAATTGGCGACTGGGAATCATGGATATGCAGACGGCCAGTATCGATGCCACGGGCCTTCCCAGTCAGAACTTTGGAGTGGTAACATTACAACGGAAGGTTTTCAGTAGATCTAATATTGGGTTGCTATTCGTAAATAAACAGTCCTTCAACTATCCCAATGACGCCGACTCGTTAAGAACACAATTCCCTAAATTCAATAGAAATTTGGGAGTGGAATACAATTTGGCCTCGTCCAATAATCTCTGGAACGGAAAAGCGTTTTTCCTTAAGTCTTTCGCACCCCAACAGGTTGGGAATGGGGTTACCCAGGCCGCCCATTTGGAGTATGAAAGTCGTAGATGGAACTGGCGGATCCAACAAGAATGGGTAGGAGAGGAGTACACGGCAGAGGTCGGTTTTGTTCCTAGAAGGGGCTATGTTAAATTCAATTCCTTCCTGGGCCATCTTTTTTTCCCAAAACGCGGCAAGGTCGTTAGTCACGGTCCAAGATTGAACACCATCTATTTTTTCAATGAGCAGTTTAAACAGACCGATCATACCACCTTTTTGGAATACTTGATTGATTTTCGCAATAGGAGCAGTCTTAATTTCTTTATTTCGGACGATTATGTTGAGCTATTGGATCCTTTTGACCCCACACAGTTGGGATTGGCCGAACTGGATACCGGTACAAAACACCGTTGGAACGCTTTTGGCTGGGAGTTTGCCGCTAGGCCCCAAAGTTTGTTTACCTATTCCTTTGAGGGTAGGGTTGGAGGCTATTATGCCGACGGCGAACGGATCCGGCTTGCAACGGAATTGGGATATCGCTTTCAGCCCTATGTGAGCTTGAGCGCCAATCTCAACTACAATCATATAACACTTCCCGAGCCATGGTTTACCAATGATTTCTGGTTGATAGGTTCCGAAGTTGACATTACGTTTACCAACAAGATATTCTTTGCCAATTTGTTCCAATATAATGAACAAACCAGGAACCTGAACATCAATTCCAGGTTCCAGTGGCGTTACAGCCCTGCTTCGGATTTGTTTTTGGTATTCACCAATAATCATGGAATCGAACCCTTTGAACAAAGGAATTGGACCTTGACCTTGAAGTTTACCTACTGGTTCAATAAATAAAGTACCGTAACAATTTGTTAAACCAAATCCCATTGGCCTTATTTTTTGATATATTGGTATCCCAATGACACACGAATTAAAAAAGATTATAGAAGCCCATTTGGAGGCAAATGCCAATGGTTTAAAAACGGTCCTGGCCACCGTTGTTGCCTTAAAGGGATCTTCATATCGTCGCCCTGGGGTTTCCATGTCAATCCGGGAAGATGGCAAAATGATAGGAGCTGTCAGCGGAGGTTGTGTTGAAAAGGAGGTGTATAGACAATCCCATAGTGTTTTCGAGACAGGCATTCCAAAGGTTATGACCTATGATGGTCGCTATAGGTTGGGTTGTGAGGGAATTTTGTACATTCTTATCGAACCTTTTCAACCACCTTCCGACTTAGTGGATCAGTTTTTTAGAACCCTCAATGAACGTGTGCATTTTAAAATGTTGTCCTATTTTGAAGAAAGGGATGTAATCGACCAAAGGCTTGGATCTATATTTCAATTTGGGAATGTTTCATTCCCCTTTCGAAGTGGGTTTCAAAAAGAAGAAGAATTCCAGGTTTTTGAACAACGGCTTTCCCCGTGTTTTAAATTATTGATTATCGGCGCCGAACATGATGCCGTACAGCTTTCTTCCTACGCGGCATTGACCGGTTGGGAGGTGACCGTTGTGGCTTCCCCGTCCGAAGAAAAGCTTTTGACGGATTTTCCGGGTGCCAAGGAACTATTGGCTATTGAATCGGAAGACCTATCGGGGAGATCTATTGATGAAAAGACCGCAATCGTCCTTATGACGCACAGTTACGTTAAAGACCTAAAGTATCTGCTGGCCCTAAAAGATGAACGTCCGGCATATCTGGGTTTGTTGGGTCCCGCTGAAAGGAGGGAAAAAATACTCGACGAACTTACCGAAAGAATTCCTGATATCGACGAGGTCTTTTTAGAGAACATCCATGGTCCTACGGGTCTGGACATCGGGGCGGAAACCGCCCAAGAAATCGCTATAGCCATACTTGCCGAAATTCTATCCGTAGTTCGGGAAAAAAAACCCATAAGTTTAAGGAACAAGCAAGGATCTATTCATAGCTAATGGGCAGGGCCGTTAAGAATATTACCGTTCTTATCCTAGCAGCAGGGGCATCGACCCGAATGGGAACTCCAAAGCAACTTTTGCCTTGGAAAAAGGGCAACCTATTGGATATTGCTATCGAGAATGCATCGGCAGTTTGCCCGAACCGTGTAGTTGTAATCCTGGGAGCAAATGCGGATAAAATCAGAGGGAATAGCACAAATGGTAGTAGCGTACAGTTTGTTTTCCATAAGAATTGGAGACTCGGCCTTGGTTCTTCCATTTCCTATGGGGTCGATTTCATTCAAAGATCATTGCAGAATACAAAGGCCATTCTCATTTTGCTATGTGATCAGCCACTTATAGATTCGGAATATTTGAACCAAATGGTTCAAGCGTATGAAAGTTCAGCCAAGGGAATAATCGCAACGGAATACAAAAAAGGTGTTGGAGTACCGGCTATCTTTGATAGGCCCTATTTTTCGGACTTAAGGAAACTTGATGAGGACATGGGGGCAAAAAAAATCATACAGGAATCCATAAACGATACCCTTTCGCTCAATCCATCAGGCAAAACTATGGATATAGATACCTTGGAGGATTATCAAAAGTTGACCAAAATTCTAAACACACCGTTAAATCAGGAATAAATTCACTTTCACTATGAAGAGGTTATTACCATTTCTTGCCCTATCAATTTTTGCGTATACCTCGCTCATTTCCCAAGAAATGGGATTTGAGGAATACAGCCCCATTTCAACTTTGGTGGTACCGGAAACCAAGGTCAAAAAGGCGAAGTTCCCCTTTATAGATGTACATAGTCATCAATTTCGTATGGGTTCCCAAAATCTGTCCAATCTCGTGAATCCTATGGATCAAATGAATATGGCCATTATGGTAAATCTTAGTGGAGGCTCGGGGAATGGCTTGCAGCGCATGTTGGACAACGTTTCAGAGAATTATCCGAATCGTTTTGTGGTATTCGCCAATGTGAATTTTGATGGGGCGGGGGCCAAGGGATGGACCGAGAATGCAGTCGCCCAATTGGAAAAGGATGTCAAAGCCGGTGCAAAAGGATTAAAGGTCTATAAAAGTCTGGGATTGCGAAATAAGGATGTCAATGGCAATCGCTTGGCCATAGATAGCCCACATTTGGATCTCATTTGGTCCAAGTGCGGTGAGTTGGGAATCCCAGTATTGATACATGCAGCCGATCCCAAACCATTTTGGGCGCCAATGGGCAGTAGAAATGAACGATGGTTGGAACTCAAGACACGTCCGGGAAGAAAACGTTCTGATACCGATCCGGCCCCTTGGCAACAGATTATCGATGAGCAGCATCGCATGTTCAAGAAACACCCCAATACTAAATTCATAAATGCCCATATGGGCTGGTATGCCAACAATCTGGGGAAACTGGGGAAACTTTTGGATGAAATGCCCAACATGTACGTGGGAATAGGAGCCGTTATCCAAGAATTGGGAAGGCAACCGCGGAATGCCAAAAAGTTCTTTACCAAATACCAAGACCGTATACTTTTTGGTAAGGATGCCTGGAATCCAGATGAATTCCCTACCTACTTTCGTGTATTGGAAACCAATGATGAATACTTTCCCTATTATAAGAAGTACCATGCCTTTTGGTCCATGTACGGTTTGGACCTTCCGGATGAAATACTAAAAAAGGTATACTACAAAAATGCCCTTAAACTGATACCAGGGCTGGATAAAAGCCTGTTTCCCAGCGAATAAATTTTTATCAAATCTTAACTATCACTAGGCTTCCCTGAAAGAAAAAGATGGTTAACTTGTACTAAGAAACCCCGAAACCGAAATTAGAACAGCGTTTTGGGGAGTAAACCGTAAAATTGAAGTTTCAAAAGTATTCCATATATGATAGGGGTACGATCGGAAAACGCAATGGATAATTTCAAGAATACATCACTCTTAATTTTATTGTGTCTTTCCGTGCTATATGGATTTTCCCAGACCGCAAAAAACCCGTTTGACCAAAAAATCCTTGGAAAACTGGCTTCCTATGCCATGAAACATAGCCCCGAAAAAGTTTATTTGCATACGGACAAGTCCATTTATACTAGTGGTGAAACTATTTGGTACAAAGCCTATTTGGTAGATGGTATTCTTCACAGACCGAGTAGTAAGAGTGAGGTGATCCATGTGGAGCTTTGGGGTGAAAAGGATACATTGATCGTTCGGCAAAAATTGGCTTTGGACGGTCGAGGCGCAGAGGGTTCCATAGTTATTCCTACTAACCTAAAAACAGGAACCTTGTTAATACGCGCCTATACCTGTTATATGTTGAACGAACGGAAACCTAGTCCATTTCAAAAGGAAATCCCCGTTTTTCAACAGGAATTTGGAGGCATTGGCAATCCGGGAACGGGAATTGAAACTAAATTTCAAAACGGGGATCCAAGTTCCCGAAGAACTTTGAAGAAAATAACACCGATAGTCAAATTCTATCCTGAGGGAGGCGATTTGATCTCCGGCCTTAGCAGTGTTCTGGGAATTAAAGCGGTAGACCAAGAGGGAAGCGGATTGGTACTACAGGGTACCATACAGGATACTACCGGACTAACGGTAGGATTTTTCAACACTTATGATGCTGGTCTGGGCAAGGTAACTTTTGTCCCAAAACCAGGAATGAGTTACCGGGCCGCTGTTTCTTTTTCCGGAGACGAATACCATTTTTCATTGCCCAAGGCCCTTTCCAAAGGACACGTACTCAGTATTCGGAATAATGGAGACCATCTAATTCTTAAGGTAGCCACAAACCTACAATCCGATTTGCAAGGTACTTTTTTAGTGGGGCATTTTAGGGGCGATACCTTTTTTAAAAGATCAGGTAAAACAGAAGATGGGAATACATATTCCGTAAAATTAAATACGACCAGGCTGGCCAATGGTATAGCTCATTTTACCCTTTTTGATATTCAAGGGAAACCGGTTTGTGAAAGGCTTGTCTTTATCGATCATCCCCAAAACGAGGTTAAAATGGATATCGTTTCGCATTCCAAGACCTATGGGAAACGTGAAAAGGTAAGTTTGGATATTAGCACGTTGGATGCATCGGGGATAGCGCTAAAAAGTGATTTCTCATTATCCGTGGTAACGGCAAGTAACCGATTACCGAAATCAATGGCCGATGGGAATATAAAAAGTTGGTTGTTGTTGAATTCCGATTTGGGCAATACGGTGGGGGATGCCGGTTATTTTTTTGAAAACAATTCCAGGGAACGCAAATTTGTGTTGGACGCACTCATGCTTACCCACGGTTGGCGTAGGTTCGTTTGGGAGGATTTCTTTGAAGAGAACAATAATCCAAGAACAGCTTACCAACCGGAAAAAGTTGAAGGTACCCCATTAAGCGGATATACCGCCTTGACTAAATACCCCAACATTCGCAAACCCGCAACAGTTTTATTGCGGATTCCTGGTTTAAATATTCTTGAGCAGCAATCTACGGACAATCAAGGTAATTTTAATTTTGGACCCTACAATCTGGATTCCGGCGAGGAAACCTATTTGGAAATTGTTGAATCCGATTTAAAAGCAGGAAAAAGGAAAGAAGAGGTTTCCGTTTATTTGGATAACGAAGAGCCTTCACCGCCCATTGAAAGGCCAAAAAGAATTCCCGTGAAAAGAAATCTCCGAGACCAAGATTCGATAAATGCAGGTACACAGCAAAATATATGGGATGTTAAGGATTATCTTACTATGGCCTATCAAAAAAGGAGCTCGGAATTCGAGTTGGATCCCACGGTAACCCAATTGGAAGAGGTAGAGGTAAGCGCCCCAAGGAAAACAAGGATTGAGGAGAGAATTGAGGAAATAGCGGCAACTGTGCCCCATGGTGATGCCTATAGAAGGATTATTCCGGATTCTGAAGGAACAGCTGGTAAGACCGCCAGAGATTTAATAAGGGAGAATCTCGGAGTAAATAGGCTTACCTTCTCCTTAATTTACGTTGATCGTAGTGAAGTAGAACCTGATTACCTAGAATACTTGTACGCATCGGAAATTTTATATATTGATGTCTTAAGAGGTATCGAGGCAGCCATATACGGAACTAGGGGGTATAGCGGTGTACTAGTAATCGCTACAAAATCTCTCTTGTACAGGGGCAAAAGAGCAAATAATATACCGGAATACGAAAAAAACCTAATTGTAGGATTCCATACAAGGCGTGAGTTCTTTTCTCCTGATTATTCTTTCAGAAGGCCGGAACACGAGCGTCCGGATTACCGAACCACTTTACTTTGGAAACCTAACCTTTCCATAGAAAATAATGATCGAAAACCTATCGAGTTTTACACCGGAGACCACACCGGGAGCTTTATCGTAAAAGTGGAAGGGCTTACCCGGGATGGTAGGGCCGTTGTAGGCCAAAAGATTTTTGAAGTGCAAAATTAAATTCATCCGGATAGTATCAAAGTAAATCGTAAGAATGCCCTTGACTTATTGTTAAATTGAATAAACTCCTTTTCCTTTAGTGACGTACGAAAAATAGCATGAAAATTTGTACCTTACTTATAGTATATGGAACCATTTATAGAGGCCTATGAATATAAGACTTACCGATTTTTTTAAAAGATATCTCCTGGCAATAAGCGTTCTTACGATTTTTTACGGATTTGCGCAGACCCAAGAAAATCCACATAGCCCAAAAATCCTTGGAAAGCTGGCATCCTATGCCATGAAACATAGCCCTGAAAAAGTATACGTACATACGGATAAATCCATTTATACCAACGGGGAAACAATTTGGTACAAAGTCTATTTAGTGGATGGCATACTTCACAAGAAAAGTGAGAAAAGCGAGGTTATCTACGTTGAACTCTGGAACCAGGACGATACGTTGATCATACGTCAAAAATTAATCGCGGACGGACTGGGCGCACAAGGTTCCATAAAGATTCCGATTGATGTGGAAAATGGAAATTTTCTAATCCGTGCCTACACCAAATACATGCTGAACGAAGAGGAACCGGCACTGTTTCAAAAGGAGATTCCCATATATGCCCAGGAATTCGGGGACTATACAAATTCCGATTTGGTTTATGAAAACGAAACAGGGGACTACAGTTCAGCGTCCAAAAAGAGCATAGCAAAAGACCACGACCCGGTAGTACATTTTTTTCCCGAGGGAGGACATCTGGTCGAAGGTCTTACCAGTGTTATGGGGATAAAGGCAACAGATCAAGAAGGAAATGGGCTGGCACTGGAAGGAACTATTCAAGACGGGGAGGGCAATACGGTCGGTTTCTTTAAAAGCTATGAAGCGGGGCTCGGCAAAGTTACCTTTGCCCCGGAAGCAGGTAAGGATTATAAGGCCGTGGCTATATATGCTGGTAAGGAATATCGATTTGCGCTCCCGGAAGCCCTGCCCAAAGGATATGTATTGAGTATTCGGAACAATGGGGAACATCTTGTCGTTAACGTCACTACAAATAAGAATGAGGGACTGGAAGGAACCTTGTTGATAGGACATTTTAGGGGAGATCTATTTTTTGAAAGGCTCGCCAAAGCGGAAGATGGCACTTCCTATTCCGTAAAGCTCAATACCGATCGTCTTTTGAATGGGGTAGTGCATTTTACACTTTTTACCACAAGTGGAAAGCCGGTTTGTGAGCGACTCGTCTTTATAGATCATCCCCGTAATATGATAGAACTGGCGGTTTCATCCAATTCCCGGGCATATGGTCCACGTGAAATGGTCACTGTGGATATCAGTGCCCTTGATACAAACGGGACGCAGTTAAAAGGTGATTTCTCGCTGTCCGTGGTCACCGGAAGCAATCAATTACCGCAACATATGGCAAATACGAACATAAAAAGCTGGTTGTTGCTGAATTCAGATTTGGGGAATTCGGTGGAGGACGCGAGCTATTTTTTTGAAAACGATACCAGGGAAAGAAAATATGCATTGGACGCCCTTATGCTTACCCATGGCTGGCGCAGGTTTGTATGGAACAGTTTTTTGGACGACATCCAAGGATCGAAAATTACATATATTCCGGAGAAAGCCACGGGTACGCTTATAGAGGGATTTACAGCACTGACGGGAAATCCAAAAGCCCCTAGGGCCGCAAAAGTGTCGTTGAGAATTCCCGAATTGAATATTATCGAGGAAAAATCTACAAACGATCAAGGACGATTCAGTTTTGGGCCTTATGAACTCAACGATGGCACGGAAACCTATTTGGAGATTGTGAACATCGAAACCAAATCCAGAAAGAAAAAAGAAGATATCTCGGTTTATATGGATGACGAACGGTCACTGCCCGAAGTCAAAAGAACAAAAAAAATACCGATAAAACGCAAGGCCAAAGACTCCAAAGACGAGGGTAGCGCCACGGATACCTCGGAAAGAATGAAAAATGTCCAGGAATATTTAACTAAGGCCTATCGAAAAAAAAGTGCGGAGTTCTCCTACGATCCTGCCATTACGCAATTGGAAGAGGTAGAGATAAGTGCCCCAATGAAAACAAGGACTGAGGAGAGGATTGAGGAAATAGAGTCCAAGACATTTCATGGAAATGCAACGATTCGGCTTTTCGCGGATTCTACAGGTACTTCAGGTTTGAGTGCCATAGATCTGATAGGGCAGGCCCCTGGAGTGACCATAGGCGGCAGAAAAAAACCCGAGCAAACTGTTACAATAAGAGGTTTAAGAGGATATGATTCGTTTGTCGCGACCGATACTACGCCCCTATTTTTTGTCGATGGTGGTGAAGTGAATTTGGAATACATACAACATATGGATGCGTCGGAAATTCTATACGTCGACGTTTTACGGGGTATCGAAGCTTCAATCTATGGGCTTAGGGGATTCAATGGGGTTATTGTTATCGCCACAAAATCCCAATTGTTCAAGGGAAATGTCCAAAACAATGTTCCGGAGTACTCGGAAACCCTGATTCCGGGGTTTTATAGGAGACGTGAGTTTTTTTCACCGGATTACAGCTTCGAAAGACCCGATCAGAAACGGTTGGATTACAGGACCACCCTATTTTGGAAACCCAACATCAAAATAGAGGATAGTCGTCAACCCCCCATACGGTTTTATACCGGGGATACCACGGGAACGTTTCTTGTAAAGGTCGAGGGGATAACCAGGGATGGCAGGGTGGCCATGGGTCAATATACCTTCGAAGTTAGCAACTAGAAATCCAAACCCACCGAATCCTTATTCCTTACTATTTTCCGAGGCATCTCTCAAATCCCCATAGTCTTGGAAAATACCACAGGAATTTCCTTTTTTAATCAGGGATTTTTCATCTTGTTTCTTTTTTTTCGCCAGAATTTCGATTTGAGGGGATAAGTAGCCCATGGAATTTTTAAGTTTGATATTAAAATATAAACGTATAAACAGGATAGACTATTGTTCGGTATCAAGTGTAATCCTTTTCCGGGACAAATTTAGAAAGTCGTCTTTTTTCATTTTCATCATTTACCAAAACTTTATGATATAACAAAGTTCCCATAAGGTTTTATAATTTGGGGTGTGAAGATGCTAAGGAAATCATATCCCAAGGAAGTACAAAATGCGGGCATTAGCTTTGATCGTAGAGAGGCCTTTAAGCGGCCAACAAACGCTTTTGGATATAATTCAAGATCAACATCCAATTCATTTTAAGCAACAATGCCGCAGTAGGCACATTGTTCTCCTCGATAGCCGATATGATGGCTGCGTGCTGGTTATCCGCTTTGGTATAATAGGATTCGTCCGACATCAATGCCTTTTCATAGAAGAATATCCGGGTTCTCAAATCGTGCAGAATATTTCTTGTAAGTACATTTGGGTAGTTCTTGGTCAATAACCGATGGAATTCAAGATCTGCATTGATTCGGGATAAAGGGTCGGTCGCATTTTCAAAAACCAGTTGTTGTTGCTTCAGGTCTTGTATAGCCTTTTCATCAAAAACGGAATTTTCAAGTGCCATCTCCTCCAAATTGGCCACCAATTCGTACAAATCCCTCGCTTCTTCCCGATTCAATTGGGCAATAACAAAACCCCTGTTGGGTATCGCTTTGATAATTTGGGCTTGCTGTAGTTGGGAAAGAGCCTCCCGAATTGGAGTAACGCTTACCTGAAGTTCCCTTGCAACGGCGGCTAGATTGATGGTTTTACCGATTTTTAACTTCCCCTCCCGCATTCTTTTGAGAAGGTGTTCCTTTACCGAATCCCTGACAATTTGCTTCTCCATATGGCATTAAATATAGTGAATCGTATACGATTTAATGCTTTTTTCTGGATGTTCGTATCAATAATGATGTTCTAGTGCGTAAAAAATGAAAAACAAATACCGGTATCTAGTCGATTAAAAATCGTATATCAATTTAGGAAAATTGGCATCAAAGCACCGTGAAAAGGCCTAAAGTGGGTTCATTCTAAGCGAACTCCGTTTTTTTCGCTATATTTAAAGTTAGGGTCGAAAGGACTAGCCGACGATTCATGGGTAAGTCATAATAGGCGAGTGGGTTATATGCCTTTATTCAAACATTGGCCTTACGACCTTTACGAAAAGTGCTATGAAAACATTCGGAAGCTGTTATGACCCATTATTTTGGGTGTGCATTATTTGCCTGCTATCTTGCACTATGGCAGTTGGCCAAGCCCCTTCTTGTACCCAGTTGACATTCCCCGCGGATGGTGATGTGGACGTGTCACTGTCGCCTGATTTAGAATGGGACGCGTCCCCTACGGCCACGGGCTACGTAATTTTAGCCGGCACATCGATTGGTGGGCACGATATTCTGGATAATGTAGATGTTGACAATGTTACTGAATATAGCTTTGATACGGATCTTCCTCCTCTGCAAAACATCCATGTTGCCATAATTCCCTATAACGATCAGGGCCTTAACGGAAGCTGTGCCGAAGTTGTTTTTACTACGATGTCGGTGGACGGACTACCCGGTTGTGCCGATTTTACTTCGCCGGGGCATGCTGCCCAGGACGTTCCCCTTACCCCGAATTTAAGCTGGGATTCCGCTATAGATGCCACGGGATACTTTTTAACCATAGGGACCTCCACCGGTAACAATATAATTTTGGATAGTGAAGATGTAGGTAACATTACCAATTTTACATCCCCCACACTTTTGGAAAACACCACGTACTATGTTGCTATTGTACCCTACAATGATGTAGGGGCAGCTACAGGTTGCGGTGTACAGAGTAGTTTTACAACAAGGGGCGCACCAGAAGATATGAACAAATGTACCTCTTTGATAAATCCTGCAAACGGGGCAACTAATGTACCTGCATCAACAGGCATAAGTTGGGTTTCCGAGATGGATGCCCAAGGGTATTTTCTAACCGTGGGCACCACTGCCAATAGCGATGACATACTTAGGAACCTTGACGTAGGCAATACCACCTCTTACCAGTTTTCAACCAATCTGCCCAAAGGTGCCACTATTTATGTAACCATTCATCCTTATACGGATTTGGGAAGGGCACAGGACTGTTCGGAGGAATCCTTTACCGTTGAGCAGCTCATCCCTACATCCGATAACTTGGGGGTCCCCACTTTTTTCACCCCTAACAATGATGGGTACAACGACACCTGGATAGTGAACTCTTCACAGGATTTTTCTATTCAAAACATTTCCGTCTTCAATCGTTTTGGTAAACTAATAAAACAACTTGCCCCTGACCAAGGATGGGACGGTACCTTCAATGGCCGGAATCTACCTTCCGATTCCTATTGGTATTCCGTAGAGTTGGCCGATGGGCCTTCCCTTAAAGGTTATTTTGCCTTAAAAAGGTGATTTTCTTCTTCTAATCACAACGACCGACTTTAGAAGCGAAGGTCAAACATATACTAAATAGGTTTCAATTACGTTTTAGGTGGTATAACCCTAAATCTTTTTAAATGAACAAGTTGATGAATATGAGCAAACGTTTTGCTTTATTGTGCTCCATAGCACTCTTTGTGCTAAGCTGTAGTGACGATTCTGATGATAACAATCAGGATTTGGAGTTTACCCAGGCCGAGGTAAAGACCATTTTGGAAACCGATGGTGTTTCCGGGGTTGCCGATAGTGTTATTTCTGAACTATACATGGGCAATTCCGCCAAATCTTCCAAAAATGAAGAATGCTATTCCGCTACATACAATGACACCGGTTTCAATGTAACTTTTAACAATTGCGTGCTTAACGGTACGGAAAATATAAATGGAACATTGAACATTGTCTATGCAACCGAAAACGAATCGGCTTCCTTTACCGCTACCTATACCGATTTTTACGTAGGGGACATAAAACTAAATGGAACAAGAAGTTTTACCTTAGGAGGAAATTCGGAGGGCAACAGTATTACTTTTTCCGTAACCAGTGATATGACCGTAACTTTAGCAGATGATTCGGTCATAGCTGAAAATGGGACCAAAACATTAGCATTCGTCTTTGGCCAAAGCTTGGCCGAAAGTATATTCACCATTTCGGGGAATTGGACACTTGTTTTGGATGGGAATACCTACAAAGTGGCCGTGGGAACTACATTGGAAGGTAACCTTGGATGTGGATATCTGAACAAGGGCAATATGACCGTGGATAAAAATGGTTTGGCCGTATCCGTAGATTTCGGTGATGGAACCTGTGATGACAAAGCGACCGTAACCTATCCTGATGGAACAACAGAGGATATTTCCTTAAAGGATTAATAAGAATTGCAAAGAACACGTCAATGCCCTGGTCTTCCTTTAGGCCGGGGCATTTTATTTTGCCCTAAAAGGGAATACCTTTGAATAGCATATATTATTACGGTTTGGAACGATTCGTGTGGATTTTACAAATTAAAAGTATAGATATGAAAATGAAGGCTTTGCTCGTACTGATCCTTCTTGTGACTATCCATGGTACCTTTGCCCAGGATAAGCGCCTAAAACGTA
Source organism: Ulvibacterium sp. (assembly GCF_965228935.1). GTDB lineage: Bacteria > Bacteroidota > Bacteroidia > Flavobacteriales > Flavobacteriaceae > Ulvibacterium. The sequence continues at coordinate 4,014,734 of NZ_OZ245846.1, read as the reverse complement.
TTGATGCCGTAAGAAGTTTGGTGGATTCAAAAAATTTTGTTTTTGAGGCCAATCGGGCATCTCCATTGGGCCTACCCAGTTTAAGTGTTGTCCGTATAGAAAATTATGTAAGAATTCAAAAAGATAGTGCCTTGGGATTTCTTCCCTACTTTGGGGAAATGCGGTTGGGAGGTGGTTATGGAGAAGGTGGGGCTATTGAATTCGATTCCGAAATTAGGGATTACAAAGTGAAGACGAAAAAAAATGGCAAAGGCATTATTGTGATGTTTAACACCAAAAAATCCGATGAACAGTTCAATTTTACATTGTTCATAACCAAGTCGAGAACGGCCACGGTCGTGGTGCAGAGCCTACACCGAAACAGTATTACGTATTATGGCCAAATACGACCATTGGACGAAAGTTCCTTGGAGTAATCTTTTTTACACATTGTCATTATACTCCAGTTTCATTTTTTTTTCTCACTGTTTTGAAATAACTTCAAGTGGATAAAAGGCATTTGTACAAAAATGTATCGTGTGATTTTTGTTTATGCGCTTCTGTTCTCTATGGGAACAAGTATGGGGCAAGTTGGTTTTAAGGCCCAGAGAGAGAATATGGTCAAAACGCAATTACGGAATAGGGATATATCCAACGAAGCCACATTGGAAGCCATGCTAAACGTACCAAGACACCTATTTGTTCCCCAAAATCTCCGGGAACTGGCCTATACGGATGGGCCATTACCCATAGGGGAGGGGCAGACCATTTCCCAGCCTTATATCGTTGCCTATATGACCCAGGCCCTTCAACTTCGGCCAAACCATAAAGTATTGGAAATCGGTACGGGTTCTGGATATCAGGCCGCAGTACTCTCAGAAATTGTAGACTCCGTGTACACCGTGGAAATTGTTGAAAAGCTAGGTCGTTCCGCCGAGAAGAGGTTAAAAAAACAAGACTACAACAATATCCAAGTGCGGATAGGGGACGGCTATCACGGCTGGCCCAAAAAGGCTCCCTTTGATGCTATTATGGTCACCGCGGGTGCAGAGCAAATTCCTCCCAAATTGGTGGAACAACTGAAGGAAGGAGGAAGAATGATTATTCCGGTGGGTCCCCATCGCGGGATACGACAATTGGTTTTGGTCACCAAAAAGAAGGGGAAAATAAAACATAAAGAATTAATGGCCGTACGCTTTGTTCCGTTTACGCGAAAGAAAGAGGAGTAAAATGAAAAAGCGCACTTAAGGTGCGCCTTTTTACTTTTCGTTACGCCTTTCTTCATTTAATGGGTATAATGCCGGTAAGCTACCCAACGAACGCGTTTGCTGTCCTTAAAAGTGGAAAAGAATGAATTTCTTCTGGATTCCGTTGGCTTTTCTATGATAAATGAAGCTCTCATGATTTCTTGTTTTTTGTTGATGAATGAAATGTTGTTTAATCGCCTTATCGCGTAAAGTTCCTGTTCTCGGCCCATTTTACCCTTTTGCTATCCCTAAAGGAAGAAAAGTAATTGAACGTTTTGGCTTCTGTTGTTGTTCTGCTGATGGATGCTTTCATGATGTTTAGTTTTTTGATTTTGTTGTTTCCTTTCTGTTTTTTTCGTGGTATAGCCGGTCGGTATTCCAACCAAATCCTACCGTGAAATATATCTTGGGTCGTATTAAATGTTGATGTAACCTTTTCATCGGATGATTGTTTTTAGATTGACTTACAACTAATAGACGACCGAAAATATTTTTTGTTACAGTACTATGCTATAAAAGGTACTATTTTATGTAATATTAACATTTTTTAAGGTTTTTAAAACGGAAATAATATTTAAATATTTGATTATCAAATATTTACTAAAAATCTTATCCAGTAAGAAAAAGAGAGAACAGTGATTCAGGAAAAAATCTGAGGATCGGATGGGAAAAGATATACGATCAATAATACTGCGGAAACCAACGTTGAGTGCTATTCCTTTTCCAACGCCTCGATAAGTTGGTCGTAAGTTTCGATCTTCGTGTAGAGTCTACCTCCCAAGTTAACAATTGGGGTTTCCAAGGAGTCCAGGACAACACTGTTGCCAAGAGATCGATTTAATTGTTCGGCAATCCCAGGTTGTTCCTCAAGCTTATGAAAAGTGAATTTGTAAGGCCCCTCGTTCAATGGATTGATTAGGCTATCGCAACTATGACAGCTTTTGGGAACGTATACGACTATCTGTTTCTTGGGTCTGATCTTTATTTTTTCGGCAGGCTTTCGCAAGGCCCTTTTGGAAAGACTATCGTTTACCTCCAAGTCATAGGTGTAGGAAGGTTTTTTGCCGCGCATAAGGATAATGGTCTTCATATGTACCTTGGATAGCCCAGGTACCCTTGTAAATCTGGGAGTGGCCCTACTTTGTCGGAAATTGGTTCCAGTAATCGTAAGCTTAACATCAAAAGCCTGATCGTTTTCGTTGACCGCATAAAAAGCAAGGCGATTTGGTATTTCCTCTACTACAATTTCAATCGGTCGTTCCTGTGCATAAACTTGAAAAAGCACAAATAAACAAACTAGGAAATACGGTAATCTTTTCATTTTGGCCTTTATAATGTTTTTAAATATTCCAATAGTGCCGTTCTTTCGGAATCCGTGAGTTCATCCCCAAAGATATGCCCTTGATTGCCATATCCCTTCAAGGTAGTATCATAGGTGTTTTTGTCTACCTTGGAGCTTTCGGTCGTATAGTTCCATCCGACCTTTGACTGATCGTAATCGGTATTATCATATGACCTGCTCCAATATTTTGGCCTATCCGTACTATTCAAAACATCTGCCAAAGTAGGTACCGATGCATTATGGAAATACGGCGCCGTAGCCCAAATCCCATCCAATGGCGGTGCAATATACCCTCCTTCGGAAACAATTTCCAGAGGGTTGGGGCTTGTCCCGAACCATCCGGTATTAAACCAGTCCATAAAATAGTCATTTGTTGGGGAAGATAAGCTATAATGATTGGAAAGTTCCGGATCTGTCCCTACGGAATTCAAGGAAACCATATAATTGGGGTAGGAGGGGTTGCTCCCATAATTTCCATGACAACTTGAACACGTACTTTCAAATATGACTTTTCCCTCTTCGGCTAAGCTGGAATCTATGGTAAAAGGATATTCTGGCGGTTCCAGGGTATAGATATAGGCCAATACATCCGCCATCATTTCGTCCACTTCCTCGGCTTTGGCCCTATCCGTCAGTGTCAGTAAGCTTGAACCGATAAAGGATTTACAAAAATCCCCGCGTCCAATACCATGGTAGAACATGGCATTCTTTTTTTTGAGCAGCCACCAAGCGGGAACATCCGTGGGAATTACCTCATTATCGATTTCCACATAAGGCTCGTCGGACCATTCCAAGGTATTTTTGTCCCTATGGGCAACCAATACCTGGGTAATCTTGTCGGCCGGATTAACGCCTCGTGTCTCAGTAATAGTTTTTGGCCCAATGGCAACAATACCTTTTCTAAACTGGTCGTATGCAGCCCATTCATCGCTTGTCTGTCCTCCGTACAAAAATGAAATGGCAGAATTCAAAAGGGTAATATCGTCACTTCGGTCTACCGTAAAATCGGTATCGTGACTTCCGAGACCAACAATGAACTCATTGTTGATTCTTCCGGCATGGCATTGCATACAGTTGGGCCCCACAACGCGGACGCCGTTTGGAGCGGTTACTGCCGTAAAATCATATGGAATAACAGCATTATCGCCGGTTCTTCCCAAAAGGTTCGCATTATCTCCCCCAAAACCTGTAAGAAAGGCATCATATGGAATTCCAGAACTAACATAATCACCGGAGGTAAGGTACTCATACCCGGTGTTGGCATCCCCATCCCTCTGGGTTTGGGCAGGAATCGCATTAACCTCGATTACCGGCTCAGGTGGCGGATTGGGATTTGGGGCAGGATTTTCCGTGTTATCAGGTTCGGGATTTGGTTCAAAGGGTTCAATATTGTCATTGGAGCATGAGCAGAGGACACACACAAAAAACAATGACACTGTGATGTGGGTACTCTTCAAAACAATCGGTTTTTTCAAGGTTCGAAGTGTTTTACGAAACAAATAAAACTACGAAAATTACCCGCCACCGTAGGCTGTGTACTCCTATATTGCCTATTTAATCGATAAATGGTGGGAATTAAGAGAATTTTAGACGACTTTTTGCACTGTATTTGGTATATTAGAGGTATGTCACAACCACGTTCCTTATTATGCATCCTGCTGTTTACCTTATGTTTAGGACAGTCATTTGCACAATATATCCGTGAAGACTGGGATAAACGTGACCAATGGATGGATGTCCAAACTATTTTTGAATTGGCAGGGGTCAACGAAGGCCATCAAGTTGCTGACGTGGGCTGTCATGAAGGATACCTCACCTTTCATCTTTCAAGGCAAGTGGGGGAAACAGGTAGAGTCTATGCTGTGGATATCCTAAGCTATAGGTTGGAGAATCTAAAGGAACACCTGAAACAGGAGAAGGTCAAGAACGTAGCCGTCATCCAAGGAGAAGAGGATAATCCCAAATTACCTGAAAATAAACTGGATGCCGTCATCATCATGGATACGTATCATGAAATGGAAAACTACACCGAAGTGCTTTTCCATGTAAAAAAGGCATTAAAGCCTAGAGGCCGTATCCTTATCCTTGAGAAGTTAAAAACGCACAAAAGGGGCAAAAGTCGTAAAGAACAGACCAATGCACATACCTTATCCCCAAACTATGTAAAAAAGGAGCTGGAAGAAGCAGGGTTTTCCATAGTAAGGGAAGTCCATGATTTTGGGGATTGGAAGAAAGAAAAGGATAAGCCCATGTGGATATTGGTAGGCGTTTCCGGAGCATTGTAAATGAGCAATTGGCCAAACTCCGGTTTTTAAACCCTAACGCGGCCTCGACTAGAAAACTAACAAAAGTCATGTTTTCCATATCCATACATTTTTAGTTTTATAAATTAAACCCATAAACCATCCAATATGAAGGTATACGACGACAAACACATTAAGAACATAGTACTGGTGGGGGCCCACCAAAGTGGAAAGACTACCTTGGCGGAGACCATGCTTTTCGAAGCCGGACTAATCAACCGTCGAGGTACCGTTGAAAATCGAAATACGGTATCCGACCACCATGAAATAGAACACGAAAGAGGAACTTCGGTCTTTGCCACGCCTTTGCATACGGAATGGCGTAACTACAAGATAAACATCATAGATACCCCTGGATTGGACGATTTTATAGGTGAGATTATTTCTTCAATCCGTGTGGCGGATACCATTGTTACCGTATTGAATGGCCAGTATGGTGTGGAAATTGGAACGGAGATTATTTGGAATTATATCTCGGACTATCACAAACCTACGGTCTTTGTTATAAACCAAATAGATCATGCCGGCATCGATTTTGAGGATAGTTTTAAGAGTGTTGTCGAATTGGTGGGCAATAATGCCGTAAAGATTCAATACCCCATACGTATGGATGGTGCACAATGCATAATCGATGTGCTCAAAATGAAGCTTTACAAATTTCCGGAGGGAGGCGGCAAGCCGGAAAAACATCCTATTCCCGAAGACCAAAAGGAGTTGGCCGATCAATTGCACAATGAACTGGTGGAGAAGGCGGCCGAGAATGACGAAGAGTTGATGGAACTGTTCTTTGAAAAGGGTACGTTGAACGAAGATGAAATGCGGCAAGGCATCAAAGCCGGTATGTTGAACCATGAGTTGTTTCCTGTTTTCTGTGTTTCGGCATTGGAAGATATGGGAAGTGGGCGCCTTATGGGCTTTATAGATAACGTGGCCCCGGCAGCGGCCGACCTGAAGCCCGAACAAACTTTGGAAGGTCAAGCCGTGGAACGGACCAATGAAGCCCCGACTTCGTTGTTCGTATTCAAGACCGTCTATCAGCCTAACTTGGGACAAATCACGTTTTTCAAGGTGAAATCGGGCAATATTAGCGTTAACGAAAAATTGGTGAATGCCAGAAATGGGGAAACAGAGGTTTTGCACCAACTCTTTATCATGGATGGCAAAAAGCGGGAGCCCGTTTCCCGGTTGGCAGTAGGGGATATCGGGGCCACCCTGCGCCTGAAGTATACCGAGACCAACGATACGTTGCACGAGGTAGGAAGCCCCATCACTATCCGGCCCATTGCCTATCCCGAGTCCCGAACACGCAAAGCGGTTTCCGCTGTAAAAAGAAACGAGGAGGAGAAACTCACGGATGCCTTACGGAAAATCAATAGCCAAGATCCAACCGCGATAATTTCGTACTCCCGGGAGTTAAAGCAACAAATATTAGGTTGCCAGGGCGAATTACATTTGGCTACCATTGATTGGACCTTAAAGAATATTTACGATGTGGAGGCCCATTTTGAAAAGCCAAGAATAGCCTATAGGGAAACCATTCAGCGGGCGGCTACGGCCAATTATCGGCATAAAAAACAATCTGGGGGAGCCGGACAGTTTGCCCAGGTACATTTAAAAATAGAACCATGGGCCGAAGGTATGCCAGAGCCGCAAGGCTTCAATATTCGGGGCAAGGAAGAGGAAGAGCTTCCCTGGGGCGGCAAGCTGGTCTTTTACAATTGTATCGTGGGAGGGGTAATAGACCTAAGGTATCTTCCCTCCATAAAAAAGGGGATACAGGAGACCATGGAATCCGGGCCTCTTACAGGAAGTTATGTAACGGATATCCGTGTTATGGTTTACGATGGTAAGATGCATTCGGTAGACTCCAATGACATTTCTTTCAAAATTGCCGGGGCCCATGCCTTTAAAGAAGCCTTTTTGAATGCCAAGCCCAAATTACTGGAACCTATTCGCGAGTTGACCATTAAGGTTCCCGAGGATATGGTGGGCAATGTTATGACCGACTTACAGTCCCGAAGGGCCGTTATATTGGGCATAGACAGCGAGGATCGTTATCAGATTCTAAAATGTCATGCACCGGAAGCCGAACTCTATGGATATTCCACGAGTTTGCGTTCCTTGACCCAGGGCAAGGCCACGTTTACTTCGGCATTTTCGTCGTTTCAATCCGTTCCGACCAATGTGCAGAATCAATTGGTGAATTCATAAGGGAAAGGGGAAATGATCCTAGGCCAAGATACTCTCGTGTCCTGAGTCTTTTACAAATAAACAAGAACTTTCGGTTTTTTGGGTCATTTCCTTTACGAATTCGAAAGGAAGGTCGGCATGCATACCGAATATATTGAGATCGGCGTCGGATGCCTTCCCAACGACATCCTTGAACTTTCCGACATGGATTTCGGTCAGGGTTTCGGGTAATCGGGCCAGATTGATGAGGGAATTCAAAAACTCCTTGGCATTTTTGTATTCCTTTTCGTCCTTGACTACGGTTATCAAACGGATTTGGGCTTCCCAATTCCTTTTCAACTTATACGCTATGAGTGTGGAAAGATCCAAATTCCCGATATCCCAGCCCAGGTTCCAATTCCCCTCGCGGTCACTGACCCATACGTTGATGGTATTCCGTTGACCCAGCAGTGCCGTAGGATGTGCCTGATAGAGCAGCACCCCTACTTCCAGGCGAATACATTCCTTGATTACAGGCCGCAACTCGGTTTCGTAGTTGTCATGTTGCTGCAAGTTCAGAAAAACAATATTGGGCCTAAAAAAAGCGCCTCGTAGTGCTTGGTTTCCATAGTTTACGCCTTGTGCAAAATCATTGGTATGGATAACGGTCCAGGAGGAAAACACTCCCTTCTTGTAAAAAGCTTCGGACAGTTGGGAGATTTCATCCGTAAAATGATTGTCTTCGGAGAAGGGTGCGATGCCCAAAAGTTTAATGGATCCCTTGGGCCGCGCAATATTCCGTAAGAACTGAAAATTGCCTTTGGCTCCCTTAATATCGCGTATGGGAACCATCAGATTGGGCTTCCAAGCACGTTGTTGCATACTTTTCATCCCCCAAGTATGTTTGGCCGCCCATTCCGCAAACGAGACGAAAAGACCGGAACGCATATCCTCAAAGGGAGTTTCCAGATTCTGTCGGGACAAGAACCAATAGACTACAAAGACAATACTGATGGATACAAGGCTTATCGTAGGGTTAATAATGAACATGGCCAATACCGAGGATAGTAATCCCAACCATGGAACCCATTTATGGATTTTAAAAACCGGGCGATAACTTATCAGTCCTAGATTCTGTTCTATTATGACCACAATATTGATCATGGCGTAGGTAATTAAGAAAAATAGGGTAACAAGGGGTGCCACCGCATTCAAGTCGCGCAATAGCATAGTGACAAAAATCATAATACCCGTTACGATCATGGCATTTCTCGGTTGGCCATTAGCACTTTGGCCCGCTAAAAATTTGGCATAGGGCAATACACGGTGCTCGCCCATGGCGAATAGAATTCGGGACGAACCGACAATGGAAGCCAAAGCGGACGAAAAGGTAGCCCCCAATATTCCCGCAATGACCAGAGGCCCCACATAGGCCTTCTCTATAATAATATTGTAATTGGAAATAAGTTCCTCCTCAGATGCCGATCTAGCCAACCAAAAAGCAAGACCCATATAGATGACAAAACTGACTCCTATGGCCCATAGAGTACCTAAGGGAATGCTTCTTTTCGGGTTTTTTAGTTCGCCGGACATATTGGCCCCGGCCATAATTCCGGTAGACGCCGGAAAGAAAACGGCGAATACAATCCAAAAATCACTCCCCGAAAATCCGTTTTCCGGGGAACCCCTAAAAGTTCCCCAACGGATGGCGTCTTCCGTTGGAAGATACATGGAGCCATAGTAGGCGGCTATAACTACGGAGATTAACGACAGAACAATCACCAACATGATAAAAAACTGGGTCTTTATGGCCAGATCGGCACTGATATATGCGATAGCGAGCAAGACCACAAAAACAATAATATCGACCAAAAAGGCACTGTGTCCGGGGAAAATGCCGAGCCAGCCTTCCCGAAATCCAAAAATATACATGGTTACCGCCAATCCTTGGGAAATATACCTTGGAATGCCCAGGCTACCGCCAACTTCCAATCCCAGGGCCTGTGAGATAATGGCATAGGCCCCGCCCGCTCCAATGCGTATATTCGTAGTAATGGCCGACATGGACAAGGCGGTAGTCAATGTAATGGTGAAGGATACCAAGATTATCAACCATGCCCCCAACAGCCCAGCATTCCCGACTACCCATCCCATTCTTAGGTACATGATCACTCCTAAAATAGTGAGCAGGGTAGGGGTAAAAACCCCTCCAAAGGTCCCGAATTTTTTTAGCTGTCGGTTTTGGTTTTTCATGCGGCCAATTAAAAATAGTTCTTATTTTGGAGAATACAAGCTGTTTTTTTGGACTTCGTCACTTCAGTATAACTCAGTTTACAAAGAAAATCGCATGCAAATTGAAATAAATTTTCCAGAAAGTAATATCTTCAAAGGGAAATCATTTTGAATCCAATGGAATGAAAAACCTTCTTATCATTTGCTGGATTTTGTCGAGCGTACCATATGTTAACTCACAAAAATCAATATCCCTTTTTAACGGAAAGGATTTGGAGGGTTGGCATATTGATATTCCGGCCATGGATAGCATCCCGGACGCTAGAAATCCATTTATTATCCGCAATGGTTTGTTGGTAAGTCTTGGCACCCCGGGCGGTCATCTGATAACCGATACCGAGTATGAGAACTTTCGTTTGGAGGTAGCGTACAGATTCGCAGGAGAACCTGGGAATTGTGGGGTGTTGGTTTTTGCATCGACACCAAGGGCCTTGTATAAAATGTTCCCAAAATCCATAGAAGTGCAAATGATGCATGAGAACGCCGGTGATTTCTGGTGTATCGTGGAAGACATAAAAGTAGAGAATATGCTGGAACGCCGCGGCCCCAAAGAGGAATGGGGCATAACGGAAGGAAAAAAGAGACGAATACTAAACCTTACCGATGGCTCCGAAAATCCTGTAGGGGAATGGAATTCAATGCGGATTGAATGTTTGGAAAACAAGATAAAGGTTTGGGTCAATGGGGATTTGGTCAATTATGGCTATGATGCCACTGCACATAGAGGTAGGATTGCACTTCAGGCCGAAGGTTCAGAAGTTGAATTTAGAAAGGTAGAATTGACACCAATCAATAAATTAAGTGAATAATGGATGACTATGAGGTTATGAACGGTACATCAAAAAAAACAGAATCGGCTTCGAGCCGCAGAACTTTTTTAAAAGCATCAGGGCTCGCCATGGTCGGAAGCTCGTTGGCCTATCCTTCCAGCGTTTTGGGGGCCATTGGACCATTTAAGGAAAAAACCTTAAAAGTGGGGCTTATCGGTTGTGGCGGACGTGGCACTGGGGCCGCAGCACAGGCCTTACAGGCCGATGAAAATGTAGTTCTCCATGCTATGGGCGATATTTTCGAAGATCGCCTGGAAACTTCCTATACCGAGCTGCTCAAGGTAGTGGGGGACAAGATGAAAGTGGAAAAAGAGAACAAGTTTATCGGTTTTGATGCCTATCAAAAAGTAATCGACTCGGGTGTGGATGTAGTACTACTTACTACACCTCCGGCATTTAGGCCGGGACATTTAACGGCCGCCATTGCGGCGGGCAAACATGCCTTTTGTGAAAAACCGGTAGCCGTGGATGCCCCAGGTGTACGGGAAGTGATTGCTGCGGCCGAAAAGGCGAAAGCGAAAAACTTGTCCATAGTTTCGGGATTTACCTATCGATTCGGTTTTGGCAACCGAGCTGCCTTTGACCAAATTCTAAATGGGGCCATAGGTGATATTGGAACCGTTACCACTTTCCGGTTCGGTGGTGAACTTTGGTATAAGGAACGTCAACCCGAGTGGACCGAAATGACCTATAACATGCGTAACTGGTACTATTACAATTGGTTATCCGGCGATTTTATCGTGGAACAAGCCGTACACAGCCTAGATTTGATGTCTTGGGCCATGGGCGACGTTATGCCGCTAAAGGCCATCGGAACAGGAGGTAGGCAAGTTCGGACGGATAAACGTTATGGCAATATCTACGATCATTTTGCCGTGGAGTTTGAGTATGCCAACGGCGCAAAGGGATACCATTTTACCAGACAGCAATCGGATACGGCAACAAGGAATACCATAGACATATTTGGAGCCAAGGGAACCGCTATGATCCAACCGGGTAGAAAGTACCAAATTAATGGGCCCGAAGCCTGGCGTTTTGAAGGGGAGGAGAACAATATGTACCAGACACAGCATAACGAACTTTTCGAGGCCATACGAAAGGGTAAACCCATCAATGATGGTAAGCGTATGGCCCATAGCAGTCTTTTGGCCATTTGGGCACGAAACGCCGGGTATACCGGAAAGGAGATTTCCTGGGAGCAAGCATATAATTCCAACGAATCCTTGGGCCCTAAATTGGAACAATACAATTGGGATTTGGTCTGGCCAAGTCCATCCATTGCCGTCCCGGGTAAAACAAAAATCCTTTAAACCTGATAAACACCACAACAATGAAGCCTTCTTTATTATTGGGTCTATTGCTCTCGCTTGCTTTCGGATTCTATATCCAAGGTCAGGATAGTGCTATATCCTTTGGAACCGAAATAGGTTTTGACGTCTTGCTTTCCGATTCGAAAGCAAAAAAAAGTACCCTGCGGTGGATCAATGTAAACACGGATAAGGATACCTGGAGAACGGAGGATGATCTGCTTATTTGTTCGGGTAAACCCATTGGTGTTATGCGATCCGCAAAGCAATATGAAAATTTTATACTTCAAGTGGAATGGCGACATATGGAGCCTGGTGGAAACTCCGGGGTATTTGTTTGGAGCGATGCCCTGCCCGATCCAAAATCCCGGTTGCCCGGCGGGGTAGAGGTACAGATGCTGGAACTGGACTGGGTCAACCTAAATACCCGTGACGGTAAAAAGCCACCCATTGCCTATGTCCATGGGGAGCTCTTTGGCGTGGGAGGTGTAAAGACCATACCGGACAATCCCAGGGGGGAACGCAGCAAATCCGTAGAGAACCGGGCCAAAGGCAAAGGGGAATGGAATGCCTACACTGTGGTTTGTGTAGATGGAACCATTAAACTATCGGTCAACGGAAAATTTGTAAACGGTATTAGCAAGTCCACCATCAAAAAAGGATATCTATGTTTAGAGTCCGAAGGTGCCGAAATTCATTTTAAAAACTTAAGGATTATTGAATTGCCAATCGGGGTAACCTCTCAAAATCAAATGGTAAAAATGGTGGAATAGGCAAAATTTAGGTAAAACACCTTTTTTTCCACAACCTCCTTGACTCTCATCTCACACCAAAACAAAATTCAACATTTGTTTATATTCTCCATTTTTTGTGGGTAAAATCCTATAATATTTATTATTTTTATCCTACTTGAGTAATAGCCCCGACCGGCTCTTAAAATAGGGCTGCTTTGTTGTAAATTTTCATTTAACCGAACACTAACAACTGGAATATCATGGATAAAACACTTTTCAATGCTTTGATTTCCTATTTCAAGGCGGAAAGAATAAAAGTTTCCCATAGCGAATTGGAACTACAACTTTTTAGCCACCCCCATACACCTTCATTGTATGCCGTGTCCGAAACCTTGAATTTTCTCAATATAAACAATGTAGCCGCACAAATTGATCAAAATCGAATCAATGAGCTTCCCGAGCACTTTTTGGCTTTCTTGGATGACCCGGAAAGGGGAGCCTATTTCTCCCATGTAAGGCAAAATGGCAGTAAGGTATATCTTAATGCGGATAAGGTAGGTATTACTAAAGAGGAGTTTGGGAAGAAATGGAATGGTATTATACTTTTGGCAGAGCAGGAAAAGAACTCCACGATTTCCCAAAGCAAATGGATGACTTGGTCGGTAATCCCTTTGGCCTTGTTGTTTACCCTGCTTCTTTGGCCCAACTTTTACGCGCTTGGTTTTTTTTTAATGGGTATGGTAGGACTTTTTATTTCCAATGAAATCTTTGAAACCTCCCAAGATAGAAGTACAAATTTTGGAAAGAAAATATGTGGTCAGAAGGAGGAAAGCGGTTGTAACAAAATACTCAAATCCCAAAATTACAACTTAGGGGCATTTTCATTGAACGATTTGTTATTTGCTTTCTTCTTGTCCACAATGGGCCTTTTACTTTTGAATGTCGGCTTGGGCTACGTACATCTTATCACTTATCTCGTTGCCCTGGTCTTTGTGGTATCAACCATTCTAATTCAAGCTTTTGTCCTAAAGGCTTGGTGCAGGCTATGCCTACTTTCAAGTAGTATTATCATTGTTCAGGCATCATTGATTCTTGGTCTGTTGTATCCTTTGAACATAGCTTTGTCCGATGGGGCGACCGTTCTTCTGAAGGATGGAACGGTATTGGGACTTCTTTTCTTTAGTACACTTTTGGTTGTTCATAGCTTTAGGAAGCTTAAATCGCAAAATTATGCGTTAAGTCTCAAATATATAGAGTTGCTTCAGTTCAAGCGATCACCGGAGACTATAAATCGGGCGTTGATGGACACTAAGGAACTAACCGCCACGGCCGGAGCCGAGCAATTGATTTTTGGCAATCCTAATGTTGAACCGGTAATCGTTTTGGTACTTTCTACCTCATGTGGGTTCTGTAAGAATGCATTCGAAAAATTTCTCGACCTGTATCATAGAAATGGACTCGAAAATAGTTTCAAATTGGTTCTGAACCATTACGATGGGGCCTCTTCAAAACGGAATGATGTAGCGGCAACGATGATCCATAGCTACCGAACCCATGGAGCGGATGAATTCTTAAAAATGATGGACGACTGGTTTAAACATAGAAACACCGACCAGTTCTTAAGGGAGCATGCCGCCGAATTTACTGATGTGGATTATCAAATATTGGCAGAGCACAGGGAATGGTGTAAAAAGAACGAATTGTTCTATACCCCAATTTTAATCGTAAGCAACAAGATCATACCCCATTATTACGATGCCACTTTTCTGGATGATATTTTAGAGGCGATCGACACTGATCAAGACCAGTCATGAAGTTTGTCCAATCATTTTGATTCAAGCCTTTTTTTGATGATGCTTGATGATGCTTTCAAAAACAATTGAAATTTTAGACATCATGAGGCCTTTGCAGGGTAAATAAATCAGTTTTATATATATTCATACAAATATTTGACATTACTTATTATAATAAATTACGGTACCCTTTTTAGGGATTCATTTTAATCAATTCCCATTTGAACCAAACGGATGTAATTATTGAAAAGTAATCCGTACTATTGTACAGAATTAGACAATAGCACCGTTCCCATGGCCCAATCCAGGCAAACCTCACTTATCCTTTTGGCCTTCTTTTCGATCTATGTCATTTGGGGGTCTACTTACTTGCTCAATAAGATGGCCGTAGCTGAATTACCGCCGTTTATGCTGGCTTCGGTTCGTTTTACCTTGGCTGGGATACTGGTTTTTATCATAGCCAAATTTATGGGTATCCCTTTACGCATATCCAAAAGACAACTGAAAAATGTAACCATAGCAGGATTTCTATTTCTCAGTTTCGGCAATGGTATAGTGGTCTGGGCCTTAAAGTATGTCGACAGTGGTTTCGCCGCATTGGAAATCTCGGCACAACCCTTGGTTATTTTATTGCTCATGTGGTTGCTACAGGGGAAAAAAATCCAACCCATGTCCTTGGTAGGGGTCATTTTGGGCATCATCGGAATTTATTTACTGGTAAGCCAAAAAACCATCATACAACAAGAGTATTCCCTTGCTGGCATTTGCATGATATTCGCGGCGATGCTATCCTGGGCCTATGGCAGCCTATTTGTCGGGAGGGCGGAATTTCCTTCCAATTTTTTTGTGAACACCGGGTATCAGATGTTTATGGGAGGATTGCTATTGGCTATAATAAGCTTGGCGTTCGGGGAGACTTGGACTTCGCCAATGGAGTGGGGAACCCAGGTACAATTGGCAATGATTCTATTGATACTATTTGGTAGCATCATCGCCTTTACTTCCTTTAACTACTTGCTAAGAGTGGTTTCTCCGGAAAAGGTGGCTACCAATACTTACGTAAATCCTATAGTAGCCATGATTTTGGGATGGTATATTTTAGATGAACAGATTACACTTCAGTCCATAATTGCAGCAGTCGTTCTGCTAACCGGCGTGTATTTTATCAATACCAGCAAACAGAAGGTGAGAAGCCCCAATTTTTTTAGAAAAGGCTAAGCCAAGACCCATAGATACATCTATCACCCCCTAAGATTTTAAGAAAATTTTAGAATCGGATATTCCGGATTGTTAGTATCTTAAGGAGAACATTTCAAATGTATACATTATGAAACTTAAAATAGGAATTGGTCTTTTACTTCTTATTATCTGGGCCTGTGGAAGCTCGTCCAAAACCATTGAACCTACCGAAAAAAGTAGGAAACTGGATGAAATGGTAGACCAAAAGTCTTTCGAAATTGTTTCCGAATGGGCCATGCCCATGATGACCAATAGCATAAATAGTATTGGTAATGCCGGACTTTTCCCTCCAGGAAGTGCCGGAAGCCGTATAACTCTTATTGGGAACCCTAATTATTTGCGGGTTTTTGGGGATAGTGTTTCCGCTTACTTACCGTATTATGGGGAACGACAAATGGGAGGGGGCTATAACAACAGAACGACTGCCATAAAATTCGACGGAATTCCGAGGGATTTCGAAATAACCAAAGACGGGAAGGATCAGTCGTATGCGGTACACTTTGAAATCAACGATGAGACCGAAAATTACAATGTAAACCTAAAATTGTTTCCGAATTTGACGGGCAGTATTAGCGTGAACAGTTCCCAGCGGTTTCAGATTCGCTACAGCGGTGATATCGCCGCCATTTCCGAGGAATAATCCTTCACTTGTTTTTAGTATAGATTAGATTTATTATTTAGGCGAATTTTCCCGGTGGGTGCGAATCAGCGCTTAACTTAGGAACCCGAAAATGGTTCAATTGATTATATTCAAATACTAACCAATAACAATACCAAAGACCTGCAATAGTACTGCACGGAACAGGGCGGAAATTTTGCGCGGAACCCCATTCAGAACATAGCGGAGAGTTTAGCCTATTTCGAGTAAAGTCCAAAGAAGTTTTATAGTTATGTATATTCCGTACTTCGCTATCCATCCAAAGGTCAAATATCCAAAGGAAGACATCGCATCATAGTCCATGTTTCGTTAGGTTGCTGTTTGTAGGTTCCAAATCCCTGTTTTTATCATAGAGGATAAAAACATTTGAATTTTGTCCAATTTAGATAGGCCAATTCGTCTTAAACCAAAAACATGACCTATTCCATAAAACACCTGTTCCACATTGATGCTTCCAGACAACACATATTCCGAGCAATAACTACCATAGAGGGATTATCTAATTGGTGGACAGTACAGACTCAGGGCAGCTCGGGTCTGGGCGAACATATCCAATTCGATTTTGGGGACTATATAGGGCCCCAGATGAAAGTAATTGAACTTGTCACCGAAGAAAAAGTAGTTTGGGAATGCGTGGCGAATAATGATGGGTGGCTCGGACATACCTTTGTTTTTTCATTGGATGAAAACGAAGGAAAGACTCGCGTTCGTTTTTCACATATGGGATGGCAGGAACAAAATGATTTCTACGCCGCTTGCTGTTTTAGCTGGGGCAGGTATATGGAAAGCTTGCGCCAATATTGCCAAACGGGAAGGGGAGAGGCCTATGGCAGTGAAGGGTATCGCTAATCTTTACACTTCAATATCCGGAAATTTCATCAAAATTGCTTTTATGGTAGATGTTACAACGGAAATCGTAATCCAAGTTCCTGTTGAAAAAGTTTCGGCCTATACCTCCAATCCCGAGAACGCCACGGAATGGTATGCCAATATTAAATCGGTAGAATGGAAGACGCCCAAGCCCTTGGCAAAGGGATCTAAAATTGCCTTCAAGGCACAGTTCTTGGGGCGTCAATTGGCCTACATTTACGAAATCACCGAATTTATCCCCGGGTTAAAGATGGTGATGCAAACTTCGGAAGGGCCATTTCCTATGGAGACTACATACTCCTGGCTAAAAATCGGTCCTGACACTACCAAAATGACCCTACGAAACAAGGGTGTTCCCTCCGGATTTTCAAAACTCTTTAGGCCGATAATGGCCGCCGCAGTGCGAAGGGCAAATAAAGCGGATTTAAGACGGATCAAAATGCTGTTGGAAGAATAACTTCCGCAACCAGATTACTTCCGGGAAAATTCCAATTAAAGCAATTGGACCATTCTCCCAATTCCATCTGAACTTGAAAAAAGTCAACAGGGCACAGAATCTGTAAAATGTATACGTCATTCGGTAAAAGGTTTCATTTTGGATGAGCTTGCGTTCCTAATTTTGGCACCGTAATCCAAAGGAAACAAAACCGATAACAATGAAAAAGGTAATTCTGATAACCGGGGCATCCTCAGGGATAGGTAAGGATGCCGCATTGCACTTAATTAAGGAAGGACATGTGGTTTACGGGGCGGCGAGACGTATGGATCCTATGAAAGATATTGAAAATGCCGGTGGCCATGCTATTCAAATGGACATAACGGACAGAACGCAAGTAAAGAAAGTGGTGGCCCAAATTATCAAGGATGAAGGAAGGATAGATGTTCTGTTCAACAATGCGGGCTATGCGGTATACGGTGCCGTGGAAACCGTTTCCTTGGAGGATGCAAAAAGGCAGTTTGATGTAAACTTATTCGGGTTGGCCAGCATTACAAAAGAAGTAGTGCCCCATATGCGCAAACAAAAGAACGGACTTATCATTAACACCTCTTCCATGGGCGGGAAAATGTATACCCCTTTGGGTGCTTGGTATCATGCGACGAAACACGCCCTGGAAGGTTGGAGCGACTGTCTCCGTTTGGAATTGGCCCAATTCAATATCAACGTCGTGATTATTGAGCCGGGTGCCATTAATACGGAATTCGGCGAGGTGATGTATCAACCCATGGTGGAGCGCGCCCAAGGCACCCCTTATGAGACCATGAGCAATAAATTGGCCAAGGCCACTATGGATATGTACGAAAATGGAGGCGGTTCGGCACCATCGGTAATTACCGGACTGGTCTCGGAAGCCGTAAAAGCCAAAAAACCAAAAACACGCTATAGGGCCGGAAAATTTGCAAAACCCATGGTCTGGATACGTACGTATCTCGGTGACCGAATTTTTGACAAGGTAGTTCTTAGCCAAATAAAATAAGGCGAAGGTCGATTTCAAGCATTGGCCATAAAAATTTCTTATTTTAAAGCGATGAACAACATCATTACCATTAGCTCCATTACCCAAGCCCATCAATTATTGGGTTTGCAACCTCCAAAGCATCCACTGGTTTCCCTGATTAATATCAAGGACTTTCCCTTGGATGCGGACTTTGGGGATGTTCGGTTCATGTTGGAATTGTATATGGTGTCCTTAAAGGATGGTGTTTCGGGCTCAATGGGTTATGGAAGGAATTCCTATGATTTCACCAACGGTACAATGATCTTTAGCAAACCCGACCAAATCCTGTTCACGGAATCCAAAGAGATTGAAACGGATGCCAAAGGCTGGATGCTTTTGTTCCATCCGGACCTAATTCGGAAATCCGAGCTTGGTAAACAGATAGATACCTATTCCTATTTTTCATATGATGTACACGAAGCATTACATTTATCCGAAGATGAAAAATCGACCTTAACGGATTTGGCACGGAAAATTGAACTGGAATACAATCAGAATATTGATAAACACAGTCAGAAGTTGATTGTTTCCAATATTGGTTTGCTCCTCGATTATTGTACGCGATATTACGATCGCCAGTTCTATGTACGTACAAATTTGAATCAAGACCTTATTTCCAATTTTGACCATCTTTTGAGGGACTATTTTAATAGTGAAAAACCTGTGGAACTAGGTCTTCCTACAGTGCAGTACTGCGGAATGCAATTACATATGTCCCCCAATTATTTAAGTGATCTGTTAAAAAAGGAAACGGGCAAAACCGCCAGGGACCATATCCATTCCTATATCATAAATAGAGCTAAAAACAAACTATTGGGAACAACAGGATCCATAAGTGAAATTGCATTTGACCTAGGGTTCGATTATCCCCAGCACTTTAGCAAACTGTTCAAAAAGAAAACGGGAATGAGTCCTGCAAAATATAGGATTCTGAACTAACATTGTCGTATTCAAATCTCGACTTTGAAGTCGAAACATAACCTATTTAAAAATATAAAATAACGCACCACTGAAAAAACTATTAAAATACCTGAAAAGAATGTTACTATTCCTTGGAATCCTAATTTTGACCCTAATTCTAGGCTCTGTTGTATTTGTCAACTTCTATCCGTCCTTTGGCGGGGACGTATCCAAATCCCTTCAAGAAGAATATGAAAAATCGAAGAATTTCAAAAATGGGCAGTTTGTAAACAAAAAGGACGTCCCTGAGGATTTGAGCTTTATGGAAACACTTAAATTGGCATGGAAGTTTTTCTTTACCAAGGTTCCGAACGGCAGTCCACAACAGAATATCTCCGTTAAAAAAATAGATTCGACCGATATCGTTGATTTTAGGGATAGCACACGTTTAATCTGGTTTGGGCATTCGGCATTTTTATTACAAATCGATAACAAGACCGTTTTGATAGACCCCATGTTCGGAAAGGTAGCGGCGCCCCATGATTGGTTGGGAGCAAATCGATTTAATTTGGAAACGCCCATTGAAATCGAAAAACTGCCCAAAATTGATGCGGTGCTCATTTCCCACGACCATTATGACCACTTGGATTACAAGTCCATAAAAAGACTAAAGGACAAAGTTGAAATGTTCTACACCCCTTTGGGGGTCGGGGTGCATCTGCAAGCTTGGGGCATAGGGAAGGAGCGTATTTCCGAACTGGATTGGTGGCAGGATGTAAAATTTGAAGGACTGACCTTTACCTGTACCCCGGCGCAACATTTTTCCGGTCGAAAATTCAATAATAGACAGAGCACGTTATGGAGCTCATGGGTGATACAATCCCAGTCCGAATCTATTTTTTTCAGCGGTGATAGTGGCTATGGGCCTCACTTTAAAGAAATCGGAGAGGCTTTTGGACCATTTGACTTTGCCATGGTGGAATGCGGACAATACAATAAAATGTGGCCGGATATCCATATGTTTCCTGAAGAAACGGCCCAAGTAGGTATAGATCTGGATGCAAAACGGGTTATGCCCATTCACTGGGGAGCCTTTAAACTGGCTTTGCATAGTTGGACAGATCCTGTGGAAAGGGTCGTTAAAAAAGCTGAGGAGCTCAATGTAAATTTGGTGACTCCGGAAATTGGCGAATCCATTTTTCTGGAGCATTTGAACAGTTCTCGGAAGTGGTGGAAGGATTAAATCTAAAACGTAAAGGATAATCGTAGGGATTTACTCAAAATCATCCTCGATGGCTACCGCATTACCCGAGAGGTCGGTAAGTTTGGTGTAAGATACCTCTCCGGCGCCTAAAAATCGGTATCGAATACCGGCAATAGTCCCTATGGATTCATTATATTCCCCAGTGAACAATTGTTCGTCCTCCAAGAACACCCTCAGCCGTTTATTCCGTACCTCAATTTTAAAATCCCGGGTAACGGACAGATCAACACCAAGACCGGATAAGTCGTGTTCCTTTCCACTGATATACACATCGCTCATCATTACCCCAATTTCGGACACACAACCCGGTATGGAAAAGGGAACGATTAGGGTACTCTTTGTCCCTAAAATTATTATAAGGGCATTTTGGCAGACGGCCCACTTCTCCCGATATATATTTCTAATGGAGGTGGTAAGCGTAAAGTTATCCCCGGAAACCGGTGTAAAATCATTTACCCTATGAAATGTGGTGGAAAAAGGTTGCTCGTTTGATGTTATTTCCTCGAGTATGGATTGGGAAAAGGACAGTGCACCCTGTCTTATGCTATCTTCAGGAACATATTTGGGAATTGGGTTATAATCCAAAGTACCTAACCAACCTTCCGTTTTAATAAAAAGGTCGTGTTGCTTAAGAACCGTTCCGTCCACCAAAAGTTTGGCCCTGAAATAACCTGGAAAATAGTACTGCCCTGTGGCTTGTTTTTGCCCTAATCTTAGCTTTATGGTTTTTGTTGGATCCCAGTATTGCTGTATGTGGATACTATCGGATTGAATTCCGTTTAATTCAAGGTCAAAAACCACCGAATTGGGCAGACCACTGGTAATGGGCCTACTGGTAAATCCTATTTTCGAGATATCAATGGCATCCATATTGTTTTTTGAACCCTTCAGGGAATACAATGAAATAAAGACAAGGGTCATAATGGACGCACCCAGCATAATAATCCCAAGATTTGGATTTACTTTTTGGGAAAACCAGGAGGGTTTTTTAACAGTGGTGGCATTTTTAAAATCCCTCCAATTGTGAAAACCGGCAAATTGGGCCAACGTATTCAAGGTAGTAATGCTGGGGGCACTTTGATAATTTACCCTGCCCCATACCCGTTTTAGGGTAGTTGGACTTAACAAAACCTGTGTGCTTCTTTGAATTTGTTCGCTTAGCTCAACAAACATATCATTATGCCACTCGCTAGAGGCGCCCCATCCGAGATCATCTTCAATCTGTCGTAAACATTTTTGTACCAATTTGTATTCCGGAAACATCAGTATAGCATATGGTACAAAGATCACAAAAAAATAGAACCTGAATAGGAATGAACCAACTTGAACCAATTTGTTTTTCCCATGTTGGCCAGGTTATGGAATTTCGAGGTGTTAAAATTTAGATTCATATGATGAAAAGATTGTTTTATATCGGTTTGCTACTTTGTACAATTAGTTTGGGCCACGCCCAAAAGACAATTCCTTTGGATACACTACATTGGGAAATTAATGCGAAATCCTACGTACTTGAGAATTTTAAAGGACAGGAAGCCATTTACCTTCAGGCCGGATCCATGACCTTAAAGGATGCTTCTTTTTTGAATGGCACTATTGAATATGACATTTTTTTAAAGAAAGCACCCGCATTTCCAGGGGTATATTTTAGGGTAAACGATTCCGATTCCGAACATTTTTATTTGCGCCCCCACCAATCGGGCAATCCTGATGCCAATCAAGCTATCCCAACGACCAAGGGAATCGCACCATGGCAACTTTATTATGGTCCTAAATATTCGTTCCGCTATAATTACACCTATGATGATTGGATCCACGTAAAAATAGTGGTCGATGGTGATAGGGCCCAGGTTTATCTAAACCACAGTGAACAACCCAATCTTTCTTGGCAATTGTTCCACAAACCCAAGGAAGGACAGATCCAATTTACCGGAGGGGGTGCCAAGGCCTTACATATTGCGAATATTGTCATCGATAGGGAAAACCATGAAATCAAGAACTTCAAACCAATCGAAAGAAAATCGATTGAAGGCTTGGTTTCCCAATGGGAGATATCGGATAAATTCGAGGAAAAACTGATACAGGATCCCACAGCGCTTAAAACGGTTATCAATGGTCGAACCTGGGGTAAAAAAATCAGTGTAGAGGAAGGAACTGCCGCCAATATATCCAGGCAGGTAAAATTATATGATGACAAACCCGGAAACACCGTTTTTGCCAAGACCACCATCACATCGGACAAGGATCAAACCAAACTCTTTGAATTCGGGTATAGTGACAGGGTAGTGGTTATCTTAAACGGACAGCCCGTATATCGGGGCAACAATACATTTAGATCTAGGGACTACCGTTATTTAGGTACCGTTGGTCTATTCGACGCCGTATATCTAAACCTCAAAAAGGGAAAAAACACGCTTCTGTTGGCCGTATCCGAAGATTTTGGCGGATGGTTGGTTACGGGAAGGTTCTCAAATCCCTCTGTGGTCAAAACGAAATAAAGCAATAATCCATAAGGATAAAACATAGACCAATGAAAAAATACGCTGTTATAGGTATCCTCCTCTTTTTGTTTTTTGGAATCCATGGTGCAAACGCGCAGGACATGTTGGTGGCCACCAAGGTCAGTCAAAGGGCGACCATTACGCAACGTATTGGTACAACAGACGTCACCGTGGTATATCATAGCCCCTTGGCAAAGGGACGTAAAATTTTCGGTGGAATCGTTCCCTATGATTTTGTTGTGGACGGAGTAGAATATCCATGGCGTGCCGGTTCAAATGAAAATACTACAATAGAATTCACCCATGATGTAATGGTCGCAGGGAAGTCATTGCCGAAAGGAAAATATGGCCTACATATTTTCGTAAAAGAAAATGAATGGGTTTACATCTTCTCCAAAAACTCGAAGAGTTGGGGCAGTTTTAGCTATAACAAAGAGGAAGATGCCTTGCGCGTAACCGCTGTTCCAAAAAAGGTATCTTATCAGGAATGGTTAAGTTATGATTTTGTATCCCGTGAGCCGGAATCGGCCGTGTTGGAATTGCATTGGTCGGACGTTAAGTGCGGTATCCAAATATCCGTTGATGTAACCGCCAATGTCTTAACAGATTTAAAAAACAAAGAGGAAAAGACCGTTGACGATTATATCAAAATTGCACAGTTGGCCTTGGCCCAAAATCCTGGAGATGTGGTTAAAGCCCTGGATTATGTAGAAAAATCATTGGATATCAAAAAGGAGTTTCGTAACACAATCCTAAAGTCGGAATTATTGGAAAAAAAAGGTAGGGTAAAGGAAAGTCAAAAATATAGGGAAGAAGCAATCGCCCTAGGGGAAGGATTCCCGTATTTCTATTATTACCCACTTAGCTTTATGCTCCTTGAGGGGGATAAGGAGAAAACCTTTAGCATCTTATCGGCAATGTTGCAAAAGGAGCCCGATAATTATATCGTCCATTTGGCCACGGGTGAATACTATATAAAGGACAACAATCAGGAAAAGGCCACCTTTCACTTCGGGAAGGCCTATGAATATGCCGGGGAAAGATCCAAAGCCTATACCCGTTATATGTATTTATCCAATAAATTGATTTTGGAACAGAAATGATGGAAATAACAATTCTAATGAATAATAGCAATAGGAGAATACAATAATCGTGATTGAATCAAACGAATACCTCCCCTTCCATGTAGTTCTGGAATATATTCAAAGAATCTGCAACTATTTTGCTCTATTTTCATTCCTTCCATGTCGGTGAACCTAGATTGTACGATCCACTACATAGATCGTCCAACTCATTACATTTAATTTTCCGGAAACAACTATCTGCACCATCTTTGTCCTATCATCAATCAAAAAACGGACAATCATGATCAGTTTATCTAAAATTTTCATCGGCATGCTATTAAATTTATTAGTACTTCTTTTTTGGATAAGTACTGGAGAGGCACATGCACAAAAACACTACTCTTCCGTTAACATAAACCAGAATAACGGAAAGACAACTATTTCTTTTAAAAATGGAAATAAAAGGAGTTTTTCCTTGGAATACGAAGGTGATATCACATTATCGGATGATGACAAGGACATCGTAGCCATTTCAAGAGGGGGCTATATGGAAGTTAAAAAATCGGCATTCGGCAATCGACGACGCATTTTTATGGAACCCGATACCAATGGAAAGCTTATTAAGAAGTATTATGTGGGGAGTTCTGAGGAAAACTTCGAATCCGAGGGAAGAAAATGGCTGGCAGAAATACTCCCAGAGATAGTTCGTTCATCTACATTGGGGGCCGAACAACGGGTAGATCGATTCCATACAAAAGGAGGTACCCGTGCCGTACTCCAAGAGGTGGAACAAATACATAGCGACCATGTTAAATCCAGATATATCAGGCTTTTATTGGACAAAAAACCGAATAACAATGATTTGATCGCTATATTGAAGGTCATTGGAAACGATATCAGTTCGGATCACCACAAGGCACAAATCCTTAAGCACAAAACGAAGACATTTTTGTCTACGGATGGCACAACAGCCGCTTATATTGAAGCCGCAGGTAAAATAAGTTCCGATCACCACAAGGCGGAAGTACTCAAAAAATCCATACGGGATGGTGACATTTCCGAGACTCGTATGAAATCCCTTTTTGCGATTGCCAAAGATATCAGTTCTGATCATCACAAGGCGCAAGTGCTATTGACCGTACTGAAAAACAGATCGCTCAATACCGAGAATATCAATATATTGATCACCACATCACGAAGCATCCATTCCGATCATCACAAGGAACAGGTCTTAAAGGCCGCACTTAAGGCTCCCGGACTTTCCAAGAGCGGTTATAACACGCTTCTTGAATCCATGTCCAACATCAGTTCCGATCACCATAGTGCCAATATTTTTTCCGCTTTATTGGATAAAAAACTGGATGGCAAATCCTTGGCGGACGTGTTTCGGTTGGCCAACCGTACTATGAGTTCCGACCATCACAAGGCCCAAATATTGAAAAAAGCCGTTCAAAAGCAGCAAGTTGAAGGCGACAACTTGGAGGCATTACTTTCCGCCTTACAAGGGATGAGTTCCGATATGCATCAAGCCGTAGTGTTCAAGGAGCTATCAAAGAAAAGTTTTAACGCCGATCAGTTGATCAACATTCTTGCGGCCACCAAGAGCATAGGTTCCGATCATCATCAATCGGCGGCCTTGGTGGCATATGCCCCGGCGGTACGGGAAAAGGGAGATGCCGTTAAGGAGGCCTATAGAAATGCATGTGGAAGTATCTCATCGGAGCTACATTACGGAAGAGCTGTCCGCGCCATTCAATAATTTGAGCCTTTACTTCAACTACCCGAATACTCCTGTTACAAAATCGTAATATTGAGTATTTTGGTAGGATGAAGTGGATTTATAGGGATTTTTTATACCAACCGAACGTGAGGATACACCTAATTCTGATTTTTACAGGTTTTCTACTGGGTATACTTTTTTATGGCTTTGTGAATTTTAGCGGTTACCAAAGCATATGGGAATTCGTTCTAAGTGGATCTTTGGGAATAATCCTATCGTATGCCGCCCATTTTAGCAATCCGTTGATCAGTACGCTAATTCCATGGAAAAAGCAACCGGGATTACGGTTGTTGTCCGGTATTTTGATACATGCGGTAATAGGTCAAGTTGTGGTATTGGGGATACTTTGGGGCTATGGACATTTGTTTGGGGCATCATCCCTTTTTCAGGTTGATAAAAACGATACCCTGCTTAAAATCGGAATTCTTTTGTTTTGTACGGCACTGATCTATAATATCATCTATTTTGCCGTCCACTCCTACTATACATATTCAAAAGGGCAGGTAATGGAGGCCCAATTAAGAAGGAAACAGATCCAGCTACAACTTAGTGCCTTAAAATCACAATTGAGTCCACATTTTCTCTTTAACAGTATAAATACGCTTTCTTCCCTATTTCAAAAGGATACCCAAAAAGCAGAATCATTTATACGGTCACTTGCCGGCTCCTATGAATATGTACTGGACAAATATGAGTCTCCCTTAGTGACCGTAGCCGAGGAATTATCCTTTGTACAATCCTACTATTTTTTAATAAAAACACGCTTTGGGGAGCATTTCGACCTTAATGTAGAGTTTCCCGATTACGTGCTCAAGAGCAAAATACCCCCCTTGACCTTACAAATGCTGGTGGAAAATGCGGTAAAGCACAATGTTATGGGCCCCTCACAACCCTTGGAGGTAAAAATGACGGTCGTGAATGATAAGATAAGGGTGTCCAACGTGAAAACCGACCAGCGTCCTAAAATGGATTCCTTAAAAATTGGATTGCAGAATATTGCCTCGCGCTATGAACTATTGATCAACAAATCCATAGAGGTAGTCGACGACCGGAATTTTACCGTAACCTTGCCCCTGATATCGTGAGAAAGTTATTTGTGCACCATCCTCTCTTTAGGTTATTAAGCCCCTTGCTCTGCGGCAGCTTGGTATACCTGTTAATTTTACTGATCAATAATAATATTGGGCAGTTACAGGAAACTTTTTTGGGTCAGGAGTTATATGTATGCATCGGTTTGGCCTATCTTATACAGGAATATGCACGGCTCTCCCTTTTGTGGTTCGAACGTGCATCGGGCCCTAAAAATTTTGTGTTAAAATTGGCGTTACATCTTATCGGTACGGTTGCCATCGGTATCGGTTTGGTCTCGGTCGCCATGTACCTTTACTTTACCTATGTACTTGGATATACACCAAATAGTAGGGAGTTGTTCATTTTCAATAGCATATTCTCGTTAATTACCCTGATTTATTTGGTATTGTACTTGAGCCATCAGTTTTTATACAAGATAAACACCGATCTCATTACCAGGGAAATTAGGGCAAAGGAGGAAATTGAGGTCGATTTCCAAAGGTTCAAGAGGGGTATCAATCCCGAACTCCTATTTGAAAGCCTGGAATCCTTGCTAGTCCTAATGAAGAAGGATGTGAACAGGGCGGAACATTTGTCGGATCACTTTTCCAGGGTATATCGCTATGTACTGGCCAAGAAAAAACGGGAATTGGTACCCTTTTCGGAAGAACAAGAGGCACTAAGGGAATTACTACGGCTATTCTCGTATTTGCCCTTTAGAAAAATAACTTTGGGAAAGGTAGAGGTATCCAATACCTGGGTAGTTCCCGGAAGCATTTTAACCGTAGTGGAACGGATAGTACGTAGTACCATCGTTTCTGTAGAAGCGGACTTAAAACTTGATATTTTGGAAGACTTGAACCGGATTCTGATCCAATATGTTCCAGAAGAGGTTCTAAGAGGTGGATTCCAAACGGAACAGCTTAGCGACATTACGGGGAACTATCAATTTTACACGGATGGGGAAGTACAAGTAGTTACCGAAGGTCCTTATAAAATAGTTGAAATTCCAAAACTGAAACTGGATGAAAGTAGTCATTGTTGAGGATGAAGCCCTCGCAGCCGAAAAATTGGAACGTTATCTCTTAAAATATAAGAAAGATATTGAAGTATCGGCGAAGTTGACCTCCCTTGATGCGGCTATCCCTTGGATAAAGGAGCATCAGGAAACTGTGGATCTTTTCTTTATGGACGTACAACTTACCGATGGCTTGAGTTTTGAGATTTTTTCCGTAGTTCCCGTAAAAAAACCGGTGATTTTCACCACGGCCTTTGATGAATTTGCCATTGATGCCTTTAAGGTAAATAGCATAGATTACCTTTTAAAGCCCATTACCTTTACCGATCTTTCCCAAGCGCTCAAGAAATTGGAATCCTTGCGGGAGCAATTTTCCCACGCTACGGAATTTGGTAGCCTAGTACAACAATTGGGCAAAAAATCGTACAAAGATCGGTTTCTGGTCCGCATGGGCAACCATATCCATTCCGTACCCACAGAATCCATAGGTTATTTTTATGCAGAGGGACGGGACGTCTATTTAAAACGGATCAACGGTAAAAAATATCTTATCGAGTATACCCTGGAATCGTTGGAGGAGTTATTAGATCCCAAACAATTCTTACGTCCGAATCGAAGTTTTATAGTCCATATCAACGCCATTGAGGATGTGGTGGTGTATGCCAATAGACGGTTGAAACTGACCCTTAACCCCAAAACTGAAAACGAATTGATAGTCAGTAGGGAGAAAGTGGTGCAGTTTAAGCAGTGGTTCGAAGGAATTTGATAACCTTTGTAACCACAAAGATACGATCGGTCTAAAGTCTGGATTTATTCAAAAGAACCGTTTGACCAAATGTTTAAAAATCCGAAAATGGTCTGTATCCAACTCCCAATCCCATTTTAGATTATTGGCTACATTGATTAACTTTATGGGATAGCACAAGGAAATCAAGGCATTCCCTTCCATTACCCAGATAGAATGAAAACCAAAAATTTTGTTGTAGTAACAATTTCCATCGCAGTGGTTCTTGGACTGCTAATTTATTGGAGGGAATACAGTACTCGAGATCAAGTTTCCCTTTTTTATGTGTTGCTATGGCAAATTGGGATTTGGATTCCATGGTTTTTTGGCTTTAAACTGATAAAACAGGTTGTTGGAAAAACTTCGAAAACTAAATTCGGGATTCCACTACTAGCAGGAGTATGCATAATTTGGGTGGGACTTCATTATGGATGGTTCTTTTTTATCAGCTCAAATTTCAGTCCCTATCTCGGGTTACCCGGTTCCCGGTTTGGGGTATATCGTTATTTCTTTATTTTTTGGACGCTCATCGATATTGGGCTACTCTGGTTTATCATCGACAAACTAAAATCACGCAAAGGGGAGGAATTACCGCCTCCCTTATTATTGGAACTGACTAGGGGAAACAACAAGTACTTTTGCGAACCTTCACAGATCCACTGGTTGGCCGCTGAAAACTACTACACCAAATTAAGTACTACCGAAGGGGTTTTTGTAATGCGGAAACCTTTAAAATCGTTTCATAACCTACTTCCACAAGATATGTTCAGAAGGATTCATAGATCCACTATCGTCAATGTGAACTATGTATCCGAGTTGGAAAGAGGTAATAGCCAAAACCTCAAAGTGGTTATGAAGGACGGAACACGACGTAAGGTCAGTAGAAATTTTGTTAAGGAAATCACGCTTTTTTTTAAGGATAGGACGTATTGACACCGTTCACTATCAAAACCTAGTCCGTTCACTGCAAGGGTTATTTTTCATCGCTCCATTTGGGTAAGTTTAAACCATGGATTTAGGTACTATAACGTAGTAGCCGACCTTTTCTTTATCAGTCGATTTCAATAGATTCACAATTAAAATACAGGTTTATGCGCTCCTATACTTTGACCATCAATTCCGTTAAAAGGACCGTTTCGGCCGATCCCGATACACCATTACTCTGGATTCTTAGGGATACCTTGGGTCTTACGGGCACCAAATATGGATGTGGGAAAGGAATTTGTGGTACCTGTACGGTTCATTACAAGGGCAACGCCGTGAGATCCTGTAGTTTGCAGATTACCTCCGTTTTGGAGGGAGACATCATTACCATTGAGGGACTATCGGAAAAAGGAAATCACCCCGTCCAACAAGCCTGGATGGAACTGGATGTCCCACAATGTGGGTATTGCCAATCCGGCCAGATTATGGCCGCCGTCGATTTGCTTTCCAAAACCAGCAATCCTACTGATAATGATATAAATGCCGCAATGCAAGGTATACTATGTAGATGTGGTACCTATTCCAGAATACGTAAGGCCATTCACCTGGCGGCGAGCAAAGGGAACAAATAATGCACCGATTGCTATTCTTCTTATTGGTTTGTACCTCCATGAAATCCCATGGACAAGACCTTCTATTTCATCGTACCCAATTGAATGATAGTCGTCTAGGGTCAAGAGGTGTGGCCATAGCCGATTTGGACGGTAACGGATGGAACGATATTGTAGTGGCCAATCAAGTGGATTCAGTCCGACTTTTGGGAAATACCATCTATTTTAATCAGGGAGGTAAGTTTATAAAGTCAGCGATTACCAAGAATAATGTAAACGCTTGGAGCGAGTCCGTTCATGCAGTGGATGTGGATAACGACCATGATTTGGACCTCTTTTTTACCACCCAGTTCGGAACATCCAATCTGCTGTATTTAAACGATGGTAGCGGAAAATTCGCTTTAGGTATGGCCGGAGATTTGGCCACTGATCGAACCAATTCGCCAGGTGCTTGTTGGTGCGATTATGATCTGGATGGGGATTTGGATGTATTTGTGGTCAACCGGGACGGGGAGGATGATAATCTCTATGTAAACAATGGCAAAGGGGTATTTGTCAAATCCGTAAATGGGCCGTGGAACGATAACCAAGGTGATGGCAGATCCTGTGCCTGGGGAGATCTTAACGGTGATGGGAGACCTGATCTATACGTAGCCAATTTTGTAAGAAAGGAGGGAGGTCAAGTAAAGGCAAAACACCGCAACTACCTCTATCTAAATTTAGGTGGAGGAACCTTTGAAGAACAGAAAACAGGTACTCCGGTAAATGAAGAAAATGCATCCTACGGGGTAACCTTTATTGATTATGATCATGACAAAGATCTGGATATCTATGTGACCAATGTATCCATCTCGGATGAAAATGCGCTGTACGAAAACTCGGGAACGGGGCATTTTAAGAAATTGAAGGACAGCGAAGCCACATATGAAGTACGTCGTCCTTCGAAGGGACAGACTTGGGGTGACTTCAATAACGATGGGCATTTAGATCTCTATATTGCCAATGGAACCGAAGGGTATCCCGAAATTCAGAATTTCTTCTTTTTGGGAGCACCGGACCTTTCGTTCAAAAGAGTATACAACACCCTTCCTGCAATAGAAGGCCATATATCCGCAG
The DNA here is from genome assembly GCF_965228935.1 of Ulvibacterium sp. Taxonomy (GTDB): domain Bacteria; phylum Bacteroidota; class Bacteroidia; order Flavobacteriales; family Flavobacteriaceae; genus Ulvibacterium. Next base: position 3,983,445 of record NZ_OZ245846.1, on the reverse strand, counting down.
GTACGGCTTCCGGGGATTTTAACAACGATGGATTTTTGGATCTCTATGTATGCAATTGGGGAGGGGAAGCCGAAGCCAATGATTGCTACATCAACCAAAACCAAACTAATAACTGGGTCAAATTTCAACTAAGGGGAACCACATCCAACAGCTACGGTATAGGAAGTTGGATTACCCTGACACCGAATAATGGCAGTGTCCAGACCAGATATGTCAGCAGGGAAACCGGGTATGGAAGTGAAAACTCCACTGAAATCCATTTTGGAATGGGCTCCTCAACAAAAATTGATTCCGTTACAATTGAATGGCCGTCAGAAATACGGCAATCCGCAATGGATTTAAAACCTAACACAGTATACGAGGTCATTGAAGGAAAAGAAATTAAACCAATCGGGATATGAAAAGAACATGGGACAGAAGAACGTTTGTGAAACTGACTGCCTCTGCAAGTGGTGCCCTAGTTGCAGGGGTTTATCTACAATCCTGTGGATCCGAAACAGTACCGGAAACGATTTATGAATTCTCGCCGTTGATTAAAATAGATACGGAAGGGTGGGTTACGCTCATCGCCAAAAACCCCGAGATAGGTCAAGGTATCAAAACTGCGCTGCCCATGATTCTGGCAGAGGAGCTCGGAGCGGACTGGGACAAGGTAAAGGTGGTACAAGGTGATTTTGATAAAGCCTACGAAGAACAGTGGGCAGGAGGTAGCTATGCAATTATCCTAAACTGGGATTTGATGCGAACTGCGGCTGCCAAGGTAAGGCATGTGCTTATACAGGCGGCCTCAAAGCAAATGGATAAAAAGATAAGCGAGCTTTCGGCGGTCAAGAACAAAGTAGTACATTCCAAATCTGGGGAGGCTTTACCTTTCGAAAAACTGCTGTTCGAGGCCTCAAAACTACCGTTACCGGAAACGGTGGAATTGAAACCTAAGGAAGCTTTTGAGATAGTAGGTAAGAATATGCCCCAAGTCGACTTGGAACAACTAGTGAACGGAGAAACCAAATTCAGCATCGATGTAAAGCTGCCGGGAATGCTCTATGCCACCGTACTAAAAAATCCGGTTTTCGAAGGTGGGGTAGGTGACTATGATGATACCCGGGCAAGATCGGTCAATGGTGTCATTGATGTTATGGAACTGAATAATTCGGCCTATGGCGAAAGACTTCTGGCGCCGAACAGTCCCAATTTTGTGAACGGTATTGCAGTATTGGCCAACTCCACTTGGGCAGCATTCAAGGGTGCCGGCAAACTGGATGTGACTTGGGATACTTCCGGTACACGAAAGGAAAATACGGATGGAATATTCAAACATTTCCAATCGCAATTGACCAATACCACCATAGAAAGAAAGGATGGCGACATACATCGGGCAAAAAGAAACGCAGCCCTAAGTTTTGAAGCGACCTATCAGGTTCCATTTCTGGCCCATATTCCCATGGAGCCCATGAACTGCACTGTGGATTTTAGGGATGATCTTTGTGAAGTTTGGGCACCTACACAAAATCCTAGGGCGCTTGAAGAGGGATTGATCAAACTGTTCGGATTACAACCGGAGCAAATAAAAATTCATCTTCCCCGAATAGGTGGTGCATTTGGAAGACGATATTATGTGGATTATGCGATGGATGCCGCTATTTTATCAAAGAAAACGGGTAAGCCCGTGAAGTTGACCTGGACCAGGGAAGCAGATATACAACATGATTGGTACAGACCTGCAAGTGTTCAGAAAATGATGGCCGCCTTAGATGAAGAAGGTCTGGTAACCGGTTGGCAACATATTTTGGCCAATGCATCCCGTAAGACCTGTTTGGGGCGGGAGGGGAGGCCAGCAGGAACGGAATTGGATGAATACGAGTTCCCGGCAGGGTTCATCCCTGATTTGCAATTTGAATATGGGCATGTCTTGAGTGATGTTCCTTTGGGACAATGGCGCTCGGTAGGGCATTCTGCGGTTGCCTTTGCCGTACATAGCTTTTTGGATGAACTGGCCATTTTGAATACGATGGATTCGATAGACTACTTTCTAAAATTCCTGGGTCCGGCAAGAATGGTCCCAGTGGTAGACGATTATGCATTTGACGTAAAGCGCCTGATTTCAGTAGTGGAGCGAGTAAGACGAAACAGTAACTGGGACATTCCTTTGCCAAAGGGACAGGGCAGGGGTTTTGCAGCTTGCAAACACTCAGGATCTTTTGTTGCCGAGGTAGTGACCGTATCCGTAGATGCCAATGAAAAAGTTACCGTTCTAAAGGTAGATGCCGTCGTGGACTGTGGCATAGTAATCAATCCCTCCGGTGCGAAGGCGCAGGTGGAAGGAGGTATCCTTGAAGGGTTAAGTGCGGCACTTTACGGTGAAATAACCGTTAAAAATGGTGCGGCGGAACAATCCAATTTTCATGACTACAAATGGATACGGATGGACGAGGCTCCGGAGATACATATAGAATTCATTGCAAACAACTTACCCCCAACAGGTCTTGGCGAGCCCCCGCTGCCGCCGGCAGCACCGGCCCTTGCCAATGCCATATTTGCGGCAAGTGGCAAGCGGATACGAAAATTGCCCATACTATCAGGTTAGATAGCAAACTAATCCGGAAATACGTAATCGGAAAACTTCACAATTATGGAAGAATCGGAATTTTGATTTGACCATTTTCCGGTTCTATCTGTCTTCAAATAGGTACCCCTTTGTGGAATACCGAATAGTTATTTGGATTTCGTTTTGGTAAACGTCATTTTTAGCACCACTTTTATGCAAATTTTACAATTGTACCAAGCATAAAATCCAAAAACTTCATTTTTTCGTACTATCCGTATTACTTGTAAATTAATTTTAGTTTTTTTGCCGGATGATCGGATTCAAAACGAAATATCTTTTTATTTCAGTGCGCTTTGCACTATTCGTATGCTTTCCTTTGGCATTGCAAGGACAGGAGACGCTACATTATGCCGGTCCCTTGCAAGTAGGCAAGTACAAAGGAGAGGCAGGATATGATTACAAAATTGTAGGGAAGGACACTTTGCTCGATGGTCCCTTTATAATGGAACGATCCAATCTAGAGGCACTTTTGGAAAACGAGGACTCTTCCTTTTTGTTTTCCGGCACTTTTAAAGATCATTTCGCCGATGGGTTTTGGCGGTTCCAGTTCGGGGAGTTTCAGTCCAATAGCCAGACCCAGGTCATAGATTATCAATATAGGGTACTGGTCAGCGGAACCCAGGAGGAAGCTAGCGGCACCCTAAAAAGTGGGAAGCCGGACGGTCCATGGACTTATACGGTAAATCGAATCAAGGATTCGGAGGTGGAAAAAATTCTTTTCAAGAGTAGCATCGTATTTGAAGATGGAGTCCCCCAGCGTAGTTTTCGTGTTGAAAACGAAAACAGCACCCTTGTGGGCAGGTTTCTTCGAAATGGATTGGCCCACGATGAATGGTCCCTATATGCGACCGATGAAGTGGAGACCGCTGAGAGTTGGTTTTTTAATGACGGTTTGCTGGAGAAAATCCAGAGTCGGGAAAATGATGAAGTCAGCGTAGTTCAACTGCCCCTTGATACGACGGCACAGAGGAAAACCATCAATTTGGATGCCCGTTTCCTGAAGGTATTGCAATTGCTACTTCCTACAAATGACACCCCAAATGTCCTTGAAAGCGGGATGCCCAAACTGCTGACCGAAAATGCCCAATATTATCAGAAGATAGATGATATTTTGTCCGAGTTGGGAGAATCCGCCTTTTTGCCGGAATTTAAAGTGGAAGTAGCCCATTTTCCTCTGGATTCCTCAGAGACCGCACAATTGGATTCCATCAAATCCCATTTTGAAAAATCAAAAATAATCAGCGAATCCTTGCTGAACAGTACACAGTTGAACATTTTAAAATTATCGGACGAAGAAGCCCTTTTTCAATATTCCGTTGTAAGTTCCATTTCGGAAAACTTCCTGAATCCCGTTGAAAAAGTGGTCGATTGCCATAAACAGGGAATCCTTGAATTTGTTACACGAGAGCAACTGATACGCAAACTATGGCCCTTTGGGAAACCCTCCACAAGAATTGAGGCTACTGGCATCGATTCGGGCAAAACATTTGTATTGCCGAATGCAGAACGATTTGAATTTGATGGAAATACGTTATCGTCCATCGAACAACTTGCAAAATATGCAGCTTTTAGCCTTGATTCAGTTCAACAATCATTGGAAGACAAATTGACCAAGGAGCAAAGGCAGCAAGAACTCATTGCCTTGGAGGAAGAATTAATTGTCCAAAGCAAGGGATTGAATCATTTGATAGATTCCGTCAGCAACAATGTAACAGGTATAAATACAGATGCGTTATTGCAAATCAGGGCCCTGGCCGATAGGAGCTTAAGTGAGTATTCTACAATGGAGGAAGTATCAACCAAGTTCGATTATGCCAGGGAACTAGTGAATTGCTATCCCCAATTGAAGGCATTGACCGATGCGGTTGCAGCTTTGCCAACCCAATGGGAAGAGCTACAACAGAGCTACCAGGATGGTGTCTGGAATCCCTTTACGTCCACAGTTATGAATGAAGAGGTAAAAAGACGTATTACGGCCGTCTATAGCAAAGTGCTTGTCCCATATTTCCTGGAGTGGGTACAGTCCGATCTTAGTTGTGATAATGTTGATGAATTGGTAGTTCTTATGCAAAACACCTACCGGCGAATGACCGAACTTAGAAATGAGGAAACCTCAAAATTGGAACGAAAGCTACGGAAAGAGCAAGACCCAAAAATGGTCATGCAATTGTTCAACATCCAATATCAGGTCAAAGAAAATTAACGGATGAGGCACCTTTGCAAAAATCCCGTATGGGTATTGATCTTGTTTTTGATCTGTAGTTCATTTCCCCTGTTAGCGCAGGAAGAGGAACAAGAGGTACTTCCTTTGGAATCCAAATTCAAGGAACCGCTGACCAGGGTATGGTTCAATACCTATGGCAACATCCGTATTTCAAAGCGATTGTTTTGGGTGGCTCAAACCCATTTTAGGCTCCAGGAAACGCAAAACACCCCATTTGTCGGACAAATGGCCCAGATTTATAACCGGCATGCCATAGGTTATATTTATTCCAAGAAGTTCAATGTTAGTTTGGGAGGAGTACTTCGTCTCAATTTCAATACGGATGAGGCTTCCACAGATCGTAATCTGGTACCTGAATGGCGCATTTGGCATCAGTATCTATTCGCCATGCCGCTGTCCAACATAATGACCTATCACCGTTTTCGTATCGAACACCGTTGGAGCCAGGGGTTTGAGGAAAACAGCGAATACATTTTTAGGAATCGATGGCGGTATATGTTTCGGTTAAAAGTTCCGCTAAACAGCCAAAAACTAGAGCCTAAGACATTTTATGTTTCCCCGGAGGCGGAATTGATCATGCAGAGTGGAAAGGAAGTAGTTGCCAGCCCAATGGAAGACCTGCGCTTGACCACCACGCTTGGGTATATTGTGACCCCACGGCTTACCTTCGCTGCAGGATTGATGTATTCCCATGGACAAGAGTTGAGCAACGGAGGTATTTACAAACAAAATTGGACCCTGCGTTTTCATATGTATTTTGCTCCGGACTTCAGAAAAGTAAAAAATAAGCTGCCCGAAATCCACTTTACCGATTAAATACGTATATCAATGCGTTGACCGAACTATCAATAGCATGAAAAAGAAAAATCGCAGCATCATTTCCTATATTTTATTGACAATTGCGGCTGGTATCCTGGTATTCTATCAGTTGAAGACCAACAAGCTCCAAAACGAACTTCAGGCCAACAGGGCTCTCCAGGAGCAAATGGATATACGGATGGCCGTTTACAATAGCCTTTTGCCAATAGATTCTACCCTGGTAAAAGGTAATTTCAAAGCAGCTCTCGGTGCTTATCAAGAGCAATTGGACGCCGACGGGAAAAATGATAGCGCTGGGATTCAACTCCGTATCGCACTCGCAAAGAGATTCATGAAAATGCAACACGCAATTCACTCGGATGCCTCCTTAATTGCGCAACTACAGGCTCTTGACTCCAGTAAAATAGAGCATTTGGCCTCCCCAAGAGAAATTCGGCAATTCGATTCGTTAAGTTTTGTACTTGAGAAGACCAAAGTACGTTTGGCACGCATGGAGCGTCAATTGCAAAAGAAATCCTTTGGTGAATATTTGACCTTTACAAGTAGCAAAGGGAGTCTAATGCATTATGTTGGGGAGGTTAAGAACAAGAAAGCCAACGGTCACGGATTGGCACTTTTGGATACAGGTAGCCGTTACGAGGGGGAATGGAAGGACAACCAACGCCACGGCAAGGGTACCTTTTATTGGCCGGACGGGCAACACTATGTCGGAAATTATGTGAACGACAAGCGTCATGGACAGGGCACCTATTACTGGCCCAACGGAGAAAAGTATACGGGGGCCTGGAAAGATGACCGGCGTAGCGGTGAAGGCATTTTCTATGGAAAAGATGGCAAGATCATAGCCAATGGGGTATGGCAGGAAGATGAATTGGTGCAAGCGGACAAAAAGCATAAAAAGGAAAGCCGGTAAGTAGTTTTAAGACGCTAACCCTTATTTTGTGAATAACCTTGCTTTAACTTTCTTTTCGTAACTTCTCTGTGCCATTTACTTTAATATGAAGGACTCCAGACACTTTATAGGCGCAAAGACCACCAAAGAAGAAATGTATAAAGCCATATCCGAACCCCAAGGGCTGGAGAAATGGTGGGCCACCTCTGCAAAAGGTGACCCGAAAATCGGGGAAACGATAGCCCTACACTTTGAAAACCTAACGACCCTAACTTTTAAGTACACAGCAATTGTTCCTTACGAAAAATTGGAGTTGACCTGTTCCGAAGGCCCTACGCCATGGCAGAATGCCGTACTGACGTTTGAGCTGGAAGAAAGGGAGGGACAGGTATTTTTGACCCATACGCATAGCAATATTCCGTCCGATGATATGGCATCCCTTACCTATTTTAACACAAAATGGACCGTCTATTTATTAAGCCTAAAGGATTATCTGGAAACTGGAAAAGGAACTCCTTATCCGACGGAATTAAAGTTATATGATGGAGATTGAGCCATTTATTTGACTTTCTCGACACATATTTCATCATTCTTGGATTTTCGTATTCAATGGTCATTAAATTATTTCAGGCATTGGATTATTTTTTTATCCCTATTTTTAAAAGGAAATAGTCCAATACCTAATAACAATGCAACCTGCCTTCAATATATCCATAAAATTCATCCTACTACCATTCGCATTTTTATTGGTTTCCTGCGGCCAGAAGAAAGCCGATTCCAAAAAGGGGTTCGAGGCTCCGGAAACGTCACAAACAACAAAAAAAGAATGGGTATCCATTTTCAATGGAAAGGACCTGGAAGGTTGGACCATGAAAATAAACGGGTACCCCCTTGGTGAAAATTTTGGCAATACCTTTCGGGTAGCCGATAGCATACTAAGTATCCGCTATGATGGTTACGGTCCTGAATTGAACGATCGTTTCGGCACCTTGTACTATGATAAACGACTAACGGACTATCGCCTTAAGGTAGAATACCGGTTCGTCGGCGAAACGGCACCTGGGGCACCGGAGTGGGGGTATAGGGATAGCGGTATACAATTTCACGGCCAACCGCCCAATACACAAAAAATGGATCAACCCTTTCCCATTTGCTTGGAATATAACTTTCATGGTGGTAATGATAAGGACGATCGCCCGCTTGGGGCCCTTTGCGTCAATGGGATTTTTGTGGAGGTTAATGGAATAAAAAATACAACTACCTGTACGCCGGCAACGGTACCCCGAACCTTTCATGGAAATCAATGGGTAACTGCGGAAATAGATATCCAGGATGGAAAAATAACCCACTTTGTGAACGGGGAGGCCATTTTAAGTTATGCCAATCCCACGTATGACCCCGATAATGAGACCGCAAAAACATTGATCGTGGAAGGGAATACCTCGGTAAGGGGCGGATATGTTTCCTTTCAATCCAATAGCCATCCCATCGATTTTCGAAAAATAGAGTTGATGGAATATTAGTCTTGGACTTAACTTTTAAAAGTTGACTTAATCCTACTATAAATCCACACGTTTTCCGGTCTTTACCGCTAGATATATAGCATCTATAATCTTCATATCCTTAACGCCTTCCTCCCCATCTAGGGGTACAATGGGTTCCACACCTTCAAAAATAAGTTGGGCCATCCCGTCCATTTGTAAGGTCTGGTGGGTGATGTGAGGTTGTGTCAGTTCACCTTTATGCGTCCGTCCTTTTATAGGACCATAGCCCGTAGAGGGTTGCATTTCCGCAAAACCATCCTCCCCGTTCAAGAAAAAACGATCTAAATGGCTCATGGCATAGGTAGAAAGGCAAGAGGCTACGGCACCACTGGGAAAACCCATTTGAAACTGTATGGTTTCGTCCACACCTTCCTTGAACTTTACCGGATCTGTTTTCGTCTCTTGGGCGGTGACCCAAATAGGTTCCTCACCCAACATATAGCGTGCACCATTGATGGAATAAATCCCGATATCCATCATGGCCCCTCCACCGGCCAGTTCCTTGTTCAAACGCCATTGGGTAGGATCTCCGATGGTAAATCCGGATTGTCCCTGAAAAAATTTGAGCTTTCCAAATTCCCCGGCCTTACGCATTCGAATTACTTCCACGGTTTTGGGTTCATAGTGCATACGGTAACCTATCAATAATTTTACATTGGCCGTTTTACAGGCATCCACCATTTCCTGACCTTCTTGGGCATTGACGCCCATGGGCTTTTCACAGATTACATGTTTTCCAGCCCTGGCCGCCCGTATCGTCTGATCTTTGTGAAGTGCATTGGGGGTGATGACGTAAACCACATCGATATCCGGGTTGTCCTTGATCTGATCAAAATTATCGTAGTTGTAACAATTCTTTTCGAGAATACCATATTTGGCCCGCCACTCGACTATTTTGGAAGGAGTACCGCTGATAAGCCCGGTCAATTTGGCACGCTTACAGGATTCCATAGCCTTTGCCACCCTTCTCGCATAGCTTCCAAGCCCCATAAGGGCAACCTTCAGTATCGGTCCGTCATAAGGCTGATCGGAAACGGCGAACAAGTTCGTCGGGTTATATAGCAATGGTAAACTAATGGTTGAAACGGTAAGCTTTTCTAAAAAATCTCTTCTTGAACCCATAGTGTCATATTTGTTGGTTCTAAAATAACCAAAATGAAGTTACACCGCTTTCGGAATAAAAAATGTTTTGTGATATATTCTGGAAATATTCAAAAAACTTTCCCTTTTTAACAATTTGTTATCCCAATCTTTCCTTTTTATCCCGAAAAAAAGAATGGTATCTTACCATTTCATGGGAAATGCGAAATAAGCTAGAAGAGAATGTACTTTCAGAACATTATCCACACCATTGTCGTTTGGCAGAGTTTCCTCTTATGCCTAATCTTTTTAACCCCTCAGTATCGAAAAAGAAAAGGCAACCTCTATCTTGCTTTGCTGTTATTCACCTTGGGCGTGCACTTTACATACAATTTTTTATGGAGCCAACAGATCTTGACACAAGCATTGTCACGGTTTAGCTGTAGTTATGGGTTTCTTTATGGCCCCCTGATCTATTTCCACATTAAATCCCGGCTGATAAGGGGCCACCGATTTGGCCGAAGGGATATATTGCATTTTCTTCCTTTTTTTGCCATAGTCCTCGCGGCCATTCTTAACAAAATGAGCTGTAGCCAGGAATTCGCCTTTTTATTGCTTTTATCAATGCTTCTTTACTGTTTTTTCGGATACTATGAAATCTTGAATTACAAAAAGACGATAAAAACCGTAACCACGGCAATTTCAATTCCGGAAATCAAATGGTTAAAGCTGCTACTTTTGGTGATGTTGGCCATAATTGTTTGCAATATTTTGAGTACGGCCCTTCCAGAAGTCATAATTTTCGGGGAGAGCCTCTCTACCGAAACCATTGTACAATTTGAAGTTCTGATCCTTGTGAACTTAATTACCTTTCAAGGACTCAAAAATCCACAGTATTTTAGGCAAATCGGTCGGGATGATGTGAGACTGGTAAAGGAGATTTACCGAATGGAAAGCACTTCCAGAAAGCGGGAACACACCCTTGTTTCGGACAAAGAGGAAATCCCTCGTATTGAAGAATATTTGGAGAAGAACAAACCCTATCTCAATTCGGACCTGACCTTAAGTATGTTATCGGAAGAGTTGAACTTGCATCCAAAGCTGCTGTCCCAAATAATCAATCAGCACTTTAAGGTAAACTTTTCGGAATACATCAACACGCTCCGGGTAAAACATGCTAAATACCTTCTGGAAAGCACAAAAGACACAAAGCTTACCATTATGGAAGTGATGTACGACAGTGGATTTAATTCCAGGTCCGTTTTCAATACATTTTTTAAAAAGAAACTTGGGGTTACCCCTTCAGAGTTTATTTCCGGCCTAAAAAATGACTAAAGTGTTCGGATTCCGGAATCCGAACGCCTCTTTCCCTTGGCCTTGTACTTTTACTCCTTGATTTAAGAAAGAAATGGTACAGTTTACAAACAGGCAGGTATTGAAATGGATGTATTGGGTATTGATCATATCCATAGTTATTTCATCACATTGCAAAGTTAAGGCTCAGAAGGCAACCATCCGTTGGGACCAATGGGGCATACCGCATATAGAGGCCAAGTGGACAAAGGATCTTTATTATGGTTTGGGTTGGGCCCAAATGAAGGCCCATGGCAATGTAATCTTAAAACTATATGCAAAGGCCAGAGGGAAAAGTGCCGAATATTGGGGCGGGCAGGAAAACGTCCAATCAGATGTAAAGATATGGAGGCTTAATATCCCGGCAAGATCAAAAACATGGTATGACCTTCAGACAACGGAAATGAAGGAATACATAAACGCTTTTGTCTCCGGTATGAATGCCTATACCCGGAAGTATTCCCATCTAATCCATCCCGAAAACGAAGCGGTCCTCCCCATTCTGAATACGGACCTGCTTTCCCATTTGCAATTATCCTATCATGTTGGTGTGGGGGCCTTTGCGCTGAATCAGCAATCTACCTCATGGGAAAATGCAGGTTCCAACGCATGGGCCATTGGGCCAAGGAAATCGGCTAGTGGTAATACCATGCTATTGATCCAACCCCATCCACCGTGGATGGAGAACCATCGTTTTTTTGAAGCCCATCTCACAGATGATAAAACCAATCTATACGGCATTATGCAATTGGGATCACCCAGCATGGCAATGGGGTTCAATGAAAACTTGGGCTGGGGGATGACCTTTAATCAGGCCGATAGTTTTGATCTTATTGAATTGGAACTCCAAAACGGGAAGTACAAGCTAGAGGGAAACTGGACCGGTCTGGAGATTTCCCCAGCTTCCATTAAGATAAAGGAAGGGAATTCATTTTTGGATAGCACTGTGCAAATCAAAAAAAGTGCCTACGGCTATTTGGTATCGGAAAAAAATGGAAGGGCATTGGCGTTACGATTGTCGGGTTTGGATAGACCTTTTATGATGCAGCAACTGATGGAAATGGGAAGGGCTACGAACGTGGCTGGATTTGAAAAGGCACTTTCAAAATTACAACTTCCCCTCCAGAACATAATCTTAGCCGATAAAAAGGGGTCAATTGGATATGTATACAACGGAATTATTCCCCAAAGGCCTTCGGGCAATTTGGGGCAGTGGTCCCAAATCATTCCCAGCTCAAGACCAGGTGCCTTGGTACACTCATATCATAGTTATGGGGAGCTTCCAAAGATTATCGATCCTCAAAGCGGTTTTGTGGCAAACTCCAATAACTCACCTTGGACAAGTACCTATCCTCCAGCGCTGGAAGAGAAGGACTATCCGCCTTACTTTGCCTTTTCTAATTTTGATCTAAGGGCCAGGAAATCGCTTAAAATGCTTTTAAGCAAGGACAGATTGACTTTTGACGATCTGCTGGAATTTCAGGGGTCTACAAAATCGGAATTGGCGGAAATCGTACTGGGAGAATTGATTGCCTTTGCCGAACAATCCAAGGACCAGGATTTAAAAAGCGCAGCCAAGGTACTGTCCCAATGGGACAAAAAATTGGATCCAAAAAGCAAAGGGGCCATCCTGTTTATAGAATGGTACTTGCTGGTTTCTGGAGATAGCATGTTTACAAAGGAATTCCCGTGGGCAAATTTAGAAGGGTTCCCTGACGGACTTACCACATCGGCAAAGAAAAAGTTGGCACAAGCCGCAAAGCAGACCAAAGAGAAGTATGGCTCGCTCGATGTTACCTTTGATTCTGTATTCAAGACCCAACTTAAGGACAAGGTTTTAGGCGGGGCCTTGGGGCTAAATGAGGTAGGTTGTTTTTCGGCAGGTTTCTATAGGCCAGGCCCGGAACACAAGAAATTTTTGGTTGGGGGAACCGCTTTCTCATCGGTTATCGAGTTTGGGTCTAGATTAAGGGCCAAAGGACTTTTGAGCTATGGGAATTTTACGGAAGATCCACCCTTTGAACCAACAGATCAATTTGAGATATTGCTAAAACGTCGGTTACGGGATGTATACTTTTATCCAAAGGAAATAAGGGAAAATACCAAATTAAAAGAGCTGTTGATTACGGAGTAGGACGATTAAATCCTGTTGATAAAAATAGCTGTTAATTAGGTAACCGCTTCCAAAGATGTGGGCAATTCAAAGATTTCCAGTTCAAAATAGGGGAGGGCCGCCAACAAATGATCGAATATATCCGCCATGATGTATTCATAATTTTCCCATCGCTTATCACTACTAAAGGTATAGATCTCCAAGGGAATCCCTTGGGGGGTCGGACTTAATTGACGTATCATTAAGGTCATGTCCTTATTGATAGCGGAATGATTCTCCAAATAATTCTCAATGTATTTGCGGAAGACACCCAGATTGGTCAGGTTCCTGCCATTTATGGACAAACTCTTGTTCACCCCACGCTCCTGATTGAAGGTAGCGATTTTTTTGCTCCTGTTTTCCAAATATTGGGCGATAAGCTCTATTTTCTTTAAGGATTCCACATCCTCCGGGCTTAGAAACTTCACACTTTTCTGCCTTACTATTAAGGCCCGTTTTATACGCCTTCCTCCCGATTTCTGCATGCCCCTCCAATTTTTGAAGGAATCGGAAATCAGTGCATAGGTAGGGATGGTAGTAATCGTCTTGTCAAAATTCTGCACCTTTACGGTAGCCAACGTAATTTCAATGACATCGCCGTCCGCGCCATATTTCTCAAAGGTAATCCAGTCGCCGATCCGCACCATATCGTTTATGCTCACCTGTATACTTGCTACAAGGCCCAGAATGGAATCCTTGAAAATCAAAAGGATAACTGCGGATGCCGCACCAAGGGCCGTAAAGAATTTCCAAATCGTGGTATCGGTAATAATGGCGAAAATGGTCAAAATGCCTCCGGCCCAGGCAAATATCATAAAGACCTGAATGTAGCTGTCCAAGGGTTTGTCCCGCAAGTGGGGCAATGTCTTCAAGTAATCCTTGGTGCTCGAAAGCAAACTTTTTACCAGCACCAACGCTAATAGTACCCCTAAGATCATCAATGCCTTAAGTGCTAGGGCACCGCCATATTCAAAATCCATGAATACTACCGGGAAAAGTTCAAAAAGCAACAATAAAGGAAATACATGGGCAATATATCTAGGCACTTTGTGGGCAACCAGAAAATTGTCAAAATTAGTCGCCGTACGCCTGGCCAAACGTACCGAAAGTGTGCGGAGGATTTTCCAGATAATGAAATCCAATAACCCGGAAATGGCAATACTTCCCACTAAAAGCACAAACAGGTTAACATAAGACGCCGATGTTTCCTCCAATCCCATTTTTAGAAGATAATCATAGAGGATATGACCATATTTTGTATCCATAACCATGCACTGTTGAATTGGCGATTGCAAAAGTACGGCTTACTTGCGATTGTCGAGGCAAACAGAAGAAAAGCCTATGAAAAATTTAACAAAATAATGTTCCTGTCCTATTATGTCCCGAACCGGGAAATGGGAAAATCGAGCAAAAGCTGAAAAGAGAAACGTTTACCGCGGCAAAAACGGCTTTGGCGGGCAAAAGAGTGTCGTTTGGTCCCGTTATTTTATAAGCTTACCGGTAATTAGTAATTTCACAAAAAATTGCAGGCAAATCGCTCCGAATGATCGACAAGATTTCAAATCGTAAAAACAGGGTATACTATCATGTCCTTTTTTGGATGTCCTATGTGGCATTATATACCCTAATGTGGGGGAGCTATGATGATGAGTATTGGGAACAATTCCAACAGTTGCTGTTTCTTTTGCCATGGAAAATGATTCCAACCTACATTACCCTCTATTACTTGATGCCCAAGTTCCTGTATCCCAAGAAAACTTTCCAGTACGTAATACTATCCATACTTTTAGCCCTAGCCATGGGAGTGATCGATCGCTATATGATATGGACTTATCTCTATCGCTGGTATAGCCCGGAAAAGGAATACTGGAAGACACCTATGTTATATCTGCCCAAGCTGCTTAATTCCCTTGTTGCGGTATATACTCCGGTGTTTGTGGCCATGGCCATTAAATTGCAGTTGTTCTACTATCAGAAGGATAAAATCAACAAGGAACTGGAAAAGGAGAAAGTAGCTACAGAGCTCAAATTCCTAAAGGCACAGATCCATCCCCATTTTCTGTTCAACACCCTAAACAGTATTTATTCCCTGTCCCTGTCCCAGTCCAAAAAAACCCCTGATGTAGTCCTGGGTCTATCCAAATTTTTGGATTATATGCTATATGAGTGCAACGAACGTTTTATCTCCATTGGAAGGGAATGGGAGCAGTTGATGAACTTGGTGGCCCTGGAACGCATACGGTATGAAGAGGGCTTAAGTATCAACGTTTCCGAATCCATTGACAATACCGAAACGCTCATTCCTCCACTATTGTTATTGCCCTTTGTGGAAAATGCATTTAAGCATGGGGCCGATAATGAGATCAGTGATGCCTGGATTACCATAGATCTTAAACTGATCAAGGAAAATCTGATCTTTATGGTGGAAAACAGTAAGAGTTCCGAACCTTCCAAAGAAGGGCTGGACACGGACAAGAACATAGGACTTACCAACGTAAAAAGGCGATTGGAATTGTTTTTTCCGGACAAATATGAATTGAAGATTTTGGAAGAGGAAGATAGTTTTTTGGTAAAACTCAATATCGACTTGAGCAGTATTTCCAACCTAACCCAAGAAGAGAATGTCCAATAAGATCAAGTGCATTATTGTAGATGATGAGCCCCTGGCCAGAAATGTGTTGGTGAAGTATGCCGAACAAATTGATCAATTGGAAGTCGTAGCAAGTTGTAGTAACGCCCTGGAGGCCTTTGAACATATACAGCAGGGGCATATACAGTTGGTTTTCCTGGACATTAAAATGCCCAAATTAAACGGATTGGAACTGATCGAATCGATTAAGAACCCGCCATTGATCGTTTTCACCACGGCATATAGGGATTTTGCCGTAAAAGCTTTTGAACTTGATGCCATAGATTACCTCCTAAAACCAATTTCCCTTACCCGTTTTTTAAAGACGATATCTAAGGTGAACAAATATCTCCAGGGACAACACGCGGAACTTAATGGTGCCGAATCCGAAACCGCAAGGGAGGAGGGAACCACTACTTCGGAGCAGGATTTTCTCTATATCAAGGCAGACCGTAAGGTGGTTAAACTGGATTTAGGTTGCATCCATTATCTGGAAAGTCTTAACGATAAGGTCATTATTCACTTAACGGATAGGGAAGTGGTTACCACACAGCGTATCAGTTATTTGGCCGAGAAACTCCCCAAACAACATTTTATCCGGATCCATCGTTCTTACATCATTTCTCTAACTCACATCACTGCCTATAACAATATTATGGTAGAAGTGAAGGGCCGTGAACTTCCGATTGGTCGGAATTACCGTTCGCAAGCGCTAGAGGCCTTGCGTCAATAGTTATACTTTATTAAATTTTTTTGAAGTCACAAAACAGGTTCCCTTTTCGGGTTTCAAAGGGTACCGGCGACCTTAAGTAAAGTATTTCATAGCGTTTTCTGTTAATCATTCCTTAAATGGGAGCCCAGCGACTTTTTATACGTCCCAACAACCCATTTAGACCAGTTTTCGTCATCAAACGACCCTTAAAAGTCATATCCCAAGTGAACTGGGTCATTCACAAAAATGTCTTGATAATGCAGGGTAGGCTCCCTTACTTTGGATCATCATCAAAAAGCGGACAGTCTTTGTAACACAACTTTCATCAGGTTTTGAAAGACTACCAAAAAAGAATTCTTCCCGATATCAACGAATCACAATCGGGAAATTTGTTACCGATTTGGCAAGGTGCTCATGCTATTTGGGCCTTGAGGAGGGAAAACCGGATAGTAGGGCACTTGCCATTTTAAATGAACTAAGTATATGCCACCTGTTTCCTATCCTACCACAGAATCCGACATCTATTTTACGGTTTTTAAAGTACCACGGTGGAGAGCCGCCATTTATCAATTCCTTTCAGTGAGGCTTTGGGGAAGTTTACCAAGCACCCTACAACGTAGAATATCCGCTTGGTATTCATCCCTCTATACCAAATCGTACTCCAAAAAAATCATAGGTCCCTACCTAAAAGTTAACTATAGGGATAAGAACTATCTACAAAAATTCAAACCACCTGATGGGAAAAAGGAATTTGCCAACTTTCAGGATTTTTTTACCAGGGAATTCAAGGAACTTCCCCAAAACCAAAGTGCTTATGTTTGGCCTTGTGAAGGTCTGCTGTGTGATTTAGGTTCCGTAGTGGATACCACAATCTCCAATGTAAAGGGGGACAAACGCAGTATCGAAACTATTTTCCAGATAGGTAAAGTCCCTATCCCAGAGGACTACTATTTCACGAATGTATTTTTGCATAATAAGAACTACCACCGTATCCATGCTCCAGTGTCCGGTACCGTAAGCCGAATTCAGCACGTTCCCGGGGATCTTGTGATACTGAGACCATGGATATACAAACAGAATCCTTCTTTACCGGCATTGCGCAACGAACGATATAATATAGATATTGAGGATATCTGGGGGCGTACGTGGTACTTGTCCATTGTCGGTGGTCCGGCCGTAGGTACCATTGCGCTTCCAAAACATATGACCGTGGGATCCAAAGTGGAAAAACTAGAGGAAATCGCGTTATTCTATTTGGGATCCACTTGTTGTATGGCCGCTCCCGAAACACCGAGATACCATTCAAGAAATAGTTTTGTTCAGGTAGGCGCTACGTATTAGACATAGTTATTTAGATCGTTGGCTATGTTGAGCTCTACTCAAATAGTTATGTAGCGCCTTACCTAAAACATTTCGGCTTTGTCCAGTATATTACAGGTTTTGAAGAGAGTTTCGCCCTCTGGAGGACGAGCAACGACCTAATAATATAAACGAATTTACCAAGACAATGGTGCAAAAGACTGGCCCACTTTTAGCTTTTTTCCTGAGCTTAGAAGAACAAATTCCCCACGTTGCTTCTTTTCTTTAGAAACAATTTGACTTTTATTGACTACATATTTTCGGTGAATTCTAATGAAATCCGGTGCAAGTTGTTTTGCCGTATCACTTAGATTGGCCCGTTTGATAAAGACATCCGTTTCCGTATAAAAGTTAAGGTAGTGATCATCCGCTTCTATCCAATGTATGGCTTCCAATCGAAGTGTTATGGTCTTTCTACCCTTGCTAACCTCTATGGTCGTACTTTTTTTCTTCCCTTTAAGTCGTACGAACAAGGAAGATCCAAAAACTACCAAAAGATGATATAGGGCCTCACGACCAAAATAGTA
Source organism: Ulvibacterium sp. (assembly GCF_965228935.1). Lineage (GTDB taxonomy): Bacteria > Bacteroidota > Bacteroidia > Flavobacteriales > Flavobacteriaceae > Ulvibacterium. Next base: position 3,965,549 of record NZ_OZ245846.1, on the reverse strand, counting down.
ACGTGCGTAATCCTCGGAAACAAAAGAATCAAAGAATTCAAGACTATGTAAAAGAATCCCTGATAGAAGATAAAAAGTAAGCAAAATAAAAAGGGCCAACAGACAGACCATAGGCCAGTACCACTTGTTAAACCGTACATTTAATTCTTTTTGAACTTGGAGCGAAAATGCCATAAAGGGAATAAAGAGCAATACAGAGACTGCTAGATAAATTACCGAGGTCCAAATATCATAGCTTGCATGATGCTTATATCGGATGACGTTTTGAACTAGAGAAATACCGAACACCGCCAGTAGCACTAGCGTAGCAAAATAAAAGAACCGCCTATCGGTATTAACAAACCACATCATCTCAAAATTCCAATGGAAAGATACATTTTGTTATTGAACACTTACAAATATAGAATTTTGGATAGGTTGAAAATGCTTCAAAAAAATTTGAAGTTCTATACTGCTTATCCGAAAACCCCTTTAAAAAAGGTCTTCTTAAGCCCCTTTTCCTCTAGCCATGCCGCCAATTCCTTTCGCTCTCCTACTTCTGCGTGATGTAGCAGTGTAAATCCATGGGGGCCTGGTGCATTGAGTAGATGGGGATGGTCCGTAATGAGCCTCCGAACAAAATCATCATATCCCAAAAAGGCGTAGTTAAAAATGTCCAACCGTGCCCCTTTGGATACCAAAAAATCGGCAATATCCCTTCTCCCCATATGCGATGCACCCCCAATGGCGGTCTCAAAATCCCCTTTGGCAAGTTGGCTGGCACAATTCAGCAATAGGGGTTTGGCCTCAATAATCTTTTGGGTATCCTCCAAGCTTTTATGTGCGGCGGACACAAATTCAGAAATTACCTTTGGGTCGAATAGTCCCTGTGTTAGGCTTTTTCCGCTAGGTATGGCCATAACTGGTCCTGCAACGGCAATTCCACCAAAAGCGATACTTTTTTTAATAAATTCGTTTCTTTTCATGTTCGTAAAAAACCAAGGTTTTTGCGAACTCTCAAAGTAACGCGTCCTATTTGTCGTGAACCTGTACGCTACTGTCGTGAACCGGCTCGTCTAAATTTTAAAAGATTCCGATTTGTTCATGGAATAGCAAAAATTGGTCAGGTAGGTTATCTTTTTTATAAAAGATCAGCCTTGGGAAATGGTAAAGACATTCAATTCCTTATTTTTTCCTTTGAGCAGCACATTGCCAATGGATTTCGTGGAATATTTTGAGTCTATCTTTAAATCTTCCTTTAACCTTTCGGATATTAATACGGCAACATTATGTTTATTACATTCTGCCTGTATTCTTGCAGAGGTATTGATAACATCCCCATGAAAGGCCAATTCCTTTTTTACCACCCCTACTTCGGCAACCATTAGCTTTCCTCCATGGAGACCTGCCTTAAATTCGGGCACTAAGCCATATTTATTCATGTAGTAGGAATTCCGCAACTTCAAAACATTCTGAAATGCGAAAAACAAAGCCACACAATTGTTATTGGCCAAACCCCTGTGGTATGGCCAACTGAGTACTGCCTCGTCTCCCACATACTGATAGATTTCAGCAGCGTATTTCGGGACAATATCATTTAAATCATAAAAACAATCCTGAATAAGTTGGCTATATTTAAAATGTCCCAAGGCCTCGGCAATGGTGGTCGAGGATTTTAAATCGAGAAACATAAAGATCCGTTTCTCTTCTTGAGGGTTTTTATACTTCCCCAATAACATTTTTAAAAATACCCCTTTTCCGAATTTTTCGTTGGCAATCCTAATAAGGGAAAACATCAGTGAGGTAAACAAAAAATATAGGGTAGTTACCCAAAAACCCTTGTCATGCCGCCACCAACCCGGGTCGTTATTTTTCTTAAGTCCAAACAGGTTTGCTCCCAATTCGATCATGAAAGTCGCTATCAGTATGATTAAAAATAAATAGACAAGTGTCTTTACAACAATGGTTAAACCTATGGAACGTCTTTTGGAGTTGTACTTGTCAAAGGCGAACTCTACCGTGGCGTAGAAAATGCCCATGAGAAAACCGGCAAGTGCAAATAATGGAAGTATATTCCTCATTCGCAGATCTTCGCGAAAGTCTGCACTAATGGTAACGCCATCCTCGGACTCAAGGCCGTAGAACCGAAACAGTCCCCAGAGCACCATCGCAAAAGTCCAAAATAGAATGGATTGCCATAAGAGGTCCAAAAAAACTCGCATTGTTTTGTTCATCCCTTCCACTTTAAAGTAGGATTAAGATAGATGACCTGAAGAAAAAATTCTCATATCATCAGACCTTTTAGTCCCTATATGCAGACAACAAATTACGACTACAAAATGTAATAGGCATAGAATACGGCCTAAAAAATCTAATAATCCAATATACTAGGCCTTTACGGATTCGTTTAAAAACAATGAACGTGAGCAATTATGGCTATCGTTTGATCGGCCCTTTATAGAATATCGCTGGCACACACCTTTCCCAATTATGATTTCCTCTCTTGGATAAGCCCAAAACGTACTATACCGCAATGCGTTACCCATCAAACTTCCTCAGGCGGCGAACCGGTAAACAGGTATGGAGGGGTATTACATTCTTTATGTTAAAAACATGTAGATATTTTTCTATGATTTAAGTTGAATTATATCAATCTATCATTACATTTGAGAAAAAATTCTACGAATCGGAACATATTTAATGAGCTATTCAGAAATAAAGAAATATCTAAAAATTACAGGAGATAAAATAATTACAAATGAACATGCATACTTAACGCATTATTTACAAAATAGTAAGAATGGTGTAGCATCTATTTATAAAAAAGAAGCTTTAGATTTTATTGCCTCTAGAATTGAGGATTCGGTCGAAACCGAATGGAATGTTCCTTTTCCTCCTCCAAAGGAGCCCCTATTTAAATTCATCGACCTTTTTGCGGGAATAGGGGGATTTCGTTTAGCATTGCAGAACCAGGGCGGTAAATGCGTGTTTTCATCTGAAATTGATAATGCCGCAAAAAAAACGTACGAATCCAATTTTGGAGAATATCCTTTTGGTGATATCCGGGACTTTACGAATCCCCAGATTTCGGATAGTACATTAAAAAAGTTAATTCCAAACCACGATGTCCTTACCGGGGGTTTTCCATGCCAACCCTTTAGCCTGGCCGGAGTTTCGGCACGTAATTCCCTAGAACAAAAACATGGGTTTTTGGATAAAGACCAAGGGAATCTGTTCTTTGATATTGCACGCATAGTAGCGTTGAAAAAACCAAAAATAGTTTTTCTGGAAAACGTTAAAAATTTCAAGAACCATGATAATGGAAATACTTATCTCACTGTAAAAAAAACAATGGAGGATTTGGACTACCACTTTTACAGCGAAATAATTAATGCCGAAACTGTTGTACCCCAAAAAAGACAACGTTTCTATATGGTCTGTTTTAGGGATAATCCTAAAAATTTTGAATTCCCTGACCTTAAAGGAAAACCAAAAAGACTAAAATCAATACTGGAAAAAAACGTGTCTTCCGAATTCACGATTTCAGATAAATTGTGGAAAGGTCATATCAAAAGAACAAAACGAAACTTGGAAAGAGGAACTGGATTTAAGGCAAACATCGCAAGTTTTGAGGAACCTGCCAATACCTTGGTTGCCAGATATGGAAAGGATGGCAAGGAGTGCTTAATTCCTCAAGAAGGTTCAAATCCACGTAAACTCACTCCAAGAGAATGCGCCAGGCTTCAAGGTTTCCCGGAATCTTATATACTCCCCATTAGTAATACTCCGGCATACAAACAGTTTGGTAACTCCGTTGCCGTTCCCGTCATTGAGGAAATCGCAAAAAACTTTGTCAAAATATTATTGGATAGTGAGAGGTAAAAATGAAATTTCAAAACTTTCATAAACGTTTCTTTGATTGTGAAAATGGAGCATTTTCCAAGGTTACCGAAAGAGAATATTTCGACTCCCAAATTACCGTTACAAAAGATGAGAAGAACATAGTATTGGGCTACTTTGGAAAAGATAATATTCTAAAGGGCAATAAAGCAAGTCACCCCGATTTGGCGTTAAAAGAGTTTTTACTTTATCCGCAAATGCTACGTATTCGTTTAAATCTTGTTTTCCCCAAACTAGCTACATCAGAATTAAGACTCTATTTATCTTCCAAGCGTGGCTTTAAACCAAAAGGTGGGCATGTTTGGTTTGTCTACATTGATGAAAGCGGACAAATTGTCATTGGTACAATGCCGGAAAGCGCCTGGAATTCAATAGAGTTTGAAAAGAAAGTCTAAGCCAACCCTCTAATTAGAACCAAAATCGCTTACTTTTCTTTATACCATTACTTTTAATGCACTCAAAATCTTGATGGAGGCGGTATTCTTGTGTCCGTACTAATAGTAATGCCTTCTTTGAACCCAAGACCATAGAACCGAAACAGTCCCCAAAGCTTCATTGTAAAAGTCCAAAAGAGTATGGATTGCGACAAGTGGCTTATACGCTATTTATTCCTTCCGCCTTAAAGAAGTATCAGGATAGATGATCTAGGTCTAGGATGATTTATCTTTATGGAATCCTGATTTTTCATATATTGAAATGTAATTCACAAGATGAAAAGGTATCCCAGTATATTCAATGACGTGATCGGACCGGTAATGCGCGGTCCGTCGAGCTCGCATTGTGCAGCCTCTTTGCGTATCGGTAGAATGTGTCGCGATTTGATGGATGGCACTATCAAGGAAGTATATATTGAGTTTGACCCGAATGGTTCCTTGGCAACGACCCATAAGGGTCAGGGATCGGACATGGGACTATTTGGTGGGTTCATGGGTTGGGAGGCGGATGAGGAGCGCCTACCAGACTATCTACTGGCCATTGAAGAAGCAGGGATTCAGATCAATATCGATATTCATCCCATTGGGGCCACCCATCCCAATACCTACAAGATTACCCTAAAAAACAGTAGGGAAACGCGAACGGTAACAGCCATTTCGACCGGAGGGGGCATGATCGAAATTATTGAAATCGACGGAGCCCCGGTATCCATGAACGGGGATTTCTATCAAACCCTGGTCTATGTTAAAACCCCTACCGACCTTATTGAGCATATTGAGCAATCCTTTGTTTGTGACGAAATTGCATTACGTGAAGGGGTTTCTTCCTTCATCGAAATAAAATCGAACCAATTCATTTCCGCTGACCTGGAGGCGACACTCGTGGAAATGGATCAGGTTCTTTGTGTTAAGAAGATACATCCCGTACTTCCCATAATGGCACGTAAAAATCTTACAGTCCCTTTTATCACCTGTAATGAAATGCTTGAATTCAACATAGGCAAAAACCTTGAATTATGGGAGCTGGCCGTAGTTTATGAAAGCATGCGGGGGAATATTTCCAAGCAGGAAGTATTTAAAAAGATGCGTTCCATACTTGGAATCATGCAAAACGCGATAGACCTTGGACTGAAGGGGACCAAATACGCCGATCGCATTTTGGGGCCGCAATCCTTGGCGTTTCAGGAACGGATAAAGGATAAAACGCTTGTGGAGGGCGATATCCTCAATCAAGTGATTTTATATACCTCCGTAATGATGGAAGTCAAAAGTTCCATGGGAGTGGTAGTTGCGGCTCCCACGGCCGGATCCTGCGGTGCTTTGCCCGGAGCCATTATCGGCGTAGGCAGAACATTGGGACTTTCAGAAGAAGAAATGGTAAAGGCGATGTTGGCGGCCGGAATCATAGGGGTCTTCATAGCGGCTCATGCGACATTCGCAGCGGAAGTAGGAGGATGTATGGCCGAATGCGGATCGGGATCCGGTATGGCAGCGGCCGCAATTGTGGGATTAAAAAAAGGTACGTTGGACCAATCGCTTTCAGCAGCTTCAATGGCATTGCAATCCAGCTTGGGTATGATATGCGATATGATCGCCGATCGTGTAGAGGCCCCTTGCCTGAATAGAAATGTAATGGCTGCCACAAATGCCATCTCCTGTGCAAATATGGCCTTGTCCGATTACGATCATCTAATTCCCCTGGACGAAGTGGTGGAGACCATGAAACGCGTAGGCGATGCATTGCCCAATACCCATCGTTGCACGGGTCTGGGAGGTCTCGCCATTACAAAGACCGCAAAGGAAATCGAGGCCAAACTGGCCAAAGGGGAAATAAACAGAGGCAAGACTTTTTTTAAGGTTTGTTAGGTTTGGCGAAGTCGTTCTTAAGCTCCACATTCTTTTTAGTCAAGAGATATGATAACGATAATTTGGATTTCATTGGCCGGCCTGGCGGTCTGGTTCACTTTTGTTTTGACGAAGGACTTCCTAGCGCATCGAAATACCCTGGAAAACAGCAGTTGGTCAAAAACATCCCTTATTGGTTTTGTAGTCAATTTTTTTGATGTACTCGGTATTGGCGCATTTGCTCCACAGACCGCCCTCCTAAAATTCACCAAACAGACCAAGGACAAACAGATTCCAGGAACGATGAATGTAGCGAACACCCTTCCTGTTTTATTACAGGCCTTGATTTTTATTACCATTATCGAAGTAGAACCCATAACATTGGTCTTGATGTTCATCTCAGCTGCCTTGGGAGCGGTTCTGGGTGCAGGGGTAGTGGCCCAATTGTCCGAAAAAAGAATTCGGTTGGTCATGGGTTTTGCCCTATTGGTAACGGCATTTTTTATGTTGGCCACCAATATGGAATGGATTCAAGGGGGAGGAGAAGCCATCGGGCTCCAAAATGAAAAGTTGGCAATCGCCGTGGTCGCCAATTTCGGTTTGGGTGCTTTGATGACCGCCGGTATCGGATTGTATGCTCCTTGTATGGCATTGGTCTTCGCCCTGGGCATGTCACCCAAAGTAGCTTTTCCGATTATGATGGGTTCCTGTGCTTTTTTGATGCCTCCGGCGTCGGTACGCTTTATCCGGGAAAAAGCCTATAACCGAAAGGCTGCCGTTGCCATGGCGGTTCCAGGTGTTTTGGCCGTATGTATAGCTGCTTTTATTATAAAATCGTTGCCATTGGATGTGCTCAGATGGGTCGTAATTGGCGTGATACTGTATACCTCAGGAGTGATGTTACATGACGGATTCACTAAAAAATAACCTCAATTCCCCTAAGGTCAAAAGCGTTCCAACCATGCGAAAAAGAGGGCCAACCCATTTGTTTTTCCTTTTGCTACTTCTCGTATCAAATTCTGTTTTATCCCAACAACCCGAATATATCATTGGCAAGCTAATGGATTCCGAAACACAAGAGCCAATAGCGTTTGCCAGTATTCGAATAAAAGGTCGGGCTTTAGGTATTATTTCAAATACGGATGGAAGTTTCAAAATTCCTTTACGTTACAAAGAGTACGGTGATGTTATCGAGATATCCTCTATGGGATATCGGACAAAAGAGATCTTGATCCAGGATTTTTCGATTTCCGAGTTGAACGATGTGAGACTGCAATCGGCAACATTGGAATTGGAAGAAGCCGTAATAACCGTAAAAAAGAAAAAGAGAAAGAAACTTACGGCAAAGCAAATAGTACGAAGGGCCCTAAGGGCAATACCTGAAAATTACCCGGTAGAACCTTTTTCCACCGTAGGTTATTATCGGGATTACCAATTGGACAGTTTGGGATATGTAAATCTCAACGAGGCTCTATTGGAAGTATTTGATCAAGGCTTTGATGCCATGGATTCCGTTACCACCAAAGTTAAGATTTTCGACTATCTGGAAAATACAGGTTTTAGACGGGATACCCTGGCATTGCAATCGTACGACTATCGATTCAAAGAAGGTCGCAAGGTTATCGATAAGGCTTTTTTAGCGGCCTATGGCGGTAATGAATTTACCATTTTAAGGGTTCATGATGCTTTGCGCAACTATAAAATCGATTCTTACTCTTTTGTTCATCGCCTTAAATCCGACCTACTCCCTGAACATAGGTTCAAAAAAGAGTCCGACACTTATCTAGATGACGAATCCCTTTATACCGTTAAGTTCCAGAAGCTGCTTTTGGACTATAGTGCGTATGGCACAATGTACATTTCAAAAAGAAATTTCGCCATCCATAAGATGGAGTATACTGTATACGACCGTACAAAAAAGTTGCCAAATGGTATTCTCAACATGCATAAAACCGATAACGAGCTGATTTTTGAGATTATCACGGAGTATCGCCCTGAAAGTAACAGGATGTACCTCAGTTATATCTCTTTTCACAATACGTTTCAAATCTGGGATCCCCCTAAGTTCGTACTGGAGTCCGTAACCGTAGATCCCAATCTACAGTGTTTGGTAATGTCCTTTAATCGAACGCCCGATTTACAGGATGCTTTAAACGGGGATAACTATATCCTGAAATATAAGGACGAAAAAATAGATTTCACAAAAATTGTACTTGATAATAACGATGGGAACAGAAAAACGGTGCTCTTATACCCCAAGATGTACCCCTCTAAGTTTATGTCAATGTATACGACTGCGAGTGCGAGTAGAGGATCTGTCGACTCATTAGTGTTAAGCACTAAAGTATCCAATATACGTGATGTGGACGGCAATTTGATCAACGAATGGACTTTTAGGGACTACAATCAATTTCGGGAATTCTTTGTACAAGAAGTAAAACCAAATGTAAAAAGTCCCGTGGATAGTCTATTTATGGAAAAGAGAAAGCCTATTTTCAAAGACCAACCCATTACAAAACCTGATAATTTTGACGACTATTGGATGAATACGCCTCTTCAAAATATAAGAAACTAAAGGCTATTCAAGAAATGATAGGAGGAAGTTGCAACAAGCGCACATTCGAAGATTCATCTGATGAAACTTATTGGTCTTAATCTCCGGATCTTGATTCGGTTATTAGGGTAACCATCGGTATTGGGAGAACGATGGAATTGTTGTAAATTCATACAAATCATAATCGCTTATAAAATGAAGGGCCTAAGGATGATGTATCTCTTTGTACTTGCTTTGGCCATGGCTTGCAATACCGGCCCAAAGGATAAAAAACAAGAAGGAAAATCCGTTGTCCAAAACATTCCCAAAGTGGTTACTGCTGATATAGAGGCGGGCATTAAGGCCAATATCGCTAAAAAGGTAGAGGAGGGGGGCGGCTATTTCAACATGGTTGCGGAAGGGAAGGAACTCCGTCTACAGTTGGTGCGTGTGCATACGGAATACCTTTCAAATCTTGGCCCCCGGCGTCATTTTGCCTGCGTGGATCTAGCCGACATAAATGGTGATGTATATGATGTGGATTTTTTTCTAGAGGGAGATCCAGGGAATATGACCGTTACCGAAACCACCCTGCACAAGCTCAATGGCAAGCCTTTTTATACCTGGAAACAGCGTAAGGACAAGACCTGGTATAGAAAGCCGATCCAAAACGCTTCATCAGATTTACTTGGGGTTATCGAAGGAGAGGACAAATTTGAATTTCGTTATGAGGTTACCCTTCCGGAAATAAGAGAATCAGCAAAACTATGGATCCCAATTCCACAGAGCGATCGTTTTCAAACTATTAAATTAGTAGAGGTCAAAGCTCCCGCAGAACATCGAATACTCAAAGACAAGAACTACGGTAATTCTATCCTGTATACTGAACTTTCTCCTGAACATAGCGAACGGCAATTGGCACTTGTTTATGATGTTGAAAGGCAGGAGAAAAGGCCTTATGAGGATGATTCATCGGTTACAAAGTATTTAAACGCTAGTTTATTGATGCCTGTAGGCGACCGGTTTCAGGTACTTGCCGATTCCATTATTGGGCAAAAACGCAATGGAGGTACGCTGATGCAAGCAAGGGCCTTATATGATTACATTATCGATAATATGCGGTATGCGAAGTTTGGAAAGTATGGCAGTGGGGATGCGGTCTATGCATGTGATGCCCTGACCGGTAATTGTACGGAATTTCATTCGCTCTTTATTTCCCTGGCCCGATCTGCGGGAATACCTTCGCGATTTGCCGTGGGGGCTTCTATCCCATCGGATCGTAATGAAGGAGGCATTGATGGTTATCACTGCTGGGCAGAGTTTTATGCAGAGGGAAAATGGTGGCCCGTGGATATCAGTGAAGCCAATAAGTATACGGCCCTGGCTACCTACTATTTTGGCAGACATCCGGCAAATCGTATCGAATTCAGCCGGGGACGGGATCTTCAAATAGAGCCTGGCCCACATTCCGGATCTATCAACTTCCTGGCTTATCCCGTTATGGAAATAGAAAACGCTCCCGCTTTCCCCGAAACGTTTTTTTCATTTCATAGGAAGGCCGATAAAGAGGCTTCGGAGAAGGTGGCAAATCTACCCTGATACAGAATCCTTCTTCGGATGTTCCTCACCTTCCGGATGTTCTTCCCCCTGAGGATGCTCTTCGCCCTCCGGGTGTTCTTCCCCTTCGGGATGCTCTCCTTGCTGTTCGGTATTTTCCTTTTTTTTCTGCTCACGGCAAGAGCTCAAAAAGCCAGTCGTAACGAAACTACAAAGGAACATAACCAAAATAAAGTATTTCAATTCTTTTAAGCGGCCCATGATATGAGTTGTTTAGTGAATTAAAAAATGAAGCAGAATACTTAATAATCAATTGATTTACTTAAATATAGGAAATTTTGATCGAACCCCTCCAACCGATCTGGAATTTATCCGGCTATCAAAAACGATCCTTGGATAGGATCCGAAAAGGATGATATCCATAGAAATCGCGTAGGTAATGACTCGAGAATGCTAGAAAGCATTTTTGCCCCAGTAGTCCATAACAAGTACATCCTCCAAAATCGGCCCTACTTTTTCCACCAAAGCCTTATGAGCTTCATGGGACAAATAGATATCCCGATCTTTTTCATTTTTGAAGCTTAGGACAAAACTATGGGTAAAACCTTGGCTATGGCCTTCCTTACTGATATTGTATCCCCCTTCAAAACCTATAATCTCGGGTATTTTGGTTTGCAGATCCTTAAAACCCGCGATGGCTTCATCAATCTGTCCTTCGGTCGCTTCTGCTTTATACTTTAGATTTACGATATGACGAAGAACCCTTCTAGGTGATTTGTCGCCATGGTTTTTCCAAAAATTGATTTTATAGCTAAAGAGTTTTTTTATGTCATTTTGTACGGAACCGGCCAAAAAGAAAAGATCTTCACCTATTTTTTGGGATGCCATTCCATAATAAATTGGATATCCCGTGTCCAATACCCCCAATGGTGAAAGCTTTCCGTCTTGGTCCAGATGGCAGATTTGAATGCTTTTATCGTCACGGGTCGCTACCGATACTATAGCTTGTTCCTCGTTCAATTGCAATAGCTCTATACGCGTCTGTCCCGAAAGCTTTGTTCGTTCATCATCGATCAACACAAAATGGGGTATTAGTTCGCCTTTGGGGCTTACCTTAAAAATACTTACCCCGTCACCATGGTACACAAAATCCTTTTTTTTGATAAAGCCGACCCTTTTGTAATACTTATGATGCCGGTGCCCTACAACAACATAAGGATTGCCTCCCAAAACAACACCGTCCACGGGATATGCTCCGGTCAAGTACCGATCCTTGGTATTGTCCGCGATGTTGTTAACATTCTCAAAATGCCCATTTTCAAAGACCCTGAAACTGCTAACGCCATTATCTTGAAATCCCCCGGTAAACAAAAAGGTGTCGCCATTGATTTTATGGGAGTACATCCCAATAATCCCATCGGTATGGATGGCTTCATTGTCCTTCATGGATTGCACATGAACAAGTTTTCCCGTATCCCTAATTTCAAAACAACTTAGCCCGGGAGTATCTTCCAGTCCACCGACAAAAAGGAAGGATTTTTTCTCCATATGGACTACCTTAAGGGTGATTACCGTACCCAAATAGGTTTGGTCCGTATCCTTTAACAGAAAGACCCTTTTGAGCCTACCATCATTTCCGATTCTAAAGACCTCCACGGCATTTCCTCCCTTATTGCCAACAAAGAGGTAGTCCGTGCCTTCTATATTATCGGCGACCAATCCCCGGGCAGGTCCATTTTTGTTATACAATTCAATGGTCTCCACCGCCGTAAGATCACCGTTGGAAGCCATATGCAAAACATCTATAAATCCACTATCGCCCCCGGCATACACAAAATGTTCACCATTTTTCCCATAAACGGTAGCGGTTACGGTATTTCCGTGTATCTCGGCCACATCTACTGGCTGCAAGGTGGCACTCCTATCATAATCCTCTGTTATCGTTTGCGAGAAACCGGGATGTATAGCAAGGAATATATAAAGTGAAACCCATAAAATTGTGGTCGTAAAGGCCTTTGAAAATAGTTGCTCCATCGGGGTTGTTTTTTTGGTACCGTATCTAAGTCTAAAATCAAAAGTAGGGGATAGAAGGGGCAAAAAAATTGAACAAGTTCAACTTTTGAAAAACTATGCCTTTTTTAAGACACTCCGCTTTATTTTGCTCAAAAATTCATGTGTGATTCCCAAATAACTGGAAATTTGCCTATCCGTTAACTTGGCTGCAATTTCGGGGTAGGTATCGGTAAAATGATGATAGCGTTCCTTGGCTGTTTGACAATGGTTTCGGATCAATCTTCTTTGCCATGCTATCAGGGCTTTTTGGCTCATGACCCTAAAAAGTTTCTCCACTATCGGCAATTGGTCATAGAGCAATTCCTTATCGGTTTTTTTTATCAAGAGTATCCGGCTATCTTCCAGGGCCTGAATGTTTAAATCGGAAGGGGTCTGATTCATAAAGCTATCTATATCCATGAGCCACCAGCCCCGTATCGCAAAGTACAATGTAATTTCATTGCCCTTTTTATCCAGGGTAAATATCCTGAAGCAACCTTCCAACACAAAACCCTCAAACTTATAAACCTTTCCTTGGGCAAGTAAAAAATCGCCCTTTTTAACTTTCCTTGGTTCAAAGTAACTGCAGATTTCATTAAGCTGTGAATCGGAAATCTCCACATCCCTTTTAATACTTTGTCTGAGCAAATCATTGGACATTTTACGGACTGATGCTATTTGGTCGTAAAAATAGGAATATTCCAGGTACGCAAATCTAATTCGGGATAATGAAAGGCTAAGAAACAGGCCAAATGTACTTTACCGAATATATCAGTTTTTGATAGGAATACTAGTGTTTTACTTGTGAATAATGCGTTTCTTTTACTATCGATTCTTTTCTGGTTAAGTAGAGTTAGTAACAAACTGTGGTTTATGCACGCATATTTATTTCCTGGTCAAGGCGCCCAGTTTCCAGGTATGGGAAAAGATTTGTTTGAAAAATCCAAATTGGCCCGAACGTATTTTAAAAGAGCCAATGCTATTTTGGGGTTTTCGATTACCGATGTAATGTTTGATGGATCCCCAAAAGATCTGAAACAAACCAAATATGCCCAACCTGCAATTTTTTTACATTCCTATATTCTCGTAAAGACCTTGGGTGAGGACTTTAAACCTCATATGGTCGCCGGACATTCCTTGGGCGAAATATCGGCTTTGGCCGCTTCCGGTGCAATAGAGTTTGAATCGGCCCTAAGACTTATCTCCAGGCGTGCCTCCGCCATGCAAAAAGTTTGTGAGATCGAAAATACGGGTATGGCCGTAGTGGTCGGATTGTATGACATTATTGTTAAGGATATCTGCAATCATGTAAATGGTGTGGTCGTACCGGCCAACTATAATGCGCTACATCAAGTTGTAATTTCAGGCGAAAAGAAAGCGTTAAAGGAAGCTTGTGATAAACTAAGGCCAGGTGCCAAGGGGGTGGTGGATTTACCGGTAAGCGGTGCATTTCATTCTCCCTTTATGGAACCCATAGTTGAAGAGTTCAGTGCGGCGATAGAGGAGACCGAATTCAAAACCCCCATGTGCCCTGTATATCAGAATATTGCGGGTCGCCCTACGGAAGATATAGCATGCATTAAAAGAAATTTAATCGACCAATTGACACATCCGGTCATGTGGAGGCATACCATTCTACATATGATAGAAGATGGAGCGACCGAGTTTACCGAAATCGGTCCGGGAAATTTTCTAAGGGGGCTCGTTCGCCAAATCGATAAAAATGTGGCTATTTGTGGGATATCGCAAGTGACCAAAGCAGTTTTCTGACTATTTTTACCGTAGTATAATTTTTCCGGGGGTTAGGCACCAAGTAAGTACAAACAGGTACTATAAAATCATACTTTGGCGCCTTTTACCTTTCAGGGTTGGTTGAATCTTTACCAAATTAAAAATCACATGAAGAGAATTTCTTTTTTAGCAACATTTCTATGGGGTATACTTGCCTGGACCGGCCTTGCCCAGGAACCGCGGGTATACCGGGCACCGGAATTTGATGTGGAGTGGAGCAAACCTTCCCGGTATCCGGATAGGATCGTGTTGAATCTTGGTGAAGACCCTGCGATTTCGGCCAGCGTAACCTGGCGTACCGTACCCGAAATCGAAACGGCCTTTGCCGAAATCGCTGTGGCTACCGGTGCCCCAAAGTTTTGGCGCAATGCGAATACCCTAAAAGCTGTCACCACTACCTTTGATGGGTCTAAAATACCGACCGCAGGCTTCATATCAAATTACCATTCGGCCACGTTTTCGGATTTACTTCCGGATACGGTGTATGCTTATCGCGTCGGTGATGGAAAACGATGGAGCGAATGGATACAGTTCAGGACTGCCAGTAGATCCACAACGGAACCTTTTTCGTTCCTCTATGTGGGGGATACCCAAAACTTCATCCTCGAACTTTGGTCAAGACTCATTAGGGAAGGCTATAAAAAAGCCCCCGACGCACGTTTTATTATCCATGCCGGAGATTTGGTGAATAATGCGCATCGCGAACAGGAGTGGCAGGAATGGTTCGATGCGGGCGGTTGGATACACAGTTCCCTTCCTTCCTTCCCCGTACCTGGGAACCACGAGTACAGACCTTTGGGCGAGGAGGGCGGAAAAAAAGGGATAAGGAGCCTTTCCGCACAATGGAATTACCAATTCACACTTCCGGAAAACGGTCCCGAGGGTTTGGAAGAGACCGTCTATTTTATGGATTATCAGGACACCCGTATCATAGGTCTCAACACCAACGTAGAGCATGAAAAGCAGGCCGTTTGGTTGGAGGAACTATTGTCTGGGACCACCCAGAAATGGAAAGTGGTCACCTTCCACCATCCGTTGTTCTCGGCCTCCTCCAATAGGGATAACACCGAGTTACGGGAACTCCTAAAACCAATTTTTGACAAATACCATGTGGATCTGGTCCTTCAAGGACACGACCACAGCTATGCCAGGGGCAGGGTCTCACCTGGGGAGAATACCTTGGATGGGGTCAATCTACGGGATCGAACAGGCACTGTCTATGTGGTATCCGTAAGTGGCGGAAAGATGTACGGGCTGCGTCCCAATGCTTGGGATGGCTGGGAAGCGGAACGGGATAGGGCTGCCGAAAACACCCAACTCTTCCAAGTAATCACCATTGAGGATAACAAACTGTCGTTCGAATCCTATACGGCCATTGGTGAGCTGTACGATGCCTTTGATTTGGTTAAAGGTGGGGAGGGGCCGAACCAATTTATTGAACGAAAACAGGAGGCCGTTGCCCCACGAAGGTTCAACAACACCATTCCCTATCAAGATCCATTACCGGATGCTATCAAAAATAGGTTACAAAAAAGATACCCTGGATTTGAGTTCGATGGTGTTGCCTATTCGAAGGAGAACGGTGTTTTTCAATACCAGGTCAAAATGGAGAAGGGAAATGAGGAGGTGGAGCTTCGCCTTGACGCGGACGGAACTGTTTTAGAGGAGATTCGAAAAAAGGATTGATCTTTTCATGTATACGGCCTAGGCCACAAATTCAATAGTAATTGGCTTATCCAGGTTCTTTACGAAATCGTTCCATGTGTCACTTTTTGCCCAACATGTACTATACTATTTTTTGCTGCGTTATACTTTTGTGTTGGAAAATAGCAACACATTAAGGCAAGCAAAAAATATCCCATTTAGGCTAAAGAATCTTAGCACATTCATTTTTTAGTAAAGATGACAGATTTAACATAACCAGTCGTTCCATGAAAAAAACGTTCCTCCTACTACTTTTTTCCATAATTTTCATTTCATGTTCTTCCGATAACGATGATCCAGATGTATCGGGAGGTGATCCATCCGGAGCAAAGGGAAAACACGCATTTAGTATTGATTTTAAGGACATAGCGCCGAATACATCGTTAAAGAAAAGCTCTAAGAGTCTTGTTCCCGCTTTCGCACTTATCAGTATTACTGACGATAATGGGAATACAATTCTTACCCAAGAAAAAATTACGGTACAAAAAGTAGGTGAAAAATACATAACGAATGAAATTACGTTAGACACGGGAACCTACAATCTTACAGAATTTATAGTTACCAATATGGATAACGCCGTCATTTCCGTAGTGCCGAAAACAAATTCAGCTTTATCGCCACTCGCCGAAAAAACACTTCCATTTAGCATTAAGGTGGAGCGGGACAAATCCAATATTACAACAACGGATAACATTGATGCCGAAGGTTTTAAGCCTGTCGATTTCGGTTACCCTTTGTTGAGTTTGACCTTTCCGAAGTCTACCGATTTCTTCAGCTTGACCATTGACGAATCTACATCGATTACTACCAAGACCATTGTCTTGAAATCAATTACAGCTTCAAGTTATGAAGTTGATTGGGGAGATGGTACCGTTGAAGAGTATTTGTCCACCAAAAGTGATACTGAGGAGGAAAATGAACTGATGCATACCTATTCCGAGGAAAATACCTATACCGTGAACATCAGTGGACCCATTGGGGTCGTTGAAGATTTTAGTTTTTATAGTAACAATGAGGAAGGAAACCCACTTCAAAGCAATATCGTTTCAGCCGATATAGGCGAATTGGCATTATTAAAAAAATGCCATATCTATTTGGGAAGGCTTTCAATGCTCGATACCTCAAAAAATTTGGCATTGGAAACCCTAACAGTAGGATACAACCAAATTATCGGCCTTGATCTTACCAACAACCCAAAATTGATTACCACCCAGTTGCGATACAATCAATTAACGGATCTTGATGTTTCTCAAAATTCAAATTTAGAACTTTTAAATGTTACGGGAAATCAAATTTCCGCTCTGGATATCTCTAATAATACCAGATTGGAGAAATTGTTTGTCCGAGAAAATAAGTTGAGCCATTTAAATGTATCCAACAATTTGGAGTTAGCCTGGTTAGATTTGAGTTATAATTCCTTGGCCAGTATAGATGTCTCCAACAATGTGAATTTAAGAGAGATAAGTGTAGGTGCCAATGAACTGACAAACATAGATCTTTCGAAGAACACCAACCTCGTACGTATTGATTTATATGAAAATCAAATCACTGCCATTGATCTTTCCTCGAATCTGATTTTGAAAGGTTTGTACATCAATGACAACTTATTGAGCAATATAGACTTGTCCAATAATCCGGAAGTAGAGCGCTTGTTTCTTGGGAATAATAATTTAAGCAGCCTGGACATCACGAATAATCCTAAAATCTTTAATCTCGGGATAAGGGGGAATCAATTTAGCGGTTCCCAATTGGATCAGATAATAACACATATCCACGAGCAGGCTGTGCTAAATTCAATTATGAACGGGTATATGGAGTTCAACAATAATCCAGGATTTGAGGAAATGGATCCGTCCACAACCGATAAGTTAAACGAACTGGAGGAAACATACGATTGGTTTTTCAACAATTATTAAGGCAAACCGGAACGCCCAAGCCATTTTGGTTTAATAGCATTTTGCCTCGATACCTTTAGTATAATTTTGCAAGCCGATTGGCTTCATGAGAACCAAAGTACCCCGTAGTTTTGAAATAAGATCAAGTTTGCTATATTTATAAAGACCTAATCCTAAACGGAGGTCTTAGTATACGGCTTTTAAAATCGCCAAGGGCTATCGCTTTGGTCGTTGTGTTACCGATATTCCGTTACATGCTGTGTAATTGGTCATAGCCTAAGTCCAGGTCATATGTTCCTATGTTATGAAGCAATTACGATTACCCATCTTTACGTCCAAAATAAAGTATTACAATCTGCGAATCGTACCTCCGGATCAGGTGCTGGAAAGTGTAACGGAACTAAAAAAGGAATTTGAACTTGCCTATGGGAAGCAACCGCTCTCCAGATCTAAACCCCATATTACCATAGCGAGCTTTAAAATGAATTCAAAATATCAGGATCTCCTTATACAGGTCTTTACCCAATTGTCGGAAAGAACGACCTTTGAATTACAAATAGACGGATTCGAAGTTTTTGAAAGTTCACGGACATTGTACCTCAAAGTCCCCAAGAATGAGGCCATTGCCGCAATACATGAAAATGTCCAATCCCTGTATGACCAACATCTTAAGGGAAAGCTAAGATCGTTCGTTATTTCGGATTACCCGCATATGACCATTTCCAAAGCTACTGGAAAGAAAATGCTCTATGAAAGTTTACTACATTTTCAGAAAGCGGGATATTCAAGGCAAATGGAGATAGATTACCTCACCCTGGTTTCACGGTCAAAATATAGAACATGGGATTGGCTGCACGAAGTTAAACTCTCTTAATCGTTTAAAATACTTCGCATATTATCATAATCGAGCATTTGTTTCAAAGTTTTAAAGGGGAGAGGCAAAAGCCTGCCTGCTGTTGGGCAAGTGTATGATATCATATAAAAACCCCAGAATTTCTAAGGTTTTTCTATAGATGCTTTTGGCTACTATTTTCTATATTTAAATACACCAAAGTATTGACTTCCTACGTTTTCCTTCCCCAAAACAGAATACCTGTTTATTGCTATGTGTATAGATTGCCATAACGGTAAGCATTTATAACAGTACCTAGCATAGTAGTGGATTTAGCAACGCGATAGTATCGTCCGTAATAAACCTTAAAACTGATATCATGTCCTCTGAAAAAAAAGAAAACCTGTTCAAAACCAGTATTGCCCCGGAATTTGATGCTTTAACGAAAACATTCGTCCAAAGTGTACATAAGCACGCTTCAAATGAGCTTGGCTTACGGCACGAACTTTTTGCAGATCGACCGATTTCTACGGAAAAATTGCAAGCCTTGACCAAAAGGGCCGTAAGAGCGGCCCTTCCAGAGCTTATGGATGTTAAACTTATCAAGGGCTTTTTAAAAAAGCTAAATGGTGCCATCCCCTGTAATTCTTCCGAATTTCAAAGAAGGTTGGCAAATTCCCCCGTACGGGCACCCGAGGAGGATATGGTATTCTTATTGTTATATGGAGTAAAACATGGGCTTAAGAATCGAGACTTCAATGCCATACCCATCCGAGCCATTGGTTTCAATTTTAATTCTGATCCTACATTGGAAACCACCAAATTGACAGGTTTTAACATGATTATGCCTATTGAGGCCGAGCGTGCCTATTTATTTTCCAGTGGTGCTTCACAACGCATCGGTGATTCCCACCTTCAACGTGTGGTCGATACCGGGGAAACACTACAACAGGGAGCGGGGCTCGCACACGAAGCCATTGAACTGCTTAAGGAACTCTTCGCCTGTTTTAAGGATTTGTTCAAGACGATAAGGGAAGCTCTTTTTGGAGGGGATAAGGATGATATTGAAGAAGCCATCGATGATGTTAAGGACGCCATGGACGATTTAAAGGACGATATTGAGGATCTGAATGAGGATATCGAAGATTTGGATGAGGATATTGAGGAAGAGGAGGACGATGAGGACAAGGCTGAGCTTAGGGAAGAACGTAGCGAAAAACGGAGAGAACGTCGTGTTAAAAAAAGAGCCCTGGATAAACTAGAGGAGGCTCTGGAAAACTTGGAGGATGCACAACGTGCCCTAGAGGATTAGGGGCCGTATTATCTGATTTTTTGACATACAGAGACTTTCGGTAAGGGGTGTCCTCAACAATTTTAGCTTTCTCTGGCTCAGTGTATGAACTACCTAAGCTAAAGACAGTAACACACTTTTAACCAATCAATGCATCGACCACTCTTTTTGCAGAACGTACAGCGGTGTGTACACTGCTCCAATCCTCGCCCGTAGTATAGGCATCACCGGCAAAAAACAATTGGTTGCCCACCGACTCGCCAAGGGTACGAACTCTTCGCCAATCTTCATGGTCAACAACATATGCCCCATTGGCAAAAGGAGCTTCATTCCAGTTTTGGAAAAGGTGTTTCACATAGTTGGCCGATGCCTTACCATCAAATAGGTCATCCAGCTCTGTTAGCATATAGTCAATCAATTCTGTGTTGGATAAATTTACATAGGGTAAGGTTCCCGTACCAACGGCAAATAGCCCCAATATGTTCTTGGTTGTATTTTGACCATACGCAGCGTCATAATACAATTTCTGCCCATCGGTTTCCGGGGTGATATCGAAGCCGATAAATGTGGGATAAAACCTTTCAGAGAATTCAATAAAGGCCTTACAACCATCCCATACCCTTACTTTATTGATGGCATTCTGCTTGTCCGAAGGTAATTCAGGGATAAAGGTAATCGCTCCGTTTTGTAACATTTTCACTGGAACGGTTACGATAACCCTATTCGCGGAAAATTCCCCATTAGTAGTTTTGATCACTACTTGTTCACCCGAATAGTCAATGGAATTCACTATTTGATTATACGATATCTTGTCCGTTACAAATGGGGTGACGTATTGTTCAAAAAAATCAAACCAAGTGGCATTGACAAATTTTTGGTCAATGGTAAAGCCGATATCTGCAACGCTGACTCGCCTACCTTCGAAAAGGCCAAAATCCACATTAGGATCGTAGGGCGTAGTGTTGACATCTACTTTTATGGAGGGGTCATTGACAATCTCATCAAAAACATCCCTTTCCACATGTAACCATTCCGCCCCCAAGGGAATGGGGAAGTCTGCAAAATCAGTAGTCCGTATCATTCGGCCGCCGTAGTGGGATGTCGCTTCCAAAATTTGGACGTTTATGCCTTTTTGGTTCAATAAATAAGCAGCGGAGAGTCCTGCCGCGCCGGCACCGATAATGATGACATTATCTGATGCCCTAAGAATCGGATCCTCTTTAGTACAGGAACCAAAAGCAGCCTGTATTGGCAGACCCACACCCAAGATTCCGCAGATTTGAACAAATTCTTTTCTGGTCATATTGATAAATTTCTATAAGCTATTAAAATCATTCAAAGTGGTAACTACATAATCATACAACGGGGTATAATGGTCTTCTTCGGCGTATTCATAAAGCGTTGAATTGGCCCCAACAGATTGAAATTGTGCATGGGCATTTATTGAATTGTAGTGCGGCACTATGGCATCTGCAGTTCCGGAATGAAAAAACAAACTTCCAACAGGCGCCCAATCCTCTAGTAAGGAGTTTTCCTGTATCGCTTCAATAAATGCAGTATTGTTCCCGTTGTTGAAATTTTGAATAAATGTAGCCTCAAAAACTTCATTGGGTATATTGGAAGGTACATACAAGGCATCCATCTGATTGGCTACCGCATAGCTCCAAATATCTTGATTAGATTGGTTTGAAGAGGCCATGAATTTGTTTAGGGCATACGTGCTCCAACTATAAATAGAGAGGTTGTCCCAAGCTTGGGCGTTGTTTTCCAAAATATCTGAAAAAAAAGCGGAATAATCATAAGGACCCGCGAATAACGAACTCCCCTTTACGGTAAACTCCCCTGGGTAATTTAGCTGTAAATACTTATGTGTGGCCAGGCCTGCACCCCCTCCTTCAGACCAACCCGTCAAAAAAACGGCATTGGAGAAGCCAATGGAAAGCTCATTCAACAAATTTTTGGCAGCTCGAATCATATCCACGGACACTTCCGCTAGTTCATGGTGCACAGTATACGGGTGTTCTAAATGGGAGGTTTCCCCATAACCGGCGTAATCCGGTAGGGAGACCACATAACCGTTCGATGCCATTACCGCACCAATAAAACTGGTTTCCACATTATTTTCGGTAATACCTCCCCTATAGTTTGAAGGTACTTCACCCTCAGATCCAGATTCAGGTATGATCGTGCCATGATGATGCTGAATGAGCGGTAAAGCAGTTGCTGTGTTTTGGGGAATCATCACCAAACCGGATACCTGGGTTGGTTCTCCATTATAAAGCGAATTATAGATTACTCGATAAAACGTTACATCGTTTGTAGTAAAAGTAGATACATCACCGATAGTCCTACCATTAGAGGCAATTTTATTTGCAGCTAAGCTTCCTGTTTGTTGATATGAAATGAGTGCCCCTCTTTCCGTTGAAGCGGGATCGACAACAACTACAGGCACAGAATCGCCTTTTGAACAGGCATTAAGAGCGGTTATCGACCCTAAAATCAGTAGGGCTATTAACTTGTTTTTAAAGTATGATGTTTTCATTTTTAAAAATTCGAAATCTATATTTCTGCTAGATTCCCAACAAAAATCATGGTTTCAAGTGTTGTGATGGTGCGAAAAGGCCCAAACTGTGGAAAGTCGGACAAACTTAAACGGACTTAAGCATGCCGTCGCTTAAAGGCAGAAGGGGTTTCATTGGTAAATTTCTTAAATACCGCATTAAAGGTAGATTTTGAGTTGAATCCGCATTCCAGGGCAACCCCCATTATGGTGTAGTTTTTATAATCCGTATCCACCAATTTTTCCTTTACGGATGCTATCCTATGGAAGTTAATGAATTCAAAAAAGTTCTTTTGTTCTTTTTCCTTGATGATTTGTGAAAGGTAACCGCTACTGATCTGAAGTCGTTCCGAAAGCTTATCCAGGGTTAGGTTGACATCCTCGTAGACTTTTTCATCCTGAAGCAGTGCTATCAATTGGTTATAATAAGCATTCGTGTTGTCCGAGAGTTTACTTGAAATGGATACCGCCCCGCCTTTGTTGTTTTTTAAGGGAGCGATTTCAAACCAATTGTATTGCAATATCAGGAAATAACCGATAGCAAATAGAAGTATCACGAAGCTAATTACAACAATGGCAAATGTGGATTCGGAAGCATCATAATAGCCGAATACATATTGTAAAAAGCTAATGACACCCAAAATCATTCCCAGAAGCACCAAAGTTAAAAATACCTGTAGCCATCTAAGGCTTTTTCTAGCTGTGGTGGAGTAGTTGTCATAAAGAAATTTTTGGTATTGATTGACTTTGCGCAAGGCCAGGGGCAAAAATACCATAGCCGCAAAGACACTCAAAAACCACCCCAAAATGATGATATAGTCTTCCGCAATGGCAATATGATCCGGATCCTTCAAAAATAAATTAACAGGAATGTATACCATCTCCAATAACAGTTCCAAGGCAATGGCCCATAAGCCCAATTTCTCAAATTTGGTAAGTCGATGTTCAGGTTGAACCAGAAACAAGACGAAATAGAAGATTCCGACCGGAATGGTCGTTCGGATATAAAGGGGTAAATATTGAATCCAGACGGGTATTTTATCTTCCAGGTCCAACCAATAGACAAATTCGTAAGCTAAAATGACACAAATGCCCAATAGGGCCATAGCCAAATACTTGTTAGATTTAGAGTTCAGGTTTTTATTGCACAACAATATCAATGCCAACAATACGCCATGTAGTGTGGACATCAAAATGAGCCCGGAAAAAAAACCGATACCTAAATAGTCCCGAAAATCCATCTTTTCAACTTTTATTGTTTATCAACAAAAGCGGATAGACATGGATAAAATCATCATGATATGTATCGATGCTCGTATTCAATCTTTTAAGCAATTGTGAATCCAATATAATCAAAATCAGGGGAGTCTTTGAAGAGCGGCAATTAAACATAAGGTAATGAAACCGAGGTACGGGATTTATGGAGTACCATTTACAAGTAAAAATAGCGCTAGTAAATACGTATGTAGTGAGCATCGGCCTGTTCCAAGCAGAGTTGAAGGCTAGGGTAGGCAAAAATTGATCTGGGATTTGCACGCCTCAGAGCCCCATAAACAGTTCGATTGTTTGGATAGCCTATCTTTCAAATAGTCGAAAAGCAAATAAACTCGCAAAAAGAATTTTAATAAACGAAGCCGGTAATCCATTTAATTGAAACTGGACCGACCTAAAACGCTTCTAGAAACAACTGTTGTAAACTCGCCCAGGATTTCCCGTCCGCATCTGCATCATATGCCAACGGTAAATTGAATTTCTCGCCATTCGCATCGGCTTCCTTGCTAGTGAAACTATGTTTCACACCTGGATAGGATAAATAGGTATAATCGGCATTGATGGAGTCCAGTGCACTTTTAAATGCTGTCACGGATTCAGGGTCTATAAATGGGTCATCCGCTCCATTGCAAACCAAAACCTTGGCCTTAAGCTTATCGTTAGGCATTACGGGAAGTTGAACCCCGCTATGGAAGGCGGCAACTGCATCTAAATCTGCCCCGGAATTGGCCATGGTCAAGACAACACTACCCCCAAAACAATAACCTATGGCGCCAATCTTTTCCCCATCCACGGAAGCATGGGATTTTAATAGATCCATGGCCGCATTAAAACGGGCCGTGGCTTCGGGTAGATTGGTCATAACACTCATCGCAAACTTTCCCGCATCATCGGGATGATCGGCCAGTTTCCCATCACCATACATATCAACGGCCAGTGCAGTGTACCCAAGTTCGGCCAACATATCCGCACGTTGGCGCACATAATCATTATGCCCCCACCATTCGTGGACAATTAATACACCTGGCCGCTTTTCCTTACTATTCATGTCATGAGCAATATACCCCTTTAGGTTAGTTGAATCGGTAGCATAAGCCACCTCCTCGCCTTGAACCTTTATGGGAAGTTCTTCGGAAATTTTCTTGGACTCCGTTTTGGATTTGCAGGATCCAAGGACTACCAGACCAACAACAAGAAAAAGGTTTATAAAATTTTTCATTTTTACGTCATTTAAGTACGTTTAAAGATAATCAATCAAATATTGAAATTCCGATTAAAGGTATTGGAATATTGTACCGATTGGTTACCTTCTGAAATTTCTTTTCAAATCTTCCTTAAAAAGGTAATGAAACCGAGGTATAAGGTTCACGAGCGCCTATTGATACATAAAATAGCGAGAGTAAACATTTATTATGCGACCTAGCCCATGTAGTTATAGGGAGGAGGGGAGATCAAAGGGTGTGGAATGGAAAAACAAAATCATCCAAGACATTTTAAATCCACTTCGCTTTTAGATCTTTGTATTTCGTTCTTCCGATAGGAATACGTAGCCCATTTCGTAGCTCAGCCATATATTTGCTTCCTGAGGCCACACTGATGTTTGTAATCTCGGACATCTTTACCAAATACGATTTGTGGATGCGCTCAAAAGAATACGATAACAGCTGTTCCAACTTTTCGAGTGACTTATCATGTAGTTCTTTAGTCCCATCTGCCAAGAATAGTTTGGTATAGGCGCCGGCTCCTTTGATGTAAATCAGATCTTCAACAGGTACCAGTTGTATCCCGCCTCTTTTTTTTACAGCTAGAAACTTAATCGTGTTCGTTGCTGTTTTTTCATTAGTATGTATCCGCTTAAAAGCCTGCGCCAACCTATCCTGGTTAAAAGGTTTGGGAACAAAATCCAAAACCCCATATTCAAAAGCGGTAATCGCCTGATCTTTATAGGCGGAAATAATGATGGTATGAAACGATTCGGAAACTGCAGTGGTAAGCAGGTCAAAACCACTGCTGCCATTAAGGTTCAGATCCAAAAGAACAAGGTCTAATTCATTATTCCCGATAAACTTCATGGCCTCCTGAAGCGTGTTGATATGCTTTATCGATTGCAAGCGATCCCCGAAAATAGCACGGGTCATCCGTTCGATTCTTTTGGCAATTCTTGATTCATCTTCAACAATTAGAATATTCATCTCCCTAAACGTAAATTTTTATGGTATTTTTCCAACCATGATGTACCGGTTCTGAGTTGAGTTCCCATTGCTCATGATAGCTCTCCGTAAGTCGGGCTTTGATATACCGCAGTCCCGTACCTTCTTTTCTTGTATTCGCTTCATGCCTTACCGGAGCGGCAAAGGTTAAAAAGGTATAACACTTATGATCGCTGGTCGCTTCAAAGATCAGTTTAAATTGAATACGGTTACCTTCCAGGGGCATGCTATGCGTAATTCCATTTTCCAATAAGGTATGCAAAATTCCAGGAGGTATTTTTTGTCCGGGGTCTATGCCTTCATCTTCCCAGGTATAGTTTACTTCTTTCCGATACGCCATAATATCCAAATGTGCCTTGCAAAGTTCGATTTCCTGGGTAATTGGTATTAAGGTTTCGTTTTCAATCTGATTCAAAAGATCGAATTCCTTGGCCAGGGCTTCTATGAACAAAACGCCTTTCTTAGGGGACTCTTCAATCCAATCGATTAGGGAAGTGAGCGTATTCATCAGAAAATGGGGTTGAATATTCTTTTTTAATAACTCCAGTCGAAGGCGGGTAGATTGCACCAGGGAATTTTCATAGGCCAGACGCTGTTCTTTGATCCGAATTGACAGCAGATACAGCATGTTGAGCAGAATAAGGCCGAAACCTGTAAAAAGGCTAAGGTTAAAGGAAACAGTATACCCAATGAATACGCAAAGGAGAAGCGTAAGTAAAACTAACAGCGCGCCTTTAGCTTTTTTACATACACCATAAACCGCGATACCAAAAGAAAATATCCATAGGCAAATCACCATCGTTAAGATCGTTAAATCAAAGAAATGGTGTTCAATAAAGAAAATATATAATAGCACCCCGGTATAGATCCCTACAAACATTTTCCATTTGGGGTAGGGGAATTGCAGGGAGAAATAGAGCGGAATCAAAAAAGAAATCCCGAACATCAGGCTGGTGATCACTTGTAAGCGTATCACATGTAGACTATAATGGATGGGGAGTGTTGTTCGCACAAAGTGGGTCATTGTTAAGCAAAAGAAGAGGAAACAACTGATGCTAAAAATTAGCATGGGGTACTCTTTTTTATTACCTAGGAATAGAAAAAGGAAATAGATGGAAGCAATTAGAAAAGCCCCGGCAAACACGTGCATATAGGAGTTTTGAATGAGGCGCTCGGTGAGCAGATCATTGTAATAATCTATTTTCAGGTCGTAAATGTCTACATGATCCGGAAAATAATAATTGCTCAGGCGCATGGCGATGAGATGTTCTCCTTTGTGGGTCAGATGGGTGGGAATGCTAAAGGTAGTCCACAATTCTCCTTCAGGCGGCAGCTCTGCTTCCTGACCCGGGTTTCCATTTTTACCGATCAAGACCCCATCCCAAAAAATCTCATACTCGCCATAGACCTCCAACCGAAGACCGTATGGTTGGAAAGATTCCGGGGCCTTTAGGATATCAATCTTGGTTCTTGACCAGAAGATTTGACCATTGGGCACGAATTCCAGATCTTTTTGCCAATGCTGATCTTTCAGGTCTTTGGCTGCCCATTCTTGTTGATCCCCGATCCGGAATGTCGTCCCATATTCCTTGAACACCGGACTTTGGGAAAAAGAAACCAGTGGCAGTACTACCAATAGAAGACCAAACAAAACTCTCCAACACATTCCAAGTGGGTTTTACTGATCTAAGATATCCATTATAACCGGCTTCTTAGAGCAGTTCATTAGATCATAGAGCAATTGGCAAAATTTCGATTGGAAAGCTGCGAATCAAAAACCAGATTTGCAGTATCAAAAGCCACTGGATCCATTTGATCCGGATACGCTTTTATCCGTTGAAAAATGAAACGATGCACAACAAAAGGTACTAACCTTATGAAAAAAGAGAGAATTCCAAAATTGCCGCTATTTGCGAAAACTATTGAGAACAAAACAGTGCTGTTACTTTTAACGCTTCTCATACTTACAAGTAATTGCTTCGCCCAACAAGGTAATCGCTTGGCGCCGGAGGCTACAGCCACCGAAGATACGCTCTCCTTCAGGGATATTCCGATGTTGAATGAAGGTTTTATCGATCCGTCACCTACCGATAGAAAAGACGGTATCCCAGTGGGAGAATTAGGTGTCGATGGAGGTGACAAAGCGATGATCCTTAAGCTGGCGCAGGAAATCGCTGATGAAAAACATGGTAGTTACGACAGCTTTCTTATTGTTCACAAGGGCAAGCTCCTCTTTGAATCCTATTATTTACGTGGCCGAATCAATCTACCGCATCCGCAGGCATCGGCTACGAAGGCCCATACCAGCCTGTTACTTGGGCGTGCTATCCAGTTGGGGTATCTGGGCATGGCCGATCTGGACAAGCCGCTGGTTCGTTTTCTGAAGGACCTGGATCCGACAAAATTTGTGAAAGGAGCGGAAAAGATTACCCTGCACCAGGCGTTGACTATGCGAGGGGGGCTGGGCATCACTGACGAACAGAGCAAAGAATTCGAGAATAACCCGGAGGCCGTTAAGGGCCAGCAGCTGGTACAGACGCTTCTGGAGCAAAGTGCGCCTATTACGACCGAGTCGCAGCATTTTAAATATGGCAACTACAACCCAAACCTGGTCATGCAGGTGATAGATGCCGTAGTGCCGGGCTCTGCTGAGGATTTTATTAAAAACGAACTTTTCGGTAAAATGGGTATTACAAATTACCACTGGCTTTCGGAGTTTGGTCTGCCAGCCGCAGGATGGAAATCGAGTGTAACCTCGCGGGATATGATCAAGTTGGGTATCCTGGCAATGAACAGGGGAAAATGGAATGGCGAACAGCTAATCCCGGAAGCCTTTGTCTCGAAAGCAATCAGCAGGATACTTGTTACCGGCGATGACGATGTTTTTGGCGGTGGAAAAGATGTCTCTACACAGGGGTACGGATATTTCTATTGGAATGCAGATCTAAAATCTGGTACTAAAGGCTATTACAGCGCATCTGCACAGGGCGGCGGCGGCCAGTATATTATTCTGATCAAGGAGCTTGATTTGTTGATCGTGGTTACAGCCCATGAACGCGATGACAGTACCCTGCAACTCACCGCGGAGCGGATTCTACCGGCGTTTATGACACAGTAGACACATTTTCCGTACCTCCCTGTTAATACGAAGGAAACTGACTCCATGCCATGTTTCGGAACATCTTCCAAACGTTAAGGAATCCGGTAAACTGTAGATTTGTTCATTTGGAGATGGAGCCGTCCCACCAGTACCCCTATGGATAGGACCGTTTCGTTCCACTCAAATTCTTTTAGCAATATGTTGACCGATCTGGTTTTTTTGGTATACCCTATGTAAATTTATTGCAACACAGTTGCAATAAAAAAATTGTTTGCTTATTTTTGCAACTCAATTGCATTTAAGACCGCAATATTTATGATGCAAGGTATAGGTCAAATGGAAAAACTAAGTTATTCTGACTTACTTGGAGCAGTTGCCAGTGGCCTTTGTGCTATCCATTGTGCCCTGACCCCAGTGTTTTTTGCTGCCAAACCTGTTTTGGAAAGTACTATGGGTCAACACAGTCACGGAGAAGGGGTTTGGGCACTATTGGATTACCTTTTTTTGATCTTGAGTCTTGCCGCGGTTTGGTACTCCGCAAGACACACCAATCATATTCGGATTAAGAGGGTATTATGGGGAGCATGGGCCGTTTTTGCAATTGGACTTTTATCCGAACCCTTTCATCTTCACCACGGGAAGTGGTTCATGTATATTGGTTCCATTACCCTGGTCGTAGCGCATGTGTACAACCACCGCTATTGTAGGATGTCCCCACTGAAAACACCGATAGATGATACCAACAAACATTCTGAATGACAATGCCATTATTGGCAACGACATAGGAATATTGCAGGACATTTATCTGAAAACCAAAAATATCGCTATTTACCAACGCAGGACAGAATCATTGACGAAAGGGCTGAACCAGGCCGTAAAGCAGCCAATAGAATGTCGGGCAAATGGTAAAGTGGAAGAAATTACCCTTTCCTTGAACTACTATTTTACCAACTCACTACACTTAAATGAGAACCTATTGGAGGACATTTTAAGTCTTTTGAGGCTATTCAAACAAGTAACCAAAGTATCCTCTTTCAGCGTCTTACTGGCCACAGTCAATACCAACATGTGACGTAGGTTCCATGCTGACAATAATGAACTGAGGATGCTCTGTACCTATTATGGTACATTGTCGCGCGATCCATGGAACCTGACAATTGTTTTTCTATCTCAGATAAGGCTAAAGGTTTTGGGTTGCCCATGAAGAGTTCTAGAATGGCCAAGTGCTTGGAGGTGATGCGCTTGTTCCTTCTTTTTAAAGGATCCATGGCGCTTTTCTTATTTATGTCATTGACGTTCAAATAAGACTGTAGAATTCGTTGCGTAGGTCTATATCATTGAATCGTCCTCCATATTCCAATGTAGTAGTCCGGCTGGTCTTATCATTTACGCCACGGGTGGACACGCAAAGGTGCTCAGCCTCTACCACTACAATAATATCCTCGGTCTGAAGTGCCTCTTTTAGCTCGTTGAATATTTGTAAGGTCATGCGTTCTTGTACCTGGGGCCTTTTCCCATAGTATTCCACTACGCGGTTGATTTTTGACAAGCCAATGACCATACCGGAAGAAATATAGGCTACATGCGCCTTTCCCGTTATGGGTAGAAAATGATGTTCACAAGCGGATGAAAACGTGATATCCTTCTCCACCAACATTTTATTGTACTGATATTTGTTTTCAAAGACAGACAGCGATGGCTTATTTTTGGGATTTAGTCCCTGAAAGATCTCTTTTACATACATCTTGGCCACACGGTAAGGAGTGCCTCGCAGGCTGTCATCGGTCAGATCCAGACCCAACTCTTCCATGATGCCCCCAAAGAGCTTTTCGATGTTCGCCATTTTTTCCTCATCGGATTTAACAAAGGCATCTTCCCGCAACGGAGTGTCCGCGGAAGTCATGACATGGTTGTTCCCGTTAAGGTCGTGTTGTTTTCGTTCTATCAATTTTTCATCTATTTTCATAGCTATTGTAAATCTTTAATGAATTGAAGTGTGTTTTTTTTGGTGTCCACATTCCTGTAAAAACAAGCTTTTCTGTGTTTACCGTGCTTATTATAGGTATGGCACACACCATCACCCTGCAGTGTAACCTGATAGACAAAAGCATCCTGATCGCAATCCACCAAAATAGCATCCACTGTCAAAAAATCCCCTGAGGTTTCTCCCTTTACCCAAAGTTTGTTGCGGGAAGTGCTCCAAAAAGTAGCGAGACCGGTTTTTATCGTTTTACGTAATGCTTCCGCGTTAATGGACGCCAGCATCAGAAGTTGTCCGGAGTTTGTTTCCTGAACCGCCACGGGCAGCAGGCCACCGCGCTTATCAAACTGGGGTGTGAACTCAATTCCCTCCTCCAGTTCCAAGGCTTTATAGTTATCTTTTAGGCTCATCATATATTTTCTTTTTTGGAACGGGATCGTATCCCTGTGTGCCCCAAGGGTGGCATCTTAAAAGTCGCTTGGTTCCCAAAATCAGGCCTCTTAGGGCACCCCATTCCGTAATGGCATCGATTATGTATTGTGAACAAGTAGGTTGATGCCGGCAACTGGAAGGTAAGTAGGGTGAGATGGCCACTTGATAAAAGCGCACCGCACTTATCATAATATGTTTTAGTATATGCGTCACGGCTTTTAGGATAGCTCCTTCTAGACCTATGGACAACCCATACAACCCACAAGGTGCATTGCGTAGATGAGGTCTATTCTTTGATATTATCGATTTTTATCGCGATTGCCTTTATTTCTTCCAGTAGGTGTTGCTGTACCTCCAAGTGCTGTTTTGGGGTCAGTTCCGGGTGCGCATCATGATGATGATGGTCGTGATCATGGCCCGAATGATCGTGACCTGAATGGTCGTGTTCTTCCTCAAAACCAGGCACTTCTACCAGCTGCTCGTCCCATGCCTCAAGCGAACGGCTGATGGACTGTAGATCCTTTGTATACATTTTGACGAACAAGGAGTCCGTATTGGCTTTTAGATGGGCCACTTGGTCCTGCGTCATCTGACGAATTTCAATGGCTTCTTGATGAAGTTCGAATGCCTGTTGCAGGTCTTCGCCCTTTTGTTTTTTATCACCACAGGCAAACGATAGGGCCAGTATTCCAAGTATGAGAATACGAAGTTTACGTAGGCGTACTAGGCATGTTCTTTGTATCATTCCATTTTGTATTTATTGTTTTAACGGCACTTTGCTCTAGCTACATACCCATGCTGCATGATTTTTCATCCAAGATTACTATCATTTTCATTAATGCAATACAGTTGCAAATATAAGGGGTATTCCAATAAATGCAACTGTGTTGCATTTAATTAAGTCAAGTTGGCCAAAAAATAGGAGTAAAATGGATTGATTTCTGTGCGAAACAAAGGAAGATGAAATATAGCTATCTCAATATTGAAAAATAGCCCTTTTTGGAACTCTTGTCCGTGAATTGAAAGTATTGTAAACAAGAGATCAGTGCCCTGTGAGGTAACCGTACAATTGATAGGCAAATAGACCTATCCCTGCCAGTACCAGATACCAATTCACTGATTTGTAAAAAGCCGGAAACTGTTTGTATTTTCTCGAAAGCGTTAGTATAAAAACAATGGGAATCAAGGCCAAGACCTGTCCTACTTCCACACCAAGGTTAAAGCACAGGATCTTTGCCAAAAATTGCTCCTTGCCGATGTCAAAGGACTGTAACCTTGTGGAAAGCCCAAAGCCGTGAATCAATCCAAAAAGACCGACCATGAATAGTAAATTAGGTGATTTTACCTTTAATTTTTCAAAACCACCCAAATTCTCAAATCCCTTGTACAAAACGCTTAGGGCGATAATGGCATCCACCAGATGTTCATCTGCGGTAATCCCTTCATAGGTGGCACCTATCAAAGTTATACAATGTCCTATCGTAAACACTGTGATGAACTTCAAAATGTCCATAAAGCTATTCAGATAGAAGATAACCCCAGTCAGAAAAAGTAGGTGATCATAGCCGGTGAGCATGTGTGTTGCGCCTACCTGAATATAGGCCCACAAACCACCATTACGTAAAATCTCCTGATCGGCACTTGAAACATCATGGGCAAATCCCATAAGCGGAAGTAACCCTACCAATAGCGACAGTGCCCACCTTAAATTCCCGTGCATCGTCAGTTCCTTCTTCTAAAGATCAAGAATAACAATCCTATGATAAGTAAGCTCCCCAATATAAAGACCCAAGTAGGAAGATTATGATCGTGGTCATGATCATGCGTGTGTGTATCCGGACCATGTTTGTGGCTTACTTCAAAAGTAAGTGTCGCCCATTTGGACCTATGGGTCAGTTCATCACTGTCGGTAGCCCTGGTCATGTAAATGGTCCGTAGATAATAGATTCCGTCTTCAGGTAGATTTACCAGAACCCTTCCTTGGTCATCGGTACGTAATTGTTGACCGCTGGTATGGGTATGCGATTCCTCTTTTTTCGATTTGTGGGAATGCCCGTGCCCTTCATCGGAATGGGGAAGGTTATGGGAATGTGATTCCCCATCGTGTCCGTGCCCATGATTGGAAGCATTGTGTGTATGGGCGTGGGGCCCTTTCAGAAAATTGGCATAGACCAGTTGATCGGATAAGGGTTTACCATCCAGCAACAACTGTACTTCCAGTTTTTCGCCACTATATTTTTCATAAGGATTCGCCTGAGGAACAAACTCAATGGGATAACCAAGTACCGCACTCCAGTCGTTTGTTTTGGTTTCACCTACCTGATAGATGGCCTTTACGTGTTTTTCATAACTTTCTACTGCATCTTCATCCAATACGCTATCCCGCTTCCGTTGTTCCAGCATATCCAAAACACCATCGTGTTCCAGATAGCTGTTAAACTTTTCAGCCGTGAGCTCTATGTTCCTTGCCTTGGTGGAGACACCGGCTACATACGTTCCTGCTTCACCCGTATTAAAGGTTAATTGTGTAATGGTAGTGTCTTGGTCTTTCCATTGTCCCGGGGCAATGGTTAGCCTTTCGCCCAGGGCGATGACCGAAGCGTCCAGCATACGATCCCGAGCGATAGTATTTTCGCTCTTTTCAAACGTCCCATTGTAGAGGCTCAAGGTCGCCTCTTGATTCGGCTGCAAGAAATAGTTGCCCATTTTTATATACAGATCATGGCTGCACAGCAAAACAATTAGTAGTAGGTAAAAGAGTTTACGCATAAATAGAAATTTTAGCTTCAAATATACGGGCAAAACATACGCGAAGTTGAGGACGCGTACTAGGAATATTAAAAATAGTATGGTTTATGAAGTTTATTGTTATTTTAGAATCCGGAAAGGGTTTGGATATAATTGAGAAATAACGATTTTACGTCCAGACCTGAGTAGCAACCGATTATATTACCTAACTAAAACATGGTTCGAAATTCCCTTTTTATTCTACTGATGGCACTGCTCATCGGTGTCTCTTGCAAGACCGACAAAAACAAGAAATTCCAGGTTGTACGTTCCAAGGAACTGGCTGCTAAGAACAAGGTCCACAATCAATTGCTCGAAATAGAAAAGGAGCAGGGTTGGGAGTTACTTTTTGACGGTAAAACCCTTACCGGTTGGCACCTTTACAACAAACCCGACTCGACCCGATTTTCAGCATGGGAAGTACAAAACGGCCATATTTTTTGTAATGCCACCGATGAGACCAAAATCTTTGGGGATTTGGTGACCGATAAGGAATTTGAGGACTACGAGCTGACGTTCGATTGGCAGATGGCACTCAGGGGAAACGGAGGTGTTTTTATCAATGTACAGGAGTCCCCGGAATATAAGGCTACCTATGAAACGGGACCAGAATACCAACTATTGGAGCCCGCACATATGGATACTAAGACACCTATGAAACGGCCAGGTTGTCTGTGGGGATTATCACCACAATTGAACCAGGTTGATGCCAAGCCGACCGGGCAATGGAATACCACCAGAATCGTACAACAAGAGGGAAAAATTAAATTCTACCTCAACGGTACATTGACCGCGGAAGAAGATTTAACGTCATTGGATTGGAAAAATAAAATTAACGCATCGAATTTTAAAGACGCACCCGGTTTCGGTAAAGCGACCCAAGGGAAGATTGCGCTGCAGAACTGGTACTTTGAATCTTGGTTCCGCAATATAAAAATCCGTGAGCTATAGTAAAAGCGTAACAGGCCTCCATGGCCGGCAGTTCCGGTTTCCGGGCATTAAGGGTGGCTTGGACTTAGGTATGGTCAAATGAAAAAGGCCCGGTAGACCTTTTGAGAAGAAGCGGGCCCCAGCGCTGGCCCAGTTTGTATTACACTACCTATTCAAGTTTCTTTTGTAACCGTTCTTTCATGGTAGCCTTATCTTCCTCGGAAAGTGAAAACAATTCAATACGTTCACACAAAGACGTAAGCTTACTGTTCTTTTCAGAGAATTCGGCACACTCCTTACAAAATAACAAATACACTTTAAGTTGCAGTACTTCCCACCAAGTAGCTTCCCCATATTGGGTTTTGGTGCAAATTTGCTTTGCTTTTTCAAGAGATATTTTCATACGTCTAAAACCATTCTATATGGCCGATTTTAGTTCTTCATTTTCAATAGGTATAACTTCACCTTCGCTAAAAGTGTCCGTGACACCCACTTCCGACCAATCGCCATCTCCACAGTCGGTAGAATTAGTAATCCTTACTTCAGTCCTGTCTTTTTTTTAAGTTTATTTTGCGGTAAGCGTCAATGACCTTTCTTTCCAAAGCGGTAATCGACCAACTCCTTTGGGTAGCGTCTCCCTTTTGGTTTTTAGCTGATTTAAGTCGAGCAATGAATATCTCCCATACCCAAGATATCGACACCTTACCAAGGTTAAACAAAAGTAGGATTAATTCCCTGACCACTGAAATTTAATTTATCCGTTGTTGTTTAGGTGATGAGGTAAAAAGCCATGAACAAACACGTGTTGCATGGCCCTATCCCGATAGCTATCAGGAGGAAGGGAAAGCGTGTGGAATGCATATATTTTATCCTTTCAAATAGGCATCTACCTGTTTTCGGTAGCTTTCGCCAATTGGGATCTCAATAGCTTCAATTTCAACGTCGCATGCCGTGTAGGCGGTTATATGATCACCGTTCACGATATAGCTGCGATGCGTACGTAAAAAACGTTTGTCCAATAGTTTGTGAAATGTGCTAATACTGTATTTTATGGTATGTCTTACGGCCTTATCCTTTGTATGTATTCTAATATAGTCCTTTAGGCTCTCGATATATAAAATAGCTTCGTAGTATACCTTTATCTGTTTTCGATCCTTTCGGATAAAGATAAAATCGTCTTTTGCGGATGGGATCGTTTCAATAGTTTCTTTGGGTTTTTGTACGCTTTCAAATTTTTCGATCGCCTTAAAAAAACGGGCAAAGGTGATGGGCTTCAACAAATAATCCACGGCATCCAACTCAAAACCTTCTACGGCGTAATCGCGATAGGCCGTGGTAAAGATCACTTTTGGTTTTTGCGATAGATTCTTAAAAAAATCGACCCCTTTTAATACGGGCATTTCAATATCCAAAAACAATAGATCTATAGGGTATTCCTTTAATAACGTATTCGCCTCAATGGCACTCTCACAAGCCGCCACCAGCTCAAAGTCCTCAAGTTGTACGAGATAATTGGTGAGCAATCTCCGGGCCAATTCTTCGTCATCCACGATCAAACATTTATAGGGCATAAGCGGGAATATTTAATTGTACCTTATACGTGTTGGGCAAATTGTCAATGTTAAGCTTATACCTATTGGGATAAAGCAGGTTTAATTGCATCGTGATATTTACCAAGCCCACGGCTTCATCTCTTTGGGTCGGGTTATCTATGTTCACCGTTGGTTTTGTGTTGATTATGGAAAATGTAAGGGTTTCATCGGTTACATCCAACGAAATGTCTATTTCGGCCTCATCCAATTCCTGGGTAACCCCATGTTTAAATGCATTTTCAATAAAAGTAAGCAGAATAAGGGGTGCAATTTTTGCGTTGGTAGGGTTACTTTTTTTAAATGTTATGTGGACACGTTTGCCATATCTGATTTTTTCCAAAGCCAGATAATTTTCAATTAAAGCGACTTCTTTTTCAAGCGATACATAGTTGTCCTTACAGCGATACAACATATAATCCAACATTTCCGAGAGTCGTTCGATCACTTCGGGTGTCTTATCGGAACGCTCAAGGGCCAGGGCATATAAGTTATTGAGCGTATTGAACAAAAAATGTGGATTTAATTGGTTTTTTAACGCGCTCAATTCCGCAAGGCGTTTTTGCTCGCGCAATTGCAATACGTCCTGTTGGTTTTTATACAGACGATACGTAAAGAGCAGGGCTGCCGGTGTTAGGAACTTTACCGTTTTACTAAAAAAATAGCTGGGATCCAGTAATTGCGCGCCCAATGATGATTGGGCGTAGCTCTTGGCCAAATCATTGTAGGTTTCTATATAGACGACATCAAAATAATACTTTCTTATTGCGGCATACCCTATAAAAATGGCGATAAATATAATGAGCAGGACTACCGTAAAAAGGACATACTTTTTCCGGTTGAGCAATTTCGGAATAAGCAAATCCAGCAACAGGTAGGCAAGGATAATCTGCGGGACCATCAAGGTAATCGTACTCTCCATAAGGTGTTGGTAATCTTTAAAGAACACCATATTGGAGGTAATGATGAAGTACGCAAAAACACTCAACCAAAAAAACAGGTGTCGTATAATTCGGGAATTGAAAAGTGCTTTCATGGGACGTTCCGCCTAATCTTCAAAAATAAGATTTCTTGACGCCGCCTGTGCCCATTTTCGTCGAAACCCGCCACAACGGTATATCAATATCCTGTTTTGGTCTATAAACTTACCTTTTTCGGTTTATATACGCTCAATCGCCATTGGTCTACTTTTCAAAACAGGGGTGCTTTTTGGTTATAGGTTTGTCATGAACCGTAAAATATATCACGATGAAATCACGCGCTCTTCGACTTTTGACCTTCCTGCTTATAGGGGGTTCCGCTCAGCTGCTCTTTGCCCAGACATCGGATTATGCAATGGTTGAACATACCATCAATGCGTATCTGGAAGGCGATACCCATAAAGATTTTGAAACCTTGAAAACGGCCTTTCATTCGGATGCCACCATGAAGTATGTGTCCTCAAAGTCCGGTTACCAGGAATATAATGCCCTGGAAGTGTTTGCAGCAGAAAAAGGCCGTGAACCCGAAAAAAACAGGTCCAATAGCATTGCTTACATCAGCATTACGGGAAAAGCGGCACACGCCAAGCTGGAAATCACCTATCCCAAAAGGGTAATGGTAGACTATGTAAATCTGCTGAAAATAGAGGGTGAATGGAAAATTGTCAACAAGATTTTCTCGTTAAAGCCGAACGGAATGTAACGGGGCGCATGGGGTTTATAAAGCATTTCGTTTTTATGCTGCTCCTGTTAAGTTCGACAAATAGTTGGGCACAGGATACCTTGGAAATACAATTTTTGGAAGAGTCCATAAAAGTTGATGGGAAACTAAACGAGGACGTTTGGAACGCACTTCCAACCTATACCAACTTTCACAATTACCTGCCCACGGATATGGGTTTGGCCAAAAATCAGACTGAGGTCAAACTATTTCACAATGGTGAATACCTATTTGTTTCAGCAGTCTATAAAGACACTACAAGCAAGGTGCAATTAAGCTCGTTGAAACGCGATGATATTGCCAATACCGTTGCGGAAAGTGAAACCTTTGTGTTTATTATGGATACGCAATCGCAGCAACAAAGTGCGTATTATTTTGCCGTAAATATGGGAGGGGCGCAGGTAGATGGATTGATAGAACGCATCAACGAAGGGTTTAGCTTAAGTTCCAATTGGAATACCGTATGGAATGCAGCTACACAGGTAAACGGTACAAACAAACAATTTGAGCTGGCGATTCCCTTAAAAAACTTAAGTTTTAATCGGGATAATGGGGCCATTGCCCTGCAGACGTATGTACGTGATATTAAAAACAACTCGTGGACGATCTTTACCGATTTAAGCCGTAATTACCGCTTGTTCGACCTGCGGTTTTTTCAATCCTTTACCATTGACCATCTGCCCAAGACCACGGCAGCCCGTTTTGCCGTTGTACCATCCGTGACGATGAATACCAATAATGATCGAGTTATCGATGATAGTGAGACCCGGGTAATCCCAAGCCTTGACGTTCAGTACAACCTCAATTCGTCCTTAAAATTGGATGCAACCATCAATCCTGATTTTTCACAAATAGATGTCGATCAACAAGTAACGAACTTAACGCGATTTGATGTCTTTTTTCCGGAACAGCGCAATTTTTTCCTTGAAAATGCCGACCTGTTCTCGAATCTTGGCCCGGATGATGTCAATCCTTTTTACTCCCGCCGTATCGGGCAGGAAACTGCCATGCAATTTGGCTTGAAGTTATCGGGCAATGTTGCCCAAAAAACGCGTTTAGGCATACTTAATGCACAGACGGAGGCCGAAGACGGGCTACCCTCACAAAACTTTACCGTGTCGGTAGCGGAACAACAATTGGGCCATCGTTTTGCGGCCACCGGTTTTTTTGTAAACCGCCAGGTGACCGATGGTTTTGCGCTGACCGATGACTATAATCGCGTTGCGGGAATGAACCTCAACTACAAGTCCCAAAACCGAAAATGGATAGGTATCGCCAATGTTGCCCAGAGTTTTACTACGGATATTTCTGGAAAAAACAATTTCTATAACCTCGGCATGTTTTATAATGTTCGCGGTACCGCATTGGGTGCTTCCCTAAGGCAGGTGCAACGTAATTATGTGGCCCATGTAGGATTTACGCCACGGCTGTTTAATTTTGATGCCGAACAAAATGTCACCATACGGGAAGGCTATACGCAAAGTAGTGTATATGGGGTTTTGACCAAATTTCCCGAACGGTCGGGGAACATCAATGAATTCCGCTATTTCAACGGATCTAGTGATATCTATTGGGACGAAGATGGAACCTTGCAACAATCCACATCATTTTATAATACGGCACTGTTTTTCAAGGAACTTTCTGCAGTTTATGTTAATCTATATCACGATTATGTCAACTTAAAATATGCCTTTGATGCCTTGGGGAACGGCAATGCCCTGGCTCCGGACGCGTATCGTTTTTTTAGGGCACGGGTCGGGTATAACTCTGCCCGAAACAGGAACTTCGTGTATCGGGTATTTGCCCAATATGGTCAGTTTTACGATGGTTTGAACACTTCGGTCGGTGCAACGCTTAACTACCGCCTATTGCCTTTCGCCAATCTTTTGGTGAACTATCAATTGGACGATCTGGACTTAAATGAACTGGGACGTGAGACTTTTCACCTGGCACAATTTACGGGCGAGGTATTTTTTACGAATCGGCTTAACTGGACAACCTATGTGCAATACAGCACACAGAACGATAACCTGAACATCAATAGCCGCTTGCAATGGGAATACAAACCACTTTCCTACGTCTATATAGTGCTCACCGATAATTTTAATGAACAGTTGGCACGTACCAATTGGGGTGTAGCCGTAAAGGTGAATTACCGCTGGGATTTTTAAGGGATCTCGAAGCATTCATTTTAGACAGATTATGCCTATCCGCCTATGGTGGGTAACTTGTGCTTTGGGTAGGCCTAGTGAGAAAGGTCCGGTAGACCTTTTGAAGAAGGAGCGAGCCGCAACATTGTCCCAGTTTGTGCTAAACCACCTGATTACAGTTTCTTTTGTAATCGTTCTTTCATGGTAGCCTTATCTTCCTCGGAAAGTGAAAACAATTCAATACGTTCACACAAAGACGTAAGCTTACTGTTCTTTTCAGAGAATTCGGCACACTCCTTACAAAATAATTAATAAACTTCAAGTTGTAGTACTTCCCACCAAGTAGCTTCTCCATATCGGGTTTTGGGTGCAAATTTGCTTTGCCTTTTTAAGAGATGTTTTCATACTTCTAAAACCATTCTGCATGGCCAATCCTAGTTTTTCATTTTCAATAGTTTTATCTCCACCCTTGCTAAAAGGGTCTGCAAAGTGTTCTTCGTACCAATCGTCTCCGTTTCAGTCGATAGAATGGTTAACCCTTACCCCTGGCTTGCTTTTTTGGTCTATTTCGAGGTAATGGTATGTGGCCTTTTCTTCTAAAACGGCAATTGACCAAGTCCTTTCGGTAGCATCTTCTTTATGGTTTTTAGCGAATTTAAGTCCAGCGATGAACGCCTCTTTTATCAAAAGATTTAGGCACCTTGCTAAGGTTCCATAAAAGTATGACCATTCTCAGACAACCGAAATTTTATTTGTTAGTTGTTATTTAGGTGATGAAATAACAAACCATGAATAAACACTTATAGCGCAGCCTGACGAGCCTGTCCTGAAAGAAGTCGAAGGGTAGGAGCGGAGCGTCGTATTTAATACACATTTAGGAATACCATACCATTTGTACTACAACCGGCAAAACAAGATTGATCAAAATATGTAAAAGCATCAATTCATATAAATTCTTCCGCAATACCATAAAGAGACCGAATACGAGTACAACAAAGGTCAGGGCATAGGTCATCGGAATTTGCCATAGATGATAGAAACTGAACAATAGTGAATGAATCCACCAATTGTGTTTTCCCAAAAATGCACTTTTTTTCATTAAATAGCCTCTAAAATAGACTTCTTCCCCAACAAAGTTTCCAATAAAAAGTAAAGCGAGCTGCCATGGATGGAAGCCATACATCGTTTCGTAATTAGCAAAAATACTGTGCTCTGGAGTCTTGAGTACTTCCACAGATTGCAAAAACGAATGTACTTTGGGGAATACAATTCCCATATAGGGCACTACAAACAACAGTACGATAAGGAAAAATAAAGGTGTTATCAGAAGGATTCCCTTTAGTGATAGTTTATCAAGATTCAGCGCTCTTAAAACACCTGTCCAATTAAGCTGTTCTTTTACACGTAACGCATAAAGGGGGTAAGCCATATGCCAACCAAAGGTCAATGCTATCAATACCCAAAACTGATACTCTCTCGAACTTAAATGAAATAGGGATGACAATGAATCGTGTACAAATCTAATGTTGATCAAAAGGGTAAACACAATACCAGGCAACAAATAGTTGGCTATGGCCCAGAACTTTTGTCTCCGACTCTTTGCTTTTAGAAGGTTCTCGTAATACGCGTAATGCGGATGTACAGCTGTAAATAACGTTTTCATTTTTATGATTTTTCCCAAAACAAATGATCTGCCAATTCCAAATCGACTCAAATGCTGTTTTGAAACCAATTCATAAAAATGATTGAGGTTCGTCTTTTATGAAACTAAGGGTTATTCCTTTTAATATATTCCGAAGGCGTCGACCCTACATGTTTTCTGAAGGCCCGGTTAAAAGAGGGTTTTGAATTGAAGCCACAATCATGGGCCAAGGCGAGGAGCGTCTTTTTTTGATGCTCTTGATTGTCAATTTTTGCGGTCAGTTCCCTTACACGGTATTTGTTGATGTAATCATTAAAATTATTTCCGTGTTGGGAATTAATGATTTCCGAAAGTTGATTGGAGCTTACCCCCAGCATTTTACTTACTTTTTTGATAGTTAAGGTTGCATCGAGAAATGGAGAGGTCGTTTCCATCAATTCTTCCAACGCTTTGAAGAGCTTATTCTTTTCAATAGCACTAAGTGCAGATGCATTGTACTTCGGTTTAGTAGCGGATTTTTGAATTTGTGCGCTATGTGGGATGAATATGGGGGCGATCCGGATGCCCCAAAACCCTAAAATCATCAAAAAAAGGCTATATGCAATGTTACCAACCAGATTTTGTGTAGCAACCAATGATTTGCTATGTAAAAGTAAATGTCCCACTGGGATAATAAGAAGAATGCCAATACCTACGATCAAAAAAAATATCCAAGATTTGATTTGTTTCGTTTGATTTTCATCCATAATGGTATTTTTAACCAGTCTGTAGGTCATTAATAGGTATATTCCGGTCAAGACAACTTTTGCCGAGAGTATTATAACTGGTTTTTCCCAATAGTGAGGCAGTAAATGAATGACTACATAGGCATAAATGACCACGCCAAGAAAATGCACCGGAAGCCTTATCGGTTTTTGATTTTGCTTCAGGAATACCACAACATAGGAATACAGAAAGACGCCATGGCAATACGACAGTAGTTCATTGGCATGGATTAATAAAGTGCGCTGATTTTCCAATTGGTTAATAGAAATGAGATGTATAGCGAAAATTCCCATCCAAATAATAAGTATAATATCCTGAACACCTTTTCTTTTCTTGCTCACCAGCAGAACAATTGTCATCAAAAGGATGGAAAGCGATACGGTTAAAAGTTGATTATACATGGTTCAAATTGCCATTATTAGCAAACAAATCAAGTGATTGGCAATTTATGAATTTTAGGAAGTCGTCTTACATTAGTACAATTGTTGGGCACAAAACCAACAGACCACGTGTGGTATAGTCCACCTTTGGCGGATTACTTTGCCATGA
Source organism: Ulvibacterium sp. (assembly GCF_965228935.1). Lineage (GTDB taxonomy): Bacteria > Bacteroidota > Bacteroidia > Flavobacteriales > Flavobacteriaceae > Ulvibacterium. The sequence continues at coordinate 3,922,068 of NZ_OZ245846.1, read as the reverse complement.
CGTGGTCTGTACGCAACTAAATTCAAGTGAATAGGGCATTGCGTTGTACCTTCTTCCTTGATTCAATTTCAAATCGACCTCCCAAAGGGTCGGCAAACAATAAAGCCGAAGCCATTATTCCCTATATTTATATACCGATACAAACCGACTTTATGAAGAATACGCGCTACGCCGGGTTGATGGTACCTCCACCCTCCGGTTTTGGTTTCTTTCAACAAAAAACCTTCGCCCAAACGATTCGAATCTATTTTTTGCTTTTCATCATGTTGGCCGTTACTGGCCTTTTTGCCCAGGAAGAACCAAGTATCTCGGAAAAACTGGAAGCAATTGCCATCATCGACCAGAAAGTAATGATGCCCATGCGCGATGGTATCCGCTTGGCCACGGATATTTATCGTCCCAAAACCGATGGAAAGGTTCCCATTATTTTTTCACGGACTCCCTATAATTTCAATTCATGGGGAGATGGTAAAGAACAGACCCGTACAAAGGAGCGGGCCTATGAAGCGGTAAAACGGGGGTATGCCTACGTGGTTCAAAATGAACGGGGACGCTATTTTTCGGAAGGGGAGTGGGATATCCTTGGGGTGCCCCTTACTGATGGGTATGATGCCTTTAGTTGGATGAAGGATCAACCCTGGTCCAATGGAAAAATCGGTACCCTTGGCTGTTCCAGCACTGCGGAATGGCAGATGGCGGTCGCTGCCTTGGACCATCCGGCACATGCCGCCATGGTACCCCAGGCCTTTGGTGCCGGAGTTGGCCGGGTGGGCGACCTTATGGAGCAAGGCAATTGGTACCGCGGTGGGGTAGAGCAGCTACTTTTTTTTGCATGGCTCTATGGGGTGGAACACGATACGTTCAAACCCCGTATTCCAGAGGGCGCCACCCAAGAAGATTTGATCCGCATTTCAAGATTTTACGATCTGGCACCGGAGAATCCGCCGGTAGATATGTCCGAAGCCTTAAAACACCTTCCCATTCAAGACATTTTAAAGAATATCAATGGCAAAAAGGAAATTTTTGATAAGATGGTACGTCGCAAGCCCAACCATCCCGATTGGTTTACGGGCGGCCTGTACCATGATGATATGGAAATCGGCACGCCTAGTTTTTGGTTCGCCTCCTGGTATGATGTGAGTATCACACCGAATTTGGCTTTGTTCAACCATGTGCGAAATACGGCCAAGGATCCAGAGGTTCGGGACAATCAATATTTGGTCATTGCGCCCACTTTACATTGCAGGTTCACCAGGGCCACGGAAAACACCATTGTCGGTGAACGCAACGTGGGTGATGCCCGCTTAAACTACGACGAACAGATTTATGCGTGGTGGGACTTATGGTTAAAGGAAAAGGACAATGAATTTAAGGAAAGGACACCCCGGGTACAGTATTTCACCATGGGAAGGAATATGTGGCAATCCGCAGAACAATGGCCGCCCAAGGATGTTAAAATGACGACCTTTTACCTCAATAGTGGCGGCAATGCAAACACCTTGAACGGCGATGGTATTCTGACCCAAAAGAAACCGAAACAGGACAATCCCGATGACTTTGTCTATGACCCCATGAATCCGGTGACTTCCCACGGCGGCAATGTGTGCTGCACGGGTAACGCGGTCCAGGGTGGTGCGTTTGACCAACAAGTGATGGAAGAACGGGATGATATTTTGGTGTATACCACCGATGTTCTACAAGAAGGGGTAGAGGTGACCGGCTTTATCGAATCCACTTTATTTGTATCCTCGGATATAAAGGATACCGACTTTACCCTAAAACTTATTGATGTATATCCTGATGGAAAGGCCTACAATTTGGATGAGACCATTCAGCGTGCCCGTTTTCGGGAGGGCTACGACAGGGAAGTCTTTATGGAAAAAGGAACGGTGTACCAAATCGATTTGACCCCCATGGCAACAAGCAATTACTTTGAAAAAGGCCATCGCATTCGGATTGAAATATCGAGTAGTAATTTTCCAAGGTTTGCACGAAACCTGAATACGGGGGGTAACAATTATGATGAATCCGAGGGCATAATCGCCAACAATAGAATCCACCATAGCAAAAAGCATCCGTCACAGATTCGAATTCCGATCCGGAAATGATGTATTTGGGTACCATAGCTCCATAAAGACCGTTTTAAGGTGTCTTTTTGGAATTTGAGTTTTTCGCTTAGCGTTTTGCGCTTTGCGCTTAGCGTTTCAAGTTTCAGGTTTGGAATTTGGAATTTGAGATTTGGTGCTTCGACTATGCTTACGCTAGCCCTCTTCGCCGTAGTCGCAAAGCTACGAAGGCTGAAAAGCTTCAGCGACACGCGTACGCTCAGCATGACATATTGGGTTATCGAAAGTTAAGTTCTAAATGTTGAGTTTTGGAATTTGAGATTTGAGTTTTGCGCTTATCGTTTCTAGTTTCAGGTTTGGAATTTGGAATTTGAGATTTGGAATTTGTGATTTGGTGCTTCGACTATGCTTACGCTAGCCCTCTTCGCCATAGTCGCAAAGCTACGAAGGCTGAAAAGCTTCAGCGACACGCGTACGCTCAGCATGACATATTGGGTTATTGAAAGTTAAGTTCTGAGTGTTGAGTTTTGGAACTTGAGTTTTTTGCTTAGTGTTTCGCGCCTTGCGTTCAGCATCTAGCGCTTAGCGTTTCAAGTTTCTAGTTTCAGGTTTGGAATTTGTGATTTGGAATTTGTGATTTGGTGCTTCGACTATGCTTACGCTAAAGCTTCAGCGACACGCGTACGCTCAGCATGACATACTGGGTTATCGAAAGTTAAGTTCTAAGTGTTGAGTTTTGGAATTTGAGTTTTGGAATTTGGAATTACCTAAGGGCTTTCCCTATTCCCGAGACTCCCAAGTCAATCCATAACACGCTTCCAATACTTGGCCATGGTCTTCCTTAGGTGTAAGGTAGTGTTCTCGCGCTCGTTTATACGATGGGATCGCATGGGATAGGACATCATATCGAACATTTTGTTGTGCTTGATGAGTTCGTTGGTCAAGCGTTCAAAACTCTGATAGTGTACATTGTCATCCGCCGTTCCATGGATGATCATGAGATTTCCTTTTAGGTTTTTGGCATGGGTTATGGGCGAACCCGCGATATAATTGGCTTCATTGTCTTCCAATAGGCCCATATACCGCTCTTGATAAATATTGTCATACAACCGTTGATCGGCCACAAAGGCCACCGCCAAACCCGATTTATAGATTTCCGGATATCGGAACAAGCAGTTCATGGTCATTTGACCGCCCCCGCTCCAGCCCCACATACCCACTTTGTCGGTATCGATAAACGGGTAGGTCTTGAATAGTTGTTGGGCCGCAGCGGCTTGGTCATGCGCCGCCAAAATTCCGATTTGGCCATAAATGGATTTTCGCCAATCCCGCCCCCTAGGCGTCTTGGTACCCCGGTTATCGATACTAACGACCACATAGCCCTGTTGGGCCAGATAGTGGTGCCATAGATCCCCGCCTTGCCAGGCATCTTGAACGGTGGACCCTGCCGGTTCCCCATAGACATAAAAGAGAATCGGGTATTTATTTTCCGGTTTAAAATTAGCGGGCTTTATCATCCAGGCATCCAAGACCACCTCGCCTATATCAATTTTAATGAACTCCTTGGGTGTCAACCCTAGCGCATTCATTTTGTTGGCCAATGCCGCGTTGTCCTCCAGGATCCGGATCGGTTTGTGCCGCTGCAGATTAATCAAGGACATGATTTGGGGTGTCGTTGTGTTTTGAAAGGTATGAATGGCGTATTGGGCGTCCGCCGAAATTTGATAGGCATGTTGCCCCAATTGATCGTTTGGACTAACCCGTTCCGGGGCACTGTTGCCATCGATTTTACTGCGGTACAAATAGCGTTGGGTATAATTATCGGGCGAAGCAATGTAATATACATAGCCTCCTTTGGGTTCGATGCAATTGATCCGAACCACGTCCAAATTTCCCTGGGTAATGGTACGCCATTGTTTCCCATCCCGTGATACCTTATACAAGTGCAACCAACCATCCTTTTCGCTGGTCCAAGTGAAGTATTTGCCATTCTCCAGCCACATAATATTGTCATGTATATCCAACCAGGCATCGTCCTTGTCCGTGAAAATGGTATGCAGCGCCATGCTTTTCGTATTGCCAATCCAGACCGTATTGGAATTCTGCCTCCTATTCAATTGTTGGATCATCACCTCATCGGAATCGGGAATAAAATCCATCCGGGCCAAATAGTTGCTAGTGGGGTCGCCGGGAATGGCAAACCATTGGGTAGTGCCACCACGGGCACTCACTACCCCCACTTTTACCTCGGAGTTTTTAGTGCCTACTTTGGGATACGGAAGCGGAAGCGGTTTTGAATAAATGGAGTCCACATTATTGATCATATAGAACGTCCCGATGTTCTTGGTGTTGGACTGCCAATAGGCGATTCGTTCCCCATCCGGACTCCATCGAAACCCATCCCTGCACGACAGTTCTTCCTCATAGACCCAATCAAACGTACCATTAATAATGTTCGCATTGCCATCAAAGGTAATTTGGGTCGTTCGGCCGGATTCCAGATCATCCACATAAATATTGTTCTTACTCACGTAGCCGACCCTTGAGGCATCCGGTGAAAACTTGGCGAACATCAGGGTGCTGGGTTCCATGGATTTCCCCAATTGTGTAAGAGTACCCGATGCCAAATCCAAGACCCAATAATCCCCTCGGGTATGGTAGCGCCAAACTTTTCGGGTATTGGTGAAAAGCAACAATTTGGAATTATCCAAGGACCATTCGTAATTCCGAATGGACAAGGGCGCGGATGCCCCGGTCGGTATCAACTGTTCAGCCGACACCAATACCGATCTTTTTCCCGACCTGGCCTCATAGCGTATGATATCGTTTCCCCCAAATTCCGGATTTTCCTCCAGGGTAGAGTAGCCGGTATTGTCCTTCATCCACCGTACGGGTCCATATGCCTTGGCGGCATAGGTGCCGTGGGTATACATATCTTCAAGCTTTAGGGTTTCCTGCGCAGAAACAGCAAATAGAATCAGTAAAAAAAATAGGAGGGAAAGACCGGACTTCATTGGTATGATTTTGGTTACACCCCAAAATAACCAAAAAATAGGGGAAATGGGATCGACCTCCAATTTTTCATCGCAGTACAAAACGGATAAAAGGTCAGGTGAAAGAGGATAACGAAATCTTTAGCTTCGCTCCATCTTCAATATTACAAAGGCATTATCGTCACTACCGTCTCCATCGACGTCGTATTCTACTGATCCGGTGATGGTGAACACTCCGTCATTCAAAGAACCTTGCAAAATTTCTGGATCATTGGGTGCATCATCGTATCTCACTGTAAACAATCCTTCACAGAACGCCAAATCTCCAGTAGTCGATTCGCTCGACGCACCACTTTCTGTAATAAGCAAGGTAAATGCACCATTGGATTGAACATTGAGCGTTGCTGTCCCGCCTTCTGCAACAACATCAATTTGTTGCGACGTTCCAGGAATGTCAAAATTAGCCTGTGTTGCGGTCCAGTTTCCGACCACATCCGATATTGAAAAATTAGGCCCATTAAGGGAACAGTCAGAAAAGTTAATCCCCCCTTCATCATCCTCATCACTGCTACAGGACATTAGTGAAACGCTTGAAGCAAGCAGGAACGAAATAAACAAAATATTTTTGACCATCGATTGCTATAAGGATTTTTACTTGTCAGTCTTTAAGATACAAAAAAATATAAAACACTGTATTTTAATAGTTTAAATGCATCCTGTTCCATTGTCATGCAAACGCTAGTGAATTTTATTTATAAATAAGCTTAGATAAATGAAATATTCAGTGGATGGTATCATATGTGGGCCAGCCGTAGTGTTGGAGTAGTAATGCCAGGCGCCAACCCGCTTAAAAATTAAATGATTGAGAATCTTTTCATTGTCTACCGACCAGACCCCATACTTTATTCGTATATAGTACGTTATATATAACGTGGATGTACTTCGTGTCTGTGGTCATGTTGGGGGTGAACATGAATTTGCCACTACATAAGCTAGTAAAAGCGCTCCAATAACTTAATATGGAATACTATGGCCCCGATCACCTCAAATCCGTTTTCCCAGATAACTTTCAAACTAAAGCTCACCTATACCACAACGCAATGGATTGGGCTGTTTTTGTTGTCCCTGCTGGTGGGCTGTAATAACTCGGAGGATGCCGAGTCGCCCGAAGAAGGAATGAATCCGGGCGATGAAATTGTGGATTTGGAAGGAGTTGCCCTCACTTACAGAAATCAATGTGGCGGTTGCCATGGACAGGATTTGGGTTCCTTTGTGGAACGCGAATGGACCTATGGGAATTCCCTGGAAGAGGTGATACAATCCATAACGGATGGGTATGCGGACAATGGCATGCCCGCTTACGGATCGGCTTTGGCCGCACAGGAAATCGAGGATCTGACCAATTATATCCTTACCGAGATCGATGGAAAGACCAAAGCGATGTTGGAGGCGGAGAACCCCGATTTGTCGGGTTTGATCACATCCGATGACCTGACCTTCCGATTGGAGACCCTAACCGATGATATTCCCGGCATTCCCTGGGGTTTGGAACAATTGCCCAATGGCGAAATTTTGGTGACCGAGCGCGGGGGAAGGCTATTTTTGGTAGGGAATGATAAGCAATTGACCGAAGTTACCGGTGTCCCCGATGTGGCTTCGCAAGGGCAGGGGGGCTTATTAGATGTCCTTATACATCCCGATTTTGAAAACAATGCATTCGTTTATCTGTCCTATTCCCGGGTAAACCCCAATAATTCGTCCGAGCGGACCACCGCTGTGGCCAGGGCCAGGCTGCAGGGCAACAACCTGGTTGAGGTGGAGAACATCTTTACGGCACTGCCGTATCTCAATAGTGGCCAACATTTTGGGTCACGACTCGTATTTGACAACAATGGCTACTTATTTGTTTCCGTAGGCGATCGCGGAAACCGGGATGCCTATCCTCAGGATTTGGACAATTCCCACGGAAAAATACATCGCATCCATGACGACGGTGAAATTCCGACCGACAACCCTTTTTATACTACCCCCGGAGCGGTCAATTCCATTTTCACCTACGGCACACGCAATCCCCAGGGAATGGACCTGCATCCGGAAACTGGAGCGGTTTGGGAAGGCGAGCATGGGCCCCAGGGCGGTGACGAAATCAATATTTTGGAAGCAGGGAACAACTACGGTTGGCCCGTGATTTCATACGGTGTCAATTACGATGGCAGTTCATTTACGGACCTTACGGAATTGAACGGCATGGAACAGCCCGTATATCACTGGACCCCTTCCATTGCGCCCTGTGGCATGACCTTTGTATCCAGCGATTTTTATGGAAATTGGAGAAATGACCTGTTCGTCGGCTCGCTCAAATTCGAATACCTCCATCGTTTAAAGATGAACGGCAACACAGTCGTTGGTCATGAAACGTTATTGGAGGATATCGGCCGGGTACGTGACGCACAAATGGGTAGGGACGGTTATCTATACCTAGTGGTAGAGGGCCCCGGTAGATTGATACGCCTGGTGCCCGAGCAATAACGCTCCATTTGTTTGAGGTTGGATGGCGTGTTTCATACCTAATCGCCATGAATCATGATTGTAAAGCAGGTTCTTCCATGGGAAGCAATTGATAAAGTGCGCGTAATCCACGTCTGCCCTTTAGGGCTATTTGATGTTCCCTACATTCCACTTTAAGGGTCACTCTTTGTTTCACTTCCTCACTGATCAGGTAATGGCTACCGATCGTTTTGTTCGCCTGCTCGATTCGAGCGGCCGAAATGACCACATTTCCGGTAATACTGAACTGTTTTCTCCCGGAACCCCCTACATTGCCCATGACGGCAACACCGCAATCGATGCCGATGCCGATTTCCGTCTTTGGTATTTTTCCAAGTCTATTGATTTCGGTGAGTTCCTTGAGTATTTGAATTCCCGCATCCACCGCGTTCTGTACGTCATTTCCAAAACTCTTCGGAGCCCCGAAAGTCGCCATGAATCCATCACCCAAAAGCTGATTGATATTTCCATTATGGGTTTCTATGGTGTCGATCATAAATCCAAATATAGCATTCTGATACCGGTTGATCTCTTCCGGTTTTAATTGGGCCACTATGGGCGTAAACTCTCGAATATCCACAAACATAACGGCCACAAAGGCTTCTTTTACCGCTATGGATTCCCCTTTAATCAGGGTATCGGCAATATCCGCCGATAATTGTTCCTGTAACAGTCCGGCCACCTTTTCATTGGCCACGGCCAATTCATTTTTGGCTTGGTTAAGCTGACGATTGGCTCTAATTTTATAGCGGTATAGGATGAACACGCTAAGGAGTAAAGCAAAGACCAGTGCCAGGACGATCATAAGGTTTCGCTTTTTCCTGGCTTCCTCTTCACCGATCAACCGTTGTTGTTCAAGGGACAGCTTGCTGATGTCCTTTTCTTGCAATAGTACGCGTATCTCAAGCTCCTGATTTTGAATCTGGTTTTCCTTGTCCTGGAGCGCCAAGGCATTTCTTTTCTCTTCTTCGGCAATGGCTTTTTGAAGTGATTTGTAGCGTTCGAACAAATTGGCCTGCTCAATACTCAATCCCGAATTTTCTATGGCCTGCGCTTCGGCCTTCAGTGTTTCCAGACGATCGTTTTCCAGGGGTTCCGCAACTACTTCCTCTTCCAAGGGTTCCACAACCAATTCCTCTTTGATATGATTGACGATTAAGGTAGAGTCTATTTGGACGAGCCAGGTTTGATATTGGGCCTCCAACTCCTGCAGTGCCGCCTCATCACCCAATTCATCCAATAGGTGGGAGGCCGTGTTATAGTGTTTGAGGGCGGAATTGATATTCCCTTTTCGGACGGCGCTGGTGAACAACTTCCGTTCCATATTCGCCTTTACTTGCTGGGTACTCCGGGAAAACTGATCCGCGACTTTTTTACCAGGCTTCAAACTGCGCAGCCATTCCTTGGTTTCCGGGAATTTAACCTCCATCAAGGCGGAATCCAGTAGGATCCGGCGCGTCTTCAATTCATTTCCCAAGTTCGTGTCCAGAATGGTATCGTGAATCGCGTAGGCTTTGACCCAATGCTCCTCCGATTCCAAAAACCGCCCGCGATCAAATTGGGAGAGGGCTAGGTACCCTTCCGCCTGTTGCCACAGCTTACGATGATATTCGCTTAATGCTGACCGGTCCGAAAAGGTCCTGTTGGCCAAACGCACCGCTTTTCTGATCGTTCTCAACGCTTTTTGCGGTTCCTCATCCCGTTGCTGGAAGTACGCGTCAATGAGGAGTTCCAGTTCCTCGATATCAGGTGGTTCTTGTAGATCCGCTCCCGCTGAAATTAGGGGAATAGGTACGCAAAACGTATAGATAAACAAAATTGCCCTCCGAAAGGCTCGCGAATACTGCATATCGCAAAAATAAGAAACGTAAGCCTATGTGTCGACATTGAATAAGGTCGCCTTGGGGCTTATCTGCGGCCGTCCAAATCTAAATTAAAGAGGCCAGATCATATAAATTGATAGGTAATGGAATAACCTGTAATCCATAACCAAAAACATTGGGATGTAATAAACCCGCTAATCCACGAAATTATCAATCTACCTAAATAATGACTTGATCCAATGGCCTTCTTAAGGATCTTGGTAGCCTAGGGCCATAACCAAAACGTACCAACAAATCTGTTCGTCTTTCTCCAATATTGAAATAGTTTGCCAATTGTTTTCGTACTTCCGGTACTTCCACGGCCTGATTAACAAAGGAATGCTGTAATCCCAATGCGGTAGCCTGAAGGGCAAAACGCTGGTAGCTTCTTCCTGCCTGTATCCAATGCGTTATATCGTCTTTTTCGGAGATAAAGGCAATTACCCCCGCAGCCGTCCTTAATTGGTCCCTGTATTTTTCATTCTCAATTTTTTCAGTGAACGCAAGGTCAAACACCCAGCCGCCCAACCAATCGGGGAAAGTTGGATTGCCGGAAGTCGCCGTAAAAAGTCCATCTCCATATTTCATGGCGGTAGCTGGGTTAAATCGCAACCAATCCTTGAGTTCCTGAACAAATCCACCGTCCTGCATTTGATCGGTATTTCCTGCAACCACATACTCTAGAATCGTTTCCATATCATTTTCGCTGGTAAATATTCGGGTTGATATTCCATCGCATTCAGTGGCGACCTCCAGGATCTTGAGCTCGTGTGGTGATACCTTCTTCCCATTATAAGCGGCTCTCGTACACTGTCTTTTGGGTATCGCTTGGAACAATTCGGACCTGACCGATGGAACCTGAGCAAAAGCTATCCGAATGACTTCTTTGGCCTTATCATGGACCGTGATGTTGGCATATAACCCAAACGCCATTGCCGCATGCGCTATATTTTCGGCGGCGCATCCCAAGCTGGCATAAAGATGGTGGTCATCTGGATCCACGGACGGGCAACGCCTCTTGAAATCAGGAAGTATGGTTATGCTTTGGTTTCCGATTTTGAACAGCCAAGGTTGCGTGTTATGACTGTTAGCGGCCAAAGTGCCATATCTAACCAGTTCTTCCATCACTTTATTACTTGATAGGGATACCGTATTCGTATGCCGCCATGTATCGGCTACACGTTGCCCGTATGTATCGGATTGATGGTTACCCTGTATTTGGTAAGCCAATCCACTTGCGGCAATGGTGCCCATTCCCGCTAGGGCCATGAATTTTCGTCTTTTCATTTTCGGATATCTTTAAAAATGCCGTCCAAGTCTTAATGAAATTTCAGGAGGAAATAACGGCGTTTCAAACCTGCCGGAATCAACCGGTACCTTTGTATTTCCCGTTTCGGAACCAAAGGATCCTTTTATGGATTGGTATCGAGTGCAATTCTCAACTCTTTGGCCCAACCATCAAAAGCGGCCCTGGTATAACCCATTCTCGAAAAGGCCCGTGGTTTAAAAGGGCTGCCCATTTTCTTGTCCACCATAGTGGCTATCACCTCATTTGTTTCCGAATCCAGAAATTCTACTTCAATCACGGCCCCACCCATATCGATAGGGAAAAACGCCACGGCCATGGCTGGATAATTGATGGTCGGACTTGCCGGGATTATCTCGGTTATGGCTGTTCTAATCCTTAAGACATCCGGGCCGGGGGCAATGACGATAGGATACTTATTGGCCAATTTTTTCTCAACGGTATTTCGAAAGTAGTCCGTCAGTTTCTTTGCTTTTTCCGAATCTATTTTTTTGTCCTTCGCTTCCATATGGTCATACAGAACAACAGGGTCCAGCATAATCTTCCGGTATTGACTCCAATTAAAGTCTTTCTTTTCCCACCATTGCATACTTCGGTCCCCATTTTGATCCGCTCGAAGCCTAGAGTAGTCTTCCAGAAAACCAGAATTGGAAGGTGATTTGGTTGTAGCGCAGCTAGCCAAGAGGATAATAAAAACAAATGATAGCATCTTGGTCATCGGATTCTTGGATTTTTGTGATTTTTTCATCGGTTTACGGTTTTAAGTGTTTAATTCACAAGCAAAGCTAGAGCGTATTTTATCCAATTTCATTGACAACTGTTAAGAAATCATTTGAAGGAGTTCGCACGAAAATCCGGTTGAATTCGGTAGGTGTAATCCTTTAAAATCACCTTACTTTTAATCTAGCCCTCTTCCTTTAAGGCATGTGGATAAGGTAATGGCTCTTTGGTGGGTTGATCTCATTGCGTAAGGCTACGACGTATTCTGCTTAGGGATTCCGGCTTGATTCCCAGATAGGTGGCAATGTGATATTGCGGGATCCTTTCCAATATTTTGGAGCTGTGTTTCATAACATAGAGGTAGCGCTCCCGATTGTCCATGGTTTGAAAAATGGTTCTTCCTTTTGCCATCTTCATCAGTCCCTCTTCAAGCAGCAATCGACCTATTCTTTCCATTTTGGAATACTTTTCATAAAGATGGTATAAGTGTTCCTTGGATATCACCAGCAGCTGGGTAGGTTCATTGGCAATGATATCAATATCTGCCGGGGTCTCGGTTAGAAAACTTTGCAGGTAGGCCACAAATTCTCCTTCAAAGGCAAAATCAATGGCAATAGGGTCTCCTTCCGGACTTATCTGTAAATAGATCAAGGATCCTTTTTCAATATAGGCTATTTGGCGACATACCTGGCCATTGGTAAGCAAGCTTTCCTTCTTCTTAAGCGTAACGGGTTTAAAATGGGATATGATATCCTCCACTTCCCAATCGGAAAAACTAGCGAGTTGTAGCAAGGTATCCTTTAGTGTTTCCATAATTGGCAAGGTAGCGAAATGAATCAAGTATAAATACATAATATACCGGTATATCTTTAAGGGAAACGTTAATGGCCGTAGCCATGCCATTTCGGCGAAGTAGGCTACCCTATTTATGGGTCAGGTAAAATTATTGTCACTTTTATTATTAGTTTTACCTAAACACCTAGCCTTTTATTTATGAACCTAAATATCAAATCAAGGAAACAACACACATACGACGCTATCGTTGTGGGGACTGGTATAAGTGGCGGTTGGGCGGCAAAGGAGCTTTCCGAAAAGGGCTTAAGGACATTGGTCCTGGAGAGGGGAAGAATGGTAAGGCATCTTGCGGATTACCCTACAATGAATCTGAACCCTTGGGAACACCCTTATGGCAACCGATTGACGCCTAAGGAACGCCGGGAAATCTATCCCGTTCAAAGTAGGTCATCCTATGCCGTTGATCAGTCAACCAAACATTTTTTTGTCAAGGACAATGAAAACCCGTATGAGCAAAAGAAACCCTTTCTTTGGACCCGGGGATATCAAGTTGGCGGAAGGTCACTCATTTGGGGGCGATGGGCGTATCGCAGGGGAGATTTGGAATTCGGTGCCAATGCCCGTGATGGCGTTGGTTTGGATTGGCCGATCAGATACAAGGATATAGAGCCCTGGTACGACTATGTTGAGTCGTACATTGGTGTTAGTGGATCACGTGACGGATTACCACAAGTACCCGATGGGAAGTTTCTCCCGCCTTGGGAAATGAGCTGTTTGGAAAAGCATGTGGCAGGTAAAATTGAGGAACATTTTGATGACCGTAAATTGACCATAGGAAGGACGGTTAACCTTACTAGGCCCCATGGGGGTCGTGGCCAATGTATGGCCCGTAACAAATGTAGAAGAGGTTGTCCCTTTGGGGCTTACTTTAGCAGTAATTCGGTAACCTTGATTGCCGCTGAAAAGACAGGCAACATGACATTGCGGCCAAATTCGATTGTGCATACCCTCCTGTATGAAAAGCAAACCAAAAAAGCCTCCGGGGTACAAATCGTGGATGCCGAGACAAAAGAGACCATAACGTACAACGCCAAGATCATCTTTCTATGTGCATCAACGCTTGGCAGTACCAGTATTCTGCTCAATTCGGTTGCCCATAGTTTCCCGGATGGTTTGGCGAGCTCGAGTGGGGAGTTGGGGCATAATCTAATGGACAATCATTTCCAGGTTGGTGCCTATGGCACGTATGACGGTTTTGAAGATTCCTATCACAAAGGCAGGCGTCCGGTAGATGTGTTGGTGCCTCGATTTCAAAATCTTGACGCCAAGACGAAAAGGAAAGACTATCTACGAGGGTTCAGCACCTATGGCTGGTCAGGTCGTGAGGGATGGGATAGAGGTTTCGAAGGTAATGATTTTGGGGCCGAATGGAAGAATAGTCTAACCAAGCCCGGTCCTTGGACGTTTACATTTCTAGCCTTTGGCGAGTGTTTGCCCGATCATAAGAACAGGATATATTTGGATCACAACAAGCGAGATCCTTGGGGACTGCCTATGTTGGTAACCGACATGGAATTTGGTGAAAATGAATCCGCCATGCGAAAAGAAATGATGACTTCCAGTGCAGAAATGCTCGATGCTTCCGGATTTAGGGATATCCATACGTATGATGATCCAAGTGAGCCTGGTTTGAGCATACACGAAATGGGTACGGCAAGAATGGGCGAAGACCCAAAGACCTCCGTGCTCAATAAATGGAATCAGGTACACGATATCCCGAATATTTTCGTGACGGATGGTTCCTGTATGAACTCCAATGGATGGGGAAATCCTTCACTGACCTATATGGCACTCACGGCCAGGGCATGTGACTATGCCGTAGACCAACTTAAAAAAGGCAATCTATGAACTCGGATAAAATTAATAGAAGAAAGGCCTTGGAAAGGACTTCGATATTAGTGGGAGGGGTATTGACTACTTCGCTCTGGACAGGCGCACTTGGTGGCTGTGAAGCACCCAAGGAATTGAACTGGTCGCCAAAATTCATGACCAAGGACGAGGCAGTGTTAACGGAAATAATCGTTGATATTCTCATCCCACGTACTGAAACCCCAGGAGCATCCGACGCCTTGGTTCATCGCTTCATAGACGAAATGTTGTACGGGTATTTTGATCCGGCAGAACAAAAGACCGTTAGAGATGGCCTAAAAGAACTTCAAGGGATGGGATTTTCAAATTTGGGCAATGATAAAAGAATTGAGGTCTTACAGGATTTATCCAGTGAAGTGGAACGGGAAGGCCCTGAGTCCTTTTTCCAAATTATGCGAAGCACCACCTTATTGGGCTTTTTTACCTCTGAGGTAGGGGCTACCCAAGTATTGTCCCACGATCCTGTTCCCGGAACTTATGAGGGATGTATTCCAATTAACAAGTATGGTGGCAAAACTTGGTCTGAAAGTTAGTAGTACCAGTTATTCTTCAAAAATTTCTTCTAAAAACTTCATCAAAAAAGGTAATGAAACCGAAGAATGAGATTAGGTGCCAGCCAAACTCATTCAAGATTCACGAGCACCCATTTATAAATGAAAATGGCGCGAGTAAATATTTGTTTAACGAGCTGTAAACGAATCCTTCGAAGCTTGAAAAGCGAAGAAGGGGAGTAGGGGAGGGTAAAGCCTGCCGGTTTACATACCTTTGGTATGCAGGCGTGTGTGTGGAATGGAAAGCTAGACTAAATACCTTTTTCAATGTTTAAGGAAATCTTCATAACTGCCTCTTTGAGTTCCATAAGAATAGGACAATAATTTTGCCTCTCAAAATCGGTATTGATACAATGCTTAAGCGTCAGAACCGATTTTGTAAATGGTTGCTACTGACCAACCTTTAATTGACGTGCTCTAATGCTGGTACCATTACCATCGCCGGACCATGACCCCCAAGCGGCAAATAGAACGCCGTCTGGTGCAGCGGCAATGGCCGGAAAGACTTGATAGCTGTCCGTGTTGGTATTTACTTGAAACATATCCCCATTGAGTGTGCCTGTATTTAGCAAACGTCGCCCATATATTTCATCGCTACTATCATTTGATGAAGCATCTGCTTGCCAAACGGCAACAAAACCACCCCGGTAGTCGTTGACAATTCCAAGATTTTGATTGCCACTGGTGTTTTGGCTAAGTATAATTTCATCCGTTAAGGCAGTGCCATCACTGTTGTAGATTCGTGCCGCGATATCACTAGCCAAGGTTTGAGCGCTGCTACATTTCTCCGGATCTTCAAGATGTTCCCAGACAATTACAAACTTTCCATCTGCTTGGGTAGCAATATCCGGGTTTTTTTGATCACAGATTTGGCGCGTGTTAACTTGCTCTTCCATGGTCATTAATGCATTACCTTCACTGTCAAAGCGCTTAAAAACGATTGCGATTCTTTCGTTATCAATGTTTAGACTCTCCCAAACCACTATAAAACCACTGGGTACCGCTGCGATTCTAGCCGTATTTTGCCATCCATTTGTAACGGTATTTACGCGAAATTCACCGTTACTTATGTCATTGAAGTTATCATCGTAAACCCGGGCGTAGATTTCACCTGCCTGTCCATCCTGGTCTGCACTTTCCCAAATAACCATCAAGTTTCCATTACTGTGGTACGCGGCATAAGCCTGATCTTGATCAGAGTTCGTTTCTTCATTAATTCTAAATTCGCTACCAATCGTATTGCCAGAGCTGTCATATCTTTGGGCGTACACCCCAAAACCGTCACCATCCTGATTTTTGCTTCGCCACAAAATGATATGTGAACCATCATCTGCAACGGCAACCGTGGGTTGGCTTTGAGTCGACTCGGTTTCTGTGTTTACCACAAATTCATCACCCCGTTTGGATCCATCCGAATTATACCGCTGGGCAGCTACCGCAAGGCCATCGTTATCCTGCCCATCGCTTTCCCAAACCACTATGGCCTTGCCATCTGGAGCAACAGCAACTTTAGGGTAATTCTGATTCTTGTTTGTATACGAATTGACTTGAAAGTCGTCACCAAGAGGAGAGAAAGTGTCACTACTTTCTTCACCATTCATCGCATTATCGCCTTCATCATTGAGCGTATTATCGTTTTCGTCAGTCGCATCCATATTGTTTTCGTCAATCATCTCATTAGCGTCGGTAGAGCAGGAGGTGAATACAAAAACAAGGTAAAACAGTACAAAAGCTAGTCTTTTCATAGTCCTTTAACGTTAAATCCTATGAAAATTATTCATGCCTATGTGTCGTTCGTCGAAAAATCGAAGAGTGTGCTGAAATTCTTGCAGTTCATCGATAAATAGCATAGCTATATGCAATTTGCTACATAATATTCTTTGCGTTTTGATGTACTGCGTGTAAATGGTAAATTAAAATGTACAACTAGTTAATATTGAAGTTTTTTACAACTAATTGAATCTTATTTTGTTGATACATGTTGTAGCCAGTTATTCTGTGACCTCCAAATCTTGTCTTTTTATGACTTTGCCTCCAATAACAACTTTCTCTATGGCATCATAGGCTTCAATATCCAGTAAAGGGTTTTTAGCCATCATAATTATATTTGCTTTTTTTCCGATGGCCAATGAGCCAAGGGAAGAATCCAAATGAAAAGCTTTGGCATTGTTAAATGTAGCGGACGCCAATATTTTATGTAAAGGGACTCCCGCTTCTTTCATCAATTTAAGCTCCCAATTTCCATTATGACCCGGTTGATTGCCATAAGTAGGGGCAGATGGAGTATCCGAGCCAAATAAAATTAGACCATTATGGTCAGAAAGGTATTTTAAGGCTAGCATTGCATGAGCTTGTACATTATCATAGATTGTATGAACCTCTTCTACAGTAAGTTCATTAAAAATTTCTTTGGCGAACCATTGTGCCTCTTCCGTTTTATACCATTCAAGTAAATCTTTGGGGACTACCTTTTCTAAGCCGGGCTGATCAAGAAATTCAGTATCAACCAGTGCTTTCTCTCCTTCAATGACCGTTAAGGTGGGGGTATAGCCTATTTGTTTTTGAATTT
This sequence comes from Ulvibacterium sp., assembly GCF_965228935.1. GTDB lineage: Bacteria > Bacteroidota > Bacteroidia > Flavobacteriales > Flavobacteriaceae > Ulvibacterium. The sequence goes on along the minus strand of NZ_OZ245846.1, from coordinate 3,904,730 downwards.
GTAGATCCAATGTTCTTTTTATTTCCAATGGAAGAGAATCTGTTGGTACATCTTTGTACTTTCCCCAGTTCCATATGCCATGCGCTATAATGTCCACTCCTATATCCACCAAAAAAGAATGTGCTTCAAGTGAATTGGCGTGAACTGTTAGGACAAGCCCATTGGAATGTGCTTCCGTAAGCAAATCTTTCATAATGCCTTTGGTTGGAACAGGCAACCCCATCATACGTCCAAAACCTGATTCATAATACGATTTTACGGCGATGGCCCCAGAATTTTTGATGCGCTTAACAACTGCTCTGGGGGTATGATCGGCAGGATCATATTTATCCGGTATATTTTCTGCCTGACTTTCCATATATATGAAATTTGGCACAGCATCAAATCGAAATTCTTCAGGTGTAAAATTCATGGGGTAACCATTGGCAACCGCAGCTCCAGAATATCCAACATGATATAAATCGGGTTTTACTTCTTGTTTGTTAAAAGAAGTGATAAGTTCTTCTGATATGCCCCCAAGGTCAATAAGTGTGGTAAAACCATAGTATAAATAGCTTTTGGGCATTTGGCTTTTAAACGCAGTGGCCAGTTCAGGGTATTTTTCTATATGATGGGGAAGCATTCCTTGCACCCCTGGAATATGAACATGACTATCGATTAAGCCTGGAATTATGAATTTTCCAGTTCCATCGATCTGTTCAAATGTTCCACTTATACTTGGCTTATTTTTGCCCACATAAACAATTCCATCTTTTTCAACCACTAAATGACCTATATAAGGGCGGTAAGTGCCATCTTCTGTTGAGATTATGGTAACATTCGATAGGTATACCCCTTCCGTAAGATTTAGTTGTTTTGTATTGTCCTTACAAGAGCACAAAATTGTAACAAGGAGAATAGTAAGTAATTTTTTCATTGATCAGCTTCTTTGGTCCTTTAACTGAATAAGATTATATCCTAATTGTTCTTTGCCGATTGGGCATGGTTTAATCTTATGGAAATCAAAGGTGTAATTGTGTATACTGTATTTTGTATTGCTCTTGTTGTTTTTCTATAAAGACGTAAATAGAATACTAATGGTTGCCTGTGTTTGGAATCTTGTAAGTTCACCGACAGTACTGGCAAATACAAACCTTTGGTCAATATTATGACTAATTACAATATTATGATTAATTATATGTAGGTCAAAAATGACTATTTTATACAATGGAGTAAAAATTCAGAACGATATGTTTGGGGATTCAAAACTATTTATGTCCATAAACAAAGAACATGTCTATAATGAGGTCTATCCATCGGATGGCCTTGATGATTACGTGTCCCTTTATTTTAAGGCAGAGAACCTTTCCAATAAACCACAACCGATGACCATTTGCCCCGATGGTTATTTTAAGCTCATTATTCAACTATGGAATGGTAAGACAACAGCGTATTTCCTAACGGGAATATGGGCCAATGAAATAGATATTGTAATCCCGCCAAAGGTCACCACCTATGGAATTAAATTCAAAATAATCGCGTCCGAAATCATCTTCAAGAGGGAGATTGCCTCCATTCTGAACAGTGTTGAGCAAAAGAGGACCGATTATCTTGGAATTGACAAAGTTGATTTTGGAGCATTCGAGGATGTTGTGAAACAACTGGAGAGCGTCCTATTAAGTAAACTTCCCGCAAAAGAACAGATAAGGGCAAACAGGATACGATTAAGTCAATTCCTTTACAGTAATCATGAGGACATCCAAGCGCGGGAAGTGGCCCAACAAATCCATTGGTCACAAAGGGAAATCAATAGGTACCTGAACAAGTATATCGGTATTTCCCTAAAAAAGTACTTGAACATCAGAAAATGCTATCGTTCCTATTTAACGATAACCGAAGGTGAGTTTTTCCCTGAAAAAGGCTTCTTCGACCAAGCTCATTTTATCCGTGAGGTAAAGAAGCATACGGGTCAAACGCCAACGGCCTTGTACAAGGGCCAAAATGACCAATTTATACAATTGAGAAATATCAAGAAGCTATAGGTTTGCCAAAACCATAGCCATGAGACGACTTAAGCAGGAAATCTATTTTCCGATCATTGTTGGTATCCATTTTATTTTTTGGGCCATAGACCTTTACTTCTATCTGGGATCTTTCAAAGAGGTATCGTCAGATACCATGTTCTTTGGAGAGTTAACGGACGTAACTTGGAATAATCCGCACCGCATACTAGGTGAAGTGTTCTCATCCTGGGTAGTGACCGTATTCGCCTTTAACTTTTTGATGGCCACACGTGCCCGATGGGTAGAGAACCTTTTCGGCGGCCTCGACAAAATGTATTTGATACACCGCAGGTCTGGAGTGATTGCCGTATTCCTTTTGCTGGCACATTTCTTTATTGTGCCTAGGGATTTGGTAGAGTTCAATCCCGGAAAGCCCTTGGGCTTTTATGCATTCGCACTTATTATTATTGGGGTTATCCTATCGGCTGCCCCGATTTTCAAAAGAAAGATACCCTACCACAAGTGGATAAACTTTCACAAGCTGATGGGGGTTTTCTATGTAATGGGTGTTGTACACGGAATGATGGTGTTGAGCCTTATCAAGGAACTTCCCATTACCAGGGTCTATGTTTTCGGGATGGCCTTTATCGGTATTGGCGCTTGGTTCTACCGTGCCTTTCTTTTTGGTCTCTTTAACAAGAAACTTCACTATAGTGTGAATACTGTTAAGGACTTGGGTAACGGGATTACCGAATTGGGGCTTGTGCCAAAAGGCGAAGAACTTGAATTCAGGGCGGGACAGTTTGCCTTTTTCACTTTTCCAACTGTAAACAAAAGGGAGCAGCATCCCTTTACCATCAGCAGCCATCCCCATGATAAAGGTCAGCTCCAAATAACCATCAAAGGTCTAGGGGATTTTACCAATGGATTGGCGAGTAAGCTCAAGGAAGGGGATGATGTGCGAGTAGAGGGGCCCTATGGAAAGTTCACCACGGCCCATTCCAAGGAAAAGGAACAAGTTTGGGTGGCCGGAGGAATAGGGATAACGCCGTTCCTATCGCTTATAAAAGATTACTATACGAATAAAATCACCCTTTTTTGGTGCGTTGCCAATGAGGACAAGGCCCCATATAGAAAGCGATTGGAAGAGGCAGCAAAGAACAATCCCATGTTGGATTTTGTCCTTTGGCCATCCGATAAACGAGGGCATATCAATATTGACGATATGAGCATTCGTGACCCACAAAAGAAAGTTTATTTCATCTGTGGACCGGAACCCTTGAAAAGAAGCCTTTTCAAACAGCTCAAAGCGGAGGGTGTCAAAGAACAGGACATCCACGACGAAGAATTTGCATTCAGATAACAACTATAACCATATGGAACAAAAAGAATTCAACCCGATTATCGAAGCCGTAGTAACCATACGGCAGTATGCCTTGTCGGTCTCAGACAACTGGTCATCCATGAAAGCCCTGGGAGCTGTCCTGAAAGAGGATATGGACAAGGCGACCGGAATGATCAATATTTACGGCTTGGATGCCACAAAACAACAATGGGCCAGTGAACTCATAGATTACAATGCCTCAAAATCCCATTTGGAGGACATCATGCAATTTGTCATTTCCAGGATAAAGGAAAAGTCCACTGAAGGGCTTTCTGCAAGATGGAACGATTATCCCGGGCATGTTTCCACAATGGAGGCCTCTTATGAAAAAATGAAGGGACTTGGTCAAACAAGCCTTCCCGAAAACAAAAGAGGGGCATGGGGCGAGCTCTGGAAAGGAATCATGGACTCACATAAATCTATTGGTCGTGAGGCAAAGGCGATTGGAATACAATTGGGACTTATGAAAAAATGTACTCCCGATGAAATTGACGAGCTGAGCGACACCATACTCAAGAACATCCCCTCAAGCTATTCGACCGATGATGCGCATAAATATACCGAAGAATACATGGCGGCCTACGAGCAATTAAAGAAAGAAGCATCCCAAAAGAAAACCCTTTGGGACAGGTTCCTCGATATCCTGGCAGGTGGAACCCAACAGACACCCGCCCAGAGGGTGATGATGCAACGATGGGTGGATGGGGAAAAAGGGGATGCCCATTAATTTGAACAATAACCACAATATACGATCATGAACAAACCGATTTACCTTACCCTGAGCGGCGTCGCCATGCTAGCAGTGGGTATAACCTTATTGCTGTCAACTTCCATCGGAGTGGGAACCTCCAAAATCTTGGTACCGCTTTTCCTTTTCATTTCCGGAATACTGGCATTTATCTTTTCCCAGGTCAACGGACAACATAAAGTCGCAAAAACGTTCCACATGCTCCAGGGCATGGGATTGGTTTCCTTTGCGGTATTGATAGCGATTTGGCCCGACACTTTGGATATGTTCCTGAAGCTGACCACCTATTTCATTATGGCGTATGGTCTTTTCGAGATCGTGTTCGCCTTTTCCGTACTTCGGAGCAGTTTTAAAGTGGACAAGTCCATTTTGATGACCAGGCTCGTGGTCGGGGCAGTAAACCTCATTGGCTCCTTTGTCCTCTTTATGTCGCTCCTTAAAAGCACGGCTTCAGGTCTTACCGTCGCCGGTTTTCTCATAGTGCTCGGCGGGCTGGGCTTCATCATTTTTGCCAACCGTATCAAGAAAATCGATCCGTCATACTAAACACACATGGAACGACTCCCAAATCAATTTTACACAATGTCGGGTTATGGAAAAGTTTATCTGTTCTATAATGTACCGCGCCGCCTGACTGAAATGAATCCATTCATTTCGGGCAGGTTATGCCTGTCCGCCGTAGTGATAACGGAGGCGGGTGACTTTGCTTTGGTACGTCATAAAAAGAGAAGGTCTGGTAGACCTTTTCTTTTTTGAGCGAGATGGTACGTTGGCCAAGTTTGTACTGCACTCGCTGAAAAATTTCTTCTCCAAAAAAGGTAATGAAATCGGAGAATAAGATTAGGTGCCAGCCAAACCTATTCAAGATTCACGAGCACCTATTTACAAATGAAAATGGCGCGAGTAAACACTTTTTACACGACCCGAAGAGCTTGTCCGCCGAAGCTATGGCGAAGGAGGATAGGAGGGGAGGGTAATGCCTGCCTGCCGGTTTACATACCTTTGGTGTGCAGGCAGGTTTATTCATAGGCTTGTTTATTGTTTTTTAAAGGAATTCATGAATGCTTCGCATTTGTGGCTTGACACACGCGAGAAAAAGGAATTACCCATATCTTTGTACGGAAAAAAAGCGTACAATTATTTGTATGGTACGGAAATTGTACGTACATTTGAAAAAAATAATCATGGAAACAAAAGCGATTAACGAAGAGAAAGCCCGATTCGATACTAGACTTCCTAAGAAGCAAAAAGTGTTTTTTGAGAGGGCAGCTAGTTTAGGAGGCTTTCGCAGCCTGACTGATTTTGTTATATCTGCTACTCAAGAAAAAGCAAAATTAATTGTTAGCGATTGGGAAAAAGTTATTGAAAGTGAAAAAGATAGTGAAGTTTTCTTTGATGCTATTGTTAATGCAGGTAAGCCTAATGAAAATTTAATTGAAGCTGCCAAACACTACAATGAATCAGTTTCAAAGTGAGTTTCCTAACAGAAACTTTAGATAGTTCTCATATTAAAAAGGAGTTTTCTTGCGGAAAAGAAATGCTCGACAATTATATTCAGAAACAAGCAAGCCAAGATGTCAAAAGAAAATTATCGGCTTGCTTTGTTTTTGTTGGGGAAGATAAAATAGTACAAGGATATTATACCTTGTCAAATAATGGGATTCCTCTTGAACAGGTTCCCGAAAGCTTTAAAAAAAAGCTTCCTAAGTCATACGCTTCAATTCCAACAACTTTATTAGGAAGGTTGGCAGTTGGTAAGAAGTTCAAGGGAAACGGTCTTGGAAAACTACTCCTAATTGAAGCACTCAAAAGGAGTTATTTGATTTCAAAAGAGATTGGGTCATTTGCCGTCATTGTGGATCCAATCGATAAAGACGCGGAAAACTTCTACACAAAATATGGTTTCATAAAGCTTCCTGACAGTGGTAAAATGTTTTTACCTATGAAGACTGTTCAACAACTATTTTAAATATATATATGTGAGCAAGTGCTTGGAAATTTACGCGCTTTCTCCAACGCGCCATCTCGCTCATGTTTTAAAAGGTCTACAACACCTTCCAAAATAAATGCCGTGCGAAGCATTCACGAATACCGATTTAATAAAATGTAAACCGCATGAGTAATTGCGTATAAAAATAAATGCTTTGGCATTTACTTTTTATGAAAGCAAAATGCTGTTGGCCGAGCGGCAACCCGCCTGAATGAAATGAATTCATTCAAAATTGAGTTCTTTGAACATTATCAAAAACATTTTGGAAGCAGAAAGTCCTTTAAGTGAAACAGAAGATTTTCATGCTTCTGCTCATTTGGACGATTTCAAAAATGAATGGAATTCCGATGATAATTTGGAAAACGACAAAAATTTTAGGAAAAAAGTGTTTTCACTATTTAAACTTTGTTTTGTTGCAGGGAAACCGGGAAAAATTCCTAAAATTATCTTCTCGAAAGAGAAGTTTTACGAGGCACTTGAGGAATATAACGCCAATCGTCAAAAGATACTTTCAAAATGAAATTAGATTGGCAATATATTAGTTTAATTGAACATTTAAACGTTATATTACGGCTATTAGGGAGTTAATGTTGGAACTATTCTTAGGAATAGTTTATTTTTTGTACTATAATGTACAGCGTTATGTAACTTTGCTTGGGTAAAGCAAAGATTTACTACCAAAAATTCCCTTAAATTTTTCTACCAAAAAGTTTCTTTTCAAAAGACAACGGAATACTTGTTTGGTTAAGGAACGAAACCAAACGTGTATGGAGTGGAAGGGTAGAGTGGAACTTCTACTCCCTCATATCTTTACTATTGGAATATTTAGGGTTTTTAAAGTAGCCATACTCATTCTTAATATCATTTACTTGTGCTATGAATTCTTCATCTAATTCAGGTATATCCAAAAAAGCTAAATCATACCACAATCCATCTTTTTCTGCACTTCCAACACCTATACCAATTATTTTTTCTGTATTTGGATTCTCGAGCCTTGCAACCATACACCTCATAATAAGTTCCTGTTTTTTATTCTGCCAATTTTTTTCATTTAAAGGCATAAATACGTAAGTATGATTTTTACCTTCTAGGGTTTTCAACATTCTGGCATTCACGCCAACTTTTCGCGCATTTTCGAGAATCATTCCCAGTTCTATCCTTTCAGCTCTTTTTTCTAAATTGATATGTTTTAAAGCTTCTTCCAAATTATCTCTTTCTAGTGTACCATTTTCTAAAGTGATATGATAATCGTACAAGTTTTTAATCATTCTATCCCAAAAAAAACTTACTTGAATTTCACTCTGCCACTTCAAATATTCTAATGATTGTACATAACTTTCCCATAAACCTGAATCGAGAACAAAAGAATTAGGTTCCATGTCGAATTCGAACTGTGTATCAATATAAAACGCTAAAAAATCAACTTCTGAAGCTGCAAAAAGATATTTTTCTGGAATGAATTTTTCCTTTGCTTCTAGATAATTAACAAAGTCAGTTATAGTATCTAATTCATTTATAATCGTTATTGTCGATTCCTCGTCAAAAACATGAACAAATCCATTTTCAAAATTGCCCATTGGCAATGGAAATTTTTTAGGGCTTCCAAATGCAACAGCTATTTTAAATACTTTTCTCGACTTTTTAGAGGGTAATTTTATATGTGTACTTCTGTCTTTTGCAAGAATTTCAGTTTTATCCTCAATAAATCTTGCTGCTCCATTTGCTTGCTTTGCAGAATCGTGGACTGCTTTTTTCACCCATCTTTTGTATTGTACTTCATCTTCACTATCATTCGAGACACTGATGTCTTTTACTGAAATAATAATGATATACTTATCGCAAACTACCAAAACATCACATAGTTCTTTATTCTTCTTGCCAATTGGGTTGGGAAAGCTCCAAAAGGGTAGAAAAGACTTTTGGCATAAATCGTATACAAATCTTTCTGATGGGGTCATTAAATGGTAGAAAAAGAATTTTGCAATTATAATACTACATTTCCATATATTCTTGTGGATTTCCGTAATTAATCACTTGTTAAAATTAACTACATTTGGAATACGAGCTTGAACAATAAATCATCCTAAATTTTCAAGCAAAAGCTACTAGATATTTTCCTTGATATATCTAGAACTTCTTCATATAAATAAAAAAGTGAATATTGGAAACAACTAAAGAGGCTGACCCAAGACCGATTAATAAAAAAGAATTTCTAAAAGACCTAAGGGATTTTAAAGACCTCAAACAAGAAGAGCAAAAAGAGGTATTTAATCTTGCTTGGGATTCTAGAAAATTTGAAATAGAACTTTACTGGAAAAGGGCAGTATATTTTTGGGCGTTCCAAGCCGTGGCCTTAGCAGGTTATTTTACAATCTTATCTACAAATTACTTTGACGAAAAACTGCACTCACTTTTTTACGTCAATTGCCTTGGGTTTATAACTTCTCTAGGTTGGCATTTGATAAACAAGGGCAGTAAGTCGTGGCAGCGTCACTGGGAACAAGTCGTAGATATTTTAGAAGATATGGTAGTTGGTAAATTGTATAAGACTGTAACAACCAATAAAACTTTTAGTGTTTCAAAAATAAATGAATTGATTAGTCTCTTTTTTACTTTAATGTGGGGATTGAATCTGCTATCCCAATTGTACAATAGTCATCTAGATTTTTCGGGAGAAATTGATTATAAAATTTTATTTCCATTAACTATTACTGTTTATATAAGCTATCAAATGTTTTTTGGTAAAGGAAGAGGAAGGTTCAAAGAACGTGAGATAAATCTTTATAGAAGGTCAATTAAAACCAAATGAAATTTTGATAAAAAAAGTTTAAAAAAACGATTTCGAATAAGTAATTAGGCTGGCAGTAAAACCGTAAAAAAATGGAAGGTATAGACTTAAATGAATTATCAGAAATAGTACAGAGTTCAAAGATAAATTTTCTAATTGGTTCTGGAGTTTCAAGACCGTTTTTACCAGTCTTAAACGATATTGAAAAAAATCTCAATGCAGCGAATACTTTAGAGGAAAAAGAAGTTTACTATAAAGAATATCTCAATAATGTTATGTTGCCCAACATAAAGGTCTGTAAGAATGAGTTAGACACAGATGCTAGTTATCAAAAAACAAAAAAGTCGTATCAGTCATTTTGTAAAACTTTATGTTCAACATTATTAAAGAGGAAATCAACTATTTTATCCAAGCAGGCTAATATTTTCTCAACTAACATCGACGTTTTGCTAGAAACTGTTTTAGAATCCTTGCAATTTGATTACAACGATGGTTTTTCAGGTAGATTTACTCCTGTTTTTGGGCTTGAAAATTTTAAAAAATCAATCAATCAAAGGAGTTTACATTTCGACCATACTTCAGAAATACCTGTTTTTAACCTTATAAAAATACATGGCTCGCTGACGTGGAAATATAATAAGCTACGAGACAAAATACTGCTTTCTTCGGATTTAAGTCATATTGACGATAGTTTGATTGGATTAAATGGAGAAGAGTTTATCCAAAAGTATAATGACATTCTTGTGGTGAATCCAGAAGACGCAAAACACCTTGAAAGTGTTTTGGTAGTCTACTATTCCGAATTGCTAAGATTGTATTCAAGCGAATTAGAAAAAGAAAATGCATTACTATTTGTATTGGGTTTTTCTATGGAGGACAGGCATATCAGGCAAATTACCTTACGAGCAGCGAAGTCCAATCCAACGTTGAGAATTTTTGTTTGCTGTTCCAAAGGCAGTGAAGAAAAAATGGAAGCTAAAATGGAGGTTGGGCTAAACCCAAACATACATATTTATACACCGGACGCGGAAGATGCTAAGTTCACACTGGAATATTTTACTGAGAACGTATTAGATAAAATAATAGAGAATGCTCATAAATAATTCAAACAGTATAAATCAAGTTCTTTTAAAAGAGTCCATTTTTATAATTGGTAAGGTTTCATCTGTAAAAGGACGGAAGGTTGAAATAGAGGTTAAAAAGGATAAAAACTTATCTCACATTTCATATAACGGTGCGACCATTAAAAATGTGGCGGTTGGAAGCTACGTGAAAATCACAAAGGGTTTTACCGAAATAATTGGTAAGGTAGAAGGAGAGTATATAACTAGAGAAAAATTATTTAATAAGGAGTATCAAAAAGAGGAATTAAAAATATCAAGATTCCTTGACGTTGTATTGTTTGGTAGTTTTGAAAAAGGTCAGTTTAAACAAGGCATCAAGGAGATGCCTCTAATCGACAATGAATGTTATCTAATTGATAAGGATGAATTTAATCGACTTCATCAATTTTATGATACAGATGATAGAACTATTTTATTAGGTTACCTAACGGAGGAACCTCTACAACCGATAAGACTGAGTATAAAGAAATTATTCGCCAGTCATATTGGAATTTTTGGAAATACAGGCAGTGGAAAATCTAATACTCTGGCTAAAATTTATTCCGAGTTATTCTTAAAATCTCAAGATTCTTTAAATTTTAAGAAGAAGTCTCATTTTTTGTTAATCGATTTTAATGGGGAATATGTTCGCCCTGAATTAATTACGGATGACAAAAACATTTACAATTTATCCACAAGAAATAATCAAGGAGATAAATATTTCATAAAACAATCAAATATTGAGACCCTCGAGGTTATTTCTGTTCTATTGGAGGCTACGGAAAAAACACAAAGACCTTTTTTGAGCAGAGCTCTTCGAAGCAGTTTTTATGATGAAGATTTTGATAACCGGTCAAGGGAAAACATTAATAAATTATTGAAGGACATAATTCAAAAAGCTGACCCTAATTTACAGGTAAATATATTTAGTGAAATTTTTGAACACCTGAAAAGATTAGAAACTCCAGATGACGAGCTGGGTTATATCAGTGAAAAAATATTGCTAAAAATAGAGGGAGGAGAGCTTAAATACCATTCTAATAGTGTAACATATTATATTGGTACTAAATGGTCTAATGATGATTTACAAGGCGTACTTGACGCCGCTTTTCCAAATATTGATCAAATTCATATAAATCCATCAAAGTTTGGAAAAATAAAGTTTAAAATTCTTTCACAATATTTTTATGAGATAACCAATGGCTATTCAAATCAGGAGCATATAAGACCCTTGATTGGTAGAATGATTAAAAAATTTGATACCCTTGAAAAGTTGATAACGATTGACGATGCAGAGAAAAAAGAATATAAAAATCTAGAAATTGTAAACTTAAGTGATGCCAATTTGGAAATGAAAAAGACATTGCCTTTAATCATTTCAAAACAACTTTACGACGAGCATAAAGAAAAGGGAGAGTTTAAAGACAATTCTTTACATATTATAATAGATGAAGCTCATAATATATTGTCTTCTACTTCGGAAAGAGAAAGTGAAACTTGGAAAGATTATCGACTAGAAACTTTTGAAGAAATAATAAAAGAAGGGAGGAAATTCAGTACATTTCTAACAATTTCAAGTCAGAGACCTTATGATATTTCGCCTACCATTATTTCTCAATTGCATAACTATTTTATTCATAGATTGATAAACAATCATGACATTAATGCAATTCAAAAAACAGTAGCTTACCTCGACAAATTGTCTTTCGAGTCAATTCCCTTACTACCAGTTGGAAGTTGTTTTGTTGCGGGCCAATCCTCGGATATTCCCGTTAAGGTCGATGTCATTTTGTTAGATGATGATAAACAACCTAAAAGTGAAACAATTAACCTAGAAGAAGCATGGTTTATCAAAAAAGAGAATTGAAATAATGAGCTTGCGCCATTCAAAATATAATTCTGCCGAAGGATTAAAAATCACTTATTATTTAGGTGCAGGAGCAAGTTATAATGCTCTACCTATATGGTCAGAACAAGGTAGTTCAATGATTGTGGTTGCAAAGCGAGTGCTTGACCGTATAAACTCCTCCAATCTTCAAAGAAACAATAGGTTAAAAGCTTTATATCAAAATGAAACATTAATAAACTTTGCTAAGAAATTAGAAAAGTATGGTGAATTAGCTATTGAATATGGTTCGATTGATATTTATGCTAGGCGTTTACATTTACTAGATGACAAACCACAATTGAACGAGCTAAAATATTGCCTAAGCGTTTATTTTGATTTATGGGAAAAATATTTACACTTAGGTCAAAATATTAATAAAACAAGTTTCTTTTCTCAAATTGATAAAAGGTATTATAGTTTGCTCTCTGTTTTATTAGAAAAAAATGAATCAAGACCTAAACTGAATGATTTAGTGTCCTTCATAACTTGGAACTATGATTTACAGGTCGAAATGGCTTATAGTTCATTTTTGCAAAACAAAAAAAACAAGCTTGAAGATATAAATTCTGGCCTAAGTTTTCTGCCTCAACTTGATTCAGATAAGACCTTAGATGTGATTCATCTAAATGGGTTTAGAGGAGTTTTTAAACATGAAAAGAAAATCTACCCGATAGTCGAAGATGATTCTGCTGACAATATCGAAGAATATTTACTTCAGTTACTAGAAAACTACTCTCAATTCAAAAGGCCAAATCCTGATTATACTGAATGTATTAAATATGCATGGGAAGCTGATTCAAATTCCATAGAAATGGCTAAAAAGGTCATGAGCGAAACGGATATTTTGATTATTATCGGGTATTCATTTCCCTCCTTTAATCGAAGGCTTGATAGTATTTTAATCAATGCATTTGAAGAAACTGGATATCATGACATAATTTACCAAGACCCTTTTGCAAATATTGATATTATCGAATCTTTATTTAGTAATTCGGCTGATGTAAAACTAGAAAAATTAAACACCAAACAATTCTATATTCCTCATGAATTCCTTTTCCCTTCTCCGGGAGCCGAAATTTCCTTTGGGTAAGATCCATGAAAATTTTGGCTAATACAGTGGAATAGTGGACTATAACTTTTTAATCGCCGAACTAGTCAATCCAGTATGCTTTTTGATATCGGCGTCAGACATTCCGCTAGCTTTTAAGGATTTTGCAATATCCAAAGCTTTTTGCTTTTCTGCCCGCTTTTTCTCAATATCGATTTTCCATTGTTCCAACTCCTTTTTTTCGGGGCCCATAATTTCAAATAGACCCGATTTTTTGAGTTTGTCCATAACACCCATGTCGGCTAGACTGACATAGCTTTTTTCAGTAATGATAAGATGGTCGAGCACCTCGATATTGATCAATTTACCCACTTTAAGCATACGGTCGGTAAACTCGTTGTCGCCTTTTGAAAGGTCGGTGGAACCACTGGGGTGGTTATGTACGAGAATCAGTTTTACGGCCAGTTTATAGATGGCCATGCGAAACACATCGGGCGGGTCGGCATTCACACGGTTTACCGCACCAAGACCTATGAGTTCAATGAAAAGTATCTTATGTTCATTGTCAAGACCAACGACCCAAAAATGCTCCTGATTTCTACGGATTTTGTTTTCCCGTAGCAAAATCTGCTGCATAATTGCATAGATATCGGTTGAATTGAGCACTTTTATTTTCTGCTCCTTGGTCAGTCGTACGTTCATATCCCAAAGATACGATTTGTTAACATTCGAGAGGTAAACGGCCTAAGAGAACTTTGGCGAAAACAATAGGGGAGAGGAGCGTTAAAAATTTTAGGGGGTGTGTTACTATTTCTGTTAATCTGCAAAATGTTTCTATAACTTCAAATCGGTCTTAAGGGTCAGCGTGGATCCTAAAATTTAGCGACCGACCCGTACATTGTTTCCAAAGTTATCTGTAAGCCTTGATTTTTTTGTTTCTTTTTTTATCAAGAAAAAAAGAAAAGATACCTTCGCTACATGCAAGATTTCCAAAGCCAAGCAGAAAATACGTTAAGGTCGGAAATGACCAATGCAGGGCTTGAAATCTACCCAGCCAAAAATGCGAGGGAAGGGGTTGATTTCTTGGTTCAAAATTCTAATGGAAAACAAACTGTATTGTATCTACAAGCGGCTGATTTAATCGCCTTGCAAAGCGTAAAAATCCCAAAAGAAAAACTAGGTGAACCCAAAGAAAACTTATGGGTAGCCTTGATAGGTTTTATACAAAATGCGAAACCGTTGATATTCTTGATACCTTCAAAAACCCTTGCAAAACCTGATGATTTTGTGTTTTTTGGGCATGATGTCAGCCCACATACATATTTATCAAATTGGGAAATCAAGGTCTTTACAAACGGAATGAAAGTTCTTGGCGAGTATATTTTCCATAATCAAATTGAGCATTTGAAATAAGCACACATCTCTACATTATGTCAAATAGACTAAAGAAAAGTCTGTTCGGAACACAAAGGGTAGCAAGTGTTTAGAAATTTATGCTCCGCTAAATTTTAAACTTTTGCGACAAATTGACGCAATGGTCGTGAAAAATTTATGGTTGTGAAGTTCCTCGTAAATCAAGTATTTGAAAATAGTTAAAAGGTTTTGCTTTTTTTGGCGCTGGCCAAGCGTTGGCAAATTGTGTTTAGAAATGAACGCCATTAAGCGTTTATTTATAAAAAACAATCGAGCGATTGGCTGTGCGGCAATTTTACATAACGACTAATTATGAGTACAGACTGAAGGTTTCTCGCAGGGGTTGACGAATTTCGAAGTTTGTAATAAACATTCTTCTGTGTGAAAATATTTCTAGTAGCGTAAACCTGCCTGCCGGCAGGCAGGTTAAAAAGGTTGATGACCCTGTTGCTACGCTGAATAAAAAGAATACTGGCGAGGGATATTTTACATAATAGAATTATGACCTACAGCTAAAAGGTTGAATCAGAAAAAGTACAAACAAATCTGTATCATAATTTATATTATGTCAAATAAAATTTGTGCCATTTTGTTATAAAACACACATATTTGGCTATATCCTCCAATTATTTATACACTTTATCGAAAAAAAAAAGAAGATTTAAGAACAATGCACCAAATTGCATCGTATAACAAAAATAGTAACACTATTGGCGTAAGAGAACTACTAATACAAATTAACTTAAAAACTTCACGGAATAATGAAAAGTTCCCCTTTTTTTCTATCTGCATTGGCATTGATATTGATTACTACAAGTTGTAAAAAGGATGATGTATCTACCGTAATCCTTCAAAGTACCGAATATAAATTGCAGGCCATTGGAGCGACTGGTATTACAGGAACGGTAACCTTTACCGAAGATAGTGATGGCAAAACAGAAGTCTTGGTGGAATTGGACGATGGTTCCTCCGTGGCCGTGCATCCTGCCTATATCCGATTCAATACTTCGGAAGAAGGTGGCGCCGTTGCCTTAACGCTAAATCCCTGTGAATGTCAAATCAGCAGGACTACCGTTTCAAAACTGGACGTGGGAACTTCAATTTCCTATGAGGGCCTGTTACAATTGGATGGGCATGTGAGCATTCACGAAAGTCCGGATGATTACACCGTTATCTCGGCTGCCAATATCGGCGCAAATGCTGACTAAAAAGAAAGCAATCTGAATTAGAAAACCCTGATTGAAACAACAATCAGGGTTTTTTATTTGAAAATGGGATGTACCCGGGTCAATAATTCCGAACCCCACGCATATACTCTTCCACCCCCCGCTGCAGCTCATTGAATGCCAAGAACTGCTGCCGAACTCGGTCTACAAAATCACCTGTGTGTGTTTTAGGTCCCCGTAATGATAGTATAATTTCCTTATTGGTACTACTTAAGGTATCCAAACCGTTCCTTAAGGCTTCTATCCGTTCGAACAAGCTATAGGTCTTTGGCTCGCAGACATAGGAATTCAATTTGTTCCGTAACTGTCCCACATTCTGTTGACTACGCTCCAATTTCAATACCAAAGTGCTTTTTTCAAGGTGGTCTTGGATGGGTGCTCTGTAGTCTCCTTTTAGGGATTTCATAGGATACGGATTTAGGGGGTTATAGCCAATATCTCACAGTACGCTTAAAATTAGAAAAAAATCATATCCCTAATCCGCCGATTATCAGACTTTAACGTTTTTTTAGAATAAACTTTAAGTTTAGTTTAAATAGGGTGTATTTGATTTTCATTTCGCTTCTCTTTATCTTTCCCCGCAAACCTAAATTGTATCCCATGAACATCCATTTTGAGTATCATGATGTCCAGGCCAGCGGCCGATTGGAGGAATTGGCATCCAAGAAAATCAATAAATTGGTGGACAAGTACGATTTCATCGTCCGGGCCGATGTCTTTTTTAAGACGGAGAACACCTCGGAACCGGACACGGGCAAAATCTGTAATATTCGCCTAAGTGCCCCGGGGCCACGACTCTTTGCGGAAGCCAGCCATGCTTCCTTTGAGGCCTCTATCTCGGAATCGGTGGACGACCTGCGTCGACAACTCCGGAAGCGAAAGGAAAAAATGAAGTCACGCTAAAGCGGTAGATACATAGGTATGACCACCCGTAATCCTGTGCAATACCCTAAGCATAAAGAGGAATCTTAATCCTCCTCCTCGTTCCCAAATTCGATATCCACCCAGGTCTTGGAAAGTCTATGGGAAAAGGGATTCTCATGAAGGTCATTTTGCAAGGCCCTACGCTTGCGTTCGGAAATATCCAGAGAGTCCAGAATCCGCATTTTTCGGCGCATCTCGGCTATTCGCAATTGCTTCAGTGCCAACCGCTCCTCTACCGATTTAATCAGTCGGGGTTCAAAACGTTCCATATAGGTCCGTTTGTTGACTTTCAATTCCTCATTTTCCGTGGTCTGGGCGGTTAAGGTATGCACCCCCAAAAGCAAGGTAAGCAACCCAAGCGTGCAGCTCGCCAAATTTTTCATTTCAAGATTAAATATGTTCTATCCTCAAAATACCATATTTTTAGGACACTACACGAATTCCCGGCTACACCGGACGCTATATCGAATTTTACCTTCTTTTTATCGACCCAAATTATTGGTTACCTTTGGCACACTTCATGAATCGTTCATCGTATGAAATCCAAAGGAATTCTTTTTCTAGTCTTATCGCTTGTACAGTCCACCCTTGTCCTTGCCCAAAATGGAATTTCCACGGCAGAGATCAGCTTTACTTTTGTATCCAAGAATGTGGACGGAAGCATTTCGGGTTTTAGCTCCTCCTCCTCTATTGATACGGATAACCTATCCGCCTCAAACTTTACCGGTTCCGTAAATGTGGAAACCCTAAAGACCGGGAATTTTCTTCGGGACTGGTCCTTAAAGGGCAAAAAATATTTCAATGCGGACACCTATCCGGAAATACATTTTGAAAGCACTTCCGTAGAAACCACCGTTACGGGTTTTAAAGTTATGGGCAATCTTACCCTAAAGGGAAAAACCAAACCGCTGACCTTGGATTTTACCCAAAAGGCGAATCGGTTAAGGGGGACCACTACCCTATTTTCCTCGGATTTTGGAATCAACATTAAAAAACAAAGGGAGGACAATGAAGTAGTCGTAACTCTCCTGCTGACCCTGGACTAGCGGTCGGTCAAATTCTTTTCCAAGATCTATTGCCATCAAAAAATGGATTGTTAACTTGGCGCCTTAAAAATGCGCTATGTGGATATGGGTTCTGTTTATTGCCTTGGTCATGGTTTTCTTGGCCTTGGATCTTGGGGTGTTCCATCGGCATGAACATGTTATACGCAGCAAGGAAGCCGGAATGTGGACCGCACTTTGGGTATCCGTGGCCCTGGGTTTTAGTGGGGTCATCTATTGGTTGTTCTCCAGTGGATTGGTAGAAAACCCTACGGGGTTGACACCCAACGCCGCGGTTCTTAAATATGTTACCGGATACCTAATAGAACTTTCCCTAAGTATCGATAACGTATTTGTCATTGCCGTAATCTTCGCCACGTTTAACATCCCCCCACTCTACCAACACCGGGTGCTTTTTTGGGGGATTCTCGGCGCTATCGTGTTTCGAGGGCTTATGATCGTTTTTGGGGTGGCCTTAATCAACATATTCGATTGGATCATTTACGTGTTCGGGGCGTTCCTGCTCTATACGGCCTTTAAGATGCTACGGTCGGACGATTCCGAATTCGATCCGCAAAAATCCTTCATGTTTAGACAGCTTAAAAAGTTGTACCCCATAACAACGACCATCAACGGACATGATTTCTTTGTAAAACGTATGGGGGTCACCGCTGCCACTCCCCTATTTGTGGCCTTGGTCATCATTGAGGTTACCGATGTCCTTTTTGCCTTGGATAGTATTCCGGCTATTCTGGCCATTACCGCAGATCCATTCATTGTATTTAGTTCCAACATCCTGGCCATTTTAGGACTGCGTTCCATGTATTTTCTGATATCACGAATGCTGCAAAAGTTTCGTTTTATAAATTATAGCCTTGTAGTCATTTTGGCCTTTGTAGGTCTCAAAATGCTGTTCGCCCATCAAATTGAACTGCCCGAATGGGTATCATTGACTGTAATCACGGCATCCCTTGTTGTTGGAATCGTGGCTTCCCTGATAATCCCCGAAAAAAAGAAGGAAACTGGGGACGTTTCACCGAAATCTTAGGGTACATTTACCCAGGCTTGTTGTTTGTTGCTGACAATGATGGCTTCCGCCAATACCAATTCCCGCAATCCGTCGGTAAAATCCGGAAATTTCCATTCAGCTTGGGGTCGGCCTGTTCGTATCGCCCCATAAACTTCTCGGAACAGCTGCTTGGAGGTATCCGCAAAGCCCTCGTTATGCCCTCCGGGATAGGAAGCGATTTGGCCGGCCTCGGTATGGAACAAACTGGGATCTCGAAACAGTAAATCATTGGCTTCGTCCCGTTTTCCTATCCAAAGTTCATTGGGCTTTTCGGATTCCCAAGCCAGGCTCAATTTGGAAGCCGAAATTTCCAAGGCCAAACGGTTCTTTCGCCCTGCCGCGACTTGGCTTACGGTTATAGATCCCGTATGGCCATTGTTAAACCGAAGCAGAACGTGGGCCGTATCCTCAGTATCTATGGGAATATCGGCATAGTCCTCAGGTTTCAAAAGCTTTCCGGAATACGTTTCCACAGGAACCAGGGGTTTTTTACGGGTCTTATGGACCGTATTAAAATCGGCCATAACCGCTGTAATCTTGAGTCCAGTAATGTATTCCAAGAGATCCAAAAGATGGGAGCCTATATCCGCAACCGCTCGGGATTCACCGGATTTTTCAGGTTCCAACCGCCAATTGTAATCGGTCTCATAAAAGAGCCAATCCTGAAAATACGATCCCAGGACGGTATGAATGCTTCCCAATTCGCCCTTCTCCCGCATCATTTTCATTTGCCGTATCAGCGGATAGTAGCGTATGTTGAAGTGGACGGCATTTACGCGATTTTTGCTTTTTGCCAGGGCCACTAGTTCCTCGGCCTCCGAAATTTGGGTCGCCAGGGGTTTTTCACAGACCACGTGCAGGCCTTGGGCCATAGCCTTTTGGGCCATTTCAAAATGAAGGAAATTGGGGGTGCAGATGTGTACGCAATCCAATTGGTCACTACTTAAAAAGGTATCGTAATCCTGGTAATACCGTTCTATTCCCAATTGTTCCGCCTTCATTTGGATGGCATCGTTGTGATGGTGGACGGAAACCACTTCCAGACCTGGTATTCTTCGCAATGCTTCAATATGTATGGGGCCAATGAACCCCAAGCCCGCAACGCCGATTCGTATTTTTTTCATGGCACTTATCCGTTAGTTCGTATTAATACCCACTGGGTGTATCGGCAATGACCACATCCTTGTCCGCCCCGTCCCCAAATCGTTCCTTGGCTTCCTGGATGATGGCCACGGTGGCCGTAGCCCCAATACGGCTTACGCCAAAGGCCCTTACCTCTAGCAGGCCGTCCAAGGTACGTACGCCCCCAGCCGCCTTAACCTGTACTTGGGGATCGGAATGGGAACGCATCAGCTCCAGATCTTTGGAGGTTGCCCCTTTATAATTGTAGCTCCCGTCCGCTCCTTTTACAAAACCATAGCCGGTACTGGTCTTCACAAAGTCTACACCCAGTTTGGAGCATATTTCGCAGAGCCTGATCTTATACTTGTCCTCGGGGAGGTGGTCGTTCTCGAAAATGACTTTAAGAATTCCGTTATTTTCATGGGTCGCCTTGCAGACCGCTGCGATTTCGCGTTCCACATAGTCCCAATCTTCCTGTAAGACCTTCCCAATATTTACTACCATATCAATTTCAACGGCGCCATCCTTACAGGCCTGTAGCGTTTCCGCCACTTTGATCTCCAGGGTGGAATTCCCATGGGGAAACCCAATTACCGTACCTACCAATACGTTGGAGTTCTTTAAAATCTCCACCGCCAAGGGAACGGCATACGGCTTTATGCATACCGAGGCCACATCATAGTCAAGGGCTATTTTACAGCCTTTTAGCATATCGGCATCCGTCATAGTGGGATGTAAAAGGGAGTGATCGATCATTTTGGCGAGCTCATGGACTTTAGGATGTACTATCATTGGAACTATTGGGTTTTAATTAAAAAAATTACTTATCGCGTACTTTTCGGTGTTGCAATACAGCGAACTATAGATGTGAAAATCGGATTTGGTAGTCAGGTATTTTCTATGGATATGAAGTACGGGGGTATTGGGAGCCAGATTCAAACGTTTTAGAATGGTTTTCGGGGCATGTATGGCCCTTACATCCTGTAGCACCTTTAGAATTTCAATTTTGTATGCCTGCTGCAAGGTGGCAAACAGCGAACCCTTCCCCATGGTCTCCACTAGCTTGGGAACGCCCTTTTGTGGAATATAGGTAAACTCCAACATTACGGGATGCCCCTCCACGCTTCTCAAACGTTCCAGGAAAAAACAGCCCTCCTCCTTTTCGGATGGGGTGAGTTCATAGAAAAATGGGGATGGCCAAACCCCGATCTCCCCCATTTTTAGGTTCTGTGTAGTGGACGACAATGCAGAGGATTCCAAAACTTCGGAAAACCCCTTGAAGGTTAAAAGTCCCAGGGTCTTTCGGTCATTGACCACCACACTTCCAATACCCATTCGCTTTTCGATAAATCCTTCGCGAACCAGTTCCTGCAATCCCTGCCGTACCGTGGCCCTGGTAATGTTATATTTGGCGCTCAATTCATTTTCGGAGGGCAATAGGGAACCTTTGGAAATAGCTCCCGAAAGAATACCTTGCTTTAGGGTCAGATGAAGCTTTTTATATTGGGGCAGGGTCTTCTCCATCAGGATAAAAATTGACGCAGATAATTGCGACTGGTCAAGATTGCGGCCCTCACATCGGCTTCAGAACCTTCAAAGGCCTTATCCTCCACCTCTATGCAAACGGGGCCTTTATAGCCCACGGTGGTAAGGGCAGAAAAGAAATCGCGCCACCGTACATCCCCCAATCCCGGTATCTTGGGCGAGTGATATTCCAAGGGATAGGCCAATATGCCCACCTTATCCAGTTTGTCCTTGTACACTTTTACGTCCTTTAGATGAATATGGAACAGCTTGTCCCTAAAATCATAGATCGGCTGTATTTCATCCATTTGCATCCATACCAAATGGGACGGATCGTAATTGAGTCCGAAGTTATCGCTGGGAATCAGGTTGAACATTTTATCCCAAATTGCCGGGGAAATCGCCAGATTTTTGCCTCCGGGCCATTCATCCCGGGTAAAAAGCATGGGACAATTCTCAATCCCTATCCGAACACCCTCCTTTTCGGCCAAGGTGATGATATCCGGCCAAACTTCCTTGAACCTATCCAGATTATAGTCCACGTTCTTTTGCGGATTCCTTCCGATAAAGGTATTTACCACAGGTATCCCCAATTTTGGGGCAGCGGAAATCAACTTCTTGAGATGTTCAATATAGACCGAGGCATTTTCCATATTCGGATCCAGGGGGTTGGGATAATACCCCAATCCGGATATATAGATGTCTTTTTCCTGCAATACTTGCTGAATGGCATCCCTTTGGGCATCCAAGGTATCCACATCAATATGGGTTACACCGGCATAGCGACGTGTATCCTCCCCACCTTTGGGCCAGCACATCGCCTCAATACATTGAAACCCATTTTCCGAGGCAAAATGAACGACTTCCCGAAAACTCTTCTCCGCCAGTATGGCACTTACAAATCCTAGATGAAACATAATGGTGTTTTACCCAAATATAGGAATCCCAACCTGTCTATACAAGTTAAATTTGAAGCATAAATGCGCATCCGTAAAAACCAAGGCGCTAAAATGCACTTTTGGGGAAGTATTACCATCCGAACGCCCTTAGGGTTAAGTCCGTTAGTTGGGTTTGAAAACAAGATGGTATATCTTGCCTACGGCCCAATTGCCCAAGGGAAAATAAAGTCCGAAGAAAAGTGCCATTCCCAAGGAGAAATTGCGGATGCCAAAAAACTGGTCCAAGATGTTATCGGGATAGGCATATGAGGTCTGCAAGGCGTATCCGCCAAACTCCAAAAGACACATGGCTATAAGGCCATAGGCGTACTGGGTGTGAAAGGGAAGGCCGCGCAACAAAAGGGAAATAGGTACCATATACAGGATATAGGTGGTAATCACCTGCCACCAATAGGTAAATTTGGCGATTTCCACTTGTGTGCCGAACCAATTCATCCCCAGGCCCCACAAAAAATAGACGATACAATAAATCAAGATCAATCGCCTGTCTACTTTAAGTCTGGGGAGGGCCCATTTTAAAAATTCCTTCATCCTATTTTTTTGAAAGTTTGGTCTCAATAATATCCAAGGCATCACCCACGGTCTGCATCTGTTCCATATCCTCGTTCTCCAACATAATATCAAATGCATCCTCAACATCCAAGACAATATCCACCAGATGGGCGGAATTGATATTGAGCTCATTGGTAAAATGACTTTTTTCCGATATATCGCCAACGGATACATCTTCGGGAAGGTAGATTCGTATAATATCCCTTAGCTTGTGATAGCGCTCTTCGTTCATCTTTTCATAGCAATTTAGACTTCTGGAAGTCGTTGAGGCATCAGTCGTTAAAAGCCCTAAAAATAACACATGCATTTACATCTCCAAAACCAAAACTGGCTTTCGCGATAATTTTTGGGGAATAGGACAGTGTTTTTACGGGGATTTTGGTAGCGTCTACCCTGTTTGAAATCTCAGGGTGCAAATCCTCACAATTACTATTGCCAAATAGGCAATTGTGCTGAAATTGCAATAGGGCACCAACGCACTCAAGACTTCCAGCCGCCGCTAAACAATGGCCGAACAAGCTCTTAAAGGCATTGACATAGGGAAAATCTGATCCCTCCCGTTTCAGAGCAAGGCTCCAGTTCTTGATTTCGATAGGGTCTTTAACCGTTGCGGTAAGATGGCCATTGATTACGTCCACCTCATTTTTTTGGATTCCAGCTTGCCCTATCGCCTGCACGATACACCTTTGTACGGCTTCGTTATTGGGGGCCGTCATGCTACCGCCTGCGCGTTGTCCGCCACTGTTGACCGCTCCTCCCAATACTTCGGCATAAATCCGTACTCCCCTGGCCTTGGCACTTTCCAAGGATTCCAATACCAAGGCTCCCGCCCCACTACTTGGTACGAATCCGGCCGCGGAGGCACTGAGGGGCCTACTGCCTTCGGAAGGCGTATCGTTATACTGCCTGGGCAGAATACGCATGGCGTCGAACCCCCCCCAAACATAGGGCCCACTATCACTGCAACTCCCGCCTAGCATGCGTTCCGCCTTCCCTGAAACAATGCGGTCATAGGCCATTAATATAGCCTCGGTTCCCGTTGTACAGGCCGATGAATTGGTGGTTACTTGATTGCCACAACCCAAAATACCCCCTAAGTAGGCACTTATGCCACTGGCCATGGTCTGCAATACGGTGGTACTTCCCAAACGCCTTACCTTATGATCGTCCACTAAATGGATGGATTCCCGAAATTTGTCGACCCCTAAGATCCCGGTGCCGAATACGATCCCGCTTTCCCAGTCGGGTTTGTCCTTGTCCTGGGGTTCCAATCCGGCATCCTTCCATGCATCGATACCTGCAATGACGCCATAAACGATGCCACTGGCGTTTAGACCACGAAGCTGCAGGGGCGTAAAGTAGTGATTGATCAGATTATCCTTTATCAAGGGTTCCCCCGCGATTTGACAGCCAAAATTCAATTCCTTTAGTTGAGGTTGAAAGCGGATACCACTCTTCCCGTACCGCAAGGAGTCCGTAAATGCGTCAAGGCCCACTCCGTTAGGCGCACAGACACCGAGACCCGTAATGACGACTCTCCTATTCAATATCCTGCAACTTTAACATTCCTGAAATGATTCCCTTACACACCAATTGCCCTGCGACATTGTGCATTTTTACCCGGCATTTTAACTTATTAAAGCGAAAATAGATTTTCTCGGAGGTAACCGTCACTTTTTCATCGGGCAATACGGGATGATAAAAGTCCATCTCCGAGTTGCTTAGACCCACTGAAATTTGGGAATCCTTGTTTTCTTTAATATAAGTTTTCATTAAAAAAATCCCCAGACACACCAGTCCAATCTGTGCACAGCACTCGGTCAGGATTACCCCGGGGGTAACCGGAAAATCCTTGAAATGACCCTGGTAAAAACCCAAATCCCGGGAAAAGGTATAGCTCCCCACTACCCTATCCTCGGTCACTTCCAGAAGCTCCTCTACAAAAAGAAAAGGGGCCCTATAGGGAAGCAAATCCAAAATCTCCTTATTTTCCAAAATCCCTTTGTTTATCTAAGGCTTTCGCCCCCATCTACTTTTATTACCGTTCCCGTAATCCATTGAGCCTCTTTGGTAGTCAGCAGGTATACTACATTTGCCACGTCCTCCGGGGTGGTCAAACGGCCATTGGGATTACGTTTCAAGGCACTATTCCTCAACCGCTCATGACCGGGAATCCTTTGAAAGGCTTGGGTCTCCACCACACCGGCCTGAATACAATTCGCCTTAATGCCCAAGGGCGCAAATTCCAAGGCAATATTCCTCGTAATGGCCTCCAAGGTGACTTTTGCCGCTGACACGGCCGCATACCCCGGCCAGGCCTTGGTATTCCCTTCACTGGTAAAGGATATGATCCGAGCATCGTTTGCCAACAATTCCAATCCGACCAAATCCTTGGTCCAATCATAAAGACTCAGGGCCATAGCGTTTAGGGTAAGCTGAAAATCTTGCTGGTTTAAGGTACTTTCCGTTTCCCCATACATAGGTTTAAGACTACCTTTCGCAATACTATGCACCAAGACCTGTATGCTTTCTTCCTTTCCCAAATGGGCCTTTATTTTCTGAAGGGCCTCCCTTCTTTTCTCGGGATTGGCCACGTCCATATTATAACCCAGTAACTGGACACCCAGGGTACGGATTTCCCGAAAATGTGATTCAATCTGCTCCAAATCCGATCGCCTATCCCGATGCACAACTAGGATATTAAAGCCATGGTACGCCAATTTTTTTGCCGTGGCAAGTCCCAGCCCGCTGCTACCTCCCAATAATAAGGCCCATTTCGTATTTCTAATCTCGCTCATATACGCTACTAAAACAACCGTCTTAAGTCCGCAGTCTTTAATCTTTATTCTATTGTCTTTATTCTATTATCTTTTGTATCCGCTACCAATTACTTGCCAGGGCCTCCAAAACTCACTTTTTTACCACTCCAGCAATACGCGTTGTGCCGAAAATCCGGGGCCAAAGCTCAATAACAAGCCTTGTTGCCCCGGCGGTATCTCCCTTTCCAAAAATCGTTCCAGGACATAAAGAACGGTAGCACTGCTCATATTACCATATTTTCGCAAAACTTCACGGGTGTCGTCAATATTTTTTCCCAATTTGCCAAAGAGCTCCTCTACGGTCTGTACGATCTTCCGACCTCCGGGATGAAAAATCAAGTGATCCACATTTTCAATTGACGTTCCATATTTTTCCAGAAAAGGATGGATTATCCTCGGGAAATGTTCGGCTATGGTCTCCGGTACCGAAGGATCCAAAATCATTTTTAGCCCGGTATTCGTCAGATCGAATCCCATAAGATGCGTGGCTTCCCTAAAATGATACATTCCTTCTCCCAGTATCCTGGGGCCCGGTGCATCATTTTCAGAGGACAGCAGTACACAGGCGGCTCCATCACCAAAAATGGCCGCACTCACCATATTGGCCATGGAAAAGTCATTCAGTTGAAAGGTCGCGGTAGGACTTTCCACCGCTATGAGCGCCAATCGTTTCCCCGGATTGGATTTTAGAAAGTTATGGGCATAAATTAATCCGGAAATTCCGGCAGCGCATCCCATTTCTGTTACCGGGAGCCGTACAATATCCTGTTTGAGTCCCAAATCGTTGACCAAATAAGCATCTAGGGAAGGAATCATGATTCCGGTACAACTCACCGTTACGATATAGTCCAATGATTCGGGTGACCAACCGCTTTGTTCCAGGGCCTTCTCCAAAACCGATTTCCCCAATTTCTTGATTTCCCTAACGTATATCGCATTTTTTTCCTCAAAAGAGGTAGCCGTAAATACTTCCTTAATGTCCATGATCCCGTAGCGCCTTTCCACTCCGGCCCTTTCAAAGATTTTGATGACTTTCCGGCGAAATCGTTCTTCCTGACCGCTTAACCAGAAATCGACAAAAGGAAGAATATCCTTGGTATCCCTGGAATAGGGTGGTAATACCTTGGCAGTAGAAACTATACGTACCTCATTCATATGTTCGGGTTAGTCGATTCATTTTAATGATCCATACATATCTAAAGGCCCATTGCCATATAATTTTGTGTTCCACTCCTAAGATCCCTTTCGAAAATTGCGTCAATTCAGCTTTGGTAAACCCCCGGGCTATGGAAACCAATCCATCGTTTTTAGCCATTGCGGTATGTATAAAAATAAGGCTAAACACCTTAAAAAGGGAATAGGCCAAAGGGCTTCTTTGTAAGTCGTTGATTACAATACCGATACGGGCCAATTTGCCGAACCGTTTTAGAATGGCCGGAATCTCCTCATCGTAAAAATGGTGCAGGGTCAAGGTGGTTATCAACATATCGCATTCCAATCCGCTGGCATCCGAATCCAAGATATCCTTTTTCAGGTAGGTAATTTCAGGAAAATCCAAGGATGCCTCGCGGGCCATCCGAAGCGCATTCCCGTTCAAATCGATTCCGAGACACTTTACATTTTTACCGATCCGCCTAAAAAAGAGAACTACCTCCCTTAGCATGGCCCCGTCCCCACAGCCCATATCCAAAACCGTATAGCTATCCCTTGGATTTTGGGAAACAAGTTGGGACAATGCCTTAATGGTAGCCCTGTTTCCTCCTAAAATCCGATTGGCCCTGTTGATATCCCGTAATACATTTTCCAATGTTTGTTGGGACACTTCGGGGTTGTCCATGAGTTCCGATTCCCTGCTCCTTTTTGAAAAATCCATTTTCATAGTATGGGCTTACCATGGGTTTGTTTGATCAAATACCGCAATAACCTAGGAGACCGGGTGGCCAAACCCAAGGCGATATGGGATAGTTCTCTATTGATCAACAGCGATTGAAGCTGTCTGCCCATCCATAAACGATAGCCAAAATTATTCTTCCATAAGGCCGTATACCGCTTCTCCATGATGCCGCGATCAAATGTAGAATCGGTCAAATAAAGATGTATCTGTTCCGAAGCCAGTTTGGCGGAATGGATGGCCATGGCCATACCATTGCCACAAAGTGGATGTATAAGCCCAGCGGTATCTCCGCACATGATTACGTGTTCCTTTACGGTCTCCTTTTTTTCGAACGAAACCTGTGCAATGGCCAACGGCTCCTTGAACAAGGGCTCGGCGTCTTCCAAGAAAGCACCCAGAAAAGGATTCTTGGCCACTACATTTTCGTTGAACCTATGAACATCGTTTTCTCTTCGAAAACTGCTGTACGACACCAAATAGCAAAAGTTTACGGCTCCGGTTTCCGTTCTGGAAAGTCCACCATACCCTCCCTCAAAGGTATGGAGCGCCACCAGATTATCCGGGAAATCTTGGTATGCGTAATGGGCCTTTATGCCCAACCAGCGTGATTTTTTCCGAAAGAAAGGCCTGTCTAGGTGTTTATCCAGATTGCTCCGTTTTCCATAGGCGCCAATAACCATTTTAGCTGAAAATGTATCACCGGATGCCGTGCGTACCTGGAATAGGTCATCGGCGAACTGTATAGCGGTTACATTTCCAAAAACAAAGGGGATATTCCTTTCTAAGGCCGCCTCATAAAGCAGATTATCCAAGGCATATCGGCTGATTCCCTTTCCTCCTAGGGGGAGTTTGCCCTTTATGGATTTTCCGGATACCGTACTCAATTGCAGGGTGTCTATGGAAACGGTGTTGGTAGTGTCCAGGGAAATTCCAAGTTTTTTCAGATAGGGAACTACTTCCGCGGAAACATATTCGCCACAGACCTTATGATGGGGATATTGTTGTTTTTCGCAAACCAATACCGCATGTCCATACTGCTCTAAATGTAAAGCTGCGGTAAGACCTGCCAATCCGCCCCCAACAATAATCACATCAAAATACTCCACTAAGGAAAGATAGGCATTTCAAAAAAAATCCCGACCAAACAGCCGGGATTCATCATAAAAACTGGAACTTTTTTAATTCTTGGACTGGGTTCTTGCTTCCTGTTTCAGTTCATCACTTGCCATAATGGCCAATTCAACCCTCCTGTTCTTTGCTTTTCCTTCCGAAGTGGAATTATCCGCAACCGGTTGATTCTCACCATACCATTTTGTAGTAAACCTTCCACTATCCAGACCTTGGGATACCAGATAATTGGAAACGGACTCCGCACGTTGTTGCGACAATTTCATATTATATTCATCGGGGCCGGCACTGTCCGTATGACCTTCTATCAAAATAATGGATTTAGGGTATTCCTTGAAGATTCCGGCCAATGTATTCAAGGTCTCGGCCGAAGTGCCTTTTACATTGGACTTATTGGTATCAAAATACACCCCTTGGCCTTCATTGAAGGTAACATTGATACCTTCTCCAACACGGGTAACTTCGGCCCCGGGAATTTCCTCCTCGATACGCTCGGCCTGCCGATCCATACGATCTCCGATGTAACCTCCGGCAACACCACCGATGGCCGCACCAATAAGGGCACCAAGTACAGTATTGCCCTTGCCCACGTTGTTTCCGATAACCCCACCGATAACCGCACCGCCACTGGCTCCTATCACGGCTCCTTTTTGTTTGTTGTTGGCGTTCTGGACCGTTTTACAACTGATGACCAAGGTAAGGGCCATCATTACATACACACTCTTTCGTATAGCTTTCATCTTGTTTTGCTTTTATTGTTTTTTGGTAAAGTCATAGACTATGGTAACGGATTCCCCGTCCACGGACACATTGGATTTAAGGGTCATGTTTTGTTCGGATAAGGAAGCAATATTCAAACGATAACCTACACCACCGTCAATATCCTTATTCTTTTCATTAATGAATTTAAATTGCAATTGGCTTGTATAGTTTTCCGGACGTTCAACAACGGACCAACGGATGTACCTATCCCCACCATTGCAAAGGGTAGACGGACTTATGGTATAGCGTCCGGTGCTATTATTGTCCCTAAAGAACCATTCGCTGTCCTCAAAACAAATATCCTCGGCATCGTTAAAAATGACGGATTTGAAGTTCCCGGTATTGTTCTCATAGGAAACATTGTCCAAGTTCCAAGTACCGCTTAACAGGTTTCTTTGGCTTCGCGCCGATTTTGAAACCGAACAGGATACGGATAACAGGGCCATAGCCGAAAGCAGTAAAAAAGCTTTTTTCATTGGTGTTAATTTTTTTGGTTTTCCTATATACGGGCAAAGGTAAATTTTGGCCTTTCCTTTTTTAAGAATTTTTTGTTAAACGTCAAAAGGAGATTTCCGATAAGGACATTTTGCATTCCGCATACTTTATTTCATCCCAACTAATACGCCAATAGTTCCTGTAATTCTTGGGCAAAACGTTTTTTGGGAAGGTAATTGTCCTCCAGGTTCTTGGCAAACGGAATGGGCGTCTCCAAACTGGCCACCCGTTTTATGGGGCCATCCAAATACTCAAAGCAATTTTCCATGACTAAGGCAGATATGTCACTTGCGATTCCCCCGAACAAACTGTCCTCTTGGAGGATAATAAGTTTCCCCGTTTTTTTTACGGAGTCATAGACCAACTTCATATCCAGCGGGGCCAATGTGCGCAAATCGATAAGATCGGCCTCGATTTCGGGTCGGCTTTCCAATACCTCCAGGGCCCAATGCACTCCCGCTCCGTAGCTTACTATGGTTATGGCCTCTCCCTCTTTCAGCATACTGGCCTTTCCAAAGGGCAACGTATAGTAATCCGAGGGCACATCCTGATAGACGCTACGATACAGGCCTTTGTGCTCAAAAAACAAAACGGGATTGGGATCCTCGATGGCCGTGGCCAAAAGACCCTTGGCATCATAGGGGAAAGCGGGATAGACTACCTTTAATCCCGGGGTCTTGGTAAACCAGGCCTCATTGGTCTGGGAATGGAATGGCCCGGCTCCTACCCCGCCCCCACAGGGCATACGGATAACTACATCTGCTTTTTCGCCCCAGCGATAATGCGACTTGGCCAAATAATTCACTATCGGATTGAAACCACTGCTCACAAAATCCGCGAACTGCATTTCCATAACCGCCTTCATTCCGTTGATGGATAGTCCCATGGCCGTTCCCACAATGCCGGACTCACAAATCGGGGTATTGCGTATGCGCTCTTTGCCAAATGTTTCCAAAAAGCCCTGGGTTATCTTAAAAACCCCACCGTATTCGGCAATATCCTGGCCCATAATCACCAGATTGTCGTGCTTCTCCATGGATTGCTTCAATCCTTGGGAAATCGCATCTACCAGACGTATTTTTTTGAAATTATTTTTTGGTTTAACTTCTTTATAATCAAAGTTTTTAAAGACATCATTTAATTCATTAGTTTCAATGGATTCGATGGCATCTTCCGCGAAAGCCTTTTTCAAATTTTCCTCAATCTCATGGACTATTACCTTTTTAATGGTCACCTCCTCTTCCTCGGAAAGGATGTTTTCATTACGCAGATATTCCGTATAGTTTTCCAAGGGATCTTTGGATGCCCAATGATCCATTAAGGCTTGGGGAACATATTTGGTTCCACTGGCTTCCTCGTGGCCGCGCATCCGAAATGTCTCAAATTCCAACAAGATGGGCTGTGGATTCTTCCGAATTCGCTTACAAAGGGAATCCACCATACTGTACACCTCTAGAATGTTATTGCCGTCAATGGTATGGGATTCCATACCGTATCCTATTCCCTTGTCCCTAAGATTTTTACAATTGTACTGTTCGCTGGTAGGTGTGGATAGGCCATAACCGTTATTCTCAATGCAGAAAAGGACCGGTAGGTTCCAGACCGAGGCTATGTTCAACGCTTCATGAAAATCCCCTTCACTGGTACCTCCCTCTCCCGAAAAAACAGCCGTGACCTTGTTTTCCTTTTTAAGAAGGTGTGCCAAGGCAATCCCATCGGCAACCCCAAGCTGCGGTCCCAAATGGGAAATCATACCTACGATTTTATAGGCTTGTGTTCCAAAATGAAAACTCCGGTCCCTGCCCTTTGTAAATCCGCTGGCCTTACCTTGCCACTGGGCAAAAAGCCGATGTAAGGGAATGCCCCGAGTAGTAAAAACACCTAGATTTCGGTGCATGGGAAGTATGTATTCATCGGGCTGCATGGCACTGGCAACCCCAACGGCTACCGCTTCCTGACCGATACCACTGAACCATTTGGAAATTTTCCCCTGACGCAACAGAATCAACATCTTTTCCTCGATCATCCGCGACTTCTGCATCCGCTCATAGAGATCGATTTGGGTCTGAATATCCAGCCCCTTGTTTTGGTACTGCATGTACGTAAATTAAGACGGGGCAAAAGTAGTGAAAAACCTTCCAATCCTTTAATTGGTTTGAGGAACGATGCATCATTATTTATTAACTTTGACCAATATCTTAATCAAAGATTATGAACATGATCCCCAGCGTAGATTTACGGGAATTTACATCCGGGCAACCGGACAAGAAGCTAAAATTTACCCAACATATTGGAAACGCCTTTGAACAGATAGGTTTTGTGGCCTTGGGCGGCCATTTCCTTTCCGACGAATTGGTGAAAGACCTCTATAACGAAATCAAAAAATTCTTCGACCTTCCGCAACACCTAAAGGATACCTATGAGATTGAGGGAATCGGTGGGCAAAGGGGGTATACCTCTTTCGGAAAGGAGCATGCCAAAGGCAGGAAGGAAGGGGATTTAAAGGAATTCTGGCATTTTGGGCAATTTGTGGAGAACGACCCCGTACTGGAAGCAGAATATCCCAAAAATGTCATTGTACATGAGCTTCCCAATTTCAACAAGGTCGGCAAGGAAACCTATAAAATGCTGGAAAAAACCGCCAAATACGTTTTACGCTCCTTGGCACTGCATCTTAACCTTGAAGAAACCTATTTTGATACCTATATCACCAACGGAAACTCCATTTTAAGGCCTATCCATTACCCCCCGATTACCCAAGAGCCCAAAAATGCGGTACGAGCCGCCGCGCATGGCGATATCAACTTGATTACCTTATTGATGGGTGCCCACGGGAAGGGACTTCAGGTACAAAATCATAAAGGGGAATGGATCGATGCCGTGGCCCGTCCCGATCAGCTTATGATAAATGTTGGGGACATGTTGTCCCGACTTACGAATAACAAACTGAGGTCCACTATACATCGGGTGGTTAATCCCCCAAGGGAACTATG
Source organism: Ulvibacterium sp. (assembly GCF_965228935.1). Taxonomy (GTDB): domain Bacteria; phylum Bacteroidota; class Bacteroidia; order Flavobacteriales; family Flavobacteriaceae; genus Ulvibacterium. The sequence goes on along the minus strand of NZ_OZ245846.1, from coordinate 3,871,876 downwards.
GGGCTCTTCCCGTTATTCCATACCGTTTTTTATGCATCCCATTAGCCAAATGCCCTTGAATTGTTTGGAGCACTGTGTCGATGATGATCGACCCAAACAGTTTGAGGATATTACGGCCGGTGATTTTTTACATGAGCGTTTGATCGAATTGGGATTGATCAAAAAATAATTCTATAAACCAAAAAACACACCAACCTTGCGAAAAACGATACGATTATTCATTCTTGTCCCCGTCCTGTTTTCATTGATATCTTGCCAACAGTCTTCCGAAGATGTAAAAAAGCGGCCCAACGTACTTTTTATCCTGGTTGATGATTTAGGTGTGCACGATTTGAGTAGTACAGGCAGCACCTATTACGAGACCCCCAACATAGACCGGATAGCCTTGGAAGGGATGCTTTTTGAGCAAGGCTATGCCGCCAGCAGGGTATGTAGCCCTTCCCGGGCCAGTATAATGACCGGGAAGTTTACGGCACGGCACGGTATCACGGACTGGATAGGGGCCAAATCCGGAACCGCATGGCGGGACCATAAAAGATATGATAAACTGTTGCCCGCGGAATATGTCCATGCTTTGCCAAAAACAGACGTTGTATTGCCAGAGGCAATGAAAGCAGCAGGGTACACCACCTTTTTTGCCGGTAAATGGCATTTGGGAAACAAGGGTTCCTATCCCGAGGACCATGGGTTTGACATCAATAAAGGCGGATGGGAAAAGGGCAGCCCCATTGGGGGTTATTTTTCACCCTGGAAAAACCCAAATCTGGAAAACACGGTCTATGGCGAAAATCTATCCATGCGTTTGGCCAGGGAAACTTCCGATTTCATCAAAAAGTATAAGGATTCCACATTTTTTGCCATGCTTTCGTTCTATGCCGTGCATGGGCCTATACAGACCACCCAAAACAAATGGGCAAAGTATCGCGAAAAAGCCGTAAATACCGGATTGGCGGATGCTGGCTATAGTATGGAACGCAATCTACCCATACGCCAAGTGCAGGACAATCCCATTTATGCAGGTCTCGTGGAAAGCATGGATGATGCCGTGGGTTTGGTCCTAAATACACTGGATGAACTGGGGCTGGAAGAAAACACCATAGTCATTTTTACCTCCGACAATGGAGGGGTGGCTTCCGGCGATGCGTTTTCAACAAGCAATCTTCCCTTGCGTGGTGGAAAAGGATACCAATGGGAAGGCGGAATCCGGGAACCTTTTTTTATTAAAGTGCCTTGGTTGGATAACACGGGAACCCGAACGGATTATCCCGTATCCGGAACGGATTTTTACCCCACTATCCTCGATTTGGCCGGTATTGATTCCTTACCCGGACAACATATGGATGGTACAAGTCTAAAACCATTATTGGAAGGAAAAACCTTGCCGGAAAGAACCCTCTTTTGGCACTATCCCCACTATGGCAACCAAGGCGGTGATCCGTCCTCCATTGTCCGTAAGGGCAAATGGAAATTGATCCATTATTGGGAAGATGGAAGCCAAGAACTTTATAATCTGGAGGAAGACCCCGGGGAACAGGAGAATGTTCAAGAGGAGTATCCCGAAATAAGCCAGGATTTAAGCAACAAACTGCACTCCTGGTTGGCCGAGGTCAATGCCGCAGTCCCCCAAAAAGATCCCGAATATAACCCAAAAATGGACGAACTACGAGATACCCGAATAACCAAGGAGTTATGGCCCAAATTGGAAAAGGAACGTTTGGAATTCCTATCCGAGACGTTCGAACCCAATGCGGATTGGTGGGGGAGCAAGATTACCAAGGATTAACCACAATATTAATAAGGAATGGACCTTAAAGATCAACTCAAAAACCTTTTTCCGGATCACACTCCGGAAGAAGAGGCAAAATCTACTACAAAACCGGACATCTGGCTCCAGGACGATCCCATACTTTGTAAATATGAAAAACGAAAGGGCAAGCCCGTTACCATCCTTGAGGGATATAAGGGTGCGGAGAACGATTTTAAAAAATTGGCCAAAGAACTGAAAACACGGTTAAGTGTCGGTGGCTCCATTAAAGGCGAAATTATCATCATCCAAGGGGATTATCGCGAAAAAATAATGGAAATTCTTACGGAAAAGGGGTTTGAGGTGAAACGGGTAGGTGGATAAAATCCCCATTTTTTTAAGTGCGATGCCTTAACGCTCAATGAGTTGCGTAGTTTTCTGTTAATTTTTTTTGTTTTTTTCGATTAAATGTTACTTTTAACGGATTAAACCTAAACCAAGACCCTTTTATGAGTTCCCTGCTACATATTACCAACGGAGACAGTTTTACAGAGCGGTTAAAAACACTTGATTTCAAGGGGGACATTATTACCTGGCGGGAAATGCTGTGCGAAGGCCGAACCGAAACCAATGTGGGCAGTGAATCCTTCTGGAAAACCCGATTTGAGTTTCTAAACAAAAACTATAAGGTCTCCAAATCTTGGTTTATTGAGAAGACCCTTAAGGAATATCGATCGCTCTGTAATCATAAACAGCAAGATCAGATTATTTTATGGTTCGAATACGACCTATTCTGTCAAATAAATCTGTTGGCCGTTGTCAGTTGGCTTAAAGCCAACCGAAAATATGCGGAAATTTCCTTGGTATGCAGTGGAAAGGAAGACGAATCCGACAAATTATACGGTCTTAACGAACTTACGAACGAACAATTGCAAAGACTATATGACAATCGGATAATCCTAAACCAGGATGACATAGAATACGCCGATTATATTTGGCAATTGTATTGCAGTGATAATCCCATACGTCTTGAAAATTTGACCGATTTCAGCGATTTTCAATTTAACTACCTATCCGATGCCATCCAGGCGCATTTAAAGCGGTTCCCTACCATTAAAAACGGACTTAACAATGTGGAAAACCATGTGTTAAACCTTTCTTTGGAATATAAGCCCAAATCAAAACGGGAACTCATGGGTACCATTCTTCGAAATCAAGGGATTTATGGCTTTGGCGATTCTCAATTTGAACGTGTTATCTCCAAATTGAAACCTTTGTACACCTCCTTTAATCCGGTACGACTTTCCAAAAAGGGCAAGGAGATACTGGAGGGGAAAACCAATTATTATTCCACTATGCGGGATAACGAGGCCTATTTGGGAGGCGCCCTAAAATACAATTATCTCTACAACACGGATTCAAATAGAATACTTAAGCTCTAGGGGGTATTCATGAAATTAGAGAAGTCCGAACTTATTCTCAATCCGGACGGCAGCATTTACCATTTAAACCTATTACCAGAAGACATTGCGGAGACCATAATTACGGTCGGCGACCCTGATCGGGTATCGGACGTTTCCCAATATTTTGACCATATTGAATTGAAAAAGGGAAAAAGGGAGTTCCATGCGCATACCGGCACTTTAAATGGGAAAAGACTTACCGTGATATCCACAGGGATAGGTACGGACAATATCGATATCGTTTTGAACGAGTTGGATGCGTTGGCCAGCATTGATTTTGACAGCCGCGAGGTTAAAAAAAATCGTATACGATTTGAAATCATCCGCATCGGCACTTCTGGTGCCCTTCAACCCGAAATTCCAATCGATTCCTTCGTATTGAGCGAGTACGGAATCGGTTTTGATGGACTACTTTATTTCTATGAAAGTAAATCCATTCTACACCCGAAAATTTCCGGGGATTTAATGTCGCATTTGGGCTGGGAAGATGGCCCAATAAGGCCCTATGTCGTAAAATACGACCAAAATTTGGCCGACAAAATAGGCAAAAATCGTATACGATTAGGGGCAACTGCCACAAATTCAGGTTTTTATGGGCCGCAAGGAAGGCGGTTGCGCCTTAATCCAAAAGAGGGTCGGTTCCTATCAAAACTGGCAACCTTCAATTTTAAAAACTTGCGTATAACCAATCTGGAAATGGAAACGGCCGGTATTTATGGGCTTGCCCAATTACTGGGACATCGTGCAATTTCGTTCAATTGTATCCTGGCCAATAGGGCCACTGGGGAGTTTTCAAAAAATGCGCATAAAGCGGTCGATAAATTGATCCGTTTTACCCTAGAGGGAATTGCTTCCTCCTGAATCGGTAGCTTAACATTTCCTTTAAGTAAAACGAAATTCGATTTTTTACTTTTGCCGGTGCATGGAGAAAGAAGTATACAAGCACCGTGATGTCAATTGGCTATTTTTTAACGAACGTGTGCTATTGGAGGCAGCGGACGAGACCACCCCTCCCCTGGAACGTTTAAAATTTCTGGCCATCTTTTCATCCAATCTCGATGAGTACTTCAAAGTACGCGTTTCCCAGATACGTCAATTGAAAAAGGTGGACAAACCGCTGCGCAAGAAGTTGATGTTAAGGCCCAACAAAAAACTAAAGTACATCTTAAAGACCATCGATGGCCAACAACAACGCTTTGGTGGCATCCTGCAGGATATTTTGGAGGATCTAAAAGGATATGGCATCCATTTTCCAGATTTGGACAGCCTAACCGATGCCCAAAAGAACTATGCCTCGGAGTATTTTGTGGAAAACATGCAAAAAGACTGTGAAATTCTGGAAATGGGCCAAAATCCCAAGCTACTGGATGGTCAGTTATACCTTTTGGTGTCTTATATGGACGAAAGCTTCTGTTTCGTGAAAATCCCCACGGACAAACACCCTCGGTTTGTTGAAATTCCCGGTGAAGGCAGCCACTATGTTTTCCTGGATAGTATTTTAAAAATGAATTTGGAACGGCTGGTCCCTGAAAAGCGGATTGCAGGAAGCTATTCCATTAAGCTTTCCCGGGACGCCGAGTTATACCTGGAAGACGATTACGGGGACACGGCCCTGGTGGAACGCATTTACGAATCGTTGGGGCAAAGAAAATCGGGACAGCCAACGCGTCTTCTATATGACCCAAAAATGCCCGAAGCCCTTAGAAAATCGTTGCGAGGCCATCTTAATTTGGGGAAGGTAGATCTTTTTCCAGGGGGTACTTTCCACAACTTTTCGGATTTTTTTGGTTTTGACAACCCTACCGGCAACCCTAAACTGAACTATGGCAAAAAAGAGCCGCTGCCACACCCCGTGCTTTCCGATTCCGCCGATTTTTTCGCGAGCATTGCCGAAAAGGACAGAATAGTACATTTTCCCTACCAAAGTTTTGATTCGGTCGAAAAGTTCATCCTCACGGCCGCCCAGGACGATGGTGTGGAGCATATTAAAATTACCCTTTATCGGGTTGCCAAAACCTCTGTATTGACCGATGCCCTGCTTACGGCACTTAAAAATGGCAAGAAGGTAACCCTATTCATCGAGGCCAAGGCCCGTTTTGATGAACGAAACAATATCGAATGGGGAAAAATATTCCAAAAGCAGGGGGCCCAGGTATTTTTTAGCGTACCCAACATTAAGGTACACTCCAAAATTGCGCTGGTGGAACGCCGTGAAAAGAAGATTTTAAGACGATACGCCTACATAGGTACCGGAAATTTTAACGCAAAGACGGCAAAATTGTATTGTGACCATGGTCTTTTCACCGCCCACCCGCAGATTACCGAAGACCTACATCAAGTCTTTTCCACTTTGGACCGTAAACTGATCGTACCCAAATTAAAACAGCTTTTGGTTTCGCCCTATACCACACGGACCGCCTTTCTGCAGTGTATAGAAAATGAAATTAAGAATAGTTCACAGGGAAAATCGGCTTCCATAAACATAAAAATGAACAGTCTGGAAGATAGGACCATGATAGACGCCCTGTACAGGGCAAGCGATGCCGGGGTGAAAATACGGCTTTTGGTCCGTGGGTTTTGCTGTTTGGTACCCAACGCCAAGAATGATGCTTATCCCCATAGGGAACCTATACAGGTGACCAGCATCGTAGATCGCTATTTGGAGCACGGGCGAATTTACCTATTCGAAAACGGCGGGGACGAGATAATGTACATGGGTTCCGCGGATTGGATGGGCCGGAATCTGGACCGACGCATCGAAGTACTGACGCCCATTTTGGACAAGGAGGTCTTCAAGGAACTCAAACACATCCTATTACTTCAGTTTAGCGATAATGTCAAGGCACGGATACAGGATGCTGCCGATAGCAATGAAAGGGTTCGGAAAGAACAAGACGGGAAGGCCTTACGGTCGCAGTATGCCATTTATGACTATCTTCAGCTAAAGCTAAAAGACGAAGTTGTAGATTGAAAGTCCATACCCGCCCGGGGTAAGATGGAGCTATGGGTTATTAGTTATTGGGTTATGGGTTATTGGGTTATGGGTTATTGGGTTATGGGTTATTGGGTTATGGGTTATTGGGTTATGGGTTATTGGGTTATGGGTTATTTGTGTTTTTGGTTTATTTTGAGAGCGTTCAACAATGACCTAAATAACCAGGCAACTCGACACTTTTTTGAAAACAAGGATATTCGCAATGGCCAGCCTCGAAGGTTCAAGGCGTTAAAAATGTTATCCCTATATGCCGTCGGCTGGGTTTCAACTAAAAATCTTGAGCAATGAAAACAGTAAGGATAGTAGGTGTCCCCGAACATTTTAATCTTCCGTGGCATATGGCTATTGAGGAGGGAGCCTTTCAAGAAAGGGGTATAGACCTTCAATGGACGGATGTTCCTGAAGGTACAGGTAGAATGTGCCAAATGCTGCAAAGCCATGAAACGGATCTGGCCATTATTTTGACCGAAGGCATCGTTAAAAGCATTTCCGAAGGAAATCCGACCAAAATTGTTCAGGAATATATTTCCTCTCCCCTGCTCTGGGGTATCCATGTTAGCACGAAAAGCGATTTTAAGACGATTTCAGAGCTTAAAAATACCACAGCGGCAATTAGTAGGTTTGGAAGCGGAAGTCATCTCATGGCCTTTGTAAATGCTCGAAATGAAGGCTGGGATACCGACACCTTACCGTTCAAGGTCATAAATAATCTGGATGGTGCCATTGAGGCCCTGACCCAAAGATCGGCGGATTACTTTATGTGGGAACATTTTACCACCAAGCCCTTGGTGGACAATGGGACTTTTGGAAGACTGGGCGATTGCCCTACCCCATGGCCTTGTTTTGTTATAGCAGCAACAGATGAATTTTTGGAAAACGACACGGGTACTTTGAGGCATATTTTGGAGGTAATCAACGTATACACATGGGAATTCAAACGGATACCCAGTATAGACAGGACCCTGTCGAATAGGTATGGCCAGCAATTGGAGGATATTCAAAAATGGCTTTCGCTGACCCGATGGAGCCAACAACAGATAAGTATTCAAAATATTGAAAACGTGAAAGATACATTAATCAATTTAAAGTTGATTACTAAGTCAATATCACCTAATGAAATTCTAGCTTCCTTGTAATTCAGCGAATTAAAGGAAGAGATTCATTTATGCCCCATAACTGAATTGAATCCATTGGGCACCACTGTTGCCCAGCATCTTACCAGAATATAGGCTCCTTTCCCATTTGCTGTAGCAAGGCATTGGTCTTGCTAAAATGACGGTTCCCGAACCAGTAGCCTTTGTTCGCGCTTAAAGGAGAAGGATGGCCCGAGGTAAGAATGTGATGCTTGCCTTTGTCGATAAGGGCGGCCTTCCTTTTGGCGAATCCGCCCCATAACAGAAAAATTAGCCCTTCCCGATTACTCGAAAGCTTTCGTATTACGGCATCCGTAAAGATTTCCCAGCCTTTGTTTTGATGACTTCCGGCCCGATGCGCCCTAACGGTAAGGGTAGCATTGAGCAGAAGCACACCTTGCTCCGCCCAGGGTTCCAAATTGCCACTTTTGGGATAGGGCTTGGCGACATCCACCTTTATTTCCTTGAAAATATTGACTAGCGAAGGGGGATGTGGAATTCCATCCTTTACCGAAAAACAAAGCCCATTGGCCTGATCGGGGCCATGATATGGGTCTTGCCCTATGACCACCACCTTGGTCTCCCAAAACGGACTATGGTCAAACGCGGCAAAAATATCCTTTCCTTTAGGAAAACAAGTGTAATTCTGATATTCCTTCCTCACAAAATTGGCCAAGACCTGAAAATACGGCTGGTTAAATTCCGAGCTCAGTTGTTCTTTCCAACTGGGGTGAATGCTTACGTTCATTGATCTACTTTGTCGATTGGGAGCCAACCGGTCGCTCCTCCCCTTTACAATCGAAGCGTTGCCGAAGCAATCCGCCAAAAAGGTTTTCGGGGGTTAGATTCAAAAGTAGTCAAAAACTTTTGCAAAATTAGGATAGATATGACCCTAAAAAACCAATGGAATGGATTCCAAATAATCCGCCTCAAATTGGATTATCGGGAAACCTGCTGTTCCAAGGCCTCGTTTTGGGCAAATCGGTATTTTAAGGTGTTTAGGTACCGCAGGGCATTCCTGTCCCTGTATTCCGTATAGGATTTGGAGGCCCAATCCATCGCCTCTACCAAATTCCCATTTATCTCATTGATAATGGCCATGTTATAATGGGCCCTACCGGCAATCTTGCGGTTTGGATTGTTAATTTCCTTTTCCCATAGTTCCGCGGCCCCGTCCCAATCCCCGGTCTGTGCCCTGCGCCTGGCTATTATGAAATTATCCGTTCCGCGCACATAGTAATCACGTGAGATACGTATACGAAAGGGCAATAAGCGCAAGGCATAGGAACTGCCCATATTCTTGCTTAGCTCCACCACCCCTTCATTTCTATTGGCAATCGCCTCAACAGCCTTTATGGGATTTAAACCTCTGCCCATAGAGGTTAGGCCCTCGTTGAAGACAAATTGATCAACAATCACTTTTTCCGAGGGGTAGTATATACGCCATCCGTTCTTTATCAAAGTCTGTAAGCGTACCTCATGGGCGGGAATGGGCACTTCAATACCCAAACTATTCGGCAATTGCATGGTAGTCATGGCATAGGATGCCTTGGTATCCGTATCATAAAAGGCCAAGGAAAAAATGGCATCTACATTGTGCATTGCACAAAGTGATTCTATTTTTTCCCAGGAGAGGGTCGCGGGAAACACCCCCAATCCCTTACTGACATCGGCATCCGACAGGATTTTTACGTGTTCGAAGGAATCATGGCGCTCCAGCTCGTCCTTCAAGGCCGTAACCGCCGCCTCAGCTCCCTTTTTATCCAATTCAAGCCCTTCGGCAGAAAGTATTTTATCGATTTTATCCAAGGTCCGATTGCCCTCCGAGGGCGCACTTCGGTCAATAATGCCAATATTTACGACTTCTTTGGGTAGATGCACTGGAGCGGGTTCCAAGGCTCCCATGGTCAATTGGTTCGTTGCACTACAGGACGAAATAAGCAAGGTAAGGCCAAAGCCGATGGCCAGTAGGTTATGGTTTTTCATTGGGACGATTCGATTTATGCCTACCTTCATTATCGGCAGACATTTGGTTTGTTCTAAAACTTCAAAATACCCCAAAATATTGCCCTTGCACACAGTTTTTCAAATGATTGGCAATCCGTACCTTTGCCATCGGTCAAAAAAACCAAGATGGACAACACCTTGAAAAAAGTAATTCAGGATCTTGAATTGCCCATGGTATTGGGGCAAGTCTCTGCCCGTTGCACAACGGAATTGGGCAAGGAGCGGGCATTGTCCCTTATGCCGTTATCCGATAGAGCAAGCATACTGGACGCTTTGGGCCAGACTTCGGAATACGTTTCCTCGTTGATCAGTGACAACCGCATTCCCAATCATGGTTTTGATTCCATTGATGGAGATCTAAAGCTACTTCAAATAGAAAATACCGCCCTTGAAATCAATGGATTTCGGAGAATGGGTTCCCTTTGCAATACGGTAATGGGGCAAAAGAAATTCCTCGGTAAATTCAAGGAATATTACCCCCTGCTTTTTGCCAAATCCCATGAAATTGAGTCGAATACGGAGATTCCGGTTGCCATTGATGCAGTCATCGATCGTTTTGGAGAAATCAAGGACAAGGCTTCCGAGGCACTTTTTCGAATACGCCGTGAAATACTACAGGTGAAGGGAAAAATAAGTCAAAGTTTCGCATCGGCCTTACACGCCTATCAAGGGTCGGATTATCTCGATGAAATCCGGGAGTCGGTTGTCGAGAATCGGCGTGTGCTTGCCGTAAAGGCGATGTACCGAAGGAAAATAAAGGGTACGGTTATGGGCACTTCCAAAACCGGAAGCATTATGTATATAGAACCTGAGGCCACACTACGGTACAGTCGGGAACTAAACAATCTGGAATTTGATGAAAAGGAAGAGGTGCAGCGGATTTTAAAGGAATTGACCGATGTTATCCGGCCCTTTGCCCCGTTATTGTTAGAATATCAGGAGTTTTTGGCCTTCATGGACGTTACGGCCGCCAAGGCCAAATATGCCTCGGAAATCAATGCGTTGATGCCAGAAATCAATGAGGGCCGTCGCCTGTTTCTACGGGAAGCCTATCATCCCCTACTCTATTTGGCCAACAAACGCAAGGGCGAAAAGACTTGGCCACAGACCATTGAGCTACATCCGGAAAACCGTATCATCGTGATATCCGGACCCAATGCGGGAGGGAAAAGCATAACGCTCAAGACCATTGGGCTACTTCAGATCATGCTTCAAAGCGGATTGTTGATTCCCGTGCATGAACGTAGCTCTGTCTGCCTTTTTGACCAAGTGCTTACAGATATTGGCGATAACCAATCCATTGAAAATCATTTAAGTACATACAGTTATCGGCTCAAAAACATGAACCGATTCCTACGACAGTGCGATGGGAATACGTTATTTCTTATCGATGAGTTCGGTACCGGAAGCGATCCCGAATTGGGTGGTGCCTTGGCGGAGGCCTTTCTAGAGGTCTTTTATGAGCGAAAGGCCTATGGCGTCATTACGACCCATTATGCCAACCTAAAGGCATTGGCCAATGAGTTGCCCCATGCCACCAACGCCAACATGCTTTTTGACGGGAGAACCTTGGAACCTACCTTTCAATTGGTTCTTGGGGAGGCCGGTAGTTCGTTTACCTTTGAAGTGGCCCAGAAAAATGGTATTCCATATAGCCTTATCAACAAGGCCAAGAAGAAGATAGAGCGCGGTAAAGTACGTTTTGATGCTACCATAGCCAAACTACAAAAAGAACGCAGCAAAATGGCTAAAACGGGCTCCAGGTTACAGGAAGAGGAGTCCAAGGCAAGGCAGGAGGCAGCCCGATTGGAAAAACTGAACGCGAAAATCAAATCCAAGTTGGAAAACTACCAGGAACTCTACGACCACGACCAACGGATGATCCAATTGGGCAATAAGGTCAACAAAGCTGCCGACCGCTATTTCCATGATAAGAAAAAAAGGCCATTGGTATCTGAACTACTGCAAATCGTGGAGACGGAGAACAGCAAGCGCAAGAAAAAATCCGCACGGGAGGCCAAAGCGGAACGCACCAAGAAGGCTCAGATCGCCCAAGAAGTACAAAAGGAGGTCCAAGTCATCCGAGCAAAAAAGAAGGTAGAAAGAAAAAGAACCGTACAACAGGAAAAGAACAAACCAAGACCTGTTTTTAAGATCGGGGACCGTGTTCGGATGCAAGATGGAAAGGCCGTGGGAAGCATCGATAAACTGGAAAAGAACAAGGCCGTGGTCAACTATGGCGTTTTTACCACCAATGTTAGCGTGGATCAGTTGGAATTGGTCCCGAGCAAAAAGTAATGCCTTTTCCATAATTGGTAATCGCCCTGAAAAAACAGCCGATACCCAAGTTGTTGAATCCACAACTTTAGATACCGACTGTAAATGAATGGGATAGCTAATGGATTATTTTAGTTGGGCTCTACGGAAATGGTTTTGCAAAAGCCAATGAAATCACGTTCGGAGCAGAAAACCCTAAAGTCTTCCTCGTTTCTGATGTAACCTAGGTCAAATTCCCCCATCCTATCCCATTGGAACAGGGCGTTCTGAAGATCAAACTGAACCAGTACGTCGTATGCACCATCCGGGGGGCTTCCGCTTACACGCTTATCATTGTTTACCTCAACGAAACCGGTTTGCAACTCGCCACTGGTCCCTGCCAGCTTGTAAATAAAACGGAAACGGGTATCGTAATTGGACTCATTTTCGACAACAATATTTTTATGCTTAAATCTGAACGAACCGCATTTCTCCACGGTATAATCAGTAGTATAGCCCATTTTCGCCAAAGTATTGTCCTTTAGATACCGGATCGTATACGCGATCGGAACGCCCGGATTATTTCTGCTATATACGGCATTTCCACCGGTTATGACACTGTTCAGGGCGCCAAAACCTGTGTTAATATCGGCCAGACTGATCGCTTCTGAGGCCGCCTCCGCATTTCCGCCAATGGTAACTACCGTAACACTAGAGTTCTTAAGGATTTCATCATATTTGGATTCCAAGGAGCCGGCAGCGCGATACCCGCCTGCATATTCCAATACGGCATCCAATTCAATCGAAGTGTCCTCCTCCGTGGTCTGCATACGGACCATGATGACCCTTCCGTAGGAAACGGAACTTACATAGGCAGGTGGTGTATCCGAATCAAAGGCCGCCTCTGCCTGTTCTTTGGTGACCTCTGGAGCAAATACGCTTGCCGCTGAACTTGGTGTATCCAAGGTTACCGTATAAAATACCTGTTTAAATACAATGGCCGCAGTCCGCTCCGTTCTATTGCTTTCAAACTCGAACTGCGATGCCAAGGAACCACTGGCCCATTCCACATTTAGTCCCACATCCAGACTAAACTGTTTTGAAGAGTAGGATGTAGTTGCCTGGTAGGAAGAATTAGCAGCGTTCACATACCCTTCTTGATAGGCGTTGGCATTCCACCATTCCAAAGCATTGTCAATATTGGATTGTACTGAGGAATTCGTGGGGTTTTCAACAACTATAGTCCCCTGCTCCCCAATACCGGGAAGATCTAGACTTAGCGTTACCGCGGACCTATCCAGGGTCAAGGGATCCGGGGCGCCATCCAGCATACCGTCGTTTCCAATGACCAGTGCACCGGGAAAGATTACACCGTTTGTGGGCCGTAAGATGGCTACATCATCAAAATTGGATTCCAAGTTATAGTCCTTAATCCTGCATTCGGTTACCCAACCTTCGGTCGGGCCTTGATTGTCGTTCCTGCTACCCGTTTCCTCCCGGTCTGGAACTAAAGACCCCGTATTTTGAACATTCAGGAGTACATCGGCATCATAGGTAAGACTAGCGATTACTGCATTTATGTCCTCCAGGTTGTTTTCATCTTCTCCTTCTCCAGGATTTTCCCCACCATTGTTCTCACCTCCACCTTCTGCAGGTGGTGGATCTACGGGAGCTTCATCTTTACTACAGGAAATCACAAGGCAGCACATTGAGGCCAAAAGTAACAGGGTCGCCATTTTCATTTTTGAAATCGTTGTTTTCATAACTTTTTGGTTTTTAAGGATTCAACAACTCGAAACTAGCTCCAAATCAACCTCATACCCAATTTTGTCCATGGACAAACCATGGACATTCATTCCCGTGTTCCGGTATTTCCTACATAGACAGGCCATTTTTTGGTTTTTAGATTTTTATATTTAAAAATTTGAATATCAAGTATTTATAAAAATTTCAAGAACATACGGCGTTACTAAAAGCATGGACAAAGTATGGACAATGTCCTTTTTTGATCTGGGTTGGTGTTTTATCGTACTACATTAATTAAGTAACTTAGAACAAACCAATATGTATAGCTCTACCATGACCAAACTACCTATTTGGATATTCGTTATCGCTCTTTCACTAATCAAAGTCCAAGGCCAAATCCAAAAAAAGGCGGATAGTCTGCATTCTATCTACAATTCCGCAAACAAAATTGAAACAAAGGTGGACTTGTTGGAATCCCTAATAGACAGTTACATCTATAATGACACGGACAAGGCAAAAGCTTACATTCAAGAATTAGTTTCCGTTTCAGATAGGGAGAATTATGATACAGGCATAATTTTGGGTCAATTGAACCTTGGTTACTACTACTATAGCATCGAAAAGATGGATTCCGCATCATTTCACCTGAACAGGACTTTGAATCTAGCAAAGCAAAAAAATAAAAAAGTTGGTGTGGTAGAGGCACTTTCCAAACTTTCACTGGTTCAAGGGCACAATGGGGATTATACCTCGGCAATAAGACTCATGGACTCTGTCGCCGGAATATATTTAGATCAGGGGGATTATCTCAACTATGGCGTTTCGATCAACAACTCCGCTGCCCACTATTACGATAAAGGGGATTACCTAAAGGCCATGCAGGGTTATCGAAAGGCGTTGAAAATTTTGGATACCATTCCGCGCGAACCTTATAGAAAAGCCGATGTACTTCGCAACATTGGAAAACTAAACACCAGACAGGGAAACCAAAAGCAGGCACTGGACTATTTTGGGCAAGCCCTTGAAACTTATTTGGAAATAGAGGATTATGTATACGCCGCTTCCACCTTTACGGACATGGGAAGCGTTCATTCAGATCTAGGAGATGAAAACAAGGCGCTTGAATTCCATAAAAAGGGATTGGAGATTAGCCAATTAAGCAAAAACAATTCCGTATCCATTATTTCTTATGGAAACATTGGAATAGCTTACAAAAACCTAGGAGAATATGATATGGCCATTGAAAATCTCAAAAAATGTCTAGCGTATGATCGACAAGAACTTTCGGATATTAATGAGGTTATCTATTTGTACCACATTGGCAACTCTTTTACGTACAAAAAAGAATTCTCTATAGCGGAAGAATATCTAAATGAATCCATCTCACTTGCTAAAAAAGGGGAAATCGGTAATGAGCTCCTTAATGCCTTGGATTATAGAGCATTCAACTCTGAGCAAAAAGGGGAACCACAATCCGCTTTGGTTGATATTAGAGCATCCCAGGTTATAAAAGACAGTTTATTCTCCACCCAAAAGGCGAAGCAAATCAGTGAGCTTCAAACCGCCTACGAAACCGAAAAGAAGGAAGCCGAAATAGCCCTGCAAAAGGAAGAAATAAACACTTTAAATGAGAAGGTAAAGGTCGACCGATTGACCAAGGGGCTTTATGCAGGGGGAATGTTCACCTTCGTAGCCGTTTCGGGATTGTTGTTCTTTGGCTTTCGGCAACGGATGAAAAAGAATAAAATAGCACGCGAAAAACAAGAAGAAATCTACCAAAGGGAGATAGAGCATAAACAAAAGGAACTGGCCAGCCAGACCTTGCATCTTGTGCAAAAGAACACCTTTATTCAGGAGTTATTGGAAAACCTGGAAAACATCCGATATTCCCCGGAGAAGTTTAAAATGGAATTCCGACGAATCATGATGTTACTTAGGAAGGAAAATGCCTCGGACAAGGACTGGGAGGTATTCAAGACTTATTTTTCAGAGGTTCACAACGACTTTGACCAAAAGCTAAAGACCTTGTACAGCGATATTTCAGAAAAAGAAATCCGATTGGCCGCCTTTTTACGGATGAACCTGACCACCAAGGAAATCGCCGCGACCCTCAATGTGTTGCCGGACAGTATCCTCAAATCCAAATACCGGTTAAAGAAGAAGCTGGGATTGGATAAGGAAACGGATTTGACCAGCTTTTTGAACACCATTTGAATTACAAAACCCTATTCATGCTTTATTACCGGAATTGGAGGATTCAATTACCGGTAGATACAATCCAATGCCGTTGATAATGGCACTACAAACCAGGTTACTTCTTCTCAACATACTCTTTTTAATCACTATTGCCGAGGCGAGTCAATGTTCCAAAAAACAATGCCCGAAATGGTCTGCCCAAAATCAGTGAAATTGTTTTCATGCTCCTTTGGTTGTTAGAAATTGTTCAAGAATCCGCGCCAAGCCTTTATGAATCCATGTGTATTGAAGTTTGGATTAATTTTAATTACTTTTTCCACATGGACAACGCAAAGCCCTATGTTTTAACCAAAAGTGTTAATCGACTAATAAACAACACTTTACCTATATTGGTTAAAGAAAGAGGTTTCCAGAACCCATGGACAAACCATGGACAGGGAACGTTTACCCATTGAACGGAGGTAAATTGGAATATCTCATTACCATCGTTTATGCAAACAAAGCTTATAGGCAGCCTCATTGCCCTATTTTCATTTTGGACTTGTCCAGGACAGGGAAGAAACCAGATAAAGGTGGACAGTCTTGTAAAGTTGTATGAAAGTTCCCAAACTGTAGTCCAACAAGTAGATATTCTTGATGATATCATTGATCTTTTGATTTACAATGATTCGGAAAAGGCGAAGACCTTTATTCTAAAGATGCGTAAAATCTCCAAGGATACCGAGTATGCAAAAGGCATACTTCAGGGTGATTTTAATTTGGGATACCATTATTTCAATCTACAGGAAATGGATTCGGCCGAATACTATTTTAATAAAACCCTAAAGCAATCAAAAATACTAAATGACGATTCCTTTGTATCCAGTACGCTGAAAAATTTGTCCATCTTGAAGGCACATAATGGGAATTACCTGGACGCTATCCGCTTAATGGACAGCGTTGCAAAAATAAATGTAGTGGGGGGAGACTATTTAAGGTATGGTTCGGCGCTCAGTGATAACGGAGTGCACTATTACGAGTTAGGCAATTACCCCAAGGCCATGGAGCTCTATAAAAAAGCCTTGACCATATATGACTCCCTGGACATCCGAACTTATCATAAAGCAGATTTGTTCAGGAACCTGGGCAAGCTACATAGTGTAATGGCAAACAACGAAAAGGCCATCACTTACTTTGAACAAGCCATTACCGTGTACAAGAGATTGGAGGATAATTATTTCCTTTCCAATACCTTGGTGGATATAGGCAATGTCCACTCCTCCCAAAAAAAACACGCCGCCGCCATAAAAAAATACCAGGAAAGCCTGAAAATGGCCTTGGCCTACACTTTCCCATCCTCAGAAATCATCGCCTATGGTAACATTGGTAATGAGTACCTGAATTTAAAAGACTACCCAAAAGCCGTAGAATATCTGGAAAAGGCATTTATTAAGGGAAAAGAAATTTCCGCAACCAACAACTGGATTACAGACATGTCCAACCTTGGCCATGCCTATGCCCTTACGAAAAGGTTTCAGAAAGGAATCATTTTATTGGATAAGGCCGTAAGTTTATCCGATTCAATTGGGATCTCCAATGAATTGCAAAATACACTTTACACAAGAGGTTTGGTCTATGAAGAAAATGGAGACCTCCAGAAAGCCATCCAAGATTTTAAAAGATCGAGAGTTATCAGTGATAGTTTATTCTCCAAAGAGAAGGCAAAACAAATCGATGAGTTGCAGACCTTGTATGAAACTGAACGTAGGGAAGCAGAAATTGCATTGAAGGAAGAGGAAATCAATACGTTGAACGAAATGGCTAAGGTAGATAGACTTAGCAAAGGGCTCTATGCGGGAGGCATGTTTACCTTTATTGCCGTTTCCGGTCTATTGTTTTTTGGGTTCCGCCAACGTATGAAGAAAAACCGAATAGAACGGGAAAAGCAAGAACAGATCTACAGACAGGAAATTGCCCATAAAAAGAAAGAGCTCGCTAGCCAAACCTTGCATTTGGTCCAAAAAAACACCTTTATCCAAGAACTTCTCGGCAACCTTCAAAATATAAAAAACGACCCGGACCGTTTTAAGGTGGAATTCAGGCGTATTGTAATGCTACTTAAAAGAGAAAATGCCTCAGATAAGGATTGGGAGGTCTTTAAGACCTATTTTGCCGAGGTGCATAATGATTTTGACCAAAAACTGAAAACATTGTTTTCGGATATTTCCGAAAAGGAAATCCGTTTGGCGGCCTTTTTGCGAATGAACCTGACCACCAAGGAAATCGCTGCCACCCTAAACGTATTACCGGATAGTATCCTTAAGTCCAAATACCGGCTGAAAAAGAAATTAGGTCTTGATAAGGAAATGGATTTGACCTCATTCTTAAATACATTATAAAATTTAGCCTACCTATTTTCCCTAATGTATCTTTGTACCGTGGAAAAGGATAAAAAAGTTATTCTCTTTGATGGGGTCTGCAACCTGTGTAACAGCTCTATTCAATTCATCATAAAGCGGGACAAGAAAGATGTATTTCGCTATGCGGCCCTGCAAAGCGAAATAGGTCAAGAACTAATCACGGAGCGAAATATTGATACTTCCAAGGTAGATTCCATCATTCTAATTGAACCTGGGGTCGCTTTTTACACCAAATCCGATGCTGCGTTAAATATAGGGCTATCCTTTGGTGGCATCTGGACACTTCTAAACGTATTTAATTTGATTCCCAGTTCGTTACGAAATATCGTATACGATTTTGTAGCTAAAAATAGATACCGTTGGTTTGGTAGAAAAGACGCCTGTATGATACCCACCCCTGAGTTGAAGGCCAAGTTTTTGGGTTAAACGCTTCTCGATACAAATTTTACTTCACTTCGTTTGTAAAATCCACTCGAAGTGACAAAATCATTAAATCAAATTCATGCGATGTCAGTTCGAGTGATTTTATTTCGAATTGACAATGAGAAATAAAATTGTATCGAGAACCATCACGGCGTTTAAAATTTCTTTTTAGCAAGATTTGGCAATTGGTCATAATTACCATCTATCAAGGCCTGCTTTTTGGCCCTTGACCATCTTTTGATTTGTTTTTCCATGCCAATTGCCCTATTTGGATCGGTGAACTCACAGAAAAAAACCAACTTAATCGGCCTTCTTGAAAACGTGTAGCTATCCCGATATTTGCCGTTGGCATGAGACTCCACTCTTTTTGACAGGTTAGCGGTTATACCGGTATAGAAAGTCTTGTCCGAACACTCAAGGATATAGACATAAAAAATCTTCATTTCCCTAAAGTAAAAATTGGATAGAAACCACCTCGTTTTCTAATTTCTGTGTTCAACTTTCGTTACAATTGGTGTCAAAACCCGTTCAAAATGATAAGCTCGCTTTTGATTATCCAATTGGACGTGAATCCTAAAAGACGAGGCGATAATCACTTAAGGTTATTCAAAATAAAATCCAGTGTCCTGTTTTGGTTCAAGTTTTGTTCGTAGGCCAAGTTCGTATGGGTAATTTTCTTGGCCAAACCCAAATCCAACAGATGTTCAATGTCCTTTTCACGTTCCAAGGTTACCTTTCCCGTCAACAATACATCCATGGATTTTTCCTTACTGTACCGTTTGTAGATTTTTCGAAGTCCGCTTAGATACAGGTGGTCTTTGGTGAACCCCCCTCCCCTATGCGCCCTAAGGGTAATGGTAAAGGCTTCATGACGATCAAGTTTGTATTGGTTATGGATCATATCAAAAGTATCCGCAAAGCTATATCCTTTGATCAGGCTATCCGAAGCCAATACCCGATAGGCCAGTTCCTTTAAACGTTTCAAGGTAAGTACGCCACTCATATATTCGCTAAAAACGGCCAATCCTTCTTGGGTTTCTTCATTTTTGGGAAATCCATTGGAAAAAATTTTCAAAGGCTGCACCAATCCGTTGAACGTGGTGACCAAATGCACCCCAATTTCATGGTTGGCCAAGGTCCGCAATTCATTTTTACTAAACTTTACATTTCTTTTGATCAGCAAGGTCCTAGAAATGTTACTGACCATAGCCTCGGCCGCGATATGGGTGGAAAATTTAATGTTAAGTGGGAAGTCGTATCGCTTTACAAAGTCCAGAAAATAGGCTTTTGCTTCATAACAATCAAACCGTTTCTCCATATCTTCCAGATTGGGTTCATCATCAAAATGCAATATGAATTTGGCGTTTTGCACGTCCCTTTCCGTGGGAGTCCCATATACTTGAAGGGAATTGTAGTAAAAGGATTCCCCCTCTCCTATGGTCTCAATGCATTCCACCATATTAGAGTAGAAATAGATGGTATCCCTGTATAATTTCCTCACTTGGTCATCGGCAATCTTTTCCAAACGCTGTGAAAAGAAAAGTCGATGTAATTTGTAAGGATCAAACTTTAGCTTAGGATACCTAAATCTTGGTTCATCCACATATTTTGAAGCAAAAAACCGTTGCTTTTCCTTTTCGATGTTCATGGGATTTACATGGCTTAGCAATTCTATTTTCTTTACCAATCCATCCAAACGATCATCAATTTCGAATAAACCGGCGTGCTCCAGTTTAATTTCGGCTCGTTCCGCTTCTTCTATCATAACTTTTCCTCCAAGAATTCCGTGACCTGCAAAGGTATCAATTCTTTTAATTGCTCCTCGGCGGAATGCACCACTTCCGGATAAAGAATTCCGGTAAGCTCATCGCAATACACTTTGGCGATTTCCGTGGCGAGTACCAGGGTTTGATCAAAATTTCGGGTGATGTACTTTAAAAAATGGCCATTTCCCTGAAAGGTATCATTGATCTTCGAAGAAGGCTTTATGCCATTGGGTAAGTTGATACTTCCCAGTTTTTTGCTCCAGGAAGATACGGTTTCTCCAAATCGGTTCGTATCGATATTGATCGTTCCCAAGTTCCAGGTAGGCACTTCCCTGTCCCAACGTTTCCAATTGTAACTGTGCATATCAAAAACCAAGGCCCAATTGTGCTTTGATTCTATTTTTTCGATGAGGGCATGTACCACCCGATAAAAATTGGCATGTTTTTCCAAACTGTGCCGTCTCTCCGAATCCGGTAAGGGATTCTGCCATAATTGTTTCCCCCAGGCCGTATCAAAAACAGCGGTTTCCGGAGGCCGGTTCAGATCATACTCAAAACGGCTGTCGCATCCTGCAATTACAATGGGATGCGCACGCACCATTTCCTTGGTACAGGGATCCTCTTCGTACCAGCGCTCATATTCCGTGTGCAGGCAGTTGTCCCAGAGCGATTTCCGAAATTGATGACCATCGTGAACGGCTCCACAAACATAGGGAACGTAATCCTCTATTTTAAGGGTAAAGGAATAATCATCGGATACCGCTTCAAATGGGGTTTCCGATTGAATCAGTTCAATGATATTTTCAATGGAAAGTCTACGCATTTTCAACCTCGTCCCGTAGTCTGGAACGCCTTTGGAAAGCCTTGAGTTTATCCATGACCTTACTTTCCACGAAATCGATCACCTTGGACTGAATCTTTGTTTTATATACCTTGTTCATATAGGTAACGCCTCCGGGCGACATGACATTGACCTCCACCAACTTACCGCCAATAACGTCTATTCCAACAAAATACAGGCCGTCCTTTACCAATTTTGGACCAATTTGTTTACAAAGTGCCTTTTCTTGCTTTGTCAAAGAGTGTTTGGCCACGGAACCTCCTGCGGAAACATTGGAACGATGATCATCCGAACCGGGTACGCGTCTCATGGCCCCGATGGGTTCCCCGTTTAATATAAGAATGCGTACATCGCCTTGGTCCGCGCCTTCAATGTATTCTTGAAGTATGACATAGTTAGATGTTCCATCTGAGTTAGTTACATAAAAATCCAATAAGGATTTGATATTACTCATGGCCGACTTCTCGATAAGGATTACCCCAGAGCCTCCGAAACCGTTCAAAGGCTTCAAAATCATCTTATCCGACTTGGATTCCTTGATTTGCCGTAAGAGATAGTTCTTGTTCTTGGATACATGTGTAGCCGGAATGATATTGCTATGGGAATCCCCAAAAGCTGCGGTATACAATTTGTTATTGGCCTCGCGAAGTCCTTGTATGGAATTCACAATGAATACATCGTCCTTGACCGAATCCAGAAAATTGAGCATAATCGGATCTAAAGGCGGATTGGCCCTCATAAAGATAACGTCAAATCCGGCCAACGGCAACATCTCTTCCCGGATGTCCGCCTGTTTATAGAAGGATTTCAGGCTACTGGAAACCTTTTCCATCCGATTGATTACCGTACAAAAGGCGTTGGTAACACTATTGCGGATGGTGAGATTAGCTGGGCTACATAGCGCTACCCCATGATTTCGTTTTACGCATTCATGGATCAATGCCAAGCTTGTATCGTTTTCGGGATCGATTTCCTCCCAAGGATACATTAAAAAACAAATGTTCATCGCTCTTAATGTTTAGTTTTTTGAAATTACCTCTTCCAAATGGTCGTCCCATTCCTGTGGATGGGGTTCGCCCAATTTGCCAACGGATTTTGCAACCACCATGGACACGGTCGCATCTCCCGTAACGTTCACGATCGTGCGGCACATATCCAAGGGCCTATCTACGGCAAAGATCAAGGCCAGGGCTATAGGATAAAGATTTGGAGGAAAACCAATGGATTCCAATACAATGACCAACATAACCATACCCGCCCCGGGAACGGCAGCCGAACCTATGGACGCCAGAAGTGCCGTAAGGACGATGATGATTTGATTACTGAACAGCAAACCCTCAGGCCAAAGGACCTGCATAGCGAAAACCGCTGCAACACCTTGGTATAGACTGGTGCCGTCCATATTGATGGTAGCCCCTACGGGCAGTACAAAACTGGAGACCTCCTTGTCCACCCCTATGTGCTCCTCCACCCGCTCCATGGTAACGGGAAGGGTAGCTGCACTGGAACTCGTGGAAAAAGCCAACAACTGTGCCGGGCTAATTTCCTTTAAGAACCAAAAGGGATTCTTTTGGGTGTAGGATGAAACCAGAATGGTATAAAAAACGATCATCAAGAATAATCCCAAGACGACCACCCCGGCATACTTTAGAAGTGCCACCAACAGATCAGAATCTCCTGAAGAAGCTACTACATTGGCCAATAAGGCAAAAACGGCATAGGGAGCGGTAAGCATAATTAAATCCACCATTTTTAAGACTACCTCGTTCAAGGCATCAAATAACTGCTTTAAGGGTCTTGCCTTTTCCTCACCGATCAACAACATGGAAATCCCCATGAAAATTGTGAAAAAGATTACCTGCAGCATCAATGCGTTTTCGCTCATGGCCTTGACCGCATTGTCGGGAACCATGTCCTCCAGGAATTGAAGCGGGCCACTTTCCTTTTGTTTCAAGGCTTCGTCCAATTTTGAGGTAACGCCACTATCAGAGGCATAGGTTGCCGAAAGTTTGGCGACCGTATCCTCGGAAATACCATTTCCAGGCTGCAAAACATTTACCAATAAAAGACCTATGGTTATAGCAACTACTGTAGTGAAGATATAAATACCGATAGTCCGGAGTCCGATTCTCTTAAACTTGGAAATGTCCTTAAGATCCGATATTCCTTTTATCAAGGAAGCCAGGATCAAGGGAATCGCAATAAGTTTTAGCAACTTAACGAAAATAGTGCCCCAAGGGTTAATCCAATCGGTGACGAATTCCCGTCCCCAATCCGGATAGGTCATGACAAAGCCAAAGACCAACCCTAAAATCATACCGATTAGGATTTTCCAATGCAATTCCATTTTCTTCATACCTGATGAATTTTGGAAGTAAGATACTATTTTGGGAGGAAAACCCCTAGAAAGCGGATTACAATTTTACGGTACGATCGATAAGTGTATAATCGGCCAACACCAAGGCTGCCATGGCCTCAACAATAGGTACGGCCCTAGGTACCACACAAGGGTCATGACGGCCCTTTCCCTGGGTCTTTACCTTGTTGCCTTCCTTGTCTATAGTTTCATAGCCCTGGATTACCGTAGCAACAGGTTTAAACGCCACATTGAAGTAAATATCCATCCCATTACTAATTCCGCCTTGTACGCCGCCACTGTGATTGGTCTTTGTTGAGCCGTCGGAATTGAATGGGTCGTTATGCGCACTACCCTTCATTTTTACCCCGGCAAAACCACTTCCGTATTCAAAACCTTTTACGGCATTGATGGACAACATGGCTTTCCCGAGTTCGGCGTGGAGCTTATCAAAAACGGGCTCCCCTAAGCCTATGGGGACGTTCTGGATAACGCAGGTAATAACTCCGCCAATGGTATCCCCTTCCTTTCGTATTCCCTTGATGTACTCCTCCATTTTTTGCGCCGTTTCGGGATCGGGACAGCGCACCGGATTGGATTCAATAAGGGAAAAGTCGAGTTCGGTGTAGGGTTTGTCCAAGGTCAGTGTGCCCACCTGGGATACAAAGGCATTAAAACGTATGTCCTTTAAAAATTGTTTGGCGATGGCCCCGGCCACAACTCGGCTGGCCGTTTCCCGGGCAGAACTTCTACCTCCGCCCCTGTAATCACGAAAGCCATATTTTTTATCGTACACATAATCGGCGTGGGAAGGCCTGTACGAATCCTTAATATGTGAATAGTCCTTGGACTTCTGGTTTGTATTGTAAATGGCAAAACCAATAGGTGTTCCCGTAGTCTTTCCTTCAAAAATTCCCGATAGAAAATCCACCTTATCCGGTTCTTTTCGTTGGGTAACGATGGCGGATTGTCCGGGTCTTCGCCGATCCAGTTCCTTTTGCACCGCCTCCAAATCCAGTTCCAGACCTGCCGGACATCCGTCCAACACACCCCCTATGGCAATTCCATGGGATTCACCAAAAGTGGTAAGCTTAAAACTATTTCCGAAGGTATTCCCGGCCATTTTCTTAGGATTAACGGATACATGACGTCAAAATGTACCTGTACCGTTTTCAATAAACGCCAAAGGTAAATCTTAAATCAGAGATACAAAAATTCATCTTCGGCTTAATGCTTACTTAACAATTTAACAGCGGGGATTACGTAAACTTAACATTATACCAATCAATTATTGATTTCAAATTCATTTCCAAGTTATACCTATAGGTTTATTTTGTAAGAAATTTGTCCTACATCACCGAAAAATGAACGGCAAATTTTACCCCACCAAATAGATGACCCTAATATTATGTAATGCTGTTGTAGATGAAGAAACGAAAAATAGACCTGGTGGTTATTTCCGATGTACATTTGGGAACTTATGGATGTCATGCCGATGAACTTATTGCCTACTTAAATAGTATTCAGCCCAATAAATTGGTTCTCAATGGGGATATCATTGATATTTGGCAGTTCAGCAAAAGGTACTTCCCCCCTTCCCATATGAAAGTCCTCCGTAAAATTATTGGAATGGCTTCCAAAGGCACGGAGATATTCTACATTACAGGAAATCATGATGAAGTTCTGAGAAAATTCAGTGATACTTCCATGGGGAATCTCCATATTTCAGATAAATTGGTTCTTAATCTAGATGGGAAAAAGGCCTGGTTTTTTCATGGGGACGTGTTCGATGTCTCCATACAAAATGCAAAATGGCTGGCCAAATTGGGCGGATACGGGTATGGCCTGCTTATTTTAATAAATCGATTTGTCAACTGGATCCTCGTCAAAATGGGACGGGAACGCTATTCATTGTCCAAGAGAATAAAGAATAGTGTGAAAAGTACCATGAAACATGTACGTGACTTTGAAAAAACGGGTGTGGAAATAGCAATTGAAAATGATTACGATTATGTAATCTGCGGACATATCCACCAACCTAAAAAGGAAATCCATATCACAAAAAAAGGGAAATGCACCTATCTGAATTCCGGGGATTGGGTAGAAAACCTCACGGCCCTTGAATATTCATTCAAACGTTGGAAAATCTATAAGTACAATCAGGACAAGCTATCGCCATTTTTTGCGGACGAGGAATTAAAGGAGATGGACATGCATGAACTCATTGCTTCAATCACCGCAAAAAAAGAAGAGGAAGAAAAAAGTAAGGGCAAAATGGGAGAGAAATCCTTAGATGAGGGCCCTCTTTAGTATGGAAACGGGATGCAGGGCCTCCCTCCCGGTACCATCATGAATTTGATGCCTGCAACTGGTGCCATTCGCGGCAATTAGCACATCGTCTTTCGATTTTCTAACAGCCGGGAACAATTTTAGCTCCCCGACCTGCATACTTACGGCATAGTGCTCCTTTTCATATCCAAAGGATCCGGCCATACCGCAACAACCTGAGGGGATTATGGACACCGTATAATTCTCGACCAGGTTTAAGCTATCAAAGGTTACTTTTTGATTGCTCAATGCCTTCTGGTGGCAGTGACAATGTATTTTTATGGTTTTGGGCTCCTTGGTAAAACGCTCCGGGCCCACCTCTCCCTTCTCGATTTCAGTAGAGAGGAATTCTTCGAACAAGAAAACATGGGATGCGATGACCTCTGTGGCTTCCGTATCCGATGAAAACCGTTTCAATTCATCACGAAAAGTCAAAATGGCGGAGGGTTCCAAACCTAAGACCGGAATTCCGGCATCTGCAAATGCCCTAAGGCTACCCATATTTTCCAAGGCCAATTTTTTAGCCTGTTTTAAAAACCCCTTGGAAATGTAGGTGCGCCCGCTTTCGGCATAAAAGAGCTGAATATCATAACCCAAACGCGTCAATAGCTCAATGGCGTCCTTGCCCAAATCGGTATCCAGATAACGGGTAAACTCATCAATATACAGAACAACTTTTTTCTTTTCAACTTTATATTGATTTTTAAGTTGTTGCAAGTGCTTATTAAAATTAAAACTTGATACTTCAGGTAATTGTCTTTCCTGGGCTATTCCGGCCGACTTTTTTAGCAATCCACTTAGGACCGAAGAGGAATACACGGCATTTGTCAATCCGGATACCTTGCTTCCCAATCTGTTTAATCGAGTGTTATGGGCAAAAAGCTTGGCACGGAACGGATAGCCATTAGCTTCCTGATATTGATATAGGAATTCGGCCTTAAGCGTAGCGACATCCACATTGCTGGGACATTCACTGGAGCAGGCCTTGCAGCTTAGGCAAAGGTCAAAGACCTCCTTTAATTCTTTTTGGTCGAACTTATTGGTTTTATCCGAAGTAGTGAGAAATTCCCGTAAGGCATTGGCCCTGCCCCTAGTGGTATCCTTTTCGTTTCTTGTAGCATGATAGCTAGGGCACATCCCGCCCTTCATATGTTCGGATTTTCTGCAGTCCCCGCTCCCATTACATTTCTCGGCGGCCCTAAGAATACCTTCACTATCCGAAAAATCCAATAAGGTTTGGATTTCGGGTTCATCCCGATCTACTTCGTAGCGTAAGGATTCATCCATGGGATAGGCATCCACTATCTTCCCCGGATTAAAGATATTGTTCGGATCAAAATAGGCTTTTATGCGCCGTAAAAGCTTGTAATTTTCCGCCCCGATCATCATGGGGATAAATTCTGCGCGCACGATGCCATCCCCATGTTCACCACTGAACGATCCTTTATATTTTTTGGTAAGCCTAGCCACATCCGTAGTTATTTTTCTGAAAAGGCCAACATCCTCCGATTTTTTAAGGTCAAGGATGGGACGCAAATGTAGTTCGCCTGCGCCGGCATGGGCATAATACACGGCATCTTGGCCGTAATCCTTCATAATCTGGGTAAACTCCCCTATAAAATCTGATAGATCCTCCAGGGCCACCGCGGTATCCTCAATACAGGCAACCGCTTTCCTGTCACCCACCATATTCCCCAAAAGTCCCAGACCGGCCTTACGCAACTCCAAGGCCTTATTAATCTCACTTCCTTCCAGAATAGGGGAAGCATAGCTCCGTCCCGATTTTTGTATGGTGGACTGTAGCGCTTTTAGCTGTTCGGCCAAATCTTCCTGGGTATCTGCCTTTACCTCCAACATCAACAAAGCCGCAGGATCTCCGGAAACAAAAAACCTGTTTTTTAGCTGCTCCCTATTATTCTTGGTACAATCCAGAATTACCTTATCCATCATTTCGCAAGTATGGAGATTGTGCTGCATTACCGGGGCAACGTCCATAAGGCAATCCTCCAAGGTTTGATAATGGGTGACCACCATGGCCGCCAGTTTAGGGGGCATTTCCTCTAATTGCAAGGTAACTTCCGTGGTAAAGGCAAGGGTTCCTTCACTACCGCTTAGTAGCTTACAAAAATTGAAGGCCTCCTGGGATTCCCCAAAAACGGTATTCTTCAACAGCTCGTCCACCGCATACCCAGTGTTTCTCCGATGGATGGACGGTTTGGGAAATTCGGCTATAATCTGATTTCGGATTGCCCTATCGGACAACTCCTTATAAATCCCCTGATACAATTCACCTTCCCGGGTATCCAATTCCAATTTTGCCTGGAACTCCTTAAGATCTATTGACGAAAATTCCACGGTATTGCCATCAGAAAGAACGGCTTGTAGACTAACCACCTTGTCCCGGGTTACCCCATATTGAATAGAGGTAGTTCCGGAAGAGTTGTTTCCTACCATACCTCCCATCATACATCTATTGGATGTTGAGGTATTGGGGCCGAAGAAAAGACCATGGGGTTCCAGATAGCGATTGAGTTCATCCCTTACCACACCGGGTTGCAC
Source organism: Ulvibacterium sp. (assembly GCF_965228935.1). GTDB lineage: Bacteria > Bacteroidota > Bacteroidia > Flavobacteriales > Flavobacteriaceae > Ulvibacterium. Next base: position 3,843,664 of record NZ_OZ245846.1, on the reverse strand, counting down.
CCTCACCTGCTTTTTCTCCAGATCCAAATGAACGATCTGGGTAAAATGCTTGGATACATCCACCACGATACCGTCCCCTACACATTGTCCTGCCAAGGAAGTACCGGCAGTCCTCGGAATAAGCCCTAAATCGTTTTCGCTGGCAAAGCTAACCAGTTTTTTAATATCATCTACGTTCTTGGGAAAAGCGACCGCCAGTGGTTTTTTGCGATAAACGGAGGCGTCCGTGGCGTAAAGTGCTTTGGTGAGTTCATCGGAATGTAATTTGCCATCCAACTCCTTCTTCAATTCTTTTAGCAAATTTTTAATCAAGCTGAAACAATTTTAGGGGCTAATTTAAGTTTTTATTGTTTGAGCCTGATAGCGAAAACTCATTTATTTAATTCAAACTAAAACAGAAAACTTATGAGAATCACAAAAGTAATTACCTTCATGCTTTTTCTAGCTTCCCTATCCGTTGGGGCACAGGAAATATCGAATCATGCCATAGGGCTTAGACTCGGGGACAGTGATGGCTTTGGGGCCGAAATTTCCTATCAAAAGTCCATAGCAAGATACAATCGGGCAGAATTCAACCTGGGCTGGCGCGATAGTAGAAATTATGATGCCTTTAAGCTATCCGGGCTTTACCAATGGGTGCACAATATAGACAAGGGCTTTAACTGGTACTACGGTGTTGGTGGCGGATTGGGCAGTGTGGATTTTGATGGAAGGTTCAATTCGGACAACGAACCTTTTACCCCGGATGGAGGACTTTTTGTTTTTGCGGCCGGGGATATCGGGGTTGAATATAATTTTGACTTTCCATTGCTTTTATCCTTGGACTTTAGGCCCGAAATAGGGATAATAGGGTACGACGATTTCTCCGATAATTTCGATTTTGATATTGCCCTCGGGGTACGCTATCAATTCTAAAAAGACGGTCAATTGATTGAAAAGCCCTTGCACGCATAATGTTAAGGGCTTTTTTTATATCCCATTATATACCTACATTTGCCCACATTAAACCATGTACGATGAAAAGACTCTTGTTCGCATTTATAACGATTTCCGCTTTTACGGCATGTAACCAAAATCCGAAAGGCTATGTTGTTGAGGGCTCCCTTAGGGGCGATTTGGAAGATGGCACCATGGTATTTCTTAGAAAGCAAGGGGAGAACAGGCAACCTGTGGATGTTGATACCACTACCACACTGGATGGGAAGTTTACCTTTACCGGGGAGGCGGCCATCCCCGAAATGCATTATATTTTTCTGGACAATGCCATGGGGTATTCCGCGGTTATCCTGGAAAATGGAAAAATAGAATTATCCGCCCATATGGACAGTCTCGGACTTTCCAAATTGGGAGGCACCCCCCAGAACGAAGTCTTTACGGACTATTTGAAGAAGTCCAAGGATATATCGGAAAGGGCAAGGTCCATTCAGCAGGATATCCAAACGGCTACTATAAGTAAGGATACAGCTTCTTTGGTTTCCCTACGGGATGAGATGATGGAGCTTGAGGACGAGTACAAGAATTTTGAGCTCACCTTTATAAGAGAACACCCTGCCGCTTTAATTTCCGCGTTGCTAATCGATAGGGCGATGGGCTCCAGAACCGTATCACCCGAAGAAATTCAGGAATTGTATGATGGTCTCTCGCCGGAAATCAAGGAAACCAAGGTGGCCAGAAGTGTTTTGGAAAGACTGCAATCGGTCAAGGAAAGGGAGGAAAGAAAGAAGAGCACAAATATTGGTGCCAAGGCCCCGGATTTCTCGGCTCCGACCCCCAATGGGAACGAATTGGCACTAAACGAGGCATTGGGTAAAGTAACACTTGTAGATTTCTGGGCCGCATGGTGTAAACCATGCAGGGCCGAAAACCCCAATGTGGTAAAAGTATATGAGAAATACCATGATAAGGGATTGAACATTGTTGGGGTTTCATTGGACAAAACAAAGGCAGCCTGGGAAAAGGCCATTGCCGATGATGGATTGACATGGAACCATGTATCCAACCTTGCCTACTTTGATGATGAAATTGCAAAACTTTACGGAGTGGATGCCATTCCGGCCGCATTCCTTTTGGATGAAAATGGTGTGATCATTGCCAAGAACCTGCGTGGCCCGGCTTTGGAAGCGAAAGTTGCCGAACTACTTCAATAAAATATTTACAAAACTAAAAAAGCCCTTTCGGTATAATCGAAAGGGCTTTTTTTATATGGTGCATTTTAAAACTTGTTCTGGATGTCGTTAAAAGTACCTTTCACTTCCGTATTTCCGGAACGCCTTACGCGGCCGAAGATATTTACGACAGAGCTGTCGCCTATAAACTCCATAGTGGCGCCATCATTTAATATGAGGTCGCCATAAATGGTTAGGTTGCCCTCCACTCTAAAGGTAGCTCCCGAATTTACGGTGATGTTTTTTCTTTTGTTGTTTCTCCCAATAACAAAGGTGCCATTCATTTCGAACAAGCCATTGCTATTGATGTTACTGTTGTTGTTCGCTGTCCAGGAACCACAAAGCAATAAAGACCCGTTTACATTCAATCGATTGAAGCGTTTTGAGCCTCTATATCCCAGGGTTTCCCCTCCATTGACATTTAAATTGGCACTTCCTTGGTATGAAGGAAGCTCGGCACATCGGGCCGCCAAACTTTCGCTGGGTCTATTTAATTTAAGAATCTGTAAGCCTTCAAGCCCTGAAGCGGCAAAAATATAATCCCCCTTGGATTCAACATAGTTAATAGATCCTTCCAAGGCAATAATACCAAAAGTCTCAATGCGGCCGGATTCATCTTCGGATAAGCACAACCCATTGGATCCATTGGCCATTAATAGGATGTCGTCATTTACTGCGACGGCATTGGTAACATTGTCGGATGCCATACCAGTCTTACTATTTTGGTTCCCTGAGGTATTATTAAGAAGTGGTACATGTTGCAACAGGGTTCCCGTGCCGGCATCGTATACCCCTGCTCCCTTCTCTCCTTCCGCAACAACCATTTTTTCGGAATAAAAATCCAGAGTTCTTTTGGCGGCTTCCGGAAAATCCGACCCAACGGGGATTTCCCTAACGGTCTCGAGGTCTTCATCCAAAAACACGATTCCCTGATTCCCGTCCAAAACAGCGACATTATCATCGCTGACCGAAACCGAACGTAAGTCCGCAAATGGTGCTTCATCCTGAATTTCCAAAGTGTTGCTATTATACTTTGTCACCGATCCCTCGGAACCACTACTTACCAGTACCGAATTACCCTTTATGGCCACATCATTGGCGACCTTTCCTTGTTGGAAACCGTAGATAATGCTACCGATGTCGAACCGAGCACCCGAAACCGATATCTTTGCCACGAAAGAATTGGAGGTAGCCCTTACTGAAGTCTCCGCATCCACACCGCCAACAACATAGACATAACCATCCGCATAGGCCAAGGAATTGACATCGGCATTTCTATAGGTAAGCCTGGATCGAAGTCTTGGTCTGTTCGGATCCCTTACATCTACAATGTCTATGGCTCCAAGGTAGGTATCATCCGCTGTATTGTAGCTGACATAGGCATAATTGCCATGAACATCAACGTGGGTGGCCCCCAAGGTAGAAGATGGTGATTTTATACGGGCTATCAAGGTCAAGGGATGATCCCCGGCCAGTTCTTCGTTAGAGCTTTTGGAGGATTTACCGGCAAGCTCTTCCTCTTCAAAGATATCCAGTACCCCAGCTTCATCAAGGGCTATACTCCCCTCTAATTCAGTTTCGTTGTTTTCCACAACGATGTCATCTTGAAGTTTGTCTTGATAAACGGTAGTTTCATCCGTACAGGAAATATTCAACCCCAACGCACAAGCGATCAGGGTAAAAGAAACTCTTTTCATTATAAGTAGGTTTAATCAGTTAAATTTGGTTATCAACCTAACGACAAAACCCCTGGAAGTGTATATTTTACTATGCATTTTCGATGAACTACAACCTAGGCAATTTCTCTAGACCCGTTGCCGAAACACTACGGTTTCTGTAAGAATTCAGGTCAGATTTTTCCTGTTTTTTCCATGATGAACAAGATAACAATTGGAATGGCCAGAAGAATAACCATAAGTGTCTCTGTAAGAAAAAGCTCGGGCATAAAGACCAATGTAGTCAAATATCCGCCTATGGCCCCACCGAAATGGGCGGTATGGCCAATGTTGCCCAATCTACTCTTCATACCGTAGATAGAATATAACAAATATCCTATTCCGAGAACATAGGCAGGAATAGGGATGGGGATGAACATGAGAAGAAGATCCATGTCCGGCTGCAATAGAATTGCGGCATAGAGTATGCCCGTAACGGCACCACTGGCCCCTACCGCACTGTAATACGGTTCATTTTTATGAAAAAAAAGGGCCAACAAGCTTCCTGCTACCAGGCTTATAAAATAGATACCTATAAACTTCCCTGGGCCAAACCAACTGATGACCACATTGGCAAAGAAATATAGGGTGAACATGTTAAAAAACAAATGGGCAATATCCACATGCAAAAATCCCGAGGTAAGCATGCGTTCCTTTTGTCCCGCCTGTATCTGGGCTATTCCAAATTTATAACGGTCAAAAAAGGAGGCGTCATTAAATCCCTTGAAGGAAACCAGAAGGTTGGCGGCGATTATGGCTATGGTAGCAAAATGAATATCGTACATGCGGGCTTTGCTTATTTTGGGGCCAAATATAGCTATATTTGCCCATTATATAGACGCATGCAGCTACTCGTTTTTGTATTGGCCTATCCGTTTTTGTGGTTTATTTCCATTTTACCTTTTAGGTTGTTCTATGCATTTTCGGATTTCTCTTTTTTTCTGATATATAGGGTCATAGGATACCGGAAAAAGGTGGTACGGGACAATCTGAGATTGGCATTCCCGGAAAAATCCGATAAGGAAATCAAAAAAATTGAAAAGGATTTCTATCGGCACATGTGCGATCTCTTTTTGGAAATGGTAAAGACCATGCAGCTTTCCAAGGACGAGGTAAAAAAACGATATCACATTATCAATATTGAAGAGCTTAAGAAAATTGAAAAAACGAAGAGTATTCTCCTGGCTTGCTCTCATTACGCCAATTGGGAATGGAACACGAGCATTAACAATTATATCGATTCCAAATGTTATGCCGTATACCAGAAGATTGGCAATAGGTATTTTGATAGTTTGGTAAAAAGGATACGGGCCAAATGGAACACCACTTTACTGACCCAAAAGGAAACCATGGCTACTGTAGTTCGGAACCACAAGAACAACATACGCGCTGTCTATGGAATGGTCAATGATCAATCGCCGCAAGCACATTTGGCGCAATATTGGACCGAATTCATGGGCATAAAAGCACCCATTTTTACGGGCGTAGAAAGTCTGGCCCGTAAATTGGACCTGGCCGTAGTTTTTTTGAAAGTCTCCAAAGTAAAACGAGGGTACTACGAAGCCGAATTTATACCAATAACCATTTCCGGTAAGTCCACTGAAAAAAATGAAATCACAGACCGTTTTTTAAGGTTAACGGAACAGCAAATCCGTGAAAGACCGGAACATTACCTATGGACACATCGCAGATGGAAACATCGGGACAAGGTTCCCGAAAAGTTTTTGTAGGGGCATACCGCCTCAGTGAATCGCATTTGATTTTCTTTTACTAATTTGACCCATCTTAATACTTAATCGGTTGCTGATGGAACTATTGCAAATCCTGTATGAAGAACTGCTTGGCTTTTTGGGCATTACCCAAGTATTGGAAATATTTAAAACGGGTGATTATAGCGTACTAAGTACCTATGAGGGCATAACTGCCTTTATTCTGCCCATTATACCCCTACTGGTTATCCTGGAGCTTATCCTGGCACTCGTTTACAAAAAGCCCCAGACCAAGGTGTACAAAGTGAATTTCCTCATTTACATATTTAATCGCTTCATAGGTCGTTTTATTGCCATTGCCATGGTCGCCTTGTGCATCGGCTGGTTTCAACCCTATGCCCCTTTTCAAACGAAACCCACTTGGTACTGGTTTATATACGGTTATATTGTTTGGGAATTTGCGCATTTTCTTTACCATTATTGGGGCCATAAGGTGAGGCTTTTCTGGTGTTTGCATTCTACGCATCACGCCCCCGAAGAAATGAACCTTACGGTTACTTATGCCCACTTTTTCCTGGAAGGCCCCTATGCGGATATCATTAGGACAACGGTATGCATATTGGCCGGAGTGGAACCGACCCTATTATTTACAATTATGTTTATCGATGGCACTTATGGGGCCTTTATCCATGTTGGTGAAAATTTGATCAAGGATGCGAGGTTCGGCTTTTTGGGAAAATTTATCCTTACACCTTCGCATCACAGGGTACATCATGCTAGGAACCCTCTTTATATGGATACCAATTTCTGTAACCTGCTCAATATATGGGATCGTGTATTCGGGACATATCAGGAAGAACAGGATGCCGTGAAGATAGAATATGGCATAACCCGAAAAATGGATTCCGGAAGCTTCCTTGATGTTTATTTTGGGGAAATTGTCGCTATGGTCAAAGATGTGGCCAATGCCCCTGGATTGATGAACAAATTGAAATACATCATAATGCCTCCGGGTTGGCATCACAGTGGGGAACATCGAACGGCAAAAATTGTCCGGGGAAATTATCTGGACAAGCAAAAGGCTTAAATCCCTGCGACCGCTTTAATTTCAGAAATTATCCTCTCCGCCAATATATCGGCCTCGGATTGACTTTTGGCCTCGGTATAGATTCGAATAATAGGCTCCGTATTGGATTTTCTAAGGTGTACCCAATTTTCGGGAAAATCTATTTTCACCCCGTCAATAGTACTCACCTCCTCATCTTGATACTTTTTCTCCATGGCCTCCAAAATGCCATCAACATCTAGATCCGGGGTCAGTTCAATTTTCTTTTTGCTCATGAAGTAAGCCGGATAACCCGCCCTTAGTTCGGTAACCGTACCGCCTTTCTCGGCCATCAACATTAAGAAAAGTGCCGTACCGACCAAAGAATCCCGGCCATAATGGCTTTCCGGATAAATAATCCCGCCATTGCCTTCCCCTCCGATAATGGCCTCATTTTCCTTCATTTTAATGACCACGTTTACCTCCCCAACGGCTGCGGCTTCGTACGTACCTCCATGCTTTTGGGTAATGTCCCGTAAGGCCCGGGAGGAAGAAAGATTGGAGACTGTATTCCCTTTGGTCTTGCCCAAAACATAATCGGCACAGGCCACCAAGGTATACTCCTCCCCGAACATTTCCCCATCATTGCTGATAAAGGCCAATCGATCTACATCCGGATCCACCACAATACCAAAATCGGCTTTCTCCTCGACCACCAATTGGCAAATATCGGTCAGGTGTTCCTTCAAAGGTTCCGGATTATGTGGAAAATGTCCGGTAGGGTCACAATACAGTTTAATGACCTCTACACCAAGTGCCTCCAAAAGTTTTGGAATGGCTATCCCACCTGTGGAATTCACGCCATCCACCACTACTTTAAATTTGGCGTGGCGTATGGTTTCTGCATCCACAAGGGGTAAATTCAATACTTCATCTATGTGGATATCAATGTAGGCATCGTTTTTGGTTACCGTCCCCAAATGACCCACTTCGGCAAAATCAAAATCCTCCCTTTCCGCAATTTCCAAAATCTTTTGGCCCTGTTCGGCATCCAAAAATTCACCCTTTTCATTCAGCAATTTCAAGGCATTCCACTGCTTGGGATTGTGGCTGGCCGTTAGAATAATCCCGCCATCGGCTTTTTCCAGGGGAACGGCAATTTCTACGGTGGGGGTTGTGGAGAGTCCAAGGTCTATGACATCGATTCCGAGACCAATAAGGGTTGAAACTACTAAGTTCTGGATCATTTCCCCAGAAAGTCGGGCATCTCTACCAATGACCACTTTTAGTTGTTCCTTTTGGGAGTACTCCTTGAGCCACATACCGTAGGCACCAGCAAATTTAACGGCATCTATCGGCGTTAAGTTATCTCCTGGTCGGCCTCCAATGGTACCACGTATGCCGGAAATCGATTTTATTAGTGTCATAGGTGTGAAAAAGTTTTTGCAAATATATTCATCTGATATAAAACCGGTGTTCCTTCTTTGTAAATTCGTTATTATGAATTTTTTGGCACATATTTATCTTTCCTTTGGGGATGATGATGTTACCATAGGAAATTTTATTGCCGATAGTATTCGGGGCAACAAATTCCAGCATTTGCCGGACTCCATCCAAAAAGGAATTTTATTGCATAGGGAAATCGATACCTATACGGATGCCCACCCCATTCCGAAAAAAAGCAGCAAACGTTTGCATAAGAACTATGGTCATTATAGTATGGTAATCGTGGATATTTTTTATGATCATTTTTTGGCAAAGAACTGGAAGCGGTATTCGGACATTCCGTTAGAGGTATTCGCCGATCGATTTTATGACCTTTTGGAAGTAAACTATGTGTTGTTGCCTGAAGGCATAAAACGAATGATGCCCTATATGATCGCGGACAACTGGCTGGTAAATTATGCCAAAATGAAGGGCATCGGGCGTGTCTTGAACGGCATGAACCGAAGGACCCAAAACAAATCCAAAATGAATTTTGCCATTTTGGATCTTGAAAAACACTATACGCTCTTTGAGGAAGAATTTATGGCATTTTTTGAGGAGTTGATTATTTTTTCAAAACAAAAGTACATCTCCCTATGCGAAAAATAATACTGTTCCTCCCCTTATTATTCCTATGCTTTCACTGTAAAAAAAGTTCCCCGACACCCACTGGAACGGTAGCCCAAAAGGCCATGGTCGTTTCGGCAAGGGAAGAAGCCTCTAAAATCGGGGTCGATATTTTAAAGCAGGGAGGTAACGCTTTTGACGCCATGGTGGCAACAGAATTGGCGTTGGCAGTCGCTTACCCCTATGCCGGTAATTTGGGTGGCGGTGGATTTATGGTCTACCGCAAGGCCAATGGAAATGTCGGTGCATTGGATTATCGAGAAAAAGCGCCTTTGTCCGCCCATAAGGACATGTATCTGGATTCCATGGGGAACGTAATTCCAAATATGAGTACCAGGGGAGCAACGGGGGTAGGTGTTCCGGGAACCATTGCCGGCATTTTTGAAGTCCACAAAAAATTTGGTACGCTGCCCATGGAACAAATTATGGCCCCGGTCATCGAATTGGTGGACAAGGGCGTTGTGGTTACGGAAAAACAAGCGGCCCGGCTAGATCATTATTGGGAGGCGATTTTGGAGGTCAATGGGGACAGCACCTTGTTCTATACACAATGTATGGCCGGGGATACTTTACGATATCCGGCCCTGGCCAATACCTTGAGACGAATATCCAAAAACGGTCGTGATGAGTTTTATAAGGGAGAGACCGCCAAGATTCTCGCTGATTTTATACAGAAAAAAGGCGGTTATATTACCGAGGAGGATCTGGCAAAGTATGAGGTGAAATGGAGGCAACCCATTATTTTTAAGTATAAGGACCTGCGCATCATTTCCATGAGTCCGCCCAGTAGCGGAGGGGTCACCATTAATCAGATATTTAAGATGATCGAACCCTTTGATATTTCCGGCTATGGTCATAATTCATCAGAGGCCATACAATTATTTACCGAAGCCTCCCGCAGGGCCTATGCCGATCGGAATTACTATTTGGGCGACCCGGATTTTGTGGATATCCCGCTGGATGTTCTTCTGAGCCGCAGTTATCTCAAGCAACGAATGGCCAACTTTTCCTTTGAACAGGCGACCCCTTCTTCAGAAATACGGCAGGGTTCCATCGAAATCTTGGAAAGTGCCGAAACCACGCATTATTCCATTGTTGATCAGCAAGGTAATGCGGTTTCCGTTACCACTACCCTCAACGGTGCCTACGGTTCAAAACTCTATTGCGATGAATTGGGTTTTTTCCTGAACAATGAAATGGACGATTTCAGTGCCAAACCCGGGGTTCCCAATATGTTCGGACTTATTGGTGCCGAAGCCAACAGCATCGCCCCGGAAAAAAGAATGTTAAGTAGTATGACCCCTACTATTGTGGAAAAGGAGGGGAAGCTCTGGATGGTGGTAGGCACTCCGGGTGGTTCAACTATAATAACCGCTGTGGCCCAAACCATTTTGAATGTTCATGAATTTGGCTTGAGCATGCAAGAGGCCGTAAATGCACCCCGCTTCCACCACCAGTGGTTACCGGATCATATTATTTTTGAGCCTGAAGGCTTCCCGTCGGAATTAAAATCGACTTTGGAAGCCAAGGGATATCCTATAAACGAGAAACGTACCCCTGTTATAGGCAAGGTAGATGCCATTCGGGTCTTGCCCGATGGCCGTTTGGAAGGTGGTGCCGACCCTAGGGGCGACGACAGCGCAGTAGGTTTTTAAACCCCTAAAGTTCGTTTAGTCTAAATTCGTTCAAGATAACGCGCCATTCCTCGCTCTCCATAATTTCCAAAATACGCTGGGAAATGACCTGTTCCAAATCGGTCCGCTTTTTAGCGATACCAAAGGCATAAAATTGCATATCAAATTTAATAGGTAGAATACTGATATGGGCCATTGATGAATCCTTGGCAATGCGGTACTTCAGAATGGGCTCATCATACATAAATGCATCAATAGCATTATTTTTTAAAGCCGAAAGTCCTTCGGTAACCGAGTTGTATTCCGTTAAATCCCTAAAGAATCGGGATTTTAGAAATTCACTGGTCCCCGTATTTTTTATGGAGCCAACGGAACGTTCCTTAAACTCATTAAAACTATCCGGATCGTTAGTCAAATGGTTTACGGTAAGACCGGAAGCAATACTTGCCGTAAGTCCCGAAATGAACAAAAGTCCCCCGAACATCAATATCAAGGCAACGGTCTTCCCCATTTTGGTCCTCGGGGCCTTGTCTCCGTAACCTACCGTGGTAAGTGTAACGGCGGACCACTATAGTCCATCCCAGATACCATGGAGGCCAGAGCGAAAATGATCCGGATTTTCCCTGCGTTCAAAGTACCAGCCGGCCAGGCCGAACAAAAAGATGATCAAAAGTAAAATCCCAAGACCTTTTAAAAAATTAAGGTTGAAAAAAGCACGTACAAAATCTAGGAGCTTGTCAAAAGAAGATGTCTCTGCCACCGCAACAGTGGAATTGGATGCGTAGAAGGAATGGGTAAACTCCATTTTCTTGCTCCGTTCACTGGTAATGGTAAGCGGATTTATACTTATGTCAATACCTCCGGTTTCCAAGGAATCCAACATATTGGAAAAGTCCATAGGCAAAAGCTCGAATTCCAGTCCCAAATCCTTGGCCACCCGTTTCCATAACCAAATATTGATACCCCGTAAAACCGTATCCTCTTGAACAACAAAAGGCGGAGCCGTCGCATACCCTACTTTCAGTACTTCCGAATCTGAAAATGAATTATCATCTGTGGATTGCCCCCTTACCGCTATTGAGAACAGCACAAAAAAGAGAAAAGACCACTGTAGTCTCATGGAATTGCCTGTATTTCTAAAATTCAAAAATACAAATTTCGAAAACCTAGCCGTTTTCCTGGCCATGGCCTAGTTCTTAAGAATATGATGATTCATTGCTAAATATATACAATCAAAGTTTAAGTAAATTTTTTCTTAATTTTTTGTAAGAATTTATTTGCTAAAAACAAATCATTGAACTATTTTTATTCAACAGTAATTATTTCCTTCCAAACCATTGAATCGCACGAAGCTGGCTCTTTGATTATGAAGATATTCATTCGCGAAGAATAGACACAAGCCCTGAGTGTCTTTAAATGTTCAGGGAGGAATTGAATCTTTAAATTTTAATCATGAAAAAGTCCATTTTAAATCTTGGCAGAGTTTTGACTAAAACGGAACAAAAGACGATTAGCGGAGGTTCCGATCCTTGTCACAATTTAGGGAAACCCTGTAGTGGCCATTGGGAATGTGGTTCCCAGAGCTGTCCCTTGCTATGTATGAGTTTTCCTGCCGATGGCTACATATGTGTGCCTGCATAAACAAACAAACAGGGACTTATTCAAGTCTCTGTTTACTTTTCCTTTTGTCCGGGCGATAGAATTTAGGTGCTCCTTCTCTTCAATTCTTGGTAAGCCGTAATTGATCTTTCAATTCCTCCATGGACTCCTGTAGTTGTTTAAGGAGGCCTTTTTCCGTAGTGGCATCCACCCCAAAAGTAATCTTGCTACTTACCTGCCAAAGCTCCTGAATCTGAAAAGGCTTGATTTCATAGGGGGGATAAGACTCGTTCAGGGATACCAGTGTGATATGGTTTCGGTTGGGCAATCGTTCTATCTTTTTTACCAAGACCGCATCTTCCAGTACCACCACATAGATTTTATTAGGGCTTACATGGTCTATGTCCTCCACGGATTTCGCCAGCACCCATTCGCCGGGCTTCAAGTTGGGCAACATACTATCCCCCTCTACCTGAAAACCACGATAGGTGGCATTGCGAAACTCGGGAATTGGCAGGTCAAACGCCGGTAATTGCCGGTACCAACTCGTATCCTGAATGTTCTGCGGGTAGCCTGCAGCGGCCTTGGCATTGACCAAAACCATGTTCTCCTTGTCCGAAGAATCCACAGTTACTACCTTAGGGATAACACTGGTATTGGAGGTCTCCAAGTACTGTTGCTCGCTCTCCCCGAACAGCCATAAGGGGTTTATCTTAAATTGTCGTAAAAGTTCCGTTACCACCTTGCCCGAAAGTTTGGTACGCCCCCGCTCAATATCGGCGGTCGTATTGGAAACACCGAGCAGTTTCGCGAATTCGGCCTGGGTATATCCCAGCTCCCTCCGTAAATCAGTAAAGCGTTTTAATGTGATTTCGTTTTCCATTTCAGTTTAATTTGCATCACCTCGGACATTTTAAAAACAGGTATTGAGTCCATTTGAGCTCACAATGCCCTCACAACAATTTTTCTTTCATAGATACTTCAAATATACACAATTTGGAATAATTCCAAAATTCTATTGGGAATATTTCCATTATTAGGAATATTTCCATAATTTTGGAATAATTACAACATCCATATGACCTTTGACCGTATAAAAGAAAAGCTTAACATTTTGGCGGATGCCGCCAAATATGACGTTTCCTGTTCCAGTAGCGGCAGTAATCGCACCAATACCCATAAAGGTCTGGGCAACGCTGCACCCATGGGAATTTGCCATAGTTACACGGAAGATGGGCGTTGTATTTCCCTGCTAAAAATCCTCTTGACCAACCATTGCATTTTTGACTGCGCTTATTGCGTAACCCGCAAAAGCAACGATATAAAAAGGGCCGCCTTTAAGATTCAGGAAGTGGTTGATCTCACTATAAATTTTTATAGACGAAATTATATAGAAGGGCTTTTTTTAAGTTCCGGTATCTTTAAAAATCCCGATTACACCATGGAGCGGTTGGTGGCCGTGGCAAAAAAGCTCCGGTTGGAGAAGAATTACAACGGATATATACATCTTAAATCCATTCCCGGGGCAAGTGATGAATTAATGTACGAGGCCGGACTATATGCCGATCGACTTTCCGTAAATATTGAAGTACCGACCATTTCCGGGCTCAAATTGTTGGCGCCGGACAAAAAACATGAGGATTTCACCAAACCCATGCGAAAGGTGCAGTATGAAATTGTCCGGTACAAGGCCGAAAAGCGGATTATTAAAAGTACACCCAAATTTGCCCCTGCCGGCCAAAGTACCCAAATGATCATTGGGGCCACGGGAGAATCCGACAAGGATATCATGTACTCCGCCCATCATTATTATACCCAATACCAAATGAAACGGGTCTATTATTCCGGCTATGTACCGGTTGCCGAGGATAGCCGTTTACCAGCCTTGGGATCGCAAGTGCCTATGCTAAGGGAAAACCGACTCTATCAGACGGACTGGCTTTTGCGATTTTATGGATTTGGAGTACAGGAAATCCTGAACAACGAGCATCCGAATCTGGATATGGATGTTGACCCAAAATTAGGTTGGGCCTTACGTAACCTTCATCTGTTCCCGATTGATATCAATAAGGCGGACAAGGATATGTTGGCCCGAATTCCAGGGGTCGGCATGCTTTCCGTAGGTAAGATTATAAGCGCGCGACGTTTCCGAAAATTGAACTGGGAACATCTTAAAAAGATCGGCATTGCCCTTAACCGGGCCAAATACTTCATTATCTGTGATTCCAACCAATGGGAAAACCATGAACTGGAACCACAAAGGATAAAGGGGATGATCCTAAAAAATTCCGTGGGGAAGTTTAGAAAAAATTACAGTTCGCAACTACAACTATTCAATTAAAATGGACGACACCAGAATTTTAATTTACGATGGAAGTTTTAACGGTTTTTTGACCGCCGTATTCAAGGCTTTTGAGGAAAGGATAAATGTTGCAGATATCCAGCGTAATGGACAGGCGCAGAATGCCCTTTTTTCGGATACAGAGATCATTTTCACCCAAATGGACAAGGCAAAACGGGTCTGGAACGGTATCCAGAACAAAAGCAACACGGCCATTAAGAACATATATTTTGCTTTTTTGAGTGAATACAAGGGGATTGAGCTTCTACTCTACCGATATATTCAAAAACTGTTTGCATCCCAGGTTTCGTTGCATTCGGATTATTCGGATGCTATTATTTTAAAGATTAGTCAATTGGCCAAAAATGTCGGACGCGAAAAGCATCGTATGGAAGCCTTCGTACGATTTCAGTTGACCAAGGATGCCATCTACTTTGCCAATATTGAACCCGATTTTAATGTACTACCATTGATTTCCAAACATTTCCGTTCCCGATATGCGGACCAGCATTGGCTTATTTATGACATAAAACGAAAATATGGGCTTTACTACAATCTGCAGACTGTTGAAATTGTTTCTTTGGACTTAAACGAGGTATATGCCAATAGTATCCATAAAAGTGACCGGTTTCTGGGCGAGGAATACAGTTACCAGGATTTGTGGGCCAATTATTTCAGGAGTACGCATATCAAATCCCGTATCAACAAAAAATTGCATACCCAACATATCCCGAAACGCTATTGGAAATACTTGAGCGAAAAGAAACAGGCGGTTTAGCCAAAATGGGTTTGGACCGTGCACGGAATACATTATATTTTCATAAAAAGTTTAGACGTTATGGCGTACAAACAATTGAAGCTATGGTTCGATAAGGACTTGGCCCTATTGCTGGCCGATAAGCTCATTGCAAATGGAGTTGCATTCGACAAAAACACTTTCGTCCGAAAAGTAGATCAAGGCACCAAGAATTTGGAGCTAAAGGATCGGGTTGAATTGATAGCCGATCTGTTACAACAACATTTGGCCACGGACTACCGCTCTGGCGTGAAGGAGTTGGTTGATATTCTTGGGCCCGAAAACGAAAAGGAAACAGGGATGTTCAAAGCATATTATTGGGTAATGCCCATTGCCAAGTATGTGGAAAAGTACGGACTGCAACATTTTGACACATCCATGGATGTCATACGGGAAATTACCAAGAGAAATACGGGAGAATACGCCATACGTCCTTATTTGGAAGCCTTTCCCGAGCGGACATTAAAAGTTATGGAGGTTTGGTCCAAGGATAAGAACAAACATGTTCGCCGCTTAAGTTGTGAAGGTGCCCGACCTCGATTACCCTGGGCCGCAAAACTTGATATTTTTATTGAGGACCCCACGCCAATACTACCCATTTTGGAAAACCTGAAGGATGACCCCAGCAAATATGTGCAGAAATCCGTAGCCAATTGCATCAATGACATTTTGAAGGATCATCCGGAAATTGGGGAAAACCTTATTGATAGTTGGCTACCCTGTCCGGCAAAGGAGCGCAAATGGATCATAAAACATGCTCTGAGAAATTTATTGAAACACAAAGATCCATGGGCATCCGGAGTTTTGAAACGGATGTGAAATGGAACCGATTCCAATCCTAATTTAAAGGTGGAATAGTAGGCTTATGGACAATCTGGGGATTACCTGTTTTGCATGTATTCCATTGATGTATCCATTTAGAAATTCTAACGTTTTATCAGGTCGGTCGTTAACAAAGATTGGGATAAACCCTACTTCCTTTTTAGGTGTCAAATTCCTACCTTTGCAACTTTGCTTTGAAAAATGATAAACTACGAGGAGAATATTGAGGTAAAGGGCGCCCGGGTCCATAACCTCAAAAACATTGATGTAACCATTCCAAGGGAAAAACTCGTAGTTATTACCGGCCTTTCCGGAAGCGGCAAGTCCTCACTTGCGTTCGACACCATTTATGCAGAGGGACAACGGCGCTATATCGAAACCTTTTCGGCCTATGCACGTCAGTTCCTCGGAGGTTTGGAACGACCCGATGTAGACAAAATTGATGGGCTCTCCCCGGTAATTGCCATTGAACAAAAAACAACTTCCAAGTCGCCCCGATCTACAGTGGGTACCATTACCGAAGTCTATGATTTTTTACGGCTGCTCTTTGCCAGGGCCGCAGATGCCTATAGTTATGTCACTGGGGAAAAGATGGTTAGCTATAGTGATGAACAGATTAAAGGGCTCATTAAAACCGATTATGTCGATAAAAAGATAAATGTACTGGCGCCAATTATAAAATCGAGAAAAGGGCACTACCGGGAGCTTTTTGAACAGATAGGCAAGCAAGGCTTCGTAAAGGTTCGTGTTGATGGGGAAATCAAGGATATTGTAAAGGGTATGAAAGTAGACCGTTACAAGACCCATGACATTGAAATTGTTATAGATAGGCTTAAGGTCACGGACTCCGAGGACACGGACAAGCGATTAACCGAAACCATTAACACAGCTATGTACAGTGGCAATGATGTTTTGATGGTACTTGAGGAAGGCCAGGCCGATCCGCGCTATTTTAGCCGTGACCTCATGTGCCCAACTTCGGGCATCTCCTACCCCACTCCAGAACCTAATACTTTTTCATTTAACTCACCAAAGGGCATGTGCCCCCATTGTAGTGGGTTGGGACATGTATATGAGGTAAATGAAAATAAGATTTTCCCGAACCGGAAAATATCGATCAAGGCCGGGGGAATTGCCCCGCTCGGCGAATATAAAAAGTCCTGGGCCTTTAAACAGATAGAAACCATTGCCCAACGCTATAATTTTGAACTTACCGATCCCATTGAAAAGATTCCGGAGGAAGCCATGGATGTATTGTTGAATGGTGGAAAAGAAAGTTTTGAACTGGATTCCAAAACATTAGGGGTTAGACGTACGTACACCATTGATTATGAGGGAATCGCCAATTTCATCAAACATCAATTCAATGAATCGGGATCCACTTCTATCCGAAGATGGGCCAAGGAATATATGGATAAAATCATCTGTCCTACCTGTCATGGATCCAGATTGCGAACCGAATCCCTGAATTTTAAGATCAGTGATAAGAATATAGCCGAACTTGCCCAAATGGACATCGCCGAGTTGGCTGATTTTTTTAACGGTCTTAATCAAAAACTTGATGGGAACCAACAGATAATCGCAGAGGAAATCATAAAGGAAATCCGTACTCGTATCCGATTTCTGTTGGACGTAGGTCTCGACTATCTTTCCCTGAACAGAGGTTCAAAATCACTTTCCGGAGGAGAGGCACAACGTATTCGCCTTGCCACACAGATAGGATCCCAACTTGTAGGGGTACTTTACATATTAGACGAACCCAGCATCGGATTGCACCAAAGGGACAATAATAGATTGATACGTTCTTTGGAGGCCCTTCGGGATATTGGGAATTCGGTAATCGTTGTGGAGCATGATAGGGACATGATCGAACGGGCGGATCATGTTATAGATATCGGCCCCAAGGCCGGAAGACACGGCGGTGAAATCATATCCGAAGGAAGCCCCCAGGATTTAAAGGACCATCATACGTTGACTGCGGATTATATTACCGGGGACAAGCAGATTCCCGTACCAAAGAAGCGAAGGAAAGGCAATGGAAAGAACATTGTACTATCTGGCTGCACGGGAAATAATCTCAAGAATGTGACGGTGCAATTCCCATTGGGCAAAATGATCGGGGTCACCGGAGTTTCGGGAAGTGGCAAGTCTACTTTGATCAATGAGACCCTCTACCCTATTATGAACGCCCATTATTTCAATGGTGTAAAAAAACCGATGCCCTATAAAAAAATTACGGGACTACAACACATAGATAAGGTCATCGACATCAATCAATCACCAATTGGCAGGACACCCCGTTCCAATCCAGCTACCTATACAGGGGTCTTTAGTGAAATACGCTCCTTATTTACCAAGACTCCGGAAGCGGCGATCAGGGGATATAAGCCGGGGCGTTTTAGTTTTAATGTAAAGGGAGGAAGATGCGAAACTTGTCAAGGTGGCGGTTTAAGGGTGATTGAAATGAATTTTCTACCCGACGTTTATGTTGAATGCGAAACCTGCAATGGAAAACGTTTCAATAGGGAAACCCTGGAAATACGTTATAAAGGGAAATCAATTGCCGATGTATTGGAAATGACGGTGGACGATGCTGTGGATTTTTTTGAAAATATACCGAAGATATACCGTAAGCTAAAGACCATCAAGGATGTAGGTTTGGGATATATCTCTTTAGGCCAACAGTCCACAACGCTGTCCGGAGGTGAAGCACAACGGATAAAATTGGCAACAGAGCTTTCAAAACGGGATACGGGCAATACTTTTTATATCTTGGACGAACCTACTACGGGGCTCCATTTTGAAGATATCCGTGTGTTGATGGAAGTTTTGGAACGTTTAGTAGACAAAGGAAACACCGTATTGATCATTGAGCACAACATGGACGTAATTAAAATGATGGATCACATCATAGATATTGGTTATGAGGGTGGTCGTGGAGGAGGAATGGTGGTGGCCAAAGGAACGCCGGAAGAGATTATCAAGAACCAAAAGAGTTATACGGCAGAGTTTTTGAGGTTGGAAATCGGACAACAAAACGAAAAGGCAAAAATGGCCCTGGCCCGGGACAAGTAACTTATTGGCCAGTAAAAAATCGGTTGGTATCAAAATGACTGGACTACTATGAGAAAAGAACAGCACCATAAAGGATGGAACGAGATAAAGACCAATGACTCTTGGGCCATATTCAAGATTATGGGCGAATTTGTCACCGGGTTTGAAAAAATGAGCGCCATAGGCCCCTGTGTCTCCATATTTGGCTCGGCACGGACGAAAGCAGATGGAAAGTACTATCAATTGGCCGTGGATATTGCCAAAAGTATTTCCGAGGCAGGTTACGGAATTATTACGGGCGGTGGTCCCGGTATAATGGAGGCTGGAAATAGAGGGGCACACTTGGCGGGAGGTACTTCGGTAGGACTCAATATAGATCTTCCTTTTGAACAACATGACAATCCGTATATAGATGATGACAAAAGCTTGGATTTTGATTACTTCTTTGTAAGAAAGGTAATGTTCGTGAAATATTCCCAGGGATTTGTGGTCATGCCCGGAGGGTTTGGAACATTGGACGAACTTTTTGAGGCCATCACTTTGATTCAGACCCACAAAATCGCAGGATTTCCCATTATATTGGTGGGATCTGATTTTTGGGAAGGCCTTTTGGAATGGATTAAGAGTACCATGTTGGGGTTAGGTAATATCAGTGCAACGGATTTGGATTTAATACGAATCGCGGACACCAAGGAAGAAGTAGTAGAAATCATAGATGCCTTCTATAAAGGGAATACCCTAAGCCCGAATTTTTAAGCATAGCCTTTTTGGAACAAGCAAGATACTTACCCCACCCGATTGTCCTAGTAATTTTTTTACTGGGCATGGTAGTATCCCGTGCCCAGCATATCAATAACCTTACTGCCGATTTGGACGAGGATACCAATGAAATACGTATTCAACAGGAATTTGAATATAAAAACACCTCGGATGATACTTTGAACAACTTATACTTCAATGACTGGGCACACGCCTATTCCAACAAAAAAACCGGTCTGGCCAAGCGATTCGCGGAGGATTTCAGAAAAAGCCTCCACCTAGCCAAAGACCACGAAAGGGGTTTTACCGAAATTCAGAGTGCCGTTGACGAGGAATATAGAGGCCTGTTTTGGGAAAGGGTAACGGGACAGGATGTTCTTAAAATTAGGCTTAATGAACCGCTAAAGCCTGGGAATTCGGCCAAAATCTTCATTACGTATACGGTAAAATTACCTTCCAAAAAGTTTACCCCTTATGGGTATGACCCAAAAAGTGGATACTATTTAAAGGACTGGTACTTGACCCCAGCGGTCTATGACGGCAAATGGCATTTATATTCCAACAAAAATCTGGAGGACCTCTATACGGATGTGACCAATACCAATCTAAAAATAACATACCCGGACAGTCTCTTCATGGTTTCGAATTTCAGGGTATTGGGTCAAACCAAATTCCCGAATGGCAATGTGGCCCAATTAGAAGGCACTAACCGAAAAAGCTGTGAAATTATTCTGACGCCTAATAACGGGTTTACCACACACGTAACACGTAACATGACCGTTATTACGGATCTCAGGGCCGGAAAATACGATGAGATATCCCAGGGAGTCTCTATTTACAAGGTGACCGATTTTATCCAGGAGAACTTGGGGAAGTTTCCCCATTCCCACTTATTGGTCAGTGAAATTGACTATCAGAAGAACCCCATGTATGGTATTAATCAGCTTCCCTCTTTTATACGACCCTACGAGGACCAATTTCAATTTGAAATAAAATTTCTTAAAACAGCCCTTATCAATGCTTTGGAAGAGACTCTTTTTTTGGATCCAAGAAAGGACCAATGGATATTGGATGCCATTGCCAACTATCTGATGATCGCCTATGTGGAAGAGCACTATCCCGACCAGAAATTATTGGGGAAACTATCCAAAATTTGGGGCTTTAGGAGCTATGAATTGGCCAAAATGGGCTTTAACGAGCAATATCCCTTTTTATACATGTTCAGGGCCCGTAAAAATCAGGATCAGCCCTTGACCACCCCTAACGATTCACTTATTAAATGGAACCAAAAAATAGGAAATAAGTATAAGGCCGGTCAGGGGCTTTCCTACTTGGCCAGCTATATTGGAAAGGAAAAGGTAGACGAAAGTATCAAGACCTTCTACAAATATTATAACCTGAAAAAGGTAAAGCCACTAGATTTCGAATCGATATTGAAACGGGCATCAAATCGCAACATTGACTGGTTTTTTAACGATTATGTCTCCACGGACCGGCTTATTGATTTTAAAATAAAAAAAGTGGAAAAAGCCGAGGATTCCCTACACGTTACCTTAAAAAATAAAAAGGGAACCAATGTCCCTATTTCACTTTTTGGGCTTCATAAGGACTCCGTGGTATCCAAGTATTGGTTTTCCGGTATTACAGGGCAAAAGACCTTTACCATTCCAAATAAGAACGAGGAACGTTTGGTATTGAACTACGATCAAAAGATTCCGGAGTTTAATCAAAGGGACAATTGGAAATCCTTGAAAGGTTTTTTCTCGAGCAATAAAAAATTCAAGTTTACTTTTTTTAAGGATGCGGAAAACCCGTATTACAATCAGATATTCTACGTCCCTATCTTAAACTTCAATATTTATGACGGTTGGTCACCCGGACTTCGCTTGTATAACAAAACCCTTTTGGAACGCCCTTTTGTATATGATTTTCATCCCTCCTATTCATTTCGGGAAAATACCCTTGTAGGTTTCGGAAGTCTCGGCTATAGAAAGTACCTGAAAAAAAGCGGACTCTATTTGTCCAATTACCGTATTGGTGCTTCCACATTCCATTTTCAGACTAATAGTAGATATACCTCAATTACACCCTCTATGACCTTTGGATGGCGCCCTGCCGATCTTATATCCAACAAACGACAGTTTTTAACCTTTAGGTACGTGAATATTTTTCGGGATTTTGATGAGAGTCTTGTCGACCTGAGCAATGATCCCGATACTCCGGATTATAGCGTTTTTAATGCCCGGTTTTCCCATATAAACAACGGAATTATAGATTTTGATTCCTGGTCCGCGGATTTCCAGCACTCCAGTGACTTTACAAAATTGGTCCTTGAGTTTGAATATCGGAAACTCTTCGAAAACAATACACAGTTTAATGTACGCTTTTTTGCAGGAAAGTTTCTAAGGAACAGGATAGAACCGGGGAATAGATTTTTCGACTTTGCCCTGGACAGACCTACAGACTACCTTTTTGACTACAATTATCTAGGTCGTTCCGAAGATAGTGGCATTTATAGTCAACAAATCATCATCGCCGAAGGCGGATTCAAGTCTTTTCTGGATGAGCGATATAGGTTTGCGAATGATTGGCTTACCACCGTAAATACCAGTGTAAATCTCTGGCGATGGATCGAGGCCTATGGGGATTTGGGATTTGTGAAAAATAGAGGGGAAAGGCAAAAATTTGTCTATGACTCTGGAATTCGCTTAAATCTGGTTACCGACTTTTTTGAACTCTATTTCCCAGTGTATTCCAATAATGGATGGGAGATAGCACAGCCTAATTATGAAGAACGGATTCGGTTTATTATTACTATAGATCCCCGGACGCTTACCGGCCTATTTACCAGAAAATGGTTCTAAAATTCTGAAATATTCTTAGAAAATGACCTTTTTGGAGTAAAAAAACTATATAAAATCAAAAAAAGGCGGTTCTTTTTGTCAATATAGAAATAATTTAACTTTTATAGAGTTGTAAAAATCTATCCTATTGGATATTTTTGCAAAAACTTTAGTTGCCCATGGACCTATCCCCGAAAACCAGTACCGATATTTCATTCGAAGATTTTAGGGCACAGATCCTACACGATTATGAGATAGCGGTTTTGAGTAGGGAATGTAGTCTAATGGGTCGCAAAGAGGTACTTACCGGGAAGGCAAAATTTGGGATTTTCAGTGATGGGAAGGAACTTCCACAACTGGCAATGGCGAGATCCTTCAAAAATGGGGATTTTAGAAGTGGCTATTATAGAGATCAAACGTTTATGATGGCCTTAGGCCTGCTAACGCCCAAGCAATTGTTCCATGGCCTTTACGCCACTACCGATATTGAAAAGGAACCCATGAGTGCGGGCAGGCAAATGGTAGGTCACTATATGACCAATAGTATCAATGAAGATGGTAGCTGGAGAAACTTGACCCGGCAAAAAAATAGCAGTGCCGATATTTCGTGTACTGCGGGACAGATGCCCAGGTTATTGGGTCTGGCGCAGGCTTCCAAAATGTATAGGCATCTGGAGAACCTGGACTCGGGGAAGTTTTCAAATAACGGTTATGAGGTAGCTTGGGGAACCATAGGCAATGCCAGTACCAGCGAAGGAATGTTTTTGGAAACCGTAAATGCCGGTGGCGTACTTCAAGTGCCCATGGTTATCAGTATCTGGGACGATGATTATGGCATATCCGTACCGGCCAAGTATCATGCCACCAAAGAGGATATTTCAAAAATGCTCAGTGGATTCCAAAGGGACGAGGAACAAAAAGGGTATGAGCTCATTAAAGTAAAGGGTTGGGATTATACGGCCCTGATGCATGCTTATGAAAATGCCTCGGACATTGCCCGGGAGGAACATGTACCCGTCATCATCCATGTTGTGGAACTGACCCAGCCCCAAGGACACTCTACCTCAGGTTCCCATGAGCGGTACAAGAGCGAAAAGCGGCTGGAATGGGAAAAGGAAAACGATTGTAACAAACGTTTTAGGGAATGGGTGTTGGAAGCCGGCATCGCTGAGGATTCCGAGCTTGCGGAACTGGAAAAATCAATTAAAAAAAGGGTCAGAATTGCAAAAAAGGAGGCCTGGGCGGAGTATTTGGAACCGCACAGGCAAATGAAAAAGACCTTGATCCAACTATTGGAAAATGGTGCGCAAAAAAGCCCGAACAAAAACTTTATCAACAAAATAAAGAACGATTTAATAGCCGTTGAAGAACCGATCAAAAAAGATCTTGCCCTTAACTCAAGAAAGGCCTTACGCTATATGTTGGGTGAAAACACCCCCGAAAAAAAGGCCTTGGCTTCCTGGGTAAATCGTTTTTTGGAAGAAACCCAACCCAAATATAGCTCACTGTTATATAGCGAACTGCCTACCAGGGCCACTAAAATTCCGGAGGTACGTCCTCAATACGATACCAATCCCGAAACCGTGGATGGACGGGTGGTTCTTCGGGACAATTTTGACAAGTTGTTCGAAAAATATCCCGAAGCTCTAGTATTTGGGGAGGATAGTGGTAAGATAGGAGACGTAAACCAGGGGTTGGAAGGGCTTCAAAAAAAATACGGGGAATTACGGGTAGCCGATACCGGTATTCGAGAAACAACCATTATAGGACAAGGTATAGGAATGGCCTTAAGAGGCCTAAGGCCAATCGCCGAAATCCAATACCTGGATTATATCTTTTATACTTTGGCCACGCTTACGGATGATTTGGCCAGTTTATTGTACCGGACATATGGAAAGCAAAAAGCTCCCCTTATCGTGAGAACAAGAGGCCATCGGTTAGAGGGTATTTGGCATTCAGGTTCACCCATGGGAGGCTTGATCCACGTCTTACGAGGCATGTATATTCTCGCACCGCGAAACATGACCCAAGCGGCCGGATTTTATAATACTTTAATGAAAAGCGATGAACCCGCCCTGATCATAGAAAGTCTTAACGGATACCGATTAAAAGAGCCCATGCCCAATAATCTGGGGGATTTTTGCACCCCGATCGGAAAAATCGAGACCTTAAGAAAAGGCAATGACATTACCATTCTTTCGTATGGATCTACCTTGCGCATTGTTGAACAGGCGGCACGGGAGCTTTCTGAAGTAGGTATCGATGCGGAAGTTATCGATGCACAGACCTTATTGCCCTTTGATGTCAACGGGGATACGGTAAAAAGTATACAAAAGACCAATAGGTTATTGGTAGTGGACGAAGATGTTCCTGGAGGTTGTTCGGCCTATTTGGTTCAAGAAATTATTGAACGGCAAGGGGCCTATGATTATTTGGACAGTGCTCCCCAAACCCTCACGGCAAAGGCACATAGACCTGCTTATGGAACCGACGGGGATTATTTTTCCAAACCCAATGCGGAGGATATCTTCGAAAAGGTATATGAAATCATCCATGAAGCTGATCCGGCCAACTATCCAAAATTGCGTTAGCCTAGCTATCTACCATAGCCTAGGTGGTATCTTAAAAAATAACCCTAATTCTTTAAGTCGTTGACCGGGAGTTGAACCACAGGATTTATGGGGTTTCCATCGGCATCGATTTCAATGATGGCGTCGAAACCCAATTCATCCAGTTTATCAACGATTTTGGCCCTATCCCCTACCATGAACCAGTTAACCGCTTCCGGCCGTATAACCTCTTTGCTTACCTCATGTATGTCCTTCAAAGAGAGGTTCCTTACATTCTGATCATACTTTTGGTAATAGTCATCGGACAAATCGTATTTGACCAATTTGGTCATGGAACTATTTACGGCACTATTGGTCTCCCATTGACCTGGTAATTTTAAAACCTGATTGGTCTTTACCTTGTCCAACTCTTGTTGGGTGGCCGGTCTGGTTGAAATGAATTCAGAAATTTCTTTGCGGAGCTCCGTAACGGATTCAGCGGACTTATCCGTTTGAACCGGAGCATATACAAGGAAAGGCCGTTCTTCCTTGTTGGACATAACAAATCCTCCCGCACCATAGGCCCAATGCTTGTCTTCCCTTAAATTCATATTGATGCGCGAGGTAAAGTCTCCACCCAAAATACTGACCATTTGCTCCAAAGCGATTTCGGATACAGCTCCATACTTATCCGTAAGATGGCCCGCCAGGATAATGGATTGTTGCGATTCCGGTCTATTGACCAGATACAACGTATTTTTGGTATTTACTTTAGGTGCATTGAAGGTTATGGAAGGTACATCGGACTTTTTCCATTTTCCCAATGATTTTTCCAGCTTGGATTTTAATTCCGTCATATCTACGTCCCCGGTGATCACCAATGTAGCGTTATTCGGTCGTATCCATGTTTTGTAGAATTTCAGTGCGTCTTCCCGGGTAAGTTTTGCCACAGTTTCCTCATAGCCCGTTCCGGTATAGGGATTACTATAAGGGTGGTCTTCGCCATACAGATACTTGTTCATAACCCGCAACGCCATGGCAATAGGTTGGGATTTCTCTTTTTTAATGCTATTTATCTGTTCATTTTTCAACCGATCAAATTCCTTTTCCGGGAAAGCCGGGTTAAGTATCACATCGGCAAAAAGGTCCAAACTAGCATCCAGACTCTGTTTGAGTGTGTTTAGATAAACGTTGGAATTGTCCTGGCTGGAATAGGTGTACAAACTGGCTCCTAAAAGTTGGAGCTTCTCATTGATTTCAAGGGAACTTAGTTTCTGCGTTCCTTCGTCCATTAAGTTCATGGCCAATTCCGCGGTCCCAGGACTGGAGAGATGGTCGGTTTTATAACCGGCGTCCATCATAAGGTTCATTACTACAGTAGGAACACCTTCCCTTCTTGCCAATACTATATTTAGTCCATTGGAAAGTCTGGCCCTCTCCAATTCGGGAAATTTAGAACTCTTTTGAGGTCCCAGTTCCGGTAATTTGGACCGGTCTACTTGAGTTTCTTCCACAGTATACTCTGGAAAAGGGTTACACACTAGGGTATGCTTCCCTCGGCGAAGCCATTTTTGTGCTGTAGCCTTAATATCCTCTACGGTGGCACTCTGTACATAATTCAATACGGTTTTGTAATAGGCGGCATCCCCAAAATAAGTTTGATTGGAAGCCAATATATCGGATATGCCACCAAAACCTCCAATGCGCTCCAATCCTTTGATGAAATTGGCAAAATAAGCTGCCTTTACCCGTTTCAGTTCTAATTCCGTTGGGCCATTTTGGATGAGATTTTCAATTTCGGATTGAAAGACTTCCTTTACAGTATCCGGGTCTTCACCGGGTTTAACATTTACCCATGAAACGAAATTACTTGCTATTTCCTTGGAAGCCTGATATGATACTACCGAACTTGCCGTTTGATCTTCATAGACCAATTTTTTATACAGCCTGGAATTTTTACCTCCGGTCAAAATAGAGGATATCAAATCGAAATGAATATCTTCCCTGTGTCCAAATTGTGGCGTGTTCCAAGCAAACAGAATACGGGTTTCCGGAACCCGGTCCTCATATACTTGATAGGTATCCCCGTTGTGTAAGGGAATATTAATTTCCGGGCGGACTATTGTTGGGCCCGATGGAATAGATCCAAAATATTTCAACACTTTTTTATATACCTCGTCCGGATTTATATCCCCGGCTATGGCAACAACCGCATTGGCCGCACCATAATAGGATTTGAACCATTCCTGAACATCTTCCAGCGAAGCAGCGTCCAAGTCCTCCATTTCACCTATTACAGTCCAGGAGTACGGGTGCCCTTTAGGATACATGGCCTTAGTAAGTAAGCTTCCTTGTCTTCCATAGGGCTGGTTCTCTCCTTGCCTCTTCTCATTCTTCACTACCCCACGTTGCTCATCCAATTTAGCTTGGTCAATGGCCCCTAAAAGATAGCCCATACGATCCGACTCCAAAAAGAGTACCTGATCTAATGCTGAAACGGGAACATTCTGAAAATAGTTGGTTCTATCGGAATTTGTGGTCCCGTTTAAATCGGTACCTCCTATACGCTCCAAGGCCTGAAAATAATCGTCATTAAAGTTTTCACTGCCGTTGAACATCAGGTGTTCGAATAAATGGGCAAACCCACTTTTTCCAGGTTTTTCGTTCTTGGATCCCACATGGTACCAAACATTTACGGCCACTATGGGAGCCTTATGGTCTTCATGCACCAAAAGGGTCAACCCATTCGGCAGTACAAACTTTTCATAAGGAATATCTATTTCACTTGCCTTAAATTCCACATTCTGGGATTGAAGGCCTTGCAAGGAAACGATTAAAAGAATGAATAATAAGTGAAGTGATTTTTTCATGATTGATGATTTAATAAACTTTAGCCAATGCCAAGAGTAAATATACTATTTAACGGTCAGGAGTACAATTTTTTATGATTTATCTTACATCTACCTGGAAATAGTTTTTTATCCAAAACAACGGTACGATACGTATCTTTGATGTATAAAAATCTTCACCATTGAAAGGGATTCTCTCCGAATATTACGGTCTAAATAAGGTAAGGTTAACCCCGTTGGAAGGATACGATAGCGTGAATTTTAAAGTAGAGAAAGAAACCGAAACCTACGTTCTGAAGCAATATCCCTATTCAGATGCCAACCAAGAACTACTACATGCCGAAAATAGAGTACTGGAAAATGTTTCAAAATTAGGAAGTTATGATTTTCCGAAAACGATCAGGACGATAGATAAGCAAAAACTTATTGTAAAAGGAGAAACGGTTTTCCGCTTGCTGAGTTATGTGGAAGGCGATTTTTTGGGTAACGTTCAACATACTCCCAAGCTTTTAAAATCCTTTGGGGAATTCTTGGGAAAAATGGACAGGTCATTGTTTAATGCCCATGAAGCTACACTTGCAGCCAAAGAAACGCAATGGGACTTGAAGCACTTCATGGCCAATGAAAAATACTTGAAATTCATTCCCGATGCCAAGGATAGGAGTTTGGTGGATTATTTTTTCCTTCAGTTCCTTGAGAATGTATCCCCAATTGCGTATGAGTTGCGAAAAAGCATTATCCATAATGATGCCAATGACTGGAATGTGCTTTCCAAGGATGGTACGGTTTCAGGTATCATTGACTTTGGGGATATGTGCCATTCCTGGACAGTGAACGAAATTGCAGTGGCCCTAACGTATGTAATGATGGAGAAGGAAGATCCTTTGGAGGTGGCTTCCCATGTCATTCAAGGCTATCAAGATGTTTTTCCATTGGAAACAAAGGAACTGGATATTTTATACTATTTGGTCGCCGCCCGTTTGTGTACCAGCGTTTGTAATTCGGCATACACCAAAACGTTAAAACCGGAATCCGAATATATCACCATAAGCGAAAAACCGGCATGGCGACTATTGCGAAAATGGTTAAGTATAAATCCCATCAAATGCAGGGACACATTTCGTCTTGCGGCCGGTTATCCAAAGACCGATAAGCCAAGACCCGAGGAACAGCTAAAACAAAGGGATTCAAATTTGGGCAGGGCACTTTCCCTAAGTTATAATAACCCCATCCAGATGCGGCGTTCCGCATTCCAATATATGTATGATAGCCAGGGAAACACTATTCTGGATGCCTACAACAATATTATGTTGGCAGGACACTGTCATCCAAGAGTGGTCAGGGCGGGCAGGGAGACCATGGCAAGATTGAATACCAATACACGCTACCTGTATCAAGAAATATTAGTGTATAGTGAAAAACTATTGTCCAGATTTCCACAAAACTTGAACAAGGTCTTTTTTGTCAACTCGGGAAGTGCGGCCACAGATCTGGCCATCCGAATGGCTCTGGCCCATTCCAAAAAGAGGAAAATAATGGTCTTGGAACATGGTTACCATGGAAACACGAGAATCGGAGTAGATATAAGCCATTATAAGTACACTAAAGGAGATGACTTGGGAAAACGGAACTATATAGTAGAAGCTCCGATGCCCAAGGTTTTTGGTTCGGGTTTAAAGGACGATGGTACCGCCGGCCAATACTTTGCAAGGGAGGCCATGTCCAGATTGGAAGAAGCCGTGGGTCAGGTAGCCGCTTTTATAGCCGAACCCATATTAGGTTGTGGTGGGCAGGTACCCTTGGCCAAAGGCTATTTAAAAGAAGTGTATCCCAAAATACGTGAACAGGGCGGTATTTGTATCAGTGACGAGGTACAGGTAGGTTTTGGTCGTTTGGGAGATTACTTTTGGGGTTATGAAATGTACGGGGTGGTACCGGATATGGTAATCTTGGGCAAACCCATGGGCAACGGACATCCCATAGGCGCCGTGGTCACCACTACGGAAATCTCGGAAAGTTTTGCAAAGGGCCCCGAATTTTTCAGCTCCTTTGGCGGCAACCCTGTTTCCTGTACCATAGGTCATGCGGTATTGGAAGTAATCCAAGAGGAAGGACTACAGGAACATGCCCAACAGGTCGGGAATCATCTACAATCCCTCTTAATTGAACTGCAACAGGAATTTATGGAAATTGCGGATGTTCGGGGGAAAGGTCTTTTTTGGGGTGTGGAAATGTTGGATAAAAAAGGAAATCCCAATACTACCCTGGCCCGGAAAATTAAAGACGGGCTTAGGGAAAACCATGTTTTGATAGGAACCGATGGACCGTACGATAATGTTTTAAAAATAAAGCCCCCGTTATCCTTCTCCAAGGATGATGCCGGTGTATTGGTAAACTATTTACACAAATTACTTCATGATTTACTAAATTAGCCGCACTCTAAATCATACCCCATGAAAAACACCATTTTTAAGGACCTAGGGCTAGCCCTGCTTCGGATTGGCGCATCTGCATTACTTTTGACCCATGGCTTTCCCAAATTTCAAAAACTTATATCCGGCAATTTTGAGTTTGGAGACCCTATCGGTATAGGTGCTACCCCTACACTCTTCCTCGCCGTGCTAGCAGAATTTGTTTGCCCCATTTTGATCATACTGGGCTATAAGACCAGATGGGCGGCTGTATTCCCAGCAGTTACTATGGTAGTTGCCGCCTTTATTGTCCACGCCCAAGATGCCATGGATGTTAAGGAAAAGGCATTGCTGTTTTTAGTCGCTTTTGTATCCATAAGTCTTTTAGGACCTGGAAAATACAGTATCGATAAAAAATAGGGTCATATGATCTTTACCAATAGTTCCTTTAGAAGATCGGACTGTGGAATTCCGTAGGCTCCCACCCCTTTTCCTTTAAGGTCCATCTCACGTAAGGAAGATACAATACGGCTTACTTTTTTCATTGGATAGTTTTTTGCCGCAACTCGAAATTCATCGACAAAGTAGGGGTTTATCCTTAGGGCACTGGCAACATTTTTTGGGGAATGGTCGTTAAGGCCATGGTATTGCAATAACTGTGTAAAAAAAGAATGTAACAAGGTCACGGTCAGTACAAATGGATTGTCCTTAGGATTCTGCGAAAAATAATGTACGATCTTGGTCGCTTTAAGGATATCTCGCTCCCCTATGGCCTTTTTTAGCTCAAAATTGTTGTAATCCTTGCTTATGCCAATATGTAGTTCAATAGTTTCCGGTGTTATTTCTTTCTCTTTGGGCAAAACCAATTGCAGCTTTTCCAATTCCTTGCTTATCCTGCTTAGATCGGTTCCCAGAAATTCTACCAATAAACTGGCGGCCTTATGGGAAATATGGTATCCTTTGCCCAAAAGAACTTTCCGAATCCAATCCGATACCTGGTTATCATATAATTTCTTGCTTTCGAACAGTACTCCGTTTTTGCGAACGGATTTATACAGTTTCTTACGCTTATCCAGTTTTTTATACTTATAACAAACGACCAGGACGGTAGTAGGCTGGGGATTTTCGGCATATCCGGTTAATTGTTCAATAGTTCTTGAAAGGTGCTGCGCCTCCTTAACGATGACCACCTGCCGCTCGGACATCATAGGATATCGTTTTGCGTTTGCCAAGATATCGTCCACGGTAGCATCTTTTCCATATAATATAATCTGATTGAACCCTCGTTCTTCCTCGGTAAGGACTTGTTTTTCTATATATTCGGCAATCCGGTCTATATAATAAGGCTCCTCACCTGATAAGAAATATACAGGTTTTATCATCCCATTTCGTATATCGGCAACGATTTGCCTTACTTCATCCATTCAAAAAAAAGCATCAAATTTGCAGTATGCAGAAACTATCCTTTCCCACTTATGATTTCCGCTTTAAAAGTAGGGAAAATAAGATTTGTATTTTTGACGCAATACGCAAAAAGTTCGTAGTCCTACTCCCGGAAGAATGGGTAAGGCAACATGTTGTCCAGTACCTCATGCAGGAAAAGGGATATCCAAAGAGCCTCATCAACGTGGAAAAACAATTGACTATCAACTCAATTAAAAAAAGATACGATGTTGTGGTGTTCAAAAACGATGGAAGCATTCACACCCTTGTAGAATGCAAGGCTCCTAAAATAAAGATTACGCAACATACTTTTGATCAAATCGCAAGATATAACATGAAGCTAAAGGCAGACTATTTGATGGTCACCAATGGAATGGAACATTTTTATTGCAAAATGGACTATAAAGAGGAAAAATACCACTTTCTAGAGCATATTCCTGATTTTAGCCGTTAATTTGCCGTCGATTT
The DNA here is from genome assembly GCF_965228935.1 of Ulvibacterium sp. Lineage (GTDB taxonomy): Bacteria > Bacteroidota > Bacteroidia > Flavobacteriales > Flavobacteriaceae > Ulvibacterium. Next base: position 3,811,350 of record NZ_OZ245846.1, on the reverse strand, counting down.
GAAAATAGCTGTCGTCATATTGAATTGGAACGGGGAGGCTCTTTTGGAAAGATATCTACCCGTAGTAGTGGAACATTCCGAAAGTGCGGATGTATATCTGGCCGACAATGCCTCTACGGATGGTTCCGTTGCCTTTGTCCAAACCAATTTCCCGACCGTGAAAATTATACAAAACGCCTCCAACGGTGGATTTACCAAAGGGTACAATGATGCTTTGAAAGAGGTCGACGCTGATATTTATTGTCTTTTAAATTCCGATGTGGAGGTCTCCGAAAACTGGCTGGAACCCATAATCCAAGGTTTTAAAGATCTTCCCAAAGTAGCCATTATCCAGCCAAAAATATTGGATTTGTTGCGAAGGGACTATTTTGAATATGCCGGAGCCGCCGGAGGTTTCATAGATCAACTCGGATATCCCTTTTGCAGGGGAAGAATTTTTCAGGCATTGGAGAAAGATGAAGGACAATATGACGGCACCAAGGAAATTTTTTGGGCAACCGGTGCCTGTATGTTCATTAAAAGTGAGGTTTATTGGGAATTAGGAGGATTTGATGAGGATTACTTCGCGCATCAGGAAGAAGTAGACCTATGCTGGAGGGCAAAAAACAAGGGACATAAGGTATATTACATCGGCGCATCCAAGGTCTATCATTTAGGTGGTTCGACCTTAAGCAATATGAACCCCAAAAAAACTTATCTCAATTTTAGAAATTCCCTGTTTTCAATCACCAAGAACCTTCCCAGAAGAAAGGCGTTCTTGATCATTGGAATCCGATTGTTGTTGGATGGCGTGGCGGCAATTCGATTTATTTTTCAGTTCAGATTTCAACATTGTTTGGCTATCTTACGAGCGCATCTTAGCTTTTATAGGCATTTTAGAAGAATTTACAGAAAAAGAGAAAAAGCTAATTTTATACTAAAGTATTACGTCACAAAATCCATAGTATGGTCCTATTTCGTACATCAAATAAAGAAATTTAACATTTTAGTAAAAGATTAACGAATTATAAATTTTGAGGTTCCCCATTGTTATCTAATTTTGCGGCCAGACCAATATATTCGAAAACAAATAACAAACATTAATAATTGAATCCGTAATTATGAAGAGAATAATCTTAGGTTGTTTAGGAGTAGCATTATTGCTATCGTCCTGTGTATCACAGAAAAAATTTGCAGATCTTGAAGCCAAGCACAAGGAAGCTCAAGATCTATTGAATTCTGCAACGGTAAAGTTGAACGATTGTTTGGAAGAGAAAGCTACGGCCGCTTCCAAAATGAAAACCCTGGAAGACCAAAATGCCTTCCTTAAAGCCAACAATCAGGAGTTGATCAACAACATGGGCAACTTGACTACATTGACCACTAAAGGGGCCGAGAACCTGGAAAAATCCTTGGAAAGTCTAAAGGAAAAAGATCTTACCATTCGCAAACTGCAAGATGCCATTACAAGAAGGGATTCCGTAAACCTGTCATTGGTACAAAGCCTTAAGGGAGTACTTGGAAATTTGGATGATGAGGATATAGAGATAAGCGTGGAAAAAGGAGTGGTCTTTGTTTCCATTTCCGATAAACTGCTCTTTAGCAGCGGAAGTTACAATGTTACCCGAAGGGCAAAAGAAGTTCTGGGCAAAGTGGCCATGGTAGTCAACAACAAACCCGACTTTGAATTTATGGTAGAGGGCCATACGGATGATGTCCCATACAGAAGCGGTGTATTGTTGGACAACTGGGATTTGAGCGTTAAGCGGGCCACGGCCGTTGTACGTATCCTTCAAAATGATTATAACGTTGATCCCAAGCGGATGACCGCCGCTGGTAGATCCGAGTACATTCCTGTATCCCAGAGCGAGAAATCCAAAAACAGAAGGACCCGGATAGTTGTTCTTCCGAAAATCGATCAGTTCTATAGTATGATCGAAGAAGGCATGAAAGACCCGGCAATCAATAACTAAACACTAGTTTTAGAGTAAAAACCGCAGCAAAATTGTTGCGGTTTTTTTATACCCCGACCTTTCCGTAATTTCGGAATTGCCATCCCGTTCCTATTTTGTACTACCTTTGTTGAAGATAGTCCATGCCAACCACTACAAAAGAATACTATAATTTTGTTTAAAACGTTAGCTTACGTATGAGGTTATTTTTTGGACTAATAGGGGCGCTACTGGTTGCAAGTTCTTGCAATCTTCTAAGGCCGGTAGCGGCGAACGACAAAAAAATTTCTTCCCGGCCCGAATCCGCTTCAAGCTCCAAGACTTTGGACAAGGTTATCCTAAAAGAGGGAACAACCCAAGAGGGACTTTTTTCGATTCACCGATTAGGGGATAACTATTATTTTGGAATTCCGGATAGTATCCTACAAAGGGAAATACTGGTCGTGACCCGTTTTATTAAGACTCCGGCCGGTTCCAAGAATTATGGAGGGGAAGAGATTGGGCAAAAAACGATCTTTTGGGAAAAAGGACCTTCCAACAACATTTTTCTTCGTATAGCTACCTTGGTAAGCGTGGCCAATGAGAATGACGAGATTTCAAGGGCAGTAAACAATTCCACAATTACACCGATCTTGGAAACTTTTGAAATAAAGGGTCGCGATGAAAAGAGGAAATCCTCCCTGATTGAAGTAACGAATTTTATAAATAGTGAAAACAATTTGCTAGCCCTCAATAGTGCGCAAAAAGAATCCTACAAGCTTACTTCATTGGAAAAGGATAAATCCTATATTTTGGGTATTAAGTCCTTTCCAATAAACACCGAAATACAATCGGTTAAGACCTACAAAGCCAAAACAAGCAAGGGCAAAACAAAAAAAATGTTGCCGGCAGCGACCTTGTCGGGAGTGGTTACCTTGGAGATAAATAATTCGTTCATCCTGTTGCCCAAGATGCCTATGAGAAAACGGTTTTATGACCCCAGGGTAGGCTACTTTGCCAGTTCGTATCTGGAATATGGCGATGAACAGCAGAAGGTAGACCGTAATACCTATATCCACAGATGGCGACTGGAACCCAGACCTGAGGATAAGGAAAAATGGGAAAATGGAGAGCTGGTCGAACCGCAAAAACCCATTGTTTTTTATCTAGATCCTGCTACCCCAAAAAAGTGGAGACCCTATCTCATTCAAGGAATCAACGATTGGCAACAGGCCTTTGAACAGGCCGGGTTTAAGAATGCCATTATTGGAAAGGATTGGCCCAAGGATAATGACGAAATGAGTTTGGAGGATTCCAGGTTTTCGGTACTCCGGTACTTTGCCTCTCCTTTTAAAAATGCCTATGGGCCCAACATAACGGATCCAAGGAGCGGTGAAATCCTGGAAAGTCATATTGGGTGGTATCATAATTTAATGACCCTACTTCACAATTGGTATATGGTACAGGCCGGTGCTGTTGATCCGAGAGCCCAAAAAATGGAGTTCGACACAGAACTTATGGGCGAACTTATCCGTTTTGTAGCTTCTCATGAAGTAGGCCATACGTTAGGGCTTCGGCACAATATGGGGGCCAGCCATGCTACTCCGGTGGAAAAACTGAGGGATGTGGAATGGCTGAGGAAAAATGGCCATACAAGTTCTATTATGGACTATGCCCGTTTCAATTATGTAGCACAGCCTCAGGACAGCATTCCCCCTAAGGATTTAATGCCACGTATCGGGGATTATGATAAATGGGCCATTCAATGGGGATATGCCAACGTTCCAAATAATTTGGATGAGGAAGCGGAAAGGGAAATGCTGAATCAGTGGGTTGTTGACAGCGTTGGTTCCAATCCGAGATTGTGGTTTGGAGGCGAGGGTCGGGATTTTGACCCCAGATCTCAGACCGAAGACTTGGGAGATGATGCCATGGTGGCAAGTAACTATGGGATCATGAACCTACAGCGTATTGTTCCTTTTTTGACCGAATGGACCAAGGAAAAAAGCAGTGACGATTATTCAGGATTGGATGAGGTGTACCAAAGCGTTATAAAGCAATATGAGAACTATCTTTTTCATGTGGCCAAAAACATTGGTGGCATTTACGTTACCCCAAAAACCATGGGTGAACCGGGAGAGGTGTATTGCCCCGTTACAAAACAATCCCAAAAAGAAGCTTTGGCCTTCTTGAACAATCATATCTTTAAGGAACCCAAATGGCTGATCAACAATGAAATTCTAAACAAGACATTTTCCCCCCAGTCCAAGGAATCCATTACCAAGACCATGGAAAGCGTTGTTATGAACCTATTGGGCGGCAGTAGAATGAGCAGAATGACCTTTATTGCAGAAAGGTATGAGGACGAGGATGTCTATTCCCCTGAGGAATACTTGGACGATTTATTTCAATTGGTTTGGGGAGACATGAACGTTTTTTATGCTACAGACCCTTATCGACGAAAGTTACAAAAGGCCTACGTTGCCAATATGATCACCTTGTACAAACCCAATGAGGCAGAAGGTGTTGTTGAAGGTATTCTTGCCAAACTTTCCGAAGGTTATACCTCAAATACCGATGTACGTTCATTGGCCCTGGACAATCTTACCATGCTACAACAAAAGATAAAGGGTACCATTCCCGTAATCACCCATAGAATGACCAAGGCCCATCTGAATTATTTAAAAAAGGAGATAGAAGAGGTCATTGGAGAAACCAAAGATCCGGGAAATCTTTATGTTCCTGCCAATCCAGATCTGTCCATTGAGCAGGAGGACGGGGAAGAATAGCCGTTGGTTCAAAAAACATCGGGATCCCCTTTTCCTTCCCGTAAAAGGATAGGTTCTCCCTGGGAAAGGTCGATTACTGTGGAGGCCACGTTGCCACCATATCCCCCGTCAATGACCAGATCTACCTGATTTTGCCATTTTTCGAATATTAGTTCAGGATCCGTGGTATACTCCAATACTTCATCCTCATCATAAATAGAGGTAGAAACGATGGGATTCCCCAAACCGTCCACCAGTGCCTTGGCAATGGCATTGTCCGGCACCCGTATTCCCACGGTCTTTTTCTTTTTGAAGTCTTTGGGTAGATTGTTGTTGCCCGGTAATACAAAGGTATATGGACCGGGTAGGGCCCGTTTCAGGATTTTAAAGGTAGCCGTATCAATTTGCCTCACGTAGTCCGATAGATTACTCAAATCCGCACATACAAAGGACCAGTTGGCCTTGGCCAGCTTTATCCCTTTTATCCGAGCTATTTTTTCCAAGGCCCTGGAATTGGTAATGTCGCAGCCTAGGCTATATACAGTGTCCGTTGGGTAAATGATCAGACCTCCCTTACGTAGGATGTCCAAGGCCTTTTCTATCTCCCTAGGGTTGGGATTAGCTTCGTATATCTTGATGAAATCAGCCATGGAGCTTTCTATTTAACTTGGTAAACCCGTACATAATCCACCTCCATTACTGCTGGGAAAATAGTATCGTCAACTCCTTCCCGTCCACCCCAACTGCCACCTACGGCAATATTCATCAAAAAGTAAAAGGGCTTGTCAAATGGCCAATTCCCTGAATTTGAAACTGCTGGACGCGGAAAGGTCAATTTAATATTGTCCAAGTCGTCAATATAGAATTTTAAGTAATCCTTCGTCCAAAGTACACCGTAATTATGGAATTCTTCTTCAATGGTTTCCAAATTCAGGGCCCCTGAAGTTATTTGTGTTCCCTTTATATGATTGTTGGCCTTACTATGGATTGAGAAATGCATTTTATCCGGATCAAAGCTTACATATTCCATAATATCGATTTCCCCACAATCCGGCCATCCTGTTGTTCTAATATTACTGCCCAACATCCATAGCGCAGGCCATAATCCGTTCCCTTTATGTTTCGGAATCTTGGCCCTAATTTCCATTCTTCCGTAGGTAAACGCCCTCTTGCTATTGAGCCGCGCGGAGGTGTAATCCCCTACTTTTTGGCCTCTGCCTACTTTTCTTGCCGTTATTTTTAAGGTTCCCTCGCTTACCTCTACGTTATCGTTCGCTACATAATTTTGCCATTCGTTGTTTCCCCAACCATGCTGCCCTGTTTCAAATTTCCAGTTATCCATGGAAAGTGATTCTCCATCAAATTCATCGCTCCAGATCAACTCGGCCCTATTCCAGTAATCCGTATCATTTGCAGGTTTGTCCCGTACTTCTTGTGCTAGGGTTCCGTAACCGGAAAACAACAAAAGAATCCAGCCCAAAACATTGATTTCCTTATAACATAAATCCAACATAATCCAGTAATCAGATTTCAAACATAAAACAATCCATCGCCTTTGCGAAAATCCAAAACTGGAATCACAAAACTTCCAATTTGGCAAAACGCAGTAAAAGTTTCTTGATATCGCCCTTTTCGAATTGGATTTCGGCTTTTTTGTCATTGCCCACGCCTTCTATTTTCAAGACTTTGCCCTTCCCGAATCGCGTATGGTTTACCAGGGAACCTTCGGTCAGATTTAAATCCGATGCATTGGTATTATCCAGAGGTACCGCAAGTTGCGGCTTTAGCTTTCGTAATTTCCGAAGTTGTTTCTCATTGGGTTTCCGTGCACTTGGCGGTTCGCCATTTACCGGCTTGTACTGTCTCAACCTACTTTTATCCACCTCTCCGAAAATGGAATCATCCACCAAAGGTTTAAAACGATAGGTATTCTCGATCGGAGTAAGATTTTCAATATATTTTTCGTCGATTTCCTCCAAAAACCGACTAGGCTCCGCATCGATCAGTTTTCCCCATCGGTACCTGTTTTGCGTATAGGTCAAATACGCTTGTTTCTCCGCACGAGTCAGGGCCACATAGAACAATCGCCGTTCTTCCTCCAATTCACTACGTGTGTTCATACTCATGGCCGAGGGAAACAGATCTTCTTCCATCCCTACGATGTAGACATAGGGAAATTCCAATCCTTTGGCCAAGTGGATGGTCATTAAGGCGACCCGGTCATCATCCCCGGTATCCTGATCCAAATCCGTGGCCAAGGCAACATCCTCCAAAAACTCGGTAAGATCCCCTTTGGCGTCCGCCAATTCCTTTTGACCTTCGACAAAGTCCTTGATACCATTCAACAATTCCTCAATATTCTCCATCCGGGCGATACCCTCCGGAGTGCCGTCCTTTTTGAACTCGAGCAATATACCGGTTTTCTTGGCGACGTGTTCGGCCAGGGTAAAGGCATCCGTGCTTTCGTTCATGATCTGGAAGCTTTTGATCATGTTAGCAAAATCCTCCAATTTTCTTTTTGTACCGGCGTTGATTTTCAGATCGATTTTATCCAGCTTCTCAATTACCTCAAAAATGGAGCGCCCATAATGGTTGGCGGCAACGGTCAATCGATCCAAAGTGGTCTGTCCGATACCCCTTGCCGGAAAATTGATAATTCGTTTTAGAGCCTCCTCATCCTTGGGATTGATGACCAAACGGAGATAGGAAAGGACATCCTTGATTTCCTTTCGCTGATAAAAGGAAAGTCCTCCATAGATTCTATAGGGAATATCCTTTTTTCGCAACGCATCCTCAATGGCACGGGATTGGCTATTGGTACGGTAGAGTACGGCAAAATTGCCATTGGACAATTGTTCCTGCATTTTATTCTCAAAAATGGAACTTGCTACGTACCTACCCTCCTCGGCATCCGTAATACTTCTATGCACTTTAATGGTGGCACCTTCATCATTGGCCGTCCATACCACCTTTTCCAATTGATTTTTGTTCTTGGCGATGATGGAGTTCGCAGCATTTACAATGTTTTTCGTACTTCTGTAATTTTGTTCCAATCGGTATACGGCCACCTCGTCATAGTCGCGCTGAAAATTTAGGATGTTGCTGATATTGGCCCCTCTAAAGGAATAAATACTTTGGGCGTCATCCCCGACTACACAGATGTTCTGATAGCGATCGGATAATGCCTTTACGATTAAATATTGGGAATGATTGGTATCCTGATACTCGTCCACCAAAATATAGCGAAACCGATCCTGATATTTTAATAACACCTCGGGGAATCTATTTAATAACTCATTGGTGCGCAACAACAAATCGTCAAAGTCCATGGCTCCAGCCTTGAAACAACGATCCACGTAGTTCTGATAGATCTCCCCCAGCCTGGGTCTCTTGGCCATGGCATCGGTTTCTTGTAATTCAGGATTCTGGAAATAGGCTTTTACCGTAATCAGACTATTCTTGTATGAGGATATCCTGTTCTGTATCTGCTTGTATTTGTAGATATCCTTGTCCAATCCCATTTCCTTTATAATTGACGCGATCAAGCGTTGGGAGTCCTGGGTATCATAAATAGTAAAGTTGCTGGGATAGCCTAGTTTATCACCGTCAAAACGCAATAATTTTGCAAAAACGGAATGAAAGGTGCCCATCCAAAGATTCTTGGCCTCGGAATTACCGACAATGTGGGCAATCCGCTTTTTCATCTCTCGTGCCGCCTTGTTGGTAAAGGTAAGGGCCAAAATATTGAACGCATCCACACCCTGACCCATTAAATGCGCTATTCGGTAGGTCAAGACCCGTGTCTTGCCCGATCCCGCTCCGGCAATGACCATAAGTGGGCCATCCTTATGTAGAACGGGGGCCTTTTGCGCTTCGTTAAGTTCATCTAAAAACGTCTTCAAGCTATGGCGATTTAAGTAGGTGAATTTAACCATAAATACCCTCATCCTAAAATCATCTTTTTTGGAATTATAAACAAACGGCATACTTGCCTTGTATAGGATGATTGGTACTAGCTTTAAGTGTATTGATACATCCGTGCAATAGAAACCAATTTCTTTTTTTAGTACATTTAAAGAAAGCCTATAAGCATATTTCCGTACACAATAATTATTCAGCATGAATCGAAGAGAGATTATGAAGCATCTGGGTGTATTGCCCATAGCCGGAAGCTTTTTAGCTAGTGAATCCCTTTTGGGCAATGCGCCTAGAGGACCTTTCCCCATAAACAAAAGTCTGTTCTCCCCTACCCAAACCATTTATGAGGGGCTGGGAATAGACACCATAATCAATTGTCGTGGAACATTTACCATTTTAGGAGGGTCAACCGAAAGACCTGAGGTACTGGAAGCCATGGAAGCGGCTTCGGGATATTTCGTACAATACGATGAATTGGCCTTTGGTATCGGCAGGCGATTGGCGGAATTGACCAAGGCCGATTGGGGTATGGTCTCAGCGGGTTGTGCCGCAGGGCTAAAGCATGTGACCGCGGCTTGCGTTGCTGGGGGAAATCCCGAAAAGCTTATCCAAATCCCAAATCTTGAAAAACTGGATAAAACGGAGGTAATTATTCCCCGGTATTCCAGAAATGTATATGACCATGCCATCCGTAATGTGGGTGTTACCATAATCATGGTGGATTCCCCCAAAGAGATGGAGCGGGCCATAAATTCCAAAACCGCAATGATCTATATTAACTCAGGTAAGCGTTCCGAAAAAGGTCAACCGCTTTCCTTGGAGAAAATCGTAGAAATTGCCAAACCTCATGGGATACCCGTTTTATTGGATGCAGCTGCCGAGAACCTGACCATCCCATGTGTTCATTTGGAACGGGGCGCAACCGTTGTGGCCTACAGTGGCGGAAAAGCTATTTGTGGTCCACAATGTGCCGGTCTGTTGTTGGGGGATAAGGACTTACTGATGTCCGCATGGCAGGCGAGTTCGCCCCATCATGGCCCTGGTCGGGATAATAAAGTAGGGAAAGAAGAAATGCTGGGTATGCTAGCGGCGGTAGAGGCCTGGACTACACGAGACCATGAAAAGGAATGGGCTACTTGGATTTCCTGGCTCGAGGAAATCTCGAAAAAAATGGAAAAAATCCAGGGAGTTACCACTGAAGTAAAGCAACCTGAGGGGCGCTCCAATTACGCTCCGGTACTCCATATAAAATGGAATCCGGATCAATTGCATATTACCGGCGATGAGGTAGCCGAGGAAGTGGCACGGAACCAACCCCGGATTGCCATAGGAAGTTCCAATAAGGAGGGTTTTACATCAATCAATATCACACCTAATCAAATGCGCCCCGGAAATGCCAAGTTGGTAGCGGATAGATTGTTCGGTATTTTGTCCCAAAAACGGTCACCACAATCGGACAAGATGGCCGCAGCTAAGGTAGATTTGACCGGACATTGGGAAGTAGACATTAATTTTTTAAGTAGTAAGAGTACACATATGTTCTTCTTGGAACAAAAAGGAAATTGGATCAAAGGGCTTCACAAAAGTGATTTTTCGATGCAGGAAATCATGGGTATGGTCGAAGGGGAATCCGTAAAACTTAGAAGTAACTACCGTATACCGGGGAATCACATAAGCTACTGGTTTTCAGCACAAACTTCAGGTGAATCCATGGAAGGTTCGATATTTCTTGGTGAATACCTAACCGCTAAATTCACGGCCAAGCGTTCAAAATACAGTGAGGAAAACACGCCCATTGTTATTCCGGGTGGACCTCCCCTAGCTACTTAGAAAACAAAATTCAGTTTTAATCATGCCAAGCCCAAAAGCATTCAGCTCCATACGTTCCTCCTTTTTGCTCTTTTTTCTGATTACCCTTTTTAATCTACAGGGACAAGAGCTTGATATCCTATTAAAGGGAGGGCACTTGATCGATTCCAAAAATAATATCGACAGCCCGATGGATATTGGCATAGCCGATGGCAAAATTAAAGAGGTCAAATCGAATATTCCGATAGAAAGTGCCAAACAGGTTATTGATCTTTCCGGATTGTACGTAACCCCGGGGCTTATTGATATGCACGTTCATGTTTTTATGGGCAACGAGCCCGGTGCCTATATCGCCGATGGGGCCACCAGTGTTATGCCTGATGGTTTTACATTTAGATCCGGAGTGACCACGGTCGTGGATGCCGGATCTTCGGGATGGCGCAATTTCAAGTTGTTTAAGGAACAGACAATAGACAAAGCAAAAACCAGGGTTTTGGCATTGTTGAACATTGTGGGAACAGGAATGCGCAGCAGGTTCGAGGAACAGGACGTTTCCGATATGAACCCTGTAATGACCGCTCATTGTATAACCAAACTATTTCCCGATATTCTTGTTGGTATCAAAGCTGCCCATTATTGGGGCGATTTCCAACAAGTAGACCTTGCCGTTGAAGCTGGTAAAAAGGCAGGAGTACCTGTCATGGTGGATTTTGGGGAACACGATCCCCCGAACTCCATCGAAGCTTTATTTATGGAACACCTGCGACCCGGAGACATTTTTACGCACAGCTATTCGTACGGTCCCAGACAACGGGAAACCATTGTGGACGAAAAAGGAAAGGTAAAACCCTTTGTGTTCAAGGCACAGGAGCGAGGAATCATCTTTGACGTGGGTCACGGCGGAGGTGCCTTTTCCTGGAGACAGGCCGTTCCGGCAACCGAACAAGGTTTTCTGGCCAATGTAATAAGTACCGACCTGCATACCCAGAGCATGAATGCCGGTATGAAGAATCTAGCAAACGTTCTTTCCAAGTTCATGGCCATGGGAGTACCCTTGAAAGATGTCATCCATCGTGCTACCTGGGCACCGGCCCAAGTAATCAGTAGACCAGATCTGGGCCATCTCAGTGTGGGTTCCGAAGCCGATGTAGCGGTATTCAATATGAGGGAAGGGGATTTCGGGTTTTTGGATGTAAGAGGCAAAAGAGTTAAGGGAACCCAAAAACTAGAGGCTGAACTCACCTTACGTGCTGGAAAAATTGTATGGGATTTAAACGGCCTTGGCGCAGTGGGTTTTGAGAAATAAGTATTCATTTCATATTTTTTTGGGTTCGGCCGTAAAAAGAACAATGGCCCTTTTCTTGTTTTCCGCCTTTGGAACAATCCACGCCCAGCAAATAGACCTTTTGATTCAAAATGGTCATGTCTTCGATCCAAAGAATTCATTGGATACCATTATGGACGTGGCCATTATAGATGGCAAAATACATCAGGTCGCCAATCGTATTTCTAGCAAGAATGCGAAAAAGACGGTCGATGCCACGGGAATGTATGTTTGTCCTGGTCTGATCGATATTCACACCCATGTCTTCGTTGGCAGTACCCCTGGGGTGTTTGCGGATGGTATCTATAGTTTATCTCCCGATGATTTTACTTTTCGTGCGGGTATTACTACGGTAGTGGACGCCGGGACATCGGGATTCCATAATTTCCCAAAGTTCAAAAAACAAGTCATAGACCAATCCAAGACCCGTATATTGGTTTTTTTGAATATAGCCGGTTGGGGAATGACCGGGAATTCCCTACAGGAGGATGTTTCTACCATGGATACACATAAAGCTATTGAGATGGTAGAAAAATACCCCGATGTTATCGTAGGCATAAAAATAGGTCACTTTGAAGGAAAGTCCTGGGAACCTTTTGACAGGGCCTTGCAAGTGACATCAAATACAAATAGGCCTCTTTTTGTAGAATGCCACTTGCCCCAGTACTCTTTAAAAGATCAACTAGACCGTATGCGACCGGGTGATATTATTACTCATTCCTTTGAGAATATCTCCGAGCGCAGGCCTGTGGTCGATACAACGGGAAAGGTGCTGCCCTTGGTCTTTGAAGCGCAGAAAAAAGGAATTCTCTTTGATGTGGGCCATGGCGGTGCCGGATTTTGGTTCGACCAAGCTATACCGGCATTGGAGCAGGGGTTTTGGCCCAATACGTTTGGAACGGACCTCCATCGCTTTAGCGTGAACGCCGGAATGAAGGATATGCTCAACGTCATGTCCAAATATCTAAATATGGGTATGCCCTTAAAAGCGGTACTTCTCAGGGGAAGCTGGAATCCGGCCAAGGCAATCCGTAGGGAGGATTTGGGAAATTTAAGTATCGGAGCGGATGCAGATATCGTCCTGTTAAGCATAAAAGAAGGCAAATTTGGTTATGTGGACGCCGCTGGAAACCGAATTGATGGAAATCGAAAATTGGTAGCCGAATTGACCTTGAGGGCAGGTAAAGTAGTGTGGGATTTAAATGGCCTAACAGCTAAGAAATTCGAGCATTGAAAGTTTGGGCAATTTCTTTGGAAAATAATAAATCGGCCTATGATTCATGAAGAACGAGTTTAGACATCAATCGGCATTTTCTTTGATTTTGAGGGCAATACTGATCACTTTGCTTTTCCCGTTCCTGCATCAATGCGACTCACGGGTCTATTTACCGCCGAGTGACCCGGATAATGGCGGTCTCTATTTTCCTGATGGATTCGAGGCATTGGTCGTTGCAGATAGCATAGGCCGCGCAAGGCACCTTGCAGTAAATTCAAATGGGGATATCTATGTAAAGTTAAGTTCCTCGGATAGCCTTTACGGGGGCAATGTTGCCCTACGGGATACGACAGCGGATGGGAAGGCCGATATCATACAAAAATTCGGTGGGGTGGATTCAAAACGTAGTCTCTATGGAACCAGTATGGCACTCCATAAAGGCTATCTCTATTTTAGCACGGCACTGGAATTGTATCGATATAAATTGAATCCGGAAAAATTGATCCCGGATGGCAAACCTGAGGTGGTCCTTACCGATGATCATCCCCATGGCGTACATTGGCATATTACCAAACCGGTTTCTTTCGATAATCAAGGATTTATGTATGTGCCTTTTGGTACTCCTTCTAACGCCTGTCAAGATCTTGCCGGAACCCCAAATGGTTCTCCAGGAGGTACCGGTTTGGATCCCTGCCCGGAATTGGAGCTGCATGGAGGTGTGTGGCGATTTGATGCAGATAAAATAGGCCTGACCCAAAAAGATGGTCAACGAATCGCCACCGGTATTCGTAGTGTGGTGGCCATGGATTGGAATACTGTTGACGATCACTTGTACATTGTAATGCATGGTAGGGACAACCTTCATAGCTTGTTTCCAGACCGTTTTACCCCATGGGAAAGTGCTTTGCTTCCGTCGGAAGAATTTTTACGTATTGAGGAAGGGGCAGATTACGGATGGCCCTATTGTTACTATGATCAAATACAGGAAAAAAAAGTATTGGCCCCGGAATATGGGGGAAATGGCCAAGTCATTGGCCGTTGTGAGGCAATGGATCTGCCCGTAATGGGTTTCCCCGGTCACTGGGCACCCAACGACCTGCTATTTTATAAAGGAAATCAATTTCCGGAGCGCTACAAACACGGGGCCTTTATTGCCTTCCATGGCTCCACGAACAGGGCTCCCTACCCCCAATCCGGTTATTTTGTTTGTTTTGTGCCTTTTAAAAATGGATTACCCATAGGGGAATGGGAAGTATTTGCCGATGGTTTTCCGGTAGAAGATCCCATAGTCAATACCAGGGATGCCCATTATCGTCCTGTCGGGTTGGCTGAGGGGCCCGATGGCTCCTTGTACATTACCGAATCCAAAAAGGGTAAAATTTGGCGGGTGATGTTCAAGGGAGATAAAAAACGTTTCGGCCCGAATCAATTAGTACCCATGGAAAAACGAAAGTCCTTGTCCCATATCCGAACTCCTGACAAAGTGGAGGATGATCTTCAAAGAGGTTTGGATAGTGGCCAAAAGGCCTATAATACCTTTTGCGGTAATTGTCATCAACAGGATGGTATGGGGGCCGTTGGCCGATTTCCGACCTTGGCGCAAACGGATTGGGTGACCGGCGATAAAAAAAGGTTGATAGATGCAGTCCTTAACGGGCTACAAGGCGAAATTGAAGTGAATGGGGAAATCTACAACGGCGTTATGCCAGCGCATAAATTTTTGGGGGATGCCGAAATTGCCGGAATACTTACTTATATTCGACGGAGTTTTGGAAATAATGCCGATTCCGTAAGCACCAAAGAAGTGGAAAAGGTGAGAAATACTTCGGAACTTCCTAAATAGTCGGCAATAGAAAGATATTATTATGGACTGCTCATATATCGCGTTTTCCCTGCACTATTGTTTTAAAACTATCAAGACCGATGTATGACCTCTATTCAGAAAACCAAAATATCAATGAAAATAGCCAGTCCTATAGTCTTTTGTTTGGGTATGAACCTGGAAATTATAGGCTCGTTTCCCCACCATACCCCCGATTTCCTGACTGATGAAAGTGGTTTTCTTTTAGATATAAAAACCTTGGGCAAAATGAGCATTGACTATTTCGATAACTAGCTTTTTAATAGTTCTTTTTATATTCTGGGTTAATTTTAGATTTATAAAATTTAAGTTATTAAAGCGTACATATGGATTCCTTTCTCGACTTTGTTTACAACATTCCCTGGTGGGTATGGGTCTTAATGGCCTTGGGCCTCATCGCCATCCGTGATATCTTTTTGCAAAGGGCACACACCATTACGCATAACTATCCCATTGTGGGCCACTTGCGTTACTGGTTGGAAAGTATTGGTCCGGAAATGCGGCAATACTTTGTAGCCAACAACCGTGAGGAATTACCTTTTAATCGAATCGAAAGAAGTTGGATCTACGCATCGGCCAAACAAGAGAACAACTACGAAGGGTTTGGAACGGATCGTGATATCTATGCCCATCAGCACATTTTTATCAAAAACCGGCTCCTGGCCTTCCAGGTTCCTGCAAATCACCCCAATACCAAGGACAAGACCTTTTTACCTTGCGCCAAGGTAATCGGTGCATTCAATAAAAGAAGAAAACCCTACCGTCCGGCATCGGTCATCAATGTTTCGGCCATGAGCTTTGGATCGCTTTCGGCCGCCGCCGTGGAGGCAATGAACAAAGGAGTTGCCAAAAGCGGCGCCTATCATAACACTGGAGAAGGTGGCCTTTCTCCCTACCATAAGCAAGGTGGAGACGTCATTTTTCATTTTGGCACCGGATATTTCGGGGTGCGGAACGAAGAAGGTAGTTTCTCCTTGGAAAAATTAGTATCACTAACCGCTGAAAACCCATGCATCAAGGCTATTGAAATAAAGCTTTCCCAAGGGGCAAAACCCGGTAAAGGTGGCGTTTTGCCAGCGGCCAAGATCAGTAAGGAAATCGCCAAAATCCGTGGTGTAGAAGTTGGAAAGGACGTACTGTCTCCAGCAACACATTCTGCCTTCGAGACTATATCCGGATTGCTCGAACTGATAGAAGAAATTGCCGAAGGGACCGGGCTTCCCGTAGGCATTAAAGGGGCCATTGGAAAACTGGACCAGTGGGAGGAATTGGCCGATTTAATGATAGAAACCGGAAAGGGGCCGGACTTCATTACCGTTGACGGTGGCGAGGGAGGTACAGGAGCGGCACCACCCAGTTTTGCGGATCACGTCTCTTTACCTTGGGTATACGGTTTTTCGAGCCTGTACAAAATCTTCCAGGAACGGGACTTAACAAATCGCCTAGTTTTTGTCGGAAGTGGAAAACTGGGTTTCCCTGCAAAGGCGGCTATGGCCTTTGCCATGGGTATCGATTGCATCAATGTGGCGCGGGAGGCTATGATGAGCATTGGCTGCATTCAGGCCCAAATTTGCAATACCAATAGATGCCCCACTGGCATAGCAACCCAAAACAAGTGGCTACAACGCGGCATAAGTGTTCCCCTTAAAGCTGATCGTTTGGCCCAATACTTCAAGACCTTTCGGAAAGAATTCTTGGAAATCACCCATGCGGCTGGGTACGAGCACCCTTGTCAGTTTACCATGGAAGATATCCATGTTAATGTGGACGACGACTATCTGCACAGTGATTTAAAATCGACTTACGGTTATGAAAAGGCCGTGGTTCCCTTTAACGGCATGCAAGAACTCCTGGATTGCCAATATTTAGGTGGAAAGGTATTTCAGAAAATCAATGAATACCCTACTTTTGCGAGTATAAGCTAAATCCAAATAGTCTATGATGCGATTATTACTCACCCTTTTGCTGGTTTCCATTACGGTTTCCCAAGTAACAGCACAACGTAAAAGCGAATTGATTGCCGAGATCGACAATTTAAAATCGGAACTTGATTCCGTAAAAACCGAGCTATTTACCGCAAAAAAAATCGAAAAGGCCAGTGTGGTAAAGGCTGAAGCCTTGGAGGCCCAGGTCAACGAATTGCAGGATGCCAATGCCACTTTGCTAACAAACCTGAACAATTTTGCAAAGGTTTCCAATAAGAATTCGGATATCGCCAATAGCGCTATGGCCAGTCTTCAGGCTAAAGAGGGTCAGCTTAAGGCCATGAAGGATGCCATTGCCAAAAATGATTCTACGGCAATCGTGGTACTCACCAATGCCAAGCAGACCCTAGGAGAAAATGCAAAAATAGCTGTTTCCAATGGGGCTGTGGTCATATCTTCCACCCTGGCTTCCCTATTTGGTACGGATATGGATAGCACCTTGACCGAGGAAGGAAAAGCATGGATGGAAAAAATAGCGGCTATCCTCAATGTAAATCCCAATGTAGCCCTTACCGTTGAGGGACTTAGTATGACAGGGGATTTGGATCTACCTGGAAAACAGGCTGCAACCATAGCCTCGGTCCTCCAAAAGGACTTTGCCATTGCCCCGGAACGTATTACTTCTTTAGGACGGGACGGTAATCTCAAAGAGGGTATTAGCCTAAAGTTGCATCCCAGCTACCAGGCTTTCTATCTCATGGTCAAGGAGAATATGAAAAACGGCCAATAGCAGTTAACACGAGACTTTTGTTCCAATTTAACTATTCGTCAGTTTTTTTGGCCAGATCCAATATAATCAGGATTTCAGCAATAGTCTCAGTGGGATTGTCCCTATGGATATAATGCCCGCTATTCTCAATAATCCTATGTACATTGTTTTGACCTAGCTTGACCAAATCTTTTTGGAATTCTAGCCATTTTGTGCGGAGCTTCTTATTTTCCAAAGGGGAGGATTTTCCGGCGGTTAACACAGAAACCGGTATTTTTGGAAACTGTGGAACACTTTGAAAATCTTCCGAAGCCGAAGAGATCAAATCATACTCATAACTCCTTCCGCCCTTTCTTGTTGAGGTAACCAGCATGGTATGAAGAAACTTCTGATCCGCTTTGAAATACTCAAATTGTTCGGGATGGGAAGCATCAATGAAAATTACACCTATCGTTTCCCTTGGGTACAATCTTGCAAACATATTTACCAGTAAACCACCCAGGGAATGCCCTACAAGAATGTAGGGCGGCCTTATATCTTCATTTACAAGGTTGGCATGCAATTGCTGTGCTGCTTCCACAATATTCCTAGGAGGTTTTTTTACATTGCTATTGCCGTAGCCGGGCCTATTGTATGCATAAATCCGTGTATGTTTGGAAAGAGAGTCCAATATCTTATCCCAGGTACTGATAGATGGCCCCATCCCAGTTTCAAAAACCAAGGTGGGTGAACCATTCCCCATTAGTATATATTCCACACTTTTACCATTGGTATTGGATCGCTGTGTATTTTGGGTAGTAGCGCAGTTGATTAGCGCTATTCCCAACATCATGATATACAAAAACCTAATAATCGGATTTAATCTCATTGGTACGTTTTTTAGGAAATGGATTATAAAGAATTCTCTAACCGCTGCCCCATTACCGACATCATTTTTTGCACAGCGGGAATACAAATAGTGCCTTCAAGGTCGTAGCTATTGGTAACGCTAAAATTTACCACCTCCTCCTCCAAGTTGATGAACAATTGTGCAAACCAAAGCGTGTTGCTTCCGGCGTGGGCAATCCCATATTCCGTTACACCCCATCCCAACGAGTACCCTGAGTTCTTGACTTCAGTATGTAAGATTTCCAAGGTGGAAGCCTGAATCAGAGTGGTCTTCCCTAAATGTAAGTTGGCATATTTTGATATATCGAGTAAAGTAGTATGGACCGTTCCGCCGGGGCCTAGGGCCGCGGAATTATCCGAGTATACGTCCGTGGGGGCCATCGCCAACCATTTGCTGCCTGTTCGTTTATGCCCCCAAGGTTGATTTAACCCACCTTCCTTGCCCGGCGCCCCAAAACCTGTGTCATTCATTTCCAACGGCTTAAAAAGATACGTGGTAATAAGTTCTTCCCAGCTTATCCCCATTATGGATTCCAACATCACACCGGCGATGACATAGCTACTATTGCTATAAACATGTTCGCCAACATTTCCCTGAGGTACGTTCAAGGCGGCCAACGCCCATTCCTGTCTTTGCACTGACACGGGCCTCTCGTCCAAAGGGTGCGTAGGATAATCTTCAGCAGTTATTCCACCGGTATGGGAAAGCAACTCATAAATAGTTACACCCTGATATTCTTCCAAATAGCCTTCGGTAGTAATATCTCCAATTTTTGTATTCCAATCCAAATACCCAGCTTCAATCAAAATCCCGGTCAAGGTAGCTGTCATTGATTTGGTAATTGACCCCATATGCCATTTGCTACCATCCACAATGGGGTTTGTTTCATCGATTTTTTGTCTTCCTAGCTCTATCTTTTCAAGAATCTTACCGGACTTGATAGTCATACCGGCGATGGCCGGAATACTATACTCGTCAAGAATTTTTTGTGTATTGGGCAGCAGAAGTTCATCACCTGCAGTACCGATTTCTACTTTGGAGGTTGGGAGAGCATCAAGATCATCCTTTGAACAACTTGTCATACCCATTGAAAATATCATCAAGGCTAAAAAAAATAACGTCTTCATTTGTTTTTGTTTTTAAATTTTCGGTAAATGAAGGGTGCTTTGCCAGGGTATCAAAAGATTGTTTACTAATGGCAGTCCTACATTGACGAAATATGTCATTTTGTGGATTTGACCTTATTCTGCCATTGGTCAACAATTTGTGGCATTTCGTAAATAGTTTTTCCGGACGATAAATCAATACCATACATTGTGCGAACTGTTTGCAAACCATACCTTTAGAGTATCTATGAGATCGTATGAAGAAGTATAAAAGAGTCATTGTACATAGTTTCGTTTGGATAATCTTCATTTTGCTTATCAACCATGAAACCCTTGACTTGGAATGGGGCGTATTTGATCGAAAAGATGGTTCCCTTATCATACCCTTGTTTTATGGTACGGCACTCGGGGCGCTGATATTTTACTTGAACATTTATAGTTTCATCCCCCAGTTTTTTGGCAAAGGGGATAAGAAACGATATTGGTTACTTGCGTCCGCCACCCTTTTGGGAGTTTCAATCTTGGAAGCGATTTTCGACATTATTTATGTGGTAAGCCAAAATTATGAGCTGGCCAAAATGCAAATAATGCAAGGATCAAAAGGCTTACTTTTTGAATGGTTGTTCATGATATTTGCATCTTCAATAATACCAAATGCATCGTGTTGGATCCTTTCATTTGCTTATCGATTACCAAAGGATTGGTTGTTATCGGAAAAACAAAAAGGCCAACTTGAAAAGGATAAGCTGCGTTCGGAACTTGATTTTTTAAAGGCACAGATAAATCCCCACTTTTTGTTTAACGGCATTAACAGCATTTATCATTTAATCGGGGAGGACAATACCCTTGCAAAGAACACCTTACTGCAATTTTCAGGCTTATTGCGCTATCAGTTGTACGATTGCAGCGTAAATTATATATCCCTTGAAAAAGAGTTAGGTTACCTAAAAAACTACATCACTATTGAAAAAGTGCGTAAGGGAGAAGATGCCATTTTCACTTTTACTATTCCTAAAATCGAGGAAAATCCGGATGTAAGGAAATACAAAATCGCCCCTTTGCTCATCAGCCCTTTTTTAGAAAACGCATTCAAATATCTGAGTCATCACTCGGACAAGGAGAAAAATCATATAACTTTAGAATTGGCAATTCAGGAAAACGGATTTTTGAACATGAAGCTATCCAATACTTTTGATGACACATTTAAAATCAAAAAAGACAGTACCGGTGGTATTGGCCTGGAGAATGTTAAAAGACGGTTGAATCTGTTGTATCCCAATGAAAAACATCGTTTGCAGATTACTTCCCAAAAAAACAGGTTTTTGGTAGATTTAAAACTTGACCTGAATGAAGATTAGCTGTATCATAATTGATGACGAAGCCATTGCTCGTAGGGGACTTAAAAGCTATGTGGAGGCCATAGATTTTTTGGACTTGAAGGGAACCTGTATCAATGCCATACAGGCGAACACCTTACTAAAAACGGAGCAAATAGATTTGTTGTTCCTGGATATTGAAATGCCCTTGATCACTGGTATGGATTTTTTAAAGTCCCTGACACATCCGCCCAAAGTGATCTTTACGACCGCCTATTCGGAATACGCTATTGACAGTTTCGAATTCGACGTCATCGATTATCTGGTAAAGCCAATTTCTCCAGAACGATTTCTCCAAGCCTGCAACAAGGCCTATACGGTATTTGAAGGTAAAAAAACATCAAATTCCGACGTAGAAAAGAAGGATAACAGGGAAGAACAAGACTATTTGTTCGTACGGGTGGATAAGGAATTGATAAAAATAGAATACGATGAAATTTTATTTATAGAAGGAATGCAGAACTACGTCCGTATCCATACGACATCTGCCAATCACATGGTTCTTGTTCCCCTCAAAAATGTGATAGATCTACTGCCGTCCAAAAGTTTTTATCAGGTGCATAAATCGTATATTGTAGCATTGGATAAAGTGAAGGCCATAAGTGGTAATCAACTGATACTATCGCATCAAAAAATACCGATTAGTAGAAGCAAAAAAGAAGATGTCCTAGCGGTATTGACGAACAATAAAATTTTAAGGAAATAGCATGGATAACTGCTCGGAAAGTCTCTTTCATCTTTCCAAAAATAGAGTTGTCGATTTTGTTCGTTTCCTTAAAATACTTTTTTAAAAAATCCATCGTTCTACTTGCAATAACTAAATACCAAAACCATGACAGGAGACGGAATTTTTCAATTGTTCGCTTATTTATTGCCTGCCGTAGTTACCGGTGCAGTTGCTTTTTACTTTTTTCGTTTACATACCAACAATGAAGAGGGTCGAAGAAGATTTCTGCTGCACAAGGATTCCCAAAAAAATACACTGCCCATACGGCTCCAGGCCTATGAACGTATGGCTTTGTTTTTGGAACGTATTGCAATTCCAAGCTTGGTGGTACGGATTTCCCCGAAATCCGCGGATAAAAATGAATATGAAGCTTTGTTGATCAAAAACATTGAAAATGAATTTGACCACAATCTGTCCCAGCAAATTTATATGACGGATGAATGCTGGAACATTATCAAGGCAGCCAAAAGCGCAACCATCCAAATGATCCGGAAAGCGGCCCTGAGCGATACCGATTCATCCGATAAACTTCGCGAGGATATCTTAAACCAGACCATGGACAAACAATCCCCTTCGGCCACGGCCCTTTCTTTTGTAAAAAGGGAAATTGGGGAGCTTTGGTGATCAATTCCAACGGGGTGAAAATAATTGATCGGTCGCGATCGTTAGTTGAAGCCCTACGGAAAGTATTCACTTTTGGTGTGCGCTAACATCGCCCATCAGTCTCTACGAATATCTCGATTTTCAAAAGTTGCCGGGTTATTGGGTTACCAAGTTATCACTTTACTATACCACCACAATAACCTAAAAACTCAATAACCCAGTAAACCCTAACAATTTCAACATTCATCCAAAACTATGATATGTAAACGTTGGGTAGTTCACTGAACATTTATGCAGGTAGTAACAACTTTCATTCCACTTCGGGTTCGATCTGATTGAGCTCTATATTCTTGTGCTTGGCAAAGTTGAAGCCACTCTCCCACCAATTGGTCATTTTCTTTTTATTAAAAATTAGGGAGTTGGTGGTCAATACCGTTGGAGTATAGTAAAAGTTAATAATAGCATCATTATGGTTGGCCACAAATTTCCCGATACGAATGTTCTGCCGCTCTATCCTGTCCAGCATAAAGGCGAACATATTAGTCAATAGGGCAAATGCGTTCCTGGACGGCAATCGATTTAAATGGGTGACCTCCGTCTGTAGAATTATGGCATCTATTTCCGTTGCCCCTCTTTTGATCGCTTCCTCTATGGGTACCATATTGCCCAAGCCTCCATCTGCATACTCACATCCATCTTTGCGCACCAAGCTCATAAAAGGGGTATAGTTGCAGGAAATCCATATCCATTCGCAAAAATCGTCATAGCCGTAGTCATTGATGCTTTTGTACTCCACTTGGTTCAAGGACAGGTTGGAAACCGTAACTACGATTTCTTTTGGCCCATTTTTTAGGTTTTCAAACTCTTCGACCGTTAAGGTATTCCTAATCAATTCCAATAGGTTATGACTTTCCCCAAAAGTTTTGCTGCCGCTATAGAAGTTTTTGAACACATTCCAGTGATTGATGGCGATATTGTCTACCCCATGTTTATTCTGAATCAGGAAAGGACAATTGCTAAAGATACTATCCTGATTTACCGAAGTGTATACTTCCTTGATCTTATCGATTTTTTGAAGGGCCAAATGCGAGATAAGCAGACTGCCTGTTGAAGTCCCCAGAAACAAATCGTAATCGTGAGCCAATTCCTGCATCAGGTACTGGGCCACTCCACCGCCAAAAGCACCCTTGCTACCTCCTCCGGAAATTACCATTGCCCGCATCCTATTTCACTTTACTTTCTATATAACGCCGTTCCTCAGGCTTTAGTTTGCCCAAAAGGGTCATGAAACGTTCTTTATAAACCTTGTCCTCTAACAATTCCATCATTAAATTTCTGGAGAATTTTTTGAACTGCCATGAATGATGGGTGGTGGCTTGGGCCAAATCCATTAGATTGCTGTCCTTGAAACCAAAGGCCTCCTTAAGGTATTGAAAAGCACCTTGCCGTACTTCAAAGGAATACTCCGGTGCCGTATAACCACTCAGTTCATCAAAATACAATTTGGTGTTTCGTCCTTCATATCCTTCCGTTAAAATGGCCAGGGTCAGCCACATGAGACGAACATTCTTATTGGGAAGCCCAATAATTCCCTTGGTCTTTTCCAAATAGGTATTCCTTTCCTCTGGATAGGCCATCCATAATTTGAACAAGGCATTTTCCAGAGTGATATAACTGTCATCATTTAAAAAACTTTCAAACTTCTCCTTGGGATAATCCCCCGCATCTTGGATGGCCAACGCCAAAGCTTGCCGAAGTTCCAACTCATCCGAATCAAAAACACCAGCGACGATTTCCCCGGGCATCGCTTGAAGAAAATTTTGAAGCAAATACTTCCTTAGTTCAATAGAGTTGGTACTATTCCAATACGAGGCAAAGTCTATATCAGTACCAACCTGTTTTTTTAATTCTTCCTGCAAGGAAAACAATGATTTTAGGGATATTGACTTTTCACCCAATTTTTTACGAGCCATATCAAAAGGAAGCGTAGTGTCCTCCAACCAAACTTCTACAAAACCGGACAGGTCCGTGCCGCTTGATTTTTCCATTTCCCCAATAAAATCGGGTACAGTTACATTGGCAAAAGCATGCTTTTTCAAATAGGACTGGATTCCCGTTTTAAAGGCCCTATCCCCCATCTCCTCCCGAAGCATAAAAATGGCCCAGGCCCCTTTTTCGTAAAACGTTAGACTACTTGCCCTTGGATCCAAAAGGCTCTGCCCCTGCCCTTTTTCTATTGAATTTTGAAGTGCCGTTAAAGTTTCATACAACTTCCAATAAAAATACTCTTCCCCAAAAATTTCCTTTTCCGCCAAATAGGCATAATAGGTAGCGAAGCCTTCATGTAACCAGTGGTGATCTCCGCTTCTTTCGGTAACCAGATTCCCAAACCATTGGTGGGCCAGTTCATGGGCATTCACATTTACATAATTCTTGTCCGTAAATGCTACTGAATCGATAACATACCCATCGGAAAAAATAGTACAGCCCGTATTCTCCATTCCCGCATACAGAAAGTCATGCACAGGAACCTGTTTGTAGTTCTGCCAAGGATACGCAACCCCTATTTCCTCCTCCAAAAAATCGAAGATTTCCTTAGTATACCGATAGGTTGGTTCAGCTCGTTCTTTGTCCTTTTGATAAAAATAGTTTTCAATAGGTGTACCCTTCGTGGAAATCAATTTCTTCTTTTCATACTTACCGACGGCAAAGGCCAATAAGTAACTACTCATTGGTTCTTTCATGTCAAAAGACCAAGTTTTTAGGGAATCTGTTTCCTTGGTTCCCACAAGCTTCCCATTGGCAATGACTTCGTAATTTTTGTCAAAAGTTAGGTTCAGGTCAAATTCTACCTTTTCCGTCATATCATCGAAACTGGGCAACCAATGGCTCGTATACTTGCCCTGACCTTGTGTCCATATCTGGTCGTTATCCGGTTGGTCATCGTTCCAGTTGATAAAATAGACGGTTTGCTCAGGCCGGGCCGTATAATCAAGTTCCAGTTTATACGACTTCCCCCCCTTGAATTTTTTCTTGATGGAAATGGATTTTCCCGAGTTGGCATGCTTCACTATTCTGTCGTTCAAACGTATGACCGTAAACTTCATATTCTTGGCGTCCAAAAAAACAGAATCCACATCTTGAAGCACATCAAAGGTATAAGTCACCGAGCCTTTTACATAGCCCTCCTTTGCCAAGGGAAAGATTTGGGCTTCCCCATGCATAAAATCCACCTTGTCCTGATGTTGGGCCAGTAGGTATATAGCTTGCAAAAGAAAAAGAACCGTTATAAGTCGCTTCATAAATACCATACTACAAAACTTGAACCAAATTTAGCATTTTAGTTTATTGCAGTTGAGCAACGCTTACCCTATTTTAGTTCTATGAACACCCAAATGCTACAGACTCCGATTACCTATCTCAAAGGTGTTGGCCCCAACCGGGCAGAGACATTACAATCGGAACTGGGCATTGCTACTTATCAGGATCTCATCAACCTATTTCCAAATCGATATATCGATAGGACCCAGTATTATAAAATAAATCAATTACAGCGTAGCAATGCGGATGTTCAGGTCATCGGGAAAATCATTCATATCAAAACCGTAGAGCAAAAAAGGGGAAAGCGTTTGGTAGCTACTTTTATTGACGAAACCGGTGAGATGGAATTGGTATGGTTTCGGGGACAAAAATGGATTCGGGAAAATCTAAAACTCAATACGCCCTACGTGGTTTTTGGAAGATGCAATTGGTACAATGGGAAATTCTCCATGCCCCATCCCGATATGGAATTGTTGAGCGATCATGAAAAAGGCCTCAAAATAGCCATGCAGCCTATTTACCCATCCACGGAAAAACTTTCCAATAAGGGTATTACCAACCGGGTTATCAATAAAATGATGCAGCAGTTGTTCTTGGAGACCAAAGGCCGCTTTTCGGAAACACTTTCCGATAAGATTCTTTTTAAACTACAGTTATTATCAAAAAGTGAATCGCTGCTCAACATCCATTTCCCAAAAAATCAGGAATTGCTGGCCAGGGCCCAATTTCGTTTAAAGTTCGAGGAGCTTTTTTATATACAACTACAGCTCATTTCCAAGAAATTAGTACGTAAGCAAAAAATAAGGGGTTTTAATTTTGATCAGGTCGGCCATCGCTTCAATACCTTCTATCGGGATCATCTTCCTTTTGAATTGACGAATGCACAAAAGCGGGTAATCAAGGAAATCAGGGCAGATCTAGGGAGCAACGCCCAGATGAACCGACTACTTCAAGGCGATGTGGGTTCCGGGAAAACGATCGTTGCCCTGATGATCATGTTACTGGCCATAGATAATGGTTTTCAAGCTTGTTTAATGGCCCCGACCGAAATTCTGGCCCAACAACATTACAACGGCATTAAGGAATTACTGGATAAGACCGGTGTTACCTGCGAATTGTTGACAGGATCCGTAAAGAAATCGGCTAGGAGACCTATCCACGAACAATTGGAAAATGGAGAATTACATATTTTGATCGGTACCCATGCGGTCTTGGAGGATAAGGTCCGGTTTAAGAACCTGGGTCTGGCTATTGTGGACGAACAACATCGGTTCGGTGTGGCCCAACGTAGTAAACTTTGGCACAAGAACGAGGTGCCACCCCATATTTTAGTTATGACGGCCACCCCGATTCCCCGAACCTTGGCCATGAGCCTGTACGGTGATCTGGATATTTCGATCATTGATGAGCTTCCTCCTGGAAGAAAACCCATAAAAACTGTTCATCGCTATGATTCAAATCGACTCAAGGTCTTTCATTTTATTAAGGATGAAATCAAAAAAGGAAGGCAAATCTATGTAGTATACCCATTAATTCAGGAATCCGAAGCTTTGGATTATAAAGATCTGATGGACGGGTACGAAAGTATCGCAAGGGACTTCCCCCTACCCGATTATCAGATTTCCATTGTTCATGGCAAAATGAAACCGGCCGATAAAGATTATGAAATGGACCGTTTCGTCAAGGGGGAGACCAATATTATGGTGGCCACAACGGTCATTGAAGTTGGGGTAAACGTCCCTAATGCCTCCGTAATGATCATTGAAAGTGCGGAGCGTTTTGGCCTATCCCAATTACACCAGCTACGGGGAAGGGTAGGTCGAGGCGCCGATCAGAGTTATTGCATCTTGATGACCAGCCATAAGCTTTCCTCTGAGGCCAAGACCAGGTTGGAGACCATGGTGCGCACCAATGACGGTTTTGAAATTGCCGAAGTGGATTTAAAACTTCGGGGACCAGGGGATTTAATGGGCACCCAACAGAGCGGTATTCTCAATCTTAAAATAGCGGATATCGTAAAGGATAATGATATTTTGAAAACCGCTCGGCATTACGCCATCCAGACCTTAAAGGATGATTACCATTTGGAACAACCCGGCAATCGGGTTATTCGCCATACCTATGCCCAATTGGTAAAGCACAAGAATATTTGGACATATATAAGTTAGCGACCCTAAAACAAAAGCCCGACCAAAGTCGGGCTTTACGTTTTCCATGCAATTCGTTTTTTAATTGATGCCTTCCCCGTTTTCGAGTTTGGTGATATTGGTCGCAATAGCGTTTTTGTTCAAGTCATCGGGGGCCCTTTCCGCTGCTATCTTAATGTGCTTAAGTGCCGTTTTGTAATTGCCTACCGCAGAATAACCTCTTGCCAGGCCATAGTCTACCGGCCAGGTTCCCTTATTCTTTTTGGCGTTCATCTTAAACACTTCCAAGGCCTTTTCCTTTTTTCCCTGGGCTATCAATTGCCTGCCATAGCCATGTATCTCAAATACCGTGGCCATTTCCAAGGCTTCATCCATAAGGGCCTCTGCTTCGGCCGTTTTCCCTTGTTTGGTCAGAATCTGCGACTTTATGTTCAAGTTATTATAGTTTTTTTCACTAAAGAATTGACCTGCAATGGCAGCATCTATCCAGCCCAGTGCCTCGTCCAAATCCCCATCATTGTTCAATGCGAAATTTGCGGCCTGCTCCCAGGATTGCCGACTAAATCCCGGAACATCCTGCAACTTTTGACGTATATCGGCCAATACAACATCGGTGACATCCACCTCTATTTTAAACGGGATTTGTTTTTTCTCCCAATTAAGGGCCAGAACGGCCGAATTGGCATCAACCTTGTCGAAGGTAAAGGTGAGTTGCTCCGTGTGCGGAATTTCCTTGGTCTCTACATCTACCTGAAGCGCATCTTCGGAAGGCTCATAGAAATAGCTGCCCCATGCACCATGGTTCTTTGAGAAAATTATGGTCGCTCCCCCATCTTCCTCAACCACCATATGAAGACCATATTTTCCAGCTGCTAAAGATTGGCCCTCTATTTTAACGTCATCGGTAAATTTGATCGTTGTATTTTCATTGGCTCCGGCTCTCCAGGGTGATTCCTTGGCGGTTCCAAATCCTAGGTTGTTCATCCCATAAGGAACCAGGCTCCCCCAAATTTCCCTGTCGTTTACACTTGGTCTGGAATATATGACCGAGATATCCGTAATTCCTATACGTTGGGATACTTTGGCCATCTGACTCCCCCTAGGCAGATCTAACTGGGCAATGGTTTCCGTCATAAGGAACAATGTACCCATAAAGGCAAGCATTAGGCCTTTCCTGTAAAAACGTTTCATAATTTCTTGTTTTGATTTATAAATTGCTTGAGTTGTTCACCTTACAAGGTATTTATACCAAAAGCTCAAAACCGTTACCATTGTGTTAAAATTGGAATTCCGTGTGTTAAACAAAGTACCAAATGACCTAAAATTCCACCATCCAGTTTGACATACATGTAGTTGAACATCGTAATTTTCCACAGCAATAATTTCCTAAAACCACTCTATTTCATAGTTTTGTACGCTTCTAATGGGGAGAAATATGAGTACGAAAAGAACACTGTTTGACAAAGTTTGGGATTCTCATGTGGTACAGCGCATTGAAAATGGTCCCGATGTTTTATTTATCGATAGGCATATGGTGCACGAGGTGACCAGTCCCGTCGCCTTTTTGGGTATAAAAAGTAGGGGTATCAAGGTTATGCATCCGGAGAAGACATTTGCCACGGCCGATCATAACACACCTACCATAAATCAACATCTTCCGGTTAAAGATCCACTTTCAGCGAACCAATTAAAAGCCCTGGAGGAAAATGCCAGAACACATGGTATTTCCTACTGGGGATTGGGGCATGAAAAAAACGGCATCGTTCACGTGGTTGGACCGGAATACGGGATTACCCTGCCCGGTGCAACTATCGTTTGTGGGGATTCGCATACCTCCACCCATGGTGCCTTTGGTGCCATTGCCTTTGGAATAGGGACTTCCGAAGTGGAGATGGTCTTGGCCACCCAGTGTATTATGCAGACCAAGCCCAAAAGCATGCGTATTAACATTGAGGGAACCTTGAACAAGGCGGTAACGCCTAAGGATGTAGCCCTGTACATTATTTCCCAATTGACCACTTCCGGTGCCACGGGTTATTTTGTGGAATATGCCGGCGAGGTATTTCGGAATATGAGTATGGAAGGCCGTATGACGGTTTGTAATCTCAGTATTGAAATGGGTGCCCGTGGTGGAATGATAGCCCCTGACGAGCGAACATTCAACTATGTAAAAGGAAGGGAATTTGCCCCAAAAGGTGCTGATTGGGACAAGGCGATGGACTATTGGAAGACCTTGCCAACAGAAGAAGATGCCGAATTTGACAAGGAAGTCACCTTTGATGCCGCTAATATAGAACCTATGATTACCTATGGTACCAATCCTGGAATGGGTATCGGAATTTCCAATGGTATTCCCAAGGCCGAATCTGTTGAGGGAGGTGTGGCCACATACAAGAAATCGCTTCAGTATATGGATTTCAATGAAGGGGACAGTATGATGGGCAAAAAAATAGATTATGTTTTCCTAGGGAGTTGTACCAACGGTAGAATCGAGGATTTTAGGGCATTCGCCTCTATCATAAAAGGTAGAAAAAAGGCCGATAACGTTACCGCATGGTTGGTGCCGGGTTCCCATAAGGTGGAAACGGCCATTAAGGAAGAAGGTATTCTCGATATTTTAAACGAAGCCGGATTCGAACTGCGTGAACCGGGTTGTTCCGCTTGTTTGGCCATGAACGAAGATAAGATTCCCGCCGGAAAATATGCGGTAAGTACTTCCAATAGGAATTTTGAAGGAAGACAAGGTCCCGGGGCAAGAACATTATTGGCAAGCCCCTTGGTAGCTGCAGCAGCGGCCGTTACCGGAAAGGTCACCGATCCCCGTGAGTTGATGGAAGAAATTATTGCAGGTTAGCAGTTGTCGGTTGCCAGTACTATTCAAAATGCTTGCGTCATCAACTAAAACCATCAACAGACAACTAAAACGAACAACTATTAAAAAATGGCATACGACAAATTTAATATACTTACTACATCAGCGGTACCTCTTCCCATAGAGAACGTGGATACTGATCAGATAATCCCGGCACGATTCCTTAAGGCAACGGAGCGAAAGGGGTTTGGCGACAACCTATTTCGGGATTGGCGCTACAATTCAGACGATAGCCCGAAAAAAGATTTCGTGTTGAACAACCCAAAATACAGCGGACGTATCTTGGTGGGCGGTAAAAATTTTGGATCGGGTTCATCCCGTGAGCACGCGGCCTGGGCTATTTACGACTACGGCTTTCGGTGTGTGGTCTCCAGTTTTTTTGCCGATATATTTCGAAACAACTGTCTTAATATCGGGGTACTTCCGGTTCAGGTAAGTCCTGAATTCCTAGAAAAAATATTCAAGGCCATAGAAACCGACCCTACTACCCAATTAGAGGTACATCTTCCCGAACAAACTATAACGATTCTTGAAACCGGTGAACACGAAAGTTTTGATATTAATGTTTACAAAAAATCCAATATGTTGAATGGTTTTGACGACATTGATTATTTGTTGAACATCAAGGAACAGATTCAGGAATTCGCAGCGAATAGGCCTTTATAAAATAGGCCGCTAGAGGGTATTTAAATCTGGAAATCTGTTGAATTAAATCTATTGGAAGATTAGAAAGATTACCGCGCTTTGCCCGTAAATATAGAAATACAAAGAAAAATGGGGAAGAGAAAACTGGAAATAATGGATACCACCCTTAGGGACGGGGAACAAACCTCTGGGGTGTCCTTTTCAGCATCGGAAAAATTGACTTTGGCCAAACTACTATTGGATGAACTCAAGGTGGATCGTATAGAGGTCGCGTCGGCCCGGGTATCCGAAGGGGAACTGGAGGCGGTAAGACAGATTACGGAATGGGCGGCCTTGGAGAATTATTTGGATCGCGTTGAGGTGCTCACTTTTGTCGACGGGGGTGTTTCTTTAAAATGGATGGAAGAAGCCGGTGCCAAAGTCCAAAATTTGTTGAGCAAGGGATCTTTGAACCATCTGACCCACCAACTGAAGAAAACACCCGAGCAACACTTTGCCGATATCGCCAAAGTTTTTGAATTGGCCCATGAACAAGGTGTAACGACCAACGTATATTTGGAAGATTGGAGCAATGGTATGCGGAATTCCAGGGAATATGTATTCCGATATCTCGATTTTTTGGCAACACAGCCCATAAAAAGGCTATTGCTTCCGGATACCTTGGGGATTCTTACCCATACGGAAACTTTTGATTACTTGTCCGAAATCCTGGAACGTTATCCAGGTTTCCATGTAGATTTCCACGGTCATAACGATTACGATTTAGGTGTTGCGAATATTATGGAGGCTGTTAAAGCAGGTTGCCACGGACTTCACCTAACGGTTAACGGAATGGGGGAACGTGCCGGTAATGCCCCAATGGCCAGCGCAGTTGCCGTAATCAACGATTTTTTGCCGGAGGTTGAAATCAATATCAACGAATCCTCGTTGTTTAAGGTAAGTAAATTGGTATCTGCCTTTACCGGATTTGGTATCCCGGCCAACAAACCTATCGTTGGGGATAATGTTTTTACGCAAACAGCTGGCATACATGCAGATGGAGATAATAAAAATAACTTATACTTTAACAGCCTTTTGCCTGAACGGTTCGGGCGAAAACGAAAATACGCCTTGGGAAAAACCTCGGGCAAAGCGAATATTCAAAAGAACCTACAGGAGTTGGGACTTACTTTGAACGATGAGGAATTGAAAAAAGTAACCGCCCGGATTATTGAATTGGGCGACAAAAAGGAAAAAGTCACAAAGGATGACCTACCTTATATTATCTCCGACGTTCTGGATAGTGACACCTTTCAACAAAAGGTCTTTGTTAAATCCTATGTGCTCACCCATTCCAAGGGGTTAAAGCCTTCGACTACGGTTTCCGTTGAACTCAATGGGAAGACCTTTGAGGAAAACGCCCAAGGGGATGGACAATTCGATGCCTTTATGAATGCATTACGCAAAGTGTACCGTTCCGAAAAACTGGAATTGCCTAAACTGGTCGATTATGCAGTACGTATCCCACCGGGCAGTAATTCCGATGCCCTCTGTGAGACCATCATCACTTGGCAGGACAACAACACCGACTTTACCACTCGGGGATTGGATTCCGATCAGACCGTTTCGGCAATTAAGGCCACGGAAAAAATGCTCAATATCATTTGATTAAAACCAACATAAATAGTTTATGAAACTAAACATAGCCCTTTTGGCCGGGGATGGCATAGGCCCTGAAGTAATCGAACAAGCCGTAAAAGTATGCAATGCCGTTGCAACGAAATACGATCACGAGATTAATTGGACTCCGGCACTTACCGGAGCGGTAGCCATTGATGCCGTCGGGGAACCCTATCCTGATGAAACCCATGAAATCTGCGCCAGTTCGGATGCCGTTTTATTCGGGGCAATCGGACATCCAAAATTTGATAACGACCCGTCCGCCAAGGTTCGCCCTGAGCAAGGGTTATTGAAAATGCGTCAAAAATTAGGGCTCTTTGCCAACGTTAGGCCCACATTTACATTTCCCTCCCTAATTGACAAATCCCCTTTGAAGCGAGATCGAATAGAGGGTACGGATTTAATCATTTTGAGGGAACTGACCGGAGGTGTGTATTTTGGGGAAAGAGGCCGAGAGGACAACGGAGATACCGCCTTTGATACCATGACCTATCAACGATTTGAAATTCAACGTTTGGCCAAAAAGGGCTTTGAAATGGCCATGAAGCGTTCCAAAAAATTATGCTGTGTGGATAAGGCCAATGTTTTGGAAGCTTCCCGCCTATGGCGTGAAACGGTTCAAGCTATGGAAAAGGATTACCCGGAAGTAGAGGTGTCCTACGAATTTGTGGACGCCGTGGCCATGCGCCTGATACAATGGCCCAAGGATTATGACGTAATCATTACCGCCAATCTTTTTGGCGATATTTTAACGGATGAAGCTTCCGTAATATCCGGTTCAATGGGCTTGATGCCTTCTTCCTCCGTGGGAAGCAAAGTCTCCCTATATGAACCTATTCACGGTTCATATCCACAAGCCGCTGGAAAGGATATTGCCAATCCCCTGGCTACGGTACTTTCTGCAGCCATGCTTTTTGAGGATTTTGATTTGATCGCGGAAGCCCAGGCCATTCGAGATGTAGTCAATAAATCTTTGGCCGAAGGCATCGTGACCGAGGATCTGGCGGACGGCGGAAAGGCCTATAAGACCAGTGGGGTCGGTGACTGGCTGGCGAAAAATTTATGATGTTTTTCCTTTTTAAGAAAAAATATTACAGGCCGTACATCGTTATATTAGATGGATTTCCTTGCATCTGACTAATTCATAACAATCAATTATACATGTTATATCTGCCACTTTTAGAGTCTTTTTTAAGAAGGACTCTATCACTTTCATTTTTTTTAACCATTTGCATTAGTTGTAGTAGCGACAGTGATTCAGAAGGATTAATTGAAGAAGAGCAACAGATGGAATGCAGTATACCACTCTTTATACGCTATTCAAATACACAAACATATAAATTGATTTATGACTATTTAGGAAGGCTTAGCAAGGTAGACGCCGGCAATATTAGTGACGAAAATAAGTTTTCGGAGGAATTTGGACAAGATTATGGATTGAGTTACAAAGGAGATACCATCTTTGTAGACTTTTTGCCTACGGATACAAGGGTTTTGACCATATTAGTCAAAAACGATAAGGTAAGCGAACTAAGAAGAATCTATTTTCCATCTGGGAATACCAATATATGGGATTTTCAGTACACACCTAATAGCATTAGAGTGAACTTTAACTACTATGACTATGGCTTGCAAAACACCTACAATTGGGGGTTTGCAGACTATAAATTAGATGATAAGGATAATGTTATCAGTGTTTCTAAATATGAGTATGATAGAGGTAATCCAACAGAATATTACATCACAGAATCACAGGTTTTAACCCATGACAATTCTCAAAATATATGGCATGGATTTCACATCCCCTTTTTTACTCAGACGTTTTTTCCCGACAGCCAGTATTTCTCAAAAAACAATGTTTTAACGATCGAAACAACAAGGTTCAACGAAGACGGATCTGAAAATTGGACGTTGCAGGAATCTTATGATTATACATATAACGAGCAAGGATTACCGATTCAAAGTACTTCTTCCACGGGTGATCTACAATACTTCTCGTATATAGGTTGCCCTAATTGGGCTTGGGACGATAATTAAATCGTGACCGAAGATCTAGCGGACGGCGGAAAGGCCTATAAGACCAGTGAGGTCGGTGACTGGTTGGCGACTAATATTTGATGGACACAACTTAGATTTCAGGTAAACTGAACGAATGGACAAAGGCCCCAAAACGTTCTAGAACGTTTTGGGGCCTTTGTTTTTATACCATATACCTACCCTATTATGGACGATAGGCCAATCTTTTATACCGTCTGGTTTTTTGTTGCCTATATACCAGTATACTTAAGGCTATCCCCACGCCTATCGCGGCCAATACCGCTCCTACCAATCCCGCATATACAATTCCATAACCATAGGCTATGGGTAATCCGGCCAGATAGGCCCCAGAGGCATTACCCATGTTGAAGGCGCTTTGATTCATCGAAGACCCAAGCATTTCCGATCCCTTGGATGCATTGATAATAGCCATTTGAATAGGGGTCGCTACGGTAAACGAAGCTGTACCAATCAAAAACGTCATTATCAAAATAGCATAGGGGTTCATGGCAACTATGGCATTGATTATCAACAAAGCGACCATAATAGATAAACTAACGGCCACAGCCCGTAATGGTAAAAACCATTCGGCCATTTTTGCCCCAATAAAGTTACCCATGACCATTCCAAGTCCTGAAATAATCATAGCATAACCTATGACGTAATCTCCTAATCCCGCCACTTCGGTGATTAAGGGCGCAATATAGCTGTACCAGGCAAAGAACCCACCCGTACCAATAGTAGTCAATAGAATCAGGACCCACAGCTCCTTGTTTTTGAGACCTTTATTCCCATTGGATTCAAGGACTGGGGGCAACTGCGGTAGTTTTGGCATCCAAAAATAGATACTGGCCATGGTAACCAATCCTACGATTCCCACCATGTAGAAGGAAGCGCTCCAGTCATAGTGATGACCAATGTAAGTTCCAATAGGGACTCCTATCACATTGGCAATCGTGAGGCCGGAAAACATAACGGCGATCGCCTGTGCAATCTTGCCGGTTTTCGCCAATCTACCGGCAACAACGGCACCAATTCCAAAGAATGCCCCATGGGGCAGGCCGGATAAAAACCTTGAAATCAAGAGAGTGGTATAGTTTTCGGCCAGGCCGGACAAACTATTGAACAAAGCGAACCAAGTCATTAAAAGCAATAATGTCTTCCGGGAATCCATCTTTCCGCCCATTTTGGTAAACAAAGGCGCTCCTATCACAACACCCAAGGCGTAGGCCGCTATCGCATGACCCGCCTGTGGTATGGAGATATTCAGCCCCAGGGCGACATCGGGCAGTATTCCCATAATAACAAATTCCGTTAGCCCAATGCCAAAACCTCCTACTGCCAAGGCGATGAGAGCTTTTCTATTTGTACTATTCCTATTCGTTTCCATATGAACAATTTTTTGTTTCCAATTGTTAGGCCGAACGACTTTTTACGTTGTCAGGCCAAATTTTATGAAGACAAAATTATTTTAGGAAACCATGGGGCAGCTATTCGTTTTTATCGTGTTTATGTGCAGTATTAACCATAACTCGAATGAATATCGATACTACATGGTAATTTTTGACACTTGGTGGTTACTCCTATGATCCCCAAGAAAAACCGGATAGAAGTTAGGGAGTGAAGAATGCTTTAAAAGCGAACATACCTCCCCAAATATGGGGAGGTGTCATCATAACAATTGGTACTTTAAAGAATATAATCTGTACTTACAAAATTGGAGAGTTTGATGTCCAGCAATTTTTCTACCGTTTCATTATTGAGATCGTTGTCCTTAAAAGCCACGAACGTGCGTACGGAAAACGACCGGAGGGCATCATATACACTTAAAGTAGACTGTGCCGAGTCCTTTCTTCCCGTAAATGGATATACATCAGGGCCCCGTTGGCAGGAACTGTTCAAATTGACCCGGCACACTAAATTTACTAGGGTATCGATAAGCGGTGCAAGTGCATATACATCCTTTCCAAAAAGGCTTACTTGTTGACCATAATTGCTTTCGGCCATATCATCCAACGGTTCTTGGATGTCAGAAAATGAAACCACAGGAATTACAGGGCCAAATTGCTCCTCCTCATACACGCGCATATCCTTCGTAATGGGATGTAACACAGCGGGCCATATGTAATTGTGGGTCTGTTGTCCTCCCTTTTTGTTCCACACTACGGCACCTTTCTGTACGGCATCGTCTATCAGCTCCTGAATATAGGCGGGTTTATCCGGTTCGGGTAATGGGGTCAGTTTGGCGCC
Organism: Ulvibacterium sp.; assembly: GCF_965228935.1. Lineage (GTDB taxonomy): Bacteria > Bacteroidota > Bacteroidia > Flavobacteriales > Flavobacteriaceae > Ulvibacterium. The sequence goes on along the minus strand of NZ_OZ245846.1, from coordinate 3,774,218 downwards.
ATTATCCCAAGGATTACCAAATTTCAAGGAATCTACTTTTTCCGCAAAACGCTTTAGAAACTCTTCCTTAATATACTCGTGTACATAGATTACCTTAAGTGCGGTACAGCGCTGTCCATTAAAGGATAGGGTCCCGGCAATGCATTCGTTGATGGTCAAATCCAAATCGGCATCGGGCAAAATAATAGCCGGATTCTTCGCTTCCAAACCTAAAACCAATCGCAATCGGTTACTTTTTGGGTGCTGATCCTGCAGGGCGTTGGCCGATTTACTATTCCCTATCAAGGCCAAAACATCTATTTTCCCGGTCTGCATTATCGGAGCGGCCACTGCCCTGCCCCTACCGAATAAAATATTGACAACTCCCTTGGGAAAACTGTTCTGAAAAGCTTCCAAAAGTGGTGTAATCAACAAGACCCCAAATTTGGCCGGCTTAAAAATGGTAGTATTCCCCATGATAATCGCCGGTATAAGAAGGGCAAAGGTCTCGTTCAGGGGGTAATTATAAGGCCCTAGACAGAGTATTACCCCTAAAGGCCCTCTTTTGATATGGGCGTATACCCCATCGTACTTCTCAAATTTAGCGGCGTCCCTATCCAATTGTTTATATTCTTCAATAGTATCCCGGATATACTCTACCGTCCGATCAAATTCCTTCTGGGAGTCGGGCAAGGACTTGCCAATTTCCCACATTAACAATTTGACAATTTCATCCCTTTTGGTCTCCATTTGCCCCACAAATTTTTCCATGCATTCTATCCTGTCCCGTACGTGCATGGTAGGCCATACCCCTTGTCCCTTATCATACGCCAAAAGTGCGGCATCCAAGGCTTTTAGGGCTTCGGGTTCTCCCATATCCGGTATACTGCCTAGAAGTGTGGGTCTATACTCCTCGGTTGAGGAAATGGTAGAAACTATTTCGGTGGTGTTTCCGACCCACTCCTGCATTTCCCCATTGATCAAATACTTTTTTTGATGGATGGGCCCATCAATTTGAAACTCGGCCGGTATGATTGTTTGTGTTGTTTCCATAAAAAATAACTATGTAATCGATATGATAAAAAAATCCCCGATTTCTCAGGGATTCAATTGTTAAACAATGGGTTTCATTGCGGTCATGGACTCCCTGAGACGGGATCCGACAATCTCTACCGGATGTTCCCGGAGTGATTTGTTTACCGCAATCAATTTGGCATTATCCACCCCTGTATCCTTACCTTCAACGTAAGGAGTGCCAATGACGTCAGCATCTATTTTTTCCATGAAATCCGCTAATAAGGGCTTACAGGCATGATCAAACAGATAACAACCATATTCCGCCGTATCCGAAATTACCCTGTTCATCTCGAATAATTTTTTTCGAGCTATGGTGTTGGCGATCAAAGGTGTTTCATGCAGGGATTCATAGTAAGCGGACTCGCCAATGATTCCGGATTCCGTCATGGACTCATACGCCAATTCTACGCCCGCCCTTACAAAAGCGACCATTAAAACACCATTATCATAATACTCCTGTTCCGAGATTTTATCATCTCCGGCCGGAGTCTTTTCAAAAGCTGTTTCTCCCGTGGCGGCCCGCCATTCCAATAAGTTTTTGTCGTCATTGGCCCAATCTTCCATCATGGTCTTGGAAAAATACCCTGTCATGATGTCGTCCATATGCTTGTGGAATAGGGGTCGCATAATGTCCTTTAACTCTTCGGAAAGCTCAAAGGCTTTTATTTTTGCCGGATTGGACAAGCGGTCCATCATATTGGTGATTCCTCCATATTTCATGCCTTCGGTAACGGTCTCCCAGCCATATTGAATCAATTTGGAAGCATATCCGGGTTCAACACCTTTCTCGATCATCTTATCGAAACAAAGAATGGAACCGGTTTGTAGCAGACCACAAAGAATGGTCTGTTCCCCCATTAGGTCGGACTTTACCTCGGCGACAAAGGAAGATTCCAAAACTCCTGCCCTGTGGCCACCCGTACCTACGGCGTATGCCTTGGCCTGTTCCAGACCTTTCCCTTGGGGATCATTATTCGGGTGAACCGCGATCAAGGTCGGTACGCCAAATCCCCTTTTATATTCTTCCCGCACCTCGGAGCCCGGGCATTTTGGGGCAACCATGATTACGGTAAGGTCCTCACGTATTTGCATTCCCTCCTCAACGATGTTAAAACCATGGGAATAGGACAAGGTAGCTCCTTTCTTCATCAAGGGCATCACCGCATTGATAACACTGGTATGTTGTTTGTCCGGTGTTAGGTTAATGACCACATCGGCTTCTGGAACAAGTTCTTGGTAGGTCCCCACCGTGAAACCATTTTCTGTTGCGTTCTTATAGGATTGGCGCTGCTCCTTTATGGCCGCTTCCCTAAGGGTGTATGAAATATCGAGTCCTGAATCCCGCATATTTAGGCCCTGGTTCAGGCCTTGGGCACCGCAGCCTACAATAACGATTTTCTTTCCTTTCAATGCGGATACGCCATCCGAAAATTCATTGGATTCCATGAATCTACACTTTCCCAATTGTGCTAATTGATCTCGTAAGGATAGCGTATTAAAATAATTTGCCATTTTGTGTTCTCGTTTTAATATTTAAAAGTTTAGGTTTTACTTATCTTGATAAAAATCTTCCAACATAGCGGTAATGGGCATCTCTGCTTTCGTAACGGTTATCCGCCCGGAACGGACAAACTGCATAATCCCAAAGGGTTCCAGCGCATCATGCATTTCATCTATTTCATGGCGCCTACCTGTCTTTGCCAATACAAAGAAATCCCGCGAAACGGTAACTATCTGGGAATTGCTCTCTTTGATGATGTTCTGTATTTGTCGCTCATCGAACAGCAAATGTGATGCAATCTTAAACAGGGCGGACTCCTGATAAATAGTTTCATCATCGGTATGGTAGAAGGCCTTTATGACCTCTATCTGTTTTTCAATTTGAGCGACAATCTTACGGGTCCAATCCTCTGTGGTGTTCACTACTATGGTAAACTTGGAAACATGTTCAATTTCTGATTTTGAGACATTTAAGCTTTCTACATTAATGTGTCTCTTTAAGAATATCCCTGATATCCTATTCAACAACCCTACATTGTTCTCAGAATATACGGATATGGTGAACCATTGTTTTTTCATAAATCTTTTTTTAATAGACTTTGACGGGCTTTGAACACCTGTCAGGTCTCAGTTTTAACGGCCACGATCAATCCTGTGGACCAGTTCATTTTTGTAAGATTGAAATCTTTTCTTTTTTCCAAATAGGCAACCAATCCATCTACATTTTCCTGATGCCCTTCCGGCCAATTGGGTTGGGCCGTCATATCATCAACCACATAAAAACCGCCTACTTTTACCAAATTAAGGACTTCATCGATTTCACTGTACTTTCCCGGCCAGGCATCCGCAAAAATCAAATCGAATTTTGCCCCGGAATACGTTTTTATCCAAGTGGATGCATCTTGGCAGAGGATTTGGATTCTTGGATCGTCCCCAAAATATTCCTCAGCGATGGCAATCAATTCTAGGTCGTTATCCACCGTTACCAAAACCGATTCGTTGTCCATTCCATCCACCATCCAGGACAGACTTAGTCCTATTCCGGTACCCAGTTCCAAAAAACTGCCTTTGGGTCTGCTCGTTACCAAAGTTTTCAACAACGAACCTATGTAGAGATCGGAAGGCATCGTAAAGCCTATTTCAATACACCTACGTTCAATTTCCGAATGGATTTTTGGCTTATCAAGAATATGGGTATCGTTCATGATCCGGCTTGGATTAGACCTATCGGTTTCGAAAACTCAAAAAATCTTTATTATTTCAATCGAATATCGGATACCGAAGCACCGGATGGTATCATAGGAAACACATTATCCTCTTTTTCCACCCTAACCTCAAGGAAATATGGGTTTTTAGAAGCCATCATTTCCTGAACCGCCTCTTTTAAATCCTTACGTTCCGTGACACGTTTGGCCTCTATATGATATCCTTCCGCAATCTTTACAAAATCCGGATTGGTCATGACCGTAGAGGCGTACCTGCTCTCAAAAAAGAGTTCCTGCCATTGCCGCACCATGCCTAAATGGTCATTGTTGAGTACTACAATCTTTACAGGAATATTATGTTGAAAGATGACACCCAACTCTTGAATGGTCATTTGGTATCCCCCGTCCCCTATAATGGCCACGACCTCCCTGTCCATGGCGCCCATTTTGGCCCCAATTGCCGCAGGCAACGCAAAACCCATGGTTCCTAATCCTCCTGACGTTATATTGCTTTTGCTATTCTTGAATTTGGCATATCTGCAGGCTACCATCTGATGTTGACCAACATCCGTAACCATAACGGCATCATGCCCCGAAGCCAAATTGATTTCCTCAATGACTTCTCCCATAGTTAGGCCTGGTTTGGTGGGATGCAGGTCCTTTTCTATCACCTGTGCAAACTCTTCCTCATATTTCTTATCAAACTCCTTGCGCCACTTCTCATGGGAGTTTTCATTGATAAGCGGAAGTATGAGCTCCAAAGTAGTTTTGGCATTGCCCAGTACTGCAATATCTACGGGAACATTCTTATTGACCTCAGCGGGATCGATTTCAAAATGAATAATCTTTGCTTGTTTGGCATAGGTATCCAAATTACCAGTCACCCGATCATCAAATCGCATTCCAATGGCAATAAGAACATCACATTCGTTGGTCAGTACATTGGGCCCATAATTACCGTGCATTCCTACCATACCAACATTCAAGGGATGGCTGGTGGGCAGAGCGGATTCTCCCATGATGGTCCATGCCGCCGGAATCCCGGCTTTTTCAACAAATGCTTTCAAAGCCTCCTCGGCCTTTCCCAAAATAACCCCTTGTCCCCAAACGATATAAGGCTTTTTCGCCGCATTGATCAATTCCGCCGCTGCCTCAATGGCTTTTATACTCGGTTCCGGTACGGGCTTATAGCTACGTACTCCCGTACATTTTTCATAGCTAAATTCAAATTCCTCAAATTGGGCGTTCTTCGTAATATCGATAAGAATCGGGCCAGGACGACCGGACTTGGCGATATAAAATGCCTTGGCCATGACTTCGGGAATTTCCGCAGCCTTGGTAATCTGGTGGTTCCATTTGGTCACGGGAGTGGATATTCCTATGATATCCGTTTCCTGAAACGCATCCGATCCCAATAAATGTCTTGGAACCTGTCCCGTAATGCAGACTATGGGAGTAGAGTCTATTTGTGCGTCAGCCAGTCCGGTAACCAAATTTGTTGCTCCCGGACCGGAAGTTGCCATGGCCACCCCTACATTTCCGGTAACCCGGGCGTATCCCTGGGCCGCATGCGTAGCACCTTGTTCATGCCTTGTTAAAATGTGTGTCAGCCTATCCTGAAACTTGTACAACTCATCATAGACCGGCATAATCGCCCCTCCGGGGTAACCATAGATCAAATCTACGCCTTCTGCCAATAAACAATGGATAATTGCCTCGGCACCGGTAATCTTGATACCTGTCTTCTTCGTGGACTGATCCTTTTTCAATTTTATTGTTTCCATACAACTATATCTCATCGGTAACACAACCCTGGGAGGCCGATGATACCGTTTTTGCATATTTATATAAACTACCTCTCTTTACCTTTAGATCGGGCTGCTTCCAATTGGCACGCCTTTGTTGGAGTTCTTCATCCGTTAGATCTGCTGAAATAATATTCTTCTCGGCATCTATCGTTATCATATCTCCATCCTGAATCAGGGCAATATTTCCTCCCTCCTGGGCTTCCGGCGAGACGTGTCCAACCACAAAGCCATGCGTTCCTCCGGAAAAACGTCCGTCCGTGATCAAGGCTACTTCCTTTCCTAACCCGGCACCCATAATTGCCGAAGTAGGCTTCAACATTTCGGGCATCCCTGGGCCTCCCTTAGGGCCTTCATAACGGATGACCACTACATTGCCTTTCTGCACCAGACCCGCTCCAATACCCGTATTGGCCTCGAATTCACTTTCAAAAACTTTGGCGGGACCGGTAAAGTGCAATCCTTCCTTACCCGTTATTTTGGCCACAGCGCCATCCTCAGCCAAGTTTCCATACAATATCCTTAAATGACCGGTAGGTTTTATAGGTTTGTCCAATGGCATTATCACCTGTTGTCCCTCTGCAAGACTAGGTACTTCAGCAAGATTTTCGGCAACCGACCTTCCCGTTACTGTCATACATTCGCCATGTAACATTCCGTTTTCCAGCATAAATTTCAGTACTGCCGGGGTTCCTCCTACCTTGTGGAGGTCTTCCATAAGGTAACGGCCACTGGGCTTTAAATCGGCCAAAAAAGGCGTGCTATCACTAATGCGCTGAAAATCGTCCAAGGTGAAATCCACATTGGCGGCCTTGGCTATCGCCAAAAAGTGCAAAACCGCATTTGTGGATCCACCGGTTAAAATCACCAGCCGGATGGCATTTTCCAACGATTTTTTTGTGATAATATCACTGGGTTTCAAATCTTTTTCCAAAAGCTTTTGCATGGCTTTTCCGGCTTTTAGACAATCGGGCTTCTTGTCCTTTCCCGTAGCGGGATTGGACGAATTATAGGGCAGTGCCATCCCAAGGGCCTCTATTCCGGAAGCCATGGTATTGGCCGTGTACATGCCGCCACATGCTCCTGCGCCCGGACAAGCATTTTGGATTACCCCCTTATAATCCGCTTCATTCATTGAGCCTGCGACTTTCTCGCCCCAAGCCTCAAAAGCGGAAACGATATCCAGCTTTTTATCTTTATAACACCCAGACGCAATGGTACCACCATAAATCATAATGGATGGTCTATCCAATCGTATCATGGCCATAAGGGCACCGGGCATGTTCTTGTCACAGCCTACTATGGTAACCAGCCCATCATAGTTCATGGCCTGTACCACGGTTTCCATGGAATCGGCAATAATATCCCGGGAAGGAAGTGAATAACGCATCCCAAAGGTGCCCATGGAAATCCCATCGCTTACACCTATCGTATTAAATATCAATCCTACAGATCCTCCCTCGGCGACTCCTTCCTTAGCATACTTTGCCAAATCGTTCAAATGCATATTGCAGGGATTTCCCTCATAGCCTGTGCTTCCAATCCCAATAAACGGTTTCTTCAAATCTTCCTCGGTAAGTCCAATGGCATAAAGCATGGCCTGTGACCCTGGCTGGGTGTCATTTTGGGTGATGGTCTTACTGTACTTGTTTAATTCCATTTTTATCCTAACAATTTATTCGGTTTGGTATTTTTTGACAATCAAAGATAAATCTTTCCTCTACCGCATTTTTTTAACAAAAAAGATTGGTCTAAATCCAATTACCATAATATTTATTTATAACTCTAATAATCAGATAAATAGGTCATTAATCCATATCATATTCAATAGAAACTATAGGGTTCGCAATCCGCACCTCATGCGCTCTTATCAAAGAAAAAGCCTGTATCAAATCGTATTCGATACAGGCTTTCCATCAAACAATGCAAATCCGTATCATCCACCTAGGCAGACGACAAGAACCACATGATTTATATTAGGATTTTTATCCATGCCCCAATATTACATAAAAAAAAGATAGTGACAAAACTTGCCTTTCAACTTTATTTTTAGGGAATCGAAAACATTAGCCCAATTTAAATGTAATCGTGTCACCAAATTTCTTTTGGGCCAAAATAGAGATGGCATGGTCCGAAAGTTGAAATATTCTAGGATACCCCCCGGTCGTTTGGCCGTCCTTCATCAATATCATGATCTTCCCGGATGGCGTAAGCTGTACCGTTCCCGGCAAGGTGGCAGAGGTCAGCATGCTTACCTTATGCCCTGCTATATGTTCCACTAGCTGATAGGCCATACGATCGTTTTCGTTAGCTACAGTAAACTCCTTAAAAAACAAGGCTTCCAACTGCTTATCGACCAAAAGCCCATATTCAGGCCCCTTGGAAACGGCCAATACCTTATTGTCCAAAACGGAATCGACCTTTAATTCAACGATCTTAGGGGAAAACACTTCACAGCTATCATATGGAATGGTCTCGTTGTCCTCCAAATGGCTCTTGGGCGTCACTGGCGCATACATGGAATGGCTTCCTAATATTTTATCTGTCCTGAAACCATTTTTGACGGCCAGATAACTTCGAAAACCCTTTTCCAGTTTACCATAGGACAAGACGTCACCCGGTAAGACTTTATGTACTTTGAAGTGTCCAATAGGATTATTGTTCAAGGTCACGGAATGCTTTGCACCTCCAATACATATAAACGTGGGTTTATCAAATTCCAAGGTAGGCCCCGTCATCGTAATCTCCATTATCGCAGAATTCACATTATTCTCCAAAAGCTGGTTGACCTTATGGGCGGAAGCTGTATCCATAAAACCGGCAACGGGCACTCCTTTGTTCAGGTATCCAAACCTTCCCGCATCCTGAATGGTTGTAAACAGACCTGACTTTAATACTTTAAGCATCCCATTTGGTTTTTTCCAATTTATAAATGCCCACTTCTCCCTCGATTTTGAACAAATCGTATTCCGCTTTAGTAATGGAGTAGAATTGCACCTTATCCCCTACGTTGACAAAACAGGGGTCTTTCTTTTTAGGATCGAACATTGGCACTGAACAGCTTCCGATAATATTCCACCCCCCTGGGGATTCCTGCGGATAGATCCCGGTTTGTTTAGCTGCCAGACCAACCGAGCCTTTTTTTACCTTAAGCCTAGGTTCCGCCCTTCTAGGGACTTCCAATGATGGCGGTAAACCGCCCAGATACATAAATCCAGGTAAAAACCCTATTCCATACACCGTATAAGTATAACTTGTATGTAGATTTATGATTTCTTCTACATCCTTTTCCAATTTTTCCGAAACACTCTTTAGATCTATACCAAATTCCAGGTCGTAACAAACCGGAAGTCGCCAAATGTATCTTTGGGGCAAGGATGTTTCTTCCAATTGGGCATACCACGTTTTTAATTGTTCTTCAAATTCCGAGAAATGGATCGGTGCCTTTCTGTAAATTAGGGTCAGTGAATTATACGCCGGAATCATCTCCCATTCCTCTTCATCTAAATGGTTCACCTTGAGATGGTTTTGAAATTGTAGAATATTTTCCAGGATGGCCTCGTTCACTTCATCGGGCCATTCTATTAAAACGGCATGTACGCCAAAAGGTCGTATGGAGATTGGATAGTGGGTCACTTTTTTAGTTGGATGTTGTGGTTTGGTAATTCTTGGGAAAGATACGATACAATTTGTAAAGCAAAAGGGTTATCGCCATGAATACATATGGTATCCGCCAAAATATTGGTTGAATCTTCATTAGATAGTTTTACCTTTCCGCTCTTTACAATGGAGACTACTTGTTGCAGTACCTCCTTTGGGTCTTTAATGACGGCCTCGGGCAAACTTCTTGGAACCAGACTTAGGTCGCTTCGGTATCTTCGATCTCCAAAAGCTTCATATAGTATGGAAAATCCCTGATTTATGGCTTCTGTGGCCATGGCCGAAGCGTAAGGCACATAAATAGGTATTTCGGGTTTGTGCTTTTCCAATGCTTCCAATACTGTTAGGGCAAGGTTGTTGTCCCTGGCTACATCATTGTACAGCGCCCCATGTAACTTTATATGGTGTAAATCCAATCCTTCTTCTGTTAGGATAGCCGCCAGGCTTTCAATTTGTTCCTGGATGGTCTCGATTAATAGATTTTCGGCAATATCCATGGAAACCCTTCCAAAATTCTCTTTGTCCGGATAGGAAGGATGTGCCCCGATCCTCACGCCCCACTGCTTGGCCAATTGTGTGGTTTCTATCATGGTCCGTTTACTTCCGGCATGTCCTCCACAGGCAATATTGCAGGAAGAAATAAAAGGAAATAGTTCCCCTTCGTTTCCTATCCCTTCCCCTACATCGCAATTGATATCGATCTTATCCATCTAAAACAAATTGAAAACCTTTAAAATGCCCTTGACCCCTAGAAAAATTGCAAGGGCAATGATAATAACCCCTACAACATTCGCCAATGTCCCGTTCCGATGCCTTCCCATTAGGGTCGACCGGTTTACCGCCCACAACAAAAAAATAGCCGTGAACGGTAATAAAATACCATTGGCTATTTGTGCGAACTTGATAATTTCTATGGGTTTTATCCCCAAGGACATAACCAAAACCCCAAGAATCAAAATAATTATCCAAACCGATCGGAATCTGTAATCCTGCAATCCGGCTTTCCATCCAAAGCAACTATTTGCCACATAGGCCGCCGCCAAAGGGGCTGTTATGGCCGAAGTTACCCCTGCCGCGAATAATCCAACGCCCATGCAATATCGTGCTGCATTTCCGTAAAGAGGCTCCAGCCCTTTGGCCAAATCGAGTACCCCGGAAACTGTCCCCCCAGGAATAGCGGCGGCCGTAATGATTATAGCCATTGAAACAAGTCCGCCCAACGTCAAAGAAAAAAAAGTATCCCAACGGGCCCATTTCAAATCGTCCGTTGTTTTCCATTTTTCACTTACCAAAGAGGCATGAAGAAAAAGATTATAGGGAACCACGGTGGTTCCCACCAAAGCCACTACCATTAAGACACTTTCTTGGGGTAAGGTAGGAACAAGGATTCCTTCTAATATTGCCTTGAAATCCGGTTTGGTAATCCAAGCCGTAATCAGGAAAGAGAAGCTCATGACGATAACCAAAGAGACAAATACTTTCTCCAAAGTCCTATAATTGCCTAGATAAAGTAAAAGGAACGCAAGAATCCCTATACTAAAGGGATAGTAGTCCGTTCCTTTGGGGCCAAAAATCGCTTCAAGCCCTAAAACACCACCACCTATATTACCTCCTTCATAGGCTGCATTGCCTATGACTATGGCCACAAGTATGATTCCGATAATCAGCTTCCGCAAAAACGGGGACCTGATTTCTGAACGGATTACTTCAGCCAGACCATTTTGGGTGATAATTCCCAAACGAGCGGACATTTCCTGTAGTACCACGGTAGCGGTGATGGATAACACCATGGCCCACAAAAGAGCGTAACCAAATTCTACTCCGGCCAATGTACAGGTCGTAATGGTGCCCGGCCCTATAAAGGCTGCCGCTATCAAAACTCCCGGGCCTACTTTTTTAAACATATTTTCAGCAATACGATAGTTTTAATAAATATAAGCGGTAAAGATTTAAGTTATTCCTGGCAGGGCAATAATTTCACAACGGTTTTAACATTTTTCAATGCAGTTCATCTAAAAAATTGCAGTTCATCTAAAAACAAGGTGTCATACATCGATGTTACATACTATTCCTAAAATTACCCGGTTATTAGTATCACAAATCAACTTGTTCCGATCCCTATCGGTACAAAAAAATTGACCTACTTAAATGATATGTTTGGAATGTAAGAAGGAACTGGGCTATCAAGAGCATAGAAATTCCATGGAATCCCTAGGTGTAGAATTATGTCCCCAGCATCTAGCGCGTATGGAAAAACTGATGAAAAAAAAGGGAACACCATTGGAAGCGATTCAATTGTATTACGGATTAAAGGAAGCTGGTGTAACCGCCATGCTGGAATGGTGGGACGGAAAAAAATCAATAGATATAGCCATTTCCAGAGTGAAGTTGAATATTGAAATAGATACGGAATATCATATGATGACCCATGAACAGGCCATAAACGACCTGGAAGAAACCATGCACTCCTTCAAGAACGGTTTTACCACTATCCGTATACCCCATGTATTGATCCGACATTATTTGAAAGAGACCGTCGACAACATCATAGGTATTATGGAGGGATTAAAAGCAAATGTAAAAGTTATATAACCTAAAGACAGATTTCATGTCAGTATCCCACAGAGTTTTAAAAACACCCATAAGGGTGTCCATTGCCATCTTACTTCTAGGTATGTTGGCCCAAGTGCTTCAATGGCCGTATGCCTCGGAAATTATGCTCCTTGCTTTTGGGGCCATCGGTGTTTTGTATACCATACGTTTTTGGAAAAAAACGGAAAAGCGATTCATTGATTACGTTAAACTGATTCTAGTGGTCTTTTGGACTACCAACGGCATCTTTAGGATATTGGATTTCCCGTACACCATAGTCTTCCAGGTAATCATAGCCGTTTCCTTTCTCACCTGGTTCGTTATGGAGGGAACCGCCTACTTCCTGGACGAGGATAGAAAAGCCAAAAACAGTTTATCCCAAATTTTATGGAACTGCGCCATGGTAGTGGGCACCTTGGCCATTATATGTGGTAGCTTGTTGAAAATATTGAATTGGGACTATGCCATGACGCTTTTTGCGGGAGGTATTGCCATTGTGGGAGCGTACATCCTTAAGGACGTTTTTCCCATGAAGTCCTTGAAAAATGAGGACGGGAGCAACGAGGAGTTTCAAGTATAAATTGGTATCCGACCCTGTACCCTTCCATCCATTTTGATAATACCAAAGGTTATTGAGCCGAATCCTTGAGGCTCTCAAATCTTCATTTATTATTTGTATCTTATTTCTCATAAGAACGGCTTATGAGAAACTTAGACCGAAGAAACTGGTTGAAAACCGTTGGATTATCGGGCGGCTTCGCATTGTTTAATGGATTGGATAGTTGGGCCGTGGATTTTCCCGAAAGGCCTTTTCCTCCAAATGGCACGATTCGCCTTAATGCCAACGAAAATCCCTACGGGCCATCCAAACGGATACGGGAAACAATCAGTTCTTCCCTGGACGAGGCCTGTCGTTATCCTTTTAGGGCATTGTCCGGCCTCGTGGACGGGATTGCAAAAAAAGAAGGGGTGACCAAGGATCATGTTGTGATTACGGGCGGTTCCACGGAAGGATTGCGAGCAGCCGGGCTTACGTATGGTATCGGTAACGGAGAGATTATAGCGGCTGATCCCACTTTCCATGTTATGATGCACTATGCCGAGACTTTTGGTGCCCGTATACATCGCGTGCCCGTGGACGAAGAAATGGTCCATGATTTGGATGGCATGGCCCAAAAGGTGAACCAAAAGACCAAATTGATTTTTATCTGCAATCCCAATAATCCCACGGGAACCATACTGGAGAGAAGTAAACTTGTGGATTTTTGCACTTCATTCGATACCAAAACCACCCTGTTCGTTGATGAGGCCTATTACGATTTTATTACCCAGGCCGAGTACCCTTCCATGGTCGCTTTGGTCAAAAAAGGGCGAAATGTAATCGTATCCAAGACCTTTTCCAAGGTCTATGGCCTTGCTGGACTTAGGGTTGGTTATCTTATCGCCAGACCGGATATTGCCGTTAGATTAAAGGCAAGTGTAATGGCCAATACCAACATTTTGGCCATAGAGGCCGCCAAGGCCGCATTAAGGGATGACGATTTTTATAAATTTAGCCTACTTAAAACCGAGGAGGCCAAAAGGCATATCTATGACACACTGAATGATCTAGGACTCCATTATACCCCCTCCCATACCAATTTTGTCTTTTTTAGGGCAGGCCATCCCATTCAAAATCTGATATCCGCCATGCAAAAAGAGAATGTTTTGATCGGCAGGCCATTTCCTCCTTTTTTGAAATGGGCCCGTATTAGTACCGGAACCCTAGAGGAAACAAAGGTCTTTGGCAAGGCGTTAAAAAAGGTTATGGGCTAACATGGCCTATAATCGACTGTATTTCATCGATTTTTTCGTACCATTCATCCGAATAATTGCTTTTCCGGTTCGATATAAAATAGGTCATTCATCGATTTTGTTTCCTTTTACCGAGTATTCTTTGCTTTACACGGAGCTTCTGGTTGCATTTCTCCCTTACCATTGTTTCTTTATGGAAACCCTACAATCCAATGGACAAAAAAACAGCTTCAACGTATTTGGTCTACACTTTTTGTACATTCTGCATTCTTTGGGCCTTCTTTGTACTTCTTATAAAGTTGTACTAATTCCATTCTTCCGCCCTAATTCGTGTACGAATCTTTATAGTTATATCCAGGTTTTTCAATTTTAAGAGATTACTGGTCTGTATTTCGCGGTAGTCTTAATTTTTTAAATACCCTATCGGTAACGATTGATTTTTTCAAATTCTTGTCGTACTTTTTAATCCAAATCGAGAAGATATGAAAACACAACGACGGGAGTTTTTACAAAAGACAGGTATAGCGGCCGCTGCAACGGTTTTGGCCCCTAATATATTGGTATCCGCAAAACGATTACAAAACAAGAAATTGGGCGTAGCATTGGTAGGCCTGGGATATTACAGTACGGATGTATTGGCTCCTGCGCTGCAATTGACGCAACACTGTGAACTTAAGGGTATTGTTACCGGGAGTCCGGAAAAAATTCCTGTTTGGCAAGAAAAGTATGGTATCCTGGATAAAAACGTATATTCCTATCAAAACTTTGATGGTATAGCCAACAACCAGGATATAGATGTGGTTTACGTTGTGCTACCACCCTCCATGCATGCGGAATATACGATACGGGCCGCAAATGCAGGCAAACAGGTATGGTGCGAAAAACCTATGGCTCCTTCCGTAGCCGATTGCAAAGCCATGATCAAAGCCTGTAACGATAACAAGGTGAAGCTGGCCATTGGTTATCGGTGTCAGCATGACCCGAACATTCAAGCTTACATGAAGGTAGCCAAGGAGAAACCCTTTGGTCCTGTAAAAATGGTGACTTCTGTCGCAGCTTACTTTGATGGGCGATCAAATCACTGGAAACAGAAAAAAGCCTTGGGAGGTGGTGTTATGGGAGATATGGGCGTGTACGCCATTCAGGGAGCGCGACTCGCTACAGGGGAAGAGCCCATTTCCGTTCTGGCCCAGACTTTTACCACCAGGCCCGAAATATACCACGAGGTGGAAGAGACCGCCATGTTCCAATTGGAATTTCCAAGCGGGGCAAGGGCCGCATGCCAGACCAGTTTCGGTATCCGTATGAACTATCTCAATATCGTTTATGATAAAGGATGGGTTAAAATGGAGCCCCATTCCTCTTATAGTGGTAATAAAGGTTCAATGTCCAATGGAACGCAAATCAATTTTCCATTGGAAAATCAACAAGCCAAACAAATGGATGATGACGCCCTTGCCATCAAAAACAATACTGCCTTGATCGTTCCCGGGGAAGAGGGACTGCGGGATATCCGTGTTGTTGAAGCTGTTTATAAGTCGGCCGCCAAGGACTGTTTAGTAAAAATATAAATAAGGAGGTACAATAATCGTGTTCCTTTTGATTTAGAATCACCTCTTTACCTTTTAAAAATGCTTGAATAAACGGGTTTATGGCATTATTATGAGAAAATTATCTCTACATTGCCTGTTTTTTACAATACAACATTCTTTTTTTCGTTAATTCTATATCAAAAAAAAATTCAAGAAATTCTTCAGGTGAAATCTTCCTATACTAAATACTCCCGTATTACATGGAATACATGTCTTCTCGTTTTCGGCATTGGCGTATTGTTTGTTTCAAATGGCTATGCTAATCATGAGTTTCGGGCTTCCCATAAAGCGGATTTGTCCAAACTGCCCAAAACCGCCATCAAAATCACCTATCCCCATAGCCAAACGATCTGGACTACTGCGGACACGGTGACATTGAAATGGACCACAAGGAATATTGAACGCGACAAAACCATAAAGTTCTATTTATCCAAGGATGATATGGTTGTACAAGAACTCGGTGTTTTTGAAAATTCGGAATATGCGGAAGGAATTATACTTCATAGAGGCTTGCCCGCGGGAGACAACTATAGGGTTATCGGAATTGAACTCTTCCCAGACGATAAGTACAGTATCGCTAAATACGCCACAGCATTTTTCACCATTAAAAAAGCCCCCAGGCCAACAAAACGAGTGGCGCCAAAACCTGTTGAAAAACCGGCCAAACCAGTTGTCCGCAACACTTTTGAAGGCCGAAAGCTGACCTATGTAAAAGAACTGACTGTAAAAGGCAAAGAAATACGAATAAATCTCTGGGACCATGGACGAAAGGACGGCGATATCGTTTCCATATATCTAAATGGGGAAGCGGTGGTCTCCGAATATTATTTGGAATATCGAAAAAAGACCTTTGAGGTGCAATTGGACCCTTCCAAACCCAACGACCTCTTCCTTTATGCCCACAACCTTGGCAAATTCCCTCCCAATACGGTTTCCATAGAAATACTGGACGGAACGGACTCCGAGAATATTGTGCTCAATTCGGACTTGAAAAGTTGTGAAGCCGTTTTGATCAATGTGGAAGAGTAAGCAGCTATCCAAAACTTCCGAAATCAAGGTCGATTTTTTGACCTATGCTTTTAGAGGTTTCGCAAAAACAACTGTAAATTAATTATAACTGTTTGATTTACAGTCATATTCATAGTATTTCAACACAAAAACAGTGTAGCTTTCCGGATTCGATTTTAACAAAATCAGGGGGTAAAGTACCCAAAACCTATGAATTTTTGTTAAGTAAAGGGCCATGACAATTTGTGAACTTTGTCGATAATTATTAACCCTTTATCGATCCACTATGAAAAATACCACGACCCACAGCCTCATCTTCGGATGCCTTGTACTCTTCTTATGTTGTTCGCTATCCGCTCAACAATCCAACAGATCCAATTCCAACGTTCTAGACCTGTATAGTACATACAAACAACTGGACAGTTATCTGGAAATGAAAAAAATGGGATATGATGACCGAGCGATTTTCGAAGACTTGGGAAACGCCAATTTTTTGGCGGAGAATTATGAGAACGCCCTATTTTGGTACACTAAACTGAAGGATATCAGTAGGAATGGTGAACTTGAAACCAGTTATCAGAAACGGTACCATCACGCGCTAAAGAAAACTACTGGAATTGCAGCGAAAGATCGGTCGGATAATACTGACTGGGTAGCCGACGTAAAAGCAGATTATCAATTAGAGGATACCTCCACAAGTAAATATTGGGATTTTGAATTCGGCCCTAATGGTGAGCTTATCACCAGTGCCGAAAAGCCTATAGATCATAGCCTTACCATTTTATTGGACAATGAAACAGATGATCCGAACGGCTATAAGGCTCCCGTAGCCCTAACCGCCAATGGCACTGTCGCCTACTTCAGCAAGTCTGTTCTGATCAAGCCCGAATACGGTATTTTCTCGAAAAAGGAAAAGATACAGAAAATATACAGGGCTGAAAAGATCAATGGTCAATGGAAGAATGTAAAGGAAGTCGCACTATGCCCAAAACGGTACTCAGCTACCCACCCCGCTATTTCAGAGGATGGCAAGCGCTTGTTCTTTGCCTCCAATATGCCTGGGACGTTTGGGAAGTATGATATCTACGTTTCCACCATACAGAAGGACGGTACATTTGGAGTTGCCAAAAACCTTGGGGAAAAGGTGAATTCCAAAAAGAACGACCTGTATCCGAACTTGGCCGCCGGCAATACTTTGTTCTTTGCCTCAGACGGACGAAACGGATACGGTGGCCTGGACTTGCATATGGCACAGGTAAGTAGAAAAAAAGTAGATTGGTCCGTGAATCTGGGGAGCGATATCAATAGCAAGGAAGATGATTTTTCCATTGTTCTTCCAACTCGGGACCGACAAGGCTATGTCGTATCCAATCGCGGAAAGGACAAGGACAATATTCAACGTATCGCCTTTACGTATGACCGTAAAAAATACAGATCTCATCTGAAAAGCGAACATGATATTCTTGAGGCCTTGTATAGCGAAAACAATATCGACTACTCTTCTACCCTCTTTGAGGACGAGTAATAAGAAATCATTTGTAAACCACTGCTATCCCCTATAATATATATCCTGTTCAACGAGAATACCAACACCCGAACAATTTTTAAGATATATAGGGGATAGTAATTAAGCGATCGGATTTTAGGGATCCACTACCCAAACCCTGATCGTAGTAATCAAAAAAGGTATTTCGGAACCTTATCCGATAACACAACCATAATATTTGCCAAGATGAGCCGTATTATCAATTTTAGGAACAAAATAGGTTTGCTTCTTCCGATATTCTGTGCTGTATTGGTCAGTAATATGACCTACGGTCAGGAAGAAGAATCCACCTTAAGCTCTAGCAGTACCTATCACAATCAATTATTTTTTAATCGATTTTTGATCAACCCCACATTCTCATTGGTAAGGGAAAACAAATCCTACATAAACTTGCTACACAGAAATCAATATGCCACTTTTGAGGACAATAGCCAGAACTACTTTCTTGGTTTTAGCAACAAATTAAACGAGAATACAGCAATGGGCATCAGTGCTTATACCCAATGGTTAGGTGTGGTACAGGAGTTCGGTTTTAATGCCAACTACGCCACCTCGGTGCGATTGAGCCCAAAGAGTAGACTTAGTTTTGGTACCAATATCACCTATTTCAACAAAGGACTGGACCAAAATCGTGTTGTGGCCACCGAATCGGATGAGCGGATCAACGAGTCCAGAAAAGAGAGTAATCTGGCCATTCAGCCCGGAATCACGCTTTCCCTAGGCAGGTTCGATTTTGGCCTGTACGCAACGGACATGTTGCGCTACAATCAGACCACCAATAGTTTTTTGACCAGTCTTAACGATAAAAGCCTTAAGGCCTCGCTCCAATATACGCATTCATTTGATGCAACACGTGGATTATTTGAGGATGCCCGTTTAATGCCCCTGGCACAATTGGGCAAAAACCCGGATGGAAGCTTGGCCTATGTAGGTTCCCTATTATTGGATTTACCGAATTATGGCTGGTTGCAGACCAACTATGACAATACCTACGGGCTGGCTATGGGATTCGGGGTAAACCTGAACAAAAAAATGTCCCTGGGCTATTTGGTGGAAAAGGACATCACAACGCAAGACACGGATTTGGGTTGGAACCATGAAGTATCCTTGGCCTATACGTTTCAAGATCGTACCACAAGTCTTGGGGGACTTGTAGACGCCTCCGAAGACCATAAGATCGATGGCATTGTTAGAAACTATGAAGAGCAGATCCTACAACTGATCGAGGAGAACAAAAAACTGGCCCGGAGGAACACACAGGAATTGACCGATCAGGTTTCGAAGAAAAAGAAGATGGCCAAAAAGGACAGGGTCGAGACAAAAATAAAGGAAGAGGATTATACGGGCTCCCTGGCCTATGAAAACCGCCTGATCCTGGACGAGCTCATCCTTAGACAGGATTCAATCGAAGCAGCCCGTACGGCGGCCTTCGAGAAACGGTTCGAGACCATGGTACGCTTGTTACGAAACGATGTTAAAAATAGTATCAAGGCCCTTTCACCAGAACCCAATAGCCCGGCACATACGCAACTGGCTTCGGTAACAAAAACCCAGACCGAAGTCAAAAAGAACTTAAAAAGCAAGGAGAAGGCAAGCCCTGTTAAAAAGACGATTACAAGGGATTACAACGACCCCATTGCCGTTTTGGAGAATGCAAAACGTAAGGATTATGAGGAACTGCCCATTAAAAGATTGGATCAATCCGATGTTGTGGGCGTAAAGTCAGGTTACTACGTGATAGCCAATGTTTACAAGAACAAGAAATACTTAAATGCCTTTATGAAGCGTTTAAAAGACCAAGGCTTGGATGCCAGGCATTTTTACAATAAGGAGAATGGGCTGCACTATGTATACCTGGCCGATTTCAATTTCAAGGACGAGGCAAGGACGGCCTTCGTATCCAACTTGGACGGAAAATACCAGGACGAGAAATGGATAATGGAAGTAGCCGATAACAATTCTGCCATTGTTTACAATTCATATTCAGAGTAAAGTGATTTATAAAAGTATTATGATTAGTGGGTCCTAGTTTTTGTGGTTGGAAACTGGGTAAAAAAATAGCGGGGCATGTCCCCGCTATTTTCTATTTAGGCCCTTACCCATTTTTTGTATCCCTTGGTACAATATATATACCATACATGCCGTTTGGATTATAACAAAAAGACGTATACCCCCGAATACGATTTCTTTACTCGATCTTGTGACTGTTCCAAGAGGCTGGTTCCAGCCCAATGTCATAGAATCGTTTTCAGTGTAACTACTTTAAGTCTACCAACCGATCAGTCGGTTTATCGACCAACTGCACGAAAAAGTCTATAAAGTGTGCATTTGAACGAAAATACGCACGTGGGATATGTTTTTTTAAAATTTTTTATCTAGGTTTAAAATCAGATAAGAGCATTAAAAACTATTGTCTAACCCCAAATCCCACTACATGAAAACACGTCTACATTTTAATTTCAGCCAAAAAAGTAGCGCCGATCATTGCTCAAGACCAAGAGCGTACCCCAAAGTCTTTATAAAGAGTATTCCGGTGCCGATCGGTTACCCCTTTTAGATGTTTTAAGCCCAGCTTACCACAAAGCACTTTTATTCTTATAGTGCAAGAGGGATACTATTCCATTTAGGCTTTAGCCGTATAAACTGAAAGTCCGTACCATAAGTGGTCATGGACGTTACCTACAATCCATAGGGATTATAGGGCCGTATCTACTTGTGCTATGATATAATACCATCAAATATGATGCATTTAAGATTTACAACCATAATTTCCCCACAACCACGGCCACCCCGGGCTTCCGCGAAGTTTATGGGTGTGCCACAAAACCCAAATCAGTATGAACCAGGACCCACTAAAAATTATTGTTATAGACCATGAACAATCATTTCACACCACCTATGAAACCTACTTTGGCTCGTTTCTGGAATATGCGTTAAAGGGCGTCTACCCCACCATAAAAGATGCCCTATACGCATATAATCACTTGTTTCCGGATGTTATCTTTTCGGAAATAGAATTGCCCGACCGATGCGGAATAGAAAGCATTCAACTATTTAGGCAAAAAGACCCGGAGGTGAAAATTATCATGTTAAGTGCCGACAATGACTTTGAGCTTATCAAGAAGGCCTTTAAACATGGGGCCAATGGCTATGTTACCAAACCATTGAATGAAAGAAGCCTGTTCAATGCATTGGATGCCATACAGCGCGAAGGTGCAACTTTGAGCAATGACATTGCCAAAAAAATCATTGCCATGTTCCAAAGAAAATCAAGGCAGTACTTCTCGGAACGGGAAAACCAGGTCATCGATTATCTTTGCCAAGGTGCCACTTACAAGACCATTGCAGAAAAATTGTTCGTTACCCCCAGCGCGGTAAACTTTCACATACAGAACATTTATTTAAAACTGGACGTCAATTCCAAATCGGAAGCGCTCTCCAAGCTGCAGGAGTTAGAGTATGCTTAAGATCCAGCGAAAACTCAAATTAAAGCGTCAAGCTCAAGTCTGACGGTCCAAAAATCCAAATCCCAAAATCCAAATTTCAAGAGGACGACCACAGTTCATCCCAATTGAAATTTGGGATTTGGTGCTTTCTATCGGCCTGGCAGTCGGTTATTGGAGCTCTTGCACATCAACAATCAAAAGGGAAAGACCCATTTTTGCCTTCCCTTTATTTTTCCATGATTTCTTTTTTATGTTTGTCCGTACCCTCCTTGGATACGACCAGTATTTCCGGTTTGTCCTTCCTAAGACTTATTTGCCAATCACGGAACACTTCCCAGGTGTCGTTCACAAAAATCGGAGTTCCGTAGGCCTTGACCAGAGCCTTTTTTACTCGACTTTCCTCCTGTTTCGCCGTAAGGATCCAAAGCAGGTAGAGCTTGCCTTCCACGTTGAACTTAGCCTCTATCTTCCTAGGGAAACCGGCATATTCCATTCCAAAACAGTTGAGCTGGGTTTCGCCGTTGGGAAATTCCCTTTTGTCCAAAAGGGTAGTCATTTCCTCAAGCCGGGGTTCTAACTCCCGAAGCAATGCCCCAAACTTGAAAACCTCCGGGATCTCGGCCGAAGCCGTATACTTTGGTGCAACAGTCACGTTATTTAAGTACGGATTTTTCCATGCGAATAGATTGGTGTGTAACCCCTCTTCCGTAAGAAAAAAAGCTTCATTTTCCTTCTCTTTGATTACCATATTGTCCTTTCCCGTATAAAATTTGTACCCTTTGTAAAACTCAATATCGGAAATCTTGGAAACGCCCTCCCCTTTTGCCGATACGAAACTCAATCGGCCATCCGAAAAAGTGAAGACCACTTTATCAAAAAGATAATAATCGTACCGACTACAATCCGTACATACGAGATGTTGTTCCGTGAATTGGGCCAAGGGAAAAGTGATTTCCTCGGGGTTAACCTCTATTTTTTGTATTGATCCACAAAGCTTCTCCATACTTTTCATGACCGTCTCCGGGCTATCGGACATTTTAATTTCACCAAACAACTCACCAATTTGACCCAAACCATCCCAAGGGCTTAAACCGATCATGATCGCCCCCAATACCATGGTTCCACGAAGAAGAAAAAGGCGTTTCTCTTTTGTGTCCATCATTCTTTATGCTTTGGCATAAAGAGTACGGCGAGAAGCAATTGTTACAAAAATTAAGGAAGCTAAATCTTACGGAGCTTCAAATATATTATAATCCTGTCCTCAGAATAGGTAGACTATGCGAAGTGTTGCCAAACAACAAGGCTTTTTGCTATTTGATCAAAGCCTTTACTTTCTGTACGGTTCCCAGACTTACATTGCAAAGTTTGCTCGCGTTACGCAAGGTATGCCCCTCCCTTAAACGTTTTATCACATGTGTATACTTGGCGAGGATCTCCTCCTTGGATTCCTTGGAACCCTTTTTACGGCCTTTATAAACCCCTTTGGCTTTTGCCAGTTCTATACCTTCCCTTTGGCGTTCCTGTAGGTTCCTGCGCTCCATTTGGGCTATGTTGGCTAGGACATTGACAATAAGCTTAAAGGTGGGGTTAGGCTTCCCGACTACCAAGGACTCGAGGCCCAAATCATCCACTTTGAGAATGATACCACGGTTATCAAAATGCTGTAAGGTGGTTAGGATATCCAAGAGGTTCCGCCCTAGCCTATCAATAGCACGGACACTTACATAGGTAATACTATTATCCTCCAGGAGTTCCTTTCCCTTGGGTCGTTCATGAAATGGAACCGAACCATTACAGATGTCCAGATATAACTTTTCGTGACAATACTTATTGTGCAACCAATGCTCCATTTGCTGATCCGGGATATCGATACGGATATATCGTGCATTCATGGAAATATCTTTTGTAATCTGTGAATATCGCAATAAAAATGGAGTGGGTACATCGAATACGGTTCTATGGCCCATTTTTTCGATTTAAGGGGACTACAATGTGTTAAGTTCAAACTCAAATTCAAGTTCAAGTTCAAACTCAAATGTTAGGTTACGGGTTACGGGTTACGGGTTACGGGTTATAGGTTACGGGTTACGGGTTACGGGTTACGGGTTACGGGTTACGGGTTTAAGTTATTTTATTTTCTGGTACTTCATACTTCTAATTTCGTATTTCGTACTTCTAGTTTCGTAATTCCATCTCGTATTCGACTTGGCCGATTTTTAAGCATTTTGGACATTTTATGTGGCTTCACTACCGTTTACCCCCATTCATGTGTCTTTTGTCCAATTCGATATATACTAGGCCAATCGATGAAATGCAGTCATTTTCGTCGTTCTTTTGCTTTGCCGCCATTTACCTAATTTTTTTCCGATTTATCCAAAACTCAAACGTCCCTCCCCAATTCTTGACAGTTTTGTAGTTCACACAAATCTTATTTCTATGAAGACATTTTTACTGTTAAAGGAAATTTATATCGACGCCTTCAGAGATCTGGGGAGCTGGATTGTGGAGAACTATTTTAGGGCATTCGCCTGGTTTAGCTTTATGATGCTGGCCGTGGTATTTTATGCTTTCGTTTTTAGGGTAGTAACCGGATTTGCTTTCGAATAAGGCGCACACCGGAGTTTCCATGGGATAAATGCAATACTTATGTTTTCGATTTTGGACAAAACGTGTTCGCGATATCTATCCAAATTAGTTTTGGCTGCTACCGTTCTCTTGCTTTTCCGTTTTTTTGGATGAGCTCAATTCTGAATCTGGTTGCCACAGTGGGATCCGTCCCGTGGCACCCCTCGGATTCTCATTAATGTTTGTTATTATGCCGTAGCAGTTATAGGCCCTCTTCTTTGTAAGGGGGCTTTTTTTATCCAAATCGGTTAAAGGAGGGTACTCCATAAAGAAATCCCGAGCTTCAAAAACAAATTGCAAGAATAAAGCTCAAATTCAAGTACAAGTGTCAAATGTTAACTGGTAAGTGTTGATGATTTCGGGTTTCGGGTTTCGGGTTTCGGGTTTCGGGTTTCGGATTTAAGTTATTTTATTTTTTGGTACTTCGTACTTATAATTTCGTATTTCCCATCTGTTTTTTTAGTTGGTCATTCCAAAATCCACACTATTAAATCATCCGTATCCGCTTCAACAAAGAAGTAGGTTTAAGTGGATATTTCGCGGGCACAAAATATTGAGAAACCTTGAGACCCTTTTAAATTGTGCCGGTATTATAAGTGTTTTTTCCATTCTTCCTTAAGAATACTGTACACATAAGTTCCTTCACTTTCCCCATACGATTGAATGTTGTAATTTCTTAAAAGCCCTTCTTTAATGGCTCCAATCTTTTCTATTGCTTTTTGGGACTTCAAGTTGTGTATATCTATTTTAAACTCTACTCTTCTTAGGTCTAAAGCGTCAAAACAATAATCTAGGAGCAGTTTTTTGCAAATTGCATTAATACCAGTTCCTTGAAATTTTTCACCAATCCATGTCCATCCTATTTCCAACCTTTTATTTGGAAAACTAATGTTTCCAAACATGGTTACCCCAATTGGATTATTGTCTTCCTTACCCATAATTAATAAGGGGTAGCGTTCTTTTTCTTTTTTTGAATTTAGACAGTAGTCGAAGTAAGCCGTTAAATCATTTCTGTTTTTTACTCTTGCCCCAAATTCCCCTAATTCTTTGGTATAGCTTATAGATTCTATTTTATCAATATCGTTAATGGATAATGGGCGTAGTAAAATTGACTCGTTTTCAAGAACCAATTCAGATGAGAAAAACGTTTCGGTGTTCATTTTTGGATTTGCATATTACGTGTTCATTGGCGTTTAAAATACAGCTTTACACTGCCAAATCGGTATGAAATGGAAAAAGGTTGCAATTTTCATTTTTGGTCAAGCGAACCGTTCAAAACAACCGATTCCCCTTTCCTTAAGGGCTAATCCTATTTCCATTGCCATAATGTACCGGTCCATTGTAAAGGGTCTTTAGATTTTATTTTGCATATTCCGAAATTACCTATTGTCCAAATGTAGGAAAAAAGTTATCTTAGGCTTCCCGATAAAAAAATGAAGCATGTCACTTGACTTTATACCCAAACAGGAACGAAAAAACCGGCTACACAAACTTGTACTCCTGGGGCTTGTAAAACCCGATGGAAAGGGCGATTGGGAACTTACCGATGAGGGGCAGGAAATCGTAAGCGGAAAAATCCGG
Organism: Ulvibacterium sp.; assembly: GCF_965228935.1. Taxonomy (GTDB): domain Bacteria; phylum Bacteroidota; class Bacteroidia; order Flavobacteriales; family Flavobacteriaceae; genus Ulvibacterium. Next base: position 3,748,808 of record NZ_OZ245846.1, on the reverse strand, counting down.
TAGTTATAAAGCTACCTTACATAGACTTATGGTTCATCATTTCTAAAAGAGGTAAACAGAGGTTTGTATATGTCGTATCTTTGGAGAAACTATCAAGAATGGTAGTATTCCAGATGAAAGTTTGACGGACTCCTGATATAATTCCTTGGTATTTACCGTCACTTCAAAACGTTCCAATATGCAGCCGGCAAATCTCAATTCACGGTGATATGGTATCTACCTTCCGAATCTGAATTTCTGATTTTCGTAGAAATTCTTATTTGGGCATTACTTCCATTTGTGGGATTAAATCCCATGTCTTGGCCCCCCGAACCTGAAGGCGAATTTGCCAAGAAGAATTGACCATTGCTTTTGAGTGGGATTCCGGCCCTCATTCCATATGTTCCATTATTGAAATCAGCAACCCCAAGTAATTCGGTATTTGCAGGTTCACGATAATCAATAACGTTGAGGATACCTTTTTCTATTATTATTTCATCGGTTTCAAAGCGCAAAGGGGTAAAACTGTCTCCATCCGCTTCAAACAATGAAAATCCAAAAAATGTTGCATCCGCCCTTGTCATTTTAAAAATATCAATGTCCTTTTCAGAAATTCTATCTGTTTGCACCGTTGGAATATCAATATTAAACCATAAATAATCTCCTTGTTCAAAAACGGATCGATCGTCATCAACAAAAACTACATTTTCATTTCTAATCTGGAAAAAATTCAGTTCATTGGAATCTTCACAGCCTATTGTGTTAAAACATAAAATCACTAATACTAATCGAATAGGTTTCATAGCAGAATATTTATTGATTTTCAAAATGAAATAGGCCACAATTATAGTGCCGTATTCCTAAAGACGATAATTCTACTATAAAAATAAAATGGGTGATATCGAACCGCTATGACTTTTATCAGTTCAGAAACAGTATAGGTCACAATTTAAGTTAAATATCCTTGTTCCCCTGCCCTCAAACTCCTGCCCGTTTGCAACCCGTAAGGCGAAGTTTGGAACTTCGGAATAAACTGGATTCAAATTCAAGTGTAAGTGTTAAATGTTAGGTCTTGATTGTTTGGTGCTTCGACTATGCTTACGCTAAAGCTTCAGCGACACGCGTACGCTCAGCATGACATGTTTGGTGTTCGGGTTTCGGGTTTCGGGTTCCGGGTTCCGGGTTTCGGGTTTCGGGTTTCGGGTTTCGGGTTTCGGGTTTCGGGTTTCGGGTTTCGGGTTTCGGGTTTCGGGTTTCGGGTTTCGGGTTTAAGTTGTTCTTTTTCCCGTATTTCCACAATTTTAATTTCGTATTTCGTACTTCTAGCTTTGTACTTCCGATTTCGGGTTTGGGATTTCTTTACGGACCAGAGGTTACATTCCTGTCGATTGTTTAGTTCACGTTCCAGCCGATCCGGAGGGTTGGGAGCTGACCACTGACTGTTTCGGAGGCATTTCTTCCGTGTGGACCCGAATGACCTCCTTAACGATACTATGAAGGTCGGTGATCACGCGCTGGGCTATCTTGGATTGGTTATTCAGCAGTACGCAAATACCCAAATCTTCCTCCGGAAAAACCGCTATTTCATTGCGGAAGCGGTTAACGCTTCCCCCATGGTGCCATATGGTGTTTTCGACCTCCGAGTCATCTGACCGATAGGTATGGATCCTCCAGCCAAAACCGTAATGCGAGGTCATATGTCCAGGCCAGCGTTGGTAGTACTTCTGTCTCCCGGGTATCTCAACAAATGGCGTAAAGGCTTCCTGTAAGGCTTCACGTGTCATTACATCGGGACGATGACCTAGCAAAAGTTGCATCCATTTAGCCATATCCTCGGCGTTCGAATTGATACCTCCGGCAGCAACGGCATTAAAGTAGGAGTCGGTTAGCTTGCCGGATTTCCATCCACGTCTTGCTTTGACATGTGGTTTGGCTTTATTCTCTGTCTTCCTGAGTGCATCAAAGTCCATAGTGGTAGCGCACATTTCCAGCGGTTTGAAAAAGCGTTCTTCCAAGGATGTAGTAATCTCCTGCCCGGTGACCTTCTTCATCATTTCGCCGGAAAGCGCAAATAACGCATTTTGATAACTATACATTTCCCCAGGCTTGCTTATGGGCTGTACCTCGGTAAATCGACTTGCGATTTCGTCCACAGATAACCCGGCCTCCACCAGATTTGTGTAGCTATGATAGGGTGCCCCAGAGGTATGTGATAATAAATGGGCCAGGGTGATGTTTTCCGTATTTTCCAGATCTCCCAGCTCAAATTCGGGAATGTAGTCACTGACCTTATCTTCCCAGGTCAACTTTCCTTCATCCTTTAAATCTGAGGCAAGCACCCCAGCAAATCCCTTTGAAAGCGAACCCAGTCGGAAGACTGTTTGCCCGTCTACCTTTTGGCCCGTAAGGCTATTCTTTGTCCCGAATCCATCGGCCAAAAGCACTTGTTTCCCATTCACAATACTTACACCGGCACCTACAACTTCCCCAGCGGCTATGGCCTTACTGAAATAGGAATCAACGGCCTGCTGCAGGGCAATCCGCAGTTCTTTATCCAAACCCCTATTATTCTGTTCTATAGATATATAGCTATTTTTATCGGAAGTTTCTATTGAATAATCCGTGACAGAAACGGAGTCATTGCCGCATAGCGTCGGAACAAATAGGAAAAGTAACAAAATCGCTAAACCGGCGAAGATTTTAAATCGGTACATGTGCAAAAATAGCTTTGGTCTTGGTTTGGTATGACATAAGGCGTATGGATATAAAACCCATTAATTCGTTGATTATTATACGTTGCGGTATTTTTATCAAGAACAACCTAAAAATAAAGAAAATCTATTTAAATCATATACATATTCTTTCCAACTTCAAGCAATATGGGTTTATGAGTTAATGGCATGGAACAAAAAAACTAGAAACGATAAGTGATGAGTAGTAAGTGTTGAGTGATAAGTGGGAAGTGGGAAGTATTGAAGTTTTGGGATTTGGGATTTGGGATTTGGGTTTCGGGTTTCGGGTTTCGGGTTTCGGGTTTCGGGTTTCGGGTTTCGGGTTTCGGGTTTCGGGTTTCGGGTTTCGGGTTTCGGGTTTAAGTTGTTCTTTTTCCCGTATTTCCACAATTCTAATTTCGTATTTCGTACTTGAAATTTGGGATTTGTAATTTGTTATTTACAACTACCCGAGCCAACCTTCGCGATCCAAACTTCGGTATTGAATGGCCTCCCCGATGTGGTTTCCATCAACGTCCTCCTTGTTTTCCAAATCGGCAATGGTACGGGCCACCTTTAAGATACGGTCATAGGCCCGCGCAGAGAGATTCAGGCGTTCCATGGCATTCTTCAGTAGATTCAACGAAGTCTTATCCAGTTTACAAAACTCCCTAATTTGCTTAGTGTTCATCTGGGCGTTGTAATGCACCTTTTCCAAATCCTTAAAGCGTTTGGTCTGAATTTCCCTAGCCACTATCACCCGGTTTCGAATTTCCACACTACCCTCCCCTTTTCGATCCTCGGACAACTTTTCGAAGGGAACGGGTGTCACCTCAATATGGATGTCGATCCTATCCAATAACGGGCCGGAAATTTTGCCCAGATACCGTTGCATCTCTGCCGGAGAGGAGGTTACCGGTGCATCCGGGTCGTTAAAATATCCCCCGGGACTTGGATTCATACTGGCTACCAACATAAAACTACTGGGATAGGTTACTGTAAATTTGGCGCGGGAGATGGTTACCTCCCGATCTTCCAGGGGTTGCCGCATCACCTCCAAAACCCCTCGTTTAAACTCGGGTAGTTCGTCTAGGAACAATACCCCATTATGCGCCAGCGAGATTTCACCCGGCTGTGGGTAGGCCCCGCCACCGACCAAGGCCACGTCCGAAATGGTATGGTGGGGACTACGGAAAGGACGCTGGCTCATCAGCCCCATATTCTTAATCTTGCCCACTACGCTATGGATTTTGGTGGTCTCCAAGGCCTCCTGCAAGGTCATGGGCGGAAGAATGGAAGGCAAACGCTTGGCCAGCATGGTCTTTCCTGCACCCGGTGGACCGATCAAGATAATATTATGCCCGCCTGCGGCGGCTATTTCCATACAGCGCTTTATACTTTCCTGACCTTTGACATCCGAAAAATCGAATTCGGGAAAATCGAGGTTTTTATAGAATTCCTTTCGGGTATCCACAACAATCTGCTCCAAGGGCTTTCCCATATCGAAAAAATCAATGACCTCTTTGATGTTGTCCACCCCATAAACCTTTAGATCGGAGACTATGGCCGCTTCCTTTGCATTTTCATTGGGCAGGATAAATCCGGCAAACCCTTCTTCGCGAGCCTGTATGGCAATGGGAAGGGCACCTTTAACAGGTTGCAGACTGCCGTCCAGGGACAATTCGCCCATAATGACATACTTTTCCAGGTTTTCGGATTGGATCTGCCCGGAAGCGGTCAATATCCCCACAGCGAGTGTAAGGTCATAGGCAGAGCCTTCTTTCCGCAAGTCGGCCGGCGCCATATTGATCGTAATCTTCTTGCCCGGAATCTTATAACCATTATTGAGCAGGGCGGCGGCAATACGATAATTACTTTCCTTAATGGCGTTGTCCGGAAGACCAACCAAATGGTACCCTACGCCCCGATCTACATTGACTTCCACGGTTATGGTCGTGGCCTCCACCCCAAAAACGGCACTCCCATAAACCTTTGTAAGCATACGTGTTAATCTTGTGTAGGCTTAAATGTAAGTAAAGATTTTGAAGTTGCTTCTATTTCCTCCCTATTCATCATCATTTTACGGAATTCCCCTCTCACATACATTTCGGCCTGATCCTCATAATAGGGACTAAAGGGATTTCCGGATTGGCCCGTGGGTAGGATACTAATGCTGTTCTCGACATCGGAAAAGTCGATTATCCGGCGAGTGGAAGGTCCCGAAACTACATCATAAAGTTGGGTTTCATCAAAGTTGAATTTCATATTGTTTATCACCTCCCTTGTACCATTTACGGAAAAAGGACCTACATTGAAGAAGGAGCGAAAAATCGCCACCTGGCCAATGGGATGACCATGTTCTACGGTATGAACCTTATTCCATGTCCAGTTTCTTCTGTCGGGGCCAAATTCCCTTTCCAGGGATTCCAAGGCTTGGGCAAAGGATTTTTGTACGATTTCCTTTTTGGTTTCCACAACTTCAGATGTTTCGATATCGTCCCACCAGATGGAGTTTTCTTTTGCGGCCATAGGGGCAATCAATCTTTTGAGGAAATGTGTGGCCAAGACCTGTTGGAACAATTCATCCCCCAATTCATCGGCAAATGTGTTTTTAAGGAAATGATAGATCCATCCGGTATATACGGTGGCTTCTACACTCTTCAAGGGATAATCGCCTGGCCAGGCCACCAAGGCGTCCAACTCCTTTGTCTGTAGGCTATTGAGCTCTTTTAGTTCTAAGGACTTCACCAAATTGTCTACAATCTCAGGATGTACCGGGGATGTGATATCCACAATCATTTTGGCTACCGCTTCCCTGTCCCAATCATTTTTTGGTTCCAGCAATTCAACGATTCGTCGAGCACGATTTTCGGGCAGGTAATACCCGGGATACAACATCCCCGTAATAGAATCGGGCTGATTGTTGGCGGAGTACACATAGTTCCACGGTGGGTTAATCGCCTGGGGATTCTGAGAAAAATCGAGATAATCCTTTTCCACAGGTAACCCGGTAAGCGGTTCATAAATCAACTTGGTCTGGGCGTCCTCCGGAATTTGATACAGCTTAGCCGCTGCCCACCAGGCCACATTTCCTTCGGCATCCCCATACATGATATTGAGACCGGGTGCATGGATGTTGGCCAGTGCAGACTGAAACTCCTGAATATTGGAAGCGTGGGTCATGTCGTACAGGGCGTGCATCACCTTATTGTCCTCCTGGGTATAGATCCAGGACATGCTAATGGGACGCTCCCCGGTTACTTGGTCGGCAATTCCATTGAGTACGGGACCATGAATCGTTTTCTTGAAACTAAAGGACACATCGGAAGAATCCTTCACTTTTATGGTTTTGGAGACCCTTTCATAATCGGACCAACCCTTCGCGATTTTGTACTTTGAACTATCGGTGGGATGCGATTCTTCGTAGTAAAAATCTACGTCATCATTTTCGAACATCGTCATTCCATAGGCCAAATTACGGTCATGCCCCAGAATCGGGAAGGGTATTCCGGCCATATGATAGCCGTACTTTTCATAGGCAGGTGTCACTACATGGGCCTCATACCATACGGCCGGTTGCGCGAAACCAATATGGGGGTCATTGGCGAAAATGACTTTCCCGTTCTTGGTCTTGGAGGGTGAAATCACCCAACCGTTACTGCCTTCAAAAAGCGGAAGTGCTATATTTCCCAAGGCTTTCGAGACCATTGTAGTAATCTCATTCTGCAACGAATCGATTGGAAATCCCGCGTGATTTTTTATCCAAGTGGTTCTTGTATCCACATTGATTTCCAAATCTTCGAGATACTCTGGACCTAGTTTATTTTTTATGTTGGTCAATAATGGATCCGTCTTATGGGCCATGGCAAAGCTAAATGCCATATACCCAACGGTATTATAGATGTCCCTTAAGGAAAACGGTTCCTTTTGAAGCCCGGTGAGATAAAACTCCAAGGGCGTGGGTCCCCTTAAAATAAATTGATTGACCCCTTCCAAATACGCCTGTGCAAGTTGGGCCATTTCACTATCCATATCCAATAGGGCCAGCGTTTCCAATGTGGCATCATCGATTCCCAAGGACAGAAAGAATTGATCGGTTTTAACCAAATCCCTTCCAAAGACCTCGGAAAGACCTCCCCTGCCTACCCTTCGCAACAATTCCATTTGCCATAAGCGATCTTGTGCGTGAACATAGCCCAATGACCTAATGGCATCTTTTTCGGTATTGGCATAGATATGGGGAATCCCATAGGGATCGTAGTATACGTCCACTTCTTCGGAAAGACTTGGAAGTTGCTGCTCTCCTTCATAAGTGGGGGTAAGTGAATTAATGAATATCCCTCCGCATAAAATGAAAATACCCAGGATTGCCAAAAGAATCCAGCCGAGTATTTTAAATCTTCTCATCTGTACTATTTTTACAGTTAAGATAGGGGTATTCGCAACAATAAAAAACACCTTTACCAGTGCTTTTTGTTGCATACATCAAAAGCCGAAATGATTTTTAGAGCTGTGGGGCCTTGGCAATGGCCTTTTTGGATCGTTCAAAATTTTTCAGTCCTTGCCTTAGCCAACTGCGATAGGTATCCTTGTCCGTATATTGCACCGCTATGTTCAATATTTCCAAATCAGGGGTCATTAGTACGTAATACGGTTGGGATGCCGCACTGAAGTTGATCGTTTGAAAGGTACCCCATTTTTGACCTATGGTCTTTATGGATTTCACCCGACCTGAATCGAATTCAAAATTGAACTGTTCCGATACCGGGAGTTCCTTGCGGTCATCCACGTAAAGGGAAATAAGGACATAATCCTCCTTTAACACGGAATAGATATTCGGTTCGCTCCATACTTTTTCTTCCATCCTACGGCAGTTTACACAGGCCCAACCGGTAAAATCCAATAGTATGGGCTTGTTGACCTGTTTGGCATACGAAAGACCTTCTTCAAAATCCTTAAAGCAATCAATGCCCAGGGGACAATCGCTTTCACCGGCCCGTACACTATAAAAATCCGGAGGGGGAAAACCACTTAGCAATCGCAAACTGGAGAAATTGAACAAGCCTAATATCAGATATAAGGAGAAGATGGCGCTTACTACACCTACCCCTTTTCGCAAAGAGGTCAATTGCTGTCTTGGCCCATCATGGGGAAAGCGAAAAATTCCGAAAAGATAAAGTGTCAACAGCAGGAACAGAACCACCCAAATTCCCAGGAAAATCTCTCTCTTAAAAATGCCCCAATTCCCTACCAAATCGGCATTGGAAAGGAACTTAAAGGCCAAGGCCAATTCCAAAAAGCCCAAGACTACCTTCACCGTGGTCATCCAACCTCCTGATTTTGGCAGCGAATGCAACCATGCCGGAAAAAGGGCAAAAAGGGCAAAGGGCAAGACCAGGGCCAATCCAAAACCTAACATTCCTGCTGAAAGGTTGGTGGCTACATCGCCTTCGGCTAAGGTGGTACTACCCAATAATCCGCCTAAAATAGGGCCTGTACAGGAAAAAGAGACTATGGCCAAGGTAACCGCCATAAAGAAAATACCCAAGGCACCGCCCACTTTATTGGAAGCAGAATCCATAGCGTTGGCCCATGAACTCGGTAAGGTCAGTTCATAATACCCAAAGAACGAAAAGGCGAAGAACACAAATATCAGAAAGAGAAAAAGATTGAGCCAAATATTGGTGGCTATGGTGTTCAATATTTGTGAATCGATGGAATCAAAAAGATGAAAAGGTATACTCAGCAAAAAGTAAATCAGGATGATAAAGAAGCCATATAACAACGCGTTGGCTATACCCTTGGATTTTTTTTGGGACTGTTTCGTAAAAAATGAGACCGTAAGCGGTATCATAGGAAATACACAGGGAGTCAACAAAGCGATAAGTCCCCCGAGGAAACCGAGACCAAAAATAGTCCACAATCCTGATTTGGATTCGGAGCTACCAACTTCCGCTGCCCGCAATAATTCCTTGTTCTTTAAGTCAAGGGTAAGGGAAGCCCCCAAGGCCTTGCTTCTTTCGTCTACCGATTTGTTTTCTTTAACTATGGCACTCCCGTCCAATGAAAACGAAAAGTCCTCTTCAGCAGGAATACAAACTTCCTTACATACTTGATACCAGAGGTTTACATCAATTTGGCGAACATCCGGATTTAATAACCGAATTCTTTGGGTAAATACTGCCTTTCCTTTAAAAAAGGTCTCATCGACCTCAAAAATATCGCTGTATTCGGTTATTGTCTCGCTTTCCTCGGTCTCTCCGACAAGTTCATACCCCTTGCCGGCCCCGGCATATTTGAATTCACTTGGGAATGCCCCCCCTTCCGCGGTATGTTGCGAATATACATGCCAGCCTTCATAGATTTTTCCAGCAAACACAAGTTCATATTCGGTATCCGATATTTTGTTGGCTTCATGGGACCAAAGCACAGGATTTTCATCATCCTGGGAAAAGGACAACAAACCATTAAAAACCAATACGATAAGAAGTATGATGTTTTTCATCTATTTAAAATTTTTAAATGTCTGTAAATAAGCTATTTAAAAATTTAGGAATTAATGCAACCACTCGTTGCACTCGTTCTCTCATGAATTTATTTTAATCATTCCACCGTGTGTAGTTTTTGATTAAAAAAATTCATGTTCGTTTCATGTATTGAATTCAATTTTTACAATGTTCTGTGTATCCCCTGAAACTTTAAAACGTTCATCGGCCCTTTTACCCACTACCCAAACAACTGTACCCCTAGAACATAGCAACCATTGCTTTTCTTTGGAAATGGCATCCATTTTTTCATCCTTAAAGAATTTGGACACCTTTTTTCTCCCTTTCATTCCTAATGGATAAAAATAGTCGCCTTTTTGCCATTTCCTTAAGGTCAGTGGATACTTTAACGTTTCTTTGGCCACATATAGTACATTTTTTGGGGTTTCCTTAACACGGGATACTTCGGTTATTTTTAAGTGAATCGGAGTATGAATTTCCTTTACATCCTGTAGAATGGGATACTCCTTGGGATCCTCTTCCCGGATCTCCGCCAACAAAAGGAATTCCCTGTCCTTAAGCAACCTATGGGTCTTGGAGCGCACTTCCTTACCGCTCATGGTCGTAAGTAGGGATTTTACATCGTTCCATTCCGTGAAGCCATACCCATGGAACAGGGCAAATAAATGAGGTTCCAAAGGTTCTAGTTTCAACAAGGAGGGGATGTCGATTTGTATCACTCCATCCTCATATCTAAAAATAGCTGTCCTGATTTGATCGATATATAATTCGGCCAACTGGGAGGTGCCTCTAATATACTGTTGGGTATTTTTGAAGTTTCTCAAAAATGTCGGGTGCAGCTCCTTTAGTTTGGGAACAATTTCATGTCTAATCTTATTCCTAAGATATTTGGTATCCGAATTACTTCCGTCCTCACGCCACAATACATTTTCGATTCTAGCATACTCCAGAATTTGAGATCTGGTGAACGGCAATAACGGTCTTGCCAAGGTATCGGTCTTTTCCGGAATTCCTGTAAGACCATCGATTCCTGTACCCCGGGAAAGATTGATCAAAAAGGTTTCCAAATTATCATCCGCTTGATGTGCCGTTACCAAAATTTTAATATCATTTTCCTGCATTAGTTCCGTAAACCAATTGTAGCGAAGTTCCCGTGCAGCAATTTGAACTGATACTTTATTTTTTTTAACATAATCAGCTGTTTCAAAACAAGTTGAAAAAAAGGTTTTGGACAATTCAAAAGCGAAGTTCCTTACGAATTTTTCATCGGTATCACTTTCCCCGCCCCTTAACTGAAAATTGCAATGCCCTATGACAAAGTCCAATGTGGCATGGTGACATAGATGGGCCAATACCATACTGTCTACCCCCCCACTGCAGGCAAGAAGAAACCGTTCTTCCAACAATTCAGGGAATTTTGTTTCGATATGTTTTTTGAATTCAGCTAACACAAAACAAAGGTAACGGAAAAGTTTGTTGCCAGAAATAAGGAGAAACTTGAGTGAATATGCAGTTCCAATCCGTGATTTGTTTTCGGTGCCCTATAACCGATTATCCTTCCAATACTTCCCGCATGGCCCTCGCCTTTATAAGGCACTCTTCGTATTCACGCTCGGGATCTGCCATTGCGGTAATGGCACTGCCAACCGAAAATGACACATATTCCTTTGTGGCATTGTACAAAATACTTCGTATGACCACATTGAAATCAAAATCGTCCTCGGGGGTAAAATAGCCAACGGCTCCACTGTAAAGGCTTCTTTTAAAGGACTCCAGTTCCTCTATGATTCTCATGGCGGAAATTTTGGGCGCCCCGGTCATACTGCCCATTGGAAAGGTTTCCGTAATGATTTCCACAGGGTTTTTAAAAGGTTCAATCCTTGCAGTAATGGTTGATATCATTTGATGTACCTGTCTGAAGGTGTATACCTTACCAAGTTCTTCTACTGTAACACTTCTTTTTAGCGCGCTTTTGGACATATCGTTCCTGACCAAGTCTACGATCATAACGTTTTCGGCGCGTTCCTTTTTGTCATGGGTCAAGGAAAGTCTCAATTTTTCATCCTCAATCTCGTTTCGGGAACGCCTGGCCGTACCTTTAATAGGCTGGGAGATAATCCGGGTTCCCATTTTTTTAAGATAACGTTCGGGCGAGGCCGAAAGAAGGTACTTGTCGTTTAACTTTAGAAAGACAGAAAAGGGAGCCTTGGAAATAGTGTTTAGCTTTTGATAGGTTCGTAGAGCATCGATTTGAGTTTCCGTGGCATAGAACTCTTGGCAAAAATTGGCCTCATAGATGTCGCCACGATGGATATGGGCCAACATCTTTTCTACCCTTGCAAAATACTCATCCTTAAAAATACGCATGTGTATCCGGATATCCTCTGAATTTTGGGCGACTTCCCGATTCACAAGGTTCCCTCCGGACAGCGATTCGAAATCCTGTTCGATTTCATCCTCCAGCATATTCAGGTACATGAAATCCGCCACGCTTCCTTTCAATCGGATAATTTTCTTGGGCTGAAAAAAAAACAATTCCGGAAAACCCAATCCGTCCGGATTGTTGGAACTTAATTGTTCCACATCATTCTTAAGATCATAGGATAAATAACCGAAGAGCCAATCCTTTGCTTTGGACTGGTATTCCTGTAAATCGCGAAACGCATCCTGGAAATCGCTTTGGATAGAAGTAAAGGCGCCTACGGCCAGTATTGCATCGAAAGAGCTATAAATATCTTCATGGCCATTGCCTTCCAGCCAAACGACCTCCCTAAACTGCTGGGACCAATGCAAAAGGGAGTCCCTAAATTTTTGGATATCCGATACCGTGTAGGAGACCTTTTTTCTCAAGCTTGGATTTTGGATAAGAATTCCGCTACTTTATTTTGATGCGACCGGGCCAGCCCTTCATCCACAATACCTTTATGCTGATCAAAATTGGTATTGAAATTGGGCAGGGAAAAGGTCAATATCTCCGAAGTCCCAAACCGGACCAAAGTTTTCTCCGCAATCTCCAAAGCACCCGCACCCCCTCTTTTCCCTCCCGAAGTGGACATCAACAATAGGGTTTTATCCTGTAAAAATTTGCGTTCCACACGGGAGAGCCAATCAATCAAGTTCTTAAAATAGGCAGATGGATTACCGTTATGCTCGTTAACAGATATTATGAGCCCGTCCGCTTTACCAATATCGTTCTTGAGTTCGACCAAGGAATTGGAAAACTCATTCTCTCTTTCATGGTCAATACTGTACATGGGAAATGGAAAATAGGCCATATTTAGTAATTGAACCTCTCGGTCATCCACCAATGAGGCGGTATATTTTACCAATTGAAAATTAATGGAAGTTGAAGAATTGCTCCCTGCAAATGCCAATATTGTAGCCATTTAAGCGTTTTAATCGTTATTCGACGAAAATAGCGCAAATGCAATTGAATTGCGAGTATTTTACATAATTTTGCAGCGCGAAACATCCAAACCCACTGTTTCACAAGTATATAGGTCGTTGAATCCCTAGTTCGAAGGAAAACCTCAAGACCATCAACCTAAACATGGAAAGAAAGTCCGCCAGATTATATTTTATAGATGCCATGAGGGCATGGGCCATTCTCATGATGCTCCAAGGGCATTTTGTAGATGGTCTTTTGGATATGGGGTTTAGGAACAATTCCGCTGAAGGTTATACTATTTGGAAATATTTTAGGGGCATCACGGCCCCGGTGTTCTTTACAGTATCCGGATTTATCTTCACCTATCTCTTGGTACGGGTTCCGCAAACAGGTTTTAATAATCCAAGGATAAAAAAGGGTGTAAAACGTGGATTGCAATTGTTGCTGATAGGCTATCTGCTCCGCTTGAATTTATTCGGGTTGTTACAAGGCCATATCTATGATGCGTTTTATCTGGTAGATGTATTACACTGCATTGGCCTTTCCATTTTGGGGATTATAGGCCTTTATCTTTTGACATACAGACAAGAAAGGTGGCTATTCCCAGCGGTCTTGGCCACGATTACCGTTTTGTTATTCTTATTTGAGCCTTGGTATAAACAATTCACCTATTCGTTTTTGCCCGATGCCCTGGCCAATTATTTCTCCAAGACCAATGGCTCTGTCTTTACCATTTTTCCCTGGTTCGGTTATACGGCCTTTGGTGGTTTTTTATCCCTGTTGTTTACCCGATTTAGGGACCTTAAATATTTATATCCGACAGCCATCGCAGCGGCCATAGCTATTGGCTCCCTGCTCATTTTTTATTCATCCGATTTCTTTTTTTCAATATCAAAATATACTGATATACAATTATTTGCGGATATTTATTTCAACAATTACTTATTTATACGATTGGGAGATGTTTTTCTGGTATTTGCAGTTTTCATGCTTTTTAGAAGCTTACTGACCCATAAGACCCTGATAAAAATCGGGCAAAGTACATTGTCCATTTATGTAATTCATTTCATTATTCTTTATGGAAGCTTTACGGGCTTGGGCCTATATCGATTTTTTCATCATTCTCTAACACCTCAGGTAGTTATTCCTAGTGCTTTGATCTTTATGATCATTTGTACATATACCGCTTTGCTTTATGAAAGGCATAAAGCAACTTTAAAATCGAACCTGGTTTCCGCTATGGGTTATGTTTGGACCAAGGTAGAACCCCTGTACTTTAGTGCTCATAAAGTAGTCCGAGCCTCCTTAGCCCGACTACTTCGGCTATTTGGATTGGTTAAAAATTAATCCCTCTCTTTTTCCGCTACCGCCCTATTGCGTATTTTCGTCCAAAAACAATTGGATATGAGCGATACAAAATATTCCCCTATTCCCGTAGACCTTGAAGCTGGAAAACGGTATTCCTGGTGCAGTTGTAGCCACAGTAACGAACAACCCTTTTGTGATGGCTCCCATAGGGTCAATAAGGCAACACCGCCTTTGGTCTTTGAAGCTGAAGAGACCGAAGAAGCGTGGCTGTGCACCTGTAAACAGACCAGCACGCCTCCTTTTTGTGATGGCTCCCATAACGGGTAATCCATTTTGGGGTATTCCCGAAGGCGTTGCAGATATGGTAAATGACGTTTGGGTGACACCTAAATGTCATGATAAAACCCGCATGTGATCGCTAGCTTTGCAGTGAACAAATATCGGGATCATGGAAAACAATTCGCTGGCCAAAAATCTAATCTATCAACGCAAGCTAAAAGGGTATTCCCAAGAGGACCTATCCGAAAAGACCAATGTGGCCGTACGAACCATACAGCGCATTGAGAAAGGAAGCACCAATCCACATCTGCAGACCATAAAGCTACTGGCCGCCGCCCTCGAAATTGAAGTTGAAGATCTTCTAGTACTTGAAGACCCCAAAATAGAAAACCTCCAAAAAAAATGGTTATTGCTATTACATGGCACCCCTATTTTGGGCTTGGCATTGCCCTTATGCAATATACTGTTTCCCTTATTTCTTTGGATCCATAAACGGGAGGACAACCCTATATACGATGCACATGGTAGGACGGTCATCAACTTTCAGATTACTATGACCTTGTTGTTCATCTTATCTTTTATAGCACTCATGACTATAGAGGGTTTGGGCTTTTTCTTTTTTATAACAGTAATTCCATATACTATCATCGTTACGATAGTCAATATTGTAACCGTCTTAAACACTCAAAAGTGTTATTACCCCTTGGCCTATCCCTTTTTAAAAAAAGGAAGGGGAAAAAACTCCAAGATCCCTGGGTTTATGATCATTTTTTGTGTTTTTAACCTTATAGGTTGCAACTCCGTAGACCCCCAACAAATATCCCGATTGTCCGGTACCACTATTTCAAGGGACTCCCTGACCGCTAAAATCGAACAACTGATGACCGATGCGCAGGTACATGGTTTGGCAGTTTCCATCTTCAATGGCGATACCGCCATATACCAAAAGACTTTTGGCTATAAGGATTTTAAAAATAAGTTGCCATTGACCGATTCCACCAATATCTATGGTGCCTCTTTGAGCAAAGCGGTTTTTGCGGTTTTGACGTTGGAATTGGTGGAGGAAGGTATTATTGATCTGGATACGCCCCTGGAGTCCTATCTCCCCAAAAAAATACACGAATACCAACCTTTGGCACGATGGCACGATGATTTTTCCGATTTGACCTCGGACACCTTGTATCATAAAATTACCGCTCGTATGTGTTTGGCCCATACCACAGGGCTTCCCAATTGGCGATGGTTTGAGGAAGATCGGAAGCTAAGGGTCAAGTTTGAGCCGGGAAGTCGTTATCAATACTCAGGGGAAGGAATGGTGTACCTACAGGTAATCCTGGAAAAAATCCTTAACAAAGATCTAGAGTCCTTGGCGCAAGAACGCATTTTTAAACCGATTGGTATGAAAAACTCAGGTTATCGGTGGTATGGGCGTTTTGAAAATGATTTTGCCTACGGTCATTCAACGGAAGGACAACTTTATCCCAAGGATACGGACAATGAGCCTCGGGCACCGAGTACCCTGGAGACCAGCGCATGGGATTACACCCGATTTTTGGAAGCCGTATTACAGGAAAAGCTTATTTCCAAAGCATCTTGGGAGGAGTTGTTCAGACCCCAGATCAGAATACGTTCCACAAAACAATTCGGCCCTTTGTCGAACAAGGATACCACACTTTACGATGCGATTCAATTAAGCTATGGGTTGGGTTGGGGCATGTTTAAAACCCCATATGGTTTTGGGGCCTTTAAGGAAGGGCATGGTGATGGATTCCAACATTATTCGGTCATTTTTCCCCAAATTGGAAAAGGAATACTGATAATGACCAACAGCGATAATGGAGAAAGCATCTTTAAGGAACTCTTGGAAGTCGCCCTAAGCGACACCTATACTCCATGGGAATGGGAGAACTACATTCCGTACGATCAAAAGTGAGGATGCCCCAAATCATTTTCGATTATCAAACTTTCAAACCCAAAGTTCAATTCTTTTCTTATATTTTCGTCTACAACGTTGAATACTATGAGAATTGGCACACTGCTCTTTTGGATTCTTTTCTTTTCAGGTTTTCACCTTGAGGCTCAATCCGAGGTAGAAAAATGGGATATTTTCGAATTGCAGCTAAACGGAAAAAAAGAGGGTAATCCGTTTACCGAAATTCAACTAACGGCCAAGTTTTACCATAAACAGGATACGGTTGCGGTTTCGGGGTTTTATGATGGAAATGGTAGCTACAAGCTACGTTTCATGCCAGACAAGGAAGGGGCCTGGCGGTACATCACCGCAAGCAACGACACCCGGCTGCACGAACAAAAAGGTACATTTCAATGTATCCCGCCCAAGAATGGAAATCATGGTCCTGTGGTCGTAAAGGATACTTTTCATTTTGCGTATTCCGATGGAAAACCTTTTTACCCCTTGGGCACCACGGCCTATGGATGGATACAGCAAAACCGGGAAACCCGCGAAAAAACCTTGGAATCACTCAAAAAATCCCCTTTCAATAAAATTCGGGTAGCATTGCTCCCCCATGCGCCTAGCGGTACCGACTATGAGCTGTATCCTTTTGAGGGTAAGGGGAAAGATTGGGATTTTACCCGATTTAATGTGGCCTATTTTGCCCAATACGAGCATTACATCCAAGAAATGCAAAAACTGGGCATCCAGGTAGACTTATTCGTTTTCCATCCCTATGATAAAGGAGTATGGGGATTTGACAAAATGAACAAAAAAGAGCAATACCTGTTTTTAAACTATGTAAATGCCAGATTCGGGGCATTCCGCAACATTTGGTGGTCCATGGCCAATGAGTTCGATTTGATGCTGGAAAGGACAACCGAGGATTGGGACGGGTATTTCCGTTTTTTCCAAGATAACGACCCGTATCATCGTCTACGATCCATTCACAATGCCGCAAAATGGTACGATCATAGCAAGCCATGGGTAACCCATATAAGTGCCCAGAGCGAAGCCTGGTGGAAAAGTACCACCCTCCGGGATACCTTTAAAAAGCCGGTGCTTTTTGATGAATTCTGTTATGAAGGTGACGGGGACAACCGCACGGTGGCCCTCAATGGGGATATGATTCGACATCGGTTTTGGCTGATGACCATACTCGGGGCCTATGCAACACATGGTGAAGCATTCAACCAGCAGGGCACGGGCTACCAATTCTTCCGTCAAGGTGGCAATTTTGAAGGGAGCTCGGCAAAGGAACTCCACGCATTAAAAAAAGTGCTCGATGACATCCCGGGCCACTTAAAGCCCTTGGGGACGGATTGGCGCTTGAATTGGATTCGTGCTGGAGTAGATGAGACGTATTATCTCTATTATTTCGGTGAGTATCAAAATAGCAGTTGGACTTTTACGGAATTGCCGGAAAACCTCAAATACCAGGTGGAGGTAATCGATACCAAGAGCGGGACAACCGTAAAGAAAGATCGTACTTTTGGTATGGGAGATAAGTTGGACCTTCCCGGAAAACCCTATATGGCCGTGGTGCTCCGGCTGGTTTCACTATAAACGATGCTTATGAGGTACCCTAAAACCTTTTTTAAACTCTCCGTACCCCTCTTATTTTTATTGATGAACTTCAGTTGTACGGAAAACAAATGGATTCCAATCTATCAAGGAGAGGATGCAATGGCATTTAAACATTACTTGGGCATTCCGGATTCTTCCGTGCAGGTCCAAGGGCTTAGAAAGGACAGCTTGGGCAACTATGTGGAGGGATTGGGATATAATGATCCCTTGGATGTATTTACCATTGATACCCTGAATGATGAAAAAGTTATTCGAATATCGGGCGAGGTAATCGGCGGATTGATTCTCAAGGATAGTTTGGCCAACTATCACCTCAAATTAAAATTCAAATGGGGCGACCTAAAATGGAAATGGATGGAAGGTCGGCCCAAAGATGGAGGCATTCTGTACCATCAGGGAAAGGTTAGGCACGAATTACAAATCCATGAAGGGGACGTAGGCAGTTACTGGGCAAAGAATGTGATTTTGGATATTCCTGCCGCTCCGACCACGGCCATTCCCAAGGCTATCCAAAAAGCAAAGCCCTACCTTGAGCATTTAGTGAGCACTTTAAAGGATACGATGCTGCTGTTTGACCACAATGCGGGACTACACCACTTTGAGGGTAGGAACGAATGGCAAATCGTAATTGCAAATCCATACAACGAAAGACCCTATGGGGAATGGAATACCTTGGAGCTTATCTGCTGGGAAAATCACGCCGTACATATGATCAATGGAAAGGTAAATATGATTCTCCTCAATTCATTCTATAAGAATGGCGCAACTTTGGAACCTTTGGTTTCGGGCAGGTTAACACTTCAATCCGAAGGCGCCGTTGTTTATTTCAAGGATATTTTTTACAGGGAATTGGAAAAAACGCCCAAGGTTTTATCCCAATATCTGGAATAGAATCCAATTAAATCATAAGTGGTACGAATACCTCAAACAAGACATACAAATGGAAGAAAACAAAAAAAACGCCGTGGCCTTCTATAAAATGGCCTATGAAGGAAACCCGAGAAAAGCGGTAGAATTGTATATAGGCGACACTTACATTCAACACAACCCGGATGTAGCCGATGGTACGGAAGGATTCATTACCTACTTTGAAAGAATGCAGGCGGAATACCCCGATAAGTCCATTGAATTTGTCCGATGTATCGGTGAAGGTGATTTAGTGGCGTTGCATACACATCAGGTTTGGCCCGGAAACGATGAGTATGTGACCATGGATTTTTTTAGATTTGATGCCAACGGGAAAATATGCGAGCACTGGGATGCCATACAACAGATTCCAGTAACCTCAAAAAACCCTAATACAATGTACTAGGGTTCCTATTCAAAATGCGAATTAAAATCACCTAAATATGCAAGGGCCGATCAGCCGTGGCCGCCAAGGCAGCCTCCTTAACGGCTTCCGCATAGGTGGGATGCGCATGGCTCATCCTGGCGATATCCTCGGCCGAAGCACGGAATTCCATAGCCGTTACGGCCTCTGTTATTAAATCCGCACAACGCGCGCCGACCATGTGTACGCCCAATACTTCGTCAGTTTTTGCATCGGCCAAAATCTTTACAAATCCATCGATGTCCATGCTGGCCCTGGCACGCCCTAAGGCACGCATCGGAAATTGGCCGGCTTTGTATTCTACACCGGCTTCCTTCAATTCTTCTTCCGTCTTCCCTACGGCAGCTACCTCTGGCCAGGTATATACCACTCCTGGGATAAGGTTGTAGTCGATATGCGGTTTTTGTCCGGCCAAGATTTCAGCTACCATGGTTCCTTCCTCTTCCGCCTTATGGGCCAACATAGCACCACGGATAACATCCCCTATGGCATAGATATTGGCTACGCTGGTCTGCAAATGTTCATCGACCTCTACCCTGCCCCGGTCATCAAGTTTAACCCCGGCCGCCTCTGCGTTGAGTCCATCTGTGTAGGGTCTTCTTCCCACGGAAACCAGGCAATAATCGCCTTTAAATTCGACCTCCTGTCCTTTTTTGTCATCGGCCTTCACAATCACTTCATTGCCCTTGCGCTCTACCGACTTTACCTTATGGGACAGATAAAACTTGGTCTTTTGTTTTTTCATCACCTTCATCAACTCTTTGGAGAGTGCACCGTCCATAGTAGGGATAATGCGATCCATATATTCTATTACCGAAACCTCGGCTCCTAAACGCTTGTATACCTGGCCTAATTCCAGTCCAATAACGCCGCCTCCTATTATTATCAAATGTTTCGGAATTTCCTTAAGTTTCAAGGCTTCCGTGGACGTAATGATCCGTTCCTTATCAATCTTGATAAAAGGCAAGGTAGACGGTTTGGATCCCGTGGCTATGATGATATGCTTGGCCTCAATGGTTTCAGTTTTTCCATCACTCTTCGCGATAGTAATATGGGTATTGTCCTTAAAGCTACCCAGGCCTTCATAGACATCGATTTTGTTCTTGTCCATTAAAAACTCGATGCCTTTGGTCGTTTGGTCCACCACCCCTTGTTTCCGGGCGATCATCTGTTCCAAGTTTACCTTTACTTCCCCCGGGATATCGATTCCGTGTTCCTTAAAATGTTTGACGGCATCCTCATAATGGTGGCTTGAATCCAAGAGGGCCTTTGAGGGAATACAGCCCACATTGAGGCAGGTCCCGCCCAAAGTTGAATACTTTTCTATAATTGCGGTCTTCATTCCCAATTGTGCGCAGCGAATGGCCGCGACATAACCTCCAGGTCCAGAGCCGATAACGGCCACATCATATGAATTCATATAGTGATTTGCTTTAATTTGAAGTACAAAAATACCACGATTTTTTGGGTTGACCATACCCCGGAAACAGATACTCCAGCACATTTGGAGTTAGTCATCCAGGCCCCTACTTGCATAGCCCTTGGTAAAATCGTAATATTACCTGACCACTCAAACATTAAGTATGAAGGACCCAAAATCCGGTAAACGTCAAAAAGATGCACGAATTCTTGAAAATAAGGAACTTAACATTTGGGAAGCCCTAATTCCGGTTGTGGCCTTGGTAGGCATGTTGGCCTACAATGTCTATGTTTTTGGTGATGATGCACTTAGTGGTTCCAATCAATTTATTCTTTTGTTGGGAGGCGCAGTGGCCGCCATTGTGGGTTTCTTCAATAAG
The DNA here is from genome assembly GCF_965228935.1 of Ulvibacterium sp. Taxonomy (GTDB): domain Bacteria; phylum Bacteroidota; class Bacteroidia; order Flavobacteriales; family Flavobacteriaceae; genus Ulvibacterium. The sequence continues at coordinate 3,727,967 of NZ_OZ245846.1, read as the reverse complement.
GTTTCCTACAAGACCATGCTTACTGAAGTTGCGGAAAACGTAAAATCCACCACCGGAGCCTTGTTGATTCTTTTAATGGTGGGTGCCCTGGCCGGTACCTGGTTGATCAGCGGGATAATCCCCGCCATGATCTATTATGGATTGCAGATATTGAATCCCACTATATTTTTGGCGGCCTGCGTTATTATTTGCGCTATCATTTCCATTGCCACGGGCAGTAGTTGGACTACAGCTGCTACGGTCGGCATAGCCCTTGTGGGCATTGGGGACGCCTTGGACATTTCCTTGGGAATGACTGCAGGTGCCGTACTTTCCGGGGCCTATTTTGGGGACAAACTTTCGCCCTTGAGCGACACCACCAACCTGGCTCCGGCTATGGCCGGTGGCGAGCTGTTTGACCATATCCGATACATGTTGTTTACCACCGTGCCTACCATAAGCGTCACTTTGATCGTATTTATCATTATAGGGTTTACCTTGGATACCAGTGGAACCGCGGATATCGATTCTATTCTTACCTCTATTGATGCCACGTTTACTATCAATGGATGGTTATTTTTGGTACCCCTGGTGGTCATTTTTCTTATTGTAAAAAAGACCCCGCCCTTGGCGGCCCTATTGATAGGTACGCTTTTAGGTGCTCTTTTTGCACTTTTGTTCCAACCCGAAATAGTGGCCGGGATTACCAATGCAAAGAATCTTTCTTTTCAGTCCGGGTATAAAGGGATTTTAAAGGCGATTACGGTACAGACTTCCGTGCCTACGGACAATCCTGCCCTTAACGATTTATTTTCGGCCAAGGGCATGTCGGGCATGTTGGGTACAATTTGGCTTATCGTTTGTGCCATGGTCTTTGGGGGTATTATGGACGGTATAGGGGCCTTGTCCCGTATCAGTAGTTCGTTATTGGCTATGGCCAAATCCGTTTTTGGGCTTTTTGCCAGCACGGTGGCCAGCTGTCTGGCACTCAATGTGACAGCATCCGATCAATACCTGGCCATTGTCGTTCCCGGGAAAATGTTCGCCAAGGCCTATCGAGATCGGGGATTGGCCCCGGAAAATTTGAGTCGTACCTTAGAGGATTCTGGGACGGTAACTTCGGTCTTGATTCCATGGAACACCTGTGGGGCCTATCATAGTGGAGTACTTGGAGTAAGCGTAGCCGAATATTTCTTTTATGCCATCTTCAATTGGCTGAGTCCTTTTATGACCTTGTTTTTTGCTTTGTTCCGAATAAAGATAAAGCAATTGACCACTTCCTTGGCCCAATAGAATCTCCTTTGGCCCATCTTTTTTGCCTTTGGAAAATTTCAACATTTTCTGTAAATATCGTTTACATTTCATTTCAATATTTCATAATTTCACATCAAATTAAAATCGATAAATTCATGGCAACAGTAACGCTTAAAGGAAATGAAATACATACTATCGGCGACCTACCTTCTAATGGAAGCAAAGCTCCCGATTTCAACTTGACAAAAACCGATCTGTCCGATGCTTCCTTATCCGACTACTCGGGAAAAAAGGTGGTATTGAATGTATTTCCCAGTATTGATACGGGCACATGTGCACAATCCGTAAGACAATTCAATGAGGAAGCCGCGGAGTTGGAAAATACCGTGGTACTATGTATTTCCAAGGATCTTCCATTTGCGCAGACCCGTTTTTGTGGTGCCGAGGGTATTGAAAATGTAGTGATGTTGTCCGATTTTCGGGACGGGGATTTCGGCAAGGCCTACCAAGTAGAGTTTACCGATGGCCCTTTACGTTCCTTGCTTTCCAGATCTGTGGTGGTTCTTGATGAAGGTGGAAATATCCTATATACGGAACAGGTTCCAGAAACTGTGGACGAGCCCAATTATAAGGCGGCACTCGAAGCATTAATGGATGCCTAAGGAGTCCTTTCTGCGCAATCGGTTGAACGGCATAGGTTACGCATTCAAAGGGGCTTTGTTGTTGATTCGGACCGAGGCCAGTATCAAAATCCAAATTTTTTTGGCCTTGGTGGTTACCGCAGCAGGATTCTATTTTGATATTTCTGCAACGGAATGGATTTTGCAAATTCTGGCCATAGCACTGGTTCTGGGCATTGAAGGTCTTAATACGGCAGTCGAAAAACTTGCGGATTACATACAACCGGAGTTTGACCCCAAAATCGGTTTTATCAAGGATATTTCTGCGGGAGCCGTTATGTTGGTTTCCGTAGCCGCTTCAATCGTTGGGCTTATCATTTATCTGCCTAAAATTTTTTGACTCCGGAATTGGAAAGCCTTCGCCCCTAAATTTGTATTTTAGCCCCTAGAATAAAAGATTTCATGGCAAAGAAGGGAAGAAAATCCAAGCCCAAATCCGTCAAAAAAGGAATATCCCTAAGGCTCTCCAAGCAAAACAAGATCATACTGGGAAGTTTGTTGATCCTCCTAAGTATTGCTCTATGTTTTTCCTTTATTTCATTCTATTTTACCTGGCAAGAGGATCAAAGCCTTTTGACCGAGTTTGCGGATCGTAATGAACAGGCCAAAAACCTCTTGAACAAATTCGGTGCCAGCGCAAGTCACTTTTTTATGTATAAAGGATTTGGGGTAGCGACATTTGTATTTCCCTTCCTCCTTTGCATTACCGGTCTATATCTATTTTTGGGAATTAAGGGGCAAGGACTTTTAAAAAAATGGATCTGGGGTTTTATTTTCCTCATTTGGTTTTCAATAGCCCTTGGCTTTTTTGCCAATGAACAGCCTTTACTGGCCGGTTTAGTAGGCTATGAAATGAACGATTTTTTGCAAGACTACACCGGTAAGATCGGCGTACTTCTCCTTTTACTTTTTGGTCTGGTCTTTATTTTGGTTCGTCTCTTCAATTTCTCCCCGGAGGAAATTGGTATTTTTTTCCGTACAAAAACGGCATCCCTAGCTTCGGAATTTAAGAACAAAAAGAATGACGAAACCGTAGAGATGCAATTGAGTGTGGAAGATGATACTCCTATAGTCCTCGATACGTATACCCACAAAGAAAATATTCCCCATTTGGAAAAGGAGTCCGAGGATAACTTTGAGGTAGCTGTCCCGGTGGAGGAAGATCCAAAGGACAATCTTGCCATGGAAGTGGAAAAAATAGTCGAGGAAAAGGAGGAGAAGAAGAATATAGCGGAGCGGTTAGTAGATGATTTTGGGGAGTTCGACCCTACTTTGGAGCTAGGCAATTATAAATTCCCGACCATTGAACTTTTGGACCAACATGGGGTAACCGGAGGTATAACCATAAACCAAAAAGAACTTGAGGAGAACAAGAACAGGATAGTCGAGACGCTTAAAAATTACAAAATCGGCATTGCCCAAATAAAAGCCACTATTGGCCCTACGGTTACCCTTTACGAAATCGTACCGGAGGCCGGGGTCCGAATTTCCAGAATAAAAAATTTAGAGGACGATATTGCCCTTTCATTGGCGGCGCTGGGTATACGAATCATTGCCCCTATTCCCGGCAAAGGCACCATAGGTATTGAAGTGCCCAATAAGAATGCCACGGTAGTTTCCATGCGTTCCGTAATCGCTTCCAGTAAATTTCAGAAGGCAGAAATGCAGCTTCCCATTGCTTTTGGAAAGACTATTAGCAATGAGACCTTTGTTGTGGATTTGGCCAAGATGCCGCACTTGTTGATGGCCGGGGCCACTGGCCAGGGTAAGTCCGTTGGATTGAATGCCGTTATTACGTCCCTTTTGTACAAAAAGCATCCCGCCGAGGTGAAGTTTATTCTTGTAGATCCCAAAAAAGTGGAACTTACCCTTTACAATAAGATAGAACGCCACTTTTTGGCCAAATTGCCCGACTCGGAAGAGGCCATTATTACGGACAACACCAAGGTGATAAACACTTTGAACTCTCTCTGCATTGAAATGGACAATCGATATGAATTATTGAAGTCCGCTATGGTACGTAATATCAAGGAATACAATGCCAAGTTCAAAACACGGAAATTGAATCCACATGATGGCCATAAATTTTTGCCCTACATTGTGCTGGTCATCGATGAATTTGCCGATCTGATCATGACCGCTGGCAAGGAAGTGGAGACTCCTATTGCCCGTTTGGCCCAATTGGCAAGGGCCATTGGTATCCATTTGATCATTGCGACACAACGACCCTCGGTAAATGTGATTACCGGTATTATTAAGGCCAACTTTCCGGCACGTATCGCTTTTAGGGTTACTTCCAAGATTGATTCCCGTACAATTTTGGACAGCCAGGGAGCCGATCAATTAATAGGTCGTGGAGATATGTTGTTTACACAAGGGAACGATGTTACCCGCCTACAGTGTGCCTTTGTGGACACTCCCGAGGTGGCCAAAATAACGGAATATATTGGTTCGCAACGGGCCTACCCGCATGCCCATGAACTTCCGGAGTACGTAGGTGAGGATTCTGGCACAAGTATTGATTACGAAATTCAGGATCGGGATGCCATGTTCCGTGAGGCGGCGGAAGTTATCGTAACGGCCCAGCAAGGTTCCGCCTCGTTGATACAACGAAAGTTGAAATTGGGCTATAACAGGGCGGGGCGTATTATAGATCAGTTGGAGGCTGCCGGGATCGTAGGTCCTTTTGAAGGCAGCAAGGCAAGACAGGTACTGGTTTCGGATATCTATGCCCTAGATCAATTATTGAACAATGAATCAAATTAAGGCAGCATGAAGAAGTTTTTTTTATTTGCAACTACCGTTTTGATCTACACTATCGGCTTTTCCCAGAATTCCGGAAAGGCCAAAACCTTATTGGACGAGGTATACAACAAAGTTAAGGGGTACGGGAATATCCAAGTGGATTTCAAATATGTATTGAACAATACCGAGGCCGCGATTAATCAGGAGACCCGGGGTGACGTTACCTTGGAGGGGGACAAATACCTAATCAATTTCATGGGTTCGCAGCAATTGTATGATGGCAAAAAAGTATATACCATCGTTCCCGAAAACGAGGAAATTACCATTGAGAATCTGGCCGATGATGAAAATACGGTGACCCCATCAAAGATGCTCACCTTCTACAAACAGGGGCACAACTATGAGTGGGACATACTCCAGAATGTACAGGGTAAAAAAATACAATATGTAAAATTGGTTCCCATCGATACCAATACGGAGATCCGATCCATTTTGTTGGGCATAGATGTGGAGACCAAGCATATCTATAAACTGATAGAAACCGGTAAGAACGGCACCACCACTACCTTCATTGTTAATTCTTTTAAAACAGACCAGCCCTTATCAAAAACCTTATTTACCTTTGATGAGAACAAATACGAAAATGAAGGGTACTACATTATAAGGGAGTAACACATTGAGAATTCTAGACGAATACATCTTATCGAGATTCCTATTTAACTTTTTTAGTTCGTTCGTCATATTGATGTTCATTTTCATTTTTCAGACGATATGGCTCTTTATTGACGATTTTGCGGGTAAAGGCCTGGACTTGGTCATCATAGGAAAGTTTTTCTTTTATATGATGCCCAATCTTACCGAAAAAGTACTGCCCCTTACGGTTCTTCTCTCTTCCATTTTAACCTTTGGTACTTTTGCAGAAAACTATGAGTTCGCCGCCATGAAGGCCTCCGGTATTTCCTTGCAACGGTCCATGTTGAGCCTTATCATTTTTATGGTCATACTGGGAGGGGTAACCTTCTACTTTGCCAATAGCGTTATTCCCGCATCGGAACAGAAGATTTACAATATGCGAAGGAACATTGCCAAGGTAAAGCCCGCAGTAGCCATTGCGGAGGGGGTTTTTAGTGATTTTGAAGGAGCCGACATGAATATCAAGGTCGAAAAAAAGTTTGGCGAAAACGACCGGTTTCTTGAAAATGTGATCATTCATAAAAAAACAAAGACCAACGTCAATAATACGGTCATTAAGGCCCAGACCGGAGAACTTAAGAGTAGCGAAAAGTCGGATATCCTTCAATTGGTACTTAAGGATGGTCATTATTATACGAATGTCGTTAAAAAGAAAAGTGACGAAAAGCGAAAATATCCCTTTGCCCAAGCCGAATTCGAGACTTATGTTATGAATATCGACCTTTCCGAATTCAACAATGTGGATCTGGAAGAGGACGTCAATACCACTACGGACAAAATGAAGAACGTTTCGCGTTTGATCAAGGATATAGATTCCCTGGAGGAGAACAATCTTCGTATTGTACGGTCATTTTCCAAGAGTATTTCCAATAGAATCGGGGCCTTTGTTCCTTTACAGCCTGTGGACACCAATTTGCACAAATCCAGAATAAAAAAGAGTAAGGAAAATAAAACCATTTCAAAAACGGAAGAAATTCCAGGAACGATCAATGATTCCGTTACCGTGTATTCCGGAAGTATTGTGGACTTGTTTGAGAGTTGGCAGAAAGTGCAATTGATCAATACCGCAAAAAACAATGCATCGAATATTTTAACTTCGGTTCAAGCGAAGAAGAAGGAGTTACAAAAACGATATGAAATCTACAACCGACATATCCTTTCCCTTCATAAAAAGTACGCCCTGGCCCTTTCCTGTATCATTTTGTTTTTTGTCGGTGCCCCGTTAGGCGCCATTATTCGGAAAGGTGGTATAGGACTTCCCATGGTCATAGCCATTATGCTATTTTTAGTCTACTATTTTATCGGGGTGTTTGCGGATAATTATGCCAAGAAAAATGAAATACACCCTATATTGGGAGCGTGGTTATCTACCATGATAATGTTACCTTTAAGCATATGGTTGACCAAAAGGGCTACCGCGGATAAAGGCCTTATGAATTTTGCAAGTGTTCTGGACAGAGTCAAGGATTTTTTCAAGAAAAAAGTATCAAAACCTAGTACCTCATGATAACTGCGATGGAAAAAAACATTCAACTTAACACCATAGAAGAAGCCATTGAAGAGATTAAAAATGGAAAGGTAATCGTAGTTGTCGATGATGAAAATCGGGAAAACGAGGGAGATTTTATTGCAGCAGCTGAAAAGGCAACCCCGGAAATGATAAACTTCATGGCCCAGCACGGTCGCGGACTTATTTGCGCCCCTTTGACCGAAGAGCGTTGCGATCGCCTTCACTTGGATATGATGGTCCAGAATAATACGGTACTACATCAGACTCAATTCACCGTATCCGTGGATCTAATAGGTCACGGTTGTACCACGGGAATTTCGGTCCAGGATCGCGCAAAGACGATTTTGGCCTTGACCGATGATAATACGAAACCCCACGATTTGGGTAGACCGGGGCATATATTCCCATTACGCTCGAAGAGTGGAGGCGTATTGCGGCGTACCGGACATACGGAGGCGGCCATAGACTTGGCCCGGCTTGCAGGCCTGAAGCCCGCAGGGATTTTGGTAGAAATCCTGAACGAGGACGGCACCATGGCCCGCTTGCCTCAATTGATGGAGGTTGCCAAAAAATTTGACCTGAAAATTATCTCCATCGAGGACTTGGTAGCCTATCGGATGCAGCACGATTCCCTAATCGAAAAAAAGGAGGACTTTCAATTAAAGACCCGTTTTGGGGATTTTAGGCTTAGGGCCTATAAACAGACTACCAACAACCATGTGCATATTGCATTGACCAAAGGAACCTGGAAAGAGGGCGAACCGGTATTGACCCGTATCAATGCAACCTTGGTGAACAGTGATATTTTGGGTACCCTTACGGACAAACCCGAAAAAAAATTGGAGGATATGTTCCACGCCATCAATGCGGAAGGAAGGGGCGCCTTTGTCTTCATCAATCAGGAATCCCAGTCGCTTAATCTGATCAAACGTTTGTCCGAGATGAAGGAGCTACAAAAAAAGAATATCTACAAAGCCCCCAAAGTAAGTATGGATACGAAGGATTTTGGTATTGGGGCCCAAATCCTTCATCATCTGGGCATTCGGAAATTGAGACTTCTTACCAATTCCGTACATTCCCAACGCCGTGTGGGTATGGTGGGTTATGGTCTGGAAATAGTGGAATATGTTCCCTATTAAAATTGTTTTAGAAAGCTCCCAATGATTTCGGCCATTTTTAAAGCCCTGGCCTGCACTTCGCTTTCTGACCATCCCAATTTTATAAGACAGGAGATATTTCTTCCGATCCATTCATCGGACTGGGAAAAGTCGGACTTTGAATAATCGGGCAACTGTTCACGAACTTCCTTTGGCAGCTTGCCCAAGGATTTTTTATGTATAAGATGCTCCCATTTGCGATAGTAATGCCAGTTATTGTCAAACCAATAAAAGCAACCGTCCACACCTTTTTCGCCTAGGGCCGTATGAACCTCCTTTGCCATGTTTGCATTGGGAAGAAAGAAGCTCAAAAAAGCATAGCTCTCCTCCCCAGCTTGGGGAACACGCCTAAAGGTGATTTCAGGAATGCCTTCCAAGGTTTCCCGTAAAATCTGATAGTTCTTTTTTTGAATGGCCAGAAATTCATCCAATCGTTGAATTTGCGCCAACCCCACGGCCGCATGAAGCTCCGATATTCTAAAATTGTATCCCAAAAAAGGATGCCCTTCCGCTCCCCTATCCTTTCCAATGTGGTCATGGCCATGATCGGAAAAATGATCGGCATTTGTATAATAGTCCTTATTATTTGTAATGATAGCTCCTCCTTCACCACAGGTGACCGTCTTTACATAATCGAACGAAAAACAGCCCAAATCCCCATAACTGCCCAAAGGTTTTCCCTCAAAAGTACCTCCTATGGCCTGGCAGGCATCTTCCAACAACAAAAGCTTATAATTTTGACAAATGGATTTCAAGGCCTTCAAATCGGCCATGGATCCGCACATATGTACCGGCATCACTGCTTTGGTCCTTTTGGTAATGGCATTCTCGACCGCCTTGGGATCCAAGGTCAACGTATCATCCACATCGACCAAAATTGGAACGGCTCCCAACGCTAAAATGGACTCGAAACTGGCCACGAAGGTAAACGTGGGCATTATTACCTCGTCCCCTGCCCCTATGCCAGCACTGGCCAAGGCTATGGTAAGCGCAGCGGTACCGCTACTCACTACTTGGGCATAGCCGACCTTCATACGTTCTGCCAAAGCTTTTTCCAACGCCAGGGCTTTCCAATGTCCGTTACGATTTCCATCAAACCCATAGCGCATTAAAACACCGGAATCCAGCACGTCGTTTACTTCCTTTCTTTCCTTATCGCTAAAAAGTTCAAATCCAGGCATATATTGGTTTAAGGTTTAAGGTTTAAGGTTTAAGGTTTAAGGTTTAAGGTTTAAGGTTTAAGGGAATAAACGCATTCTAGAACATTTCGATAATGCTGTCCTCCATTTTTTTTCGAACTTTTTTAAAACCGGAGAACATATCGTCTTTTGCCCTGTAGCCCACAGGAAGAACCAATATGGAATTTAGACCCCTTTTGTTCAGCTCCAATAGTTCATCATAACCTTTCGGATCAAAGCCTTCCATGGGGCAGGAGTCGATCTTTTCCATGGCACACACGGTCAAAAGGTTGCCCATGGCCAAATACGCCTGATTGATACACCATTGTCGAATTTCCGAGGTCTCTTTCTTTGAAAAATCGTCCAGGAGTGCCTCTAAATAAGGTTCTATAATCTCGTCCGGGGTGTCCCGAATTCTTTTGACCCTTTCAAAATAGTTCTTGATAAAATCGGCGTTGATTACATTTTCGATACAAATCACCAGAATATGGGATGCCTGGGCTACTTGTTGTTGACCAAAGGAATGGGGCACCAACCGTTCTTGTAGTTCCTTATCCTTCAAAACTACCATTCTAATCGGTTGTAGCCCATAGGAAGTGGCGGTAAGATTGAAAGCCTGTTTTAGCAATTCAATTTTTTCCTGGGGGAGTATACGCTCCGAATCGAATTTTTTTACGGCATAGCGCCATTCAAGATTTTTTATACTGTGAGACATAGTTGTATTTAAATTTACAAACAATGGAAAGCTCCATTAACCAAATTACATTACCCAAAAAACCAGAGTTTTATGGACATGGCGATGACCATTACGACCAAAAACGTCTTAATGAAGCCATCCCCTTTTTTTACCGAAATCCTACTGGAGAACCAAGCCCCGGTTCCATTACCAACGGCCAATATGAGACCGACTTCCCAATTCACCTTATCGTTGATAACGAAGACCACTAAAGCCGCTATGGTATAGATGAGCACCACGGCCACTTTTGTGGCATTGGCCCGTACCAGTGTCATTTGGTTTACATAGTGCAAAAATAGGATAATTATAAATCCCAGGCCCGCGTTGATGAATCCACCGTAAATTCCAAAAAAGAAAAAGGCCAGGATACCGATCCAAAGGTATTTGCCCGTAATCCTTTCCTGTAACTCCATCAATTTCATTTTAGGCTTAAAAACAATGATAAGGACAACGATGACCATGATAATGGCCAATATCCTATTAAAGGTCTCCCCTTTGATATCCACGGCAATATAAGCCCCGATGATGGCACCCAATAAAGCAGATAGGCCCAAATACAGATTAAATGGAAAAGTGGTGACGCCCTTGCTCTTAAAACCAATGGTAGCCAAGCTATTTTGAATTACAACGGCAACCCTATTGGTTCCGTTGGCAACGCTTGGAGGCAATCCCAAGAAAATCAATACAGGAAGCGAAATCAAAGACCCCCCTCCAGCTACGGTATTGATAAACCCAACGGCGAAACCTACAATTACCAATAGCGGATAATGGTACCATTCTTCCATGCACGTAAAAATAGTTCCAAAAAATAGAATTTAAAGGGATTGTATTCAAAAAACACAAAAGCCTGGTTTGCCGTACTTTTTACATGTATTGGTCACTGCATTTCCAGTGCGGCCTTCAAGTCCAACTGGGCTACGGAATCAACGACCATATCCGGTTTAAAGGGGTAATCGTCCAAAACGCTTTTTTTGGATACTCCGGACAATGTTAAAATGGTCGTATAGCCCAATTGCACGCCACCCAATATATCGGTGTCCATCGTATCCCCGATAATGATCGTTTCCCGGGTCTCCAATCCCAAGGTCTTTCGGGCGGCCCGCATCATTACGGGGCTCGGTTTTCCTACCGAAAAGGCCTTTTTTCCGGTAGCCTCTTCTATCATGGCCACCACGGCTTTGATGCCTAAATTTGCCCAACCTTTTTTCTTTGGGGAGGGATCTAGGTTTGTCGCTATGAGTTTTGATCCCGAAAGTATCATGTCCACGGCATTGTTTACCATTTCCAAGGTGAAATTCCTGCCTTCCCCTACCACGACATAGTCCGGATTTTGATTTACCAAGGTATACCCTTGTTGATGTAAACTGGTAATCAACCCACCTTCCCCAAGAACGAAGGCGGTTCCCTTGGGGTTCATAAAGGAAAGGAACCAAGCGGTGGCCATGGCACTGGTATAAACATTCTCTTCCTTGATATGTATGCCCATTTTGGCCACCTTATTTACGGTATCCAAAGGTGTACGTTGGCTATTGTTCGTCATGAACAAAAAGGGAATTTTTTGCTGTTGCAAAGTGGCGATGAAGACATCCGCTCCTTCAATCATCGTTTCCCCACTATAAATAACCCCATCCATATCTATCAAAAATCCTTTTTTCATCGCAAAAACTGTTTAATGAATCCGAATCAATTTCACTGGCTAAGTTAGCAATACCAAGTGGTACTGCCGCTTTTTATATGCCAAATTATCCCACAAAAAACAGTGAAGTCAAGGGTTGTTCCATTTCATATCATAGACCATAATTCAAGAAATGTTTTATTGTAGAAGTTGGCCCGCCACAGCATCAATGAACATTCTGGATGGGTAAGGAGTGCTTTTTGTAATCCAAAAAAATCACTTTTTCTTGAGGTGACGTTTAAAATGGAGGATATACGTCATATTGAACCCAAAGTTTAAATTGGGGTTTCTAAAATTGAAGTTGTTGCGCGTCTGCGTTATAAACGAATCCTCCACCATGCGAACGGCATTGGTCAACATAAACTGAAGCATAACATCACCGATTTCCCAATTTACGCCCAAGGCGAATGGGCCATAGGTATCGAATGATTCTATAGGGTTTGCAGTATAATAGTATTCGGATACTACCGAGACATGATTGCCCAATTTGTATCGTCCCCCAAAACCTATGGCAAAATGACTCTGGGGATCCTCCGGTGAATACTCCAATCCCCTATGGATAAAGGTAGGTGCTATCTGAAGCGAGAAATTAGGAGAAATTTTCTTGCCGATCAGCAGTTGTGAGGTGAAAGATAGCCTATTGGAAAAATCATCCTGTATAGTTGGGGAAACCAGGGCTTCACTGAAATAACTCGATCCCTGAAAGAATGTAACGCTTACAGGGGACCCTTTACCATCGCTCCGCTGTTTGACCAATTTGTATTTCGCGAAAGCATCGAACAAACCGTCATAGGTCGTTCCCCCAAATCCTATTAAAAATCGATCTGAAATACCATATTCCAGCGCAATCCTTGTGCTTAGTCGATCCGCGGCAAAGCTTTGGCTTCTATCCGCCGGGGTGTTCCAAAATCGATTGGCCACAAAGACATCCAAAATTCCCTTTTTTCTGGTTTCTATGGAATGTCCAAAGGTAATCCTGGAGAATTTAAAAGTCGCCTGGGTATATTGGGGGGTGTCCTCGTATTCCTTATCGAGTATACCCAAAAGGTCTTGCCCTATCGCAGCATTTGTAGCGCAGACACAGGTTAAACACAAAACTATGATTCTAGCTTTCATACGGCTGATATTCAAATCTAAAATCCACCGAAATTGTTTTCGCAATATTTCCCGCCAAAAGTGGTGGAATTTTAATACTGTAATCCTTCACATAGGCCTCAAAAGTGCCCGATACCACATACCTACCTTGAATATTTTCTATTTTGGCCTTAATTTCCAATTCCTTGGACGTTCCGTGCATGGAAAATGTGCCCTTTACCATCCTGGTCTGCTCACCTTCCTGCGAAGGGTCGAAATCCAAGATCTTGCCTTCAAAAGTAGCTTTTGGATAAATGTCCGATTCGATATAACTCTCGTTGAAGTGTTCTCGCATCAACGCTTTTTCAAAAATAAAGGCATTCATGAGCATGCTAACCGCTATATCATGTGTGGACAGATCGATGATACTCAAAACCTGATTATTCTCGGCCTTTATGTTTTCCACGGATGTATATGAAAAAAAAGATACTCTCCCCTGCCGGGCAATAATCCTTTCTTCGGTCGGTGACTGTCCATAAAAAACGAACAGGAAAAAAAGTGGAATCACTTTATTCATTGATTATTCTTTGGGAAATAATGCAGTTTAGAAAAATAGCGTCCTTCAAAAAACCTTTGAAAACTCCCTTTAACCGTATGGTATCCCTTGGTTTGAATTCTTTAATCCCTTTTAGTTGGTCGGTCTGCATGTCACATATTACGCAGGCGGATTCATTGGCACCTCCTTCCAGTAATATGGTAATCCGGTTATTTATGCTATTGATTTCTTTTATAGCACCTTCTATCTCTACTATTTTTTCCGGTTCAAGATAGTGCTCATTCTCTTTTTTAAAATGGGAAATAAGCGTTTCCGCATTTAAATGGAGCTCCGGTTCGGCGGCTAAAATGTCCATATCTTCCGAAGCGTATATGCCCCTTAGCAGAAGGAGGCCTCCAATCAAAGCTATGAGAATCAATAGTCCAATAAATTTACTCGATCTTTTCAATATGAATACATAGATTTTATAGCATTGCAAATACTTCTATTCCTGATAACCATCAAAATTAAAACCTAGGGTTCCTGCCAGAACCCTAGGTTAAAACTAACAAAAAAACATAATTTCCTTTTTCAATCTACTATCGTTAGGGTTCCTGTCATAGGACTGTGGAACTCGCAATTGTAAAACAAAGTATCGGGCGCATCGTTTGGAACGGTAAATGTTACCGTTCCCGATGCCTCGCCATTATTGGTCACCCCATCGTTGTACGCATTTCCCGTACCGGTGCTTTGAACACTTTTGATGATAAATGGATGACCCGGGGCATTAATATTAAATTCATAAGTCTCTCCTCTTTTTAGGGTCAAATCCGGGTTTATGGCATTGTTTAGACCTTCGCCGGAAAGAATATAGGCCGAAGCTCCCTGATTGGTAACTTCATAGACCTTACTGCCACCTCCCGCATCCGGGGCAACTTCCGTATCCGGGTTGACTATGGGCCAGACGCCGGCAACCGGGAAGCCTACACCAAAGTTGTCGCCACGTTGGGCATCCTGCCCGAAATAGTAGAGCGGCCAGCCTTTATAGGTAAGCTGTTGCCTACCAAACACATCGATGGAACCAAAATCCGAAGTCTCTAAAATGCTGGGGACGTTCTCCAACTCCTCTTCAAATATGGGCCATACCCCATTGTTCGAGAAATCATCGGCCGTGAAATTGTTCACCCCATTGGTGTCATTGACAAATCGGTACAGCGTGTTGCCCTCCGCATCGGTCATGTAGAAGGTCTGTGCATCGCCCGGTTCATAGGTATCCGTAAGATTGGTCTCGTTCCCCTCGGAATCCCTTCCCACCAATTGGGCCTGGACCATCATTACGGAATAATCCGGCTTGGCCACAAACCAAACATCGCCTGCGCCATCTCCATTTACATCGCCTTCGGCAGCATCATTTGCGAAGAGATAAAGCGGCCAACCCTTATATGTCGTCTGCATTTCGCCATCGCTTCGGGTAATAGTGCCAAAATCGTCCGCATCTAATCCATTATCCAACGTGAGATCCGCTTCATAAAAAATGGGCCAAGCATTCAGACAGCCATCCACACAATTGGAATCGCCCTTGCTATCAAGCGAGAAGAAGTAGAGTGAAAAGCCATCGGAATTGGTCAGGATATTGCCAAAAGTAGCATCGTTCTGTAATCTTACAGCATTGGGTTCCGCTTCGGGAGCGACCTCCGTATCAGGATTAACTATAGGCCAAATGCCTGCAGCCGGAAAGCCTACGCCAAAGTTATCGCCACGTTGGGCATCCTGCCCGAAATAGTAGAGCGGCCATCCCTTATAGGTAAGCTGTTGCCTACCAAAGACGTCGATGGAACCAAAATCCGATTCATTCAAAATACTAGGGATATTCTGTAAGGTTTCCTCAAATATGGGCCATACCGCATCATTGGAGAAGTCCTCATTTGTGAAATTGTTCACCCCATTGGTATCGTTAATAAAGCGGTACAAAGTATTACCCTCAGCATCGGTCATGTAGAAGGTTTGTGCATCGCCCGGTTCATACGTATCCGTAAGATTAATCTCGTTCCCCTCGGAATCCCTGCCAACCAATTGGGCCTGGACCATCATTATCGAATAATCGGGTTTGGCCACGTACCACACATCGTTAGCACCATCGCCACTTACATCACTTGCCGAAGCGTCATTTGCAAACAAATAAAGGGGCCAGCCTTTGTATGTGGTCTGCATTTCACCATCGCTTCGGGTAATGGTACCGAAATCCGCTGCATCAAGCCCGTTATCCAGGATAAGATCCGCTTCATAAAATATGGGCCAAGCGTCCACACAGCCATCGGTACAATTGGAATCGCCCATACTGTCGAACGAGAAGAAGTAGAGCGAGAAACCTTCTTTATCGGTAAGGATGTTACCAAAAGTGGCGTCATTCCTCAATTGTACTGTACTAACCTGCGGAGGAGTTGGGTCATCATCTCCCGGATCGTCATCCGTGGAATCGTAATCATCGCTGCTACAACCTAGCAACGCCAAAAATGTCATGGATACTAAAAAGAACTTTTTCATTTCAATCATTTTAAAATTAATGTCATATCAAAGCAACTATTTGTCAAGGCCTTATACCATAAAATATGGGTCAAAGGGAATAATGGGTCGTAAAGGGGAATAAAGCGCCATAAACAAACGGGGCATTTTTTTACCATATTCCTGAAATTGTATTCACATTGTCGTTATCCTGTTTTTGGTTATTCCGACATGGGCATTTTGAAAGAGGGCTTCCCTCCTATTTTCTGAACACTGGCAACATGGACGCACATAATTCTTTATATCAATTCGATCTCCCTTTGGAGGATAACCCAAGGCCATCAATGTGTTCAGTGCCGTGGAAAGTTCATTGGCCCTTACAAAATTGAACACTACCAAGGAATCAAAGGGATAGAGATAAACATTGGTGATGTTCTCAATTTTTAGCAGTTCGATTTTAATCCTTCCCGAACACCTTGTACAAAATGAATTTTGTACTTCAATTTTCGCCATTCCTGATTTCATATCTGTTCGCATTAGTTAAAAAACCCTTGAAAGGTTGAATCCAAAGAAAACATCCCCATTGCCCCAATCCCCGGTGGCCTGACCCAAAAATGTGTTTGTATTCATGGGTTGGGCATTGGTAAAGTGCAATTGAAATACATGGCCTCCGGTTTCCAAGTCAAACCCAATGGAAAGTGGGTTTTTAAAGGGCGAATTGGCCGCCCTGTTCAGGTGTAGGCCATAGTCAATATTAATGGACCATCTTTTTGTCAATTTTTGCCTTCCCCCGATGCCAATGGCGTATTGTGAGTTTTCCTGCCCATTAAAGGCCACAAGGTTATCATGAAAAAAAGTGGGAGCCAATTGTAGGGAAAGATTTTTGTTCAGTTTTCTGGAAATCAGGGCCTGTGTGGAATAGCTCAACCTATTCTCGAACTTTAGACCGGGCAAAATCTCTTCTTCCAAAGCAGTGTTCAGCAATACGCTGTTGAATAGCACTATGGTAAAGGGAGACCCACCTCTTTTCTGTCTTACAAGCCTTAACTTTAATGAGCCCTCGTAGGTTTTTTGAAAGGAGCTACGCGAAACACCAATGTTTATACCGTCCGATATTCCATAGATGAAATTGAGCCTTGTTACGGCCTGGTCCAGTCCAAAGAAATCCTCTATTCCTGTCTTTACCGACCCAAACCGATGGGATACCACAAAAAAAAGTTGTTTTTTGGAAACCATTTTTGTGGATTCAAAATTCACGATTTTTAGGCCCTTAAAGGCGGCTATTTCATATTCATTCCCAGTGGGCATGCTATCTATTTCGTCCAATAGTTCATCTTCCTGTGCCCAGGCAAAAAATGGTAGTAATAGGATTAGAACACTCAGTTTTCTCATTTCTAAAATGGTTATTTAGTGATTGTTAGTTATTATGGATCAAGGTGGCCTGGTCAATTTTGACCAGCTCCAGGAGGTCGTCATAGCCCACACATCTTCCCTTTACGGCTATTTGGCCCGCTATGTATAAATCGTTTGGAGTATCCATTATAAAACCGACCTGTACTTTATTATCGATAACTATGGCATTCTGCTCAATGGCCGTAATTTTTCCATGTATTTGTACTACTTGATCCACATACTTTTCGATTTCATCCTTCTTACCAAGTTCCCCATGTATTTGTGTGGCGGATACGGTATGGGCAACCCGTTCCGTAGCAATATCCCTATGACTTTTATAGATGTAGTTATACATGGAGATTCCAAGAATTAGCAATACCAGCGCGCCGGCCAGAACGGCATACAATTTTTTACCTCTCATTTTTTTGCCAACTTAAAATCCAGCTTCACAAGAACTTCCTTGGCAATTTTATTCCGGACAATCTTGGGTATTTCAATCGCGAAATCACCTGGAGTAACCGTAAACTCCCCAGTGATGGAAATGATATCCCCAATTTTCTGTGTTTTCAGAACGGTATGCACTTCTTTCTGTTCTCCCCGTACCTCAAGTACACCCTCAACCGGAACCTCTTTTACATTTTCATCGAGTTCAACCACATCTAAATCGATTAAATTGCCCTTGAACTTGGCCTTCGGATAGATATCGGATTCTATATAATTTTCATTGAAGTGTTCCTCCATCAAGGAGTTTTTGAAGTGGAAACCCTTGATAAGGGCCAAAGAGGCAATCTGGTTGGTCTCCGTACTCAAAATGGCGGTAACCGATTCATTGGCCGCCTTCACCTCCTCAAAAAGCTGTTCGGAAGCTTCAAAAATTACGATTCCGTTGGTATCGATGTACTTTTCCTGTGCCCATAAGGAAGCAACTGCCCCGTGTACAAGAACAAGAATCAACAATGGCAATCTGATGTTTATACTTTTCATAATAGTATCCCTTTGCCGTGTCCTATTGTTCCAAAAAACCTTCGTCTATCCATTGGTCTATCAAATCAATGGTAGTCTGGGGCAACCTGCCACCGGGTGGCATGGCACCCGCTTCCCCTGCCTGCTTGTTGATAGACCTGGATAAGGAGCCATTTTCTGCACGGGTACTTACTTGTTGAAAATTCGTCAGGGAAAAGGGCGCACCATTCCGTGTGGGATCGGAATGGCAGTTCAGGCAATTACTGTTAATAATCGCCCTAATGTTCGCGTTATAGGTCACAGGGCCATTGGGTTCTTCCGTTTCCATCAAATCATCTTCACTATCACTGGTACAGGCCATAAAGATTGAGGCCAATAGGGGCAACAAAAATTTTACATTCCTTTGCATAGTGCTTCATTTTAGGTTAGTAAATCGCTTGATCAAAAGCTTAGGGATTCGTCCTACCGAATTCGACGGTTTTGACTTCCTAAACTTTTTTCAAAGCAACTATTTGCTACCGGTTTTTGAAGACAAAATCTTTCTGAAAGGGAAGAACGGGGCTTAACAGGGAATTATGGGCCTTAAAAGGAATTGGATAAATTGGGGAAGATAAAATTGATCCTAAAGAATAACGGCCAAATCGTTATGGTGAAAATCAAATTGCTATATTCGAGAAAAAATTGCCTTGAAACGTAATGCGAAAAGATAAACTCTACTTTCTCACTTTTTTATCGATTTCGGTTATTTATGCTGTAATAGCCGGTGTTGCACTGCATTATTCGATAAAGGCCAGCACCTATGAACTGCTGGAGGCACACTTGGAATTTAGCAAAAAAGAGGCCAAAACCTTCGCCACGCTTCTAAGCCATCAATTGGCAAACGGTATTACGAAAGACTCTACCATTAGC
Organism: Ulvibacterium sp.; assembly: GCF_965228935.1. GTDB lineage: Bacteria > Bacteroidota > Bacteroidia > Flavobacteriales > Flavobacteriaceae > Ulvibacterium. The sequence continues at coordinate 3,708,985 of NZ_OZ245846.1, read as the reverse complement.
TATACACAAACCAGCCTAAGGGGTACTGATTTTGAAAGAGGCTTTCTCAGTGTATTCGATTGGTCCGGAAGGGTGATATGCCATCCCGATATTAAAAATGTCGGGCAACAGGCTAGTGCCAACAAATCATTTGTATCATCGGTGACCGATGACTTGAGCCCTGAAAATTTTTATGACCTTTTGATGGTACGGCAGGAAGAATTGTCCAAGGAAAGTACCGTTCAGGAATCCGAGGTGATACATCTGTATCCTGTTCAAAATTCGGATTGGATCGTTGCGTCCCATGTCAACATTACCAATATCTCATCACAATTGGATGAAATAAAAAGGAGGTTCTACCTTATCTTTTTGGTAATGGGCCTTATCGTTATACTTTCCTATGTAATCACCGTTCGATTCATAGGAAGCGCCTATGAAAAAAGGCTGGAGCTCAAAAACCAAAAATTGGAAGACGAAGTGATTAACCTTTCAAAATTGAACAGGGCGGTCGGGGATTATCAACAAAAGGTAAACGAGAAAAAACCGCGGGCCCGTAGCAACGACAGCAATACCAAGAAAAGAATACTCACCTATATCCGCAATGAGCTATTACCCATTCCCATTGGGGAGATCGCCCATATTTATACAGAGAACACTATCACTTATGTGGTTCGCTTCAATGGCAAGCGCTCCACTTCCAATCTGAGTTTGGATGAACTCTTCTCCAATCTGGACAACAGTTACTTTTTTAGAGCCAATCGACAATTCATCATTGCCATATCCGCTATCAACAAAATTGTAAAGTATGGCAATAATCAGCTAAAAATACTGGTGAACCCCAACTCCGAGGTAGATATCATCATAAGCAAAAATAGGGCCGCCGAATTTAAGCAATGGCTTAATTTATAAGCACTTGCCGATTATATTGCCTCGTCCATTTTTCTTATCTTTTATTGCCATTGGAAAGTGCCAAACCGAAATAGGTCGGTTTCAGGTCCACTACCCATCGATAGTACAAGTAATGGTTTCACAATTATGATAGATGCTATCCTTCAATTCCTAATCGGAATAGGTATTTTGCAGTCCCTACTTTTGGGATCGGTGCTTCTCCTTAATCATGGCAAGAACAGGCTGATCTCATTACTATTGGGAACTATCCTTCTACTTGCCTCTTTTTTACTATTGTCCGAACTATTGGATCTGCTGGATATGGGACAGAGCTTCAAAAAAATTCGGAAGTATTCCATTTTGTTAGACTTGGTTCTAATCGTGCTCATATGGTGGCTTACCTTATCCATTACCGGTAAAAAGACCAAGTTTTCAAAATCGGATTTCATTCATCTTTTGCCCTTCGCGATAGGGCTTGTTTGGTTGGAAACCGGTTTTAATTGGTATGGGAACGAAAGTCCCGGGACATTTTCCCATATTCCGGATGCCATCGGGATTTTTTTGGCCTATAAAGGGGTTGTCTGGATTGTTTATGTCGGAAGTTGTATACAGTTCATTTCATCCAAAAAACTACAGACCTCCAACTTTCCCAATAAAGTAAGGAAAAGACTGGTGCGAAAGCTGATTTGGCCTTTTATCGGGATTTCATCCATCAGCTTTTTTTGCTTTTGGTTGATGTTTTTTGGAATAGACCTACCCATTGATTCCGATTACTTAGGAGCTATATTGATTACCGTTTTTGTCTATTTCCTTACATTTTCAATTCTCTGGGAACCCCACCTTTTTGTACGTACCAGGCGAGGGTCCTTATGGCCCAAATACCACAGATCAAAAATTGACAGCACGTTGGATTCCGATCATTTACAGCGATTGAGAAGCCACTTGGAACGGGAGAAACCCTATCTTGATCAAAAACTGAGCCTGTACGCACTTTCGGAGAGCTTACATGTTTCCCCAAATACAATTTCCCGAATCATTAACGAACAGTTGGGCCAAAGCTTCAATGACCTCATCAATACCTATCGTTTGGAGGAAGTAAAACAAAAATTGATCGATCCCGAGCACGACCATAAAACCATTCTTGCCTTGGCTTTTGAGTCCGGTTTCCAAAGCAAGGCCTCCTTCAACCGGGTTTTTAAAAAAATGGAAGGGAAAACCCCTTCGGAATACAAGGAAAGTTTTAGGTCTCATCCTACCCTTTAGGTCGATTCGCATACCCCAGGATTCTATTTTTACGCCCTATTCATCAATCAAAACCATCGTGAAAAAAGTATGTAATCTTCTCGTTATTTTTTTTGCCCCCTATTGTTTAATGGCCCAACCGTTGATCGAAGTTGCAAAATCGCACTATACCCATGAATCTTGGGAGTTGGCCTACACATCCTATAAAAACGTATTGGAAACCAATCCCTATAATGATGTGTATTGGTATCGCTATGCCAATGCCTCCGAAAAGACCGATCATCTTGATGAGGCCATTGAAGCCTACGGTAAAACGATTGCATTGAACACGGCCCATAGCTCGGCCATGTATAGGCTGGCCCGCTGTTATGCCCTGAAGGGTAACACAAAAAAAGCCCTTACATGGCTGGAGAAGGCCGACCGTACCGGTCATTATGATATCAGAAGCGCCATTGAAGACCAAAACTTTAAAAACCTGCACCCCAACGGTCAATTTAAATTTCTCACGGGACAGGTGTCCCAGACGGCCACAAACAAAATACAGGCATGGCAGCAAGACCTGGAATACCTTGTGGAACAGGTAGAAAAGGAGCACAAGAATTTTACACATTCCATTTCCTTGAAGGAATGGCAAAATGCAGTACAAAAAGTCCATAACGAAATTCCGCAAATGAACGATCTGGAAATCATTGGTGCCTTTATGGAGCTGTTGGCCAAAATCGGGGACGGCCATACCCTACTCTATCCTCCCTTTCAGGGAACCCATGCATTCAAGGCCCTGCCCCTGGAGTTTTATTTTTTCGAAGACGAATTGTATGTAAGGGCAGCCGAACCCGAGTATCGATCGTTAGTAGGTGCCAAGGTCGAAAAAGTGGGATCAATGTCTATTAAAGCTATCATGGATGCCTGCAAGGTTTATTTAGGTCATGATAATGATATGCAGTTAAAATGGATTATGCCTGTTGCATTGGGGTTTAGCGACATTTATGAATTGATAGGGGCCAGTAAGGACAGGGATTCCATTGCGTTCACCTTACAGTTCCTGGAAGGACGCAGAAAGACCGTTTCCTTAAAATCAGGACCTCTTACCCGAGATCCCATGGCTAGATTTGCCCCATCCGATTGGATAGATCTACAGAACTCCAAAATTCCACTATGGAAAAAGAATCCGGAAAATCTCTACTGGTACGAGTACCTTACGGACAGGAAAATCGTGTATTTTCAATTTAATCAGGTACGCAACAAACCCGACCAAAGTTTGGCCGATTTCGTCAAGGAACTGTTTCAATTTGTGGACGAAAATGAAGTGAAGGCCCTGATACTGGATATACGGTTAAACAACGGGGGCAACAGTTTTTTGAACCGGGCATTGATCCATGAAATCATCAGAAATGAAAAAATAAATACACGCGGAAAGCTCTTTACTATTATTGGCAGACGGACTTTTTCCGCTGCCATGAATTTAACCTCCGACCTGGAAAGGCATACGGCCACCTTGTTCGTTGGCGAGCCCACAGGTTCCAAACCCAATTTCTATGGTGAGGATAATCTATTTATACTCCCCAACAGCGGCTTGACCGGTAGTATTTCCAGCCGGTATTGGCAGGGCGGACACACATCGGACGATACCCGGACGTGGATCGCGCCTCATTTAGCCGCTGATTTAAGTCTTGACGACTACCTGAACGACGAAGATCCGGCATTGGAAGCTATCTTCTCCTATTTGGAGGCCTCAAAAAGCGAATAGGCCCTATGCCTAAGGTAGTTTAAGAAGCAAAACCTAGGGTTTAAACGGCATTCTTTTTTTATCTATTTTTATGAAATCCGGAGTTATCATATTTCGGAATAACCAATCAAAAGTTTAAGTGCCATGAAAATAACCCGGTTTGCTGTAATTCTGCTTTTCACATTCGCGTTAGTCGGCTGTTCTTCCTATCTGACCAGTTCGGAAAATGTGGGTAAAACGAAAAAAGCCTATGAAAAAATTTTGGTGTTGGGACGTTCAAAAGATAACACGACCCGTTTGAAATTTGAAAACCAAGTAGTGGAACAGCTTCAGGCAAATGGTGTCAATGCCATCGCCTCATACACCATTGATGGAACCAAGAATGTAAACCGGGAGTTTTCTGAAAGCGAAGTCCAGAATGTAAAGAAAAAATTGGTTTCGGCGGGATTCGATGGAGCCATCATAACCAACTTGATAAATTCCGAGGAGTATACCGATGTCATTCCAGGGAATTCCTCCACGACCTATATTCCGGCCAGGTATGGAAGGTTTGGTCGTTATTATGCCTATTATCCAGTAACCACTTGGGAACCCGATCAGCTTAAGACCGGGATAAAATATGTTCTGGAAAGTAGCCTTTATAATATCAAAACCGATGATGGGGACAACCTACAATGGGTAGGTAGGTTTGAACTAAAAGATCCGACTTCCTTGGAAAGAACCTCTGCAAATTATTCCAAAGAACTTGTGGGAGCCTTGTTAAAGCAAAGTATTGACGTAAATTAATACGTGTTACTTCAATGAAAAGTAAGTGTCCCATCCATAAAGTATTGATGTAAATTAATACGTGTTACTTCAATGAAAAGTAAGTGTCCCATCCATTGTGATGGGACATTTTCATTTGGTGTCCCAATAATAAGTATCTTAAGGCCGGACCCATAAATTTAGCTAAATGACCTTGGGCAAGACATCAAAATTGGTAATAGGTACCCTTCTTTTGGGAATGGTCATAGCCCTGGGAACAGTAGGGGTCAAAAAACGGATCCGTAATTTGATACAGGCGGAAATCGTCCATTTTAATAATACCCGGCCTTATACCTTTGCATTCGACAATCTTGAGCTTTCCTTGTTAAAAAGTTCGGCCGAATTTCAAAACTTGTCCCTAATACCGGACAGTGTATCCACTTCAGGAGAAGTACGGGATAGTTTTGAACATCCACATATCTTCGTTCAAAGTTTGCAAATGAAAGGGCTCAATGCATTCGCCATAGTTTTGCGCAAACATTTAGTAATCGAAAGTATGGGTGTCAATGGAATTGAGGTCTTGTACCAAAAAAAATCCGCTACCGACCATAGATTCCGCGTACAAAATGAAAATAAATCCGAAAGGACAATTCTGCTCAGTAAACTGAAGGAAATTAAGTTAGGTAGATTTTTTGTAAGTGACTTCTCCTTCACCTTGACCCAAGCCGATCGGGATACCTTGGCCTCCTATACCCTAAAGGAATTTGAAATTGACGGGATACGATTGCAAAAGCGACCCAATATCCCTAGCCTGTTCAGCATCAATACGGATGATTTAAGCTTGCGATTATCCAATCAAAGGCTTGGCCTCGCCCAAAAGGAATATGATCTTGAATTGGGCGACGTACAGTTCAATGCTAAAAAGGGACTGTTAAAAATGAAGAATGTGTCCTATGGGCCAATGCTTCCCAAAGAGAAGCTGGGATCCAAATACCGTTATAACACAACCATTACCGAATCCCTGTTGCCTAATGTAACCGTATACGGTTTGGCCATTGAAAAGCTTTTCTTTAACCAAGGGGTACATTTGGACAGTCTCATTTTAGAAAGCCCAAAGTTTGTAATCTATAAGGATAACAGTAGACCTTGGAACAAAAGCAAAAGACCAAAACTACCATCGGAATTACTAAGGGACATTGGGGATCGGTTTTATTTTAAAACAATGGTCTTTAGGGAAGCATCCCTGGATTATACGGAAAAAACTGAAAATCACGGAAAGCCATTGAATGTACCCATGAGAAACCTGTATCTGAACATAAACAGAGCTGAACAGAAACAGGGCAGTAGTTCGTTGAATATTTCCATGGATTGCGAGGTCTTTGGGAATTTACCCTTGGAGTTGGTGCTTGCTTTCCCGGATTTTGAGTCCAGTGATGATTTTTATTTCAGCGGTTCAACGGGCAGCACCACCTTTCAGTCCTTTAACCCTGTATTGCTCCCAACATCCGGCATTAAGTTTGAAAAGGGCAACCTCAAGGGGATGACCTTTAAAGGCAAAGCCAATTCCCTTCATGCTGAAGGAAGCCTTACCATGTTATATGACGATCTACAAGCCGCCGTGTTCAAGAAAAATCAAACTGAAAAGAATAAGACCGTTTCCTTTTTTGCCAATCAGGCAGTACGATCTTCAAACCCTTCAAGAAGTGGAAGAACCATGGCGGGAGCTATTGATTTTAATCGGGTGGAATACAAAGGATTTGGAAATTTTCTCTTTAAGTCCATTGAATCGGGAATCATAAATTCTGTCTATCCACTCGGAAAACGAAAAAGGGAAAAATAACAATGGTGTTTAAAATTCAGGTATTCCCTTTTTTGTTCATGATGTACTTCTCCACTACCACTGCAGTTATGATAACGATATAAAACTGACCTATTAATCCCGCTAAAACCGTAGCCTTTTGTGCAATCGGGGTCAGGGGCACAATATCCCCATAACCAATAGTAAGTAGGGTGATGTAACTGAAATAAAGCAACGCATCGGATTTTTGCTCAATGGTTCCTGTAATTCCGCTTCCGGAAAAGGAGGAAGGGTGAATAAGTTCAATGGACAAGAACATAAAAAAGGCTAACAGACCCAAAGAAATATAGGCACTCATTAAGCCTATAATGACATTTTTACCCACTTTTTTGGCATGCCAGACCTGCCGAATGATTTCCAAGGTGACCAAGGCATAAAATAGTGTGTAAATAGCAAGCCTAACCACTTGATAATCCGCCTCTATACTTAATTTTTGTACCAGGGTATATGCAAAAAACGATACTCCCAATATGAATAGGATCAGGTAGCCCAATAAAAACTTTCGGGTTTTTGAGACCAAAAGAATACCGGACAGAATGTTCACCAGAAAAAAAATGTGTATGATCTCTTCCTGAAAAATGATAACGGGAAAAAGTAGGGAACCGAACAGAATAAGGAGCATACTCAAAAAGAACAGCTCAAATCGGATATGATACAATTTATCGATCACTAGTCTTCCATTAGCGCCGGGTCAAAAGTATACCCCTTGTACTCCACTTTGTAAACCGCACTGTAAAAAGTGGGGATAAAAATCAAGGTGATGACCGTCCCAAAGAGCAAACCGACCATTATGCTAACGGCCATGCCCTCCCACATTTCACCACCGCTCAGGTATAGAGGGATTAAACCCAAAACCGTGGTAAAGGTCGCCAAAAGGATGGGTCTGAATCGTTGAAGGCATGCGGTTATCACAGCGTCCTTTTCGTTCCTTTTAAGGATGTTCTGCTCAATTTCCATGCGGTCAATGAGCACAATGGCGTTGTTGATCACTATTCCTGCCAGGGAAATGACACCAAGGAAAGGCATAAAGCCAAAAGGTTCCTGAAAAACCAATAATCCGATAACCACACCTATGATGGCCAAAGGAATGGTTAAACAGACCATGGTCATTTTTCGGAACGAGTTGAATTGAATAATCAACAACAGGAGAATTATGAAACCGGAAAGGGGCAGATATCGTATTACCGCACCCATGTTTTCTGCAGTGTTTTCCGCGTCACCCCCAAATTCATAACCGTAATCCGCACCCCAGGTGGTTTTTTGTTCATCCAACCAAGGTCTGATTTCATTGGTGATGGCCGAAGCATTGGCATCTTCCCGAAGCTCGCTGGAAACGATTACGGTCCTATAAATATCCAACCTTTTGATCTTGCTATATTGCCATTGGGGTATAATACTGGCCACTTGAAGCAAAGGTATGCTCTTTCCCGATGACTGCGAATAGACATTCAAGGTCTCTAGGGACTCCAATGTTTGTTGTTGACTGGCCTCGCTTCGCATAACAATGGGTATGGATTTGTCATCTTCCCGATACTCCCCGGTTTGAAATCCATCCAGGACGGTCTGTAGCGAAGTAGCAATATCCTGATTGGAGACCCCGGCGGTCTGTGCCCGGTTTTGATCAATATCAATAACGAATTTCTTGCTTTTTGGACCCCAATCGTCCTTTACGTTTTTCGTACCATTTATTTCGGTAAGCCTTCCCTTTACGGAATTGGCAATGGTCGCGAGGATGTCCGGATCAGGGCCGGATACCTTTACTTCTATGGGTACCCCACCACCACCTGAGCCCAAAAGACCTACCTTGATATCGGCGTTGGGAAAATGTTGGAAACAGTAACTGTCCAATTTCTCTACCATGGCATTGTTGACCACAAAGTTTGATGTGTTTACCAATAAATGGGCATAACTTGAATTGGCCTCGTCCGGGGAATATCCTAAATCATAGGATTCCGGGCCTTCCCCTATGTATGAGGACCAATCCACAATACCATCAGGTCTATTTTCGTTTACCTGTAGAGAATCGGAAATGTATTTTTCGATCTCCAAAACTACATCCGAGGTAGTTTCGATTTTTGTGCCCAAGGGCAGGTTGATGTCAACGGTAATCATGTTTCGATCACTATCCGGGAAAAAGACAAAGGCAATTTTGGTAAAACCGTAAAGGGAAAGGAAAAAGGCCACAAAAATCCCGATCAGCACAATCCATTTATGGGCAAGGGCCTTAAGAATCAAGTTTTTATAGTATCCTTTAAGAATATTAATAATGCGGTCAATGAAACTTTCCTTGCTCTCTGATTTTGGCGTGACCTTTAAAAAGAGGTAACAAAATAGGGTAATTACGGTAAGTGCTATAATCCATGAGGACAGCAGTGCCATAGAAATCACGACAAAAATAGGGCCTACGATATCGCCCATAGTCGATTCGGCCAAATAAAATGATAGGAATGCAGCCGATGTGGTAAGGGTAGAAATCAATAATGGAGTGAACAGTTCCGAACAGGCATCTACGGCAGCCTGTTTTTTAGGAACGCCTTGCTCCAACTTCACCATTATAGTCTCGGCCACCACTATGGCATTATCCACCATCATCCCCAATGCCATGATCAAAGCTGCCAAGGTCACCTGATTTAACCCCATTCCTATAATCCCCATAAGCATAAGGGTCATGACCACTACTATTGGGATTAGACTGGCGATAATGGTCCCTGATCGTAATCCCAAGAACACCAACATTACAATCAATACAATGCTGATGGATTGCATTAGATTAACCACAAAATCACTGATTTTTGCATCGATATAGGTATCCAAGGAGGACAGTCGGCTAAGCTCCAAACCCACTGGCAATTTTTGGCGCCATTTGGTCAGGGTCCTATCTATGTCCTCTCCCAATTGTATAACATTGGAGCCGTCCTTAAGGCTTACATGCAGCGATATGGCATCCTTACCATTTACACGTACCTTTTGCTTGGGTGGATCAATATAGGATTGGGTAATCTTGGTAATATCTCCCAAGGGTAACAATTGGGTACCGTTGGCCCCCACAGGAATCAAGGTCTCCTTAATATCATCCAAGGAATTGAAATTACCTGTAGGCTCTAAAATTATACGCTCATCGTTAAGGTTAATTTGGCCACCACTACTTAAGATATTGGTAGATGCGATAATATTCTGCAATTTGCTGGAAGACAGGTTATACTCCTTTAATTGGGTGTTATCAAACTCCACAAAAATCCGTTCATCTTGCTCTCCCCCTACTTCAACTTTAGCCGCATCGGGAAGTTTGATCAAATCGTCCTTGATATCATCTATGTATTCTTTCATTTGGGAATAGGAAAACCCATCGGAGGTCATCCCTACCACAATACCATAGACCTCCCCGACGCCGTCGTCCTTAAGATCAGGAGTTACGCCTTGGGGTAAACCTTCTATGGCACTCAATTTTCTTCTCAAACGATCCCAAACGGCCTGCATATCTTCTGGTGCCACCTCATCCTTTAGGGTTACGGAAACCACGGAAAGTTCGGTTCTAGAGGTACTTGTCACCTCTTTAAGTTCCGGTAACTCTTGGGCCACTTTTTCTATCTTGTCCGTAACCAAGAGCTCCACACGTTCCGGACTGGCTCCCGGAAAGAAGGAGACTACCGTCGCCACTCGTACGGTATACGGGGGCATACTATCCCTGGGCAGTGACTGATATAGGGTTATGCCCAACAACATAATAGTGCCTAGGATGGTGAACGTGATCCTGTTTTTATTTATCGAAAATTGGGTAAGGTTCATTGGTTTTTCTTTTTAGGCTCTTAGGGTATTATTGTAAAGAGACATGCTGGCCATCCAACAATGTTTGTAGACCGGCCGTAGCAATCCTTTGCCCTACTTTAAGTCCTTGTACGACCTCAAATCCATCGGAGTTTAGACCGCCTACTTTTATCGGATTTTTCTTGACAACGGATTTTTCGTCTTCCTCCTCTATGACGTATACAAACCTTCCGGAACTATCCTCCCCAACAGCATGGGCCGGAATGCGAAGTGCATTGCCCTCATTTTTGTTCTCATCCAGTTCAAAAGTGACGCTGGCGGCCATACCGGTTTTGATTTCCTCCGTGGCCTCATCCAACTTCACCCGGGTAGGATAGGTGGCCGTATTGGTATCCACCGCCGGTGATAGTTCGGTTACCTTTCCTATAAACGTCTTGTCGGCTACCGAAGGCAATGTAATGCGCACGGGCATATCCAAGTGCACCTCGTTGATAATACTCTCCGGAAGACCTAACGCTATTTCCATTTCGGTTCCCGCGTTTAAGATGGCAACGGTCTGTCCCGGGCTTATGTTCTCATCTACTTCAGCGGTGACAGAAGTGATTACGCCATCCTCTGGCGCATACAAATACCCATAATTGACCTGCTCCTGTTGTATGGAAACACTTCTCTTGGCAGACTCGTAGCTTTGCTGTGCCGTCTTGTAGGAGTTCTTGGCCGATTCAAAATCGGTCAACGAGGCGCTTCCCTTTTCATACAAGACCCGAAACCGATCCAGTGAAAGTTTGGCCGTGTTCATTTGGGATTCGGCGCTGTTCAAGGAAGAGACGGATCGTTCGTAATTCAACCGGGATTCCACATTGTCCAATTTTCCCAATAATTGTCCCTTCTTTACCGATTGGCCCAATCGCATATCCAATTGCATTAAAATGCCAGTATTCCTAAAACTCAGGTTAATAATCTTTTCCGTTCTAGCGGTACCGCTAAAGGTCCGCTCCTTACCTCCGTTATCATAGGAAACCTCAACATATTCCACAGGTCTTACGAATTCTTCCTTTACCTGTTTCTCGCCCCCGCAGGCCACAATCCCTAAAAGGGTCGCCCAAACAGGTATTTTTCTAAAGGGTCGGTATAGTATCATATCTTTTGTATATAGCTATTATTAATCAAAATTAGCGTCCAGAAATTCCGTAAATCGTTGCCTAAAGGCATTGTTCTCCTCCTCGGTATGCAATAAAAAGTTGTATCCCATAAAACGTTCCAACTGAATGGCGGTCAATAAAAAGTTATAGGTGGCACTGGCTTGCGCCAACTGCGCTTGTAGGTAATTGTTTTGGGCATCGATCAACTGAATAATGCTTACGGCACCTTCGGAATACGAGGTCTGCACCAGTTCCAACGCATCCCTTGCCGCGTTCACGGATACTTCGGAAAGTCGTATGTTGGAAATTTGGTTGAACAGGTTCAGAACCCCCGTACTCACGTTGCTCTCAATGGCCAGTTCCGTATTTTGTATATTGATTTCCAGTTGGTCCTGTTGTATTTTGGCGGTCTGTTTATTAATGTTATTCCGGAACTGATTGAAAATGGGTACCGATATATTGACGCCCACGTTATAATTGTTGGCCGGATCAAGGTCCGTACTCCCTACCCCCCATTGGTTAAAGTTCTGGTTGTAATTGCCCTGCAGGGCCACTGTTGGAACCAAACGCCCAAAGGAGCTTAATCGAAAATTGCGCTCAACTGCCTTTAAGTTATGGTCCAAGGATACCAATTCCGGGGAATTGTTTTTGGCCTCATCGATCAAAAAAGCAACAAATGGATCCTTCAATAAGGGATTATCCAATATTTCAGCGAGCTGTGTATAATTGTACTCTGCAAAAACGTCTTTACCCAGTTCGGCTTCCTCTACGTCTAACTCAAAATCTATGGGGTTGTTCAATAATTGATTGATACTTATAAAAGCCTGATCCAATTGGTTCACCGCTTCTATCATAGTTTGGGTATTCTGTGCCATTTGGCTCTGAAAACGCAACATATCGATTTGCCGGACTGTCCCGCTTCGTAATTCTGTTTGGCCAGCTTTAAGTTCTCCTTGGTCAATTGTAGGTTCTGGTTCTGGATCCTTACATTTACTTTACTGACCAAAGCATTGAAATACAGATTGGAGGCTTCCAATACCGCATCGAGCTGGGCCGCGTTAAAATTGGCTTCCTGGGCCTTTTGAAGATTCTTTTGAACGGTGATGTTCGCATTGGCGGCCTCTGAATAGATGGTCTGGGTCAATTGTATACTTCCATCCGTGGAGAACTCCGGGGAAAGTGGTGCAAAAGCCACACTTTCATCCACATTGGTAAATGATGCATTGGCAGTGATATCCGGATAATAATTGCTCTTTGCCGTTTTTACATCCTGCTGGCTCAGCTCCACATCCTTTTGTTGGGATTGTAGGGATAGGTTTCGTTCAAAATTCTCGTTGAGAATATCCAGCAGCGAATAGGTTTTTTGGGATAAGGGGTTTTTGAACTCCCCTACAAAATCGGTTTGTGCGATGAGACTATAACGAACCGGTATGCCCAATTTTTGCATCGTATGGAAATTTGCGGTCAACCGCTGTTCAAAATCGATAAAGACATTTTGTTCGGACAAGGGGGTTCCATTTACATAGGCCTCAATGGTAAGGGCGATACGCCTAAAAAATTGATTTATATTATCATCGCTATTGTTGGTGGCCATCAGACCAAGTTCCACATCCCCGGGACCGGTACCGGTAAATGATGGTATACCCTTATCTATCAGTATATCACTTAACATTTTTATTTGTTCGTCCATAAGAAAAAAGCCCCCTGCCAAATACAGTGCATCCAGATTTTCCATTCCGGCAACAATATCCTCCACGCTGGTGAATGGGATAATGGTATAGTCGGTTCCGCTTCCCTTTAAAATATCGCCAACAGTCTTATCCAAGGGCAATACGGAAGCTATTCCGGCCTCTATCGCGACACCCACATGGGTAAAATCCGTTAACTCCTTTAAGGTCTTCAAATCCTGGTCAAAAGATTGAACCCCCATTAAATAGGTCAAATTTTCGATTCCCGAAGTATTGTTTTCCAAATCGATAGTTGTCATATCGGAGTCAACGGAACCAAAAAGAATCGTAGGCTTCGCATGGCTCGTTTGGCCTTGAATTACAATATTGATCGCCGATCCAAAGGCAATCAAGATATCCGCCTCGCTATTTATCAAGCTCTGGTAATTTTTACGGGCAAGCGCTACATCATAATTGTGCACCAATTGGTATTCCGCCGGAAAGATAATCTCGGCATCCTCCCCCACAACGGCACTTACCTCTGTCTTTAATCGTTGTAAAAGCACCTCGGTCTCTGGAGTGCTCACATCTACCAGCATTCCTATCGAATAGGTTTTTTTAGTCTGGGACCAGCAGCAAAAGCCGGCCAAAAACAGTATAAAAACCAAATGTTTTCTCATAATTTATATGCTTTGGCTGTATTACAGCAAGGTTGATGTCAATTTAATTTAAGTTTCCTTATCAATTTCTCCACCGTAAGTCCTTGGATTACAATCGAGAAAATGACCACTATATAGGTGACCACCAGGAATAGATCCCGTTCCATGGCGTCGGTCAATCCCAGGGCCAATGCAATGGAAATGGCGCCCCTAAGTCCGCCCCAGGTCATAATGAGATTGGTATTAGGGACAAAATCCAGTTTTTTTTCGAACAATTGAACCGGTAAAATAAGGGATAGATAGCGACAGATCAATCCTATGGGGATAACCAAAAGACCCGCTACGATGTATTTTGGTTCCAAATCCAGCACCAAAATTTCCATCCCAATAAGTACAAAGAGTATGGTATTGAGCAAAATATCGATAAGCTCCCAGAACTTGTCCACATAATCCTCGGTTAACTCGGACATGGCTGCCTCCCTGGTTTTATCGCCTCCCACGATCAACCCGGCCACTACCATGGCCAAAGGAGCGGAAACATGGAGATATTGGGCCAAGACCGTACCGGTCATAACGGCGGCAAGGGTAAGGATAACCTCTATATTGTAATCATCTATACTTCGCATAAGCCTATAGGTAAGCCAGCCCAACAAGCCCCCCAGGAGTAGCCCGCCAAAAACTTCCACAATAAACAATTCCAGCACCTCATTTATGGAGAAACCGTTTCCAGTACCGCTGGCCAGTCCAAAAATTGTCAAGAAAATAACCACGCCTACCCCATCATTGAACAGGGATTCCCCAACTATCTTGATTTCCAATTTTTTTGGGGCCCCTGCTTTCTTTAAGATCCCGAGTACGGCAATGGGATCTGTTGGGGAAATCAACGCCCCGAACAATAAACAATAAATGAATTTCACCTGAAGGCCCAAGGCCATAAGGACGAAGTAGACCGATCCGCCTATTAAAAAAGTGGATACCAATACTCCGAAGGTGGCGAAGGCCAGTACGGGCCAACGCTGTTCCTTTAGCTTTTGTAGATCGGTATGTAAGGCTCCCGCGAACAACAAGAAACTCAGCATGATATCTAGCAATACAGTCTTGAAGTCGATATGGGTAATGATAAAACGTTCCGCATTGAGCAGGGTATCATCTATATAGCTTAGCAAAAAAATGATTATCGTAAAGAAAATTGTGATTACGGTAAGCCCAATGGTATTGGGTAATTTTACAAAGCGAACATTGATGTAGCCGAAGAGGGCCGAAATGAATACCAGGACGCTCGTAATAACAAAATAATCCATTCAACTAGGAAAATTGGGTTGCGCGTAAAAATATGTTAAATTTATCAAAAGATGGGTGGTACCCCCAAAAAAGATTGGCCCTGAAAAGGGATTCCCTGGATTGACCCCAATAGCTGCCTTGGGCATGTTACGGTTTGTTAATGATATACTGTACAAATACCACCCAGAAAATGATCTCCCCCAAAATCGTATGTTAAAATTAACGTAATGGGAGCTAGCAGAGATAATGAAAATCAAGAGTAATATAATTGTATTCATCTTACTATTATCGGTATCGTCCTTTGCCCAGCAAAAAATTGTACTGGAGAATAAGGTCACCGAAAACATCCTAAACAGCAATACGGGAATTGTATTGGTCAAAACTTCAGGGTCGGTCTATGGTATAGGGCCCGAAAAGCAAGCGGTTATTTGGGAGAACAAGGCCATTGGAAAGTTGGATTTTGACCGATATACCGAAATTCCCTTTACACCTTACGTTTTTTTTGAGGACAAACCCCTGATCAATTCTAAAATTCTTTCCAAAACCTTGAATTTAAAAGGTACTTCCCGGGCCATCGTAGATGTAACCAACGGTAATATCGTTTTTAATTCTAGCGAACAAGGGTTTCAAGCGGTTTTCAATACGTTACCATTGCTAGAGCAAGAAGCGGTTTTGGTGGATGGTAAAACCGAGGAAGGGTTCGGGATTGGTCTCTTCGATTTCAAAACGGGAAAGGAAATATGGAAGACCCAAGTGGTCAGTGATTTTTTCACCCGAACGAAAGGCGCTCTCCTAAACGAGGAGAAAGTCCTTTTGGATGCCGATCATAACATTTTTTGGTTAAAGAATCGTCACCTCTTAAAAATTGATTCCAAAACGGGCCATATTGTTTATGACAAAAAAGGGATTACCAGTATTTTGCTCAATGAAAAGGGAAACAGGCTCTACGTATCCTCCAACAACATCAATAGCAAAAAGCTCAATCAAGAAACGGTCATCTATGCCTTGAATCCCAAAACCATGGATAGCCTATGGTCCGGCCCACCTGTACGCATTGTTGGAAATATTATCGAAAAGAACTTGGACAAGAATCAATTGGTCGTGATTACCTCCAAGGGGTTTGATATCATGAACGCTGAAAATGGGAAGAAAAAATGGGGCAAATCGGATCCCTTGCCCTTGATCAAAAAAATCGTCCCGACCCAGGATAGCTACTTGGTGGTCCAAGAAAACCTGTTAACGCGAATTGATAAGTTTGGTCATAAGGCCTGGGATGAACCCATAAAAATTACGTACGCCGATACAGAAAATCCAGTGCATATTTTTGATGATGATACGTATGCACTTTTTATCACCCCTTCACGGGCCAATAGGATCGAAATCGAAACGGGAAGAAAAGTATGGAGAGAAGACCTTGCCCTATTCGATGCAGCTTTCATCAATAGAAACTTAAAGTTGGAAGTTCCCTTTCACCGGGTATGGTTCAATCCAAAAAACGGGCAGTTTCCCGTATATAGCGAAAACAACTTCTATCTTTTCAATAATAAGGACGACACGGCGCCAAAATCTTTACAGCGTTTTGATTTTGGAAGGGAATTTCCTAAACTAAAGATTAGATCAAAAGCTTACTTTTTGTATCTGGGCAACCAGTTTTACCTGTTCGATTTTTCGGGAGACCTCATCTACCAAAAGGAATATCCCTCGGTGAAATCCGGTTCCTTTGTACGTAGGTCTTTTCGCGACTCCTTCTACTGGCTTAAAAGAGGTTTACAAATAACATCGGCTACCTTGCTCTTCGCCCCTACCCAAGCGAACCGGGCATTTAGAAATACCATCGTGTCCAATGATTTGGGCGCGTTGGGCAGAGGTGTTTCCGGTATTTATGGAACCTATCGTTCCTATACCCAGGGGATTGATGGCCTCACTGATTTTGATGTGGATCTGGATTCCAACTTGGAGTACGTATTCAAAAGAATCCGCAAAAGCAGAAAAAATGATGATGCCATGATAATCACGGTTCCGGATAATGGGCAAATACGGATAATCAACCTTCAAATCGATACGGGAAAGGAAGAGCTTATAAAGAAAATAGATGGGAGACGGGGTACCTTTATCATTGACGACATCGAAAGGATGCTGTACTTTTTTGAGGGTAAGGAAGTTTCCATTGAAAAGTTATAGCCAATCGAAAGTCTCCACATCCGAAGTATTGGATTTCCAAGGCAAAACTGTAATACCAGTACCCTTTAAATGACCTCCGGCCCTTCTTTGTCCGGATAATGGTCTAGCCTCTGCCGCTCTTCAAGGTCGATGGCATGATACAGGGCGGTAAAGGCCGCACCGATCCACATATACGAAATAAAGGCCCCTACGAAGAAACAAATAATGCCTCCTATGAAAATAGGAATCGCCAACAGGGCCATACCAAAAATCCTCCAACCATGGCCCCTGGTCATTTCCCAGCTCTTTTCGACCGCGGCAATGGGTTCCATATTTTTGTCCATAACCAAAAGCGATACAAAAGCCAGTCTACAGGCTAAAATAATCCCTGGGATTATAAAGAAAACAAATCCTATCCCTACAATCGCAAACTTCAACAGATGTGCCAAAACAATATTGAAGTAATTGTTTTTAAATCCTTGGAACAGCACTTCAATTTCCATTTTCTCGTTCCGCATACCGTGTAAATACAATAAATCACCACCATAGTTGATAATGGGAAATAGCAGGAAAAAATAGGCCGCTGCAAAAATCTGTAGCATAACGGTCAACGGGGTGATATCCGTCTCGGAATCATGGGCGACCGACACGGGACTTTCAAACAAAGCCACAACTAAGGTCACCAAAAAGAAATATAAAAAATAGCGCCATAGTTGTTGCCAGGCGTATCCATAACTCCCAAAAGTGGTCGCCTCGGGAACTCTTCCTTCGTATACTCTCTCCATAATCTTGGTACTTAAGTTTCCCATAAAAGTAAGGGGATCGCGAAACTATTCCTTCCAACTTTGGTAGTGTTTTTAAAATCACTACCAAGGTATTTATCCATTTCGATGGCATTTCCATAATTTTAAACCTAAAAGGAGGTTTTGTTGAGTTTCGTCTATATCCTTGTGTTCTTATTTTGCCTCGCCGTTGCTATGGCAAGTATTTGGATATCACATCAATCCATCCAAACCTACAATACCAACTTCCACCGAAACTATTTCTATTACCTGATTGCCTTTTATGCCTTCGCCTTTTACGGAATCTGGGCGCAAATTTTGATGCGTGCCTTACTTTCCTTTATGGGTACGGATATGGGTATAATCACCATGGTCGCCAACTTTTTACCGGTATTGGGCATACCTTTTTTATGTATATCATGGATAATGCTCGTGAAAATGGGATATTCCTTGGTTGAAACACCAGTCAGTAAAAAGGTATCTTATTTTCATGCCATTTTTTTTGTAGGCCTAGTACCACTGACCTGGGGACTGTATGTGCTTTTTTTCCGAGACAATTGGCTAATGGGCAAACAATTGGCCCATGCAGAAATCGGATTGATACTCTTTGTGGAACTGGCATCTATGATACTACTTACAGGGATCGTGCTACACTATTCCAAAAAGTATAAAAGCCCAAAACGGAAAATATTGAATCTGTTCATCCTCTTACTGGTATCGGCCTTTTTGTTTCGAGGAATCTGTATTCCATTCGTATTTTCCGGAACATGGTTCGTTCCACCCATCATACTGTTCTATTTCTTGTCCAACTTCGTTCCGTTGTTTTACCTAAAGCTCAATTCCGATAGGGTCTTTATCCCGGTATACGCCGGATCCCCCAACGTCGAAAAAAAGGAAATGCTCTTTAAGGAGTATGGGATTACCAAACGAGAAAGGGATATTGTAAATGGAATCTGTGAAGGAAAGACCAACCAACAAATCGCCGATGAACTCTTTATAAGTCTTCAGACCGTGAAGGACCATACCCATAGGATTTATTCCAAAATCGGTATCAATAGCAGGATGAAACTGGTGCAATTGCTCAGTAAAGACCCATTTTGAAAGATTAACTGACTACGAAAATATCCATATCATCTCTGTACAATCCTCTCCCATTAACTCCCTCTCTGAAAAAGTCGGTTTGAGGATGCCTTGGAAATCAGGCGTTCCGAATCTGTTTAAACCAACCTCCATAGGACATCTTTTTCCAGAGATATTCGATAGGACCCTGATGATGTTTCCTTAACCATATATCACTTAGAAAGGATTGCAAGGCAAAAAACAAACCGGCCAAGAGATAAGTTTCAGCCCTGGCAATTTTACCATAGAGTCCGTAACTATCTATTGCATGAAAAATGGCGAGAAGATAGAACACCGATTGCAAAATATAATTGGACAAGGCCGTTCTTCCGACATACTTGAACCAGCTAAAAAGTTTTTTAAATAACGGGGTGTGGCCCAATTTTATAAAAACGGCAACATAGCCCAGAGTCTGCAGTAGCATTCCAGCGATAACCAAAAAAGGCAACCATACCAAGGATACATCAAGTTGTAGTCTTTCCGTATTCACCAAATGGAATAGATAACTCGAGAGCAGTCCAACGGAAAAGCCAAGAATGATAAAACCATTGGTCAACCATTTCAGCTTACCGGGTTTGAGAAAAAAGCCGAGTTTTCCTAAAACAAGCCCTACCACCATGTTTCCAAAGGTAAATACCAGGGTTACGGGCATATCCTGTATGAAATTGATCCATGGAGCGATTTGGAAATTGATACTGATGTATTCCACATAGGATTCAGCCAAGGGAAATTGTCGTATTAAATCAACATCATAGTTATGGGTTTGCCACCCCAACACGGTATTACCGATAAAAAGCATTCCCGTAAGAAAAACACAAAAAAAGATGGCAAGTTGGGTCAATTTTCGAACAGACCAGCTTTTGACAACTAACAGAAAGACACCTCCAAAAGCATAGGACATCAATATGTCTCCGTGCCAAAGGAAGAAGCAATGGATCGTTCCAATGAGAAACAAGAGGCCCATTCGCTTCAGGAAATACCCCGTAAAATCCACTCCCCTATTTTGAGCCCTTATCATTTGGATATGGAAACCGAATCCAAAAAGCATGGAGAACAACGTTATAAACTTGCGGTTAATAAATAGGTCGAATCCCGAACTTAGGAGAACATCCAAATGGGAGTCTTCCATCATGGTATGGTCAAAAGGCACATTGGCCAATAAAACACCCAGCAGGGCAAAGCCGCGCAGGATGTCCACTATTTCTATTCTCGAGGTATCGGATATCGGATTAAAGTCTTGCACCATGTTCCACTTGTAAAGGTAGATTACCGGGTTAGGACAAAATTCCTTTACTCAACGGAAACGGAAAAATGGAGATTGTTCCGGAAACCGTATTCAGGACAACTTGTGAAGTAAAACAGCAGATCCGCGGATAGTCTCGAAATTGGGCAGGTTAGTTTTTTCGAAATTGACCAGGGGTACGGCCCAGTTTATTCTTGAATGCCGAATAGAACGCAGATCTCGATTTAAATCCGGCCTCCAACCCAATGCCTTCTACGGATAATTTTTTGCCCACATCTTCCTCTAGGAGTTTCCGGGCCCTCTGTACCCTGAATCCATTTACCCAGTCATTAAAATTTTGCCCAAAGTTTTTATTGATGCAGGTCGATATCACCCTTGGAGGCACGTTTATTTCCTTGGCAAAAGTGCCTAAGGTAAGGTCATGATCCAAATAATACTCATTTTCGATCATTAGTTCTTTAATCGTATTACTCTTTGTTTCGGTACAGTTAAGGTCATTCGGGGCTTTTGGGGATTGCCCCGATCCGTTGTCCAATACACTTTCCGGAAACATTTCGAATAAATTGGGATGCCGATACGCCTGATAACTCAAGTAATAGAGGAACAGGGCAACAAAGCCGAATATGGGCAATACCAAATTGTTGTGTTCATCCGGCATGATCAGAATACGCAGGAGTTCAACTCCCCATAAAAGGATGGCGGGTAATACCATGTAAATAAACCGCCACAACCACCTCACTTGAAGCATTCCCTGATCCGAAAACTCATTTTGGACCAAAGCCTTGTATTGCCCCATTTGCCTTGCGGCTATGAGAAAAGCACATACAGTTATAACAAAAGCATACGATTGCAGTATAAAATGGGTCTTGTCTACCACTGGAAAATCAAAAGTTCTTGCTATGGAAGAGGATTTAGTAACGAATAGGTAGAAGTTCAACAATACTATTGAACCAATTAAGAAAGCGATGAAATAATTAATTTTCAAGAACCATTTGTATTTGTGCGAACTGCCCAGCTTTTCCAGAACAAAGTGTAAAAAAAGTAACGGGATAAAGAGCTTTACCTCGGGTAGGGAGAAATATTCCGCCAGACTATAATTCCCGATGGAATCAAAGGGCAAAATCGTAGTAAGCGCTTCAAGTACAATGGCTATGAGGAACAAACCCAAAAGAACATTGGCGAAACTTCTATTTCGTTTTGAAAAAATGTAGACCAAGGCCAAAAAAAGACCTTGGAGCAATGCCGCCCAGAGAATGAAATTGATTAGCGTACCCATTATGATTTAGAATCGTATGTTAAAGATAGCATTTGAACATCTTCCCCTAGATGTAGCCAAATAGATAAGGTTTGCTCCTTAATTGCAAAATTATTCTTAAAGATACTTGACTCTTACCTTACGTCATAGTCTACTTTTGCCCAAGTGATTCGTGAATAAAGTCAAAAAAATGAAAAAATACAGTGTCAGTGAGCTTTCAAAATTATCCGGTGTAACCATAAGAACCTTACACCATTATGACAAGATCGGGCTTCTAAAGCCTTCGGACCGAAGCGAAGTCGGTTATCGATATTATGGAGAGAGCGAGCTACTGCGCTTACAGCAGATTCTGTTCTATAAGGAGCTTGGTTTTTCCTTAAAGGAAATCGAAGCTGTTCTGAACGACCCGGACTTTGATTTGGTTACTGCACTAAGGGGCCACAAGGAATTGTTGGAGAAAAGAAGGAGCCGTATCGCTACACTCCTCAATACCATTGATCAGACAATAACATATTTAACTAATAATAAAACAACTATGGAACCTAAAAAACTTTACGAAGGACTTCCTAAGGAAATGGGCACCGCCATACGCAAGGAAGCTATTGAAAAATATGGCCTGGAGGCTGTTACCCGATCGGAGCAGGAACTGTTGCAATTGGGTGAGGCAGATTACGTAAAACTTAAAGAGAAGTTGGAAAAAGTAACCCTAGAACTCTTTAAACTAAAAAATGAAGAGCCAAAAAGTACCGAAGTCCAGTGGCTTATCAAGCAACATTATGAAATTATCAGAAAATTCTGGGGAACGGAAGCATTGGAAGATAAGCAAGCGGATGCCTATGCGGGGTTAGGCCAGACGTACGTAGACGATGAGCGGTTTACCATTATGGAAAACAAGCCACAACCGCAATTTGCCCAATTCCTAAAATTGGCCATGGCACATTTTGCGGAACGTTACTTGAAATAATCAATCAAAAGCAACAGTCATGATCATATCAATAGTAAGGATTTTACTCGTAATTGTTCTGAACCATATATTCGTATTCCCTATACTTATGAAAATGGAAAATGGCGACTTAAAATTGATGCCCAGGGAATTAAAGACCTCCAAGGGTACGTGGAGCTATCATACCGGCCATTCGGGAGAAAAAGCCATCCTATTTATTCATGGGGCAAGTTCAAGCAGTCGCATTTGGAAGTATCAGCAAAACCTAAAGATCGAAGGTTACAAAACTATATATGTAGATCTGCTGGGCTACGGCAATAGTGATAAGCCACAAGAGGGGTATTCGCTACAAACCTGGATAGATGGGATACATGCCATTTTGGAACAGGAAGAGGTTAAAGAGGTCGTATTTGTTGCGCATAGCAATGGTGTTATCCTGGCCAAGGAATTTTATAGGAAGCATCCCAAATCGGTATTAAAAATGATTTTGGTGGACGGTATGCTAAAACAAATGATTCAACCTCCCATGTTGGAATGGATGAAATCGCAACTGGAGCGTTCCGACTATGAAAACTTTATGCAAAACAGTATACAACAAATGCCCGTACAAGGGCTGCAGGAAAATGATATTGAAATACTAAAAGAGGATGCTCTAAATACACCGAAACCCATTACCATTGCTGAATTTGATATGGTCGGCAATCCTGATACCTGGCACAAATTGATCATGGAATGTCCGGTTACCATTATTCATAGTAACAATCCGCTTTGGAACCAAGAATATATAGCGTGGCTCGCTGAGGTTGTTCCCAAACTTGATTTCCTGCAATGGGACGATTCCGGGCACTTTGTGCCGTTACAATTTCCGGACAGATTGAATGATGTAATCCTCGATTTAACGAAAAAATGATGTCTTCTAGGCTTCCAACAGATTTTGCCAAGGATGTCAATAACCCGATTATTTTTATTGGTTAAAAATTGCTCTGTCTTTTGACTTCAGAACGATCTCTGCTATTTTTAGGATGGGAATCTTGAGTAGGCCGAATGAAACCGAAGTTGGGAAATTCTAAAATTGAAATGGACCGTATAAGGGACAAGTGGTTGTTCCTCTATGTGTATCCTATTTTCGCCCTACTTGCCGTTCATCTTGGTAATGACAACGGCTTTCTGAAACTTCTCGGTATGGCCAGCTATTACACGGACATTGTTTTCGCACTGCTATGTGTATATGGTTGTGGGCTTTACATCAGATGGATTTCCTTTTTGATCAACAAAAGATTCGGGTGGGACGAAAAGCTTTCCGTAATCCTAAGATATCAGGGAATTCTGGGTCTATTGGTGCCTACATTGTTCGTGGTTTTGGCGGAATGGATTTATCTATGGGGCCTTGGGATACAATTGAGCGAAAGTTCCATTTTTTATTTGGAGTTTCCATTGGCCATTTTATTGTGTCTTTTAATCAATATCACCTATCTTTTTATGTATTTCCGCATCCATAACCTGAAGGTTAGAAAACGGAAGAACGAAATTCAGAAAAAGAGCTTCGTAGTTAAGGAGGGTTCCCATATGCTGAATGTTGCCATGCCCGATGTCGCCTATTTTATAAAACGGAACAAGTTTACTTTTTTGGTCACCAAAAAAGGTAAGGACTACCTCTATGACCACTCCTTTAAAACGATATGGAAAACATTGCCTCCGGAGTACTTTTTTCAATTGAACCGACAGGTTATAAGTTGTCGGGAAAGTATTGTTCAATGTACAAAAGCGGAAACAAGAAGGCTAAAAATAGAGCTCTCTCCCAAAACCGATGATCCGGTATATGTGGCCAAGGTCCATGCGACCAAGTTTCTCGACTGGTTGGACAATTCCTAAGCTGTCCGCTTTAATCCTTGTTTTGTCCGGTTTAGACATTGCCCGGAAAAATATGCCTTCTTAAGACCGGACAAGGTCGACATTTGTACCCATCATCAATCAAGAACAATGAAAAAAATGCAATTCGCCTTTTGGTGCTGTAACCTGTGTTGCCTTCTGGCACTAAGGGCCCAACAACCGGTGACCCTTTCGATTTTCAATGAATCTACCTCCGTGCCGTATACCCATTTGGTGAATACACCTATACACCCAGGTATTCAGGTGGGGACAGAATTCAACTGGAAAGAAAGTAAGCACTTTAGACTTTATCCTTCAATTTCCATAGGTTATATGTTTCATCGTAAACTGTTCCAGGGAATTTACGCCAATTTGGAGCTTGGACTAGACTACAAGACGTCCTTTGGGTTAAATCTTAAAAGTAAGATCGGTCTGGGATATCTACATACGTTTAGCACCCAGCAGGAATTTCAATTTGAAGATGGGAACTATGTAAGCAGACGTGATACGGGCAATCCTAGGCTCATGCCTTCCATTACTACCGGATTAGGTTACAGGCTCAGCCCCAAAGAGAACGACTCCGCGGAAATCTTTCTGCTCTATCAATCTTGGTTGGAGTACCCCTACTCTCCCGGTTTTATTCCCCTAATGTCCCATACCAGTCTTCATCTAGGCGCAAGATTCTATCCATTTGAAAAGAAAAAACAACCATGAAAAAAATATATCCAGCATTTGTATTCATTATGGCATTATTGGCCTGTACGGAAAAGGATGAAATCTTTGAGGCATCTTTTTATGACTGTATAGCGGATATATCATCCAACAACCCGAAACATTCCCTGGCACAGACCGTAGACGGTCTGGCGGATGATTTCATAAACCGTGGCGTTCCGGGAATTATGATAAGTGTTCGGGATAGCGAAGGCCAATATACGGTAAGTAGGGGAAAAAGTGATTTGGCCAGTGCTATCGATTTAAAGCCTTGTAATCGCACCCGGGTGGGCAGTACGGTAAAAACATTTACGGCGGTCACCATGCTAAAGCTATGGGAGGAAGGCAAATTGGGACTAGATGATTCCATTTCCAAATATCTGGAAGAGGAAATTCTTCGGGGAATTGCCAATGCCAAAAATGCAACGATCCGTCAATTACTTGATCATTCCAGTGGAATTTACAATTACATACAGGATACCAGATTTCAGACCGCCTCGCTTAATGATTTAATACGGGAATGGAAGCCCAATGAACTGCTGGATTATGCCCGTGGACGCGATGCCTATTTTAAGTCGGGCTCGGATGTTCGGTATTCCAACACCAATTATATCCTTTTGGGGATGATCATTGAAAAGGTTACCGGCGTTTACTTTTATGAGGTATTTGAGGAAAAACTGTTCGACCCATTGAATCTGGACTTTACAAGCTTTGCCGCAACCGATCCGGTACCGGACGGTATTATAAGGGGATACGTGGATCTCTATAGCAATCTGAACCTGATCAATGCCACCTATTATAGTGGATGGGACTATTATTCCGCGGATGGCGGACTGATATCGAACACCTCCGACCTGAGTCTGTTCATCTACCGACTGTTCAATGGAGAACTCCTACAACCCTCTTCCCGTTCCGAAATGATGAAATGGTTACGGCCAAAGGAACAGCCCAAGGATGGCTTTGAAACATTTTATGGCCAAGGCATATTCCGAATTACAACGGATCATGGACCGGCCTATTTACACAGTGGCGATGCCATTGGCTATTTTGCGAGCATGGTATATTTCCCTGACCAGGATGTAGCCATTTCCTGGGCCAGTAATGCCAATTATGGTAAATTGGATGATATTATTCAATCCAAGCAAACCATGGAAAAGATATTCAGGGAAATCCTGAAATAAAAAGGGACAAACCTGATTTAACCCCCAAAATGTCCGAACCATTAAAATCAGTGAAAAGTTTTTTATCGTACAATTCCAAAAAGCAATGTCCTGAATCATGTTCAAAAACCATCAAAATGTCCCGGATACTGCATTCCGTACATCCCCTTCTTTCAAAATTCCCTTTTACGGTTCAACTTTGCCCGGAAATTGAAAGCTCAAAAAAAGATTAAAAAATAAACACCCAAATGGGTTAAAGACAATTACCAATAAATATATATACTATGAATACGATTAGATTAGGGGATATAGCCCCCAACTTTATTGCAAAGACTACGGAAGGTAAATTGGATTTTCACGAATGGCTAGGGGAAAGCTGGGGCATGTTGGTGTCACATCCAGCGGATTTTACCCCGGTTTGCACTACGGAACTGGGGACCATGGCCAACTACAAAGCGGAATTTGAAAAAAGGGACGTTAAGGTAGCGGCCATAAGCGTTGATCCCCTTACCTCCCATTTTGAGTGGATAAAGGATATTGAACAAACCCAAAATGCCCAGGTAAATTTTCCATTAATAGCGGATGATGAAAGGGAAGTAGCTACCTTGTACGGTATGATACATCCCAACGATGATGCCACTATGACCGTACGGTCCGTTTTTATCATTGCACCGGACAAAAAGGTAAAACTCATTTTAACCTATCCGGCCTCTACGGGAAGAAACTTTGAGGAGTTGTTACGGGTGATGGATTCATTGCAGTTGACCCAATATAAGTCCCTGGCCACCCCGGCCAATTGGAAAAATGGGGAGGACTGTGTTATTCTGCCATCGGTCAGTAATGAAAAAGCGGAGGAGCTCTTCCCCAAAGGATTTGTAGAAGTAAAACCGTATCTGCGCCTGACCCCTCAGGTTTAGCTTTGATCAAAAAAAAATTAAAATGAAAATAAGAAATATAGCAATCGTATTAATTGGCGCCACCTTTTTTTGGTCCTGCCAAAATGATGATAACGGTTCCCCACCCGAATCTCGGTTTTCCATAGCCGCTGACATATCGGGTGGCTTGGCCTCATATGATCAAACCGTCTTTGATGGTGGACATAACGGAAGCGTTAATGTTTTCAATCGAACGGACAAGAGTCTTTATTTACAGTCCTTTAAGAATGGTAAAAATGACAGTGAAGGTTTTTGGACCATTCGAATCAATGGGGTCGATATTGAAAATCTAACCTTGCCACATAGCCTCACCGGTGCGGAAGGAAGTGTTTCATGGGTAGACGAGTCCTTGAAACCATTACAACAACCCTGTTCCCAAGCGGACGTTCTCTGTTTTTATTCGGGAGTCGGGGTGGATGAGGTAACCGTTACCATAACCGATATAGAGGATAACGTAATCTCCGGAGAATTTTCGGGGAGGTTGAACCATATCCGGATAAATCCGACTGTAATCCGAGACACCGATGACTTTGTGGAAGTGGCCAATGGGAAGTTTTCGATCAAGTATCAGTCAAAATAACCGATCGATCAAAATTATGGACTTTGAGAGTTTATGATGCATCAATTAAATTTCAATAAACTGTGCCTTAGTAAGTAGCGTAGCTTTGGTAGTTTCCCGACCTAGGGTAGATCCATAGATCGCCCTAGGTCTTTTTTGGGGAACCGAAGCAGGTTTATAGTTTCGCTGACCATAGTTTATTTCAACTAAAAGCACACTTTGTATACATAAATCCAAATACTATGGAAAACTTCCATCTCAAGACCGATAGGCTACATTTAATTCCCTTTACTCCAAGGGATGCAAAAATGTTCCAACAATTGAACAATGACCCCTTCATCCGGAAGTATCTGTGGGATGACGAACTAATCGATGAGACCACTGCCCTTGAACTCATGGAGCAGAACAAAAAACATTTTGAGGAAAACGGTTATGGCCTCTGGAAGATACGGTTGAAGCAAAGCCTGGAAACCTTTGGCTATGTGGGCCTATGGTCCTTTTTTGATGAACCCCAACCCCAATTGATCTATGCCCTCCTAGAACCCTATTCCAAACAAGGGTATGCTACGGAAGCTGGCGGTTCTATAGTCGATTATGCCTTTGATCGATTGGGTTTTGACTATTTGATCGCGGCTACGGACGAGCCCCATTTGGAATCCCAAAAGGTGGCCCAAAGATTGGGGATGTCGTTTGCCGAAAAAAGAATAGAAAATGAAAAACCGACTTTGTTCTATAGGATAGATAAAAGGTGATACCACACAATTGGAGTTGATTCTTTTGTGGAAATATGATTGATTTTTTGTGTTTGGCAAATTGGGGCCGCCAAAAGCCAAATCTCTGAAATACTCGGCTTCCCTTTCCTTAGATTTCCATTCGCATCTCGTACTGATCTATGGTATTTACCAATCCGATTGAATTTAACTGCTCAAGTTTGTGGGTCAGTCGTTCGTCGACATTATTGGTCTTGATGGTACTTGAAATCTGCCGTATCCCGGAAAACAATCGGTTCCAGGCATCTTCATTTTCATTTAACACATCAAATTGTACCAGATAACCTGTATCCGGATGTATGATAAAGAAGGACTCTGGTGATGTATGGGTCATGACCTGAAAAAACTTGTACTTGCTACCGAGTATGGATTCCTTTTGATGGTCCCATGAATAAAAATCCTGATTGGGTAAACTCGCCCAGTCGACCTTTTCTAGTTCCACCCCTTTTAAAATTACAGTCTCCCTATTTTTTGGGTCGATGGTACCCTTAAAACATTGGTACGTTCGGTAGGTTTTAAACCCGATGCCCATATAGGATCTAATCGCCCTTTCATTTTTGGTAATTACCTCCAAAGCACAATGGGTCACCCCTATGCGCCGTAAGTCATTTAGGGCGTACTCATAAATGGATTGGGTTATTTTTCGTCCTCGGTAATCCGGGATTACCCCAGTACCTGTATTGAAAGCCGTCAATTTTCCATCCCTATGGTCAATGGCGTGTATCACGAATCCGACCAATTTCTCCCCATCGAACATGCCATAGGAAAAATTAAAATCGACCTTGGCGGCCTTCCAACGTTCCTTATAATAATCGCCATTATTGGGTACCGTCACAAAATAGTTTTGGAAGGCGAGCAAAAAGCTTTCCAATACCAGTTCAAAATCCGTATTTCCTAGATACTTTATGGTCATTGTTCCTTACACATACAGTGTTAGTATCTGTTATTCCGCAGTTTACTTCAAACGTTCCAGAACTCCCTTTCGTTTGTAGATATTCTTATAGTCCCATTGAATATTGCGTGCTTTTTCCAACCATCTTTCTACATCCTTTTCCAAGATTTGGTCAA
Source organism: Ulvibacterium sp. (assembly GCF_965228935.1). Lineage (GTDB taxonomy): Bacteria > Bacteroidota > Bacteroidia > Flavobacteriales > Flavobacteriaceae > Ulvibacterium. The sequence continues at coordinate 3,679,460 of NZ_OZ245846.1, read as the reverse complement.
CTGAGGAATACAAAATAGAGGCATCCTTGAATTTACCGGTGCCCGGTTTTAGGGCCTCTTCCTCAAAACTTGCCCCGCTCCAGAACATCAAACGAATTCCAGCCTTTAATTTGCTATAGCCAACTATGGGATTTCCCTCCAGAAACCAAACGGGATGTCTATGCCATATTTTGTTTTCCGCTTCTGGCAGGAATTTGTCGATCAAAACAGCCAAGGTAGTACATATTTCTTGTTCCCCGGGTACCTGGTTCCCGTTAAATACTTGAATATCCTGATGCATTTCTTGTGATAATTTTAATCAATATAATTCCCCGATGGCATTGCCTCGGGGTTTCCGATTATATCTCCCCTTGGGGGAGGTCGGAATTGCCTTTTCGCAATTCCGAATGGGGCAAAATAAAAAATTTCTTGAAACCGACCCCGCCTTGACCGGACGGGCAGGTATCCTCGAGGCAGAGCCGTAGAGGTATTTCGCCGGTTTCATTTTGGCCTTAGGGCCAAACGAAATTTTATATTTTGGGCGATAAGTTTTGTTAGGCTTTCTAGTACATCAAATCCTAACGCTAAGATAACGGATTTTGGTGCTTAAAAATATCGTATCGGCGACACAATACGCCGTAAAATTCTCCCCCCCTTATCATGGGTTTTAACATAGATCCCATCTTTATCAAAACACTTGAAACCCTTTGGTTTTTATAGAATTTATCCTACAAATTAATTTGTAGATTATTATCTCTTTTATTGCTTTTTTTGACCTACAATTAGGGTTCGTTCCGAAACTACGGTCGGCCAGGTTCTCGCAAATCAAAAATAAGTAGGAATCAGTCATAATCATATATTATATGGGGATTTAGAAACAAAAAATTTAAGCGAACCGGGCAACATATCCGTCATATTTATCGTTGTAATTACTATTTAACACATAAAATCCCTCGAATTTTGAAAGAAAAAAAACAAAAATTTAGAAGTAGAATATTTACTATATTCTTGTTGCTGGGCATATCGTTAACCGCTTTTGCCCAGACCGATCCTTCGGTCGTGGCCACCGCTCCGGCCGCCAATGCCCTGGGCGTGGACAATACCGCTATATTGGGCCTTACTTTTAGCGAGACCATGAATGCCGCCACCTTTACGGCGGACAACGTAAAGATCTCCGGAAGTTATGGCCGACCCTTCGGCTTCCCCGCCCTCGGATCAAATACGAACATGGCGGTCTTCGACCCCGACCGGGATTTCTTTCCCGGGGAGGTGATTACAACCACCCTTACCATAGGTGTGGCAGGCAGCACGGGAAACTCCCTGGAAAGTCCTTTTACCTATCGTTTTACCGCCGGTGTAAGCCCCAACAGCCCTGGGGAATTCCCTAATGGACAGAACACCATTAGCACATTGGCAGAAGATGCTCAAAGTGTTACCGTCGCCGATCTGGACGGAGACGGGGACCTGGACGCAATCTCGGCCTCTAAAGATCGTATTGCATGGTACCGGAACGATGGGAACGGGAACTTCGGTAGCCAACGTATTATCACAACGGCAGTAAATTTAGCCATAGATGCAATCACAGCCGATCTGGATGGCGACGGGGACCTGGACGTGCTCTCGGCTTCTAGAGGTGGAATCAACATTGTCTGGTACGAGAACGACGGGAGCGGGAACTTCGGCGGCCAAAAGACCATTACCGCGGGGGTAAATGAACCTAGCAGTGTGACCACCGCCGATCTGGACGGCGACGGGGACCTGGATGTACTTTTGGCCTCTAGCAGTGACAGTCGGGTGGCCTGGTACGAGAACGACGGGAGCGGGAACTTCGGCGACCAACGGACCATTAGTATGGCAGGAATCAGGGCCACGGATGTGACCACAGCCGATCTGGACGGGGATGGGGACCTGGACGTGGTCTCGTCGACTTCTATTAATAGTAACGCCCCCATTGCCTGGTACGAGAACGACGGGAACGGGAACTTCGGCGGCCGACGCAACATCACTACGGTAAGAGCAGGAATCCAAAGTGTGACCGTCGCCGATCTGGACGGCGACGGGGACCTGGACGTGCTATCGGCCTCTCTTAACAATAGCACCCCTATTGCCTGGTACGAGAATGACGGGAACGGGAACTTCGGCGATCGGCGAATTATCCCTGGAGCGGCTAATTCGGCTTACCGTGCCACTTCCGCCGATCTGGACGGCGACGGGGACCTGGACGTGCTCTTGACCTCTTTCGCCGATGGTCGCATTGCTTGGAACGAAAATAACGGGGGCGGAAACTTTGGCGCCCAACGAACCATTACTACGGCTGCGGCCGGAGCCCTGGATGTAACCGTTGCCGATCTGGACGGCGACGGGGATTTGGACGTGATTTCGGCTTCTCGTTTTGATAATCGTATTGCCTGGTACGAGAATGCCGTACCCTCTTCCCTTACGGTAACGGCCACAGACCCGACCGCCAATGCCCTTGGCGTGGACAATGCCGTTGGCATCGGCCTTACTTTTACCGAAGCCGTGGATGCGGCTACCCTAACCACGGACAACGTAAAGATTTCCGGAAGCTATGGCCGGCCATTTGATTTCCCTACCCTAGGAGCAAATACGAACATGGCGGTATTTGACCCCGACCGGGATTTCTTTCCCGGCGAAGTGATCACTACTACTCTCACTACTGGGGTGGCAAGCAGCGCAGGAAATCCCTTGGCAAGCCCTTTTACCTACCGCTTTACCGCAGGTGTGAGCCCCAATAGCCCCGGGGAGTTCCCCAATGGGCAGGACACTATTTTCGAGGGAACTACTTCATCGCCCGACAATGATGTGACCGTTGCCGATCTGGACGGCGACGGGGACCTGGATGTGCTCGCGGCCCACGAAACCAACAGCGGTGGCTCCTGGTATGAAAATAATGGGAGCGGTAACTTTGGTGTTCCACGGCCCATTACCTCGGATAAGGGTTCATTCAGAGGACTGATCCCTGCCGATCTGGACGGCGATGGGGACCTGGATGTGCTCGCCATCACTTCTGATGATAGGTCTATTGACTTTTTCCTAAACAACGGGAACGAGAACTTTACCGAGGGCATTGGTCTTGACGCTAACCCTACTCGCTTCGAAGATTTAACCGTCGGCGATCTGGACGGCGACGGGGACCTGGACGTGCTCGCGACCTCCTTTAACAAGATTGTCTGGTACCCCAATGAAGGGTTAACGCTTTCTGGCGCCCAAAGGATTCCGGCCATTTTCGGAACTGAACGGATTATTAATGGATTCTTAACTGGGCCCAGTAGAGTGGCCGTTGCCGATCTGGACGGCGACGGGGATCTGGACGTGCTCTCGGCCGTTTCTTCTATTGGCTTTATTGCTTGGTACCCAAACGATGGGTTCGGGAGCTTCGGCGCCCAGCGGACCATTTCCCTAGCAGCAACAGGGGCCGAAGAGGTCATCACGGCAGATCTGAACGGTAATGGGTACCTGGACGTAATCTGCATTTTCGCCGGAGATAATCGGATTGTCTGGTATCCTAATTTTAACGGTAGATTTGCTTCTCAACAAACTATCACTACGGCGGTGGATGGCATCCGGGACGTGACCGTGGCCGATCTGGACGGTGATGGGGACCTGGACGTGCTCTCGGCCTCTTTTGATGATAACAAGGTTGCCTGGTACCCCAATGATGGGAACGGCAATTTCGACGATCAACGGATCATTACCACGGAGGCCCGCGGTGCTTTAGGCGTGGCTGCGGGCGACCTGGACGGCGACGGGGACCTGGACGTGCTCTCGGCCCGTTCCGATAAAGGAATCATAGCCTGGTACGAGAATACGGGATCCACGCCCCTAACGGCAAACTGCACGGCCCCCTTTACCTTACAATTAGATGCCGACGGTACGGCCAGTATCACGGTGGACGAAATCGACAACGGTTCCCAAGGGGCAACCGGTATGGACATCGATATCACCGATTTTGATTGTTCCCACCTGGGCGAGAATACCGTAACGCTTACGGTGACCAATGCCCTGGGCGATACGGAAACGTGTACGACCACCGTTACCGTGGAGAGTTCCATCGCCTCCGCAACGCCCGATATGGCCTCCCTGCCGGAGGTAAGGGGCGAATGCGGGGCGACGGTCACCGAGGTGCCCACCGCTACCGCCGACTGCGGGGGGACCGTTACCGCCACCACAAACGATCCCTTGGAGTACAACGAACAGGGAACCTTTATCGTGACCTGGACCTACGATATCGGCAACGGAAATACAAGCACACAACGGCAGACCGTCATCGTGGAGGATGCCATGGCCCCCGTTGCCGATAGGGCCACCCTGCCGGATATCATCGGCGGGTGCGGGGCAACGGTCACGGAGGCGCCTACCGCCACCGATAACTGCGCAGGGACCGTTACCGCCACAACCAACGACCCGTTGAGCTATCCCGAGCAGGGGACCTATACGATTACCTGGACTTATGGTGATGGCAACGGGAATACCAGCACACAGGTGCAGAACGTTGTCGTGGAGAATTCCATTACCTCCGCCACGCCCGATATCGCCATCCTCCCGGAAGTAAGGGGGGAATGCAGTGCGACCGTCACCACAGTGCCCACCGCCACGGACAACTGCGGGGGGACCGTTACCGCCACAACCAACGACCCCTTGACCTATACCGAGCAGGGAACCTTTATCATTACCTGGACCTATGGTACCGGCAACGGGAATACCAGTACACAGACGCAGACCGTCATCGTGGAGGACCTTGTCCCCCCAATGGCAATTGCCCAGGATGTTACCGTTGAACTGGACGAGAACGGACAGGCGGCCATCGCCGCGGAGGATGTCGACAACGGGAGTACGGACAATTGTGGCATTGCGGACCTTGCCCTGGACATGAGCATTTTTGATTGTCCCGAATTGGGCGATACCGTTGTGGAATTGACCGTTACCGATGTTAGCGGCAACAGTAGTTCGGCCACCGCCACGGTCACCTTTACCGCCCCGGACAATAATTCGGACGGAGTGGCCGATACCTGCGGTTCCGAAGTATCGATTATCCCTGGCCCGGCGGTCTCTCCCAACGGGGACAACATCAACGATACCTGGGTGATCGAGAACATTACCGATTTCCCCGACGCGCTGGTCAAGGTGTTCGACAGGAACGGCAGGGAGGTGCTCAGCACCGATAACTACCGGAACGATTGGGGAGGTACCGAAGGGACCGGCGGCAACCTGCTCCCGGTAGGGTCCTACTACTATATCGTCCATCTGCGGCAACCAACTGCCCGGAACGTGACCGGTTGGCTCTACCTTAATTATTGATCTATCACAATTTCCCCCAATAATCACAAAAAAACGACCATGAAAAAAATACATATATCAGTCCTTCTATTTACATCCCTGATACTGGGCGCCTTCTCGCTAAGCGCGCAACAGGAACCCCTGTATACCCTGTACAGGTACAACACCAATTTTTTCAACCCGGCGGGCTTCGGGCTCAACGAAAGGATGGAGTTCAGGACCAACTTCAGGAACCAGTTCTCCGGCATCGAACGGGCGCCGGAGACCCTCGGCCTCTACCTTGGCATCCCCGTAAACGAACGTATCGGCATCGGGGCCACACTTGTCTCGGACAAGGTGTTCATAGAGAGCACCACCTCCCTGTTCGCCAGTTTTGCCTATGGGGTACAGCTCGACCGGTGGACCTGGCTCCATTTCGGGGTACAGGCGGGGGGCACTTTTGTCGATATCGACTTCAACAGCCTGGATCTGGCCATCGATCCCGTATTCGCACAGAACGTAAACGATTTTAATCCGAACGTAGGTGCCGGGGTGTACCTGAAGGGCATGGACTATTTCGTGTCCCTTTCCTCCCCCAGGATATTGACCACGGACCGGATCGACGACCAGAGCGGGGTACTGACCGTGGCGCGTAGTCGCCTACGGTTCTATCTGAGCGGGGGCTATCATTTTGCGCTCGGCGAGAATATCGTGTTCACCCCCTCCACGCTGCTGCGTTTTTCCAATGAGGAGACCATTGCCGACATTACGGCCGCCTTTAAGATTTTGGATACCCTGGAGGTGGGCGCCAACTACAGGGTGGACAGGGCCTTCGGCGGGCTGCTGTACCTTACCGTACAGGAATGGCTCGAGATAGGCTACGCCTACGAGGTCAGTTCCGGGGCCATAAACGTATCCGAGGAGGGGACACATGAGATCGGGGCGACGCTAAAGTTTTGATATACGGATAAGGAATGGTAGTTGAAATCTGTTGGGTTAATAGTCTCTCAACATTCCGTATCCGATATGAAGGCCCTAAACAATGTAGGTGGTTTGGGGCTCTTCTTTGATTTAGTAGACTGTTTTGTAATACAGGTATGGAGTATTGCAGAATCAAAGAAGCCCGATTTCACGTATGAAATTGGGCTTTGTTCTGAGCGAGGGAAGAGCCAAATAAAATGGAAAAACAAGGCTATTTACCACCCCTTTTTACCTTGAAATTGAAAAATTAGATATAATACATCTTGGATATCCTTAGTAATCGAACCCCCTAATTTATGGAAAATCAATACTAAATATTATCCGTCATGGAAAAGAAAAACCTGGCTACGCAGCTGCTTATTTTTTTATTGTTATGTGCCGTTAACCCTATATTGTCGAAGGCACAATGCAACCCGAACAATTTTACCGTAACCGTAACGCCCGGAACCTGCCCAGCCAACGGGAATATCAGCGTAACGCTTCCCGGGAATCCACCCTGTAATGGATGGCAGGCAGTTCTAACCAGCCCTGTAGGATTAGAAACAATACAAAATATTCCCTCCAATGGCGAGCCTATCAATTTTAGTTCTCTGGCTCCCGGAGATTATAACGTGAGATTGGTGTATGGTGCGACTGTTTTACAAAATCCGGATAATCCCATAACAGTAACGACCTCCTACCGAGTAATGAATATTTCCAGCACTAGCCAAGCACCTTCCTGCCCAATTGCAGCAGTGCCGTCAACACCTGACGGATCTTTGGATATTTCCATAAATAGTGGAGGAATAGGGCCATTTCTGTATGAGGCCAACTCGGGGTTTGGATTGCAGACTTTTGGTCCTACTACGAATACGTCCCATGTTTTTGGGAATATGGAAGGAGGAGAGACCGTTTCTTTTACCGTTACCGATTTAGGATGTGGTGTATCCCAGACCCAAAATCCAGATATTAGTATCAATGAGGATTTGGAATCCATGTTCTTTGCTTCCATCTTTAAAAGAAAATGTGTACCCAACTGCAGCATCTATGATGCTACTTTTGGAACAATAATGTATTCACAAAATCTGGTGAACACTATACAATTGCCGGGCAATGCAACAATTAGCATTAATGGTGGCCAACCTCAGGATCTTATAGTTGCCGATATAAATGATGTCTCGGTTGCGGATGGTTTTCTTGTTTCCTTTACATACCCTCCTGGAATAGCTGGAAATGACACCTATGTACTTACCTTTAATGATGGGTGTTCCACTTTTGGTTATAGCAATACAACCTTGCCTATTGCCGATGATCTGCTGGAATTAGATACAATGTATACCACCGACCCCGATACTTGTACGGCAGTGCATAAGGTGGCCATTAAAAGTGCGGTGCGGAGGGAGGGAGAAACATACCAAATGTTCTGTATTGAAAACAAGATAGCCATTGAACAAGAAACCGCCCCGGGTGTATGGACCAATGTACCTCTTGTGGGAGGTATTGGCAACCCTCTAAACTTGACAGATTTTCTACCCTATTATGAATTGCCCGGTAGTGGACATTACAGAATTATTGCTGAAGATGATTGCCATACTATCATCAAAGAATTTGACACACTTGAGGAAACAAATCCTTTGAATGCATTTGAAATATTGCCCGCGTCATCCATACTGGAAGGTACAGGTGCTATGGTCTTAGCAAGGATACCCGATAATACCGGATCCAATTCTCTTGAGCGCATACCAAGTACAACCTACCAAATAAGTCCTGTACCCTTCACATCATCAATTGCTATAAACCCAATGCATCCCTATTCCTTGGGAGGTATGTATACCCTAAATTTTCCTGTTAGCTATACTACAACGATAAATAAAATTATAATAGGTGATCTTCCTCCAGGTGAATATGAGATTCTGGCTACGGACACCTGTGGAAATCAAGCAACGAAACGGTATACAATACGCGAAACCGCTACCTACGCCCCTTTTATTCAAACGTCAACCGGGTGTATTAATTCTGGACGTGTAACCTATGACCTTGGGACTTCCTATGTGGCCCGATCTTTCTTCGAAGGAGCTAAAGTGGAACTATTTACGAATAATGGAAGTGGTGGATTGGGAACCCTTGTCGAAGGTGATATTCTTCCCCACGGTTATAAGGGGGAGTTTAATAATCTCTCCGATGGAGATTACATTTTAAGGTTTACCGGAATAAATTTTGATTCTCCCATCAATGAAATAACTTTTTCTTCAACGACCTTAAGTAATTTGGATAGGGAATATTCAATCCCATTCACTATAGAACCTTTTGAAAGGATTACAGCGGCCACCGCCGGTGCCTTCTGTGACCTAAATGACCCCTCAACAGGAATTGTTCTCGCCGAAATTAAAGGTGGCACCCCTACGTATCCCATGATTTATGAACTTTTTGAGGCTTCAAACCTTGATGTGCCCGTTCAAACCTATACCGAGACGGATACCTCTATACCCCATCACCTTTTTGAAAACGTGTCCAGTGGAAATTATCTTGTTCGGATAAAGACCCCCTGTGATGGTATCGATCTGAACATCAATCTTGTGCCGGCTCCCATTAAGGCTACAATTACCTCGGACAACCCCATTTTATGTGCTCCGGGCGGTGATGTTGAGCTGTCCATAGACCTAGCTGTAGGCCTGTTTGATATTATCTGGGTGGATGACCAAGGAAATACGGTTGGCACCGGATCTTCGGTTACAGTTCCGGTCACCACACCAACTACCTACACGGTAAATTATTCTTTTATACCTGCATTTTGTCCCTCAGCTTCAATGAACGTTGATACGGTTAATATTGATTTTTTTCCTGAATTTATGCAAATAGGCCAGGAAAGTACTACCTGCAACAGTTCAGGAGCTGATTACACGCTTACCGTTGAAATAGCCGGCACTCCCCCTTATACGGTTAACGGCACTGGAGCTCCCGGAACATTTATGGGAAACATATGGACTTCCGACCCTATTCCAGCAGGTACCGATTACAACATAAGCTTTGAGGACGCTAACACCTGTACTACATTGACCGTATCGGATGTTGCTCCGGTTTGCTGTATATTTCAAGTTACTTGCCCTACTTTCCCTACTACCACCGTGGAATGCTATGATGATTTGCCTTCGGCGACAAGCCTTACCGAAGCGGAATTTGAAGCTTTGGGCAATGCCGATGGTTCTATTGGGAACGTTCCTTGCGGAATCATTGAAATAACTGCAGTAAACGATGCAAATACCGGTGATTGTGATATAGTCGTTACCCGTACATATACAGTGACCGAATATGAAGATACCAACGCCAATGGTATAAGGGATGCTGGAGAAAATACGGTATTGAATACATTGGACTGTCAGCAAATTATTACCATTGAAGATACCATACCCCCCACATTCGTGGAAAGCCTCCCCTTGGATATGACCGTGTCCTGTGATGCCATACCCGCTGCTGCCGTATTGAACAGTATCGATAATTGTGATTCCAATGTAAGCATAGCTTTTGATGAACAAATCATTGGGCAAGATCCGACATACCCGATTAACTATACCATAGTACGAACCTGGACGGCTACGGATAATTGCGACAATGAGACCACACATGTGCAGACTATAACGGTAGAGGATACCCAAGCTCCTGTATTCGTACAAAATTTACCGGCAAGCATTACAACGACATGTGATACCATACCAGGGATAGTTACTTTGACCGCACTTGATAATTGTGATCCCAATGTCCAAGTAAGCTTCACGGAAAAAATTACCAATGACGCCGATTGTGTATGGGGGTATACTATCACCAGAAAATGGATCGCTGAGGACCGTTCAGGAAATGGAACCGATCACACCCAAATTATTACCATTCCCGGTACGGGACCGATAACAGTTGGTGACTACGATGAAGAGGTTACCATTATGTGTGGCCAAGAAATCCCTGAAATTTCTAATCTCGTCTTTATGGGAGGCTGTGGGGATTATGTAGTCAATTTCATGGAAGAGACCTTACTTTCCGATACAACCGATGACTTCATTATAGAACGCCTCTGGGAAGTGACCGATTCCTGTGATAATGTGGAATTATTCCAACAGATCATTATAGTCGTACAACCAGAAAAGGAAAATGTAAACATAGAAATCTGCATTGAGGATGATGCTATTGATCTTATCGATAGTTTACCTGGAGATTTTGATACCAATGGTGTCTTCGCGGTGGTTTCTGGAAATGGAATTCTAAATGGAAGCCTGTTCGATCCGTTGAATTTTGGAATTGGGGAACACCAAATTTCCTATGGTTCGGTGGAAGGCAGCTGTAAATACTTTGTGGATTTCACTATAGTGGTTGATGCCGACTGTATTCCGTGTGGAGCTACGGAAATCGAGATTTCCGAAACCATTACTGCAAACTCCGATGGGGTCAACGATTTCTTTGAGATCACCGGAGTTGAACTCTGCGATTATATCTTTGAAGTACAAATTTTCAACCGATGGGGCGTCATTGTTTACCAATCCAATGATTATGGCAATGACTGGGGAGGTTTCTCCCCGAATAACTCCTTTGGCACTTCGAACACTTTACCTTCTGGCACATACTACTACATCATTACGGTCAAAAACCGTGAACTACTCAAACCTATTGACGGCTTTATATACTTAGGCGCCGATTGATCGTACAATAAATCAAACACGCAATACTTGTACAATACGGTTTTAATAAACCCGGCATATGCGGGAAGTAGGGAAGCTAGAAATGTTTCGCTGGCAAATCGCATCAAAAACCAAAAAGACCTAATTTCTTAACTGAAATTGGGCTTTTTGCTGAGCAGAGGAAGGAGGTCATTTTTAAGTTGGATGATTTGACTGTTTTTGGATTTTTTCAAGCTGGCCAAAAGCTATGGCATATATTATACAATGTTTACAATTCGTTAGAAAAACGTTTTAAAATCGATAAGGAGCCGATTTTTCCTATCCAATTAAATACCTTTGTTGGAAGGGGAGCAATACGAGAATTTCCTGTACAAATCGGCACTGACCACATTACGGATCCAAAACATAGAACGTTATAGGCATATAATGGAAGATAATTATAAAGATTATACCCGAAGGCATTTCATAAAGCAATCAACCCTTACTTCTTTGGCATTGATAGCATTGGTCAATTGTACGAATAGGAAAAAGAAGGATGGAGGAATCCAAAATAGTGAAGTGGGGACTTTGGATTTAAAGATCGACCCAAACGGATATCTTGATCTCCCCGATGGATTTTCGTATAGGATTATCTCAACATCTTGCGAAAAAATGTCCGATGGTCTTTTAGTACCTGGGAGACCTGATGGAATGGGAGCTTTTCTTAATGAGATGGGAAAGACCGTCATTATCCGAAACCATGAGAACAGTCCCACTCCATTGGAAAACAGTCCCTTTGGCCCTATGAATGAATTGTTGTCCAATGTAAATCTAGATAGACTCTACGACTCGGGAGGCGGAACTAATCCCGGGTTGGGAGGTACAACAACTTTGATATACGATGAGGATACGCAAGTAGTTGAGGATCAGTATATGAGTTTGGCCGGCACCTACAGGAACTGTGCGGGCGGGGTCTCGCCCTGGGGAAGTTGGATCACCTGCGAGGAAGATGTTACCAAAGCGGACGGGGAGCAAATACATAAAGATCACGGTTATGTATTTGAGGTACCTATGAATTCCAAAGAAATGGTAACCCCGATACCCATTAAAACAATGGGACGGTTTAACCATGAAGCAGTGGCAATTGACCCGTATTCCGGTTGTATTTATCTTACCGAGGACAGGCACGATGGACTTTTCTATAGGTTTATCCCCAAGGAGAAGGAAAACCTCCTGGCCGGTGGATCGTTGCAGGCTTTGGCCATACGCGATAAAAACAGCTTAGATACAAGAAATTGGGAAATCCCTACCGTACCCAAAAATGAGTCTATGGAAGTATTCTGGATAGATTTGAAAGATGTGGACTCACCAGAGGACGATTTGAGATATCAGGGATTCGATGCTGGAGCGGCCCGTTTTGCCCGTGGTGAGGGAATATGGATGGGAAATGGGGAACTTTTTTTTGCCTGCACCAATGGAGGGCCAAAAAATTTTGGACAGGTCTTTAAGTACAAATTATCCCCAAAAGAAGGAACCGAAGGTGAGAAGAAAGAGCCGGCCCTATTGGAACTTTATGCGGAGTCCAACGATAAAACCGTATTGCACATGTGCGATAACCTTACGATCGCTCCTTGGGGGGACGTTCTTTTGTGCGAGGATAACGGTGAATTGAACCATATAAGAGGTATCGATAAAGATGGGGATATCTATACCTTGGCATGTAACAGAAGCTCTAAATCGGAACTTACCGGACTTGTCTTTTCACCTTCGGGAAAGACCCTATTCGTAAACGTACAGGAGAATGGCGACACGGTGGCCATAACCGGCCCATGGGAAAGGTTTGGCACATCAAATGTTTAGTGATTTATGTGAAACCAAAAAGTTTATTGATACCGAATAGAAAATGTTGGGAGGGGTTCAGTTTGCCCTGATCATTAGTACTATTCGATTTTCATTTGATAATTAACACCTTATTCAAGGCGCAATGATCAATAAAAATAACTGACTTCGTTTATCCAATGAAAACGACTTTTCATTAGTCTGAAGTCATTTAACTCCATAAGTCTTCTTCTGGCGATGATGTGGACAGAATCCTTTTTGATCGTTCCCTTTAACATTAGTGTATTTGAATCGGACATTTTGAAATGAAACCTACTTATTTTCTGCTGGGCGATTAGTAAGGAATCCATCTTCATCCACGTATCGTCCGATAAGCCTTTTTCATTGTAAACCTCTTGCTTTTTTTCAGATAAATCTGCTGGATCTCCATATAGGATAAGCTCTTGTTTATCGACAGGAACATGTATGAGTGCGACACTATCTTTCCTAAAGCGCACTGCCTCAAGTATCCTGTCCCCAATTATCAGTTGGTGCCAACGCAAGGGATCCCCTAGCGATAAAGTATCTTTGTTCACAACGAACGACTCAACTTCATAAAGCCCGGAATATTCGGATTTAGCTTTTAAACTTTCTTCGGATAGCTTTTGATAACCACTATTGTCCTTAACAGAAACCATTAGGAAATACCCTATCACCAAAATTTTCAGTACCGATTTTGAGATTCGCATCCATCGCTTTTGAAATATAGGAGCTTTGATAACGGGTAGAGCAATGGCCTGGCCGGTGAAGAAAAATTGGATTATATTTTTGGCATCCCTAAGAAATAGAAAAAGAGCCATAATAAACAAAATCGTGGGATATATTTTAGCATGAACATCATAACTGTAGTTTACGGCCATCACATTGGCAAGTGTTACCAATGTGAGGATCGCCCCTAGCGCAGTTGTTCTGCGAAACAACAGGAGCAGTGCCGCACTTTCTACCATGCCCATAAAAACATTGTATTCATAAGAATAACCAAAAAAAGCCCAGGCCAAATGCATGGGCGACATGTCGCCCACCTGCTCCGTCAAGGTGTAAAAACCAAGATCGGGGAACTGTATTTTGAAAAATTTATACAGTGCAAAAAGAAACATCGTGAATGCCAAATAGTAACGTATGATGGCAGTAAGCCAATAATAAAGCACTTCATAATTCTGACGTTTTCTATCCAACAAACTCCAAATGATAGTCCCTGCTGCAGCAGTAACGGCTATTGCGAAATAAAGTAAATAGACGTAAGTTCTATCGTTATGTTCCCCATCGTACGGGGATATAATGACGTAGGGGATTTGAAACAGGTCTTTTCCTATCCAGGAAACAACACTATCCAATAGGGTTGAGAGTGGGCCATAATAATACAGTTTGGACAAAATTGGATTGACCGACCAATCCATAAAAATGATAAATAGGACAAAAAACAGGGCAACAAAACGAAATGGAATTTTTTGGTAGTGCCTCCAAGTGGAATACGGGTTTAATTTTTTTCCCATGTGCTGTTTGGTTTCTCCCTAAGAGGGATTGTTAAAAAGTTATCCCCTTCAATATCTGGCAATTAACAAATAAAACCAAATTCTAATCAAACCGACCGCTCAAAAGTGAGCGGTCGGCTTTTGTTCAATTATCAAAATCAGTCCTATTTAACCGAATTGATGCGGGACTGCTAATCGTACCGTCCGTGGTCTCGATCCGAACTTCAAAATCCAGCCAGGCTGAATCGGCAAACCCCAAGCATACATCCCCCCAATTGAGTTCACCATTACCATCTTCCAATTGAAATCCTTCAAATTGATTTCGCACCCCAGTGTTGGATGTACCGTCATCCAAAGTGCCTTCAAACAATATATTTCTAAGAACATCATCCTGTGTTCCGCTATAGGGGATGATAATGTCATAACGCCCCCCTGTACCCGAGCTATGGGTACAAAAGTTTGGGTTTTCCACTCTAAGCGCTCCTAAAACTATACTTGGGATATCCTCCTCGTCATCGCTGCAGGCCATTACAAGGAATAGCAGGAGTACGGCCATTATATTCTTTAGGGGTTCTAAAAACCATCTTTTTGTTGTATTTTTCATAGTATCACGATTATGTTAATGTATTCATTTCCCAAACCGACCGACTACCCGATAAGCCCGATTTGATTCTCTATAATTTATATTTTGATTATGGACGAAACTCCGCAGTAAAAGTGCCGTTGACTAGGATGTTTCCCGACCCATTGTCTGTAGGAACCAATGGCGTTTCCAAAGAGCCACTCAAAAGACCGTCGCTCGTTGCGGTAATTGAGAGTCCGCCCTGGCCCTGTAGATTACTGGAATGGCTAATTCCTCCGTTTTGTCCAAATAAAAAGGTTGAGGTCGACGGGTCGTCGCCGTTATATCCATTACCCGTAAGGTTGAGGGCTGGATAGTTCCCCGGCGGGGGCGTCGATTCTCCGTTGACACCAATAATGGCGGTTACCGTGTAACCTTCGCCATCTGTTAAATAAATGGACAACTGGTGGGTAGTGGTCAATGAAGCAGGCAACTCTTGAAACCTGTAGTAGGCATTGGTACCCTGCATGTTTCTGGAAAAGTCCCCGGAGACATTGATATTGAAACCCACAACGTCCGGATCGGGCGTTTCCATATCACCTTCATCGGATTCGCAGGCGCATAGGAACAAGAAAATACAGGCGAGAAGAAATGGGGCAGTACGATTCTTTTTCATAACTATCAGAATTTTAATTGAAAATGACAGGGAACTTTAGGAACACCACCAAAAGTAGATTTTCGGCCCTTTTGAAACTGACACCTGGGAACCAAAAAATACCATTGGCGAACCAAATGATACCAGAATCGACAGTAATTAATAGGAAGAAGGGGAAACGCCGTATAGCTCCTTAAAACATTTGGCGAAATAAGAAAGGTTGGTAAAGCCCACTTGATAGGCGATTTGGGTCACGGTATCCGACTTTTGAGCCAATAATTGAGCTGCTCGTTTCAAACGAAAGTTACGGAGCAGGTCTCGCGGAGATTCTTGGGTCAAAGCCTTAAGTTTCCTGTTGAGTTGGGTTTTGCTCATAGCGAGTTCCCGTTGCATTTGAGTCACCCCAAAATTGGGATCGGCATGGTCCTTTTCCAATAGGGCAAGTACCTGTTCCAGAAACTTTTTGTCCAACGAAGTGGTCGTTATTTTTTCGGGTACCAAGGTGCGCTCGCTTTGTTGGTAGTGCTCCAACAAACGTTTTCGCTGTTCGATCAGGTTCCTGACCCTGACCGAAAGTTCCTTAGCGCTAAAGGGTTTAGTTAGGTAATCATCGGCCCCGGTTTCCAAACCTTCAATTTTATTCGCTTCCCCCGCGCGAGCGGTAAGCATAATAATCGGAATATGGCTGGTATGGATATCGGACTTCAATCTTCTGCAAACCTCCATGCCGTCCATCTTGGGCATCATTAAATCGGTGATGACGAGGTCGGGTGTACTTGAGGCTGCCAATTTCAGGCCTTGTTCCCCATTTTTAGCCTCGATAACACTATAATGATGTAAAAGCTGCTTTCTGATATGCTGGCGCATGTCTTCGTTGTCCTCGATCACTAGAATTTTTGACACCCCGTTAACTTCCGCTTTTGGAAATTCGTATGCCTTTATCCCGATAGCTTTATCCGCAGGTATGGGCGGGACAATATCTGTTTTGATCTCTGGCATCTTAATCTTTTCAATAGGAACCTGAATGGTAAAAAAGGTACCCTTTCCTTCCTCACTGGAAACGGTCATGGTCCCATCCATTAATTCTATCAGGTCTTTGGAAAGGGATAATCCAATGCCCGAACCTTCCCGATCTTTGGTGATACTACTATCCACCTGGTAGAAGCGATCAAAAATAAAGGGTAGTTTTTCCTCGGAAATCCCACGACCCGAATCCGAGACATGAATGTGCAGCTCCTCTCCAGTGTAGGATACTCTAAAAGTAACCGACTCGCCATCCTCACTAAACTTAAAGGCATTACTTAATACGTTGTATACCACTTTTTCCAGCTTGTCCCGATCAAATGCTGCCCAAAGTACTTCGTTGGGTACCGATACGCGATAGTCCATGTTCCGTTGCGCGGCATGGGAATTGAAAGAGGCCGCTGCCGTACGAAGACATTTAAATAGGTCACCTTCCGAGGACTTTAGTTCTAGTTTGCCCTCATCGATTTTGGAGAGATCTAACAGTTGGTTTACCAGTCCCAGCACTTTATTAGTATTCCTTCGAATCATCTTCACATCCTCATGATCCAGTTGTTCTTCCGGGTTTTGCTCCAAATTTTCAATCGGCCCCCGAATCAAGGTGAGGGGGGTTCTGAACTCATGGGAAATGTTGGCAAAGAAGTTGGATTTTAGCACGTTCAGTTCCTTAAGTTCCTTGTTGGCCTTTTGTTTAATCCGATATTGATTGTATAGTAATCCGGCCAGTAACAACATAAAAATCGCCACCGCAATAATGCCATTTCGCTCGTTTTTCCGTTTACTCAACTGTAACGCTTGCAGTTCTTTTTCGGAAGCCAAAAGAGCGATTTCCTTGGCCTGTTGTTCGTTTTGGTACTTGGCCTCGATTTCTTCGGCGAGATCTCGCTTTTCCAAAGTGTACAAACTGTCCTTTCGCGCTTCATATTGAATTCTAAGATTATACGCCTTTTGGTGGTTTCCTTTGGCGTAATTCACTTCGGATAGCGTTTGGTAACCATCCATTTCGGTCGGGGAAGCACCAATATGCCCGGCAATTTCAATAGCCTTTCTGGCATACTTTGTTGCACTGTCCAGTTGTTTGGCATAGAGGAATTCCTTACCCAATGCGTGGCTTCCATGGGCCATATCAATAGAATCGTTGATTTTGCGGGCAATGGACAGGGAAAGGCGGTAGTTCTCAATGGCTTTATCCGATTGCATTTTGTCGGAATAAATATTTCCGATCTTACTATAGACTTGTGACATCTCTCGTTTCTGGCCCAATTTGTGATAGCTTTGAAGCACATTTCGATACAGTTCCAACGCTTCTTCAGGTTTGCCCTGATTTCTCAAAATAATGCCCATATTTTCCATGACGAACACACGCCCTGCTTGAAAGTCTAGCTTAACGAAAAGGCTGTCACTTTTTTTGAAATATGCTATGGCACTTTCATAATTTTCAAGTTTATGATAGATCATGCCCATATTGGCCATATTGATGGCCGCATGTTTTTCATGGCCAATTTGCGTATTCATTTTTGCTGCCTCGGTGTAGGCTTCCATCGCTTTTTTATACTCCCCTTGTTCATTATAAATATTGCCCAGGTTGTTATAGGAACTGGCCACCCCTACAAAGTCTTCAGTTTCGGTAGCGAAAGCAATATTCAACAGTAGATATTCCTCGCCCTTGTCTAGATTTCCTTTTCTGGTATTTGTATTTCCCAGGCCAATTAGGGCCGCACTCTTACCGTCATTGAATTTTATCCGTTCCGATATAGAAAGGGCCTTTTGAAAGAATACTATGGCAGAATCAAAACTGGCACGGTCAGTCAGTAGGTCTGCACGAACAATCAATCCTGAGACCTCATGCTTTTTCTCGTCTATTGAAGCGGCAATTGTTAAGGCATCGAGAACATTCTGTTCCGCTTTTTTGGGGTTTTCGTAACGGTATTCGTCGGCCAAGTCGAGTAATAGATTTACCCTTGCGGAATCCACTTTTTCAATACGAAGCTTTTGCTCCAGGCTATCGATCCTTGATTGCGGATAGGCACATACCGAAATGAAAAAAAGAACTAATAATTGGGTTCTCATGCTTAAATGTAAGCATTATCCTCTTGAAAAAACTACACATAAATCGATGGATCCCTATGAATAGCAGTAAACCTTGAAAATGAATACACTACAGAAATAGAAATAATTCCTATCCCTATAATTAGAAATAATAACAGGTAATTTTTCTTTTTCGTAATCATGGCTTATGAATTGCGAGTTACTTAATGAAAGTAAAATACAAAATGGCAGCCACAAGCGAAGGAATAATTCCGAGCAAGATTTTAATCGGTTAAAAAGGCGGAGACTTGACCGGCCAACTCCTTGGAATGGGTCATCCACATTTCGTGCCCGGCATTTTCCAGATGATGGTGAACTGCATCCGGGAATGCCTCCAATAACTTTTTGTTTGTACAATGTTGCAACGGCATGGTCCTTCCTGAAGTGAAAACCATAATCGGCATTTTCAAGTTCTTAACCGATTGGAAGGAAGGTGATTTGAATCCATTACTTGATGTCACCAAAGCTTTTATTTCTCTCAAATTAGCTTTCAGCATGTCTAAAACTTCCTGAGGTATTTGGTCTTGTATATCCTCCCCGGCAAAGAACTCAAACAATTCTTTCATTACCAATGTGGTGTCGTTGGTCTTAAAGGCCTGCCGGGTCTCGCTAATCAATTTTTTTTGAAAATCCTCATAATTAGTTTTGCATTCGGGTGATGTTTTTAACCAGTCAACCAAGGCAGGTTCCGATAAAATCAGACTTTTGGTGAGTTCGGGATAGGTCAAAGCAAAATCTATGGCAATCAACCCGCCATAACTATGTCCAACCAAGTGTACCGGTGTTCCTAATTTTTGAACTAAAAGCCTCAAATCCTCTCCTTCAGTTTCAACATTAATATCCCCTACAATTTTGTTATTGTTTGGGAAGTTATATCTTCTGCTATATGTAACCACTTTGAACCTGTCACAGAGAAATTCCACTTGGGGCAAAAATACCCTGAAATCCTCTTGTGCCCCATGAATGAACAGTATGGTTTTTCCCTCCCCTTTAGAGTAATAGTGCATCAGTCCGTTGTCAACATCGACCCGGTTTAATGTCTGAGCCTTTGAAAAAGAACAATAAAGGCATAGCATTGTCAATAATAACGTTCTCATAACACCTCGGATTGACTCTTTTGAACAAGCTGAGGATGATTGTTAATCATCTACGTTACTTGTTTAATTAAATAATTTATCAATTTGTTTCTCTGTACAAAAGGCCCTAAAAAACAGCAAGTTTTTGAAATCATTACGGAAATTCAGCTTAATCTTTTAAAATGTTGGTTTTATAAAACTGCTTAGAATTGACCATCAGAACCCCACTCTATTGCCTATTTTCAAATAGGTCTTTCATATTTTCAGGAGCATAAGTTCGTTTCGGGTGTTGTTTTTACACTTAGCTAAGCTATTTGTCCCCTGCCCAGGGATCATAGGAGCCAAAATTCCATACATGACCTTCCCTGTCCCTACAACTATAACCACGCCCGCCATAGTCCTCATCCCGGATATCCATAACTATTTCTGCCCCCTCTGCTACGGCATTTTTATAGTGCAGGTCAATTTCTTCTACTATAATGTAAGGTGCCTGGGTATTCAATCCATTGAGATCCTCAGGGGTACCGAACATTTTACCGTATTCATCATCGTTTACAGATCCCAACATAATCATCGCATTTCCAAAACTCAACTGAGCATGAACAATGGTTTCGTTTTCTCCTGGTAATACGAAGTGTTTTTTAAATCCGAAAGCTTTACATAACCATTCCATAGCTTCCAAGGCATTTTTATAACGCATTGTTGGAATAATAACAGATCCTACTTGTTTCATTTTATTTAAATTTATTTATTTTT
This sequence comes from Ulvibacterium sp., assembly GCF_965228935.1. Classification (GTDB taxonomy): domain Bacteria; phylum Bacteroidota; class Bacteroidia; order Flavobacteriales; family Flavobacteriaceae; genus Ulvibacterium. The sequence goes on along the minus strand of NZ_OZ245846.1, from coordinate 3,659,091 downwards.
TTCATTTTAAAAACTTCGGTTTTCACTACATCACCTTTACGCAATTTTAAAAGAATCTCCATCTCGTTTTCTGACTTACGTTTGAAAATCAAACCTTTTAATTCAATTATTTTCCCATTGTACCGGACCATTTCAAAAGTGACGAAATCTTCTTTAGTCTCCCAACCAATCAAATCAGGTCTAAAGTGTTTCAATCGTATACCGGTTTCATCCAATAACAAGAACTCATAAAATGTTATATTTCCGATTGAATCAAGATGGCGGTACATACCCATCATGGTTCCATCTGGGGAAGGCAAGGACCAGCTTTCTTCCGAGGTACCGCCAAATCCATTTCCAGACCAGTTTCCCGCTAACCAGGCATATTCTGGCACATTACTTTTGTCCCCTATACCTTGTGAGGTGGCTTGGCTAACAAGTAGAAATATAGAAATAACGATTTGCATCAGTACCATTGCTTTAAAATTTTGCATGTTTCTGTATTGTTTATTTTTTCTGATGTTCTGCAAATGTCAATACGTATTGATTATTATCAATAATCGAGAATTCTACTGCACTATAGAAAGTCTCTTCAGGTTCTTTGTAAACTTTTACCTCATCTTTAATTTTTTCATAGAAATCTTGTATGTTATTTATTTTAATATACAAGAGCAGCGAGCTTCCTTTTTCTTTTCTTATTATAGGCAGCTGGTCCCCCAAACTTTCGAAAGTTTGAAACATGACTGTAACCTTTCCACATGTCATCAAAACAAATTCAGGTTTTTCCGTATTCGGGTTTTTCATCTGGATTTGGAAACCCATTTTTTCGTAGCATGATATGGTTTCTTGGATGTTATTGACAAAAATGTTGGGGGCTATGCTTTCCATATTGCACGAGTTTGATTTCAATTCACTGTTTTGTGAAAAACCTGAGAAGGTTACAAATACCAGTGAAATTATATGGGTAAGTTTGTTATTGATATTCATGATTAGCCGAAAACCTTTGATGTGAACTCAATAAATTTAGCTGCACCATTAACGATCAGGTATGGCATTACGCCTTGATATCCTTCTGGAATTTTAACACCTATTTTTTTAGTTTAATAATCAGAACAAAAATATTCTAACCGACTTTCAAAAAATTGGAAAAATCCGACATTACTGATTACGCCATTTTGTTACATCAGAATTGCCGGAAAAATAATCTTTGGGAAGATGCCCGGAAAATTCTTTGAAATCATGGACGAAGTGTGACTGGTCATAATATCCGGCATCAAGGGCAATTACTGTTAGCGATTTTTCAACGTTTTGGTATTTGGAAAGAACTGATTGGAAGCGAACTATTCTCGAAAATAATTTGGGAGTAAACCCTGAAAACTTAAGAAACTGCCGTTCAAACTGCCTTTCGGAAATGAAACAATCATTTGCCAGTTGCCTGACTTTAGTCTGTCCCCTGTTTTCTATGATGGCATTGATACAACTAAAGACAGGTAATTGCTCTTTATGGTATTGAGAAAGTTTAGATTCAATAAAATCTTCGATAATTTTTTTCCTCTGGAAGTTGTCGGAAGCAGTAGCTATTTTTTCTTCTAATTCGTCGCCTTCAGCTTTCAAAAGAATATTTAGGTCAGGCATGTAATTGCTGATTTCATTTGTTGGGATTCCAAAGAGAAGCGGAATTGCTTGAGGGTAAAGACTGACTCCAAAAATACCAAACCCTTGGCTTATTTGAAATTTTCGTGTTATTCGTGTCTGTCCATGAATACCCGCCGTAAATGATTTTTCCTTTTTGCCACTGTCATGAAGTTCATCAAACTGTCCTCTAAAATGAAATAAAAGCTCGGGACAAACGTCTGCCATCGAATAATGCGTGTACGGTTGGTCACTCTCAAGAGTCCAAAATGACTTTACAAAAGTTGTGAGTTGTCTAGAAGGTTTAAATGTTTGGAATTTCATGATTTTTTCAGCTTGCCTACAACTTGTTTATATGGATGTAAAATACATTTATATATCCCAAAATAGGAATAAAACCAATGATCGAAGTCCTTTTTATATTAAATATAAAAATCATCAAAGAGGTAAAGGAATCAAATCAAGTTAGTTTTACTATGAAAGCTATCCTAAATATTGGGGGATGAACAATTCTTTTGTTTAGCACATTTTTTATTGATTGCCTATTTCATATGCTACCTATCATTTGGTAAGGTCTAGCACAAACCAACAGATTCTAACTATAATAACTATTTTATGGCTGAAATTAGAGTAATGTTTTCTGATAAGCCAAAAGTAGAATAGAATCTAAAATCCTAACTTCTGTCAACTAAACTGTCAACCAAAAAACAAAAGCCCCTATTCTAGGGGCTTTCCACGTTATAAAGCGGAGGAAGAGGGATTCGAACCCCCGGAGGTGTGACCCTCAACAGTTTTCAAGACTGCCGCATTCGACCACTCTGCCATTCCTCCAAAATAGATTTGAGCCTTTTCCGGCCCCAACCGGATTTGTAATACTTTTCCTTTTTCCGGGCTTCGGTTGCATCTTCCGCTTGTTCCATATAGAACCGTTGCCAGGGTACGTATCGCTTCGTAAAACCGTCCTTCCCCGAGTTGTGTTCCCTCAATCTTCTATCGGGATCATTTGAAAACCCCACGTAAATCCTGTCATATCGTTCACTCCACAATGCATAAACAAAATACATCCTTCGCCATTTGCCGCATTCGAGAACGTGGTTCGCCAGGGCGAAAACGTTCTTAACCACTTTACCACGTTTTACCGTAAAACGGTACAAGCACGTGGTCTGCCATTCCTCCAGTATGTTGTCCCTATCTCAGAGGGCTGCGCCCTCCGAAGCGCAGCTTCAGCTGTGCAAAGGAGGGTGCAAATATAAAAACCTTTTTTCGTTCCTTAAAGGATTGCCCTTTTATTATTTACACTCTTACCAAGATTTTGACTGGCTATGTCACAAACCAAGAAAGCAAGAAAATGCAAAATTGTAGGCAACCAAAATGGGCATATGGTATCTCTACCCTGGCCCCTGCCCAAATCCTGCAAAAGCGTATCATTTTGTATCTTTAAATTTGCAGGGGACCTGAATTTTAATCCATTAAGCGAAGACATCGTGGAACTAGTAGGCCACAAGGAGACCACAATTGCCGTATTGCCCTTTCGATTTTTGGGGGATGCGGAGCACATGAGTCCTGTTATTAATGGGCTTACCGAAGATCTTATTATCAATTTTTCAAAATTTATAGGTCTTTCGGTCATTTCCCAATACTCCACACAACATATAGCGGATGCCACCGATATAGGGGCCATATCCCGTTTAGGGGCGGATTATATCATCACCGGTACCTTTAGGCCTTTGGGCGATAACTTCCGTATTGGTGTGCAACTTATCAGAACCCGTGACAATACAGTGGTTTTTGCGGGAAACCACGACGAGACCTTGGAGTCTATTTTAAGTACCCAGGATGCCATAACCCAACAAATGGTAAGCGTGCTCCAACGACAGATAGACCACGACCTGCTTTCCTACTCGTATAAGAAATCGTCCGTGGATCTGGCCGCTTATGAAAATTGGCTCTTGGGAAAACATCTTCTAAAAAAAGGTACCGTTGAAAGCGATGCGGCGGCACGCGAACACTTTGAGGCCGCATTACGCATAGACCCGGGATTTGCTCGGGCCTATTCCGGGATTTCCCTATCCTATTTTAATGAATGGAGCTGCCAGCTATGGGATCGTTGGGAAGTAAGCCAAAAAGGGGCTCATGAATTTGCGCTCAAGGCCATAGAACTGGATGAGAACGATTATATTTCCCTTGCCGTCTTAGGAAGAACCTACCTGTATTTGGGCGACTACGATAAATCCGAGCTCTTTCTAAGGAAGTCCTTGAGGATGAACCCCAATGATGCCGATAACCTTATCCAAATTGCCTTTTACCTGGTATATCTGGGCCATACCAAAGAGGGCGAACAATTGTACCTCAGGGCCAAAACCTTAAATCCACTGCATCCAGAAGTATATCTCCCCTATGGCTCTTTCATCTATTTTGAATTGGGCGATTTTAAAAAGTCCGTAGCCTTGGGCGAAAAGGTAAAGGCTTCGGTTTGGACGGATTTTTCGGCCTATATGGCGGCAGCGTATTATCACCTTGCCGAATGGGATAAAATGCACCATTTTTGGCAAAAATATTTAGTGCTATTTACTAAAAACATCAATGGTGGAAAACAGGCCACGGACAAGGAGGCCATGGATTGGCAAATAACCGTTAATCCCTATAAGGGAAAGTCCCATTTAGAGCCTTTCTGGAAGTTTATGGGCAAAAATGCCCCCGTTCCCCGGAAGTCCCGACCTTCACAACAAATTACTACCGGAAGTTTTATACATAATGGGGAGCTATGGAATCTTGAATATGCAAATCAATCCATTATTCTTAAGGATGCCAAGGGATTTCATGATATCGCAAAGCTCTTGCAGCATCCCGAAAAACAAATCCATTGCACGGAATTAATGGGTACCTTTTTGGATAATCCTGGTGATGTAACATTGGATACCAAGTCTATTGGGGCGTATAAGAAAAGAATCCTCGAGCTACAATCGTTGATAAGGGAAGCGGAAGATGTTGGGGATAACAAATCGTATACTGAAATCCGTGAGGAATACGAATCCCTATTGGATCACTTGTCCAAAGCCATGGGTACGGGAGGACAGGCAAGAAAAATAGGGTCTTCCCTCGAAAAGGCAAGATCTGCCGTTACCTGGCGTATTCGCAGTACCATTAAAAAAATTGAAAAAGCCCATCCACAACTGGGGAAACATCTTTCTAATTCCATCAAGACAGGTACATTTTGTAGCTATGTCCCAGAGTCTACCCATAGTTGGTCCATTTAAGCCACTTACACGCAAAACTTACATTGTAAGGCAAGAACTTCTGCCTTATACATTGTAAACCTATTAAAAACAAAAAATGGAAACTGTTTTACAAAACCTGCCGACCCCATGGGAAATCTTAATCGATCCCATTTCGCTTGTTGTATTGGGCATGTACGGTATTTTAATGGTATGGGAAGCCATTTTTCCGGCCAGAAAATTACCCCAAATGAAGTATTGGAAGCTTAGGGGCCTCACCTCTTTTGCCGTGTTTTTCTATCTATCCTCATACCTGCCATTACTCTGGGATACCTACTTGATCGAATATCAAGTTTTTGACCTAACCGCCCTGGGTACGTTTTGGGGTGCCTTTGTAGGCGTAATGATCTATGAATTCGGACTCTACGTTTGGCATAGAAGTATGCATAAGAATACCCTGCTTTGGAAAATATTTCATCAAATGCACCATAGTGCAGAGCGAATGGATAGTTATGGAGCATTTTATTTTAGCCCTATGGATATGATCGGGTTTACCTTTTTGGGTAGCCTCTGCCTTGTGGTAGTAGCCGGTTTTACGCCAGAAGCGACGACATTATTTATCTTGATCACTACTTTTTTGGGTATTTTTCAACATAGTAATATCAAGACCCCGGCCTGGTTGGGTTATATTATCCAAAGACCGGAAGCGCATACCGTACACCATGCCAAAGGGATACATGCCTATAACTATTCGGACATCCCGCTGTTCGATATGCTCTTCGGCACCTTTAAAAACCCCAAGGATTATACCCATGAGACCGGATTCTATCACGGGGCGTCAACAAAGGTTTGGGATATGGTACGATTTAAGGACATCAATAAAACCAGTTAGGTAACATATGAGATCACTAGCAAACAAGAAAATCCAGTTGCAACTAGCGCTTTGCATCTGGATTTTGATTTCTTCCTGTAATAAGGATAGCGTAACAACAACTCCGATAACGCCTGAACCCGGAGAGGATATCATATTTCTTCCGGTTGTGGTACACGTGGTCCATTCCGGAGAACCGATCGGAACGGGTTCCAACCTTTCTAAGGAACGTATTGTTAGGCAGATAGAAATACTGAACGAAGATTTCAGGAGAAAGGAGGGGTCAAAGGGTTACAATGACCATCCGGATGGAGGAGATACAAAAATTGAATTTGTTTTAGCGAAACAAACCTTGGAAGGTAAACCCACGAATGGTATAAACCGGATCGATACCACTCAAGTCAAAATTCCCGTTTTGGGATACAATCAAAACCATTATGCGCAATACGCCTATTGGGATCCGAGCCAATACATCAATATTTGGACGACGCCCTTACCTGAATCCACCGAGTGCCTGGTTTTGGGCAATGCCACGGGACCTGAAACCGACCTTCCGGGAACCGAACATTTGGCACTGCCCGGTCCCAATGATTCCGAAGGTATCCTGATCAATTGGATTCATTTCGGGGAGTCCGATATCGATTGCCATGCCCGATATGGACGCACCTTGACGCATGAAATGGGCCATTATTTAGGGCTGTTGCACACTTGGGGCGCCAAGGATTGTGCTTTGAACGACTATTGTGAGGATACCCCAGCAGTGGATAAAGAAGTCTTTGGTCGTGAAATATTTAAAGGTTGTGACGGGGAAACCGTAATGATCGGAAACTACATGAACTACACTCATGATGAAGTGATGAATATCTTTACCCAAGATCAAATCGCTAGAATGCACTATGTCTTAAAAAATCACGAAGGACGCAAAGCCTTGATACAAAGTGTCGGGCTCAAAAGTCCATAAAAAATGTCTCCTACAATGTCCTGTTCAAGATCAAATTATCAGCAAAATGAACCATTGTTAAGCCACTTTCAGTTTAGCGACACAATGTTCGAAACTAGTTTTGAAAAAGGGAGCCTCCCTCCTTCCCTTTTTACCCATGAAGCACATTTAAGATTGACCTGGATTTATATAAAAAAGTATGGGGAGAAAAAAGCTGCCAAAAAGATAAGTCGGGAAATAGAACAATTTGATACGTTGCACGGCAGCGGCGATAAGTTCCATAAAACGATTACCATTGCCGCGGTCAAAGTAGTCGATCATTTTATAGGTAAATCAAAGTCGACCGATTTTAAATCCTTTATCCACGAATTCCCCAGACTAAAAACGGCATTTAAGGAACTTTTGCATTGTCATTACGGTACTGAAATCCTTATATCCCAAAAAGCGAAGATGCGATTTGTGGAACCGGACCTACTACCTTTCCCATAAATGAACCCATAGGGTACCATGGATTTTACATAAATTGCGCACTATGCAACATCCGTTGGTAAGTATACTTATCCCATTTAAGAATACGGCCCGTTTTCTTCCCGAATGCCTGGATTCAATTTTAAACCAGAAATATATCCATTGGGAGGTTTTGGCCGTAAACGACCATTCTACGGACGGCAGTTGGGAAATAGTAAATGCTTACGCACAAAAAGACTTACGGATCAAGGTTTTTGGGAATAAGGGCAAAGGTATCATAGCGGCCTTGCGAACGGCCTATTCGGAGAGTCAGGGCACATTCATAACCCGAATGGATTCCGATGACATCATGTTTCCCAATAAGCTTCAGGTATTTGTTCGTTCCCTAATCAAAAACGGAAGGGGGCATCTCGCAGTCGGACAAGTGCGTTATTTTTCGGATAGGGGCATCAGCAATGGGTATGAGCGCTATCAACAATGGCTTAATGGACTTACCCTAAATGGTAGCAACTACTCCGAAATCTATAAGGAATGTGTAATACCCTCCCCATGTTGGATGGTGCATCGCAAGGACTTGGATGCTTGTGATGCCTTTGACCCCGACCGTTATCCGGAGGATTATGACCTAACCTTCCGGTTTTACGAAAAAGGGCTTCGATGTATCCCCTGCAACCAGGTTTTGCATTATTGGCGTGATTACGACACCCGTACTTCCCGAACCAGCGAGCACTATGCCCAGAATTACTTTCTGGACATAAAACTCCACTATTTTCTAAAACTGGAATATGACGCCAATCGTCCCTTGACCATTTGGGGCGCAGGAAACAAGGGCAAGGAAATTGCCAAAGGACTTTTAAGACGAAAAATCAATTTTTCTTGGCTCTGCGATAATCCCAACAAAATAGGAAAATCGATCTACGGACAGGAAATGTTACATTATACCGCGTTGCAACATGTAAAAAACCCCCAGAGCATTGTTACGGTCGCCAATGAAGAGGCGCAAAAAATGATCCGGGACTATTTTTGGGATTTGGGTCAAAAAAGCGGGAGAGATTACTTCTTCTTCTGTTAGGAATCGTCCCAAGTAAAAGAAAGGATACAACTTCCCGAGTTACCCGATTATTTAAAAAAAGCCGATTTAAATAAATCGTAAACTTTGAATTTTCAACCTTGGAAATCGTTATATTTGCCCAATCAAATTAAGGAATGCAGTTTAAGTATCCAGAACTCCTTTGGGCCCTATTTTTACTACTGATTCCAATTTTCATCCATCTTTTTCAGCTACGCCGGTTTAAGAAGACACCTTTTACCAATGTAAAACTTTTACGCCGGGTAGTAGCCAAATCCCGTAAGAGCAGAACGCTTAAAAAATGGTTGTTACTTCTTACCCGATTATTTCTTTTCACTGCTTTGATCTTGGCCTTTGCGCAACCCTTTTTCGCGAAAAAAACCGCATTCCTAAAAAAGGAAATCGTTATTTATTTGGATGATTCCTTTAGTATGCAGGCCAAAAAGGACGGGAATTCCCTATTGGACAACGCCGTCCAGGAGTTGATAAAATCAATCCCTGAAGATTATAGTTTTACACTTTTTACGAACGAAAAGATTTTTGAGGACGCTACCATGTCCGTCATCCAAAATGATTTATTGACCCATTCTTATTCCTCGAAACAACTTCAGTTGGATGAGATTTTCTTAAAGGCCGAAGCTTTTTTCAAGCCCGATGCGCAGGCCGTTCAGAGCACTATACTTATTTCGGATTTTCAACAAAGAATGACATCGTCTGGCCTAGATTCCCTTGGCAATACCGCGACATCCTGGGTACAAATGTTACCGGACAACGTAAAGAATGTATCCCTGGATTCGATTTATGTGGTAAGTCAGGGTTCCGAGAATTTAGAGCTTGCCGCAACCCTCACCGCGGATAAGGAAACCAAGGATATTCCGGTTTCCTTCTTTAATGAAGATGACCTTGTGGCAAAAACAGCTGCCATATTCGATGACAATGGTCGGGCCACCGTGAACTTTACTTTAGGAAATAATGAAGTTATACAGGGGAGGCTGGAAATTGTGGATTCCGGTCTTGCCTATGACAACCAGCTCTTTTTTAATATCGACCAAAAGGAAAAAATAAAAGTTTTGGCCATTGGCCCAGAGGACAGCCCCTATTTGGGACGTATTTACACGGAAGATGAGTTTGCCTTTACTTCCACTACTCTACGGACTTTGGATTATGGAATTTTGGAGACCCAAAATTTAATTGTTCTGAATGAAATCGAGGAACTTCCGTCTACCCTGTCTACCAGTCTACGTTCATTTACGGATAATGGCGGATGGTTGACGGTAATCCCGGCCATGGACATCGATGTAGACTCGTACAACATATTATCCACGAATTACTTTTCCACGGGTTATGGTCAGAAAATTAATTTGCCCCGGAATATTACTACGATTTCCTTCTCCCATCCCTTATACAGAAATGTGTTTGAAAAGGATGCCACCAATTTTCAATACCCCCAGGTAAGTTCATTTTATAGAACGAATACATTGGCTCCCCATATCCTAAGCTTTGAGGACAATTCGCCCTTTTTATTGGGTAGCAACGGCACATTCTTCTTTACGGCCTCGATCTCTTCGGAAAACTCCAATTTTAAAAATTCTCCCCTAATAGTGCCCACGCTTTACAATATGGGAAGCAATAGTCTAAAACTGCCCAAACTCTATATGCGGATGGACGGGCAGATTCAGGTGGATATTCCCACGGCCTTACAAAAAGACGAAATCCTAAAGGTGGCCAAAAGCGACTACGAATTCATACCCCTTCAAAGGTCATCGGCCAATAAGGTATCCTTAACATTTCAAGAAAACCCCAAGACCGATGGAATCTATCGCATCCATAAAACAGGCGAGACCATCAAAAATATCAGTTTTAACTATTCGAGGGCGGAAAGTGAACTGAATTATCTAGATTTGAACGTCTTCAGTGATAGCTCGGATACGCCTTCCATAAGTTCCTTTTTTGATGCAATGGAAAAAGACAACAGTGTAAGGGAGCTTTGGAAATGGTTTGTTATTTTAGCGTTGCTGTTTTTATTGGTTGAAATACTCATCCAAAAATACTTTCCATGAACATACTTTTAAAGTCCGTTAAAATACTGGATCCCAACAACGCAGGTCTTCATACAAAAAAGAGGGATATCCTTATAAAGGGTGGGAAAATTGAAAAAATAGCGGTAAGGATAGATGCAGGAAAAGGAGTAAAGACAATAGCCAAAAAAAACCTGCATGTTTCCCCAGGTTGGTTCGATGGTGGGGTGAATTTTGGGGAACCGGGATTTGAGGAAAGGGAAACCATAGCCCATGGCCTTTCCGTAGCCGCCAGGAGCGGGTTTACCGACGTAGTGCTACATACAGGCACCAATCCTGTACCGGATAGTAGTTCCGATGTTGTGTTCCTAAAAAGTGCCGGGAAGGGAAAGGCTACCAATCTACACCCATTGGGATCTTTGACCGTAAAAAGTGAGGGGAGAAATTTGGCCGAGCTTTTTGATATGAAAAATGCTGGGGCCACAGGGTTTTATGATTTTAAAAAGTCTTTGTCCAATGGTAATCTTCTAAAGATTGCGCTCCAATATGTTCAGGGTTTTGATGGCTTGGTATATTCCTTTCCATTGGACATGGAAATCGCGGGAAAAGGAGTTGTAAATGAAGGTGAAGTATCCACTAAATTGGGACTTAAGGGAATCCCGTCCCTAGCCGAGGAACTTCAGATCGTCCGAGATCTTTTTATATTGGAATATACGGGGGGAAGATTGCACATCCCGACCATATCCACCGCCAATTCGGTGAAATTAATATCGGATGCCAAAAGAAAGGGGTTAAATGTAAGTTGTAGCACCGCAATTCACAATCTTTGGTATACCGATGCTACATTGAGCGATTTTGATTCCAATTACAAGACTACCCCCCCACTTCGCACCGCGAGGGATGTTAAAGCCCTCATCAAGGGGGTAAAGGACGGAACCATAGATTTGGTCATCACGGATCATACGCCTATGAACATCGAACTGAAAAAAGTGGAGTTTGACCATGCCGCTTATGGCACCATCGGTCTGGAAAGTGCTTTCGGGGCTTTGAATACACTTTTTGGAGCCGAGGCAACAGTCGATATCCTGACCCGTGCAAGAACGCAATATGCTCTGGAAAACCCGGAAATAAAAGAAGGGGCAATAGCTTCCATCTCTTTGTTCGATCCGGATGAAACTTACGTTTTTGGCGAGGAACATATAAACTCCACCTCCAAAAACAGTATCTTTTTGAACAGTGAATTAAAGGGCAAGGCCTATGGAATCATCAATAACGGACAATTGATATTTTGATTACCTTTAAACTACTAAACCACCAACCTTAATTTTCAGAAGATGAGTCAGCAAACAAAAGAAGATGGAAGGACAATCGCCATAATTGCCTACATCACCATTATCGGATTGATTATCGCCTTTATCATGAACAATTCCAAGAATAATTCCTTTGCCAAATTCCATATCGGGCAGTCATTTCGAATTGCGGTTTTGGGAATTGCCAACTCCGCCTTAGGTGCCATATTGCCATCTTCCCTGTCCATTATTTCCACCATTATCGGACTGGGGGTCTTAGTCCTTTGGATACTTGGACTTATCAACGCCATTAATTTAAAGGAGGAACCCGTACCCATTATCGGTAAAATAGGGTAACCCTATTTCTGATTTTTTATGGGAGAGACCATTGAATCTTATTTTTTACTACTAACTTTCTTACAAAGTGAAAGAAACAAATGAAGGAAAGACCACGGCCATCGTGGCTTATTTAACCATGGTGGGCGCTTTGATCGCCATTACCATGAACGTGGAACCCAAAAATAGTTTTGCCAGGTTCCATACAAGACAGGCCTTTGGTCTTCATTTGTGCTTTTTGGGTTTTGCCCTTTTCCTGAGCGTTTGGTTCAATCCTTACGCCTGGTACGGGCTCTACATCTCTTATCTTGCACTCTGGTTTTACGGTTTTTTGGGTGCCTTAAAAGGAGAGGAAAAAACGATACCGATACTGGGTCTTTATTTTCAAAAATGGTTTACTTTTATTCCCTAGATGACGACGGCCCCCTTATCATTGGAACATCTTATTAGACCTTCTTCCATAACGGAAGGTAGGCCGCCCGTACTTTTCATGTTCCATGGCTACGGCAGCAATGAAGAAGACCTTTTTTCCTTTGCATCGGAACTTCCCAAGGAGCTGTGCGTTATCTCGGTCAGGGCTCCGTATACCCTACAACCCTTTGGTTTTGCTTGGTACGCCATTAATTTTGATGCCGAACAGGGCAAATGGAGCGATGATGACCAGGCCAGGTCTTCCCGGGAGAAAATCATGCATTTCATTGATGAAGCGTGCAAAACGTATCATCTGGATACGGACAACATAAGCTTATTGGGATTTAGTCAAGGTACTATCCTCAGTTATGCGGTTGCCCTCTCCTACCCGGAACGGATAAAAAATGTGGTTGCCCTTAGCGGATATATCAACGAAAGGATTTTGGCCCAGGCTTATGAAGAAAAGAAATTTGACCATTTGAAGATTTATGCCTCCCATGGGCAGGTTGATCAAGTAATTCCACCGGAATGGGCCCAAAAAGTGCCCGATTTTCTAAAAAATCTCGGGATAGAACATATTTATGAGGAATTTCCCGTAGGACATGGGGTATCCCCCCAGAATTTTCATTCATTCCGAAAATGGCTGAATGACAAAATCTAAAAAGTGCTGGAGTATAACAAGTGATTGGACAGGGTAAAGTCTACGCCCATATCATCCTTTAGTTCATATTCCAAGATTATCTCGCCCCAGTGTTTCCCATCGGTAAACTCGGCCAAGATCCAACGGTGGTTCAGGACATTGATTTTATTTAATTTGAAATCGCCTTCCATACCTTCATAGGGTATCAGCGGATTATCCCCTTTTCTTTCATTGGTTTCCAGTAACTTATCGGCAATATAGCGTTCCGGGTTTTCAAGATTTAAATGGTCGTAGTACTCCAGCGCATAATCATTTTTCTCCAAGGAGAAATGTTGTACATCCAAAATTTTAATGTTCAGTTTCTGAACGGAATCCTGAAGCTTGGCAATTCCTGCATTTAGCCTTTCAATTTGGGTATCCTTTGCTTTTTGCATATTTCCGCTGCTCACAAAAAGATATAGGCCGATCAAAGCCGTAAAAACAAATAAATAGAGAAAGATTTTATTTTTCATACGTTTAAATCTTTATAATTATCTGATTAGATGCTAATTATAAAATTGAGAACGAATGTAACCGCTACGCTCTCGCATTAAAAATTTTAAACATTCCCTTTTGTGAAAAATGTCTAAAATTTCTTAATGCTCGTTTCATCTGTTGGATTAAAGGGTTATGACCAGATTGTCATAGGCCAAAAGTACACCTTTTGGCAGTTTTTTTTCTACATCTTCATGAAAACCCAGTAAATGGCTGATATGGGTAAGATATGTCCTTGGGGCACCCACCTTTTCCGAAAAGGCGATAGCTTCCCGTAAGTTAAAATGGGAATGATGGGGTTCTTCCCTAAGGGCATTGACCACCAAGACTTGGGAACCCTTTATTTTTTCCAATTCCTCCTTGGCAATCGTCTTAACATCCGTTAAGTAGGTAAAGTCATTTATTCGATACCCCAAAACGGGCAATCGATTATGTTGGGCCTCTATAGGCATCACCATGGTATCCCCTATCTTAAAGGGCTTGTCCTTTTTTATAAGGTTAACCTCTACCGCCGGGGCACCGGGATACCTGTTGGCATCGGCGAAAATGTAATCGAATCGTTGCCGTAAGGAAGAAATTACACGTTCATGGGCATAAATGGGAATATCGCCTTGTCTAAAGAAAAAAGGCCGTATATCGTCTATTCCGGCCGTGTGATCCGCATGCTCATGGGTAAAGAGAATACCGTCCAGTTTGGAAACTTCATGGGTGAGCATCTGCTGTCTAAAATCGGGACCGCAGTCTATAACAAAATTATAATCGTCCCAAGATAAAAGTACTGAGACCCGTAATCTTTTGTCCTTGTGGTCATTGCTGAGACATACGGGATGACTACTCCCGATTACCGGGATTCCCTGTGATGTTCCCGTGCCCAAAAACGTGATTCTCAACCCTTGGTCTATTTATTTCAAATTTATAACTTATTTATTTATTAGATTACCCATTCTTTTTAACTTTGTTTTCAGCAAACTTCATGAAATGGCTTCAGTTTTAAAACGGGACACCGCGTTTGAAAATATACCTTCCATAAAGGCCAAGACCCTAAGAATCAATTTAAATCCGGACATCTACGGAACCTTTGCCGAAATAGGTGCGGGCCAAGAGACAGCACGCCATTTCTTTCGATCCGGCGGTGCCTCGGGTACCATTGCCAAGGCCATGAGTGCCTATGACAAAGATTTTAGCGATGCAATTTACGGGGTAGAGGAAGATGGTAGGTATGTGACACAATCCAGGCTCAAAAAAATGCTTTCGCATGAAATGCGACTTATGGGAGAGCGGATTAGCCGAGACACACATCCCGAACGTTTGTTTTTCGCATACGCCAATACCGTTGCCACAATAGATTTTTCAAAACGATATAAGGGTCACGGTTGGGTCGGCATCCGATTTCAATTGGATGCACATCAAAAGGAATTCGACGAGATAATCCTACATATACGATTTAAGCAAAATGAGGCCCGCTTACAGCAGGAAACCTTGGGCATAGTTGGTGTAAATCTTATTTATGGTGCATTCTATAAGTACCATAAACCACGAAAACTTCTAAAATATCTATATGACCACATAGATCAGGATACCATTGAAATTGATATGGTAAACTTCTCAGGCCCCAATTTTAAGGGTGTGGACAACCGGCTTATGAGTTTACAGCTCATACGCAATGATATGACGGATGCCGTTATGTTCGGCCCGGACGGCAACAATCTGCTTCCGGCCGCAATACTATACAAAAAGAACATTTTGGCGTTAAGGGGCAGTTTTAGACCGGTAACCAAGGTAAATATGGACATGTTCGAGAAGTCCTATGATATCTTTGTTAGAGATCCGGCCGTAGATATTGATAAGGCCATAGTTATATTTGAGATTACACTTTCCAACCTAAAGGCCCACGGGGAGATCGATGAACAGGATTTCATGGATAGGGCCGAACTTTTATGTTCTTTGGGACACACGGTCATGATATCCAAATTTCAGGAATATTACCGCCTGGTAGAGTATTTAAATAACTACACCAAAGCCCATATCGGCTTAACGATGGGCGTCAACAACCTCGTGGATATTTTTGATGAAAAGTATTACAGGCATTTAAGCGGTGGCATCCTTGAAGCTTTCGGAAAGCTGTTCTTTAAGGAATTACAGGTATATCTTTATCCCATGAAGAATGCCGAAACCGGTCAGATCATGACCAGCAACAACATTAAGGTACACCCTAGAATGAAAGAATTGTACAAATTCTTTAAGTATAATGGAAAGGTTATGGATATCATTGACTATGACCCGGAAATCATGCACATTTTCTCTAGGGATGTCCTAAAAAAGTTGATCAACAATGAAGATGGTTGGGAGGACATGCTTCCGGAAGGAATCGCCGAGACCATTAAGGAGAAGAATTTGTTTACCCGTAAAATGGTAAAACAAAAGGAGGAGGCCAAGACATAACCCCGAAGGTTCTCCATTACAAGCTCTTTTCGAATATTTCTTCTCTTAGGCTTATGTCCATAAGGGGAACATGGGCGATTTTTTATACTGATAATGACTCATGCCGGCCAGGATATGATCTAACAGTTTAATTGTCCTGACGATATGGGGGCCTTTGTTCAACATCACACATTCAGCCCTTTGGGACATCGCCGCATCGGTTATTTCCGGTCTGGAGGGAATGCCTTTTTTCGCCAAATTCTCCAAAACCTGTGTAGCCCAGATTACAGGGATATGGGAGGCCATACATAGGGAAAGTATTTCTTCCTGGATCATGGCCATATTTTCCCAACCACATTCTACGGCCAAATCGCCCCTTGCAATCATTACCCCAATAGGATAGACCTGCATAGCGGTCAGGAGTATTTCAGTAAGGTTGTCAAAACCTGCTTTCGTTTCAATTTTGAGAATTATGCCCAATTGGTTCCCCTCAGGCAATTTGCCCAGTTCCTCAATAAGTTCCTGAACGTCATCCTTTCGGTTTACAAAGGATAGATTGACTACATCGGCATGTTTGGCAATAAACGGTAGGTTGTTTTTATCGATTTCGGTAAGCCCACTGATCTTAAGATCGGTATCCGGAAAGTTTATACCCTTGTCCTCCCGTAAAATACTACCTGTTGCCTTGGCACGGGTAATGGTAATATCCATTGTCGATGATGTAAGACCGATTATTTTCCCAGTTACCTTCCCGTCATCGAACAGGATCCGCTCACCTATCCTTACATAGTCAAAAACCGCGTCCGAAGTGCATGAAATCCTGGCATTGATAGTTCCTGTTTTTTGATCCCTGTTATTTGAATGGGTTCCCTTTTTCTCCAGTATTATGGTGTCACCTGTCTTAAGTGCCAAGAACCGATCCGAGGATGAACGAACTTCCTTTATGGCAGCGGTGTACATTTTGGCCTCTTTATAAACGGAGACTTCCATACCCCTTTTCAGATAGCAGGTCTTATGGGCATATACCTCTACCCCCTTCTCAAAAAGGGCACGAACAATAAATTTCCGATGTTTTCCCCTGGCATCAAAAAATTTAATAGTATCCCCGGTTTCAAGACGTTCTATCCAATCCTGAGGTAGCTGCAAACAGTTTTGTGTACTTTTGGGAGCTGCCCCAAGATCTGATACCAAAGAAATCCGTAAGGGACTGGACACTTTGCCATTCCTATCTTTTGAAGGTTTGTACTTCACTACATCGGATCCATTATATATGGTTCCAGTCCTAATTTTTGGGCCTCCCAAATCCATACAGACCTTACTGGTTCTGGAGGAATTCTTACTGGCACGCCTTATATTGTTGATAATCTTTTCCCAAACCTCAGGGGAATCGTGGGCACAGTTTATCCGTGCCATATCCATTCCCGACTGAACCATTTCGTCGACCAAGTCCGTATTTTGGGCAGTTTCCGTAGGTTGGGTTACCATAATACGTACCGGTCTTTTTTCAGGTTTGGTTCCCAAGAGGGCATCTGTATTCAAAGGTAACAACTGATTACCTTGTTCTATACTGAGATAGGTGTCTTCGGAAGTAATCTTCCTGGGCTCCAAAAAGCTTTTTAGAACACTTTTGGTGATGTTCAGGCTTGCCAACACATGGGCCTCTGATTTACCAAGTCTTGACAAGCCCAGTTGGGACAGCCCATTTTGTAAATCCTTGATGTCAAATCTACGAAATGCCCTATAATGTAGAAGGTTAATGGCACTCTTTGCAAATTTGGGGTGTACCTTGGAAAGCTGATTGGCATACTTCTTTTCCAGACGCTCCGTAGCCTCAATGATACGTTCCAAAAGCGCGATCATTTCCATTATTCCTTCCTTATTCATAACTGGCACATTAATTTGCTTAGGGCAAAAAGATTGTAACCGGAAAAGTAAAGGAAAAACCTAAACCAGAAAACTAAATAACATGTTTTTTAGGTTAATATTTCAGACGTTTACGCCTTATAGGAACAATAAAAAAAGCCCTTTATCAAGGGCTTTAAAATTTGGGAAGATCAACCGTCTAGCAACTGGGCGGCGTGATCTTTGGTATTTACTTTGTCAATGACCTTGGAGATGTTACCTTCCTCATTGATAACAAAGGTTTTGCGATGTATGCCATCGAATTCGCGACCCATGAACTTTTTAGGGCCCCAGACCCCAAAGGCGTCGATTACAGTATGATCCTCATCCGCCAATAAGGGAAAAGGGAAATCAAACTTTTTCCTAAAATTGGATTGTTTCCTTTGTGAGTCCTCGCTTACCCCCAGTAGTTCGTACCCTTGGGCCTGTAGCTCTGCATAGTTATCCCTTAAATTGCAGGCTTCGGCGGTACAGCCCGGAGTGTTGGCCCGGGGATAGAAAAAAACGATCAATTTTTTTCCCTTGTAATCGGATAAATTAATAGTATTGCCATCTTGATCCTTAGCGCTGAATGAGGGAACTTGGTCTCCTAATCGTAATGTGTTCATTGAATTAATTATGTGTTTATGTTTAAATATTTTCAAACAAAGTTAAACAAAAAATGACGAAAACGGAAAAAGTAAATTTTACTATTAGCACTCTCAACAAACTATATCCAACGATACCAGTTCCCTTGGAGCATAAAGATCCCTATACCCTATTGATAGCAGTTTTGTTGTCGGCACAAAGTACGGATGTGCGGGTAAACCAAATTACACCTTTGTTGTTCGAAAGGGCCGATAATCCTTACGACATGGTAAAACTGACCGTTGATGAAATCCGAGAAATCATAAAGCCTGTAGGGCTTTCACCTATGAAATCCAAGGGAATCCATGGACTTTCCCAAATTTTAATCGACAAATACCAGGGACAGGTTCCAAAAGATATCGACCTTTTGGAAGAGCTTCCCTCAGTGGGACATAAAACAGCAAGCGTAGTAGTTTCCCAAGCTTTTGGAATACCTGCTTTTCCTGTTGACACGCATATTCATAGACTCATGTACCGATGGGGATTTTCCAATGGTAAAAACGTAGTTCAAACAGAAAGGGATGCTAAAAGATTGTTTCCCAAGGAATTATGGAACAATTTGCACTTGCAGATTATCTGGTATGGCCGTGACTATTCCCCCGCTCGGGGCTGGGATTTGGAGAAGGACATCATTACCAGAACAATTGGACGAAAAAAGGTCTTGGAAGAATACCAGAAAACTAAAAAAGCCCGCAAGTAGCAGGCCTTTATCTAGTTTAGAATGTTTTCGAACGTCAGTTCCTTGTGTTTTACTACATGTAAGGCCTTGGAATAATCTAGTAAAAACTTTACCGTTCCTGCACAAGCCTTAATGCGATAGTCCTTTTCCTTTTTAGAGTAGATTTTTTCCATATTAGATGTATTGTTATCATAAATAACGCAACTAAAATGGAAATATTGTTTATACGGTCCTAAGTCTATTGATTTGTTAAAACAATGTTGTGCCTATCGATGATTTTTCGAAGGTTTATTAAGGCATAGCGCATTCTTCCCAATGCTGTATTGATACTTACTCCCGTGTTTTCGGATATTTCCTTAAAGCTCATATCCTTGTAGATACGCATGATCAAAACTTCTTTTTGATCATCCGGTAATTCCTCTATTAGATGTCTTAGATCCGAGGTAATTTGATCCTGTATAATTTGCTTTTCGGCATTGAGTTTACTGTCCCCGATTACTGAAAAGATGTTGAAGTCATCACTTCCCTCGAACATGGGCATTCTTTTGTTCTTCCTAAAGTGGTCAATAATAAGGTTGTGGGCTATACGCATTACCCAGGGCAAAAATTTGCCCTCTTCGCTATACGTTCCTTTTTTCAGGGTCTTGATTACTTTGATAAAGGTATCCTGAAAGATATCTTCGGTAATATCACGATCCAGTACTTTGGAGTAAATAAAACTGGTAACTCGTTGGTTGTGACGATTGATCAATATTTCCAGAGATTTTTCATCTCCGCTAATGTAGTCTCTTACTAATACTGAATCTTCTATTTGTAGTTCCATAAAGATTGCTTTTTTGGTCAAGATTAGGGGCTTCCGAGCGGTAAGCTTTTAAGTTGTTAGATTAATTATTTTGAGTGTTGTTCGACTCTTGTTTTTTAATTATGACCTAAAACTAGATAAATCGGTCAGAGCGGAAAAAACTATGTTGTCAAACACTCTCTTTTTGATGTGAAATCGCATTTTTTTGGTTTTGGCCACAATAAAACCAAATATTAACAGTTGCAGGAACAAAACATACCGGTAAGGGTGGTATAAGTTTTTTGTAGGGATAATACGGGTGGTAGGCAGTTTACGAACGATATCAAAAGAAAAACCCTCAAGGCAAGAGATACCTTGAGGGTTTTAAATTCTTGTTTATTTTTCTTAGTTCATATTACTTTCAAACTCTATTCCTTTTGCCTTTGTAATCTTTAACGATTTAGAATAATTCAGTAGAAATTCCACTGTTTCAGGTTTGGCTTTAACAAGTTTACACCTGTTTCGGTTTTTTGCGTAAAGTTTTTCCATGTTATTTTCCGTTTGTTTCAATAGAGAACGAAACGGTACTAAATATAGTCAATACGCTCGACCTACGGCCTATTAATTCGTTAAAACAATGTTATTCTGGTCTATTAGCTTTCTAAGGTTGATAAGTGCATAACGCATACGGCCCAAAGCGGTATTGATGCTGACACCGGTATTTTCTGATATCTCCTTAAAACTCATATCCTTATAGATACGCATCAGCAATACCTCTTTCTGCTCATTGGGGAGCTCCTCTATGAGCAAGGTAAGATCACTATCTATCTGATCTTTTATAATCTGTCTTTCGATGTTTAACTTTTCGTCACCGATTACCGCGAAAATGTTAAAGCTATCGGCCCCTTCGAACATGGGCAACCTTCTATTCTTTCTAAAATGGTCTATAATGAGATTATGGGATATACGCATTACCCAGGGTAGAAATTTACCCTCCTCACTATAGGTGCCTCTTTTAAAGGTTCTGATCACCTTCATAAAGGTATCCTGAAAAATGTCCTCGGTTACTTCCCGATCGTTTACCTTGGAGTATATAAAACTACTGATGCGTTGGTTGTGACGGTCAATTAACGTGGCGAGTGCCCTTTCGTCTCCGTCGATGTATCTTTTAATGAGTAGGGAGTCTTCAACTTGATGTTCCATAACGACTACTTTTATTAGTTAAAATTAGCGACCTCTTTGGGGAAAAGGCCTTGTGGGTTATTGCTCTAATTCTAAAAAAGTAGTGTTGTTACTATAGGCGTTTTAACATTTTGTTGAGTTCAAATATAGAAAAAATTAAGTGACTGAAAAAAAAATGTGTGGTCATCCCTACAATTTTTGATGCAACCTACACAATATTGGGGATTGAAAAATGCATGTCTTATCTTTATGGCCCTAAAACTACATATGGCTACTCTTTTAGATAAAAACCCTAAGGAAAACATCATTATCAAAGGTGCCAAGTTGCACAATCTGAAGAATATAGACGTAGTAATCCCCAGAAACAAGTTGGTAGTGATTACCGGCCTCTCGGGTTCCGGGAAGTCCAGTTTGGCCTTTGATACACTTTATGCGGAGGGGCAGCGAAGATATGTGGAAAGTCTTTCTTCCTATGCGCGCCAGTTTTTGGGAAAATTGGACAAGCCCAAAGTGGATTATATTAAAGGGATAGCCCCGGCCATTGCCATAGAACAAAAGGTAAACTCTACCAATCCCCGTTCCACCGTTGGCACCACCACTGAAATTTACGATTATCTAAAACTGCTCTATGCCCGTATCGGCAAGACCATATCCCCAATTTCAGGAAGGCAGGTGAAAAAACATTCGGTGACGGATGTAATACACTATATAAAAGGGTATCCCGAAGGTGAAAAGTTATTGCTGCTGGCGCCCATACAAATTAAATCCGATAGAGATCCCAAAAAATCGCTTCAACTTTTTTCCAAGCAAGGGTACGCCCGGATAAAACACCAGGGAGAGGTTATACGAATTGATAACGCGCCAAACGATATTGGTCGCGAATTCGATTTGGTGGTGGATCGCATTATCACGAAGGACGATGAGGATTTCTACAATCGATTGGCCAATGCCGTGGATACGGCATTTTTTGAGGGTAAAGGTACATGTATCATAGAGGAACTCCCTTTGGGAAAACAAGTGAAGTTCAGCAATTCCTTTGAATTGGATGGCATACAGTTCCTGGAACCCAATGTACACTTGTTCAGTTTTAACAACCCCTACGGGGCCTGTCCAAAATGTGAAGGGTATGGCGATGTAATCGGGATAGATGAGGATTTGGTGGTTCCCAATACTTCCTTGTCCGTTTATGAAAACGCTATTTTCCCCTGGCGTGGAGAGAGCATGGGTTGGTATCGGGACCAATTGGTGAATACGGCTTATAAATTCGATTTTCCGATACACAAACCTTGGTTTCAGTTATCCGAAGCGCAAAGGCAATTGGTCTGGGACGGGAATGAACATTTTACCGGACTGGACAAATTCTTTGAGAAGCTTGAGGAGAAAAGCTATAAGATCCAGAACAGGGTAATGCTTTCCCGTTATCGCGGTAAGACCAAATGCAATAGCTGCAAAGGGAGACGATTGCGAAAGGAGACCGATTATGTAAAAGTGGATGGAAAATCGATTTCCGACCTAGTGGAACTGTCGATAAAAAAATTGGTGGTATTCTTTAAGGAATTGAAGTTGTCGGAACACGATCAAAAAATTGCTTCCCGCTTATTGAAGGAAATCAACACCCGTCTGGGTTTCTTGGACAAGGTAGGCTTAAGTTACCTAACGCTTAATCGCAAATCGAATACCCTTTCCGGGGGAGAAAGCCAGCGCATCAATCTTGCTACTTCATTAGGAAGTAGTTTGGTGGGTTCTATGTATATTTTGGACGAACCCAGCATTGGACTGCATCCCAAGGACACGGAGAACTTAATCGAAGTACTAAAATCGTTGCGGGATTTGGGCAACACCGTAATCGTGGTGGAACATGACGAGGACATCATGAAGGCTGCCGATGAGGTTATCGATATTGGTCCGGAAGCAGGAACCCATGGCGGTGAAGTGGTAGCCTATGGTCCCTTAAACGAAATACTGAAATCGCAATCGCTCACTGCCAGCTATTTGAATGGTTCGCAGGAGATACCGATACCCAAGGAGCGAAGGACCTCAAAAAATCATATAGACATCAAGGGAGCACGTGAGAACAATCTTAAAAACATTGATGTTTCCTTTCCTTTAAACATGCTTACCGTGGTTACCGGTGTCTCCGGAAGCGGCAAAAGTACCTTGGTAAAAAAACTGCTGTACCCCATTATCTTAAAGAAAGTAGGCGGTTATGGTGAAAAAGCGGGACAGCACACTTCGGCAGATGGGAAATACCAAAGTATTAAGCATGTGGAATTTGTGGATCAGAATCCTATTGGTCGTTCATCGCGTTCAAACCCGGTTACCTACATTAAGGCGTATGACGATATACGATCTCTGTTCGCCTCACAAAAATTAAGCAAGATTCGCGGATATCAGGCCAAGCACTTTTCTTTTAACGTAGACGGCGGTCGCTGCGAGAAATGTAAGGGCGAAGGTGAGATTACCGTGGAAATGCAATTTATGGCCGATGTACATTTGGAGTGTGATGCCTGCGGCGGTAAGCGGTTCAAAAAAGAAGTGTTGGAGGTAAAGTTTAATGACGCATCCATTAGTGATGTCCTGGATATGACCATTGACGATGCCATCGGTTTTTTTGAGCATGGAAAACAAGACAAGATCGTTACCAAATTAAGGCCTTTGCAGGATGTGGGTCTCGGCTACGTTACCTTGGGACAATCCTCCTCTACGCTTTCCGGTGGAGAGGCACAACGGATTAAACTCGCCTCTTTTTTGGTAAAGGGAACTACTAAGGACAAGGCCTTGTTCATTTTTGATGAGCCTACCACGGGACTCCATTTCCATGACATTAAAAAACTGTTGAAATCTTTTGATGCCCTATTGGGCCGTGGCCATTCCATTGTGGTCATTGAACATAATATTGAACTCATAAAATGTGCCGATTACATCATTGATCTTGGGCCGGAGGGCGGAGAAAACGGTGGCAATCTTATGGCCCAAGGGACACCGGAAGAGGTAATACAAAACAAAAAGTCCCATACGGCAAGGTATTTAAGGGAGAAATTATAGGTCAAGGGCTATAAAAGTCTTTTGAATCGTGAAAGTTGGCCTTTTTAATACTACCTTTTTGGAAATGAATTAAGCATTTCCGCTATTCCCTTGACCACCAACTATACCCTATATTTCCCTTCTTCAAACCTTAAAAATTCCCTTTATTGATACTGATTTCCAACATGTAAGGAATCACGCTCTCAGTCCTTGGACTCTAAACTTAAAATTATCGGTTAGATTTTATGAATTTGTTAGGATTCGTTTTAAGTATCTAAAAAACAAGAAGTTATATATTTTTGAGATATTTTGGCACGCTGTTTGATTTCCCATAATCGGAATGCAAATAGTTGCCTCCAAAACCTGCCTGTCGACAGACAGGTTTAAAATCGCATATCATGAAACAGTTAGTACTCTTATTTACAGCCCTAGTCTTGGGAACCATGGGTACCCAAGCTGTAAGCCCGGAAAATTACACTGCAATGAGCAGTGCATACCGATTCAATAACTCCTTCATCTTTGTAGAGGACGGTATTACATTTTCGGTTTATCCAGATGGCGAATTTGATTTTTATATAGACAACCGAGTCAATTTTGGCGCCAATGTCAATATTGGTCGTACCAATTTTACTTTCAACTCGGGATTCGATTATAATCCTTTTGTTCAGTATGATGATTATGGTGCGGTGATACAAGTGGAAAACGTACCCGTTTTTTACGACCATTTTGGCCGTGTAGCACAAATCGGTGGCATTTTTATAAACTATCGTAATGGGTTTGTATCCCGATTAGGCGGCATGAACGTTTTTTACAATAACGGAGTATATGCCTACCATACCGGTTTTATTAATGTGTATAACAGACGTTATATCTTTAGGCCCTTCCATAGGTTCTTTGTAAGGCCCGCCTTGGGATTCTGTTTAGTGTACAACAGACCGTATCGAAGGTTTTATACCCCTATCCGATATACTTGGCACAGACCATACCGATATAATACGCGCAGGGCCTTTGCCAGAATTGGAAGAGAACACAGGTTCAACCAGGTCCGCAGGGAGCGCGCCCGAATTTATAGAAACGATAGAAGGGTGGCCGTACGCCAGAATAACGCTAGAAGAGCAGAAACCCTTCGTAGGGACAGAGGTGTCGCCCGAAGGAACAACAATATAGCACGTACCAATCGTTCGGTAACGCAAAGAGGTAATGTTTCCCGTAACAATGCCCGAAGAGCGGAAGCCGTTAGGACAGAGAGGAACGTTACTAGAAGAAACAATACCGTGGCACGTACAAATCGCTCGGTCACCCAAAGAGGTAATGTTTCGCGAAACGACAATAGAACGGTACGCAGGGATGCTGCCATACGTTCCAACAATACGCGAAGGACAGCGGTAGATCGAACTCGAAAAATAGAGAACCGTAACATCCGTAAGGCCGATGCCCGGCCCGCAAGACAAAAAACGGTTACACAACGTTCTACTACGGTACGCAATCCCAAGAGGAATGAGGTGACCAAACGAACGGTAACGCGTAGTACCAAGACCTATAAAAGTCCACAAAGGGCAACAACAAATAGGTCGGTACGAAAAGCGGCACCGACAAGAAATAGAAGCAGCAACGTTGCCTCACGTGGGAACTCAAGAAAAACGGTAAATAAAGCTACTTCTAGAAGTACAAGAAATAACGGAACTCGATCACAATCCAGAAGTTCCAGGAGATATTAAAATAGTTTTTAGGTTGGTTAGTTGTTTAGCCCCGTAGTTGGATCCGTCCGCTACGGGGTTTTTCGTTTTGGTTCACATTCGGAATATAGGTCAATTATCTGGTTTATTGAAAAGTCCCGTGGAACCGATCAAACAACTAACAAGGTCATCCGCCTGTACTGAACAAAGCTCCAAATTGTACCAGTTGGTAGGCACTTACAATTTAGGTGGAATCTTTCCCAAAATTCTGGAAATCAAATTAGAAACATCTTCGGACAGTTTAAACCGATAAAGCACACCTGTATAAATGGCCGTTATGAGTATACCTTTGAGCAGGATGTTTACGATAGGATGAAGAGGAAATTGCACAAAATAAAAGACCAGACCCATGAGGAGCAAAAGCACCAACACCTTAAGGGTTGCCCAGGTAAAAGGTTGAATATCGAATTTGGATTTTACATAGAGCAACTTAATGGTATTATATAGGCAAACGGCTAAAAAAGTTCCAAATGCAGCCCCTTCGATACCATAGTTCGGGATAAGCCAAAAATTGAATACTATTATCAAAACGGCGAGTAGTACCCCCATAACCAACAAGGAGCGATAGTACTCGGAATTGTAAAGAATGGAATTGTTGTTCCCTAAAACCGAGTCGTAGACCTTTGCCAATCCAACAAAAAATACAATAATAAGGCCATTTCGATATTCTTCGGGAAGCAATAGAAACAAGTCGTTCAAATTAAGCAGGATAAGCAAAAACAACAATCCCGAAACGATAAAGAGCGTTAAGGAACTTTTTTGATAGAGCATTTTTAGTCCTGAAATATCATTTTTCGTCAACAATTCAGCGGTAATCGGATAAGTTATCTGATGCATGGATCGCGAGGGTACGATTATGGTGGTAGCTATATAAACAGCCACTCCATAATAAGCCACATTTTCAATCCGAACAAATTGGTTGATCATGAACTTATCAATTTCCAGAATGATTATGGCCGCAGATCCACCCAAAATGATCAACGCACTGTAGTCAATGATGTTTTTGGTGTTTAATGGTAGGTTAAAGGTCAATTTGGGCATCCGCAACCGAAAGGCATATACCTTCATGAGAATTGTCCGTAATAGATAAAGTGCGACCAATGCCTTCAAAAAATCAGGTACCGTGATAAATTCAAAATGAACCAGGATCAAGAGAATCATGATCATAACCCGATTAAATACTTCTTTCATAAAATTTCCGAAGACCGATTTCATTTGAACCTTGGCCCAAGCATAGAATATTTCAAAATAGGCCATTGCCATTCCAATCAAAAAAATATACCATACATGTTCGCGGACGATGGCATTTTCCCGAGATAAAAAATTGCCAATGGCGTCATAAGCAAAAAAAGAGATGGCAGCGAGTGGCAGTATCAGCAGTAAGGGCAAAAACAACATCAGGCTTAGGAAACCGTCTGAATTTTGACCGTCAGAAAATGTACTATAGTATTTAACCAGGGTGTTGGGCACACCAAAGGCCATTAGCGGCATTAAAATAGCCGAGGTGGAGAGAATTACCGTTACCAGACCGTAGTATTCATCGGTTAAAAACCGAGTGTACAAAAAGAGGGTATTTACGGCGGCAATACCAAATCCCAGATAGGTAATCACAGTGTTGCTCAACGATTGTCTTAATACTATACCCATTAGAGATATTCGGCCAGTTGTTGGGTCAAGGCCCTACGGCTATATTTTTCAATATCTTTTGACCCCACGTTTAATTTTCCTTGCCGATATGCGGCAAACCATTCTAAAAGTACATTTTTTAGTCGGGAATACTCTTGGTAACGAAACACATCGCCCGTATTTGTCTCTAAAATAATGGTACCCGCATCCCAATCCTCGGGGCCCAATGCCAGAATAGGACGCCTAGCCGCCATATATTCAAATAGTTTTCCCGGAACGATCCCTTTGGTATCTTCGGAATCTATTTCTACCAAAAGTAAAACCTGCGCTTCCCTTTGTCTATGAAGTGCCTGTTCATGGGATACATAGCCCTTAAGATGAATATATGGGGCAAGTCCGTTCTCATGAAGACTATCCATAACGTCTTCACTTACTACTCCGAGAAATTCCAACTGCAAGTCCTTTCTAAAAGTTTCGTTTTCCCTTACGATTTCCGATAGTACTTTCCATAGATTCTCGGGGTTCCGACCTGTAAGCAAAGATCCGATATGGGAAATCGTAAAGGTGTCATCCAAATCGGCCCCTCCCGTGTAATTGGAATCAAAACCGTTGGTTATCAATTCGATAGGTTTTTTTGTTATGGCTTGAAATTCCTTTCTCGTAGTATCACTTGTCGTCAACAATAAATCTGCCCCATTAAGTACCGAACGTTCCAAGGCTTTATGTTTTTTTTGGGAGGATGGGGTGAGTCTAAGCTTCTTGTGATAACCGATGGAAGTCCAAGGATCCCGAAAGTCCGCAATCCATTTCAACTGGTGCTTCTGCTTTAATTGCTGCCCAATCAAATGAACACTATGCGGTGGCCCGGTGGTAATAATAGTCTTAAGGTTTTCTTTTGTAATAAGTTCGGATAAGTAGGGTACCGAGGATTTCACCCAATATTTCCTGGCATCCGGAATAAAAAAATTACCTCGAACCCATAGCATCACTTTTTCCAAAGTGGATTGATTTCCGGTTCGGATAATCCCCGAACTAATACGCTTGGTCTTTTTTCTGGAAAGGATTGCCGCAAAACGATAGGGCTCAAAAATGGGCTGTCTATGGATTTCAACCCCCTCGGGAACTTCATCCAACAGCGAATTGTCCAGAATGGGATAATGCGGATTCTCCGGTACAAAAACGATGGGGTCTATCCCAAATTCAGGCAAGTATTTTACAAACTTCAACCATCGTTGTACTCCCGGCCCGCCGGCAGGCGGCCAATAATAGGTGATGATAACCACCCTTTTCATGGGGTGGTTCCTTTTTCTTTTCTTCGGGAGCTCCAAAAGGTAAATCCCAGTCCCCCTAGAATCACCAATCCCAGGAGGATAGAACTTGCCAAGGTAATTTGACTTCCCTTAACGACTATTTCCGGTTCAAACTTGAACTCAATGGTATGCTCCCCTTCCGGAAGCATCAGTGCCCTTAAAACATAGTTGACCCTAAAATGCTTTTTGCGCTTTCCATCCACATATACATTCCAACCCTGGGGATAATACATTTCCGAAAAAACGGCCGCCCCTGAATTGGAATTTTTGGATTTATACGTTAAATGATTGGGCTCGTAATCCCTTAAGGAGATGGATGCGATCGAATCCACGGTAAAATTGAACCGGTTGACACTAGGAAACTTAGTCGTATTGACAAGGGCATTTCTTTTGGTATCCAAGCTATCCAAAGCGAGAATTTCGGTATTGGAATCCTCCACGGGCAATAACTTTTCTACAAACCAGGCGCTACCATTGGCATCGGGATTCAACACTGGGTAACTCCTACCCTCTTCATCTTGTTGAATTACATATTTTACGTTCAACATGTTAAGTATCCCTATGTTGCCTTGAGCAATATGAAAATAGAACAAGTCTTCCATACCGGCAGGTTTTGCGGCATGATAACCGGATATCGTTTTATGGAAATAGGAGGTGCGTGCGCCTTCAAAGCCCTGGGTTTGATCAAAAACCCTAAAATGGGTCGTGTCCTTAAGAATTTCAGTATCCGCCGGAGTTTCCTGAAATGGCCGCGTCATACGCCTTTTGGCTATAAAGTTTTCTCCGTTTACATACCTGAGGTTTACACCGACCAAATCGGATACCACGAATAGCCCAAGCAGAATGGCCATAGCATTCCTTTTGATTTTTTCTTTCAGAAACAACCAAATAACCAAAGCGGCCAAAAACACATAGATCAAGGAGCGAAAAAGGTCACTGGTATACACCGCCTTTCTATCGGATTGGATAAGATCCAGCATTTCTTCCCCATAATATCGCTTTAAGGTGTCATCATGATAGCCCGAAAAATCAAACATCCCCTTCACCAAAAACAATAGAATCCCAAGCCCGAAAGCGATAAAAAACGAAATTCTAAGTGCCTTTAATTTGCCCGATTTTGAAACCGTATCCTTAAAAAGAACCTGTAGGGCCAAAATTGCCAAAACCGGGGCACAAAGCTCCAAAATTACCTGTATGGAAGAAACCGCGCGAAATTTATCATAAAGCGGAAAATAGTCGATCATAAAATCGGTCAGAAGGCTAAGATTCTTTCCCCAGGACAGGAACAAGGACAATAAGGTGCCTCCCAAAAGCCACCATTTTGCCTTTCCCTTTACCAAAATGACTCCCAAAATGAAAAGAAAAAAGATAATGGCACCGATGTAGGCCGGGCCCGAGGTGGTCGGTTGGTCACCCCAATACAAGGCCATTCCACTTGAGAAATTAAGGGCCTGGCTACGGGGAATGCCCTGATCAATCAAAAAACGATACGTCTTCGAATTTTCTCCCAAATTTTCAAAGGAAGACCCTCCAAAAAGACGGGGTACGAATAAATTCAAGGATTCCGAAATTCCGTAACTCCATCGGGTAATGTATTCCTTGTCCAAGCCATCTAGATTCTCCTTGGGATTACCCTGATAGTCTATGGTCAATTCGGATTTTCCACGGGTACTCCAATCGGCATATTCCTTTGTGGCCATAAGACTGGTAGCATTGGCCGCGATACCTAAGGCCACGGCCACCACCAAAATTCCGACGGAAATAAAAAAGTGTTTTACTTGCTTCTTTCTTATGGCATAAACAAGATATACGAGGCCCAATATCAGAATCAACAACATACCGTAGTATGTCATTTGATAATGGTTGGCCACAACCTCCAAGGCCATGGCAAGAGCGGTCAGCACAAAGCCCCAAAGGTACTTTTTTCGAAAGGTCAATACAATTCCCCCCA
This sequence comes from Ulvibacterium sp., assembly GCF_965228935.1. Classification (GTDB taxonomy): domain Bacteria; phylum Bacteroidota; class Bacteroidia; order Flavobacteriales; family Flavobacteriaceae; genus Ulvibacterium. Next base: position 3,628,450 of record NZ_OZ245846.1, on the reverse strand, counting down.
ATAGTACGGGCAAATACCCCAAAGCGTGGGCTTTGGCATTATGTCCCACACCCAGAATAATGATCAAATATGTTGAGAAGCCAAATGCCAAGGCCCCTAAAATTGCAAGACGATACTCTACTTTTAAACAACAAAGTAGTATATAAAATCCTATGAAATACAGAAACAAATAGTCCGCCGGACGGGGCAAAAAGCGAATCAATCTATCCAATTTTTTTATGTAGTCGTGTGGATAGTAAGCTCCCAATTGATAGGTGGGCATCCCTCCGAAGGCGCTATTCGTCCAATACGGTTCCTCCCCGGTTCGTTTCCTGAAATCATTCTGTTCCTTGGCCATACCCGTGAACTGAATGATATCCGATTGTTCAATGACCTTTCCCTGAAGAACCGGGTGAAAATAGGCCAAGGCAACGAGGACAAAAAAAACGGTAACAAAAAAATGGGTAAAAAGAGCTTTAAGCGAGTTCTTCATTGGTCAATGCGAAAGTTGATCAAGGCAAGATAATCAATCAATTTCCTCAAAGTCAATATATTCCCCTACTTTTTTGGAAGCGTTGAATTTTTTGGAAGGTTTCTTATCGATGGTTACATCCCCAATGGACTCATCCTGCTGCCCGTTCTGTCTTGCAAACTCGTCAAACCTTTCCTTAAAGTGGGCTTCCGTTTTTTTGGCGGCATAGCTGAAAAGCCTTGGAGCAAACATTCTGAAGAGCATCTTTACCAGATAGTAAACCAACAGAAGTATTAAGATCGCTTTTAAAAACCCCATATTATTTTAATTGTGTTATATCAAAAGTACAATTCTAACGTTGTATTATCAGGGCAAAAGTGCTAAAATAATGATAAAACCATTAAACGATATGCCCATTTAGACTATTAATCAGCAGTTCAAAGATGAAGCAACTCGTTTATTTGATCGTATTTAGCTTTTCAATTTCTTCATTTTCACAATACACCGATGTTATTAACTCCAACCGACCAGGACTTTCCGTTAGCGCTTATGCTGTGGGAAAAAATGTGGTCCAAGCGGAGATGGGTGTCTTTTTCGAACAACGGGACCATACCCTATTGAACACCCAATCCAATATCTGGGGAACCGACATTGCCCTACGATATGGGCTTTTGTTTGAAGAGTTGGAACTGCATTGGGAAGGTACCTTCCAAAACCAGGACATTACATTCGTAAATTTTGGAACCGAAGAATCACGCACCAATTTTGGTATGAACCGTTTGGGTCTCAAGTTTTTGATCTATGATCGGTACAAAGCTCCCGAACGTAACAAACCTAATTTGTACAGCTGGCGGGCCAATAATCTATTTCAGCTAAAAAACCTCATTCCCTCGGTTTCCGTTTATGCCGGAGCCAACTTTGTGTTCGGGGACAATCCCTTCTTCGTGGGAGATCCCACTATATCGCCTCGTGTTATGGTAGCGACACAAAGTAGGCTTACCCCAAGGTTCGTATTGATTTCCAATATCGCCTATGACCGGATCGGTACCGATTTTCCGGAATGGAGTTATTTAGTTTCGCTTTCCCATGCTTTTCGAAATCCGAAGTGGAGCGTTTTTGTGGAGAATCAGGGTATCGATAGTGACCGGTATTCCGATATACTCCTGCGTAGTGGCGTGGCCCATTTGTTCAATGAAAATCTTCAGGCGGATATTAATCTTGGGGCAAGTTTTAAAAACAACCCGTCCCGTATATTCGTGACCATGGGAGCATCCTACAGGTTCGATTTCCACAAGGATACCTTTAAACCTATCGATGAACAGAGGGCCGGGGAAAATGGAGGCCCCATTCAAAAAAACTCCATGAAGAAAAAGGAACGCGAGGAAAGGAAGAAACTAAAACGGAAGAAAGATGGACGTGGCGCGGAGGACGTTGATCTTGGCCCCTCCAAAAAACAGCTGCGAAAATTAAGAAAGGAAGAGAAAAAGAAAAAACAGGGGTAACGGTATGCTATAGCTTTGTTTTTTGAAAATAGTTCTAATATATCATTAACACAATTTAAGGACAAGGATTTTATTCCCTAGTTAAATATCCCTAATATTGACCCTACAAAAACAACCGTATGGTCACCCTCAAAGAGGTCGCATCTAAATCCGAGCTTAAGAAATTTGTGAAGTTTCCCTTTACCTTGTATAGGAACTCCCCCTATTGGGTGCCACCTATCATCAAGGAAGAATTGGAAACCTTTGACAAGACCAAAAATCCGGCATTTGAAACCTCCGATGCCTCGTTTCTTTTAGCCTTTAAAAATGAGAAAATCGTAGGGCGGGTGGTCGCCATTATCAATTGGATGGAGGTCCGGGAAAAAAAAATCAAGAAAATCCGTTTCGGATGGTTTGATTTTATCGATGATACGGAAGTTTCAGAAGCCCTTTTGAGAAAGGTGAAGGAGATAGGCATTGAAAACGAATTGGATCATATGGAAGGGCCTATGGGCTTTTCCAATTTGGACAAGGTGGGGGTATTGATCGAAGGGTTCGATCACATTGGATCAATGGTAACGTGGTACAACTACCCTTACTATAAAAAGCACTATGAGCGGTTGGGTTTTATCAAGGAGAAGGAATACATGGAGAACAAATTTCCCATCAGTAATGCCGACCCTGCTGTTTTCACCAAATTGAACGATTTGGTAAAGCGTAGATATGGTCTTAGGGAAATTAATTTTACAAAAGCCAAGGATATTCTTCCCATGGTAGACCGAATGTTCGACCTGTTCAACGAAACATATGCCAAACTCTCTTCCTTTATACCGGTTACGGATATTCAAAAGTCTTATTTCAAAAAGAAATACATCGGTTTTGCTAATCCGGAATACATTAAGTTTATTGTAAACAAGGAGAACGACCTTATCGCCTTTGCCATCGTAATGCCCACATTTTCAAAAGCGTTACAAAAGGCAAAAGGCAAATTAATACCTTTTGGAATATTTCATCTTTTAAAGGCCAAAAGGAGCAGTGAGGATGTGCTGTTCTATTTGATAGGAATCCACCCGGAATTCCAGAACAAAGGTGTTACGGCTATAATCTTCAATGAATACTATAAGACCTTTACCGAGAAAAACATTAAAATGTGTTATCGCACTCCGGAATTGGAAGAAAATGTGGCCATTCGCCAAATGTGGAAGCATTTTAACCCTGTTATTTATAAGCGGAGAAGAACGTATCGCAAGGATTTATAATGTAATGGAAAAGGTAGGCCCCAGGCGATATGGTAGGGTTCGTTCCAGACTTCCCCAAAATTCCAAGTTTTGTTATTCCCCCATGGCAGCGGCCACAGCTGCCGATAATTTCTTATATATGCCTTTTTGGAGCCGCTCACGAATAGCGGAAAAAGCATCAAGGGTTTCCTCAATATCTTCCAGGGTATGCGTAGCTGTAGGAATCATCCTTAGTAAAATCAATCCTTTAGGTATTACAGGGTAAACCACTATAGAACAGAATATTCGATGATTTTCCCTAAGGTCTTTGACCAATGCCATGGCCTCGGGAATACTCCCATTCAAATAGACCGGTGTTACGCAGGTATTGGTGTTGCCTATATCAAAGCCCCTGTTCTTAAGTCCGTTTTGTAAGGCATTTACATTTTCCCACAGCTTGGCCTTAAGTTTAGGCTGGGTACGTAACATTTCCAAGCGCTTAAGGGCTCCTTTTACATAAATCATCGGTAAGGACTTGGCAAACATTTGGGACCGTAAATTATATTTGAGGTAGTCAATGATTTCCTTATCAGCGGCCAAAAACGCACCAATGCCGGCCATGGACTTGGCAAAAGTGGCAAAATACACGTCAATACCGTCCTGAACCCCCTGCTCTTCCCCCGCACCTGCGCCGGTGGCTCCCAAAGTTCCAAATCCATGGGCATCATCCACCAACAACCGGAATTGAAATTTTTTCTTCAGGGCAACGATTTCCTTTAATTTACCCTGTTCCCCGCGCATACCAAAAACACCCTCGGAAATAACCAGGATACCTCCACCGGTTTGTTCGGCCATTCGGGTTGCCCTTTCCAAATTCTTCTCCAAGCTGTCCACATCGTTATGCTTAAACGTGAACCGTTTCCCCATATGCAGACGCACCCCATCAATTATACAGGCGTGGGAGTCCACATCATATACGATAATATCATCCTTGGAGACCAGGGCATCGATGGCGGACATAATACCTTGATAGCCAAAATTCAATAAATATGCGGATTCTTTATATACGAAATCGGCCAGCTCCTGTTCCAACTTTTCATGATAATCCGTATGGCCACTCATCATTCGGGCGCCCATCGGGTAGGCGGCACCATGTTCCATCGCTGCTTCACCATCAATCTTCTTAATTTCAGGTAAGTTCGCCAGACCTAGGTAATCATTGATGCTCCAGGTAATAACTTCCTTACCTTGAAACTTCATTCGGTTGGAGATAGGGCCTTCCAATTTGGGGAATACGAAATAGCCTTCCGCTTGTGAGGCCCATTTTCCCAAAGGACCCTTATTTTCGATTATTCTATCAAATAAGTCTCTCATGTAGCTTGGGTTGATTTTAACAACAAAAATATGGATTTTTACCTTGGATTCATAAATTTTAGCCTGCAAACAAAAAAGCAATACCATCCGGGCATTGCTTTTGTCTACCGCTAATATGCTAGCACGATTACTTTATAAATTGGATTTCCTGGGTTTCCTCAACGGTATTGCTATCAAAGAAGCCCTGGTCTTCCATCCACTTATCGCTATATATCTTACTCATATAACGTGACCCATGATCTGGGAAAATCATCACTACATTACTGTTCTTATCAAAGATATCTTTTATACTTAATTGTTTTATGGCCTGCATTACGGCTCCACTGGTATACCCTACAAACAAGCCTTCGGTTCTGGAGATTTCCCGAGCGGTGTGGGCGCTTTGTTCATCAGTAACCTTTATAAACTCGTCAATGGTCCCAAAATCGGTGGCTGCCGGAATCAGGTTCTTTCCCAATCCTTCGATCCGGTAAGGATAGATTTCCTTGGAATCAAACTCTCCCGTTTCATGATATTTTTTTAATACCGAACCGTATGCATCCACTCCTATGACTCTAACGTTAGGGTTCTGTTCCTTTAAAAACCGGGCTGCTCCTGAAATTGTTCCTCCCGTACCGCTACAGGCTACCAAATGGGTTATTTTGCCATTTGTCTGTTTCCAGATTTCCGGTCCGGTAGTATTGTAATGGGCATCTATATTCAGTTCATTGAAATATTGATTGATATAGATTGAGCCTTTAGTCTCTTCATGTAGTCGTTTGGCCACCTGATAATACGATCTGGGATCATCTGCACTTACATGGGCCGGACAGACATAAACTTTGGCACCCATGGCCCTGAGCATATCTATCTTGTCCCTGGAAGATTTAGAGGTTACGGCAAGTATGCATTCGTAACCCTTGATAATGCTTACCATGGCCAAGCTAAAACCTGTATTTCCCGAAGTGGTCTCGATTATGGTGCTGCCCTCGGAAAGAATTCCCCTTTTCTCCGCTTCATCTATGATATAGGCCGCCACCCGATCTTTTGAGGAATGGCCAGGGTTGAAAGCCTCTACCTTGGCGTAGAAATTGCCCTTGAGTTTGGCGGTTATTCTATCTAATTTTATAAGTGGGGTGTTTCCTATGAGCTCCAGGACATTGTTGCAAGCATTGATCTCATGTTCCATACAGGCGGTATAAGTTTTTGAATCAAATGGACTATTGAAAAATCCCTAAAATTCTTGGGCAAAATTACATTTTTTTTTGAATTATTAAATCTTCCCTTCCAAATCTAATAAAAAGGCGTATTCCTTTGCGGTTTCCCTTAAGGCCTCAAAGCGACCTGAAGCCCCTCCATGGCCCGCGTCCATATTAATATTAAACAACAAAAGGTTATCGTCCGTCTTAAGTTCACGAAGCTTCGCTACCCATTTGGCCGGTTCAAAATATTGTACCTGGGAATCGTGAAGCCCGGTCGTCACCAACATATTGGGATATGCCTTTGCCTCAACATTATCATAGGGTGAATAGGACTTCATATAGTCGTAGTATTCCCTTTCGTTGGGATTACCCCATTCATCGTACTCTCCGGTAGTAAGCGGTATGGAATCATCGAACATGGTGGTGATTACGTCAACGAAAGGCACCTGCGCAACAATTCCCTTATAGAGTTCCGGGGCCATATTTGCCACTGCCCCCATAAGAAGTCCTCCAGCCGACCCGCCCATCGCATACAAATGGTCGGGTGAAGTATATCCCTTTTCTATCAAATATCGCGAACAATCAATAAAATCGGTAAAGGTGTTTTTCTTTTTTAAGAGTTTGCCATCCTCATACCAGGGCCTGCCCAAATACTCCCCTCCACGGATATGGGCAAGTGCAAATACAAAACCACGATCTAATAGGCTTAAACGCACCGTGGAAAAATTGGGATCCAGGGTTACGCCATAGGAACCATAGGCATATTGCAAAATAGGGGTGTCCCGGTTCAACGGGGTATCCTTGTGGTACACGATTGACATCGGGATTTTTGCACCATCCTTGGCATCGGCCCATATGCGTTTTTCCAAATAATTCTCCTTTTGGAATCGACCTCCGAGTACCTCTTGTTCCTTTTTTACCTCCTTTCCCTTGGTCTTCATGTTAAAATCGATTATTGAACTAGGAGTAGTCAAGGAGTTGTACCCAAATCGCAAGGTATCCGTATCGAATTCCGGATTTCTACTTACGTAGGCCGTGTAGGTCTCACTATCAAAAGGAAGGTAGTAAACATTTGAATTGTCCCATCGTGTGATTTTGATTCGATTTAGTCCGTTTTCCCGCTCCGAAAGCACATAGTAATCCTTGAATATTTCAATATCCTCCAAAAGGACATCCTCTCGATGTGGAATGAACTCTTCCCATTTTTCAGAGGATGTATCTTCCTCATTGGCCCTCATCAATTTAAAGTTAGTCGCCTTATCCTTATTGGTCAACACATAAAAGGCATCCTTATAGTGGACTATTGAATACTCCAATCCTCTTTCCCGAGGAGAAAAAATCTTGAATTCCCCATCCGGTTCGTCCGCCCTAAGCGTCCTAAATTCAGATGTTAACGTACTATAGGAACCAATTACGATATATTTTTTGGATTTCGTCTTGTACACATAAGTGCCAAAGGTCTCGTCCTGCTCATGAAAAACCTCTATATCCGATGACGACGATGTTCCTAATTTATGTTTTAGGATTTTATCGGCACGCAAGGTAACAGTATCTTTTTTCACATAGAACAGTGTTCGGTTATCATCCGCCCAAACCGATCCACCGGTGGTATTATCAATTGTATCGTCATAGATTTCACCAGTTTCCAGATTTTTGATTCGCAGGGTGTATTGTCTTCTAGAAACCGTATCCACTCCAAAAGCCGCCAGTTTATTATCCGGACTTATACTAATACCCCCTATATTGAAATATTCATGGCCCGTGGCCATTTCGTTACCATTGAACATAATCTCCTCCGGGGCATCCAAGGAACCTTTAAATCTGCTATAAATAGGGTATTCCTTTCCCGTCTCATATCGGGTTACGTACCAATAGCCGTTCCGCTTATAGGGTACCGAGGAATCATCTTCCTTTATCCGCGACTTCATCTCCTTGAATAGCTCCTCCTGCGAGTCTTTGGTATGTTGTGTCAATTGGGAATAGTATGCGTTCTCTTGTTCCAAATGGGCTATTACCTCCTTATTGTCCCTTTCATTGAGCCAATAATAATCATCTATCCTAACCTCATCATGCGCAACCAATTCCTTACGAATCTTTTTGGCTACTGGAGCTGATATGTCCGTCATATTTTTGTTTTGCTGTGTACAGGAAATGGCAAAAGTAGCATATCCCAAAAAAATAATTGAACGTTCTGCTTTGTTAAACATGTAAATACAGTTATTTCGCACAATTTAGTAATTTTGATGCTAATTCATTCTAATTAAAAAGATATGTTCGGAGACATGATGGGCATGATGGGAAAACTTAAGGAGACCCAAAGAAAAGTAGAGGAAACCAAAAAACGTTTGGATACGGTAACATTGGAGGAAAAGACCTCGGATGGCCGGTTGACAGTAACCATCACGGCTAACCGAAAAATAAAGGAAATACGGGTTGAGGATAGTCTGTTGAAGGACAAGGAACAGTTGGAAGACTATCTTGTCCTTACCTTGAACAAGGCTATTGAAAAGGCAACACAGGTCAACGAAACCGAATTGGCGGCCGTAGCCAAGGAAGGCATGCCCAATATTCCGGGGATGGACCGTTTTTTCAAATAATTCGATTCTTGCCAAAAAGTAGGGAGATCTAATAGAATTGATAGAGAAACTTTGCCTTTTTTAAATAATTCCTCATATGGTTTTTCAAATACAAAAGATGTAACTTTAGGAAAAGCTATAGCATGATTTCAATTGAGAAAAACAAGGGCAATGAATACCGATTCATATTAAAGTCCGAAAGCGGGCAGACCCTTTTGAGCAGCATTGCATTTCCGAATGAATCCGAGGTTCAAAAGTCCTTGCAAACGCTTCGGAACACAAAGAACATACCTGTAGGTTTTGAAAGGAAGACGGATCATGAGGGCAAGTTTCTCTTTAACCTAAAGGACAATACAGGAAGTCTCATTGGACATAGCGAACGTTATACCTCCGAGGCGGGAATGGAAAACGGCATTAAAAATTTACAAAATAGGATACATAGATTGTCCGATTTGGGCGAACTATAGCTCTTTTAAAACGGTCAAGAAAACGTCATGCATCTTGTCCGTATAGTCCAAATGAGTAACGATCCGTAGTTTTCCTTGTCCCATACCAATGATAAACACATTCCTTTCTTCTAATTTTCGAACAAATTTTTCCGCCGACATTACGTCCTCATTGATTTCGAAAATAATGATATTGGTTTCTATCGGCTCTACTTTTTTAATGTAAGGTAATTTTTGCAGTACTTCCCCGATAGCTTTGGCCTTATCATGATCCTCCACCAATCTTTCCCTATGATGATCCAAGGCGTAACTACCGGCCGCTGCCAAATATCCGGCTTGTCGCATTCCTCCCCCCAATATTTTACGTATGCGCAGGGCCCTGTCTATTTTTTCACTGCTTCCGACAAGAACGGAGCCAACAGGGCAGCCTAGGCCCTTGCTTAGGCATACACTAATGGTATCGAAAAGGTCGCCATATTGCTTGGGGGACTCGTTTTTAGCAACTAAGGCATTCCATAATCGTGCACCATCCAAGTGATACCCCAGACCATGTTTCTCACAGATTATCTTTATTTTCCGCAATTCCTGAAAATCCCAACAGGCACCTCCTCCTTTGTTCGTGGTATTTTCTACACAGACCAAAGATGTCAATGGGCTATGATAAAAGTCGGGCGGATTTACTGCCGCCTCCACTTGCGAAGCCGTCATCATGCCCCGTTTCCCATCCACAAGCTTGCATGAGACCCCACTATTGAAGCTAGCTCCTCCCCCTTCATAATTATAAACGTGGGCATACTTGTCGCAAATAACCTGATCCCCTGGGTTTGTATGCAATTTAATGGCGGTCTGGTTCGTCATTGAGCCCGAAGGAAAAAAAAGTGCGGCCTCTTTGCCAAAAAGATTCGCTACTTTGGCTTCCAAGGCATTAACGGATGGGTCTTCCTTAAAGACATCGTCACCAACCTCTGCGGTCATCATGGCTTCCAACATGCCCGATGTGGGTTTGGTGACCGTATCACTGATAAGGTTTATTTTCAACGGATGTGTTTTTTAAACATTTTATGGTAAAACTTCCGCTCGAATATAAAACTTGTTTTCGAACTTTTAGTGGAAACAGTCCATCCCTATGGGAGAGCCATCCGGTATTTTGGGAGCCGGATCCATTTTAAACTTGTCCGGGTGCTCATAGAAATTGCGAATACGGCGCAGCATTTCCAATGCGTCGATCTGTTCCAAGGCCTTACCAAAATTGGTCTCGTTTATACTTTTGATTTTGTCATTGGCCAAGGCATTGACTCCGGGGTGCACATTTTTGCTAGCTGCTAAATTCATCAGATGATCTAGCACCTTAAAATTGATACTGTTCTGTACTTCGAACAAATAGGGGTCTTTATGGACTCGCCCAAGAGTATTTACGATAACCATATCCAACACTTTCTCCAAACCTAAACTTTTGGGATCCAGTGCTTTTTGTTGTATCAGGCGAGAAGCCCGTTCTGGATGCAATAAAAAACCCAAGGTCATATCGGCTGCGGTCTCGGCTGCGGACAACGGGTCGAACGAAACCCCGGTCTTTCCTTTGATGGATTCCCTGGTTCGCGGATAGCCGAAGGCCCGCGGGGGAAACAAGGACAATTTATCCTTGGGAACAGCGATTACGGAAGCATTCAAGGTTTTTAACAAGCCCATTAATGCCTGCTGTTGTATGGCGGAATTTGCCATTTCAATCGTAGTCTGTCCATCGCCCCTAACCGCATAATTATACTCCATTCCTCCAACTATTTTGGCCACCGCCTCGGTCTGGTATCGGTGAAAGAAGTATAATGGGACGAATACGTCTTCCAAAACGGTATTCGGTTCGCCCACACGAATATTGTCCAAGGAAAAATTGGAAATGGCCGTCTTTCTTATCTCTAGTACTTTATCCAGTTCTTCACTTGCATTGGTTCCATTGTCCCATAGATGTGCCAAGATATGTGAGCTACCCGGTGGCCTGGCATCCTGATCGGTGATAAAGCGAAGTCCATCTCGCCTGGCCTTGTCCAAAATTTGATCAAGTCCTTCTTGTTCATCGATGCCTTCGGGAAAATCCGTATAGGAATAGGCGATCGTTACCTTGTCCCACTCCCCGATTCCCGTAGCGTAGGCATCCGAAAAATCAATTTCCTTTCCTTTGACCGAAAATTGGGGATGTGGATAGTCCATGACCGAAGCCCTGTTATTGGTACTGGCAGCAAAATTATGCGCAAATCCAAGGGTATGGCCAATTTCGTGTGCGGAAAGTTGTCGGATCCGGGCCAAGGCCAATTCCAACATAGATTCGTAATTATAATCGCTTTCGGCAAAGGGTTCGTTCATCAAGGCCTGTGCAATCAAGAAATCCTGACGAATGCGCAAGCTGCCCAAGCTTACATGCCCCTTTATGATTTCCCCGGTACGCGGATCTGTAACGCTACTTCCATAGCTCCAACCCCGGGTTGAACGATGTACCCATTGAATAACATTATAGCGTACATCCAAAGGATCTGCATCATCGGGTAATATTTTTAGTTGGAAGGCATCTTTATATCCAATAGCCTCAAATGCCTCGTTCCACCACCTGCCACCTTCCAATAGGGCCGAACGGACCGGTTCCGGAGTACCGTTGTCCAAATAGTAAATAATGGGTTCCAAGGCTTCACTAACCTTCAAGGAAGGATCCTTTTTCCGTAACCGATGTCTGGTAATAAAACGTTTTAAGATAGGTTCCTGGATTGGAGTGGCATAATCGTAATAGGAAAAAGGATAGGAACCACAACGAGGATCAAATTCCCGCTTTTGGTATCCATCGTCCGGTAATTCAATAAAAGAATGATGCTGGGCCACAGTAACTAAGGACGGATTCGGCGTCACCGATTTGATCCAGTCTCCTTTGGGTTCCCCCTCAAAAGTCAACATAACATCAAACTCTACATTTTTTGGAAAAGCCTTGGTACGGTCCATATCCACCGCACTTCTGGACGTATCCAATTTATAGGCCCCCTGTTTCTTGTTTTTTAACCTTTGGGATACTCCGTGGGCATCGCGCATCAAAAAATCGGTCAGGTCAATAATGTAACTACCATTGATTTCCTTTTCTATCTCGGCACCATAAAGTACTGATTTGGCAAAGGCCTGGCCAACGGACTTCTTTTCCAAAGCATTGTCCGTAAGGGCTCGAAATTTAAGATTGGGCTGTATCAAAAAAAGCTTGTTCCCGACCTTTTTAAAATAGGCTACCTGCTCATTGCCCAACTGTCCCCTATCCAGTCCAATGTCATTACTTCCAATTCCGCTGCTAAGGGAATACACATGGAGGAACTCTTTTTCCAAAGCATCGACCTCCAAATAAATTTTTCCATGGGCTTCATCATAGTAAAAGTTAAAGAATCCATCGAACTTTTTATAGTTCATGTCCGTTTCATCAAATTGGGCGTTTGAGGGCGGAACAAAAAAAACCGAAATGAAAATTAAGAAAAGATGCTTCATAGGATTGGGGTACTGCGTTAGATAATTAAAAATATGCAAAAAACCTCAAATTTGGATACTCCTTTGTCATTCTACCCCAAAAATTAAAATGACAGAAATCGCACCGTATTTTTAGGCGTATCCCCAAAAAACAGAGGGATTATTAGGGATTTTGCATAGTAATATACGTTGAAAACTTATATATTAATGGAAAACAAAATAGCATGGGCAATCTCGAAAACCAGATTTTCTCATCGTACCAGAGAAATCCCGATTTGTTTGATGAAATATTCGATAAAAATGGTGTTGTAAAGGATGTCTACAAGACCTTGTTCGATCTGTATGGAGGGCATTCCATTCAGGATTATGTCCGATTGAATGAGAAGGCCAAATCCTCATTTTTCAATCAAGGGATTACCTTTCAAGTATATGGGGAGAAGGAGGCCAAGGAGAAAATTTTTCCTTTTGACCTTTTTCCACGTATCATAGACACCGAGGAATGGGATATCATAGAACGGGGATCCATACAACGCAGCAGGGCACTCAACCTATTTCTGTGGGACATCTATCATGATAAAAAAATACTTAAGCAAGGTATCGTTCCCTTGGAACTCGTAAGTTCATCCGATAACTACCTTCATCAAATGATGGACGTAGATCCGCCTGGTGGAATCTACAATCATATTTCCGGTACGGATGTCATAAAACATACTGATGGAAACTATTACGTACTTGAGGATAATATCAGATGTCCGTCCGGAGTGAGCTATGTGATTTGTAATCGAACCGCGCTTAAGAGGGCCCTTTTTGGTGTCTTTAACCACTATCAAACCCATACGGTGACCAATTACGCCGAAAATCTTTTGGATCTTTTGGAAACGGTAAAGCCCAAGGGCGTGGATATTCCAAATACAGTGGTCATTACCCCTGGTATGTACAATTCCGCTTTCTATGAACATTCCTATTTGGCCAAGACCATGGGTGTGGAACTTGTAGAAGGCCGTGACCTTTTTGTAGAAAATGATTTTGTGTATATGAAGACCATTCAAGGTCCGGAAAGGGTAGACGTAATTTATCGCCGTATAGATGACCTGTTTATTGATCCATTGGAATTTCGTCCGGATTCGGCCTTAGGGGTCCCTGGACTGTTCGCCGCTTACAAAAAAGGCAATGTAACATTGGCCAATGCACCGGGTACGGGGGTTGCCGATGACAAAGCGGTTTATACCTACATGCCGGAGATCATAAAATATTATTTGGACGAGGAACCGATTATCAAAAACGTGCACACCTACCACTGTAGCCGTCCCGATGAACTGAAATATGTTTTGGAACATATTTCCGAACTGGTCATAAAACCTGTCGATGAAGCCGGTGGATACGGTATATCCATTGGAAACAGATTATCCAAGGAAGAAATTGAAAAGGTAAAAACCCAGGTATCCGAAACACCTAGAAAATACGTAGCCCAACCTATAATGTCCCTATCCGTTCATCCCACCTATATTGATGAAAATGAATCGTTTGAACAAAGACATATAGATTTAAGGACCTTTACCGTATTGGGGAAAAATAGGGAATTTGTGCTTAAGGGAGGGCTTACCAGAGTGGCCCTCAAAAAGGGGAACCTAATCGTTAACTCCTCTCAGGGAGGTGGTTCCAAGGATACCTGGGTCTTAAAAGAATGAAAGATCCGTAGTGTTCAGTCGTGATTGAAAAAAGTTTGAAAATTTGAATGGACGCAAGGAATTCATTCCATTAAAAACAGGGGTAAGTTTACAGAATTTAAACCAGACCAAAAACTAAAACAAAAACCATATGCTAGCACGAGTAGCCAACAACCTCTTCTGGATGGGACGTTATATTGAACGTTCCGAACATATGGCCAGATATCTTAACGTCAACTATTTTTCCTCCCTGGACGCGCCGAACCAACTGTCCCAATCGCGTCAATTCGTATTGCGTTCCATGTTGTTTATGGTAGGTGATGCCGAGGAGGACGAGTCCGTTGAGCTAAATGAGGAGGAGGTGCTACGGAAAATTGCCATGGAGCACGAATGCGGATATTCAATAATCAACAATGTGAAGTATGCCCGGGAAAATGCCAATAGCGCCCGCGATTTAATTTCTACGGAACTTTACGAAGCCATTAACAAATTCTATCACTTTATCCTTAACTATCCTGCGGATGTCTTTGTGAAAAGGGGACTTTATGATTTCACCATAAACGTTACCGAAATGACCGCTATTTTAAGGGGAAAAATAAGGGGCACCCTGCTCCATGATGAGGTCTATGCCATTATCATGATGGGTATAAACATGGAACGTGCCAATCAAATTATTCGGATAATCAATGCAAAATATAACGATGCCCTCAAGGCGCAGGGGAGCTATGGCGACAAATTCAGCCATAGTTTTGAATGGAGTACCTTATTAAAATGCGCGGAATCCTACGATATGATGCGCAGATTCTATAAAAAGACCCCGACCAGCATCACCACCCTGGAATTTCTAATATTGAACCCAAATTGTCCCAGATCCATAATGAATAGTCTTAATCAAGTTTATAACCACATAAGGGTATTGGATCCAAGTAAAAAATACAACAAAAATTCCACGGCCTTCCTGGTAGGGCGGGTACGTTCCGAATATGAGTATAAATACATTGAAGAGATAGAGGGCAACATCAAAAATTTTATCGATACGTTATTAAAGGAACTGACACAGATCAGCAAAAAAATGGAAAAGGAGTTTTTTAATTATTGACGCCTTTTCTTTGTTATATTTACTGTTCTCAACTTCCTATATGTATCAGGAGTATTCCATTAAGTATAGTGCAAAAAATCAGTATGAAACCTTGGTAAACGATGCCCATTGGCAATTTCTGATCATCCCGGAGGATAATGAAAGTCAACAGTTGGTATCTTGGGAATTCTCAAATTCGCTCCACGATATCAACCAAACCTCGATCAATGGTTTCGGTTTTAAGACCATTAGGGTACATCCCGGACAAAAATTCAATGAAATTTCCTTTGAGGCCTCCTTCACTGTAATAAAAAAGGAAATCAACCCTTTTGATTTTTCCCTGCCACAGAATCCTATGGCCGATTATGCCAAGTTGGAGGAGTTGAACTTTCAGATAGATTTTGAACCTTTTCTTAGAAAGACCAAATTTACCAGGCTTTCGGAAGCTCACGGCACTATCTTCCTCTTTGACATGGACAAGACCATTTTTGAAAATATTCAAGCACTGAACCGTTGGATTTCCACATATTTTTCCTTTACACCTGGGGTCACCGATGTAAATACAGTGCTTGACACAATCATTGAGAAAAGACAGGGAGTTTGCCAGGATTTTACCCATTTGTTCTGTGCGGTGGCCCGGAAAAACAAAGTCCCCGCCCGATATGTTTCGGGTTATCTTCACCAAGGCCATGGGTATTTCGGTGATTCCCAAATGCACGCCTGGGCGGAGGTATATATCCCGGATGTCGGTTGGCTGGGCTTTGACCCCACAAACAATCTCCTGGCCAATACTAATCATGTAAAGGTATGCCATGGCAAGGATTATGACGACTGTTCTCCTTTAAAAGGCGTGTTATATGCGCCTGGGGAGAATACCACTGTTCATTCCGTAAAGGTATTGTCGGAACAGCAACAATAGACGGTTTCAGCTAAAAGTTGTTTTTGGCACATACGTAAAAGGTAAAACTATTTTGCTTTGTTGAAAGTATTGGACGATACGATCGATTTTTGGCTTACTTCAAAAAAAGAAACCTATTTTTGTTGGAAATTGAATACCATGATTACTACAGATCAATCCAAAGATCTTATTGAGCGCCTTGGTGCGCTAAGGAGGTATCTTTGACATCGATGCCAAACGTATTGAAATAGAAAACGAGGAAGAAAAGACCCTTGCCCCAAATTTTTGGGACAATCCCCAAGAGGCCCAGGCCCATATGAAATTCATCCAATCCAAAAAACAGTGGGTGGACAATTATATGGCAGCCGAGACGCTGGTAGGTGATTTGGAAGTGCTATTGGAATTTATGGAGGCCGGGGAAGTTACCGAAACGGAAGTAGATACCCAACATCAAAAGGCCCTACAAGCCCTGGAGAAGTTGGAGTTCAAAAACATGCTTTCGGAGGAGGGCGACGAGCTTACCGCAGTACTTCAGATTACGGCCGGTGCCGGTGGAACCGAGAGTTGCGATTGGGCAGCCATGCTTATGCGTATGTATATGATGTGGAGCGAAAAGAGCGGTTACAAAGTTCGGGAACTCAACTATCAGGAAGGCGATGTGGCCGGTATAAAGACGGTTACCTTGGAAATTGAGGGTGACTTTGCTTTTGGGTGGCTAAAAGGCGAGAATGGTGTACATCGCCTGGTACGTATCTCCCCGTTTGACAGCAATGCCAAACGCCACACCTCTTTTGCTTCGGTCTATGTATATCCCCTGGTGGACGATAGTATTGAAATCGAAGTGAATCCCGCGGATATCGAAATAACCACAGCGCGCTCCAGCGGAGCGGGTGGGCAGAACGTTAATAAGGTAGAGACCAAAGTACAACTGGTCCACAAGCCTACCGGAATCCAAATTTCCTGTTCGGACTCCCGAAGTCAACACGACAACAGGGCCACGGCCCTAAAAATGTTGAAATCCCAGTTATACGAAATTGAATTGCGCAAAAAAATGCAGGCCCGGCAGGAAATCGAATCCTCCAAAATGAAGATAGAATGGGGATCTCAGATCCGTAACTACGTAATGCATCCCTACAAACTGGTAAAGGACGTCCGTACCGGCGAGGAAACCGGAAATGTGGATGCCGTGATGGACGGTGATCTGGATGCCTTCCTTAAAGCCTATCTCATGATGATGGGGCAAAAGGAAGAGTAGAAGTTTAAATAACGGTTATAGAAAACAATCTTTGGATTTTTCACTATCAATTTTGGCCCAAAGTGCCACCATTAATCGATTCTTGCAATATCCACGGCCACTTTCAGTTTACTTTGGCCACTGCCATAGACCACACCTTTTAGGGGTGGTACATCATAGTAGTCCCTACCCCACCCTACAACAATATGTTGATCTTTGGGTATCTGGTTGTTGGTAGGGTCAAAATCGACCCAGCCAAACCCTGGGATAAAAATAGAAAACCAGGCATGGGAGGCATCGGCTCCGACCAGTTTCTCTTTTCCTGGAGGTGGTAACGTCTCTATATAACCACTAATGTATTTGGCGGGCAGGCCTATAGATCTGATGCAGGCAATCGCAATTTGGGCAAAATCTTGGCAAACCCCTTTTTTCTGTTCCATTACCTCATGAATGGGAGTTGAAATACTGGTAAAGCCGGGAACAAAATCGAAATCCGTATAAATCCGCTGCATCAATTCAAATGCCGCATCAAATACGGAACGATTCCCTTGGAAGGATTTTTGGGCATATTCACGAATGCTGGCGTCCATTTTTTTGACAAAGACAGATTCCAGGATATATTGTTGGGCGTCTAATATCTCCAAATCATTGGATTGCAATGCAATCAGCGCATCGTTCATGGTAATGGAACTGCAAGCCTCCGAGAAAAAGCTATCCTGAAATTGGGCGTAGTCCCTTTTTATGCGACTTTTAGTGGTTACCTTGAGCGATCTGTGTTCGGTTTGCAGGGAAAAGCGGGTAATGTAATTTCCAAAAAAGTCGACTCGCTCCGATATTTCCGAGGGTTCCGGGGAAATCCCTATATGGTAATCCAATAATTCCTGTCCCTTGGCCTTCCGGGGTCTAAGCGTTGCGATATTATGGCCATAGCTCACCGGAGCATTATAGGTATATTTGGTGGTATGGGTCACGTTAAAGTACATGCTCAAATCGGAAAGAATTGGGTAAACAGTTGATTTTGTGTATTGGTATGGTTAAAATAGGAACTGGTAATGGATTGTGAGGTCTGATATAGGAGTTCTGAAAGTTGCCCCAATAAAGTGTCCAGCGACTCTCGTGTGAAGTCCTCCTCAGTAGCCGTTTTCGCCAACGAGGTTGCTTCAGCCAGTCGCAGTTTGGCAAAAGCCTCAAAAACATACTTTTGATAGCTGTTTAAATGATTGTCATATTTTGATTGTGGTAAACGTGCTATATCCTTTTGGAGCCTGTTCAACATATAGGTCAAGGAGCGGGGGTATTCCAAATCCAGTACAACGAGGTTCAACACATTTTCCAATTGAATATAGGATCGATAACTGTATCGGTAGATGTTTAAGCTCTCATGGCTGATCAACAGATACTCCAGAAGATCGTATTCCGTATGGGCATCATACTTAATGGTCAGAAGCGAACGACATTTGGTAATCGTCAACATGCTTTGTTCCAGTTGCAGACCAATGAAATAGAGCAACAATCCCTGTTGAATCATAATACTTTCCTCTATAAGGCCCATAAAAGCGATCAAACGGGTTATCAGTTTATTGAGCACCCTGAGAATTCGGGTTATAGAAGGTTGTTCCTCTTCTTGAAATGATTTCCACAGTTGTTGAATGTCCTCAAAAACCCGCCACATATCTGTGGACCACAAGTTTCGTATGGAGTAATACGAATTACTGAACATGTCAATGGTATGTGCCAAACTGCCGACCTTCTTTGGATCCTTGATAACGGAAAGCATTTCCAGATATGGATTTTCCATAGCTTGTGGACCCTTTTTGGCCTTTTCGGCAAAGCCGGGGTAAGTTCCCGTTAAATGGGTAACGGCCCTTAACAAGGTTTGAAGTTTTTCGGAATCGGGTGTCTCGTTTCGGTTTTGAACCATAGCCAATTGGCGCATTACCATGCGAATAAAACGGGCATTGATCAAGGTACGTCCCACATAACGTCCCGCCCAATAGAGGTTTTCCGCAGTTAAGCTAGGCAGGTCATCCAAGCCGGAAACTGCGTTGGAAGACTTTTTTTGCCAAAATCTGACCCTATCTTCTTGAACCGGTTTATCCTCCAATATCCAAAAGTCCTTACTAGTACCACCCCGGTGATTGGAAACCCTTATGGTCTTACGATCGGGTGCCACCCTTACCAATCCGCCTGGCATGACCTGGTAATCGGAACCCGAAGCGATACAAAAGGCCCGGGTAACCAAATTTCTGGGCTCCAAGGAATCCTTAACAAGATTCGGGGCCGTTGAGAAACTGATTCGTTCTTGCGCAACGAACCTATAAGGCCGCTCCAGAATTTTTTGTTTTAAGGTATCCAACTCCCCGGAATCCAAAAACTCCCCAAAATGAATACTCTCCCTATTCGTACGATCGATTCTCTTGACCACTAGTCGGGACAGATTCTCCAGCACATATTTTTTTTCTTTCTCCTGCCCGCACCACCAAGAGGCAATTTGTGGTAAAATCAAATCTTGGCCCAAAAAGTATTGGGCAATGCTGGGCATAAAGGGAATCAATCCTGGATTTTCCATTACCCCACTGCCTACGGGGTTGATAACGGAAACATTCTTTCTCCGGACCACGTCCAGCAATCCGGCCACACCCAAATGGGAATCCTCACGCAGTTCCAACGGATCGGAAAATGCATCGTCTACCCTGCGAAGTACTACATCAATTTGCTTTAAACCATTTAGTGATTTCATCCAAAGAAACCCATCCCGCACTACCAAGTCATTGCCCTGGACCAAAGGGTAGCCCAAAAATGACGATAGATAGGCATGTTCAAAGTAAGTCTCGTTATGTGAACCCGGTGTTAAGATCACAATATGGGGATTCTCCTTTTTAACGGGAGAGGCCTCTACGAGCATTCGATTCAGGCCCTGGAAGAATCCGGATAAACGGGTTACATTCATTTTGGCATACATTTCCGGGAGGATTCGGCTTGTCGTGGAACGGTTCTCCAAGGTATACCCCATCCCCGAGGGAGCTTCGGTACGATCATTGACCACCCATAGTCTTCCATCCGTGCCCCGGGCCAAATCCGCGGCATAAATGGACAGGAACTTCTCCATGACATATTCAATTCCCGAACATTGTCTCAAAAATCCTCTATGTCCATAGATAATCTCATGGGGAACTACACCGTTCTTGATCAACATGCGTTCCCCGTAAATATCCGTTAAGACCAAATCCAAAAGCTCGGCCCTTTGTTTAAGGCCTGCCTCCACAGTTTCCCATTCATCTTTACGTAATAAAAAGGGGACAATATTCAAATTCCATGGACGATGCATCCCCTTAGGGTCGTTGTAGACATTATAGGTAACTCCATTTTCAGAAAGCAGCCAATCTATATCCTTCTGGCGGCCGATCAAACCATCGACTCCCAGGTGGTCAAAACTGTCGAGAAGTTTTTGCCAATAGGGTTTTAGATTACCCTGTTGAGCATACATTTCATCATACCCCTGTAAGGGAGTATACCTGTTTAACCCACTTGTCTTTGTAGTCGGCATTCGATTTTGTCGTTACTTTTTTCGTAGATCGGTGACATGTGGAAATTCCGGGTTTATAGGAATCTCCCTATAAACAAAAGTATTCGAAGCATCCTTAGGTTCTACCGTTCTACCTGAAAAATTAGTTGAAGATACCGTTTCTGTCGGTAGGATTTCCCCCTGAGTATGGCCAAAGTCCCAAAAACGATTGATTCTTCTGGATTCCGCCTCGTAACTATTCACCGGATAGGTATCGTATGAACGCCCTCCGGGATGTGCCACGAAGTAGGTACATCCGCCAATGGATTTCCTGTTCCACATATCCACAACGTCAAACACCAAAGGTGTATCCACCCCAATGGTAGGATGTAGGGCGGACCAGGGTTCCCAAGCCTTGTACCGTACCCCGGCCACATATTCGCCCTTAACTCCGGTAGGGCTCAATTCTACCTTTACCCCGTTACAGGTGATATGGTAGCGCTCCTCCGTAAAGTTCCGCACCTTGATCTGAACCCGTTCCAAGGAAGAATCCACATAGCGGGCCGTTCCCCTACCGGACATTTCCTCACCAAGTACATTCCAGGGTTCAATGGCCATGCGCAACTCTAGTTGCATGGAATGGATTTCAACCATACCGTATAAGGGAAAACGGAACTCAAAAAAAGGATCGAACCAATCCAACTGAAACGGATATCCCGCCTCATTGAGCTGTAAAACCACATCTTTGATATCTTCCTTTACATAATGTTCCAATAAGAACCTATCATGAAGTTCGGTACCCCAGCGTACCAAATCGTGCTTGTACGGTTTTTTCCAGAACCAGGAGACCAAGGTGCGTACCAACAACATCTGCATTAAACTCATTTGCGCATGTGGAGGCATATCAAAAGCCCGTAATTCCAAAATACCCAGTCGGCCCGAAGACGAATCCGGGGAATATAATTTATCGATGCAAAACTCGGCGCGATGTGTATTTCCGGTAACATCGGTCAACAAATGGCGGAATAGGCGATCGGTCAACCAAAAGGGAACTTCCTTGTCTTCTGGGATTTGGGAAAAAGCGATTTCCAGTTCGTACAAATTTTCGAGACGGGTCTCATCTACCCGGGGAGCTTGACTTGTTGGGCCAATAAAGGCTCCTGAAAACAGATAGGACAGGCCGGGATGATGTTGCCAGAAGGTCAGTAAACTACGCAGTAGTTGTGGGTCGCGCAACAATGGACTGTCCGCTGGGGTAACCCCTCCCAAGGTTACATGGTTTCCACCACCTGTACCGGTATGCTTACCGTCCAGCATGAATTTTTCCGTACCCAGCCGGGATTTTTTTGCCTCATCGTACAATTTTAAGGTATTGTCCGTCAACTCTTTCCAGTTCTTGGCCGGATGTACATTTACTTCGATAACCCCAGGATCTGGAGTAACTTTGAGCACTTCCAACCGATTGTCCCGCGGAGGTTCATACCCTTCCATAACCACGGGAACTTTCAGCTCTTGGGTCGTGGCCTCTATGCTAGCAATCAAATCCACAAAGGCCTCCGCGGTATCCAAAGGAGGAAGAAAGAGAAACAAGTTGTTCTCGCGGACCTCAGCACAAATCGCGGTACGTACATACGGCTGTTTTTTCTGGGGTTTTGGAGTAGATTCCATTCTTGCCCGAAGAGCAGTGCCATAGGATTTTAAATCGGGTCTGGGTTCAAAGAGCTCCGGTTGGGCCGTCGGTTCGGAAGGTACTTCGGGATTTTTAGGCAAGGAGTCCAGCGGTAACCGTAATCCAATCGGGGAATTCCCGGGAGTCAGGAACAGATGTTTGCTACGGAATTCCCAAGGGTTGGTAATCCATTGTCCGTCATTTTCGGCAAGAGGGAAAACATAGCCCACCTCCTTTCCTAGGCCTTGTTCCAGCACTTCGCCTAATTTTCTTCGAAGGGCGGAATCTTTTTTGTCATATTCCTTTGGGTCGATATCCATGGGCAACTTGCGTTCTTCCCATAAAAAATAGAAGGCATCCTCATAGGCGGGCAAGATGGTTTTATCAGGGCACTTAAGGTAGCGTGCCAAGGTTTGGAGAAAGGTAAGGGCAATACCATTGCGCAGTTTATGGGAATCCGTAAACGAAGACAGCAATTTGGGGTCTTTCCAAATCGGTTCCCTATCCTTGCGCCAGTGCACTCCGATTTGCCATCGGGGCAATGGCTCTCCCGGGTACCATTTACCTTGGGCATAGTGGAGCATCCCCCCTTTTCCAAATGCATCCAGCAATCTTCTGGAAAGTGAACTGGCCAATTTTCGCTTGTGTTCACCGTCGGCTTCCGTATTCCATTCCTCGGATTCCATATCGTCTATGGATACAAAGGTGGGTTCCCCGCCCATGGTGAGACGTACGTCATTTTGCTGTAGCTCTTCCTCCACGTCAAATCCCAAATTATAAATAGCATCCCATTGACGCTCCGTATATGGTTTGGTTACGCGGGGGGATTCAAAAATCCGGGTTACGGAATTATCGAACTCAAATTGGGTCTCACAAGGCTCGGTAAATCCGGAAACCGGAGCGGCACTCTCAAATGAAGGGGTACAAGCCAAGGGAATATGTCCCTCTCCGGCCAATAGGCCGGACGTTGCATCCAGCCCGATCCATCCTGCCCCTGGCAAATAGACTTCGGCCCAGGCATGAAGATCGGTAAAATCGGCTTCGGGTCCGGATGGCCCGTCCAATGATTTTTCATCCGCCTTCATCTGTACCAAGTACCCCGAAACGAAACGTGCTGCCAGTCCCAAATGGCGCAAAATCTGTACCATAAGCCAGGCAAAATCCCGACAGGAGCCCAAATGATCGGCCAAGGTCTGTTCACAGGTCTGTACCCCGGGCTCCATACGAATGGTGTAATTCAAGGCGTTATACAAATCCCTGTTCAGTTCCGTAAGAAAATCGATTGTACGACGCGGAGTACGGTCTATCTTATTCAACCAACTTTTTAACAAGGGGCCATCCTCATTGATCTCCAGATAAGGCAGCAATTCTTTTTTTAAGGCCTCGGAATAGGTGAAAGGAAAATCCTCCACGGTCTCTTCCACAAAGAAGTCGAAGGGATTGATGGTCTTCATATCGGCAATGATTTCTACCTCAATGGAGAGCTCATTCGTCTTTTCGGGAAAAACGATACGGGCCAGATAGTTTCCGAAGGGATCCTGTTGCCAGTTAAAAAAATGTTCTTCGGGTTTTATTTTTATGGAATAGGCCTCTATAGGGGTTCTGCTATGGGGAGCCGGCCGTAACCGAAAGATGTGTGGGGATAACTTCACCCTACGGTCATAGGTATATTTGGTCTTATGGGATATCGCGACTTTCAGGGCCATAAATTAGAGCTTCATCGTATTCTAAGATAGGCGCTAATTTGAAGAAATATGTACAATTGGGGGACAATTGTGCAACTTTTTATCCATTAGAAATTAACAGGATGGTTTTTTAGGAAATTGACAATGAATCGCAATTATCGCTAAACGCAGATTACCAAAATAAATCTACCAATTTGCCCAGATAGGTCTTTAATAGGGAAATGATAATTGGTATCTTTGCTTCCTACAATCAAAGAAAATCTAGTTAAACCCTTTAAGGCCATATGTGGGATTTGCCTCTTACGGCTCCTAGTCAAAGTTAGAAAGTGCGTAATTCAAATTTTAGGGCCCTAAAGCAATCGGGATGCTTCACTAAAAAGCCCCGAATTGATGTGAAATAACAAACATCCTTGACACATGATCAAAATATACCATAACCCGAGATGTCGCAAGTCCCGTGAGGGGATGGAACTCCTGGAAAAATCCGGTAAGGAATTTGAAGTCATCAAATACTTGGAAGATGTGCCCACTAAGGACGAGCTTCGCCAGGTATTGAGTTGTCTTTCCATTACAGCGGAAAATCTGGTCCGCAAAAATGAAGCTATTTGGAAGGAAAAGTTTCGCGGTCGTTTGCTTTCCGATGAGGACATACTGGATGCCATGATCCAATACCCAAAACTAATAGAACGCCCAATTGTGGTCAATGGAAACAAAGCGGTGGTCGGGAGACCGCCGGAGCGTATCCAAGAGGTCTTATGAGGGCTGTTTTACCTTTTTAGTCCGAATTTTAGGAATTTGGTATATTTATTGATTCTTGATTTAACAAAGTTTTAACCAAGGGTCATGAAACCTTGAATTACATTTAAAAGCCTATAAAACAGAACATCATGAAAACCAATACGCGCTTTCTCATTGCCTTTTTTGTGCTTTTGCTCGCGGGGGCGGAACTACAGGCGCAATTCGGATATGGAAGAAGAAATGGATATGGCTACGGTTATGGAAGGGGTAGAAGTGCTATTCCCCAAGCCGATATTGCACCTAAAGAACCCGAGCCCAAGACTGCCGAGGAAATAGTGGATGGCGAAATGCCAAAAATAGCTGCAACATTGGAACTTAACGAATTTGAGACCGCCGTATTAAGTTCAGTTCTTAAAAAATATCTTCAGAAACGTATGGAATTGCGAATTTTGGAGCTTCCCCCCGATAAAATGCGGGAGGGTCTGACAAAGATAACCGAGGATCAGGATGAAGAACTTAAGGCCGGACTGCCCTTGGATAAATATGAGGCCTTTGTGGAACTTCAGAAAGAGGGCATTCAAAAAACACAAAAGAAGCAAAAAAAGAAAAAGAGGAAAGCGAAGAAATCCAAGGATAAGGAACAATAGTTCCTGATATGTGTCCTACACCAAAAAACAAAAGAAGCCATTTTGGCTTCTTTTTTATGCTTCCCTTTCGGCCTTCTTGGCCTCTCTTTTTTCCTTGAAGAGTTCTATCAGGTTACCGGTCAACCAATACGGAATAACGAAGACCAGTAGAAAAATCATCAACCAAAAGCCTATCGTCAAAATGGTCAAAAAAGCTAAAAATCCCAAATATTGGTCAAATTCGAACATATCTCCTGTTTTAACGAGACAAAGATAGTTTGAAAAGTAGGAATATTGCAAATTGAAACCAAAAAAATATCGTCCTTTCCCATGCCGATTTTTTAAAGAGTCCCAATAGAAATGAAACCGTTTAGACGTACCTTTGTGGTAAACTAAATCACTTTAAAAATGAGCTTTAGAATAGAAAAAGACACCATGGGCGAGGTAAAGGTACCTTCGGACAAATATTGGGGTGCACAAACAGAACGTTCAAGAAATAATTTTAAAATAGGACCGTCTGGATCGATGCCCTTGGACATCGTATATGGTTTTGCCTATTTAAAGAAAGCGGCGGCCTATACCAATCATGAATTGGGGGTTCTTTCCGAGGAAAAAAGGGATTTAATCGCCCAGGTCTGCGATGAAATTTTGGATGGGCAGCATGATAGCCAGTTTCCGCTGGTCATCTGGCAGACCGGTTCGGGGACGCAAAGCAATATGAACGTAAACGAGGTAATCGCAAACCGGGCCCACGAAATTGCCGGGAATACTATCGGTGAAGGTGAAAAGACCATTCAACCCAACGATGATGTCAATAAGTCACAATCTTCCAATGACACATTTCCTACGGGAATGCATATCGCGGCATATAAAAAAGTGGTCGAAACCACCATTCCCGGAGTGACCCAACTTAGGGAAACATTGCACAAAAAAGCTCTGGAATTTGAAGAGGTGGTAAAAATTGGTCGGACCCATTTAATGGATGCCACGCCGCTGACCTTGGGACAGGAATTTTCCGGCTACGTCTCCCAACTGGATCACGGACTCAAGGCCCTAAAAAACACATTAGATCATTTAAGCGAATTGGCCCTAGGAGGCACAGCGGTAGGTACTGGGCTTAATACTCCCAAGGGTTATGATGTTTTAGTGGCAAAGTATATTGCTGAATTCACAGGACTCCCTTTTAAGACGGCGGAAAACAAGTTCGAGGCGTTGGCCTCACATGATGCTATTGTAGAAAGCCATGGGGCACTAAAACAGTTGGCCGTTTCCTTAAACAAAATTGCCAATGATATCCGAATGATGGCCTCGGGACCACGGTCAGGTATCGGGGAAATCATTATCCCGGCCAATGAACCGGGCAGTTCCATCATGCCGGGAAAGGTAAACCCCACCCAGTGCGAGGCTTTGACCATGGTTTGTGCACAAGTTATGGGCAACGATGTAGCCATATCGGTTGGCGGAACCCAAGGACATTATGAGCTAAATGTATTTAAACCGGTAATGGCGGCCAATATTCTTCAATCCGCCCAATTATTGGGAGATGCCTGTATAAGCTTTGATACCAATTGTGCATCGGGGATCGAACCGAATCATGAAACCATTAAAACCTTATTGAATAACTCCCTAATGCTGGTCACCGCCCTTAACACCAAAATAGGGTACTATAAAGCTGCGGAAATTGCCAATACCGCCCATAAAAATGGGACTACCCTTAGAGAAGAGGCTATTAACCTGGGCTATGTAACCGCTGATGAATATGACGAATGGGTAAAACCAGAGGATATGGTGGGGAGTCTTAAATAGTTTGAATTTTTACCTGCTATAAAGAAGCCTGTTCAGTTTATCCTTTTTAAAACTATTTTCTGAAACGGGCACTTTCCTACAAATAAAAAAAGGGTCGATTCTCAAGAATCGACCCCTCTTTGTATTAATGGATAGTGTATATTATTTAAGTGTGAACTTGGAAGTTCCCAATAATTTCAATCGGTCGTCATAAACGTTCACCATATAATTTCCTCCCTGAAAATCTCCTGCAGGCTTATTGATATAGTCACAAACGTCCAAGGACTTATTCTCATAGTAGAAATTAGTTCCTTTGCTATAGGTAACGGAAGCTCCGGAATCATTGGTCTTGGAGAAGCTTTCACCTAGTACGTTACCTTGGGGATCCAATACTTCCAAAAAGAACTCCCTGTCACCGGCTTCAGCAATTACGTTATCCGCAACAGTGAAGCAAATTTTGAATTTATCCGTTCTTTTGGCCCTGGAAGTAGAGACCAATTTTCCGTTGTTGCGTTCCTTTACGGCATCAACGTTGAATTTGGATAAGTTCAATGCAGAACCTTTCTCAACGGCATCGGCCAATTGTGTATTCTGTACAACCAAGGAATCGTTAAAAATGGTCTGCTTCTCCAATTCGTTATAAGTGCTGTCCCTTTGCATAGCGATAAGGGTATTGGAACGTGTCAAGGAATCCACTTGTTTCATCAATTGTTCCCTTTCTGCCTTCAGCACACTAACTTGTCTTCTGTACCTTGACAATGAAGCGATATCGGCTTTCATAGTCTTCACAGAATCAAGATACTTGGCGATGTTGTCCCTTGCCTCTACTAATTCCTCATTGGTAGCGTTACTTTCCAAAATGGCTTTGTCATATTCCGACTTTAGGCTGTTCAGATCCTCGACCACAAGTGCCTTTTCTTCGGTAAGTACGGTCTCCGTCTTCTTTTTATCCTGATAAAGACTAACGGTGTAGATAATGGTACCCAAAAGCACCACACCTAGCAAACCTGCCAATACCTTCAATCCGTTGTTACTTTTTGTTTCAGTCATAATGTTAAAATTAAAATAAGCTTGTTTAACTTTTAAAAAGTGTTTGTTCGTATCAGTCTATATACGGTTCTTTTTTCTTTTTAGATTTTTTGGCCTAAAAAAATTAAAAATCCCACATCACAAATCGGCGCATATAGTAACTTTATGGTCAAGCGATTCCATCTTAACATGTCCGTAAGAATACTGCCATTTGAACCCAAGTATGCCAAAAACTTCAGGGACTTGAACATAGCCTGGCTCAAAAAATATTTTCATGTGGAGGCCAAGGATGTATTGCTACTTGAAAATTGCCAGGAATCTATCCTGGATATTGGTGGATATATCTTTTTGGCAGAACATGAAGGCGAAATTGTGGGTTGTTTTTCCTTAATCCCTTATGGCGAGAAAGTTTTTGAATTGGGAAAAATGGCGGTCGACCCTAACCATCAAGGTTTAAAAATCGGTCAGAGACTGTTATCCTTTGCCATAGCGTTTGCGAAAGAAAACCATTGGAAAAGTATCGTTTTGTATTCAAGTACCAAATTGGATACCGCCCTTCATATCTACCGGAAGTATGGCTTTGTAGAGGTAGAATTGGAAAAAGAGATTCCTTATGAACGAAGCGATATCAAAATGGAATTAATATTCAATTCAAAAAATTGACTTCATGAAAAAATTGCTTTTTTGGCTTTTGGGCTGTTGTTTCACTTTTTTGGGCTGCAAGGAAAAAGCAAAGCCTTCACCCCATATAGACTCGGATCCTTTCCAAGCAATGGAAAAACCTGCTCCACCTTCTTTAAATGACGAACAGGGTTCCGAGATTAAGATTATCCCTATCTCCCATGCCACAGCAGTATTGGAATGGAACCATATTACCATTTATGTAGATCCCGTGGGAGGTGCCAAAGTCTTTGAGGGACAAAAAAAACCGGATCTAATTCTAATCACGGATATTCATGGTGATCATCTTAGTGTGGAAACGTTACGGGAGCTGGATACCAAAAGGGCCAAAATAATGGTGCCCCAGGCCGTAGCCGATAAAATACCTGAAGAATTTACACCTCAAATCGATGTTTTGAACAATGGTGACTCCAAGGAACGTTATGAAATAATGGTCGAGGCCATTCCGATGTATAACTTACGGGAAGAGGCCAAAAAATTTCATGCGAAGGGCCGTGGGAACGGCTATGTGTTGAATATGGGCGGCCAACGACTCTATTTTTCCGGGGATACGGAGGATATTCCTGAAATGAGAAGCCTAAAAAATATCGATAAGGCCTTTATTTGTATGAACCTGCCCTACACCATGACCGTGGAAAGTGCGGCGGATGCCGTGTTGGAATTCCAACCAAAACAGGTATACCCCTATCATTATAGGGGAAATCCGGATATTAGCGATGTAATCAAATTCAAAAAGTTAGTAAATAAGGGAAATCCCAATATAAAAGTGGTGCAATTGGATTGGTATCCTCAGGATGATTTTTGAGTGCGGTGAAAACCAACTATCGTATCAACTTTTTGTATTTGATTCGCTTGGGCATGATATCCGCTCCCAGACGTTTCTTTTTATTCTCCTCATAATCGGAGAAGGAACCCTCAAAGAAATAGACCTGGGAATCACCTTCAAAGGCCAATATATGGGTGCAAATACGATCTAGGAACCAACGGTCGTGGGAAATGATAGCCGCACAACCCGCAAAGTTCTCCAGACCTTCCTCCAAGGCACGTAGGGTGTTTACATCCAAATCGTTGGTAGGTTCGTCCAACAATAGTACGTTGCCCTCTTCCTTTAGGGTCATGGCCAAGTGGAGTCTGTTACGCTCCCCACCGGATAACATGTTTACCTTTTTATTCTGCTCACTGCCCGAAAAGTTAAAACGGCTTAGATAGGCCCTGGAATTCACCTGTCGCCCACCCATCATGACCAATTCCTGTTCATCACTGAAGTTCTGCCAAATGGTCTTCTCAGGGTCAATATTGGAATGACTTTGGTCTACATACGCAATCTTTGCTGTATCCCCTACAACAAATTCTCCACCATCCGAGGTTTCCTCGCCCATTATCATCCTGAAGATGGTAGTTTTTCCGGCACCGTTCGGCCCTATAATACCGACTATGCCGGCTTGTGGTAGATTAAAATTTAAATTTTCATACAATAATTTGTCGCCATAGGCCTTGCTTACTCCCTTGGCTTCAATGACGTTGGTGCCCAGTCTTGGCCCATTGGGAATGTATATTTCCAATTTCTCATCCAGCTGTTTCTGGTCTTGGCTCATCAATTTATCGTAGTTCTTCAAACGGGCCTTTTGTTTGGTCTGCCTACCCTTGGCGCCTTGACGTACCCATTCCAACTCCCTTTCCAATGTTTTTTGCCGTTTGGAAGCTTGTTTACTTTCCTGTGCCAATCGCTTTGCTTTTTGGTCCAACCAACCGGAATAATTGCCTTTCCATGGAATGCCCTCTCCCCTATCCAACTCCAAGATCCATCCGGCCACATTGTCCAGGAAATAGCGATCATGGGTAACGGCAATAACGGTTCCCTTATATTGCGCCAAATGGTGCTCCAACCAGTGTACGGACTCCGCATCCAAATGGTTGGTAGGTTCGTCCAACAATAAAATTTCAGGTTCCTGAAGCAATAATCTGCACAAGGCCACCCTTCTTCGCTCTCCACCCGAGAGCACCTCGATCTTTTGATTACCTTCCGGCGTACGCAGTGCATCCATGGCAATCTCAAGTTTGGTATCGAGTTCCCATGCATTGGAGGCATCGATCTTATCCTGAAGATCGGCCTGCTTGTCCATTAACTTTTGCATCTTGTCCGCATCTTCATATACTTCGGGCAAACCGAACATATCATTGATCTTATTATACTCGTCCAAGACGGCAATGGTTTCGGCCACACCTTCCTTCACTACTTCAAGTACGGTTTTTTCCTCGTCCAATTGCGGTTCCTGTTCCAAGTAACCTACCTTATATCCCGGAGAAAAGACAACATCCCCCTGATAGTTTTTATCCACCCCCGCTATTATCTTTAATAAGGTGGATTTCCCAGATCCATTAAGACCTAAAATCCCGATTTTGGCACCGTAAAAAAAACTGAGGTAAATGTTTTTAAGTACCGGAGTGTTCGCATTCTTGTAGGTTTTCGTGACCCCGGCCATTGAGAAAATGACTTTCTTATCGTCGCTCATGAATAGTTGAATTGTTTAGGTTACTAAATTGTTGATTAGAAAATGCTTCACATCATATCAGGAAGAAAAAGGAACTTTATGAAGGAACCTGGCTTTGAATTTAAACTTGAAGCATGGGTTTGGGCTTCGTCATTTAAACCCTTCCCTTTAGCGCGTTAAAGACCCATGCGATGGCAAAAAAGCCAATACCTACCGACGCAAAGCCCCATCCTGCAACATCATCATATCTAAAGGCTCCGAGGGCTATTAACGCGCATCCCACTACAATCATAATAAATGTTGCCCAGGCAAGCACCGTGTTTTTATTCATTCCCATTTGTCCTAGTTTGGTTTGTGGTAGCTCCAAATATCGGAATTTTATGGGATTTTTTGTGATTTGTACCGGTAAGTTTATTCCTCGAAGGGAAAAACAACCCCCGTTAGTTGGCGAACCTGATCTAATAATCCTATCAAATCCAAACTATTTTGATGTGACCAGAGTTCGCTTTCCAGCTTTCCGGATTTTAAACAGGAGTGTACTTCTTCGATTTCATAAGTATACCCTTTCCCTTTTGTCGGCTGGTCTAATTTATCCAGGATATCGCCCTTTTCAATGGAATATCCTTGGGCTTCATGCCATCTAGGATGAATAAAAATCGAGCCTTTGCTTCCCGCTATTTCAGCCTTCATTTCCGAATTCGAGGTAAGTCCACTATACAATAGGGCTTGGGCCCTTTTATACTCAAAAATCATGGAGGTCTGAATTTCGACCCCGGTCTTATAAAATTTGGAAGTCGCTTTTATGGTTTTGGGTTTCCCCAACATTACGTAAGCCAAAAAAATTGGATAAATTCCGATATCCAATAGTGACCCGCCTGCTAAATATGGATTCAATACCCTTCCTTCCTCGGATCTGTCCAATCCGTAAAATGCGAAATCCGCATGAAGATAGCCGATGTCCCCGAGTTCACCGGCATCGATCAGTTGCTTCACTTTACGTATCGTTGGGTTGAACCTGCTCCAAAGGGCTTCCATCAAAAAAACCTGGTTTTGTTCGGCGGAAGCTATCATTTTTTCGACTTCCGAAAGGTTTACCCCCATAGGCTTCTCGCAAAGTACATGTTTGCCATGATCCATAGCCATAATACTCCATTGGGCATGTAGGTTATGGGGGGTGGCAATGTAGATTACATCTACCTCATCACAATTGAACAATTCCTCATAACTTCCAAAAGCGTGTTCCGCGTTATACTCCTTTGCAAATTGTTTTGCTTTTTCAATATCCCTGGAGGCAACGGCGCTCAAAGTCCCTTCTGGAAGCAGCTTCAAATCCTTTGAGAAACTGTGCGCAATCTTTCCCGGACCTATGATTCCCCAACGAATAGTATCTCCCATACTGGTATTTTATTTTGCCAAAGTTAATCAATAATACTGCTATCTTTATGCCTGTAAAAGAAACTACCGATAGTATGGATCTTAAGTTCACCAAAAATGAAGATCACAACAAATTGTTGCTTTCAGAGCTTAAAAAACGTTTGGCGCAAGTAAAACTGGGAGGCGGGAAAAAGCGTATAGAAAAACAACATGCCTTAGGGAAAATGACCGCACGTGAACGAATTGATTATTTATTGGACAAAGAAAAGGACTGTCTGGAAATTGGAGCTTTGGTCGGCGAGGACATGTACAAGGAATATGGAGGTTGCCCTTCAGGGGGTGTAGTCATAAAAATTGGATATGTATCCGGGAAACTGTGTTTGGTGGTCGCCAATGATGCCACGGTTAAGGCAGGCGCTTGGTTTCCTATTACGGGGAAAAAGAATTTAAGGGCACAGGAAATAGCCATGGAGAATCGCCTGCCCATTATTTATTTGGTAGACAGTGCCGGCGTATTTTTGCCCATGCAGGATGAAATCTTTCCCGATAAAGAACATTTTGGCAGAATTTTTAGGAACAATGCCCAAATGAGCAGTATGGGCATACCTCAAATTGCCGCGGTTATGGGCAGTTGCGTGGCTGGTGGCGCTTACCTGCCCATTATGAGCGATGAGGCCTTGATCGTTGACAAGACCGGAAGTATTTTTCTGGCGGGAAGCTATCTAGTGAAAGCCGCTATAGGAGAGGAAATAGACAATGAAACCTTGGGCGGGGCCACTACCCATTGTGAAATCAGTGGCGTGACCGATTACAAGGCCAAGGACGATTCGGACGCATTGGATACCATAAAAAGCATAATAGACAAGATTGGAAGAGCCGATGAGGCCGGATACAACCGAACCAAAGCCATAAAGCCCAAGCAAAGCCCGAAAGATATCTATGGTATTCTTCCAAGTTCACGTACCGATCAATATGATATGCTCGAGGTAATTGAACGACTCGTGGATGATTCCGAATTTAAACAATATAAGGAAGGCTACGGAAAGACTATTTTAACCGGTTACGCAAGAATAGACGGTTGGGCCGTAGGAATCGTTGCCAACCAACGCAAGGTAGTCAAAACAAAGAAAGGGGAAATGCAATTTGGGGGTGTCATCTATTCCGATTCCGCGGACAAGGCCACGCGTTTTATGGCAAACTGTAATCAAAAAAAGATTCCCCTGGTCTTTTTACAGGACGTTACAGGGTTCATGGTCGGTAGCAAGAGCGAGCATGGAGGTATCATTAAGGATGGTGCCAAAATGGTGAACGCCGTGGCCAATAGTGTGGTTCCCAAATTTACCGTAATCATCGGAAACAGCTATGGCGCCGGAAATTATGCCATGTGCGGAAAGGCTTATGATCCAAGATTAATCGTGGCCTGGCCAAGTGCCGAACTTGCGGTTATGGGCGGTAATTCCGCGGCCAAGGTGTTATTGCAAATTGAAAAGGCTTCCCTACAAAAGAAAGGCGAAGTGATCACCCAAGAAATGGAGACGGAGCTTTTTGACCGAATCAAGAAACGCTATGATGATCAAGTATCCCCCTACTATGCCGCATCACGTTTATGGACGGATGCCATAATCGATCCCCTGGAAACAAGAAAATGGATTTCCTTAGGTATTGAGGCGGCAAATCATTCGCCTATAAAAAAATCTTTTAACATGGGCGTTTTGCAGGTCTGATCAATAGTTTATTCCTCGGGCTGGAGAACCGCATTCAATACCGGTTTATCACTTACTTTTTTCGTTTCTTTCCCGTGTCCTTTTTTTGTAAACACCAGAATATCACCCTTTTTGGCTCCAATGATATAGCGGCCCTTTTCATCCGTCGTTGTTTGTTCCTTTGTCCGGAGATTTGAAATTTGTACGGCCGGCACCATTCTCCCATTTTTAAAAACAAAGCCCGAAACGGTCCTGTGCCGTTTTAGCTTGCGCTGCTGCCTAGTTTCATATCTATCCGCAGCTTTACCGGGTACCTTAAAAGAAGTCTCCAAATGGTAGGCCATCGCTTGATTTGAAAATTCTTCCCATTTATCCTGACTGGAGTATTTACGGTACGAAGTAGAGATATTCCGGGTACCTGCCAAAACCAAGCCCAGTTCTTCCTGCCCATAGACCTGCAAAAGTTCCAATGAGGCTATAAAACTATCATTTACTTGAATGCTATAGTCCCTTAAATCGACCTGTAGGGATCGGGCACCTTTGGGGATGGTACAAAGAACACTCTTTCCGGATTTGTTCAAATTAGTACCAGGTAATCTTAGCTTACCGTCGTCATCATAAAAATTTACACGAACCAAAATGCTATCCGATGGATTACTTATGACCTCGAACATAAGTCGTTTAAGTATTCTAGGGCCTTTCTTGACAAGGATCCGAGTGGCCAACTCACCACCCAAGGCAATGTTGTCCTTCCAATACCCATAAGTTTCATCGCCTATATAGGGATAGCCCACATAATCCCTAATGAAGCGTCCATCTGTGTTGGTAACCACCACTTCATTTAATTCCATAGCCTCCGGTGCCATTTTTATTTTGGAATGTTCATTATTTACGGGTCTAAGTCGCGACAATGGAATCTCCAAGGTTTTGTAACCCAGACACGAAAACAGCACTACATTTTTCTCGTCCAAATCTGGTATGTCGGCCTGTAGACGAAAAAGTCCATCCTCATTGCTTACGGTACCCATGCCTTTTGCCACGATACCTATATTCACATATGGAATAGGATTCCCTGTTGCCCTATCAATGACCTGACCTTCGTATTCATTTTGACCAAAGCATTCCAAGGAAAAAAGAAGCAAGCCAATTCCTATGAAGCAAGATTTAAGTACCATTTATCGGATGGAAAATGTTCCATCTGCCTTAATCTTGAACAATTCTTGATTGCGGTTCTTGGCCATCAATTTAAAAACCCGGGATTCCTGCCTTTGGGAAGGTTTCCCATAATCCTGATAAACTGTGGCCTTGAGATAGGTCGGGGTAAGGCTTTTGTTTCCCAAATAGTTTACGTTCACCTGCCAAGTCCCTTTCGGGTCGTAAATAAGATGTTCCTGACACGAAAAACCGTTCTGCTTTTCATCCTTTATGAGTTCCCCGTTGTCGGAAGCCGTATGCTTAAAGGTGTAGTATTGTTTGTCACCATTGACGAACTGCAATTCGAATTCCGCCTCACTGTCGTTCCATTCAAACACTAGCCGCGTTCCGTTAAAATCGTCCTCATCGGATACAAAAAACATCTTTTCCTGGGACAGTACTTCCCCTTCCTGACCCAACAAATTGTTGAAGTCCCGATTTAGAATATTGGAAAAGGTATCCGACTTGCTAAAAAATCCTTCGCGCATCAAAAACTGGTGGCGGGCATAGAGCAGGGCGGCCCGTTCAATTTTTCCACTGTTCCTGTACGCATTCGCCAGATCGTGATAGGACTGCTGGTAATGTGGTCGCAGGACAAATATTTTTTTATAGAGTTCCACCGAGGATCCATAATCCCCCGCTTCGTCCATTTGATAGGCCAAGGCCTTAAGGATAACGGGATTGTCGGGATACTGGGTTTCAATGCTATTTGTGATCATTTCCACCATGGCCTTGTCCTTATGTTCTTTTTGAAAATAGGACCGCGTATCCAAATAAAAATAGGGGGACCTCCCGTTTACCTTTTCAAGTTGGGCATAACTCTCCTTCGGGTCTCTCAAATTAACGGTGGAGCGTAAAGTCCGTAGGTACTTGGGTACCGCCAAAGGACTGCCACTGACAACATCGTCCTCTTTAAAAAAATTGTCCCTTAGCTTTGCCTGATCATAGGGTTCACTTTTTCCAGATTCCCGGCTGAAATTCGCCGTTTTTGTATTGATGATGATCAGACCGCCCGCTGCTTGGCTACCATATTTGTTCAGTGCCCCTAGGCCTTGTATGACGGCCATCCTCTCAATGTTTTGTATATCTAGAAACATGGGCACCTGATAGAGTAAGACCCCATCCACTTCGAACAAAACCGGTGTTCTGGTATTAATGGATGTATTCCCCCTACGAAAAAAAACCTGGAGATTATTTAAATTTAGGCCTACAGTATTGGTAGGAGTCAAAATGTTTGGAACTTGGGCCCGTAAAAGGGTCAAGATATCAACAGTAGATGGATTAATATCCTTTACGTCTATAATTTGAACCCTGTGTGGCAGCAATTTGGTATCCATAATGCCATGAACCGTCTTAATCAAATTTTTGTCGGTATTGTAATCTAAACGAAGTTCATTTTGTGTCCTGCGGTATTTTTTTTTGGTTACAACCACCTCATCCAATTCTTGAACTTCATCCTTTAAGGTTACGTTTAAAAAGGTGGTTACGTCTTCTACCAAAATCTCCAAGGTTTTCTTGCCCACATAGCTATAGACCAAAGTCTCGCCTTCATGAGCACTGATTTCATATTTTCCGGATGCATCGGTCGTTGTCAACCTATCGGTGTCCTTAATTGAGATATTTACATCCTTAATGGGCTCCTGACCATCGGAAACCAGACCTCTTATTGTTCTAAGGGTTTCTTGAGAGTAGACTTGGGAAAAAAGCAAAAAAAGTAACGCAGGGAAGAGATGTTTCATAACGGTCCGTGTTTTTAGTATTGTTTAATAAAATTACTAAAAAGTACTACAAAAACTACGCCAAATAGCAAAAAGGGAACGAATTACCTATTTCCATACCAAAAACCTAGCTCGTGGAGTGGTTTTGATACTTCATACCAATGAAAAAGACGGTAATCATTCAACAGGGAGATAGCAATTGCTGCGCCTATTTTACCAAATAGATACCATTCCCCCAACTTGAATCTTGAACAATTCTTGATTACTATTTTTAGCCCTTAATTTAAAAACCCTGGATTCGTGTCTTTGGTTGGGTTTTCCATAGTTGTAGTAAATCGTAGCCTTTATATAGGTAGGTGTAAGACTTTTGTTTCCCAGATAGTTGACATTGACCTGCCAAATTCCCTCTGGGTCATAAATTAAATATTCCCGACATGAAAAACGGTTCTGTTTCCCATCCTTGATATAATCTTCATTATCGAATGAGCTATGTTTAAAGGTATAGTATTGTTTATTACCTTTTACGAACTGTAATTCAAATTCTGCCTCACTATCATTCCATTCGAATACCAAACGTGTTCCCCTAAAATCATCCGTATCGGATGGATGGAACACCTTTTCCTGGGACAGTACTTCCCCTTTCTGTACCAATAAATTGTTGAAGTCCCGATCTAGAATATCCGAAAAGGTTTCAGATTTATTGAAGAGCCCTTCGTGCAACAAAAATTGGTGCCGGGCATAGAGCAGGGCGGCCCGTTCAACTTTTCCGCTGTTTCTATAGGCATTCGCCAGATCGTGGTAGGATTGTTGATAATGCGGGCGAAGAATGAAAATTTTCTTGTACAGTTCCACCGAGGCACCATAATCCCTTTCCTCATCCAATTGATAGGCCAAGGCCTTAAGGATAATAGGATTATTAGAGTAGTTGGCTTCAATGCTCTTCGTAATCATTTTGGCCATAGCCCTATCCCTACGTTCTTTCTGAAAATAGGATCGTGCATCCAAATAAAAATAAGGTGATTGGCCATATATCTTTTCGAGCTCAAAATAACTTTCCCTGGCTTTGTTCAAATCAACCGAAGCATTTAAGGTCTGTATATACATAGGTACACCCAAATCCTCCTGACTTATCGCATCCCCCCTTTCAAAAAAATTGTTTCGCAACTTCGCTTGATCATAGGGGAGGTCTGTTCCAGGTTCCCGGCTGAAATTAGCTTTTGTATTGATGATTACAAGCCCCCCAGAGGCGAGACTACCATATTTGTTCAGTCCTCCTAGACCTTGTATGACCGCGACTCTATCTATGTTTTGTATGTCTAAAAATTTGGGTGTAGTCCGAAACAATACACCATCTACCTCCCATAGAGGAGAATATCTAGCATTGATATTAGCTAGGCCTCTAGGAAAAAAACCTGGGATTTTTACCCGTAAAACCGTTAAAATATCAAGAGCGGAAGGATTAATAGTCTCACCATCAATAATCTGGGCCCGAAATGGCATTCTACTGATATCCAGGATTCCAAAAAGCGTTTTTATCAAATTCTTATTGCTATTGTATTCCCCATAAAGTTCCTGTTGGGTCTTATGATATCTTTTCGTAACCACAACCTCGTCCAGTTGCTGAATTTCATCCCTTAAGGTTACATTCAAAAAGGTGGTTACATCTTCTACCAAAACTTCCAAGGTTTTCTTGCCTATATGACTATAGACCAAGGTTTCTCCTTCATGGGCACCGATTTTATATTTTCCGAATTTATCGGTACCCACTACCCTGTCCGTGTTTTTAACAGTGATATTTACGTCTCTTAAAGGAGCTTGGCCATCATCGGATATTATGCCCCTAATCGTTTTGAGTGTCTCTTGGGAATAGACGTTTCCCAAAAGTAAAAACAGAAATGCTGGAAGAAAATGTTTCATAATGTCGGGGATTTGCAGTTTTTTTACTAAATATACAGAAAATAAGCTACAAAAACAATGCCGAACATTATTCGCCCAAATGTTCCTTTACCCTTGGTACAAGGAGCAGTTCCGTTTGTCTTCCGTTCACATATCTGAACCCGTTCTCCCCATAGAACCCGGCCTCTTCCAACATAATCCGGATGTCTCGTTTCCATTCTGGGACGGTCACCGTAGTATTGAGTTCTATGGCATAGACCGTATTGGGACGTAACGGATAATTTTCTCCATCATCCTTCATAACCCCCCCTTGCGCATCCCACATACCTATAGTGGTACCTGCGGAATGTCCATAGGTTCCCAGGGGGTGGGTATAAATGGCAGGACGTAGTCCGGCTTTCCGTCCATCCTGTAGGGCTTTGGCCAAAATTTCATTCCCGGTACGGCCCGCAATCATATTTCCGGTAAGGAAATCCTGGACCTTGTTCCCTTCTTTTAAGGCATCACGCAAGAATTCAGGGGCCTCTTTTTCTCCAGATTTGCGTACATAGGCCAGTTCCTGGCAATCGGTATTGAGGCGCAGGTACGTAATTCCAAAATCGCAGTGTAGCAAATCGCCGGGCAGAATGACCATATCCTCTGGACGATCGGAAAAGGAATAAAGATGGCCCCTGGTTTCCTCGCTGGTACGTTGTACATCCACAGTTGGATGAAACCAAGTTATCAATCCCAAATCAGTCACTTTTTGTCGCATCCACCACTCAACTTCCGTGGTGGTGGTAACTCCCGGGGTAATGACCTTTTCGGAAAACGCCTCAGCGATAATGTCATGGGTAATGTCCACCAGCTGATTGTAAATAATCATTTCACGAGCCGTTCGGGTTTCTATCCATCTAACGGCCAATTGCTCCGCAGAAACTACTTTTTTATGGTACTTCGCAGGTAGGTTTTGCATGAATTCCTCATAATCTGTCTTATCCAGACCGTCCGCAATGTTGTGGTCCTTGGAATAGTTTAACGCAATTTTTTTGGGATTTCGCTCTTCAATCAATTGCATCAAACGCTTCCACTGCTCGGGTTCCTTTTCCTTGTCCCAAACCGATAGGATATTGTCCCCCACATTGTAGCGGGCCACCGCCAACTTATCAATGGTATTTTTTGCTTTATCCCGATAGAAAACCAAAATGGTCCGTCTTCGGGCATTCAGCCAGGTGGCCGGTAGCATGGTACGCAATACCGGATCCTCATTATATTCCCGTGAAATCAATAACCACATGTCAATATCCGTTTCGTCCATTAATTGGGGCAAGAGATTATTGAAACGGTCGGCCAGAATCTCATCTATCACCTTGGCCCTTTCAATTTCAGGGAGGATTTGCTGGGGAAACAATGATAGGGAGAGTAAGAAACAAAAAAGAGATAGCTTATTTTTCATAGGGTGATTTTTTTTAATAAGAATTAGAAGACTTTTAGCTAATGATTTCTAAGAATTTTAATGTTTCATGTCTTAAGATTTTTCCATTTTCCGTCTCCTTGAACTTAGGGATACTATAAATGGCTTTGGGCGCTTCATATTTTTCGAGGGAAGGAAATCCCGCTATTTTTTGAGAAACGATTTCAACATCGGTTTCGCCTTCAACGACCAACACCGGCTTGTGTCCCAACCTCACATCGGGCAATCCCGTGACAAAAAATCGATTTGTAATGATTTGGGCCAGTTTCGCCTCGATTTGTTCCGGAATCAATTTTACGCCTCCGGAATTAATCACGTTATCATACCGCCCCAACCATTTAAATTCGGTTTTTGAAATGAGATGTACCAAGTCATTGGTAATTACCTTATCATCACAAATCTCCGGCGCATCAATGACAAGACAACCCCTGTGATCCTTGGAAACCGTGACCCTGGGCAAGGTCTTAAAACGAGGTTCGTCCTTATCTGATCGGTCGGCATGAATTTCCCTTACGGCTATATGGGTTATGGTTTCCGTCATCCCATAGGTTTCAAAAATAGCAGTTGATTCCCGTTCTATCTTTTTTTCCAAAATATTCGATATAGGGGCGCCTCCAATCAATAAGGTACTTATGTCATTAAGTCGCTCTAAAGAATTCTCCAATTGCAGTGGCACCATTGCGCAAAAATCATAGGAATTGGAAATTAGGCCTAACGGATTTGAGGAAGGTTCTATATAATCCATTTCAAGGCCCAGCACCATGGCACGGATCAACATCATTTTTCCGGCAATGAAATCACAGGGTAAACATAGTAACGCAGAGCTTCCCGGTTCCAGTCCAAAGAAGTCCCCTGTCGCCAAAGCTGAATTCACCATCCGGCTCTTTTTTAGAAGAATCGGTTTCGGTTTTCCTGTGGAGCCCGAAGTTTTGACTTCCAAGGTCGGTTTTTCATCAAGCCAATCCAATAAAAAATCCCCAATGAGCTGCTCAAAAGGTTCGCCTTCCTTTATTAAGCTATATCCTATCTCCTTTAGCTCATCGACAGAAGGATGGAAACCATTAAACTTGAATTGAGCATGAATTTCGTTATACTTAGGCTTAGTCATGACTGGAGGCAAAAAACTCTTCTTTGGATAGTACGGG
This sequence comes from Ulvibacterium sp., assembly GCF_965228935.1. Classification (GTDB taxonomy): domain Bacteria; phylum Bacteroidota; class Bacteroidia; order Flavobacteriales; family Flavobacteriaceae; genus Ulvibacterium. Next base: position 3,586,668 of record NZ_OZ245846.1, on the reverse strand, counting down.
GCCTGCTAGCCGCTCCTTCCAATTTTTCCATTGGTATTTTTTGGAAAAAACATAGAGCAGTATTGGAAAGACTATAAATACGGGTAACAAGGCATCAAAACCTAAACTAGGTTCGGCCACGTTTTTATAAATGGCATCCACTTGAAAAGCCGTGCTATCCGCAGTGACCAGAAGTGCAGTTACCAAATTATTGGAAGCATGAAAACCCAAGGCCAGTTCAAGGCCCCGATCCATTAAGGTCATAATTCCCAAGAAAAAACCGGTACCAATGTAGTAAACCATAATCCCATAGCCCAATTTACCCACTTCCGGATTTCCCAAATGCATCAATCCGAACAATACGGAGGTTACGAACAAGGGTACCCATCGATTTTTAGCCATAATTCCGATACCCTGCATCATATAACCCCGGAACAAATATTCTTCGAAACTGGTCTGTATGGGAATGAGTAATACCGCTATTATCACTAAATACAAAAATGGTTCCCATCTGAAATTGAGGACATAGTCCTCTGGGGCGACTATAATATCGATTCCGGTTAGTACTATGGTGATGGTGGACCAAAGTGCAAAAGCAAAGAAAACCCGTTTCCAATCGATTTTTTTTCTGGAAGTCGTCAATGAGGTCAATGTTTGTCTATGAATGTACTTCACCCATAGAAACAACAGGACAAGACCGACGATGAAGGGAATCAGCATCTCTACCAAAAACCGGTTGGCGCCTTTCCTTTTTATTTCCGCTTCCATAATGGCCTCAACATCCAAATCCAGAAGTACTATGGCCACGTAGTTGAGTACCATCAACCCAATAAAGCCTAAGGGAATCAAAAAGTATTTCCAGATTCCTATTTCTCCTTTATAGCCCTGTTCTATATACATAAGTTCCTAATTAAGTTGGTTTCCCAATGCTTATCCTTTTCATAGCCCAATTGCCCCTTCCTTACAATTAATGGACACTCAAAATTATTCGTGAATAGACTACCCGTACCCAATCCCTGGGGCATTTGGTTATTCAATGTAAATGTCCATTGTGCAATGGCATTGAGGCCTACATTGCTTTCCAGGGCACTGGTCACCCACCAGCCAATATCTTGTTCATCGGCCAAGGCTATCCATTCTTCAGAGCCCTTAATACCGCCGATCAAACTGGGTTTTAAGATAATATAATGTGGGCGAACGGTCCGCAACAATCCTTTCTTTTCTTCAATATCAAAAACTCCTATCAATTCCTCGTCCAAGGCAATGGGTAAAGGGGATTCTTCACATAACCTCTTCATTTCCAAATATTGGCCTTGCTTAATGGGTTGTTCTATGGAATGTAGTTCATGACGGGATAGGATTTGAAGTTTTTCCAGCGCTTCCTTGGGTTCAAAGGCTCCATTAGCGTCAACACGAAGCTCAATATCCTCCTTGGAATATCTTTCACGAATGGATTCTAAAAGCTCTATTTCCTTACTGAAATCAATAGCCCCTATCTTCATTTTTATACAGGTAAAGCCTTCCTCCAATTTCTGTTGAATCTGTTCATGCATAAAGCTTGCATCTCCCATCCAAATAAGGCCATTGATCGGAATTGTGTTTTCCCCGCTTGTAAAAGAGGACTCAAAAAGTTCAAAGGGATTTGTGGATTTCAAGGAAGCAAAAGCCTGTTCTACCCCAAATTGGATACTGGGAAACTCTTTCAATTCCCCATAAAGGATCTCCACTCCCAATGAAATGTGATCACAGGTCCATTGGAGCCTATCTTTATAACCCTGCACATCGTCTACGCTTAAACCTTGTAATAGTCCGCATTCCCCTATCCCGAACTTTCCATTTTCCTCCAACACAAGAAACCAAGTCTCCTTTTGGGTAAGTATGCCCCGGGATGTGCCACTGGGGCGTTTAAAATTAAGGATATGTCTTTTATAACTGGCTTTCATCCGTTATGCCCAAATTTAGGTATATTTTTGAGCGCATAGATGGCGGAAACCCTATAAAAATTTAATGAAAACAAGCGTTGTATCAAATGGTCAGTTCTTGTCCTATATTCAATAAATGAAGTGTTTTGCCTGCCTCCTTGAACTTTCTTTTGGCATCATCATGATCAATTTCGATATACCCAAAAGTATCGAAGTGATAGCCCAATACTTCGGCACACTCGATAAAGTCCGAGGCAAGAATAGCATTGTCTACACCCATGGTGAAGTTGTCTCCGATGGGCAAAACGGCCAAATCCAATTTTGTTTGCATGGGAATCAGCTTCATATCCATGGTCAATGCCGTATCCCCTGCAATATAAATCTCTTTGTTTTCCGCAGACAGGATAAAGCCGCCAGGCTGCCCCCCATAGGAGCCATCAGGAAAGGAGGACGTGTGGATAGCATTTACATATTTCAATCGTCCAAAATCAAAATTCCATTGACCTCCATGGTTCATGGGATGCGCCTCAAGGCCTTTGTTCTGATAATGTACGACTATCTCATAATTGCTGACTATAGTGGCCCCGGAGGTTTTGGCAATCTGCTCTACGTCCAAGGTATGATCCTGGTGGGCGTGGGTCACCAAAATATAATCAGGGTTTAGGTCGTTGATGTCCACTTTTCCCGATGCCTTTTCATTGCCCGTGATAAAGGGATCTACCAAAAGTGTTTTGTCTTGCAGTGTTATAAGAAGGGAAGCATGGCCCAGAAAAGTAAGTTTCATTTTTGAAGGGTTTAGGTTACCCTTCAAATTTATTTAAAATTGAACCAAAAACGAACCCCTTCGGCAGTTTTATCAATGTTCAATTTGGTTTGCAATTGATTGGCCAAGCGGTTCATTAATCGTATCCCCATAGAGGAATTGGTCCGTTCCTCGGTATCCTCCGGTAGGCCTACCCCATTGTCCGAGTATTCAAAAAAGCCTTCTTTGTCTCCCATTTTTCTGAGATGGATATAAATTTTGCCATTTTCCTCATTATACGGAAAGGCATATTTAAAGGAGTTGGAGACCAGTTCGTTCAAAATGAGCCCAAAGGGAATCGCTCGGTCAATATCCAATTCCACACCTTCTGCATCTATTGTAATATTGATATTATGTCCACCTTTTTTGTACACAGATTGCACACTATTGATCAGACTCTCTATATATCCCTGCATTTCAATTACTGAAAGGTCATCGTTCTGATACAACTTTTGATGAATCAATGCCATGGCCTTTACCCTACTCTTGCCTTCCTCAAGTGCTTCAATGGCCGCTTTGCTCCTCGTATTTTTCGTTTGAAGACTCAATAGGCTAGAAACCATCTGTAGGTTGTTTTTTACCCTATGATGGATTTCTTTGAGGAGCGAGTCCTTTTCTACCAAGGAGTTTTCGATAATATGTTTCTGTTCAGCGATCAACCGTTGGTTCTTTATACTTTTTAGATAGGCATACACCAAACCGGCAAATCCCAATAGCGTAAAAATCAAGGAAATGAAAACCAGGTTTATACGTTCATCCTGAGCTATCATTTCACTGCGTTGCTCTTCCAAAGCCTGTTTTTGCGCTGCCATAATGGATCGCGTGTTGGCTTTTTCCTCGGCCATGACCGTTGCCAGTTGTTGCTTTCTCAATTCCGACTCGTTGATGCTTATGGAATCATTTATACGAATGTTTTTTCGCAAATAAAACGCGGCATTTTTGTAGTCGTCGGTCCTTTCATAATAAAAGGATAGTAGTCTGTTCTTTTTTATTTTGTTTTCGGTTTTCCTGGGTTGGATATCATCGCTCAAAAAATCCGTAGCCTTTTCCAAATCTCCCAATTGGAGATAGCATTCGGCTATGGCCAAACGATTTTCGATGATATCCGGGGAATAGAGGCCTTTGCTATATGCATTCATTTCTGCAATGCTCTGCTCCAAGAAGGGAATAGCATCCTCATATTCTCCCAGTTGCAGATGGCATTTCCCGATATTCCCACGAATTTTACTGCTTAAAAGGTTAGCTTCCCGTACGTCCACATCCGACTTAATTTTGGTGACGTCGTTTAAAAACACATCTATAAAACCCTTTGCTTTTTTATATGAATTGAGTGCCGTGGGCGTAGATTTGTCCAATCTTAGATAGGTTCCCACATTATTGTAAAATTCCGCCTGGGCAAAATAGTCCTTCTCATCAACGGTTTTTTTAACGTGTTCAAAGTAATCATCCATCGCCTTGCGATGTAACCCTAAATTGGAATAGATGTCATAAAAGGCAATGTTCTCGGTTATCCCCAATTCCTTTTTTTCCTTCCGAATATCTATTTGTTCCGCATAAAGCTCCAATTTGGAATAATTCTCGTCCATGAGATTTAGCAGAATGGTCCTGGTGCCCAAATCAATACTTTCCTTTTTGGCATACAACTCCTTGTTTATCGCAAGACTCTTGTCGTAATCCCCAATATCATAATAGACCTGGGATTGCATAAGTTTGTACCGTTTTACCGCGGTGGTATCTTCTTGCTTTTGGGCATTATTGAGAAATACATTTACCGTATCCAACCAGTCATAGGCCGAATTCTCCAAATAACGATTCGGGGCGTTGAAAAAAAACTCGAATCTTTCCTCTAGCGTCTTCTGATTTTGAAATTTTCTAAAAAGACCTTCCTCTATTTCTGTAGAATCCTGTGCGACCACAGGGTACATACTAAGAAAGCAATGGAAGAATAGTATTAAAGTTTTGCCAAGCAGATCTTTCATATCATAGTAGGGAACAAAACCAAACATACGCCGTATAATGTGGTCCTGCTAAATTTTATTGTAAACCAAATTAAAGATTTGGCACGTTTCCATTATCTCAAAAACGTCTTTTTTACCATACTAATTGTCCTCAAATACGTTTTTTAACCATAACCTAAAGTAGACTTGACCAAAGCGTGGATAATCTAATCTTAATTAAGATCATATATACACGAAAATGCCATATAAACGTATATGGCTACCGTACAATGACATCAAAAAATTGAATGATAAGTTTTGGGGTGTCCTAAGGACGCTTCAAAAATATCGTATGAAGGCCTTCCTTTTGGAATATTGTTGTGTAACCCTCGTTTTTTGTTGTGAAAACCAAATTATCAATCCGAGGCTGTATTTCATCCGATTTTTTGAGCATTTGGTCGAGGTCATCCAAGAACGAATTTCTGAAAGAAGCAGGGTGGATTTCCCAGAAGTTTCAGGTTCAAAGTTTCAAGTTCCGGGTTCCGGAAAGGAGTAAGTCGATCTGCATTTCATTGGGTAAAGGAAACCAATCGGCGGGGTATACTAGGTTTTTTAAACTTCGCCCTGCCGGAGAATCAATAACCCTCTGTTTTTTAATTGAGGGCTTCACATTTTACAAAACAGGATTGCATTAACTAAAAAGAGCCCTGTCTTTACGATCAAGGCCCTTTTACGAGAACACTATATGAAAATGAAAAAACTATTTATTCAGTTTGCGCTTGCTTATTAATACACGACTAAAGTAATGCAGTTTGCGATACGGGCAAAAATAATGTTGCGAAGACACGGAAAACCGTTGTGTCCAAGCCATAAACCGTGATAAAAAAAGAAGACATGTATTACATGTCTTCCAAATTCTATTTAAAATAAAAGGTTCTAAGAGTTCATCGCAGAAATGATAAACTCCTTAAAATCCTTTGATATGGGAATCAGGGTGTTGTTGATCATTATGTCCTTGGAGTTTATGGCATCAATGTGATCAACGTTCACAATATAGGATTTATGGGCTCGGTAGAACTTGTTCTTCGGCAATTTCTCCAAATAGTCCTTCAGGGGAGATCTTACCAAAAACTTTTTATCCACGGTATTTACTTCCAAGTAAACATTGTCCGCCTTTATGAACTGTATGTCCCCAAATTGTATCCTATAATACAAATGTTGTTTTTTAACGAAAATGGAATCCTTTAAGACAGAATTGGACATCGGGGCTTCCATCGTGCCACTCTCCTCATTTCCCGATTTTCCGGCACCATAGGTGAAATTGGAAAGCGCTATTTCTATGGAAGTATATAAATCCTGTTGTTCAAAAGGTTTTACCAAATACCCATTGGGTTTTACGGTCTTGGCATTTTCTACGGTAGCACGATCAGAATTTGAGGTGACAAAAATAAAGGGTATATCATAGTTCTCCCTAATGTGTTTGCCCAGATCGATTCCTGTTTTATCGGAGGCAAGTATGATATCGATCAATACCAAATCTACCTGCTGTGTCCTTAAAACCTCTTCCGCCTGTTCGTATACAATTACGTTATCAACAATCTCATAACCAATCTCTTCTAGCATAGATTGCATATCGTCTGCAATGATAACATTGTCCTCTACGATAAGAATTTTAATAGGTTGTTCCAAAGTAGTTGTGGTTTAGATGGTTAGACTCAAAATTACAAAAAATTATTAAAACTGATATAGAATATGATGGCCATGGCAAAAGTATTCAGGGCTAATTTCTTAAGTTCCGGATCTAGCAGAACCGGGGCTTTTGTGGCATGAACACGGTGCATATGGATAAAAACTGGTATGAACGTTACAATGGAAAGAAAATGGTACCAATGCTCAAAATTCAGTAAAACAAACCAGAGCAATGTGGCAAAACCGCCAAGCAAAAGCAGTGAATGATAGGTCTTGCCGCTTTTGAATCCAATTCGTACCACAAGTGTATTTTTCCCCGCCTGGCTATCGGATTCATAATCCCTTAGATTATTGAGGTTAAGAACACCTGTGCTCAAAAAACCTATCGTACAGGCAGGCAACAGCGCTTGTGGATAAAGAATTTTGGTAATTAGGAACATCGACCCCAAAACAGCGACCAAACCGAAAAAAACAAAAACAAAAAGGTCGCCCATTCCTTTGTACCCATAGGCTGAAGACCCTACGGTATATTTTATAGCGGCCCAAACACATATTGCGCCTAATACTACAAATAATATGAGGTAATTTATGTGTTCTGTCCCAAATGCGAAATAGACTACGGCAAGAATTAAAAAAAGGTTAATAACACTGGATAGAATAATTCCCTTTTTCAATTCTTCCTTGGACAACAGTCCGCTCTGCAAAGCTCGTTTTGGCCCTATCCTGGACTCATTGTCCGTACCTTTGACCCCATCACCATAATCATTGGCCAAATTTGATGTAATCTGAAATCCTATTGCCGCCAATAATGCCAAGATGGATACAAGGGTATCTACTTTTCCGTAAAAGTTAGCTAAGGCCGTTCCTACAATAATGCCGGACACGGATAATGGTAGGGTCCTTAAACGAACGGCATCCAACCAAATTTTAGTCTTCGGCAAAGCTTCGTTAATAAGGATCTTCTATTTGGATTCGTTTGCCATCCTGATAAGAGGCAACGAAAGCATCCTGAAAACCTAGATCTACGAGCTGCTTTCTAAATTTCTGGGCCTCTTCCAAAGTTTCAAAATTTCCAAGGGAATAGGAATAGAATGGGTTGGTCTTAACGAACATGGTATTTGTAAGCGCCTTTGAAGCAAGTGTTACATTGTTGTCCACAAAAGATTTAACCTGAACGGAATATATTTTTTCCTTTTCCAAAAACTTCTTGGCCAAATAAAATTCATTTACCAAACTAAGCTCCTGGTTCTGTTGCTTAAGATTATCTATCCGTGTTTTTATGGCATCCAAGCTATCAATGGATACCAAGAGGTTTTCCTGCTTTTCAAAACCATTGGAACTACTTAGACCAGCCGTAAAAGAGGTAATGGCAAGTGTTCCGATAAGAAAAAGTGCCGTAACACCGGCTAGGACGTTTCGCTGTATTTTGCTTTTTTTGAGTTCCTTGTTCTTGAACTTTATTTGATCCAGAAGACGTTCGTTGATAATCTGGGCCTTATCGATATCCTTGTGCAATTCCAATAAATCGCTTTCTTCAATAAATGGCATGTAGCATGTAGTTTTAGGGGGTATACATTATGTTAAAGTTAACCAAAATACTTTAATCTTAACAAAGTGCTAATACCCTTTGTTGCAAAAATATAACTTTTGATGGTATAGGGAAGGAAAACTGTGGTTAAAATGGTATAGTAAATTGATTTTCATTTCATTAAAGAAAAGTCAATTCAAAATTTCCGTTCAAATGGCCTGGATTCCATTTGCCTTTATTTCTATTTTTCGGGCCTTATATAAAGTTCCTATCCCCTTCTTGAACGTTTTTTTGCTCATTTGAAGTATTGCTTTAATCGCTTCAGGGTCGGATTTGTCATGAAGCGCTAAAAAACCATCATGCTGTAACAGGGTTTCATATATTTTATTTGCGGCTGGTTCCAGAACATTTACTCCCAATGGTTGAAGTGATACATCAATTTTATTATCGGGGCGTATACGTTTAATAACCCCTTTAGTATTGTCCCCTACGGCTACCCTTTTGAAGATTTCATTAGAATAGACCAGCCCTTTATGCTGGTTATTAATGATTACCTCCCAACCCAAATCCGTTCTTCGGGTAAAAATCAAATCTACTACTTCCCGTTCCTTGATGGATAGATTTTCATTGTCCAAAAATTTGTCCAGTTTATTGGATGCTACCAATCGGTTTGTTTTGGTATCCAAATAACAATGCACCACATACCAATACCCTTCTTTCATTTTTGATCTTTGCTCCCTAAACGGCACCAAAAGATGTTTTTCCAGGCCCCAGTCCATAAAAGCTCCAAACTCGTTTACCTCGGCTACATGCAACAACTGGAACTCGCCCCTTGCGATTTCTGGTCGTAACGTGGTCGCTATAGGTCGCTCTTCATGATCTAAATAGCAGAAGACTTCAAGCTCTTCTCCTATTTCATACGTTTTGGGAACATATTTGTTCGGTAGAAGCACCTCGTTGCCTTCATCATCGCCCAGAAAAAGCCCCACACTGGTATCCCTTAAAATCTGTAAATGATTAAATTTTCCAAGTAAAAACATATTGCAAAAATAACATTTATAAGTCCCACAAAAAAAGCCGTCCGCCAATTGGCGGACGGCTTTTAGTCCATAAAAGTCTTCTACTAGTTATACGCAGAAGCCTTGTCAAAATGCTTGCACAACATATAGTACACAACGGCCCTATATTTACTTTTTACGGAACTACCATAGTTATCCACTACGGTCTTAACGGCATCCATCAATTGAGGTCCATCCGCCAAACCCAACTTTTTTACTAAATAATTGTTCTTAACGGTTTCCAATTCCTTGTCGTCCGCCCCGGATACTTTTGAAGCGTCCAAATTGTAAATGGCAGGACCCAAGCCAATGGTAACTTTGGTCAATAGATCCATATCTGGAGTTTCACCAAATTTTTCCTTAATGTCCGCTGCGTACTTGGCAATCAATTCATCTCTTTTACTGCTCATAATAGTTAGTGTTCTATATGTTAATGGTTAATAAAATCCGAAGATAAAAAATCAAAATAACCGAGCAAAATTTTATTGTTCAATAATCTTGGCGTACAAATTTCCAATAATTTGGGTTTACTGGAGGGTTTGTAAAAACCTTTTAATCCATCTTCCAATTCCTTGGCAGAAGTCGCTTTGATATGCTCAAATCCATATAAATCACAGAGGTGCTTTGCTTCCAGATTTTGGACAGTTTCAAAGTAGGTCTCAAAATTTGGGGTGTCCTCCTGACCTGGTAAAATCCTAAAAATCCCGCCGCCGCCATTGTTGATCAACAGTATCCTGAAATCCGGTCGGATGTATTCGTTCCATAAAGCGTTGCTATCATAAAAAAAGCTTAAGTCCCCAGTAATCAACAATGTAGGTTCCTTACTAAAGATGGAAGCCCCAATGGCAGTGGAGGTACTACCATCTATCCCACTGGTACCACGGTTACAAAACATTTTTATAGAAGGATGCCAGTTAAAAAGCTGGGCATAACGAACAGTGGAACTATTGGCCAGATGTAGTTGATAGTCCTTCGGCACACCTTGGCTAACGTAATGAAAGGCCAAGAGATCAGAAAACGGAATCTGGTGTATATATTCCATTCTTTTCAACTTAAAGCTTTTCTTTATATTCAGCCAATACCCACGATAATCGGTTTCCACATTTTCTTCGGTACCACCGGACAGGGCAATTTTCAGAAAGTCATTTGGATCCATTTTTATATGATGGGAAAGCGAAAAGAAAGTATCGTAGGCCTTTATTTCATCAATATGCCAATGCTGTTCGACTCGATATCGCCGAAGAAATGCCTTGATTTTTTTAGAAACGATCAATCCTCCAAAGGTGAGCAGAATTTCAGGTTGCAGTTGCTTAAACAAATCATCCTTTTGATCTACTTTTTCTATTGGGGCAATTATGGTATCAATACTTGAAAAGAAGCTAGGGTGATGTAGATTTGAAGTTGTTTCTGTAAAAACGATCACCGATGGGTCATGGGCCAATATATCCAAGACCTGTTTATCTATTCCATTTGGTTGGCTTACGCCTACCAGGACCATCTTGCGCTTGGCAGTTTTCCACATTTTGGCGAAGCGCTCTAAACCGGAGCCTGCTAACCCATCCTCTTCTTTGTTAAAAATCAAACCGGGCTTCACGGTACCAGGATCAACGAAGTCGTACAAAGGCTCCTCAAAAGGAACATTGATATGGACAGGGGTTTTATGCGTACATGCTAAATTTATCGCTTTGTTCAAGCTCTCATCATTGAAAGACTGTATTTTCCGCTGTGTATTTTCAATTGTGCTTTCAGTAATTAAATTCGGGGCATATTTTTTTACTTCCTCCGTGGCATGTGAAACATCCTGTCTTAAATTAACGGAACACCCTATATGCCTTTGAAACACATCGTCCTGACGTATCGTCTGCCCATCCCCGATATCTATTTTATAGCTAGGCCTATCAGCTGAGATAACAACAAGGGGAATATTGCTGTAAAAAGCCTCAGCGACTGCCGGATAATAATTCAAAAGGGCACTGCCCGAGGTACACACCAGAGCGACGGGCTTTTGTAAACGTTGTGCGATCCCAAGGGCAAAGAAAGCGGCACAACGCTCGTCCACAATGCTGAAACATTTAAAAAAGGGGTTTTCCGAAAACCCAATGGTCAAAGGAGCGTTTCGCGAACCCGGAGAGATAACAATATTTTGGACGCCTTTTGCCTTACAATGCAAAACAATGGACTGAGCCGAGGGAATAGTGGAATATCTCATGCAGGGCAAAAATACAACGAGGGCAATTCTAAACCAATCTAAACCGTAAAAACTAGGGTTTTAAAGAAGCTCTAACAAGGTTCTACTTTTGTCCACCGTCTCCTCCCATTCCTTTTCAGGGTTTGAGTCTTGGGTGATACCTCCACCGGTATAAACGATGGCCTGGCTCCCCTTGATTTGCGCACAACGGAGATTTACATATAGGTTGGTTTCAAAGCCAAAATTCAGTTCTCCCAAAAAACCGGTGTAAAATTCCCTATCATAGTCTTCGTTATTATGAATGAACTCAAGTGCCGGTCGCTTAGGAAAGCCACAGATTGCAGGTGTAGGATGCAGGAACCTGATAATCGGCTCCAGACCGTCTTCCAAAAGAACTCCGGAAATCTTGGTCCGTAAATGAAGTAGATTCCCGGCCTGGACCGATTCTATTTCTCCTTTTTGAATATGGGTAGCTTTATCCTTTAGTATATCCAGAATGTAATCCGTTACCAAATTTTGTTCTTCCAACTCCTTTTTCCCCCATATAGTTTGGCTGTGTTCGATATAAGGTTGTGTGCCCGCCAATGAGATTGTGGTAAACTCCCTATCGCAGACCTGTAACAAAACCTCCGGGGTGGCTCCCAGCCAAAGGCCTATTTTAGGATGAAACCACAAGTAGCAGAATGCATTGGGGTAGCTGGGTAAAAGATTTAGGAATAAATCCAGTGGGCTCTTGCTAAAATCTACTTCGATCTTACGGGACAGCACAACTTTTTTGAAATCCCCCTGTTGTATGGCAGCTACACTCTTTTGGACCATATCGAGATGAAGGCGTTTCTGCCTTATATCCACGTCTATTTCCCTATTTTTTTTGCGATTGGGGAAGGCGCCCAGATCAAATTCGGCCCCATGTTTTTCATCGACTTGTAAAAGCAAGGTCGGTTCCCATTCAAAGGCGGCCATTACAAACCCTGTTTCCGTGAAGTCCTGGACAGAACGTAGTTTATTGTCTTTCTGAAAAAGAGCGGTTACTTGAGCCTGATTTGGTTTCTTGTAAACAACGAAAGGAAGCCGGTCCCTAAATTGGGCGGACACCTTGTCCATGAGTTCCAAAGGCATATCAATTTTTTGGTAAGGAAATGGTGGTCAATTTGCAGGAAGAAATCAAATTTTCCTCCGCATCCCTAATCTTAATTTCCCATAATTGGGTAGTACGCCCTTTATGGATCAGAACGGCCCTGGCGAACACCTCGCCATCACGTATGCTTTTCACATGATTGGCGGATATCTCTATACCTCGGACAAAAAATTTCTCGGCGTCCAAAAAAATATAGGAAGCCATACTCCCAACACTTTCGGCCAAAGCTACCGATGCCCCGCCATGTAACACACCATCGGGTTGATGGACCTTTGCATTGACCGGCATTTTGGCGACCAGATAATTCTCCCCAACATCAATATATTGGATCTCCAAGTTTTCCATCATTGTGTTTTTGGAAGATTCGTTGCAGACCTTCAAAATTTTTTCCTTAAAATCGTTCATGAAACCTTTTTTTTGCAAAACTACATATTGCCCTGTGAACAAATGGCACTACCCGGTAATAGATTTTAAAATATCATGAAAGAAAAAAGAATTCGCTACCGCACCACCGGCACCTATGAAACATTGAACCATTTGGGCAAATCCCCAAAAAATGTATGGATCGTACTTCATGGGATGGGATATCTAAGTCGATTTTTCCTGAAACATTTTAAGGGACTGCCCCCGGATGAAAACTATATCATTGCGCCCCAAGCCCCCTCCAAGTATTATTTGAACGATGCGTACAAACATGTAGGGGCCAGTTGGCTGACCAAAGAAAACACGGTCTTGGAAACCCAAAATGTATTGGCTTATTTGGATGCGATATGGGAAGCTGAAAACATTCCCGAAAACTGCAAGCTGATTGTTCTCGGTTTCTCACAAGGGGTTTCGATTGCTACCCGATGGGCAGTCCACAAAAAACTACGAATACATCAATTAGTGCTTTACTCCGGTGGGATCCCAAATGAACTACGGCCGGAGGACTTTGACTTTTTGGCGGAGAATGAGACCGAAATCAAAGTTTTTATGGGCAACAAAGATGAATTCATCACCGAGAAAAGATTGAAGGAAGAACTTAAAAAAATTGAGTCGCTATTTGAAGGGCGTGCCCAAGTCGTTATTTTTGACGGTGGTCATGAACTTAAAAAAGAAATCATTAACAGCTTAATAGAATAGCAGTGGCATTCATTTTGGAAAACATAAGGGTAAAGCTTACCTCGCTGAAACTGGAAGATTGTGACCATTTGTTTCCCATTGCGAAGCAAGAAAAACTGGTCCAATACTCCCCTTCCGATATTGCTACGCCAGCTGCATTAAAAAATTATATAAGGATAGCATTGGAGCAGCAGCTACAAAAGACCAGCATCCCATTTGCTATTTTTGACAAAAAAATGCTTTCTTATGCGGGTTGTACCCGATATATGAATATTGATTGGCATAACAAGGTCCTGCATATTGGATCTACTTGGATAGGAAGGGAATTTCAGGGAACCGGACTCAACGCCAATGTAAAATTCTTGATGTTGCAACATGCCTTCGAGGTGATGGACTTTGAAAAGGTGGAGTTCCGCATAGATGAAAGAAATGCGCGCTCTAGGAAAGCAGTGGAAAAACTCGGCGCGAAACTGGAAGGCATATTGCGGGAGAATGTATATCTCCTGGATGGCTTTAAAAGAAATACCTGTTGTTATGGAATTTTATACCATGAATGGAAGAAAATTAAGCTGGAGCGCTTTAAAGGCTATTCCTCCTCTGCCTCTTCCTGAAATTCATAGTATTTTATCCGTCTCGTGGTATAGGCATTATCAGGAGTAACAATTTGCTTCACCCAGTTACCACTTTCCCCGTCATCATATTGGTAGATGTAGTCCTTGACCTTTTCGGAGTTTCCTTTTTTTTCAACTAATCTTGAGAGTGTCCCATTGTCGTCATAAGTAAATAGCGTGGTTTGTTCCGGTGCAAATTGTTGGGTCTTTTCATCGTATCCAAAATGGATCGTTGAAAGTAATTGGCCGGAGACATCGAATATTTCTTCCGTAGCGGCAAGAGGATCTCCATTTAGGAATTTTTTGGTCAACACCACTTTTTCGCTGGTTCCCTTCTTTGTTTTGCGATTGGAGGTCCGAATGGATTTTTGCTCAACACCATTTAACCTATAGGTTTTGGTTTGCTCGTCCTTATATGATGTATATTCAATATTGGTCTCGTCCGTACCGTCATTGTTGGTCCGAATAATTTTAACCACTCTGTCATCGGCATCATAAAAATATTCATACTGATCTAGGAACTCCTTCTCATAGGAAACTATTTTTTCGGTAATCTTTTTGGTGTCTGTAGTATCCAATTCATAAAAATGGGCAATGGACGTACTTGTATCAAAGGTATTTCCGCGATAATTCTCCAAGCGCTTTTCCTTAAGAAAGCCCATATCATATTGGTAATAGGTAATATCGTAGTCCGAGTCGTTATAACGGGTCACCGATTTTGCCAAGAGCCCATTTTCATCAAAGTCATACTCTTCCTTTCCGTAATCGGTAATGACCAAGCACGACTTTACATCACCCCTTAAATCAAAATCTTCCTTGGTGAATATCCTAATTTCTTGTGAAAAGGTATCTATTGCAACCAAGTTTAAAATCGAACAAAAAAACAGTATGTAGTTTTTTATCATAGTATTAATTTGGTGATTTCAATAGTGCCAAAGTTTAAAATACCTTCTCTCATCAAAAGTACTTTATTTAAAATCAATTTCCATACCAGAAATTACCATAAAATAGTATTGCGTCCTATCTTTATCGAGGCCAAGTCCTGTCCCGAAAAACAAAATCATGATACGAACCTTATTATTTGTACTTCCTTGGTTTGTACTATTGGGTTGCTCCCAAAAAAAGAAAATCACTACGGATTTTCCAGAATTTGAGATAGGGGTTGTCGCAGATTGCCAATATTGTAATTGCAAACCGGGCGGTATAAGACATTACCGGCAATCACCCAAGAGGCTACAACATGCTGTGGATACACTAAACAAACACCCATTGGATTATACCATTCATTTGGGGGATTTTATTGACCGGGATTTTGAAAGTTTCGATAGTGTCACTCCTATCTGGTCGACATTGAAGTCAAATCGATTCCATGTGTTGGGAAACCATGACTTTAGTGTGGCCGATTCGTTAAAACCTTATGTTCTTGAAAAAATGGAATTGAAAGATCGCTATTATAGTATCCTAAGGAACAAATGGCGATTTATTGTCCTTGATGGGAATGACCTAAGCTTACATGGCACACTTTCTGAATCCAAAAAGCGCCAGACCGATTCACTTTTTAATCTATTGAAAGGGAAAAACTTGCCCAATTTGGTATCGTGGAACGGCGGCTTGAGTAACGATCAATTGGATTGGGTAAAAAATCAATTGGAACTCGCCACGTTGAACGGAGAACGCGTGGGCTTGTTCTGCCATTTTCCGGCTTTGGGCACATCCAATACCCATAATTTATGGAATTATCAACAATTACTTGGGCTTGTTGAAGATTATGATTGTGTAAAATTCTACTTCAACGGCCATAACCATACTGGCGATTATATTGAAAACGATGGTGTGCATTACTTGACCTTCAAGGGAATGGTGGATACCCGAGACAGTACTTCGTTCGCAAGGGTAGCCTTTAAAAAAGATTCGATTTTTGTAACCGGCTATGGAAGGGAACCTTCAAGAAGGTTTAAAATAAAATAGTCGATCATAAGTCTTTCATTTGTGAAAAAATTGAATTAAAAAGGCACTAACAATTATGCTAGTGCCTTTTAACAATTATCCTGATATGAGTGTTTATTTCACCTCTTCAAAATCTACGTCCTCAACGTTATCACCTTCCTTGGCGTCTCCCCCACTGGCCGCTTCCTGTCCATTGGACGATGCGTCACCAGCCTGTTGTGCTTCTGCCTGTGCTTTGTACATCTCCTCTGAAGCAACTTTCCAAGCTTCATTGATTTTCTCCAAAGCGGGAGTGATTACAGCCAAATCCTTACTCTCATAGGCTTTCTTAAGTTCCTCCAAGGCATCCTCGATCGGCTTTTTCTTGTCGTCGGACAATTTGTCCCCGAATTCCTTTAATTGCTTTTCAGTCTGGAATATCATGCCATCGGCCTCATTGAGTTTGTCCGCTGTTTCCTTCGCCTTTTTATCGGATTCGGCATTGGCTTCGGCCTCGGCCTTCATTTTTTCGATTTCCTCTTCGGTCAATCCGGAAGATGCCTCGATACGAATGTCCTGGGACTTATTCGTAGCTTTATCCGTAGCGGAAACCTTAATGATACCATTGGCATCGATATCAAAGGTGACTTCTATTTGAGGTGTTCCCCTGGGTGCGGGAGGAATTCCATCTAAATGAAAACGCCCTATAGTCTTGTTATCCCCTGCCATGGGCCGTTCTCCTTGCAGTACGTGAATCTCCACAGAGGGTTGATTATCCGCCGCAGTGGAGAATATCTGTGATTTTTTGGTAGGGATGGTAGTATTCGCATCGATTAATTTGGTCATTACACTTCCCATGGTCTCAATGCCCAGGGATAACGGAGTAACATCCAATAACAACACATCTTTTACATCTCCGGTCAATACCCCACCTTGAATAGCTGCACCGACGGCAACTACTTCATCTGGGTTCACCCCTTTGGAAGGTTTCTTCCCAAAAAACTTTTCAACGGCCTCTTGTACGGCAGGGATTCGAGTAGATCCACCCACCAAGATAATTTCATCGATATCACTCTTTGAAAGTCCAGCGGCTTTCAATGCCGTTTCACAAGGTTCTATGGTACGTTTGACCAAATCGTCGATCAATTGCTCAAATTTGGAACGAGACAGACTGCGCACCAAGTGCTTGGGTCCGGATGCCGTTGCCGTTACATAAGGTAGATTGATCTCCGTCTGCGAAGAGGATGACAATTCAATTTTTGCCTTCTCGGCAGCCTCCCGTAAACGTTGCAGGGCCATGGCGTCCTCACGCAAATCAATGCCTTCGTCCTTTTTGAACTCCTCGGCCAACCAATCAATGATTTTCTGATCCACATCATCACCACCCAAATGGGTATCCCCATCCGTGGCCAATACCTCAAATACACCATCGCCCAATTCCAAGATGGAAACGTCATGCGTACCTCCTCCAAAGTCAAAGACCACTACCTTTTGATCGGTATGTTTTTTATCCAGCCCATAAGCCAAGGATGCTGCAGTCGGTTCATTGATAATACGTTCTACGGTAAGTCCAGCAATTTCCCCTGCCTCCTTGGTTGCTTGGCGTTGTGCATCATTAAAATAGGCCGGTACCGTAATGACGGCCTTCGAAACGTCCTGTCCCAAATAATCCTCCGCGGTCTTTTTCATCTTTTGAAGAACCATTGCCGAAAGCTCTTGGGGAGTATATAAACGCCCGTCTATATCCACACGGGGCGTATCGTTATCACCTTTAACCACTTTATAGGGTACACGTTCCGCTTCCTTGCTGGACTCGGAATACTTGTTTCCCATGAACCGTTTAATCGAATAAACCGTTTTTCCCGGATTGGTCACTGCCTGTCTTTTGGCCGGATCGCCGACCTTGATCTCGCCGTCCTCCACAAACGCAATGACCGAAGGAGTGGTCCTTTTGCCTTCCGCATTGGGAATGACCACCGGTTCATTGCCTTCCATCACGGAAACACAGGAATTGGTAGTACCCAAATCTATTCCTATTATCTTACTCATTCTTTATGTTTTAAATATTAGTCTTTTTTTTACAGTCGCTTTTGAAGTGTCAAACAATATGCCAAGGGAAGGGAAACTGACAGGATGTCATTTTGGAAATGGATGGGCCTGGAAATACAAAGTAAATTAGCTCTTAGTAAGGCTGACAAGCATAAAACAAGTCATGAAATCAATCACAACCTTCCTTCCTTCGGGTATCGATAAGATAAATGATTTTCCAATCACCTGAATCCTTGAACAATTGAAAGGAATTGACCCCACAATGATGGAATTCCCCATTGATCCAAAACTCATAGGGTGTCCAAGCATGGGCCATGGTACCATCCATTTGTATGTTATAGGATAGGATTTTCTCCTTAAACTTTGTAGTTTCCGGTATGCCCACAATTGATTTGAGAAAATCATGGAACTTATCCTTTCTTACATACGCCTCTCCTTTTTTGTCCCTTGCAATGGTCTGTAAGACAATGGTATCGGAAACGGACTGCTTGATAATCGTGGAGTCCTGTTTATGAAATCCGTCAAAAAAGGTTTCTATAGTTTTTTGTACGGCGACCCTTTCGTTTTCCTGGGCGAAGGTCGTGGAAAAGGCAATGATAAAAAGAAGGTTTATTGCGTACTTCATTCATATCGATTTAAGTCAAAAGTAAGGAAAGATTATTCATGTTGGTTCGCAACCTTCGGAATCGGTGAAATGGCCACGCAATGTTTGGTATAAAAATGGGAATACGGACAATTTCCTTACATTTATCCCGCTTAAAAAAAACTAGATGTCAACTGCAAAAAAAGAATACAAACGGGTAACGGTGAAGTCGCTCGTGGAAATGAAAAAAAATGGGGAGAAGATTTCCATGCTTACCGCATATGACTATTCCATGGCCAAAATCGTGGATGCTGCCAATGTGGATGTCATTTTGGTAGGCGATTCCGCAAGTAACGTTATGGCCGGCCATGAGACTACGCTACCCATAACTTTGGATCAGATGATCTACCATGCAACATCCGTTGTCCGAGCCATAAAAAGAGCTTTGATCGTCGTGGATATTCCCTTTGGCAGTTATCAAAGTGATCCCAAAGAGGCTTTACGTTCCGCTATCCGGATTATGAAGGAGAGTGGGGCCCATGCCATTAAATTGGAAGGTGGTATTGAGATAAAGGAGTCTGTAAAGCGAATCCTCAACGCAGGAATACCGGTTATGGGCCATTTGGGCCTTACGCCCCAAAGCATATATAAATTCGGAACATACACGGTACGGGCCAAGGAAGAGGAAGAGGCCCAAAAACTGATGGAAGATGCCAAGCTTTTGGAAAAATTGGGATGTTTTGGTATTGTGCTCGAAAAAATTCCGGCCGCCTTGACGAAGAAAGTTTCCGAAGGTCTTTCTATCCCCACTATTGGAATCGGGGCCGGTAAATATGCGGACGGCCAGGTGCTCGTTATCCATGATCTATTGGGAATGACCCACGAGTTCAACCCCCGTTTTTTGAGACGATACATGAACCTTTATGAGGATATGGGCAATGCGATCTCCGGATATGTAAATGATGTAAAAAATAAGGATTTTCCCAGTGACGAGGAACAGTATTGAGGTTTCCGATTTAGTAGGAAGCATCAGCATTTTTTATCGCTGAAAAATACATCCTGAAGAAGATTATGTACAAAAAGATAGGCATATTGGTTTTGGTATTATTGAATATTGGTTGCGATCAACTTTCAAAGGATATTGTACGGAAAAATGTTGCGCCCATGGATTACATCCAGGTCGTTAGGGAAAACCTTATCTTGACCAATGTGGAAAACACCGGGGCCATGTTGGGATTTGGTCAAAGCCTACCTCCTATTCCAAAACTTATATTTCTCCAAATCCTTCCCGTTTTGGTTTTGCTCATTTTGTTGTTTCGCGTCCTTCAAAAATCGAATTTGAACAAGTGGCTCATTATTGCATTTGCATTTGTCATCGGTGGTGGTATCGGCAATCTTATAGACCGTATCCTTCATGGCTCCGTAACCGACTTTTTTCAAATTAAGATCGGATTTCTACGAACTGGGATTTTTAATATGGCCGACGTCTCGGTCACCATTGGGGTTTTGCTGATTCTTTTTCTTTCCATCGGGAATAAAAAAAGAGTTCTAGAATTATAAAGATTATTGGAAGGTTGGATAACTGGAAGGTTGCATAACATGGGATTATTGGGAAGAATTAGTTTTTGGAAAGTGAAAGATAACTTTTCATTATGGCACATAGATTTAAAAGCCCGGAAATATGGAAACTTAGCCGATCGTTTTGTTTGAACATATATGAATTGACAAGCACTTTCCCGGATTCGGAAAAATTTGGATTGACCAATCAATTACGAAGAGCTTCTTTCTCTGTTGCTTCAAATATTGCCGAAGGCTCATCTAGAAAATCGAACAAGGATTTCAACCGATTTTTGGAAATCGCGGTTGGTTCAATGTATGAAATAGAAACCCAATTACTCATAGCTTCCGATTTGGGATTTATACGGCAAAAAGAATTGGACATGTTCTTGGGGAAACTTGATTCCATTGTGAAAATGACTTCTAAATTCAAGGTCTCCCTTTCGAAATAAAACAATAAAAAATCCAATAGTCCAATTGTCAAAGAATCAAAACAACCAAAGATCCACCCCCCAAAACCTCCAAGTGCTCCATGAGGACAATCATATCATCGTTATTAACAAAAGGCCAGGGGATATCGTTCAAGGGGACAAGACGCAAGATATGCCTTTGAGTGAAATCGTAAAACGCTACATCAAAAAAAAGTATAACAAGCCGGGCAATGTATATCTCGGGGTAGCCCATAGGTTGGATAGGCCCACTTCCGGTATCGTGGTCTTTGCAAGAACTTCCAAGGCCTTGACCCGACTCAACAAAATCTTTGCGGGGAAAGAAGCGAAAAAGACCTATTGGGCCGTAGTTAAGAATCCTCCAAAAAAGAAAGAGGATGTTTTAACGCATTGGCTGAAACGAAACCCAAAACAAAACAAATCGTATGCCCATGAAAATGAAGTCAAGGATAGCAAAAAAGCGATCCTGGCGTATAGGATTATCCGGGAACTTAATAACCACTATCTTCTGGAAATTGATCTGAAAACGGGAAGACATCATCAAATTCGTGCGCAATTGACGGCCATTGAAAGTCCCATAAAAGGTGATTTAAAGTATGGTTTTAATCGAAGTAATCCCAATGGCAGCATACATCTCCATGCTAGACAACTTTCCTTTATCCATCCGGTAAGTAAGGAAATGGTGGAATTCCTTGCACCTCCCCCTTCGGATTCCATTTGGAATGCCTGTTGAGTTTTTCCTTACTTAAAATCCATTTGGTATAGAATCGTAGACGTAAACCGTATTCTTAAAATCGATAATACGGGAAGACTATTTATAAGAGCGTATACTTTCCATAATTACCGAGGCCAAAATCATGATTCCTCCCAATACCGTAGTCCAAGTAGGAATCTCGGAAAGGAACAAGGCCCCGATTATAATTCCATAGATTGGTTGAATACAACTGAGTATACTAACGGTTGTAATCGAAAAATGCTTGAACGTATTGATGAACATGGTATGCCCCAAAGCTGTGGTAATAACGATTAAACCCGCCAATCCCGGCCATTGATCCTTTATCTCCGCAAGGTCGTACATAAAATACACGGGCAGCAACAAAACGGTAATAATAACCAATTGATAGGTCATTAAAACAGACCCATTGTACCTGTCTACCTTAGTCTTTAAAATTAGGTTGCGGACGGCATAACAGAACGCGGAAAATACGCCAAAACCAATGGCTATGGTATGGCCATTATCAAAACTGAAATCGGGAACCAAAAAATAAATCCCGAAAAGTACTAAAAGGGCCAACACCAAATGAACGGCCTGAAACTTGACCTTTAGAAAAAAAGGCTCCAAAAAAGCGGTAATGACGGGATAGGTAAAGAGGGACAGCATCCCAACGGCCACATTGGAAAGTTGCAATGCCTTAAAATAAGAGAGCCAGTGGATACACATCAAAAACCCACTTAAAAGGATAGGAAAAACATCCCGCTGGCGCAATCGAAATGATATACCCCGCCATTTGCAATAGACCAGCAATAGGAAAAAGGCCATAGCGGCACGTATTCCAATGGTCAATGGGACTGGCAAGTCAATAAACTTTCCGAACGGACCCGAGGTGCCCAATAACAGCATCGAAATGTTTATCTCAATAAAATTACGGGTACTTAGGTTGGTTTTCGTATCCAAATGCTAGCGTGTAAGTTTCATGGCTTTTTCACGGATGATTTCCGCAACGGGCTTGTTCTTTAAATGGCTCTCTAGCCAAGAAATAATATCCAGATACAAAAATGCCCTTTTTTCATAGGGATGCTCCTCATATTTTTTCAATTGGGCATGCAACTTCTCAAATTCGCCTCGAAGTTCGTGGGGATAAATATTCCCCAAATTCCGCAAAAACTTGATCATCTCCTTTTGAACGGCATGCAGATCGTTCATCTTCAACAAAAATTTATAGGTGCTTTTTAGTTGTACTTCCAAATGGTAGTCCATACCGGCCTCATAATGTGCCACCAAACTCAATACCCGGGCAAAGCACATCAAATCTTCCCTCATTTTTAAACTCTTGTTGTCAATAATTTTCTTCAAATACTGGATACACATTTTATTGTCCCCAACACCGAAGTATAAACATGCAATCTTATAATACAAGATCATGATATGGTGGGCATCGATACGCTGTTTGTGTTTGCCTATACCATACTCGATTATCTTCACCAGATATAGTCCTTTTTCAAAAGTCCCTTCCAAAAAATGAAGATTCAGTTTATTGGCATTGAGGTATAAAAAAGCCAAGGAGGAGATATTGTCGTTTTTTGGAAAGCTATTGGTATTTACAATTTGCTCCAATTTTTCAAGTGTTTCTTTAAATTGAGAGCTGTATTTTACATAAAACAAGGATTCTAACAAATAATGGTTCCCTTTCAGGAAAAACACGGGATTTAGGTTGATCATATCCGGCCGTTCATAGAAAAGGTCTACCCATTTGCTTGCGTATTTATAGGACGACAAAAAGTCCTGAACCAAAAAACTGTACCATAAATGGGCCTTGTACAGCCACAGTTTTTCCCGGAACCCCAAATCTTCCAAGTTGTATTTGGGCAATTGCCGCTCAAAGTAGCGCTTTACCCTGGTATAGTCCTCGTCGCTGCGCACATAGCCCAACTTCAACATCAATCCATAGAGTTGCAAGGATAAATTGCTCAATTTACTGGTCATCACATTCTGTGCGGAGAGTTCCTTGGCCTGTATGGCCAGTTCATCTGCCCTGTCCGGAATACTTCTGGTGATGTATTGGGTCTCAATTATTTTTTCCAATTCAACAATTTCGTAGGCAATATTCTTCTCCTCGTTTTCTATGGCCGTGGCCTTGGCCTTATCCAAGATTTTGAGGCTTTGTTTATACAGTCCTTTTTGATAAAGGATTGTGGCAAAGTCCAACTGTTCCCGAATTTGGACCCGGACATTCTGGTTTACCGGGTTCAATCGTAGACTCACCAAAATTTGACGGTATAAATGTGCCTTTAGATTGGACAGTTGCGCCTTTTTTACGATTCCGCTGGCCAAAATGACCCGCTCATCATACGCCTTGATTTTGTCCAGAAGATTAAAAAGTGCCAAAAATTTGGCATCGGTATTCACTCCCAACCGGCCTACATAGAGCTTAAATTGTCTTTTCTCGGATTTTGAAAGGGATTTCACCAGTACGAACAGTGCATCTTTATGCTCACTTGTCATCGTAAAAAATTGTATTTAAGTAATTGTCATTCAGATTTTTAAAAAACCGAAAAAGTGGATAAACGTTGTAAATGTTATTCTAAATTTTAGGTCGTTTGTCCTATTGGTCATATATTCGTATAGGCTAGTCAAAACTAAGTAAAGATAATGAGTAAAGATAAAGTACAAATTTTTGATACCACACTTCGAGATGGCGAACAGGTTCCCGGCTGCAAGTTGGATACGGAACAGAAACTCGTTATAGCGGAACGTCTGGATCAACTTGGTGTGGATATTATTGAAGCGGGCTTCCCCATATCCAGTCCAGGAGACTTTAGTTCTGTTACTCAAATTGCCAAAGTAGTGAAAAATGCCACGGTGTGCGGACTTACCCGAGCGGTAAGAAAGGATATCGAGGTTGCGGCGGAGGCCTTAAAACCGGCAAAGACACCACGGATACATACGGGCATAGGAACTTCCGATTCCCATATAAAGCACAAATTCAATTCCAATAGGGATGCCATAATAGAAAGGGCGATCCAAGCCGTCAGTTATGCCAAGACCTTTGTAGAGGACGTGGAATTTTATGCCGAGGATGCGGGTAGAACGGAGAACGAGTTTTTGGCCAGGGTCTGCGAAGCGGTCATCAAGGCCGGTGCCACGGTTTTGAATATCCCGGACACTACCGGCTATTGTTTGCCCGAAGAGTATGGCGCAAAAATGAAGTATCTAAAAGAAAATGTGAAGGGCATTCATAAAGCAATCCTCTCTTGCCACTGCCACAATGACTTGGGTTTGGCAACGGCCAATTCAATAGCGGGTGTCATCAATGGGGCACGGCAGATAGAATGCACCATAAATGGCATTGGGGAACGTGCCGGAAATACTTCCTTGGAAGAAGTTGTGATGATCCTGAGACAACATCCTTACCTTGGTTTGGATACCAATATCAACAGTCGGTTACTCTATGACACCAGCCAAATGGTTTCCCAAAAAATGGGAATGATGGTACAACCCAACAAGGCCATCGTGGGAGCCAATGCCTTTGCGCATAGCTCTGGGATACATCAGGATGGAGTGATCAAAAACCGGGAAACTTATGAAATCATCGATCCGGAAGATGTGGGTGTTACGGAATCCTCAATAGTCCTTACCGCGAGAAGCGGGAGGGCCGCTTTGGCCTATCGGGCGAAAAAAGTGGGCTATAATCTTACAAAAATCCAATTGGATGGTGTATACGAGGAATTTCTAAAATTTGCAGACCGAAAAAAAGAGATTCTTGACGATGATATTCATGAAATCATTGAAGCCAGCAATCTAAATATCGAAAGCCTTACGTAAATGCGATTGGAAATCGCCCTTTTGGGCGGGGATGGAATCGGTCCCGAAGTATTGGCCCAAGCCGTAAAATGCCTTCATGCCGTACATGAAACTTTTGGGCATGATTTCCATTTTACCAATGCCTTAATGGGTGCCGTGGCCATAGAAAAGACCGGAACACCGCTTCCAGAACATACTATAGAACTTTGTAAGGCTTCCGATGCCATATTGTTCGGTGCTATTGGAACACCTCATTTTGATAATAATCCAAAAGCCAAGATCCGACCCGAGCAAGGTCTTCTAAATCTTCGAAAAACTTTGGGGCTTTTCGCAAACATCAGGCCGGTAAAGGCCTTCCCGGCAATGCTAAAACAGTCACCGTTGCGAAAGGAAATTGTTAAAGGTACGGATTTGGTCATCTATAGGGAACTTACCGGGGGTATCTATTTTGGGGAGAAACAGCTAAGCCAGGATGGTACTTTTGCTTCGGATATCTGTGAATATTCCGAATCCGAAATCAGTCGTATTGCGCATATGGCCTTTAAAGCGGCCAAAAAACGCAAAGGAAAAGTAACTTTGGTGGATAAGGCCAATGTTTTGGAAACATCTCGTTTATGGAGAAGGGTCGTCACCGAAATTTCGCAAAGCTATCCCGAAATAGAAATGGATTGTATGTATGTGGACAATGCGGCAGTGCAGATTATGCTGAATCCTAGACTGTTCGATGTAATCCTAACCGACAACATGTTCGGGGACGTTCTATCCGATTTGGGCAGTGTAATCATCGGTTCCGTTGGGCTGTTGCCTTCGGCATCCATAGGTGAGGACAACGCCATGTTCGAACCCATTCACGGTTCCTATCCACAAGCCAAGGATAAAAATATTGCAAACCCCGTTGCCTCGATCCTAAGTACGGCAATGCTATTGCAACATTTTGGTCTGTTCGAAGAGTCCAATGCAGTGGTTGCCGCAGTCCTCAAATCTTTCCAAAAAAATGTGGTTACCCCGGATATCATGGGAAGTAGTAAATATGGTACCGATTACGTAGGTGATTTTATAGCGGAAAACATTGTGGACCAAGATCAAGATTTCAATATCAATGACGAAAACATAGGTTTGGGGAAATCCACGATTATCTAATTCGCATAATAGATTTCAATTTCCTTTCCGTTTTCTTCATATTTCCGGGACTTAGGACTATTATGCCACTTTCCCTATCAGGTATGGAACAATTCACTAGAATCTGTATTGAATGTCTTAGTGCATTGTTTTATCTTTACGCGTTCTAAAACCGACTGATGAATATCTCTTACAACTGGTTGAAACAATTCCTAAAATTAGACTGGACATCGAGACGAACCGCCGAACTTTTGACGGATTTAGGCCTTGAAGTGGAGGGCATTACCGCTTTTGAGTCCGTAAAAGGCAGCTTAAAAGGCGTTGTTGTCGGCCATGTACTTAGCTGTGAAAAGCATCCCAATGCGGATAGGCTCAAATTAACCACGGTGGATATAGGACTTGACGAACCGCTGCAAATTGTCTGTGGAGCCCCAAACGTGGCAAAAGATCAAAAAGTTCCGGTAGCCACTTTAGGTACCACACTTTATACAAGCGATGGTGATTCCTGGACTATAAAAAAAGGCAAAATAAGGGGTGAGGAAAGTCAGGGTATGATATGTGCGGAAGATGAGTTGGGACTTGGTGACAATCACGACGGCATTTTGGTACTTAGTAAGGGTTTGGAACCTGGAACACCCTGTTCCGAAGTTTTTGAGATCGAAAACGATGAGGTCTTTGAAATAGGACTTACGCCCAACCGTGCCGATGCCATGAGCCATTTTGGGGTAGCACGCGATTTAAAGGCAGGTCTTACGGAAAGAGATATACAACTGGAGTTGATTACGCCTCCGGTAAGCCATTTTAACGTAGACAACCGGTCACTTAAAATAGACATAGCCGTAGAGAATCCAGAGCTGGCCCCACGTTATTGTGGTATTACGCTAAGCAATCTTATCGTACAGTCCTCCCCTACATGGTTGCAAAATAGATTAAGGGCCATTGGCCTTAAACCCATAAATAATATAGTGGATGCCACCAATTACGTGCTACACGAATTGGGACAACCCCTTCATGCCTTTGATGCCAATCGGATCCATGGTAAAAAAGTTGTTGTAAAGACCTTGCCTAAAGGCACAAAGTTTACCACTTTGGATGGTGAGGAAAGGGAATTACATGAAGAGGATCTGATGATATGCGACATGGAAAAACCCATGTGTATAGCCGGGGTTTTTGGGGGAATTTATTCAGGTGTCACAGAGGATACCACATCGATTTTCCTGGAAAGCGCCTATTTTGATCCGGTCTCTATCCGGAAATCCGCAAAGAGACACGGTTTAAATACGGACGCTTCCTTTCGTTTTGAACGTGGCATCGATATCGAAAATGTGGAATATGCCCTAAAACGAGCCGCTATCCTTATTAAGGAAATAGCGGGAGGTGATATTACATCGGATGTTATCGATCTTTACCCCAAGAAGAAGGAGGATTATCAGGTCTTCTTGGCTTTTAACAAGATCAATGACCTCATCGGACAGGAAATTCCAAAGGACTCCATAAAATCCATTCTCGCTTCTCTTGAAATTAAGGTAAAAAATGTGACTGAAGCGGGATTGGGCGTAGTAATACCTTCCTATCGCGTCGATGTACAACGTGAAGTGGATGTTATTGAGGAAATTTTGAGGATATATGGCTACAACAATATAGCCTTTGGAAAAAAATTGAATGCATCCATCGCGCCTACCTCAAAATTTGAGGATTATAAAATTCAGAATACTGTAGGGAATTTACTGGCCTCCCAAGGTTTTTTTGAGATACTGACCAATAGCCTTACTTCTCCAGAATATGAAATGACCGAGGAGACTGTAACCCTATTGAACCCATTGAGTTCCGATCTCTCCGTTCTACGGAAATCCATGGTCTATAATGGATTGGAGGTAATATCCCATAACCTCAACAGAAAAAGACCGGATCTAAAACTTTTCGAATTCGGAAAAACGTATTTTAAAACAGGGGATACATACAACGAGCGTAAGCATTTGTGCTTGTTCCTAACGGGCAATAGGAATCCCGGCAATTGGATACTATCTACCCAAAAAACGGATTTCTTTTATCTAAAGTCCATTGTGGAAAATGTTTTGTCGCGGCTTGGAATCCGGGAATTGACTTCCGGCCCATCGGAAAATAATTTTATCTCTGAAGGTATTTCCTTAAAAGGACAGGAAAAGGAATTCGTGGTTTTAGGCATCCTCAAAGCATCGGTTCTAAAGCCGCTTGATATAAAACAGGAAGTCCTATATGCGGATTTCAATTGGGACAACATTATTTCCTATGCGAAAAAAGGGAGGATAAATCATCGGGAAGTCCCTAAATATCCTGAGGTAAAGCGCGATTTTGCCTTGTTGTTGGACGAGAAAATAACTTTTGACCAAGTTCATGATTTAGGGCTAAAAACAGAAAAAAAACTAATCAAGAATATCGCACTCTTTGATGTTTATACCGGCAAAAAACTGCCCGATGGCAAAAAATCGTACGCCGTAAGCTTTACGCTACAAGATGAAAAAGGCACTCTGACGGATAAACAAATAGATAGAATTATGGGCAAGTTACAACACACGTACGAGATCGAACTTGGTGCCGAGCTTCGTTAGGAAATTATCACATTTGTCGAGGGACGATAACACTGTCTATTTCGTGAATAACCCCATTGCATTGGTTGGCGTCCGCAGTGGTAATCCTTGCGGAATTGCCAAAATCGTCTGTTAGGACAATATCGATCCCTTCCATGGTTGCGACAATCTCCTTCCCTTGGACCGTAGTAAAAACAGCTCGGCCATTTCCCCTACACATGGCCTTGAGAATTTGTGAGGCCGTAAGCTTTCCTGCAATGATATGATAGGTAAGTAGGGCCTTTAAATCTTCTTTGTTCTCGGGGCTTAGTAGCTGGGTTACTTTCCCAATGGAGAACTTTTCAAAAGCCTTGTCCGATGGTGCAAATACGGTAAAAGGACCGTCATAGCCCAAGGTCTCTTCCAAGTCCGCTGCCTTCATGACAGTTGAAAGGGTTTTATGGTTTTGGGAGTTTTCAGTATTCCTGATTATGGATTTTTGGGGATCCATTTTGGAAAACCGTGCTTCGGCAGTTATGGATGTATTTCCTTGAGCTAAAGAAAATAAGGAAAAGAGCAGGGAAAACAAGGGAATGATAGAAACCAAACATTTCATAGGATTAAGAATTTTGGGGCAATAAAACAAGATATGGATGAAACATAAGGTTTCATTGACAATATATCAAAATCCCAAGGTTATTCCGTGAACAAAAACTCTTTCCCATATAAATTAACATAATATTAACAATGCGTACCTATTCGACTAAATTTTTCAATTGGGAAATGTTTAAATTTGAGACAATTGCTAAAAGAAAAAGAATGTTATTAAAAAGAACAAACATCGAGGAAAAGCTTGGCAAAGCCGTAAAAGGTACCAAGAATTCCGAAAAAATCTTGGATGAAGTCTTTCGGATACTGGAAGAGGATCAACAAAGTACGGAACGGATACATGATAATTTATCCGGTGGTAAATCAACTATTATCAATCACTTCGATTTCGATTTGCTAGACACAAAGAAAATTTACCACCTATCCCATATCAAGAAAATTTGTATCGAATATCGCTTGCGCTTCCTGGATTCAAAGTACTTTAAGGGCGAAATCCCCAATAGGGCGATTTCCAAAATCAAAGAATTGGAAAAAGAACACAAGATTGAAATCCAAGGCTATAAAATCATTGCCCCTTCCAAGCTTTTTAAACTAGCGGACAAAGATGATCCCTTGCTTTTGGTCCCAATAGGAAACGACTACTTCTATCTAATCCATAAATGGGGCAACGACCTACATCCTCTTAGGAGAGCCCTTATGTGGCCGTTTAAGAGTATTGTAAATCTGACCCTCTTGGTTTTGGCAGCCAGCTATTTGGTGACCCTTTTGGTCCCGAATGGATTGTTTTCAAAATCCAGTTCCAATGCCGAATTCTGGATTATCTACTTTTTCATGTTCAAATCCATTGCGGCAGTAGTTATTTTTTATGGTTTCGCCTTGGGTAAAAATTTTAGCCCTGCCATATGGAATAGTAAGTATTTCAACGCCTAGTCCAGGTTCGGAATACTACCAAAAATGCCCCTTTGAAAGGGGCATTTTCTTTTTTTAAATAATACAAAATTTTTATTCTACGAATATTTGGAAAGGTACTCCTTCCAAATCCAAATTGTCAATAAATTCAGGATTGGGTATGGGCTTTATTCTAAGGAGGCCACCTTTATCATCACCCGAGTTTTTTTTGTATCCTACCAGAATTAATCCATTTTTCTCATCATAGCTTACTAATGACGTACTTTCAATTTCAAACTCGAAATCCCGCTGGGTCTCCGTCAAAAAATTTTCAAAGGCATACAGCACCCCCAAACTTGCCTTGAAATCATAAACCGCCGGAATAAAGGGATACATACTGTTAGATCCCGATAGCATTTCATAATACATTTTGCCGCTGTCATCAAAGTACTCGAAATCCGATTCCATAAAATTGGGTTCCGTACCTTCATCATATTGGGTATATTTAAACGACATGGTGGCACTGTCCAATGTGGTATGCAATTCGTCGTAACTAATGATGATGTCCTTTTCCGGCGTCTTGAAGATCCGGCGTACATCAAAACCCAAATCCATTTCATGTATCAATAGTTTGGTATTCGTGTCCATTACGGAAAGGGCGTATTCATCCGTTATCTCCTCATCCAGGGTAAGGATAAACAGCCGGTTGCTGGCCATTACCATTTGCACAGGCTTTTTGTCCAGCTCAATATCCGTAAATTCGGATTCATCGGAATTCAAGTCCAATATCCGAACAAAATAAGCCGTCTCTTTGGAGGTGATCTCCAATTGGTAGGCTACATAAAAAGTGTCTTCTGAACGGGCAATGGCATTGGCCGTAAGATTGCAGTCCTCCAAGTCCATAAAGATTTCCATTTCCTGGGATTGGTCCTCTTTAAAATCGTAGGTCATAATCCTTCCCTCACAAAGGGTTTTCTTCTGGTATAGGCCCAACAAGTGACCGTCCGTATAGGTGAGTTCCGGAAACGTAATGTTCGGAAAAGGGCTTTCGGTAGGGTTTACCGTAATCGCCTCGGTTTCCGCATTCAACAAGATACTTGTAAGTATTCCCTCTTTTTGGAGAAGCAAGGTATAATCCGCTTTTGTTCCAGGAGAATCGGGAGGGCTCTCCCCGTTCAAAGTTCCCCCGTCTTCTGATTTGCTGCAGCCAACAACGACCCAGCATGCCCATAGCACGTAAAAAATCTTGTAGGTCTTCATGATGTAGGAATTTGGGGTCTACAAAACTACACCGGCACCGTATACATTTTTTCCCGTTGTTCCCGTATAGCCTTGTCCGACATATATTCATCAAACGTCAAATATCTGTCAATGTTGCCCTTGGGGGTCAATTCTATTATCCTATTGGCAACGGTTTGGGCAAATTCATGGTCATGGGTGGTAAAAATGACCGTTCCCTTAAAATTTTTGAGCGAGTTGTTGAAGGTGGTAATACTTTCCAGATCCAAATGATTGGTAGGTTCGTCCAACAGCAACACATTGGCCCGGAGCATCATCATCCTACTGAGCATACACCTAACTTTTTCCCCTCCGGACAGTACGGTACATTTTTTTAGGGCCTCTTCCCCGCTGAACAACATTTTTCCCAAAAATCCCCGGATATATACTTCTTCACGTTCTTCCTCGGTCTTGGCCCATTGCCGCAACCAATCGACTAAATTGATGTCTTCAACAAAGTATTCCGAATTGTCTACGGGCAAATAGGATTGTGTAGTGGTAATACCCCATTGATATGTTCCTTGTTGTGCTTTTCTCTTCCCGTTCAAGATTTCGTAAAAAGCTGTGGTAGCTCTGGAATCCTTTGAAATCAATGCCACCTTGTCCTGCTTGGCCAAGTTGATGTTTACCTTTTCAAAAAGGATTTCCCCATCCTCGGAGGAGGCGGCCAAACCGTTAATGTTCAGTATCTGATCCCCAGCTTCACGTTCCCTTTCAAAAATAATGGCGGGATATCTTCTACTAGAGGGTTTTATATCGTCTACCTTAAGCTTTGATAGCATTTTCTTTCGGGAAGTGGCTTGTTTACTTTTGGCCACATTGGCACTAAATCGGGCAATGAACTCCTGTAATTCCTTGGCTTTTTCCTCCGCTTTTTTATTCTGTTGTGCTCTCTGCCGGGCGGCCAACTGACTGCTTTCATACCAAAATGTATAATTGCCGGAATACAAATTTATCTTACCAAAATCGATATCCGCAATATGGGTACATACCGCATCCAAAAAATGACGGTCATGGGATACCACAATGACCGTATTTTCATAGTCGGCCAAAAAGTTTTCCAACCATTGTATGGTGTCATAGTCCAAGTCATTGGTGGGCTCGTCCATTATCAGTACATCCGGATTGCCAAAAAGGGCTTGTGCCAAAAGCACACGTACCTTTAACTTGGAATCCAGTTCGGCCATGATGGTATAGTGCAATTCCTCGGATATCCCTAGGTTGGACAATAGGGCGGCCGCATCGCTATCGGCGTTCCATCCATTCATTTCTTCGAATTGAACCTGTAGCTCCCCTATCTTATCCGCATTTTCATCCGTATAGTCGGCATACAGGGCATCTATTTCCTGCTTTATGGCAAAAAGGGGCTTGTTGCCCATAACTACCGTTTCCAAAACATTAAACTCATCATAGGCATTATGATTCTGTTCCAAAATGGACATACGTTTACCAGGTTCCAATTGCACATGCCCGGATGTAGGTTCATTTTGGCCGGAAAGTATCCTAAGGAAGGTGGATTTTCCCGCCCCATTTGCCCCAATAATCCCATAGCAATTTCCCTGGGTAAAGGACACATTTACCTCATCGAACAAGACTCTTTTTCCAAACTGCACCGATAGATTTGATACGGATAACATAAGCTGTTTTTAAAATTTTGTGCAAAAATAAAGAAATAAATGGGTCCGGAAACAATCATCTTTTTAAACATGTCGTTTGTCGATGACCTTAACGCAACTGTCTAATTTTTAACTCGCTATTAACAGCCTTGCGCATACCGGTTTCTTAATTTTGTTCGTTGCACAATAGATACTTTTATATGCATAAACATTTACGTTATCTATTTCTTTTTGTTTTAGTGGGTTGTGGTGTGACCGAAAAAAAATCGGACAACGTCTTTTTCGCGGGAGAAATTGTAAACCCTACTAGTGAATATATCGTTATTTATAAGGGCGAAAATCTTATCGATTCTGCCCGATTGGATAAAAACAATAGATTTTCCCTCGAGTTGGATTCCCCCGAGAATGGTCTCTATCACTTTAAGCACAATCCCGAGTACCAATATGTTTATTTAGAGAAAGGCGATAGTCTTTTGATACGGCTCAACACCATGGATTTTGATGAATCGTTGGTGTTTTCCGGTTCCGGTGATGAGATCAACAATTTTCTTTTGGAGCTTTTTTTGGCACATGAGGCCGAAGAGCCTTTGATTTATGCCATGTACAGATTGAAACCTCAGGAATTCCATGAAAAAATCGATTCCCTAAAACAATCCAAACTAAATCAACTGGAAATTTTAATCAAGGAATCGGATTGGTCCGAAAAGGAAAGGGAGATTGCGGAGGCCAGCATCGTGTACAACTATTATACTTTTAAGGAAAAGTATCCATTTAAACACAAATCCTATACAGGGAACAAGGTGGTTGACAAACTACCAGCCGATTTCTACGACTATAGGGAAACCGTCACTTTTGAAAACAAAGACCTTACCTATCTGAGGCCCTACTACAACTTCATGGTCAATCATATTGGAAATCGGTCCTATATGAGTTGCTCCAAGGGATGCGGTATTAAAAACGATGTGGTCAAAAACCACTTGCATTTTAATATGCATAAACTTGGTCTTATCGATAGTCTGGTAGAGGAAAAGGATTTAAAGGACAATCTGTTCCGAAACGTTGCATTTGATTATCTTCTGCAAATCCATGATACAGAGGAAAACAATAAAATGTTCATCGAGGAATTTCATAGACTCTCCAGCAATAACAAGCATATTTCGGAAATCAACGAACTCTATGAGGGCATACTCAACATACAGCCGGATAAGGAGATTCCCAATATCAATGTTTTAAACAGCGAAGGAGAAAAGATTTCCCTAAAGGAAATTGCCAAGGATACCAAGACCGTCTTCTATTTTTGGTCCGGAACCGATAAAAGGCATTTTGATAACATTACCCGGAGGGCAAACTACCTATCCTTAAAAATGCCAAAATACAGGTTTGTTGGCATTAATTTAAAAACAGATGATGCCAAGTGGAGGGTTATGATCGAAACCAAGAATTTGGACAAGGCCAACCAATATAGGGCCGAGAATTTCGAAGAAGCCACAAAGGCCTTGGTCATCTATCCGATGAACAAGTGTATTATTACGGAGGATGCCAAAATTGTCGATGCATTCTCCAACATGTACGCCTCCTCCTTCTAAAAAGAAAGCCCTTGGAAAACTACAATTTCCAAAGGCTTTATTGTTGAATTTTCTACGCGAACTATCCTAGTTTCCCTTTTTGTAATCGGCCAGGAATTTTTCCAGTCCTATATCCGTTAAGGGATGTTTCAAGAGTCCTTCTATAGAGGATAAGGGACCGGTCATGACATCTGCCCCGAGTTTGGCACAATCTATTACATGCATGGTATGCCGTACGGATGCCGCCAGGATTTGGGTCTCAAAACCGTAATTGTCATAAATATGCCGGATTTCCGCAATGAGGTTGAGTCCATCCGTGGAAATATCGTCCAACCTACCTATAAAGGGGGATACATAGCTTGCTCCCGCCTTTGCGGCCAATAAGGCCTGCCCTGGGGAAAAAACCAAGGTACAATTGGTACGTATGCCTTTATCCGAAAAATATTTTAATGCCTTTACACCATCACGGATCATCGGAACCTTTACCACAATCTGTTCATGCAGTTCCGCGAGTTCCTCCCCTTCCTTTATGATACTGTCAAAATCCGTGGAAATGACCTCGGCGGAAACATCACCATCCACAATGGTACAAATATCCACATAGTGTTTCAGGATATTGTTCCGTCCGGTTATACCCTCCTTTGCCATAAGGGACGGATTTGTGGTTACACCATCCAAAACCCCTAACTCTTGGGCTTCCCGTATTTGATCCAAGTTGGCCGTGTCTATAAAAAATTTCATTTGTGTCCTTGTTTAGTCGTTATAAAATACCTATTGAAATTTTGGGATTACGAAAACGCTAAAATTACAACTTATAATGATTAAGTAGAAGTTTCTCGTATACTTTATCCGGTAATAATTTCTTAAGGACCAAGGAAAATTTCTGCATAAAGGAACCAACGCGATAATGCACTTTTGGGTTCTCTTTTTTGATGATTTCCCATACCTTTTGGGCAACTTCCGCAGGGTCGCCTCCTTGTTCCACACCCTCGTTCATAAGGGCCAATGTACGGCCATAGGCCTCCTTATAAGGGGAATTCTCCAATACCGGCGCATGGTAGCGGCCAGAGGCAATATTGGTGGCATAATCCCCCGGGGCCAAATTGGCTATCCGGATACCAAAACCCTTGGTCTCCATTCGCATGGCCTCCATTACAAGTTCCAAGGCCCCCTTGGTCGCAGAATAAACCCCTCTGTAGGGCAATCCCATATAACCCGCTATGGAGGTAATGTTTAGGATTAGACCCGATTTTTGTTTCCGCATTTGGGGCAGGACGGCCTTGGCCATATGCAGGGGCCCATTAAAGTTCGTGTCAAAGGCCTTTAAGATTTCCTCATGGGGGGTTTCCTCCACGGAACCGGTAATGCCTATTCCCGCATTGTTCACCAAAACATCCAAACGCCCCTCCTTTGCTATAAGTGTCTTAAGGGCTTTTTGAATGCTTTCCGGATCGCGGACATCCAGCTCCAATAAATCAAAAGCGCTGAAATCCGTATACTTCTTTACGTTTCTTGAGGTTCCGTATACCTTAAGTCCTTTTGATGCCAGATAAGCCCCTATAGACTTTCCAATGCCGGAAGACCCTCCGGTAATCAGGACGACTTTTTGATCCATAACGGTTGCAAATTAACAAATAAATATGGGGATTGGATAGGGAAACCGACACTCATTTTCAAGGCTACTTCTCAAATAAACACCCATTTTGAAGAGTTACTGGATAAACGGCTACCAAAAATCAGCGCATAGAAAAAGGCAAGCTACCTACATCGCACCGCTACGACCGTATACCCTTGCTGCGTTCCCACCCTGGGGGATTCTACAGGAGCTGGTCGTGTAGGACTTGCCTAACTGCAAATATACAACCTTTTAAACCTTTGCCAATTGTTTTACACTCTTAAATTATTGCTATAAATTAATCGGTATTCTAGGTTTGCTATTATTTTTGCCTAAATAAATCGAAGATAGGAAAGGGTGTAATGGACATGAAAAAATATACGGTCTCCATGGAATCGCCTTCATCCCATCTAAAATACAAAAAACGCAACGGAATGAATGTTCTCAAGTTTATGACCATCAACAGTTTTTGCCTTCTTTTCTTGGCCTGCGGAACCGGCAATACCAAGCCTTCGTCGTTGTTCGCCATTGAATTGGAGGGGAATAAATCCAAGTTTCAAAAAAACCAGACCGTTACCATAGCCCTGAAGAACAAAAAGGAAAAAACAATAAACCGGGTTACCTACTCCATAGATGGCAAGGAAATGCCCCTGACCAACAATACCATTACCTTGGATATCCCTACCCTAGGCAATAAGTTATTAAAGGCCAATGTGGACTATGACGAAAGTTCCGTAGAGATTACAAAAAAGATAAGGGTTCTGGCTTCCGAGGCTCCTGAAATCTATACCTATAAAATCATAAATGAATATCCACATGACATCGAAGCGTATACGCAAGGTTTGGAATTCCATAACGATACGCTTTATGAAAGTACGGGTCAAAAGGGAACATCCTGGCTACGAAAGATAGATTTTAAAACGGGTGAAATCCTGCATCAGATAGATTTGGACGATACCTATTTTGGAGAAGGTATTACCATCTTGAACGGAAAGATCTATCAACTTACGTGGCGCGCCAGAACAGGCTTTATTTATGACTTGAAGAGCCTCAAAAAGCTGGACAATTTCCAATACGGTAAAAGCAAGGAAGGTTGGGGACTTACGAATGATGGCAAGAAAATATTCAAGAGCGACGGAACCGAAAAAATTTGGTTTCTAGACCCTGAAACCCTTACCGAAATCGGAAATATAGAAACGGTGACCGACAAATCCGTCTTTAACATGGCCAACGAATTGGAGTATGTTGATGGCAAAATCTACGCAAATGTATATCAGAAGGAGAGTATGATGATTATCGATGCCCAAAGTGGTGCCATTGAGGGCGTGGTAAATTTTGGGGGATTAAAGAAAAAGGTTACCCAACATGAGAAGTTGAACGTGCTCAATGGTGTGGCGTACCATCCCAAAAGAAATACCTTTTTTGTGACCGGAAAGAACTGGGACAAGCTTTTTGAAGTTCAAATTGTAAAGAAACAATGAGGTCTTACGAAAAGACCATCACGGTGGCCCAGGAGGATCTGGACGACCTTAATCATGTGAATAACGTACGCTTTGTACAATGGATCCAGGATGTTTCCAAGGAACATTGGCAAAAGGTGGCGACTTCGGAAATTCAAAAGGAAGTGGTCTGGGTGGTCATGAATCACAATATTGCCTACAAAAATGCGGCAAAATTGAACGATATCATTAGAATACAAACTTACATTGACCAAAGCAGGGGGGCTACCTCGGTACGGGTCGTTGAAATGTACAACGATAAAACAAATCAGCTTTTGCTCCGTTCAAGTACCGAATGGTGTTTGTTAAATGGCAGTACGCTTAGACCCATTCGGATATCTGAAGACATCGTTCGACTTTTTTCCGAATAGAGGAATTTTTTTCATTTGTCCTTTCCGGTCGACTAGCGGAAAGTATAGAAATTGGAAACAAACCAAAGGATGCGCCCATACTTTTACGTTATCACGTTGCTCTCTATCATCGTTCTCTGGACCTCCTGTAGAAAGGACTTTGAATATGGTCCAAGTGCGGGCAATCTTGAGTTTTCCAGGGACACCGTTTTTTTGGATACCATTTTTTCAAATATTGGCAGTAGCACCTATTCCTTAAAGGTATATAACCTATCCAGGGACGATGTTCTGATACCTTCGATCCGATTGGGCCAAGGGCAGCAAAGTGGCTATCGTTTAAATGTGGACGGTACGGCCGGTAAGGAGTTTACGGATGTTCCCCTACTTGCGCGGGACAGTCTTTTCATCTTTGTAGAGACCACGTTTGATATTTCGGATACCAATGAGACCACCTTCCTATATACGGACGTCATTTTGTTCGATTCAGAAAGCTTTTTGCAAGAAGTGCAACTGGTCACCTTGGTAAAGGACGCCATTTTTTTGTTTCCCGGCACCTCCACCGATGGCACCACGGAAACCATAACAGTAGGATTGGACGGTGACGGAAGGGAGATCAAGGTCGAAGGTTTTTATCTTTCGGACGATCAACTCAACTTCACCAGGGAAAAGCCCTATGTTGTGTATGGATATGCCGCAGTACCTTCGGATAAGCAACTTATCATGGATGCGGGTACCCGCATCCATTTTCATAAGGATTCAGGAGTTTTTGTGTCCGATGGTGCCTCTATCCAAGTAAACGGTTCCTTAAGCACGGATCCCGTTTTATTGGAAAATGAAGTCATCTTTGAAGGAGACCGGTTGGAGCCCGAATTTTCGGATACTCCGGGACAATGGGGAACTGTTTGGCTAAGTCCCGGAAGCGTAAACAACACTATGGATCATTTGACCATCAAGAACGCAACCGTAGGTCTACTGGTGGAAGGCGACGGAATACTGCAATCCCCTACCCTTACCCTGAACAACTCCCAGGTACACAATAGCTCCAATATCAACCTTTGGGCCAGAAGTGCCTCCATTAACTCGGAAAACACGGTTCTGGGCAATGCCGGAAACACCTCTCTGTACTGCAATCTTGGAGGCCGTTACACTTTTGTCCATACTACCATTGCCAATTATTGGACCAAGGGATTTAGGGAAGGAACCGCCCTGCGAATCGATAATTTTTCGCAAGTACTATCGGCGGATCTCAGCACGGCTTCGTTCGTAAACTGCATTGTTGATGGTAATACGGCCCTGGAACTTTCCTTAAGCAGCAATGGTGCCAACGAATTCCAGTATTCCTTTTCAAATTGTTTGGTAAAATTCAAGGATGATAACGGACAGTTTTCCCAAAATCCATTATACGATTTTGAAAACACGAACAACTATGACCAGATACTTCTAAACCTGGATGCGGATTTTGCAAATCCCGGCAACCATGATTTCAGCATTGGGGAATTGTCCGCCGCCAAGGACAATGCCGATCTTGAAGCCGCGCTCACCGTTCCGTTTGACCTTAGGGGGGTAGATCGCACTGTTGATCCAGATATCGGTGCCTATGAAAGTGTAACCCACGATTAAATTGTAGGGGCTCTCCGGCAGTTGAAAGTCTTTTCTTTCAAAAAACTCATTTTCAGTGAATTATATACGAAAACCTCATTTTTTATAAGGTTTTTCTACCATCGATTATGGGCAAGTATCACTAATTTGCAATAAATTATCTTGGCCCGTGGAGTATACCTATGCCATAATAGACTCTGATGCGACTTCCAATTTGCAGTTACAGCATTATTTGGACGAGTACGGTGATTTTAGCTGTACCGCTATGGCCAAAAATGATGATGAGGGGTTGAATGCCATCCTAAAGTTTTCTCCGGATGTGGTGTTCATCAACCTAAATGAAAAGGCACGGTCTTTCTTTAGAATGGCCATGGAACTCCATCAATATGTAGACCAGATTCCCGTTCTTATCGGAATAGCGAAAACCAAGGATTATGCCTATGAGGCCATAAAGAACAGTTTTTTTGATTATTGGCTTCTCCCCTATAACGAGTTTGACATCCGCAAATCGCTGCTCCGGCTAAAAAAACGGATGCCAAAAGAAGCCGAGCCGCAGACTATTTGCCTAAAATCCTATTCCGATTTCCACTATTTGAATACGGACGACATCCTATACCTCCAGGCGGATAACAACGCCACGGAGTTCATTATGAAGGATGGTTCAGTTACCAGTGCCTTTAAGACCCTAAAAACCTTTGAAAACCAATTGCCCCGAAATTTTGTTCGGATCCATCAAAGTTATATCGTAAACACCAAATACATTTCACGGATCAATTATGGTAAGTCTATTTGCGCCCTGCGATCCGGACAGCAGCAACTCCCCTTTTCCAAGTCCTATAAACGGAACATTGACGGCCTAAAAAAGCTACTTTCAAAAAACACCATTTCGGCCCTAAATTGAAAAAATCCTCGCAGATTTAGGTTAAATACTCGCAAAACCCTGTCGTTTACTAGCATTTAACATTTCACCAGCCTCTTGCCTACCCGCTTTATTAGTTTAGCAACATAATAATTATTTATAACCATTTAAAATTTAGAAGATGAAAAAGGCAGCAAGTATTTTAGCGATTGCGCTAATGGGAATGGGAATGGTTTCCTGTGAAAATGATAATGCGATGGAAGAGACACAGGCATTATACGAGACTTTAGAAGAAGATGCAACTGATGGAAGTAGTACAAAAAGTGATCCACGGAATTAAATTGTTGTATTTATAAGAATTCGCGCCTCAAATGGAAACATTTGGGGCTTTTTTTTTACCTTGTATAGAGCAGGTTCAAGTGCCACCTAATTATGATGTGCAAGTATGTTTTAATATTGGGTTCGGTTTTCTTTATTTCCTTAATCAATCCACGGGATGCAGTTCCTGAGAAAAATCCGGCAGTTCCATCAACGCAGGATAGTGTCCTTACCTGGATAGAGGAAGGACGAAACTCCACGTATTCTTTAGAAAAAAGGGCAGCCTTCCTTAGAAGGGCCCATATCGTTACTGAAGCCGATACCCCAGATTCCCTAAAAACCAAATACTTTTCACGACTTTCCTTGGCCTATCTACAATTACCGGATTCCCTCTTATTCCGGGAAACCAATAGAAAGACTATTGGATTGGCGAAAAAAATGAAGGATTCTGTGGTCCACGCCGAGGCCCACTGGGATCTGGCCATATTTTATAGAGGTGTTGCCATTCCAGATAGCGCTTATTATCATTATGGGGAGGCTCTTAAATTATATAGTGCACTTAAAAATGATTTTAATACCGCCCGGATGTTGTATAATATGGCCGTGGTACAAGCCGATGTAAAGGACTATACGGGTAGTGAAATTACAACGATACGGGCCATAGAACTGCTAAAGCCTTTGGATAAATACCAACAGTTGTACAATTGCTATAACAACTTAGGAGTGATCACAAATGAATTAAAAGAGCATGATAGAGCAATTCAATATTTTGATATGGCCTTGGAATACCTGTCAAAGCTCGATGAGGAAAACACCTTGAATTATGAAATACTAAACAACATTGGGGCTGTATATCAAGAACAGAGATTTCATAAAAAGGCCATTCCTTATTTCCAACAGGTCCTAGATGCTGACAACCTTCATACAAAAGACCCTCCGCTTTTTGCAAAGGCCATGAATAATATCGCCTACAGCAAATTTAAGGCTGAAGATTACACAAGTTTACCGGGATTGTTCACTAAAGCCATTGGAATACAGGACAGTATAAAAGACTATACTGGTATTTCTAGAAGCTACTTTTGCTTAGCTGAATTCCAGTTGGCACAAGGCGATACTGTCCAAGCCATGGCCCAGGCTCAAAAGGCAAAAAGCTATTCGGAACAGAGTAGTAACAATAAACGCCTATTACAAACCCTTCAGTTGATGGCCCGTTTGGAGCCCCAAAACGCATTGGCGTATACCCAGCGCTATATGACCTTGAACGATAGCCTTATCCAAGAGGAACGCAAGGCGCGTAACAAATTTGCGCGCATCCGTTTTGAAACCGACGAGTTTATCGCGGAAAACGAAATTTTGACCCGGGAAAAACAGTTGTGGGCCGGGATAGCCGTTGGGCTTCTCCTTTTGGGATTGGCCATTTATATTATAGTGGATCAGCGTGCCAAGAACCAAAAGCTACGCTTTCAGCAGCAACAGCAGGCCAGTAACCAGGAAATATTCAATTTGATGCTTTCACAGAAGCAGAAAGTGGAGGAAGGTAAAAAAATGGAACAGAAACGTATCTCCGAGGAATTGCACGATGGTGTCCTGGGTAAAATGCTCGGTGCCCGGATGTTGCTCACCGGATTGAACAAAAAGGCAGACGATGAGGCTATAGCACAACGGGCAAGGGCTATTTCGGCCTTACAGGAAGTAGAGGGCGAAGTACGATCGATTTCGCATGAATTAAGCCACGCCGCTTATCAAAAAATCCATAACTTTATACACTCAATAGAGGATTTGCTAAAATCGTTACAGGAAAACACAAGTATAGCGCACAGTTTTGACTATGATGATACAGTGGATTGGGACGGGCTTACGGGAGATATTAAAATCAATCTGTACCGTATGGTCCAAGAAACCCTCCAGAATAGTGTAAAGCATGCCCAGTGTAAAAATGTGTCCGTGGATTTTGCAAAAGAGGAAAACGACCTTTTGATTACCATTGCCGATGATGGCCAAGGTTTTAGCATCAAAAGGGGTAAAAAAGGCATCGGGATGCGCAATATAGCGTCCCGTATAGAAAAATTGGGCGGATTCTGGGATATTACAAGTGCCAAAGGAGAAGGTACTACGGTATCGTTCAGAATTCCAATAAAAAGGCCCACTACGTTTGAAACGAATGAAGGGCAACAGGAACTGGAAGAGGTAAAAACAGCTTAAGTATCATGAAGTACGTTCGTATTTTGGCAATAGACGATCACGAGATGACCCCTTTGGGGTATAAGTATGTCTTGGAAGACAAGGACTTGGGTGGTTTTCAGGTGAAAATGGATGTGGCTTCCAACTATGAGATGGGAGAGGAAAGTATTCGATCCTCCGCCAGGGGACTTAAATACGACATCATTTTGTTGGACATTAGGTTGTTCCCCACGGAATCCCACGAGCCTAAGAGTGGTGAGGATCTGGGAATGCTGGCACGTGAACTGGTTCCCGAATCAAAAATTGTTTTCATGTCCTCCTTTAGTGACAATTATCGCATCAACAGCATATTCGCCTCGGTCAATCCGGATGGATACATGGTAAAATCGGAGATCGATGAAAAATCCTTGATTGCCATGGTACAAACGGTCATCACAAACCCACCGTATTATTCGGCCAGTGCCCTCTCCGCAATTAGGAGAAAAATGGCCAATGATGTTGTTTTGGACGAGCAGGATAAAAAAATACTCTACTATCTCTCCATTGGAACCCGAACCAAGGATATTGGCCAATTGATTTCTGCTGCCAATACTACCGTGGAATCCAGAAAACGGCAGTTAAAGACACTATTCGGCGTGGAAAATGGAAACGATTTGTCACTGGTAGAAGAAGCGAAAAAAAGAGGATTTCTATAATCCTATAGTTTTATCAAATTCTTCTTTTTTGCAAAATACTGGTTTTCAGTATTTTAAATCAAAGCCCCTGTTTTCCAACAAAAACCTCTTTTTTTATAAGGTTTTTTTGTGGTCATAACCAATGGGTAAAAAGTAACTTTGATAGTGTAAGTTTCTTTTTTCCAATTGCATATGTCGTTATATCTGGATAATTTTAAGGATAACCCCCACTTTAAATTCAACAAGCATTTTCAAATCCGGGGACTGAAATCGTTTCAAAACGATTTGGAAAAGCACTTTTTTTCAAAAGCAGGAGTCTGTAATTACACTTCCGATAAAAACGAATCCCTGTTGGCCATTGAATTGAACTGCAACCTGGCCTTGGTAGAACTGTTGTTTTATTTTAACCGGGGGGATTGGGGAAAGGACGGATTCCTTACCGCGAATTTGAAGAATCTGGCCAAAATCAATGGCATATTAGTGGACGTAGATGAACTTTCCATTCACCTCAAGGATACTTCCATTGTCATTAATAGGATTTACAACCAAAGCATAGCCCAGCAATTTGAAAATATCCTTACCGAGATAGCACATCACTATGTGCATTTTACCAAGGGACTATCCGAGGTACCTTACGAAATATTTGTTCCGGTATTTGAGGAGACCAATTTGGAAGCCAAT
Organism: Ulvibacterium sp.; assembly: GCF_965228935.1. Taxonomy (GTDB): domain Bacteria; phylum Bacteroidota; class Bacteroidia; order Flavobacteriales; family Flavobacteriaceae; genus Ulvibacterium. The sequence goes on along the minus strand of NZ_OZ245846.1, from coordinate 3,542,232 downwards.
ACCTCGTTTCTGAATATGGCACATGGAAACAACTCCAAGAACGATTATTTTAGGTATTGGGGTGTCTATTACCTGTCCCAGAACGATCCTTCCATCTATGATCTGGATAGTTTATCGTTGATTTCGGGCGATCTATATATGCTCAACCACTAAAAAGGGGTTTTAGGAGGCATTGAACAATGACCTTCCGTGCATCAGTGCGTGTACTTTTTCCGTTACTTTCTCTATTTTTTTCCCGTCTTCAGGGTTCAAAATAACCGCATCTATAAGATCTACAATAGTGGCCATATCATTTTCCTTTAGGCCTCTAGTGGTAATTGCAGCTGTACCAAATCGTATTCCGGAGGTCACGAACGGAGATTTATCATCAAAGGGTACCATGTTTTTATTTGCGGTGATGTCTGCCTGTACCAAAGCCTTCTCTGCATCTTTGCCCGTAATATTCTTGTTCCGTAAGTCAATGAGCATCATATGGTTGTCCGTTCCACCTGAAATAATGTGATAGTCCCTGGCCACAAAAGCTTCCGCCATGGCTGCCGCGTTTTTCTTGACTTGGAGCATATAATGCAAAAATGAATCGGACAATGCCTCTCCAAAGGCAATAGCCTTGGCCGCAATGATATGTTCCAAAGGGCCGCCTTGATTTCCAGGAAATACCGCCAAATCCAGAAGGCCCGACATTTTCCTAAGATTTCCATTTTTTAATCGGATCCCAAAGGGATTCTCAAAATCATTTCCCATAAGGATCAACCCGCCCCGAGGGCCACGTAATGTTTTATGGGTAGTAGTAGTAACAATATGGCAATGTGGAATGGGGTCGTTTAAAATACCCTTGGCAATCAATCCCGCAGGATGTGCAATATCCGCCAATAAAAGCGCATTTACGCTATCCGCTATTTCCCTAAATCGTTTAAAGTCCATGTCCCTGGAGTATGCGGACGCCCCGGCAATGATCATCTTGGGTTTTTCGCGATTCGCTATTTCCTGTATCTGATCATAATCCAATCTTCCGGTCTCTTTATCAACCCCATAAAAGACAGGATTGTACAAACGACCTGAAAAATTTACCGGAGAACCATGGGTAAGATGTCCTCCATGTGAGAGATCAAAGCCTAATATGGTATCACCTGGTTTTAAACAGGCATGATATACCGAGGCGTTGGCCTGTGACCCGGAATGCGGTTGGACATTGGCGTACACAGCTCCAAAAAGTTCCTTGGCCCTGTCAATGGCCAATTGTTCAATTTGATCCACCACTTCGCAACCCCCGTAATAGCGTTTTCCAGGATACCCTTCGGCGTACTTATTGGTCAGCACCGATCCAGCAGCCTCCATGACCTGTGGACTGGTAAAGTTTTCCGAAGCGATCAGCTCAATTCCATTGAGCTGACGTTCCTGTTCGGCCTGAATCAGCTTAAAAACCTGGTCGTCTCGTTGCATAATGACATCGTTTGTTAAATGAGGCGTAAAAATACAAATTGCCCCTTGTTCAAGTGCATAAAATAATATATTTGATAGAGAATTTATTAAACGTAAATTAACAATTGAACTATGCCTACTAAAACCAATGACCCGAACAAAAAAACGTGGTTGCCCGTACCCCGGAACTCGGATTTTCCTATCCAGAACATTCCCTTTGGTGTTTTTCTGACCCGGGACGATATCATTACCATTGGTACGCGAATCGGGGATTACGCCATTGACCTTGGTGCGTTACACCAATTGGGGTATTTTGAAGGTATTCCATTGACGGATGATATTTTTTTGCAGGACACCCTGAATGATTTCATCTCTGATGGAAAAAAAACCTGGCGATCTGTACGCAACCGAATCGGTGAGATTTTTGACGTGGGCAACCAAGCATTGCAACATAATGAAGACCATAAAAAAATAGTCCTTTTTTCCATGGAAGAGGTAGAAATGAAATTGCCGGTTCAAATTGGCGATTATACGGACTTTTATTCCAGCAAGGAACATGCTACCAATGTGGGAAGTATGTTCCGTGATCCGGAAAATGCGCTTCTACCCAACTGGCTACACCTCCCTGTGGCCTACCATGGAAGAAGCTCTACTATTGTACCCAGTGGAACACCAGTGCGGCGACCCTTGGGACAGACCTACCCCAAAGGAGCGGACACCCCCGTTTTCGGACCTTCGAAGCTAGTGGATTTTGAACTGGAAATGGCTTTTATAACCACGGATGCCAATGTATTGGGAGAACCCATTCCGATTGAGGAAGCGGAAGATTATATCTTTGGCCTGGTCCTTTTCAACGATTGGAGTGCTAGGGACATACAAAAATGGGAGTATGTACCTTTAGGTCCTTTCCTGGCCAAGAATTTTGTATCCTCCATATCGCCATGGATCGTCACCCTGGATGCCTTGGAACCCTTTAGGTTACAAAGTCCGGAACAGGATCCCGAACCTCTACCTTATTTGAGACAGCGTGGCAACCACAGTTTTGATATAACCTTGGAGGTGGACCTTACCCCGGACAAGGGTACGCCAACTACGGTTACCCGATCCAACTTTAAGTATATGTATTGGACCATGGCACAACAGATGGCCCACCATACCGTTAACGGCTGTAAGGTAAACAGTGGCGATATGATGGGGAGTGGTACAATTTCCGGGCCTAGTCCGGATTCCTACGGTTCCTTACTGGAATTGGCCTGGCAAGGTACCAAACCGGTTAAGTTAAAGGACGGTTCCGAAAGAAGATTCATTGAGGACAATGACACGGTCACGTTACGGGGTTATTGTCAAAAGGAAGGAATCCGGATCGGTTTTGGGGAAGTATCCACCCGCTTACTTCCTGCCTTGGATTACAAAGGGAAATAAAAGTTCCGGCTAGGCTTTTGAACGAATCTATACGATAGTTCGTCGTTTTACGTTAGAACTAAAAGTCGTTTTGGCACGGCTGTTGGATTTAACCAGAAAACGATAAAAACAAAGCCATGAAAAAATCTATACTATATTCTGCGATTTTAGTCGTATTCGTAGCCTGTAGTGGGGTTAAGAAGACACAAAAGGCTATCAATTCCGGCAACTACTACAATGCCATAAACAATGCCATCCAGAATTTATCACAGAACAAGACCAAGAAGAGCCATCAACCCTTTGTCATTTTATTGGAGGAGGCCTTTCAAAAAAATACGGAGCGCGAATTGGCCCATATCGACTTTCTAAGGAAAGAGGGAAATCCGGCCAATTATGAGTCCATTTATAAGGGATACAACAGCTTAAAGGACATTCAACAACGTATAAGACCTTTATTGCCCTTGGTTATCCAAGAAGAGAACCGGCAGGCCCAATTTTCCTTTAAAAACTATGATGATAAGATTATCGCGGCGAAGGAAAAATTATCGGACTATTTGTACCATAATGCATCTACGCTCTTAACCAACGCGACCCAGAAACAGGATTTTCGAAATGCCTATGAGGATTTTCGCTATCTATCCGAAATAAATCCCGGATACAAGGATCATAAAGAGAAGATGGAAGAGGCCTATGCCAAAGGGCTGGATTATGTAAAAGTGGATATGGTAAACCATACCGATCAGATAATTCCCGCCAAATTGGAAGAGGAATTGCTCAACTTTAATACCTATGGCCTTAACAATCAGTGGACGGAATATCATACCAATCATTTACCTCAAATACGGTATGATTATACAATGGATGTGGCCTTGCGGGAAATCAACATATCCCCGGAACAGGTAAGCGAAAAACAGATTATCAAGGAAAAACAGATCAAGGATGGCCAGGAGTTTCTGCTGGACCGAAACGGGAATGTGGTAAAGGATAGTCTGGGAAATAAGATCAAAATCGATAAATTCCGGACTGTACGTTGTAATTTTTATCAATTTACCCAGTTCAAGACCGCCCAGGTTGTGGGCATGGTAAGCTTTACGAATCTGCATACCAAACAGCAGGTGAATTCCTATCCCCTCTCCAGTGAATTTGTCTTTGAGCATATCTATGCCAATTACGATGGGGATCGGAGAGCCCTGGAAAATGATCTGGTCGCATTACTGGATCTGGCCGCCATACCTTTTCCCACCAATGAACAAATGGTGTATGATGCCGGAGAGGATTTAAAATCGAGATTAAAATTCATACTCACACAACAACGCTTCAATTAACAACAAAGCCCGGCATTATGGCCGGGCTTTTTTATACAAATCTTTCCAAGTCCAATTCGTTGATGGCCCCGTGGGAATCATGGGCAACCGTTACTCCATTTCGTATGACCAAAATTTGGGGCGATTGGTGCATTACCTGAAACCTATAGCCCACTTCGTCGGATACTTGCCGATACGCATGTAAATCAAGAAAATAGAAATCCATAGGATACTTTGAAGCATCCAAATTCCTCCCGAACATATTCAAGACCATTCGGCTGATGCCACATGTTGTGGAGTGCTTAAAAATCACTTGAGATCGCCTATGCGAGTTTTCCTCGATTTCGTTCAATTGATCCAAAGAAACAAGGGGAATCCACCGAATTGAATTTTCTACACCATTTGTCCCCTTTTGTTCACTTCCGAATAAGTCCTTGAAAAATCCCATTTTGCTATTCTATTTTGAAAAACTAGTTTATGGCAGTAAAACACGAAACTGCCGAAATGTCTTGTATTTACTGGTGTTTACCGCCATTTTGTCCGGCGGCGACCATTGGTAAGGTTATTGACCTAAGGTTTTCAAAAATACATATAAACCCTAAAAATATTACGATATATGAACTTTAATAATTTCACCATAAAATCTCAGGAAGCCCTGCAACGTGCCCAACAATTGGCTCAGGCCATGGGCCATCAGCAGATAGAGAATGAGCATATTTTCAAGGCCATTTCAGAAGTTGAAGAGAATGTATTGCCCTTTATCCTCAAGAAGCTGAACGTTAACGTTTCTATGCTAAATCAAATTCTTGAAAAAGAACTGGAGAGCTTTCCAAAGGTTTCCGGAGGCGACATTATGCTTTCCCGTGAGGCTGGAAAAACGATAAACGAGGCCAGTATTGTTGCCCAAAAAATGGAGGACGAATTCGTCTCCTTGGAACATATGCTATTGGCCATTTTTAAATCCAAAAGTAAAATTTCACAAATACTAAAAGATCAAGGGGTATCCGAAAAAGATTTGAAATCGGCCATTGAAGAACTTCGGAAAGGCGGGAAGGTCACCTCACAAAGTGCGGAGGACACCTATAACTCGCTGGACAAATACGCACGGAATCTCAATCAATTGGCGGACAACGGAAAACTAGATCCTGTAATTGGTCGGGACGAGGAAATTCGGCGTATCCTCCAGATCTTATCGCGAAGGACAAAGAACAATCCCATGTTGGTAGGCGAGCCCGGTACGGGCAAAACCGCCATTGCGGAGGGTCTTGCACACCGGATCATACAGGGCGATGTGCCCGAAAATCTAAAGGACAAAGTAATCTATTCCTTGGATATGGGTGCTTTAATCGCCGGGGCCAAATATAAAGGCGAATTTGAGGAACGGCTGAAATCCGTTATTAAGGAAGTGACCTCCTCCGATGGGAATATCGTACTTTTTATTGACGAAATCCATACCCTCGTCGGTGCCGGTGGTGGACAAGGTGCCATGGACGCCGCCAATATCCTAAAGCCAGCTTTGGCCAGAGGGGAACTACGGGCCATAGGAGCCACCACCCTAGATGAATATCAAAAATATTTTGAAAAGGACAAAGCTTTGGAGCGAAGGTTCCAAAAGGTCATGGTATACGAACCCGATACGGAAAGTGCCATTTCCATTCTTCGCGGTATCAAAGAAAAGTATGAAGCGCACCACAAGGTACGCATCAAGGACGAAGCCGTTATTGCCGCTGTTGAACTTTCGCAACGCTATATTACAAATCGATTTTTGCCGGACAAGGCCATTGACCTAATGGACGAATCCGCCTCCAAACTCCGGATGGAAATCAATTCCAAACCTGAGGAATTGGATGTGTTGGATCGAAAAATAATGCAACTGGAAATCGAAATCGAAGCCATTAAGCGGGAAAATGACAAGGCCAAGTTAAAATCATTGAACATTGACCTGGCCAACCTGAAAGAGGAACGCAATGAAATCTTTGCCCAGTGGGAAAGTGAAAAAAGTGTTGTGGACAATATCCAAAAGACCAAAAAGGATATTGAGGACTATAAACTGGAGGCCGAACGTGCCGAGCGTAATGGCGACTATGGTAAAGTGGCCGAGCTACGTTATGGAAAAATAAAGGAGGCCCTAGAAAGATTGGAAAAATTGCAAAACGAACTTCAGGAGCAACAGCAATCGGACACTTTGATCAAGGAGGAGGTAACCCAAGAGGATATTGCCGAGGTCGTGGCCAAGTGGACCGGAATTCCCGTAACCAAAATGCTACAGAGCGAACGGGAGAAATTGTTGAAGTTGGAGAAAGTCCTACATAAACGTGTAGTTGGACAAGAAGAGGCCATACAGGCGGTTTCCGATGCCATCCGTAGAAGTAGGGCGGGATTGCAAGATGCCAAAAGGCCCATTGGATCGTTCTTATTCTTGGGCACGACAGGAGTGGGAAAAACCGAGTTGGCCAAAACTTTGGCCGAATATTTATTTGACGACGAAAATGCCATGACCCGTATTGATATGAGCGAATATCAGGAACGACATTCGGTAAGTCGATTGGTCGGGGCGCCTCCCGGATATATAGGCTATGATGAAGGGGGACAGTTAACAGAGGCTGTTAGACGTAGGCCCTACTCTGTAATATTGTTGGATGAAATAGAAAAAGCACATCCGGATACCTTTAATATATTATTGCAGGTTCTAGATGAAGGAAGGCTAACGGACAATAAAGGACGTGTAGCCGATTTTAAGAATACGATCATCATTATGACCAGCAATATGGGAAGCCATATTATTCAGGAAAAATTTGAGGACAATCCGGACATCTATAGTGCTACGGAGGCGGCCCGCATAGAAGTGCTTGGACTGTTGCGTAAGACCATCCGTCCCGAATTTTTGAACCGTATAGACGATATCATTATGTTCACTCCATTGAATATGGAAAACATTGTAGAAATCGTAAGGCTTCAGTTGGACCATTTAAAGAAGATGATTGCCAAGCAGCATATCACCATTGATGCCACGGACGAGGCCATTACTTATCTGGCCCAAAAGGGATATGACCCACAATATGGGGCTAGACCCATAAAGAGGGTTATCCAGAAAGAAGTACTCAACAA